>CAWAEI010000014.1:0-31673 GCA_963780995.1 uncultured delta proteobacterium
TTCGAGTTCTGAGTGCCGAGTTTCGGGAAGTGAGGGTGAAGTGGGGCTGGGGCCAAGGTCGAGCCTTGGCAATAATTGGGCAATGGCGGCGGCCTGGCCGGCCTCATCCTCCGGTGGTTGTTCATTCCAGTCATTTTCGTCGTCGTCGTGCAGCTTCGTCCTCGGCAGCCGGTAGGGGGGGAGGGTCGGGGCAGGGGAAGAACAGGCTGGCGGCGATGGCCTGGTGGCTGTCGGTGAAGATCTGCGGGTCGGTGGGCAGGAGGCTGTCCTGGGTGGCCCACTGGGGCGAGGCCAGGAAGCGGTAGACCATGTCCAACTCCAAGGGCAGTTCCTGTTTGGCGAGGGAGGTAATAATCCGGGTCCCGACGCTGGCGGCCTTGAGGACGACGGCGGCGTTGCCCTCGGCGTCGGCGGTCTGGGCGGCGTTCTGGATCTGGGCCAGGAAATTATTGAGCTTGCAGAAAAACCCCAGGCTCAGGTTGTCCCGCAACCTGGCCCGGGCCCGGCGAGTTTTGGTCTCGAGGTGTTTTTTATGGCGGTAGATGGCCGAGAGGCTGGGGCCGTATTGCCGGCTGAGGGCCTCGTAGGTGGCGTCGCCGACCAGGAGGGCCTGGTCGATGGCCTGATGTTGGGGGTGGGTGCAGACGGTGCATTTCATGGGAGACTCCGGTTTTCAGTTTCAAAAAACAGTTTTCGGTTTTCGGTTAAAAGCTTTAAAAAGGCTGTCAGCTTTCAGCTCATAGCCAAAAAAGCCAAAGAGGAAAATAGTATCTGGGATCAGCTATACTAAATACGGGGAAAAAAGGACAGAACAGGTGGGACAGATGTCACGAAATGAGGGATGAGGGGCAATAGTAAAGCAGGAATGGTGTTTGAAAGTGGACGGCGCCAATGAAAAGGTCCTGTTCATGGTGATCGGGGCCCTGTCCTCTATAGCCACGACGGTGGTGACTTATTATTTTGGCCCGAATATTTCTTGCCTACCTCTCTTGACATTTGTTATACATATTTTATATTAGATATATGTATAACAAAATATGGCTCGTTTTTTCTTATACAGTTCCGGCGAAGAATCCCAATGTCCGGGTAAAAGCTTGGCGGCGGCTCCAGGCAGTGGGGGCGGTGCAATTAAAAAGCTCGCTCTATGTCCTCCCCTTTAGTGAGACGAACTACGAACACCTCCAATGGCTGACCAGGGAAGTGGAAGATCTCGGCGGCGAGGCGGTGTTCTTCCACTGCCCGGCGGTGGAGAACCTCACCGAAACGGAAATCCAGGTTCTATTCAGCAAGGCCAGGGATGAGGACTATTCCCGGCTGCAAAAGGAAATGCAAAGTTTTGCCAAAAACCTGGAATCCGGAACCCTGAGCCGGGAGGAAAAGGCCAGAGAACTCCAAGCCGACATCAAAAAATTCACCAGAAAATTCCAGGCCATCCGGGAGATCGACTTCTTCCCCACCGGCCAGGGGGAGCGGACGGTCATGCTGCTGGCTTCCCTGGAAGAGCGACTCCAGATTCTCTCCGGCGCCACGGTCAAGTCAACTCCGACGTCACTAGTAAAGAAGGAAGACTACCAGGGGAAGACCTGGGTAACCCGGAAGCGCCCCTACATCGACCGGCTGGCCTCCTTCTGGCTGGTCCGGCGCTTTATCGATCCCGACGCCCGTCTTACCTTCATCTCCCCCAGGGAAAAAATGCGCCAAGACCCCGAGCTGGTTTACTTCGACATGGCCGGCGCTGAATTTACCCACCGGGAAGGATTGATTACCTTTGAGGTGTTAGCCGTGACGTTCGGCCTGGAAGATCAGGGGCTGGCCCATTTGGCCTCCCTGGTCCGAGCAGTCGACCTTAAGGAAGATTTGGGGGTAAACGAGGAGGCCAAAACTCTCAAGGATCTGATGGATGGGCTGGTCACCATTACGCCCGATGACCTTGAATTGGTGGGACGGGCTTTATTTTTATTTGACGCACTCTACGCAACTTACAGAGGAAGGACCAGATGACAGAGATGACTTATTCCCCCAAGCCGGAATCCTATGCCCGGCTGTTCTGGCGCTTCCTGCATTTCGGGCTGCTGGCCTGGGGCGGGCCGGTTCCTCAGATCGCCATGATCCGCCAGGAGTTAGTGGCCAAGGAACGCTGGGCTTCTCCGGAACAGTTCAACCGGGCCTTGGCGGTTTACCAGGTATTGCCGGGACCTGAGGCCCACGAGCTCTGCGTCTATTTCGGCATGTTGAACCGGGGGCGCTGGGGGGGCTTGCTGGCGGGCCTGGGGTTTATGCTGCCCGGCTTTATCCTGATGTTTGCCCTCTCCTGGTTCTACGTGACCTACGGCATCCAGTTGCCGCTCTTGGCGGCCCTGTTCTTCGGCGCCAAAACCGCGGTAGCCGCCCTCATCGTCCGGGCCGTGCATCGCCTGGGACAGCCGGCCCTGGCTGACCGCTGGTTGTGGGCCATTGGCCTGGTGGCCGCGGCCAGCAGTTGGTTGGGAGCGCATTTTTTAATGATTCTCCCCTTGGCCGGTCTGGCTTATCTGCTCTGTCGCCGGGAACAGTACCTCCTGGCTGGCGTTGTCGGGCTGGCGCTGCTGGCCGGATCGGTGTGGTATTTCCTGAACCCCTGGGAGGGCGGCATTAACTCCGTGCTGATGCTCCTCTTTTCTTCCACCAATGCCACCCCCTCCCTCCTGAGCCTGTTTTTTTCCGGCCTCAGGGCCGGCTTACTCACCTTTGGCGGGGCCTACACGGTCATTCCCTTTTTGCAGCACGACGCGGTGGAAGCCGGTGGCTGGATGACCAACGCCCAGTTCCTGGACGGCCTGGCCCTGTCCGGGATTATCCCGGCCCCCCTGATTATTTTCGCCACCTTCGTGGGTTATTTGGGAGGAGGGCCCTGGGGAGGTCTGGTCTTAACCATAGGCATCTTCCTGCCGGCCTTTGCCTTTACCCTGGTGGGCCATAACTTTTTGGAAAAGTTGATCAGCCACCCCGGGCTCCATAACTTCAACCTCGGAGTTACCGCCGGCGTCATCGGCTTGATCGCCGTTACCGGCCTCGACCTGGTGCGGGCGGCCCTGGTGAACCTGCCGGCCCTGATGTATCTTTGCCGCCTCCCTGGTTTTACTCTACCGCTGGCACGCCAAGATCGCGGCGCTCGTGGTGGTGCTGGGCGCCGGGGGGCTCGGTCTGCTGTTTTCCCTGATTCTGAAGTAAGAAACAAGGTCAGATGACCTCAAAATATCACTAGAAGGAGACAATAAAAATGAAAGATATGACCGTTATGGTGGCCAATCTCATGGCCGTGGCCGCTCGCACCGCCCCCAAGGCCGGCGGCAAGGATTTCCTGGAAATCGTGGTTATTGACCAGGATGACGATTTGCAGAAGATCGCCCAGGCGATGAAAGACTATGCTCCCCGGAGCACCAATGAAGCCTACTGGCTGCGGGATGCGGCCAACATCGAGAACTCCCAGGCCCTGGTGCTCATCGGCCTGGCCAAGCCGAATCTGGCCGGCTACGACTGCGGCGGCTGCGGCTTTTCCACCTGCAAGGAGTTTGAGCAAAACCGGCAGATGTAGGAGAAGGAGATGGGCTACACCGGCCCCCACTGCATCATGCGGATGATGGACATCGGCGTGGCCCTGTCTTCGGCAGCCAAGACCGCCTCCCTGATGAACGTGGACAACCGGGTGCAGCAGCGGGTGGCCGCCGCGGCCCGGGCCCTGGGCTACATCAAGGCCGAGGTGGCCATGGGCATTCCCGTCAGTGTCAGCGGCAAAAGCATCTATTACGACCGGCCCACGGCGGCGAAGCATTAAAGTTTCAGGGGGAGGGTTGAGGCCGGGATCTTCAGCCCTCCCTGAAACTACAACTCAACGAATACTATTTTTTCATTAGGACAAGTGACGCACAATGCCTGTTGTTAATCCTTTTAACTCCCTGTGCGCCGTGGGCTTCTTCGCCCGCTTCTCCTACGCCCTGGCCCGGAACCCGGTGCTGCCGCTGTTTGCCCTCTACCTGGGGGCCGGGCCCGAGGCCATCGGCTTGGCGGTGGGCATCTCCACAGTCACCGGCATTTTCTTCAAGATGCCTTCCGGCGCGCTCTCCGACATCATCGGCCGGCGCAAGACTCTCCTCATGGGCTTGGTGGTCTTTGCGGTCATGCCCTTCACCTACCTGGTTATCAAGGACTATTCCTGGCTTATCGTTATCCGCTTCCTGCACGGGTTAGCCACCGCCATTTACGGCCCGGTGGCCATGGCGGTGGTGGCGGACATCGCCGGGGCCAAAAAAGGTGAATGGCTCTCCTGGTTTTCCTCGGTGACCATTCTGGGGACCCTGGTGGGCGCGCCCGTGGGCGGCTTTCTGCTCACGTATGTGACTGCGGCCAACGGCCCGGGGCTCAACGACTTCCGCCTGGTCTTCCTGATGAGCGGCCTGGCCGGGGCCGCGGCTCTGCTCTTGGGCCTCATTGCCTTGCGAGGCCAGGAAACCGTGGCGCCCCATCCCGGAGCCCTGAAAGAACGCCTGGGCCGTTTCTTCTCCGGCATCAAGGAGGTAATCAGCGACCGGCGGGTGGTCATCACCTCCAACATGGAGGGCTTACAAAACCTGACGGTGGGGGCGCTGGAGGCGTTTCTGCCGGTATATGCCGTCAAGGTGGCGGGGCTGAACGAATTTCAGGCCGGTCTCTTGTGGGGCGTCCAGGTCCTTACCACCATTCTCTCCAAGCCCATCATGGGCCGGACTTCAGACAAATACGGCCGCAAACCCCTGGTCGTCATCGGCATGGTGCTGTGCGCCGGGTCGTTCGCCGCCATCCCGCTGCTCACGTCATTTTACTTGCTCATGGGCACCGCCCTGGTTTTCGGGTTGGGGGAGGCCTTCGTCACCTCCTCAACCGCAGCCCTGGTGGCAGACGTCTGCCACGCCAAAAACTTCGGCGCCGCCATGGGCACCTTCGGCACCATCTTCGACGTGGGCCACGCTTCCGGCCCTATCCTGGCGGGGCTGCTCCTGGCGCGGTTCGATTATTTGACCTCGTTTTTGATCATGGGGGCCATCCTCATCGCCGCTATCCCGGTGTTTGTCCTGGGGGTGGATGAGGGCCGCTCAGGGCCGGAAGAAGCACCAAAAATTCTTTAAGAGAGGTAATTGCAAAGTGAAATGGATAACCCGTGAACGGGTCAAGGTGGACCGGGTGGCTTGTCCTTGGCTCATAAAGAAGTTTATCGACCCGCAGACGGAGTTCTTGTTCGCGGCGAGAGAAAAGGTTTTGGAGGTGGCCGAACATGAAGGAGCCATCCCCTTTGACGTGCCTGGGGTCGAACTGGGAGCTATTATGGTATATTTTTTATAGGCCCGGAGTTCGGCTCTACCCCCATCAGGAAAGATTGGGGGTTAACCCGGCCGTCTGGGGCCGCCTCCCACCGGCACCTTAATCCAGCAGCAACGGATCGATGACCCCGCTGATATCTCTCCTCAGAATGCCCCCAAAACCAAAGCTGAACTTGGCAACGCGGTTCTGATCCCAGAGCCCCCAATAAGGCCCCCAGGCGTTGCCGCCAGGACCCCACGGCTCGTCAAAAGCGGCGTAGAGGAAAGTATCTCCCAGTTTAGACCCGGCCGCGAGTACCTGTTTAATATAGGTTGCCTCGTTAGCCAAACCGGGCACCGCTTGATTGATGGGTTGGTTGGAGGGCGCACTGGGCCAGCCGGTTTCCCCGATAACGATGGCTTTGCCGGGGTACTTGGGGATGAAGATGTTTTTATAGGCGTTGATCAGGTTATTGATGGCCTGATTGTTGCTGATCGAGACGCCCCCATAAAATGGATAAATATTGACCATAATGACATCACAATAGGGCGCCAGCTGCTGGCCCCGGTTATCGGCGGCGGCGCCGTAGGTGAGGCACGTGGTGACTTTGATGTTTTTATTGGTGATTCTGGCTTTGACATACTGCAAATCCGCAATCATCTGGGCCACCGAGACGGGATTGCCAATAGGGTCGCCCGGCAGACACTCATTGCCCACTACCACGGCGTCAATATTAGGATAGGTATTGGCCTGGCTGATAGCGGTATCGAGATAGGTCTTATTGGCCGCACCGTTAAAGGTGCCATTCTCATAGATACCCAACCAGACCTTGAGTCTGGGAGTGTTGGCGTTCGCCAGCGGCACGATGCGGTCGAGCCGGGTTGTGGCGTCCACGCCATACGTTCTGATGATCTCGAATCTCCGGGCGATGGTCTGCAGATCGGCAATGATCTGGCTATCGGGTATTGGGGTAGCAAGATTAGGACTCTGCCCGGGATAGTGGAAGGGCGAATAATTAACCCCGATGAAGCCGAAGGCCGGACTGGTAAAGATCCCCAGCACCGCCGAACAGAGTACAGCTAAAAATAATCTAGGCATGACCGTTCCTTTCACGATGTTCCCTAATATTCATACCAGGTCGCATTCAAAATGCCCATTTTGGAGCCAGGGGATTACCCCTGGGACTGCACCGACTGGAAAGCCTGGGCCACCATTTGATGGCACAATGGTATTAGAAAAATGCGAATTAGGCAACTCATACCAAGGTGCAGTCAATGGGTTATTTACCCCCCTCACCCTAACCCTCTCCCCCCGCGAGCGGGTGGCGAGGGGACTAAGGATGAAAGTTGTCATTTGATTGCTAATCGGTATCAGAGGCGAACGCCACCCCGGCGGGGCGGGGGGTTATTTTTGCAAGGTTTGCGACATAAAAGGCAAAACCCGGTCCTGCAGGCGTTCCCGGAGGTGGCTGGCGTGGTCGCCCGGATATTCTTCATAGGTGTGCGGGATACCCAACCGGTCCAGGGATTGGTGCACCAGGCGGCATTGCGGCAGCATGCGGTCGGCGGCGCCCATATCAAAGGCCAGTTTGAGGCGGGCCAGGTTGGCTTGGTTTGGCTCCAGCAGGGTGTAGGGATCGCTGTGCAGCCAGCGCGTCCAGATGGCGTCATCGAGTACTAGCGCACCGTTCACCTCTTTGAGGGGGAAATCGCAGAGCCAGGGCGGCCGCTTGGGGTTGGGGGCCACGGCCGCGCCCGCGGCGATGATCACCTGGTCGCGCCATTCCAGATCAGGAAACTGCTCCCGGCTGGTCAGTTTGGCCACCGCCAGCAGGTTGGCTCGTTGCAGTTTCAGAAAGTGCTCGGCAAAGACCAGACAGGCCGGGCTCAGGGCGTAGACGGCGCGGAAGATGTCGGGATGACGCATGGCCAGGAGAAAGGCGCCGTAGCCTCCCATGGAGTGCCCGGCCAGACCCCGGGCCGTAGCCTGGGGGATGGTGCGGTAGGTGCGGTCGATGTGGCCCACCAGGTCCCGGCAGATAAAATCCTCCCAGTTGCCGGTGACCGGGGAGTTCAGGTAAAAACTGCCGCCGTAGGCGTTGGAGCCGTCGGGCATGACGATGATCAGAGGTTGAATGACACCCCGGTTGATCAGGTCGTCAGTTAGTTCCTGGAGATGCAAGCCCCGGCCCGGCTGCCCCGGGCCGGTCCACAGCCGATTTTTGGCCTTAAAACCGTGCAGCAGATAGACCACGGGAAAGCGTCGCGGGGGTTCCTGGTCGTACTGGGGCGGCAAATACACGGTGAGGGCCCGCCGGGCCGGGTCGCCCAGAAGATTGGCCGTTAGGGCCGGGCTTTCCAGGCCATCTTCCACCAGGCGGCCGCGGCCGGCCTGGGCCGGAAGGACCGCAAGGGCAAAAAAACTGAGGCACAAGCAGGCAATCAGGCCAACAACCAGAGATTTCGGAGAGTGCATGGAACCATCCTCCATAGATTTAAGTTATAATATTATGGTTGCCAAAACTACTCTCATTTAAAAATAGCAACGAGGTAAGGAAAAAAAGCCGATAAAATGATTTTGCCAACCGCTACTCCCGGTGGCACAGGCGTCTCGCCCGTACTCCGGGCTAATTTAACTGGAGGTGAGACTATGAGTTGGGAAACCTACCGCCACCGCTGTCAGGTGCGGGTCCGCTTCGGCGACACCGACCCGTACGGCATTGTCTATTTTGTCAGCTACTTCCGCTATTGCCACCGGGCCATCGAGGAATTTCTGCGCTCTCTCGGTCTGCCCCCGGCGGAGACCTTCCGAAATGTGAAGGAGGGTTTCGGCCTGCCCATCGTCGAGGCCCACGGCAAATTTTTGCGGCCCAGCCGCTATGGCGACCTGCTGGAAATCGAGACCAAGGTCCAGGAGTTGCGGAGCAAGGCCATCATCTTCCACTTTCGCTTTTTCCCGGCCGGCGGGGAAAATCTGGTGGCCGAAGGGACCGCCACCATGGTGGCCATCAGCCGGGAATGGCGGGCCATGCCGCTGCCGGAACGGGTCCGCCGCCATTTCACCGAGGCCGGCGCGCCCGGAGACCGGTCCCGGGAAAAAAGTTGACCGCCCGGAGTCTGGCTGATATATTTTATGCTGAATAAAATTGTTTGTGGAGTCCGTCATGCCTAAAATCGCTGATTATTTTACCAAAAGCGATCGTAAAAAACTGTTCTTTGACTACCTCAAGCTCATCGGCATCCTGGAAATTGTCATCTTCATCGTCGTGGCCCTCTGGGCTACGGATGACAAATACCACCGGGTCTACACTCCTTTCCCCTGGCAGCAGTATATGTTTGTGGCCTTTGCCTTTCCCATTATCTTCACCTTTTTGATGGGCGTGGTGATCACCGGCTTCAATTATTTCATGGGCGAGGAGGACCCCGCGGCAGAGGGCAGCGAGGTTATCGGTGACCGGTTCAGCACCATTCTCAGTCAGATGCGGCGCCTGCCCTACCTGGCCCTGCTGTTCCTGTTGCTGGTGACCATCCTGGGTCTCTATAACATGGATCACATCATGGCCTGGGTCAGCTCCCTGGGGCAACAGACCTTCACCTTTTTGAGCTATGCCCTGGCAGTACTGGGCGTCCTGGTGGCCCTGTACATGGCCTTCTTTTTGTTCTTTAAATACCGGCTAAACAAAAAACATATGCAATATCAATATTATAACGATATATCCAACAAATATGGCCTGATTATCCTCGAGGATAAAACCGTATTGCATAAGAACGGCGATCTGTTAATTCAGGGAGGCCGGCGTTTCCGGCGGGCCAAGCAGGTGGGGAAATTACCGCCCCAGACCCAAATCGTCCAGCCCCAGTCGGGCCGGGACGACAACCTGCCCATGCTCAAGGAATAACCCGAAAGGCCGCGTCAACTGCCAAAAACCCCGCCCCGCGGGGTTTTTCTTTTTCAGAGCAATGATATGACCAAAAGCGATACATAGATTACGTTCCCCCTCACCCTAACCTTCTCCCCCACAGGGGGCGAGGGGAAAAAGGAGCAAACCATTTCATGCTCCTGGTAGTATGACCCTTGGAGGCCTTGCCGTTATTCGCCCCATCTTGATCATGTCATCACCCGAAGAGCTGCGGCCATTTCTGCGCACGGTCCGCCACCGCCGGACCTCTTTAGCGGGGAAAAAAGCCTGGACTTTTCAAGGTAAGGGCTTTGCCGGGGTAGCCGTCCTGGCCGGTATGGGAGGGACCGCGCCCCGGCTGCTGGCCGAGCGGGCCATGGCCGCGTTTGCAGCCGATTTCGTCTTAGTCGCCGGCTTTGGCGGCGCCCTCACGGCCCTGCCGCCGCCGGGCGGCATTCTCCTGGCCGCCGAGTGTTGGCGCCTGGGACCGGACGGCCGGCAGCTCAGCCGGGTGGATTTCCAACCGGTGGCCTCCCCCGACGCGCTGACGGCCCTTCTGCAGGCCCGGGGACTGGCCGCCGAGGCCGGGACTCTGGTGACCACTTCCAAGGTGATGGTCAAAACCTCCTTGCCCACCCAGGTCTACGACCTGCCCCGGCCGGTGCTGGACCTGGAAACCAGTGAAGTCGCGGCCACGGCCACAGCCCATAACCTGCCCTGCCTGGCGGTCCGGGCCATCACCGACGGCGCCGGGGAGGAAATCGACGATTTTTTGGCCGACCTCATTAACCAATATCAAGGTGTGCCCCTCTCCCGACTGCTCCCCGCCTTGTGGGCCGATCCCAGGCGGGTGGGGTATTGTGTCCATCTCTGGCGCCGCTCCCGCCTGGCCGGTCAAAACCTGGCCCAGGCGCTGAACCTCATCCTGGATTATCTGAGCCAGCAGGAGGCTGATACTAATGGTTAGCAGCAGAGGGCACGGCACGCCGTGCCCCTACGAAAAAAATTATTGTAGTTGCCAAAAGTATTGGCTGATTCACCCCTCACCCTAACCCTCTCCCCGAAAGCGGGGCGAGGGGAACATAAAGGGAACTAACTTTGGGCAATCGTTATATCTAGTTGAGACAATAATCTTTTACCCAGAACTCAGGATTCAGTCCTCATCTGATACCAGGAAGCCCCGGCCAGGGTGGCCACCGGCAGGTAAATGAAGAGGCCGACTAATCCCAGGAGCGTCTCACCGATATAAAAAGTCATACTGAGGTTAAACAGCAGTACGCCCAGGTAGAGACCGGCCCCCAGATAGGCGGCGCCGGCAAACCGCCTTTGCCCCCAGGCTAGCCAGGGAGCCCGGGGCGACCAGCGGTCCAGGCGCTGCAACAGGGCAATCATGATGAGGCCCACCAGGAGCCAGCCGGCAAAATTGCTGAGCGGAATGCCAAAATAGATCCCCGGCTCGGGGTAGCCGTAGATCTGCCCCAGAAACCAGCGGTAGCCCCGCAGGGCCAGGGGATCGATGATAATGTCCAGGGTGACGAAGAGGACCGCGGCCAGGATGACGGTGGCCGGGGAAAATTTCCCGGAGTGGATCATAGCTTTGGCCGCCGTGGGCCGGGGCCGGGCCGCCAGCAGCAGCAAGGCCAGACTGTAACTGGCATAGGAGAGAAAGACATACGACAGGGAGTCCATGAAGGGCACTCCCCGGACCCAGAGTTCCTGGGTCCGGGTCGCCGGGATATAAATATAGATGCCGTACGGAAAGCCGGTGTGAATGGAGGAGAATTCCGACAGCCAGGCCACGCTGTAGCCGCCCAGCAGGTAGAGTAAAGTTCGCCCCAGTCCCAGGTGCCAGGTCGCCAGCCAGAGATAAACGCTGAGAAAAATGAACACATACGGGCGCAGGACCAGAGTCCCCCAAAGCAGTTGACTGAATGAGACCGCGGTCTCGGGCATGCAATCCTCCTCCCTAGCAAAAACCGGAAACTGGAAACTATATTGACGAAGCCGGAAAAACTTGTCAAGCTATTCGAAAGATCGTAATCAGGAGAACACCACCTTGAAAGTCATCCTGGCCCGCACCGCGGGCTTCTGCATGGGTGTGAAACGGGCCATGGAACTGGTGTTACGCGCCATCAACCAGAAGCCCGGCAAAATTTACACCTATGGGCCGTTGATTCACAACCCCCAAGTGCTGGAGTTATTGGAGGAGCGCGGCATCGGGATTTTAAAAAAAGGGCGTCCCGATACCGGCTGCCTGGTAGTCATCCGAGCTCACGGTATTCCTCTCCAGGAGAAGGAACAGTTAAAAGCCGCGGGTTGCCAGATCATCGACGCCACCTGTCCCCGGGTGGCCAAGGTGCAGGCCATCATCCGCAAAGGGGCCAAACAGGGATATGCCACCGTGATTGTGGGCGACGAAGATCACCCCGAGGTACTGGGTCTCATGGGATATACGGAAGGCCGGGGCCACGTGGTGCTGACTGGCGAGGCGGTGGCGCGGCTACCGGAGCTGGACCGGGTGGTTGTCGTGGCCCAGACCACCCAGAGCGAGAACGTTTTCAACGACCGGGTGGCGGAAATCCAGGCCCGCTTTGCCGAGGTCAAAGTATATAATACTATTTGCGATGCCACGGCCAGCCGCCAGGCGGACATCCAAGAGTTAGCCGGTGAAGTTGAAGCGGTGGTGGTGGTCGGCGGCCGCAGCAGCGGCAATACCCAACGTCTGGTGGAAATCGCCCAGGCCACCGGCGTGCCTACCTATCATGTGGAAACGGAACAGGAACTGGACATGGAGGAAATGCGGCGTTATAACACCGTGGGAGTCACGGCCGGCGCCTCCACCCCCCATTGGCTGATCAGCAACGTGGTGTCCATGCTCAAGCACGACTGGGCTTACCGGCACGGCTCCATGGCTCAGCTTTGGCAGCACCTCTGGCGGTTCCTGGTAAAGTCCAATTTATATGTGGCCCTGGGAGCCGGCTGTTTGAGCTACACCTCCTCGTTACTGCAAGACGTGGAGCCGCTGTGGCGGTATTTCTTCGTGGCCTTTTGTTATATCTACGCCATGCATATCTTGAATAATTTTACCGACACCGCCAGCAAACTCAATGATCCGGTCCAAACCAGGTTCTATGGCCGGCATCGCCGCTTTCTCCTCGTTTCCGGCGTTATCTCCGGCCTCCTGGCCCTGCTCATCGGCCTGGCCCTGACGCCCGTGGCCTTTGTGTTCATTCTTTTCATGAGTGTGTTAGGGCTGATCTATACCATTAACATTTTCCCGCCACGCCTGGCCTCGCTCCTAAAATTCCATCGCTTAAAGGAAATTCCGGGCTCCAAAGCCATGTTCACCTCCGCGGCCTGGGGGGTCCTGGCCGTGTTGATTCCAGTAATCTGTTCCGAACGCCATCTCACCCCGTCCACAGCCTTTGCCTTCCTGTTTGTGGCCGGTCTGGTCTTCATCCGGTCAGGCGTATTTGAAATTCAGGCCCTGGAAGGCGACCGCATCGTCGGCAAGGAAACCCTGGCCGTGGCCTTGGGAAAAGAGACTACCTTAAAATTATTATATATTCTGACCCTGGTGTTAATGCTCAGCATGGCAGGCGCCACGTATCTGGGATTGCTGCCCACCCTGGGCTATGCCCTGCTGGGCTGCGGCGTCTACGCCTTGGGCTATCTGACCCTGTACCGGCGGGGGTATTTGGAGTCCGGGCTGCTGCTGGAAGGTTTGGTGGAAGGAAATATGCTCTTAGCCGGCTGGATTTCTTTTCTGTGGGACCCTTATCATATAATTTTCTGAGAGATATTCGTTGCCGAAGGCGGGAGGCGCTTCGCTTTCCCGCTCTACATTTCTGACTTTGGGCGGGCACGGAGGCCCGCCCCACCGGCATCTAGCATTTTGGCGGGAGGCGCCGGGAGGTTCATCCCAAGATCATCCCATCAATTATTCTGAGAAGATACTTGGCGTAATCGTTATTATTATACTCCTGAGCCAGGCTCCGGACCTGGTCGGCGTCAATAAAGCCCATGCGATAGGCCACCTCTTCAAGGCAGGCCACTTTCAGACCTTGGCGTTTCTCCACGGTAGCCACGAAGGCAGAAGCGTCCAATAGAGATTCCGGGGTGCCGGTGTCCAGCCAGGCCAGACCTCGGCCCAGAATTTCCACCCGCATCAGGCCTCGATGGAGGTAAACGTTATTAACGTCGGTGATCTCCAGTTCCCCCCGGGCTGAAGGCTGCAACTGGGAGGCAATCTTAACGACCTCGTTGTCATAGAAATAGAGGCCCGGAACGGCATAATGAGACTTGGGCCGGGAAGGTTTTTCTTCGATACTGAGTGCCACGCCCGAACTGTCAAATTCAACGACGCCGTACCTTTGGGGATCCTGGACCCAGTAGCCAAATATTACTCCCCCGGTTTCAAACTGCATGGCTTGCTGAAGAATTTTTTGCAAACCATGACCATAAAAGATGTTATCCCCCAGGATCAGGCAGACCTTATCCGGGCCGATGAATTCCTCCCCCAGGGTAAATGCCTGAGCCAAGCCTTCCGGCCGGGGTTGTTCTTTATAGGAAATTTTCAAACCTAATTGGGAGCCATCCCGCAGAAGATTCTTAAACCTGCCCAGATCCTGTGGTGTAGATATAATCAGAACTTCCCTGAGGCCGGCCAGCATCAGGACTGAGAGAGGGTAGTAAATCATGGGTTTATCATAGATCGGCAAAAGCTGCTTGCAGACCTCTCTGGTTATGGGGTGGAGACGCGTGCCGGAACCGCCGGCCAGGATGATTGCTTTCCAGCCAGAACTCCCCGAGTTCTGCTCCAGGCTAAACTTGGCGTTCATGAAATCCAAAACCCTCACACGTGTGCAAGATACGTTAGAAAATTATTGGTTCAATTGATGGCGATTATAAAACTGGCAGCAAAATTAATACAATTATAAACCAACCGTGACTAATTACCATAATTATTGGGAAAAAATATTTGAAAGGCCAGGGTCGGGTAGACCTAGGCTTCCGTACGGACGGGCGGCTAAAGCCGTTTTCCTAGGCCGATGTTAAATATCTGGTAGATTTTTCTTGTGAATTATATTATTTTTAACCTTACCTTTTAGCAAACTCAAGATTCCGTGACCGAGCAGCAGGAAACGGCTATTTTTTCACAAGGGAGGAGAATCCATGGCACCAGAGCGTTACTGTTACGCATTTGAAGAGGGAGACGGGAAAAATAAACATTTGTTGGGCGGCAAAGGGGCCGGCCTGTGCACCATGACGCAGATCGGACTCCCGGTGCCCCCGGGATTTGTTATCACCACCAAAGCCAACGTGGACTATCTGGAGTCGGGCGGCCAGTTTCCCGAAGGGCTTATGGACGAAGTGCACGAATATCTGGAGGCCCTGGAGAAAAAGACGGGCAAGGGCTTCGGCAACCCGGAAAACCCCCTTCTGGTTTCAGTGCGCTCCGGTTCGGCGTTGTCCATGCCAGGCATGATGGACACCATCCTGAACTTGGGATTGAACGATGAGACTGTCAAGGGATTTATCGGCCTGACCCAGAACGATCGGTTTGTGTATGATGCCTACCGCCGGTTTCTGCAACTGTTCGGCAAGATCGGCCTGGGCGTGCAGGATGAGCATTTTGACAAGATTTTTGAAGAGATCAAAGAAAAATATCACGCCCATGTGGACACGGAACTCAACGCCAAGGCTTTGGCCGAAGTCTGTGACCGGTTCAAGGAACTGATCAAGAAGCAGACGGGCAAAGTTTTCCCCCAGGATCCCTGGGCCCAGTTGGTGATGTCGGTGGAAGGGGTCTTCAAGTCCTGGGCCGGAAAGCGGGCCGTGGACTACCGGCGGCAGTTCAACATCACCCCGGATCTGGCCTATGGCACTGCGGTGAATATCTGCACCATGGTTTTTGGCAACATGGGAACGGACTCGGCCACCGGCGTAGGCTTCACCCGGGACCCGGGCACCGGCGAGAATACTCTGTATGGCGATTATCTGGTGAATGCCCAGGGTGAGGACGTGGTGGCCGGTATCCGGACCCCCCGGCCCCTGCGAGAGCTGCGCACCGACATGCCGGAGATTTACAAGCAGCTCGAGCAATTGCGGCATACCCTGGAGCAACACTATCATGAAGTGCAGGATTTTGAGTTCACCATCGAGCGGGGCAAGCTCTACATGCTGCAGACCCGCAACGGCAAAATGAACGCCTGGGCTTTGTGCAAAACCTCAGTGGAGTTGGTGAAGGAAGGCCTGATTAACGAGGAAGAAGCGCTGCTCAGAATTCCGCCGGATTTTCTGGAACAATTCCTACATCGCCGCATCGACCCGGATGCCAAAGTGGAGCCCATTGCCGTGGGTATCGCCGCCTCCCCCGGCGCCGCGGTGGGCAAAGTGGTCTTTGACGCGGACCGGGCTGAACGTTTGGGCAATGAAGGGGAAAAAATCATTCTGACCCGCATCGAAACCAAGCCGGAAGATATTCATGGCTTCTTTGTGGCCCAGGGCATCCTCACCAGCCGGGGCGGCAAGACCTCCCACGCCGCGGTGGTGGCCCGGGGCATGGGCAAGCCCTGCGTCTCCGGGGCGGAAGGCATGGATATCAACTACGAACTCAAAGAGGCCCGTTTCGGTCAACATACTATTAAGGAAGGCGATATCGTCACCATCGACGGCGGCGCCGGCGCGGTGTATCTCGGTGCGGTACCCATGGTGGACCCCAAGGTCAGCGATGATCTGGTGGTGCTGTTGAAGTGGGCCGACAAGATCGCCCGGTTAGAGGTGTGGGCCAACGCCGATACCCCGGATATGGCCGCCAAGGCCCGGGAACACGGGGCCAAGGGCATCGGCCTGTGCCGCACCGAACGGATGTTCAACGAAGGCGACCGTCTGCCCCTGGTGCGCAGCATGATTCTGGCGGACACCCCGGACGAACGGAAGCGGTGGTGTGACAAGCTCCTGCCCCTGCAGCGCCAGGACTTCTATGATATTTTCAAAGCCATGGCGGGCTTGCCGGTCACCATCCGCCTCCTGGATCCGCCGCTGCATGAATTCCTGCCCACCATCGAGGAACTACTTAATGATATCAGCAGGTTGAAGGAATTCAGCCAGGTCATGTACTCTCTCGAACAACTGCCGGGAACGGCCCTGATGATCGACCCGGAGCTGTATAAACTGATGCCCAGCATCGAGACTATGACCCGGGAGTTCAGCGAGTATAAGACCAAGAAGCTGGACCAGAAGCTGTTGAAGCAGAAGGAGGAAGTGCTGCGCCGGGTCCGGGTGCTCACCGAAGTCAACCCCATGCTGGGGAACCGGGGGATCCGCTGCGGCATCTCCTTCCCGGAAATCTATGATATGCAGCTTCAGGCCATTTTCGAGGCCACGGCCCTGGCCTTGCGGGATAAAATTGACGCCCGGGCCGAAGTGATGATTCCCCAGGTCTGCACCGCCAAGGAGCTGGAGTGGGCGCAAGAGCGGGCCGTGCGCCTCCACGGTGAGGTGGAGAAGCGTTACAACGTCAAGATCCCGTACAAGTTCGGCACCATGATGGAAGTGGTGCGGGCCTGTCTGCGGGCGGGCCGGATCGCCGAAATTGCCGAATTTTTCTCGTTCGGCACCAACGACTTGTCCCAGGCCACCTTCTCCTTCTCCCGGGAAGACGCGGAGAACAAGTTCCTGCCCATCTACAACACTGAGGGCATCCTCAGGGATAACCCCTTTGAAATCCTTGACCTCATGGGAGTAGGGCGGCTGATGCAACTGGCGGTCCAGGAAGGCCGTCAGACCCGGCCCAATCTCAAAGTGGGCATCTGCGGCGAGCACGGCGGCCAACCCCAGGCCATCGAGTTCTGCCACCAGGTGGGACTGAACTATGTTTCCTGTTCGCCCCTGCGCATTCCCATCGCCCGGATGGCGGCGGCGCATGCGGTCATCAAGGAAAAGGGCAAGTCGGTAACCAAAGCGCTGTAATTTCATCGATAGCTTGAGGGGCGGGGTAATACCCGCCCTGCATATGACTTCCGGAAGGAAGGAGGTTAAGCAAATGCCCAAAAAACTACTGACCAGCCTCACCATCGACACGCATGTCCGCTGCCTGCAGATATTTCCCACGGAGAAAGAAGCCGCTTATAAAGATTTAGAGACCATGGGCGTCAAACTCTCCCGGGAGGAGGCCCTGCATCTGGCCCGGGCCATTCTGGCCGCCACCCAGGAATGGGAAGAAGTGGAACTGGTGGTGCACCGCTTTGATAAGCGTAAATCCGATAATACCTACCTGCTGTCGGTGGTCCCGGAGCACCACGAATTGGATGATCCAGAGTTTGTCAAGCAGATCAGGCATCAAGCACCCAAAGGGAAGGATATGCCCGAGGATATGGAGGATCACCTGGAATCCCTGAAGGATGCGCCGGTGTCGGACTAGAGGACTGGAAGGGTAAATGAGGGTCTTGACATTACCTGAAAGTTAAAAGAATTGCCGGCCCTGACGATACTGACTCTCACTCCCCCCATAAAAAGGGGGTTTTTAAATTCTCCCTCTTTGGGTCAACGGGTGCTGATTGACAAAGATCACAGAAAAAGATTATATACCTGTATGAAATCGGGAAAACCGGCGCCGCCTCATTATGCGGGCCACCGTGACCGTCTCCGGGCTCGTTTCCTTCAAGTCGGCCCTGAAAGTCTGCATGATTATGAACTTCTGGAATTGTTGCTGACCTTTGCCATCCCCATGCAGGATGTAAAACCTTTGGCGAAAGACTTACTGTCACATTTCCGCTCTTTTGCCGGAGTTTTGGACGCTTCCCACAACGAACTGGTGAAGGTCAAGGGCCTGGGAGAATATTCGGCGACCTTGATTAGTTTGGTTAAGGCCTGCGCCGAGTACTACCTCAAAGAGGAGGTCATCAAGCGCCAGAGTATACCCTCGCTGCCAGTGTTGGTGGACTACTGCCGGACTTCCATGGGGGGATTAAGAGATGAGCAATTCCGGGTGATTTTTTTGAATTCCCAAAACGAGATTATCGCCGAGGAGACGATTCAGGAGGGCACCGTGGATCAGACGGTGGTCTATCCCCGGAAAGTCCTGGAGGCGGCCCTGAAGCACAAAGCCACGGGGATGATTCTGGTGCACAACCACCCGAGCGGCAAGCTTACCCCTTCCACGGCCGACCGGGAGTTGACCCGGGCCATTATCCAGGCCGCGCAGCCTTTAGCGATTACGGTTCATGACCATCTGATTATCGCCAAGCAGGGTTATTACAGCATGGCGGAGCATCATTTGCTTTGAGTTTTCGTTTGGAGTTTCGAGTTAAAACCCGGCAAGAGAGGAATGCCCTTTAAAAGGGAGAATGCTGACCGAATAATCTAGATCCTTCGCTTCGCTCAGGATGACAAAATTGGGTTATCAGAGTCTCAAACAATAATTCCCTCGTATGGATATTTTGACTAAAGAAGAATTTATGGTCTGCCCCTGTTGCGGCGAGGAAGACTTCGTAACGGTGACCAGAGGTTTTAATATTGTGAACTGCCCGTGTTGCGAATACTTTCTCATCGTTTACCTTGATGAAACCGGGGAGGCCTGGACGCGAGAGCACGGGGTTTTGGCGCCAAGCGATAAAACCGGTTGACCAGAGGGCAGAGCACCTGAGATTGGAATAATTATTGCGGTTGGCAACATTATTTATCATGAAAAAATTGGGACTTTTTCTGATCAATAGGTTAAAATTTAAGTTTATGGTATGTTAAATTGAATTGGTGGTATAGGGAGATATTGGAGCAATGGCCTTAATTGTACAAAAATACGGCGGCACTTCTGTGGCCAATCCGGATCGTATTGCCAATGTGGCGAACCGGGTGATCAAGGGGTGGCACCAGGGCAACAAGATGGTGGTGGTGCTCTCCGCCATGTCCGGCGAAACCGACCGGCTGATCAAGTTGGGCAAAGAACTGGATGATTACCCCGACCCCCGGGAGTTGGATGTACTCATGGCCACCGGCGAACAGGTGACCGTGTCATTATTCTCCATTTACCTCAAAGCCCAGGGCATTCCAGCCACCTCGCTGCTGTCGCACCAAGCCCGGATCTATACCGACCGGTCGTACGGCAAAGCCCGCATTGTGGGCATTGACACGGCCCGCATCCGGGAGGAATTGAAAAAAGGGCGCATCGTCATAGTAGCCGGGTTTCAGGGCGTAGATGAAGTGGGTAACATTACGACGCTGGGCCGGGGCGGCTCCGACACCACGGCCGTGGCCATCGCCGCATCTTTGAAGGCTGATTTGTGCGAAATCTATACCGACGTGGAGGGAGTCTTTACCACCGACCCCCGTATCTGCCCTAAGGCCCGGAAATTAGATAAGATATCGTATGACGAAATGTTGGAGATGTCGTCGTTGGGGGCTAAAGTCCTGGAGATCCGCTCCGTGGGTTTTGCCAAACGTTATGATGTGCCGCTGTGCGTGCGGACGAGCTTTAATGATCATCCCGGCACCCTGGTGACGAAGGAGGATAAAGATATGGAAGACATTTTGGTATCGGGGGTGGCTTACAGCAAGAACGACGCCCGGGTGACCCTCAGCCGCCTGCCGGACAAGCCGGGTATCGCCTCCCGGTTGTTTAACCAGATTGGGACAGCCAATATCATCGTGGACATGATTATTCAGAACACCAGTCTGGATGGGCTGGCAGACATCACCTTCACCGTGCCCAAGGCCGATTTGAAAAACACCCTGGACATTGTCCGGCCCCTGGTGGATGAATTAGGCGGCGGTCAGATCAGCAGCGATGAACACATCGCCAAGGTTTCCATCGTGGGTGTGGGCATGCGCAACAACGCCGGCGTCGCGGCCAGGATGTTCTCCTCGCTGGCGGCAGAAAATATCAATATCATGATGATCAGCACCTCGGAAATCAAGGTCTCCTGCGTTATCAATGAAAAATACACGGAACTGGCGGTGAGAACGCTTCATGATGCCTTTGGCCTGGAAGTGGCCCGCCCCCGGGGGGTATTAACCTAAAGGAAACGGTTATGCGGCTGGTAAAGATCTATGACACCACGTTAAGGGATGGCACTCAGGCCGAATATTTCAGTTTATCGTTGGCGGACAAGATCCGTATCGCCGAAAAACTGTCGCAGATCGGTATTCATTATATCGAAGGCGGCTGGCCGGGGGCCAATCCTCGGGATAGAGATTTTTTCACCGAGATCCACAATTACAATCTAAGTCACAGCCGCATCGCTGCGTTTGGCAGCACGCACCACAAGGACCGGCCGCCGGAGTCGGACCCCATTTTCCAGGAACTGCTGATCAGCAAAGCCCCGGTAGTTACCATTTTCGGCAAATCCTGGGATCTGCACGTCAAAGAGGTGCTGCGCACCACCCTGGAGCGGAACCTGGAGTTGATCACTCATTCTCTGCGGTATCTCAAACCTCATGTCCAGGAGTTGTTCTACGACGCCGAACATTTCTTCGACGGCTTCCAGTCAGATCCCGACTATGCTTTAAAGACCCTGGAGGCTGCCCTGGCCGGAGGGGCGGATTGCCTGGTACTGTGCGAGACCAATGGCGGCACCATCACCTCCAAGGTGGTGGAAATTGTCAAAGCGGTCCAAAAACATCTCCCCCAGGCCCCGATAGGTATTCACGCCCATAACGACGCCGAAATGGGAGTGGCCAACAGCCTGGCTGCCGTGGAATTGGGGGCCACGCAGGTGCAAGGCACCATAAACGGGTTCGGGGAGCGTTGCGGCAATGCCAACCTTTGCTCCATCATCCCCAGCATCAAACTCAAACTGGGTCTGGACTGCATCAGTGACGACAATCTGCGGCGGTTGACGGAGTTGTCCCGGTTTGTCTATGAAATCGCCAACATCAACCCTCACCGCTACCAGCCGTACGTGGGTCGGAGCGCCTTTGCCCACAAGGGCGGGGTGCACGCCGCCGCGGTGAAGCTCAACCCCCTGGCCTATGAACACATCCGGCCCGAGCAAGTGGGCAACTACCGGAACATTCCGGTATCCGACCTGTCGGGCAAAAGCAATATTTTTATCCTGGCCCAGGCTTTGGGCCTAAAACCGGGGGATCATGACGAGGCCGTCCGGGACGCGGCGGAAAAGATCAAGGAATTGACTCAGGATCGGCATCAACTGAAAGAAAATGATGCCCTACAGACCATTTTAAGCAAGGTCAAGGAGTTGGAGTCCCAAGGCTATACTTTCGAGGAGGCGGATGGCTCCTTGAAACTTTTGATGTTTGCCACTCTGGGAAAAGGCACAGATTTTTTCCGCACGCTCGGTTACCGCGTGGTGGATCAAAAAGTGGGAGAAATTGAGCCACCGGTGCCGGAGGCAACGCTGCGGGTGCGGGTGGGCCTGAACGAAGTACACACCGCTTCCCTGGGCAACGGCCCGGTGGACGCCCTGTACAACGCCTTGCTAAAGGCCCTCATCCGCTTCTATCCCCGGCTGGTGGAAATGCGGCTGGACGACTACAAAGTTCGGGTCCTGCCCGGCACGACCGGCAGCACCGCCGCCAAGGTCCGGGTGCTCATCGAATCCCGGGACGGCCATGACCGCTGGGGCACCGTCGGCGTCTCCCATGATATCATCGACGCCTCCTGGCAGGCCCTGGTGGACGGCATCAATTTTAAACTCTATAAAGACGAGCATTCGACTTCTGAGGCGGGCGGTAAGAAATAGGCTGGCTGGATCGTCAACAACTTCAATATTTCCATGAGGTAGGGGCGGGGCGCGAACCGCCCCTACCTACCTTGGCAGAAGGCTATGACCAGCGAACCACGGTCTTCTCAAATTGCCCCACCATACCGGACGCAGCAGCTCATCATCCTGGTCTTAGGGCTGTGCCTGGCCGGGCTCTGGGCCTGGCGGGCCGGTTTGGTCTGGCACCCCTCCCCTGCCCTCACCTCACCCCAACAGAAATACTTCATCGAAATTACCGGCGACCTACCCCGTCCCGGTTTTCATGTCTTTTTGTCCCCCCCCACTCTCCAGGAGGTCTGGGAGGCGGCAGGGGGCCGGGGGATCCTTCCAAATGCCTCGCAACCATTACACAGTGGCACTAAGATTATTATTTCGTCAGACCGAGCCGTTACCCTGGAGCGCCTGTCCGGCCAGGAGCTCTTGACCCTGGGGTTGGCCCTGGACCCCAACCAGGCCACTACCACGGACCTGGAAGCCATTCCCGGCATTGGGCCGGTGCTGGCCAGACGGATTGTTGAGTTTCGAGAGGAACAGGGGCGGTTTAAGAATAGCGAAGATTTGCTGAAAGTAACAGGCATGGGTCCGAAAATCCTTGAAAAAATCAGGCCATATGTGGTTATAATAGCAAACGATGAGAAGATCCAATAAGATTCAAAGGAGATCCCTCCATGGAACCAAAAAATACCCCCCCCCAAGACCCCCAATCCTTGATTGCCGAGTTATTGCGCAATGACAGCCCCATTCGGTTGGAGCGCATGGCTTACCAGCCGCCGCTGCTGCCAGTATTTCAACAAGGGGTGGGGGGTGTGCGCCCCCTGGAGGGGTATTCCCTGGAGGTGTTGAAAGCGGCCCGGGAGCAGTTGCCGTTTGTCAGTGAAAACAAACTGCTTCAGATCATTCCTGGCGACGCGATGCAGGAACATCCCCGCCGCCTCGGCATTGTCCTCTCGGGCGGGCCGGCGCCGGGAGGCCACAATGTTATCGCCGGAGTGTTCGAAGCGGCCAAACGAGCCCATCCCGACAATGCCCTCATCGGCTTTCTGGCCGGACCCAAAGGCATCATTACCAATAAGCACAAAGAAATCACCGGAGAGATAATCGGGGAATATAAAAATTCCGGCGGGTTCCATATGTTGGGCACCGGGCGGGACAAGATTGACAATACCGATAAAATGGGCCAATGCCGCCAGACCTGCTCTAATCTGGAACTGGACGGCCTTGTCGTAGTGGGAGGTGACGACTCTAATACCAACGCCGCCTTTTTAGCTGAGAATATGCGGGATATCGGCGTCCAGGTCATCGGCATCCCCAAAACCATCGATGGAGATTTGCAGGTGCCGGGCTTGCTCCAGGTTCCTTTCGGCTACCATTCAGCCTGCATGAGCTTTGCCACGGAGGTGGGGAACCTGAACTCCGACTGCAAATCCGATTTGAAATACTGGCATTTCAACCGCCTTATGGGGCGCAGCGCCAGCCACATCGCCCTGGAAGTGGCCCTCCAGACCCATCCCAACGTCATCCTGATCGGCGAGGAGATCGAAGACAAAGACCTCACCATCCACAACGTGGTGCGCCTCATCGCCGATGTTGTCGTGGACCGGGCCCAACGGGGCATGAACTACGGTACCATTCTGATTCCCGAGGGCATTTTAGAATTCATCTATGAAATAAATACGTTGATCATCAAGATCAGCTACATCATCGCCAGCTACGACAAAGAAGCCTGGCATGAGGAGTCTTTCCACAAGCTGCCCTTCGAGGATCAGGTGCAGCTCGTCGACAACCACGACATCTGGCGGGACTACGACAGCCGGGTATTTTTAGGGTTGCCCACGGAACTCCAAAAAGGCCTGCTGCTCCCCAGGGACAGCCACGGGAATTTTCAGTTTGCCCAGGTGCGCACCGAACGGATTCTGCTGGACATGGTGTCCACTTACCTGCGCAAGCAGCGAGGCAAAGGCATTTATAAGGGGACGTTCAAGAATCAGAATCATTATTACGGCTACGACGGCCGGGGCACCTTTCCCACCAAATTCGATTGTGATTTCGGCTACAACCTGGGAGTGACCGCCTTTAGCTTGTTGGCCCACGGTTGCACCGGTTACATGGCGGCCATCAAAGACTTGCATAAACCGCTCCCGGTACTGGCAGCCCATCGGCATCCCGCTGGCTCCCTTGATGCATCTGGAAGAACGCAAGGGGCGCCTGGAGTTGGTCATTGCCAAACAAAAGGTGGGCTTGGACAGCACCGCCTTCAAAACGTTAGCCCAGGAGAGAGGAAAATGGGCCATCGAGGACCATTACCGTTTTCCTGGACCAATTCAGTTTTCTGGTCCGTGCGCCGATGCCAAGCCCATCACTCTGCAGTTGAATGCATTAGACTGGTAATGGCGGACAGCCGCCCCTTCTATTCGGCCGCTGCTGCGCTTTCAGAGGTGAACCATGGAAGTCTTTGTGAACGGCAAATTTCTGCCCGCATCTCAGGCAACGGTGTCGGTGCAGGACCGGGGACTGCTTTATGGGGACGGCCTGTTCGAAACCATCCGGGCTGAAACCGGGCGGCCTTTTTGGCTGCGGCAACATCTGGCGCGGCTGGCGCAATCGGCGGCGGTGCTAAATCTGGCCTTACCGCCGGATTTTCCGTGGGAAAATCAGATTCGGGAATTACTGCAGCGAAATGGTTTAGGACGCGGTTTGGCCGCGGTGAAGATTCTGATCACCAGGGGAGAAATTGCCGCTCTGGGGTTGCCGGCGACCGACCAGCCGACCATCATTATCTATGCCCGGCAGTATGAACCGCCCCCAGCCGAGGAATATCGCACCGGCTGGCCGGTGGTGAGTTTTCCGGAGCGCCGAGCCAGCTTTTTGAGTAGACACAAGAGCCTGAATTACCTTTTCTGCCTGGCAGCGCGACAGTATGCGGTGGACCGGGGAGGTCGGGAAGGGCTCATCCTGGAGGCCGACGGCGCGGTTTCAGAAGGATCTACCGCAGGAATACTGGGGCAGGAGGATGCGACCTTCTTTACCCCCTTGTCTGACAACGCCTTACCCAGCGTTACTGTGGCCGTGTTGCGAGAGGCTTTAGGCCAGAGGGGTATTGCCTTAACGGCTGAACCGGTGACTGTGGCCCGCTTGCTCCTGGCCCAAAGCGTTTGGCTGGCCAACTCCCTCATGGGATTGCTACCGGTATCCTCCCTGGACGGGCAAGCACTGCCGGTAAGTGTTGAAACCCAAAGGTTAAATGAGTTGTTATGGTCAAAGGCTGGCTAAAACCTCCCGCAACTGGCGACCGACACTGGCCATGTCCTGCCCTTGATAAAAACCCTGGGGAAATAAGTGGAGGCCGTCATCAACATACCGGGGGATGACGTGCAGATGGGCGTGGGGGACCACCTGCCCGGCGGCGGCATAATTGTTCATGCCCAGATTAAAACCCCGGGCAGATAACTTTTTTTGCAATGCAAGGGCCAGGCGGCGGCTTACCTGACCCATTTCCAACCATAGATCGTCGGGCAGATCCAGGAAGGTCTCAAAATGCTGTTTTGGGATTACCAGGGCGTGGCCATAGTGAACCGGGGCAATATCCAAAAAAGCCAACACCCGGTCGGTTTCCAGCAGGCGTTCGGCTGGGGCTTGGCCAGACGCGATCTGACAGAAAATGCAAGCCTGGGACATAGGGTTTCCTTTTTTCGAGCCGGGGGCACGCCCCCGCCGGTGATGGTTATTTTAGTAAAAAGTCCGGCAGACCGGATGGCAATCTCATTTTAGAAATATATGTATTGTGTCCGGAGCCGCAGGTTGGGGCAAGGAAAAAGTCTCCCCACCCGGACGGATTTTGGACCCTTCCTTACCCTGAGAGAGTTAACGTATGAAAAGTATAAAAGATATCGAACCCATATTGCAGAACCTGGTCCAGGAAATGGAAAAGACCGTCCCCTACGCGGCGGCCTGGGCCCAAGACACCTTGGGCGAACGGCTGCTGGTGGATAGCCGGGAGGCCCGGGCCGAAGCCCTGGAAAGACAGCAAGGGGCGGTATTAACAGTTTTTACCGGTCGCAGTTTTTTGGAGTATGCCCTGAACGGCGTGGCTACGTGTGAATTCTGTGACCGCCTGACGGCTGGAGCTGAGACACTGGTGAGCGCCGCCCTGACGGAGGGGATTGTGGATCTTGGCCTGAGCATTGATCCCGGTGCGCCCCTGACCCAAAATTTTGCCGCCACCGCCGCGATTGAACCGGAACAGATTTCTTTGTCCGAAAAAATGGCCGGGCTCCAGGAATTGCGGGATAATCTGCACGCCCGAGACTCCAGGGTGGTGAATGCCACGGCTTTTTATGCCTATGTGAACAATTGTGAGTTGTTTGTCAACCGCCACCGCAGTCTCTTTCAGGAACTACCCCGGACCCAGGTGGTAGCCCAGGTGGTGCTGCGGGACGGGGATCAGACCGCCCGTATGCACGGGGGGCATTGTTATCTGGGAGGATTCGAGCACGCGCAATTCGGGGCCGAAGACCGGGAACGCTTAATTCGGGACGCCGGCCGCATCCTCGGGGCGCCGCGGCTAACGCCCGGCCGGTATGATTGCATCTTTTCACCGGAATTTGCCGGCATCTTCGCGCACGAAGCTTTTGGCCACGGTACCGAAGCAGATCTGTTTTTACAACGGCGCTCCCGGGGACAAGAATATCTGAACAAACAGGTTGCTTCACCCCTGGTAGACTTGTACGATTCACCTGCGCTGCCGGGCCAGGCAGCCAGTTTTTATTTTGATCATGAAGGCAAGCTGGCCGAAGAGACTAAAATTATTGCCCAGGGAATTTTACGGCGCCCCCTCACCGACTTACATGCAGCTCTGCGCTTCGGCCTGAAACGCAGCGCCAATGGCCGGCGGGAATCATACTCCCGCAAGATTTATGCCCGGATGACCAACACCTATTTCGGTTCCGGCAGCAGCAGCTTTGAGGAGATGCTGGCCGATATCGAGTTCGGTTACTTCCTGGACCATCCTTCGAACGGTATGGAGGATCCTAAGGGGTGGGGCATACAACTGGAAGGTCTATACGCCGAAGAGATCCGCCAGGGGAAGCTGACCGGGAAGGTGTTTTCGCCGGTGATTGTCACCGGATATGTCCCGGACCTATTGCAATCCATCACCATGGTGGGACCGCAGGTGGAAATCTCCGGATTGGGAATGTGCGGCAAGGGTCATAAAGAATGGGTGAAGGTGTCGGACGGCGGTCCGTATCTGCGCCTGCAGGCCCGTTTAGGCTAAGATTATGGTGGGCCGTGCCCACCCTACCTTAAAAAGCGGCCTAGGTTAGAAACCGTTCTTTTTACTAGTGGACGACTATGCTACTTGGTATTCTGAGCGATAGCCACGGCAACGTGGAGGCCATCCAGAAAGTAGCCGACCGCTTCCTGGCGGCCAGGGTGCATCAGGTGCTCCACCTGGGCGACGACTACCTGGACATTCTCTTTTTAGAGGCTGCCAATTTAAAGACATTGGCCGTCCCGGGGCTTTATTGTCCGGAATATCGGGACCCGACAATTCCCAACCGGCGCCTCGAAAACCTGGCCGGAGTCAAGCTCCTGATGACGCACAGCCCCGAGGCCAGCAAATTTGATCAGCCGGGAGACCTGGACCCGGAGGGAGCGCCAAAGGATGTGGACATTGTGCTCTACGGTCACACGCACATTCCCAGCATTCGGGACAAACAGGGAGTTTTGTGGGTCAATCCAGGTCATCTGAAAGCGCATGACCGGCGGGGCTATCCCTTGAGTTATGCTTTGATGCATCTGAGCCCGCCCAGCGTCGATGTCAAGATTGTGTCGCTGGCGACGGGGCAGACGTTGTTAAACACCGAATTTACCCTGCGGCGCTGAGACCACCTGCGGGTCAAATCAATCGTCTAAGCCGGGCGGGTGGTTAACCCGCCTTTTGATTGCAAACAAGTTTTAGAGCCCTTGCCAAAAGCCGCCCAGGCTGGAAAGCCTGGGCCACCAAATTTTACTTTTTAGATTTATTGGTATTAGCCATGCTGGTGGAACTCCGGGGACAGATCGAACGCGTCACCTTCTGCAATGAAGAGAACGGCTTTACGGTGGCCCAACTGAAGGTGCGGGGCCAAAGGCATCTGGTGACCATCGTCGGCCATCTGATGTCTCCCAAGCCAGGGGAACGGTTGCGGTTGCAGGGGGAATGGAGCCTGCACCCCAAGTATGGGGAACAGTTTAAATTTGTGGAGCATGAAACCCTGTTCCCAGCCACCGTACCTGGGATGGAAAAATACCTGGCGTCAGGTTTTATCAAAGGTGTCGGACCGGTCATGGCCCAGCGCATCGTCGAGAAATTCGCCGCCGGAACCTTTGAAATTATCGAAAACCGGCTAGAACGTTTGGCCGAAGTGGCGGGTATTGGCCCCAAGCGACTGGAAATGATCCGCCTGGCCTGGGAAGAACAGAAGCAGATCCGGGAGGTGATGCTGTTTTTACAGACCCATGGCATTAGCACGGCTTATGCAGTGAAAATTTTTAAGCAGTACGGCACTCAGGCTGTCACTGTTATGCAGGAAAATCCCTACCAGTTGGCCACTGATATTTTCGGCATCGGTTTTATCACCGCCGACCGCATGGCCGCGCAATTAGGTTTTGGAAAAGACACCCCGGCCCGTTTAGAGGCGGGCCTGCTGTATACCTTGCAAAACCTGAGCAATGAAGGGCACGTGTTTTACCCCTTGGGGCCGCTTTTGGTGAAATCCCAGGAAATTTTGGAGGTTGACCAGGAGTTGATCGACCAAGCCCTCAGCCGGTTGGCCTTTCGCCAGGAAATTATGGTGGAGGAACCCTGGGACCAGGAGAGCGGCGCGGACCAGCGGGCCGTCTATCTTACCGGTTTTTATCTGGCCGAGACCAACGCCGCCAAACGGCTCAAGCTGCTGCTGCAGACCCACAAGCAATTGCCCTTCGTGGATCCGGCCAAGGCTTTGGATTGGGTCCAGAAGCGCCTGGGCCTGACCTTAGCCCCCCAGCAGGCCGAAGCCGTCACCATGTCTTTACACCACAAAGTGCTCATCATTACCGGCGGCCCGGGCACCGGCAAGACCACCATCATCAATGCCATCCTAAAAATTTGGGAACGCCTGGGGGTCAATATGATGATGGCCGCACCCACCGGCCGGGCGGCCAAACGCATGAGCGAGGTCACCGGCCAGGAGGCCAAAACCATCCACCGGCTGTTGGAATACAGCCAACAAAAGGGCGGGTTTCAGGTCAGTGAGAACCGCACCCTGCCGTGTGACCTGTTGATCATCGATGAAGCCTCCATGGTCGACACCTTATTGCTGCACCACCTGCTCAAGGCGGTCCCCCGGGGGGCCACTCTCATCCTGGTGGGTGACGCCAACCAGTTGCCTTCGGTGGGACCGGGTAATGTCTTTCGGGACCTGATTGTTTCCGGGGTTATCCCCGTTATCGAGCTGACCGAGATTTTCCGCCAGGCCCAGGAAAGCCTGATCATTGTCAACGCCCACCGGATCAACCGCGGCGAAATGCCCTTATGGAAACCCGGTCCGGATAACCTGGCGGACTTTTTCTTTGTAGAACAGGAAGAGCCTCAAGATGTCCTGAGGGTCATTCTAGAACTGGTAAAGGAGCGCATTCCCCGGCGTTTCGGCTTCGATCCGGTGGAGGAGATCCAGGTTCTCACCCCCATGCACCGGGGGGTGGTGGGCTCGGCTACCCTCAATCAGGCCCTGCAGCAGGAATTAAACCCCGGCCCGGAAGGGCTGAATCGGGGGGGCCGGCTTTATAAAGTCAATGATAAGGTAATGCAGATTAAAAACAACTACGATAAAGAAGTGTTCAACGGCGACATCGGCCGAATCGTCAAAATTGACCTCGAACTCCATGAAATGGCCATTGCTTTTGACCACCGGGAAGTGGTCTATGATTTCAGCGAACTGGACGAAATTGTCCTGGCCTACGCCATTTCGGTGCACAAGTCCCAGGGATCGGAATATGCCGCGGTGGTGTTGCCGCTGGTAACCCAGCATTTTATGCTGTTGCAGCGAAATTTAATCTATACCGCCGTAACCCGGGGCAAGAAACTGGTGGTCCTGGTGGGAGCCAAAAAGGCCCTGGCCATCGGGATAAAAAACGATAGAACCAGGAAACGCTTTACCAATCTCTGGCGGCGTCTGGCGGGGTGAAGGAATATTATGTCTGGACGGAAAATAGATTAGCAGTTTACTGGTGGTTTTTTGCGGCGGCGGTCGGTCTTGGCGGTTTTTTTGGTGAGGAGATGCTTGACCATCGTGAGGATTTCCCATTCATCATAAGGAGCCAGGATACAGCCATAGACCCCTAACTGCATGACTTCCCGGATGAGATTGCGATGGTCTTTGTCGTACAGGAAAATAATGCCCCCTTCTTGCAGGGCCGCCTTGATATTCATGATGATGGCCGGACCATACTGCGTTTCGGCCTCCCAGTCGATGAAAATCACGGGAGAGGTGCGCTCTTTTAATTCGGTGGCTAATTCTCCGGGATTGGAGATCACCACCGGATTGAAATGGTTTCTCTCCAGAATGCCCAGCAGATGCTGGCGAATAGTGTCGTTGAGCACCAGGAGGCTGATGGGCTTCGGTTTAGCCGGGGAAATCATATTTTTACCGCCACACTTGGCCGGGCGGAGCTACAACAAGCTTCTATCATATGCTCAAAGCCTTTAACCTATCTGCTCAGATGGTGATGAGCCAATCAGCCAATTTCGAGAAGAATCACACCGGTATTCTATGCCTGGAGCGTTACCGGAATGGGCAGGGGGAAAAACCTAATTGTAAATTCAGCAAACTATGTGCCAAGCAGGCTATTCCCTGACAGGTTAATTTTGGCAGGTAGAATGATGGACAATCCTTGCTTTCCAACGGTCCTAGTATATTAAAGATTTGCACTAGTTAAAGGCTATGGAAAACATTGTCTAAAAATCGACTCCCTTAGGAAATTTAATAAAATATTAATAGGCAATTAAGGTAGAAAGGGGAAATGTCCGAATAATGACCCCTCATTCTTTATTTCACACAGAAATCAAGGAAAAGATGTCATTCCCCGCAGGGGTCGGGTTATCCGACCCCTGCGGCCGGACAATAAGAAATTATTTTCGAGAATTGCTCTACAATGCAGACAGACGCTGGCAGCAAACAAGCGGGATAATCGAAGGCTGTATCCCAAAAGCCTGCCAGCGCCTGGGGGATAGGCATCAGGAGTCGGATGCAGGACTTTTTGACTGGTGTTTGGAGATTTCCTCTTTAATTTTATCGGCAAAGGCTTCCTGAAACGGCTCAATTTCCATAGCCTCTTCCTGGCGGCCCGACAGGTAGAGGGCCAGACCTTTGTTAACGAGGAGTTCTTTGTTGCCGGGCTGCAGGAGCAGGGCTTGGTCCAGGGATTTAAGGGCTTCGGCAAACTTTTCCTGGGCCATGAGGGCCATGCCTAAGCCGATGAGGGCATAGAAGTGGTCCGGTTTTTTAGCCAGTACCTGTTCAAAAATTTCCACAGCTTCGGCGTCACGCCCCAAATCCTTGAGTAAAAAGGCTTTATTTTCCAAGGCCCGGGAATCCTCAGGATCTTCAGCCAGGACTTTGTGGCAGCAGAAGAGAGCCTCTTCCAAAAGGCCCTGTTGCGCCAGGGTCATGGCTCCAGCCATCCAAGGGGTGCCTTCATCGATAACCTTGCGAATCAGG
>CAWAEI010000015.1:0-95088 GCA_963780995.1 uncultured delta proteobacterium
CATCTTGCCCCAAAGGCGTCACTCTCAAAGCCTTCTATGACCGCACCGGCCTGGTCCAGGACTGTATCCAAACCGTGGGCTGGGCCATTGCCGAAGGCGTTATCCTGGTGATCCTGGTGGTCTATCTCTTTTTGCGCAGCTTCCGGGGGGCGCTGGTCATCGCCTTAACTCTGCCCCTCGTGGCCCTGGCCACCTTCATCGCCATGCGGCAGGTGGGCCTGTCGGCCAACCTGATGTCCCTGGGGGACTGGCCATCTCCATCGGCATGATTGTGGATAGTGCGGTTATTCAGGTGGAAAACGTCATGCACCACCTGGGGCAGCCGCCGCCCGGCCAAAACTTCGGCCTCACCGTGCTGAACGCTGTCCTGGAGGTGCGGAAACCCAGTCTCTTCGGGGAGTTGATCATCGCCTTAACCTTCCTCCCCATCATGACGCTCCAGGGCATGGAGGGCAAGATGTTCGCCCCCCTGGCCTTCACCGTGGTCATCGCCCTGTTGGCTTCCCTGCTGCTCTCAATTGTTGCCATTCCGGCCTTATGCTCTTACCTCCTCAAGCCGGCCCCGGAGCGCTCCAGTCTTCTCCTGGAGGCAGCCCAAAAGGTCTACCGGCCTGTCCTTGACTGGGCCCTGGGCCATCGCCGGACCGTACTCCTCGGGACCGGGGGCTTGCTGGCGGTCTCCCTGGCCGCCGTGCCTTTCCTGGGCACCGAGTTTATCCCCCGCCTGGATGAAGGCTATATTACCAACATCATGATCCGCCTGCCGTCCGTGGCTTTGCCCCAATCGGTAGCCATGGAACGGCAGATGCACCAGGTCCTCTTGAAGTTTCCCGAGGTGGCAACGGTGGTCTCCAAGATCGGTGCCGCCGAAATCGCCACGGAATCTCACGGCGTTGAGTCCAGCGAACCCATTGTCATGCTCAAGCCTCAGGAAAGAATGGCAAACCGCCCATACCACCGAGGAACTCATTGCCAGGATGCGCCAGGAGCTGGAAAAGATTCCCGGCGTCGTCTTTAACTTCAGCCAGCCCATTGCCCACCGGGTTGACCATCTGGTTTCCGGAGTCAAATCCCAGGTGGCGGTGAAGATCTTCGGCGATGACCTGTCCGTGCTGAAACACCAGGCCGAAGCGGCCGCGGCTTTGCTGCGCACCGTGCCCGGAGTCGCCGACCTGCCGCGTGGAGCAGGTGGCCGGCCTCCCCAACCTGAATATCCGGATTGATCGCCAGCGGCTGGCCCGTTACGGCCTCAACGTCGCCGACGTCCAGGAGGTCATCGAGACCGCCATCGGCGGCAAGGCGGCCACGGAGATTATCGAAGGCCAGATGCGGGTGGAGGTGCTGGTGCGCTACCCGGAAGAGCGGCGCCATAGCCCCGAAACCATCGGTAACATTTTGGTTTCGGCCCCGGGGGGACAATCCGTGCCCCTGGCGACCTTGGCCGAGATCTCCCAGGCCGAGGGTCCCCTGCAGATCAGCCGGGATAACGTGCGCCGCCGCATTGTGGTGGAGTTCAATGTCAAGGACCGGGACACCGGCAGCGTCGTGGCCGACGGCCAACGGCTTCTGCAAAGCCGTTTGAACCTCCCCCCCGGCTACTACACTGCCTGGGGCGGCACCTTCGAGAACCAGGAGCGGGCCATGCAGCGCCTGCTGCTCATCGTCCCTGTAACCCTGGCCCTGGTCTACCTGTTGCTCTTCCTGACCTTCCAGTCTCTCCGGTATGCCACCCTGATCATGCTCAACCTGCCTCTGGCCCTCGTGGGCGGCATCCTGGGGCTTCTGGTTACCGGTCTCTACTTAAGCGTTCCCGCGGCCGTAGGCTTTATCGCCCTCTTTGGGGTGGCGGTCTTGAATGGAGTGGTGCTGGTCTCCCAGATTAACCAACTCAGGGACCAAGGCCTCTCGGTGGACCAGGCCGTGCGCCAGGGCTGCGATCGCCGGCTTCGGCCCGTGCTCATGACCGCCCTGGTGGCCATTCTGGGTCTGACCCCGTTGCTCTTTACCAGCGGCCCGGGCTCGGAAGTGCAACGGCCCCTGGCCGTGGTCGTGGTCAGCGGCCTGTTCACCGCCACTGTGCTTACCCTGGTGGTCCTGCCGGTGCTCTACCAGCGCTTTGCCGAAAACGGCGAGGCCGGCTCCACCCGGAACGAATCTGACCTAAGGACAATATGAGAAAGTCTTCAATTAGTTCTCATCCGGAAACTATCATGAGAACTAATGTAGTTTCTGATCTCAATACATGCTGCGAGGTTGGTATGAAAAGGAAGGGTTTGATTGTCTGTAGTCTATTAGTTTTACTTGCTGCCGGTTGTGCCGTTCACAACTCCTCGATTACCCCAGAAAACCAGGTAGTCCACCAAGGCGGCCGGGGGCAGGGCTTCCGCACTCATGTGCACTATTATGTTCCTTACTCCTGCTCTCGGGAAGGAAGCGGATTATGCCAACCCGGCGTCGTCACCGGTGTCATCCGGGGGCTACGCCTGGAGAAAAGTAAATTTGAAACGTCTCCAGGCCTGACCGCAGAAATCGAAACCACGGACAAAGAGCTGGTCCATGTCCACATCGCCCCGGAGTGGTTTCTGAAACGGCACCACGTTAAGCTCAACGTGAATGACGAGATGATCTTAAACGGTGTTTTTCATGAACATGAAGGGGAAGATGTTTTGGTGGCCTCGGAATTGACCTGCAAAGACCGGAGTATCTCCCTGCCGCGATGATCAGGGCCGGCCCATCTGGGAGGCTGGACATTTTAAAGAATTCGCCCCGGCCAATAAATGAGAGAGGCATGAAGGATCAGACCACAACGGCAGGATCAGCCTTGGCCCTGCCTATTACAAACCGGACACTCCTTCTTACGCTTGATCGGTTCCTCCAGGCAATGGCACAGGTCGCCGTCATAACCGAAAAGCCGCTCCAACAGCACCGGGCCCGGGCCGCCCAGGATACGCAGGGCTTCCAGCGCCATCAGGCCGCCCACAATGGTCCTCATCGGCGCCATCACGGCCTCGGATTTGCAGCCCCGTTCGGTTAGGGAGGTACATTCTAGACACAGTCCCTGGCCTGGTTTCAGGGTGATAATAAAACCCCGCATTTCCTGGGTCCAGGCCAATATTAAAGGGATCTGGCTTTTGATGGCGGCGCGATTGAGCACCGCAGCCGTCTCGCCTTCATTTAAATCGACTAACAGGAGATCAGCCCCCTGGATAATTTTTACGGCATTATGTTCACTGATTTTTCTCTCCAGGCCCTCTATTTCTGAGAAGGGGTTGGCCTCCTGCAAACGTTGCCGCAACACCGGCACTTTGGGCTTATTGAGGTCTCTTTCCCGATACAGCATTTGATCGCCCAGATCCTGTAAAGAAACCCGGCTGGCATCAACCACCCTCAGGTGGCCCACCCCCGCGGCCACTAAGCTAAAGGCTGCCGCCGTCACCAGACCGTTCGCTCCGGCAATGAATACTCGGGAGGATTTTAATTTTTCTTGAGCATCCACCCCCCAATCCGTCAGGTGGAGCTGTTTTTCATACCTGGTGATTTCCGCCGGGCTCAAATTGCCAAATAATGCCAAAGGCAGATTTTTCAGGATTTCCAAAACTGTATCCTCGATCCCTGATGTACGCAGTTAAGTGGGTTCTGCAAATCCCTATCGGCTTGAATATGCAGTATCTTAAATCCGAATCGCCGGCCGCATAATTTTTGAGTCTAGACAAAATGTTGTCCGTGTCTAAAAGCCGTGAGCCGCAAGCCGAAAGTGGGGCTTGCGGCTCACGGCGCCTTAGTTAAAGTTTTCCTGCTTGCCGGTCATGATTAAACTTTTGATAATGGCTATAATTAGCTGATGTGATAAACTTGCCAAAAATCCCCAAAAATTCTGGGCAGACAAGAACGTATCTTTAGGGAGAATGGTATGACGGGCAAAACCTGGTGGTTGGTGGTGTTAACGGTGGCTTTAGGATCGGTGTCGGTAACTGGCGGCTGGAATTACACTTTTGGTCAAGCTGGCCCCGGTAACTGGGAATTCTTTGCTTCTCCCACCCGTAACCCGGTGGAGCCCCGCTGGGGAACTTATAACGATGTTAGGCGGCAGGATCGGGAGGCCGCTGTGGCGAAGCATAACTATTGTCCCACCAGCGGCTGTGTGGTGCGGCTGGATAAACTGGCTGTCACCCCGAAGCGGGTGCAGCGGGGCCGTAATGCGAGCATCGTTTTGACCTACACCATTTTGACGGCAGATGATACCGGGATTCCAGTTACCATCAACCGGGAAATTTTCTATCAAGGCAGATCCCAGGGCAAGACCTCCTCCAGGAATATGCGCACTCCCAACGGCACCTTTGACCAGGAGGTGGCCTTCACCCTGCCGGACAAAAGCACTCCGGGACAATACACCCTCAAAACCCAGATCATTACCGGCTTTGGCCAGGATGAAAAGAGTCTGGAGTTTACCGTGGATTGACCAGGCGTCGTAACGAGGGCAGGATTTACTTTTACAATAACCTCCGGATAAAGGCGGCTGCCGCCTTTTGCGACCTTATTAGTAAAGGAAAGCCTATGACTCTGAAACTTTTTACCCTCCCGGCCTGAGGCGAGTGTGAGGCGGTTAAACTCTTCCTGCAGCAGCATGGTATGCCGTTTGAAGAACTGGAAGTGGCCGGTAGTTTTGCCAATCTGCGGCAGATGCGTCGTTTAACCGCGAGCCGGCGGGTGCCGGTCTGTGCCCGGGCTGATCAGGTGGTGGTGGGGTTCAATCCCGCAGCTTTAAAAGACTTACTTGCCTTAGAGGAGAAACTCCCTGAGTGATAACAAGTTCAGTTTGAATTACAGTCAACTCAACCTCTAACCGATGGAATACAATAATATTTTAATCGTAACCCGTAAACTGGAAACTGTATGAATCCTGCTGACGACCCTCGGCCGCTGCTGGCTGTTACCATGGGTGATATCACCGGCATAGGACCGGAAATTATTATCAAAGCCCTGTCTGATGGGGGACTCTATGACTATTGTCGGCCGCTGATTGTAGGGGATCTCCCGGCCTTGGCCAAGGCCGGGGAAATCTGCCGGGCCGATCTGCAACTGCATGAGACGGCTGTTCCGGCCGGTGGTATATTCCGCCATGGAACAGTGGATATCCTGGTTATGTCCCGCCTGGACCCAAAATCCCTCAACTATGGCCGGCCCACGCCGGAAAGCGGCGCCGCCATGGTGGGGTATATCCTCCAGGCGGTGGATCTGACGCTCAGCGGGCAAGCCGCGGCCGTGGTGACCGCTCCCATCAGCAAAGCGGCCATGCATTTGGGCGGCTATCATTACCCCGGCCACACCGAACTCTTGGCGGAACGGTGTAGGACGACGGAATTCGCCATGATGCTGGCGGGAGATAAATTCCGGGTGGTGCTGGCCACCATCCATTGCCCTCTCCGGGAGGTGCCCGGTCGTTTAAACCAGGCCGGTCTGGTTCAACTACTCACCCTCACCCACCGCAGTCTGATCTCTGATTTTGGATTGTCCAAACCCTGCCTGGGGGTGGCGGCCCTCAATCCTCACGCCGGAGAGGGTGGCCTGTTTGGAGATGAAGAGGCCCAGATTATCCATCCCGCCGTTGTTGCGGCCAGGGCAAGAGATATTGACGTGGTGGGACCACTGCCCGCGGACACAATTTTTGTCCGTCACCAGCGAGGCGAGTTCGACGCCGTGGTGGTCATGTACCATGACCAGGGGCTTATTCCTCTCAAACTGTTGCATTTCGGCGATGCTGTTAACGTCACCTTGGGGTTGCCCATCATCCGCACCTCGGTGGATCACGGTACGGCTTATGACCTGGCAGGGACCGGGCAGGCCGATCCCGGCAGTCTCAAAGCCGCTCTGCATTTGGCCACCCAGATGGCCCAAGCCAGGGCCGCGAGGGCTTGAAATATGCTGTCAACCGTTCTTCAAGAAAGGAAACAAGATGTTTGCAAACCGAAAAATGATTCTTTTCTTGGCCGGCTTCCTGTTGGCGCTGGCCCCGGTCAATCTGATGGCCCAAGGTGAGGAAAGCAAAAGTACCAACTCCCTGGCTAAAATTAACGGCGAGGGTCTGGTCAAGGCGTATCCGGATGTCGCCCTTTTGAACTTCACCATCCTTACCGAGGCGCCCAAAGCACACATGGCCTCGGCTGAAAACGCCAGAAAAGCCGACGCTTTTCTCACCGCAGTGAAAAAATTCTTCCATGAGGGGGATACCGTCAGGAGCACGGGCTACCGTATCATGCCGCTCTACACCTACGGTGAGAAAGGGAAAAAGCCCGCCATCACCGGCTATCGCGCCAGCAACGGTTTTCAGGTTAAGCTAAAGGAACTTGCCCGGCTGGGAGATCTCATCGACCTCGGGGTGCAGCAGGGAGTCAATGAAATCTATGGGCCGATCTGGCAGCACTCGGAGATCGATGCCCTCACCCAGGAGGCCACTGTCCAGGCTCTCCAAAAGGCCAAGCAAATGGCCGAGGCCCTGGCCCGGTCCCAGGGGATGAAAGTTAAACGTTTACAAAAAGTTTCCACCATGACTAGAGTCGCACCCTTTCCCCGGGATGAGGCCAAACTTATGCGGGCCGCCGCCGGGCCGGAAAATGTCGCCACTCCCATCGAAGTGGGTGAGCAGGAGATCCGCTCCCAAGTAGAGGCCGTTTTTGAGCTGGAATGACCGAGCCTGGCAATATCTCGCGGTCCAAGAGGGAAAATTACGGACGTGAGTCTCTTAAGGCTTTACATTTTAGGATATCGTGGTTAATTTTTTATAATTATAGGTTTGACTAATACAAGAGGAGGAATCTCTTTTGAAAGAAGCAGTAGAAAAGGCTTTAGCAAAAATACGTCCTATGTTGCAGCGGGACGGCGGTGATGTAGAATTGGTGGAAGTCGACAACGGTGTCGTCAAAGTCCGGCTCACAGGGGCCTGCAAAGGTTGCCCCATGTCCCAGATGACCTTGAAAAATGGCATTGAACGTCTGCTTAAACAGGAAGTGCCGGGTCTTACCGCAGTAGAATCCGTGTAACCGCTCAGGGGTGAAAAGGCGTTCCTGAGTAGCCCCACACCGCCTAATTTATCAAGCCCGCTCTCTCCTCCTGCTCCCACTGCCCCCGGTATTTCGGAGTGATCTATGCACCTAGTCCAAAAAATTTCTCTTACCTTTGCCGCCGGATGTGCGGGTGGCCTGCTAAACAGTCTGGTTTTGTGGTTTTTTGGAGCCCAAGGGATTAATCAGTTTCTGGGGGTAAAGCTGGCGCCCAGCCTGACACCGGCTTTTCTCTACCCCCGTTTGGTCTGGGGCGGGTTGTGGGGCTTTATGTTCCTCCTGCCCTGGAAGTCGACAATTTGGCGTCAAGGGCTGATCTACAGCCTGGGTCCCACCCTGGTGCAATTATTCCTGGTGTTTCCTTACCGATTAGATAAGGGCATTTTGGGATTGGACCTGGGGGTGCTCACCCCGCTCCTGGTGGTTTTCTTCAATGCGGTCTGGGGACTAGGCGCCGCCTGGTGGCTGCGTTTGTCCGACAAGGGCCGGCGTTAAATCAGACCGGGACACTAGAGTCCAAAAAACCTGGAAAAACCCCGGGTTTTAATTGTGATACGGATGTCCGGCTCTGATAGTGGCTGCCCGGTACAGCTGTTCCAGCAGGATCAAACGGCTGAGTTCATGGGTGAAGGTGAAGCGGGAGAGGGAGAGACGATGCTCGGCGGCCTGCAGGACAGCCGGCGACAGTCCTAAATGACCGCCGATAACGAAAACAAAGGGAATGTGGGCCTCCTGTTCCAGCCCGGCCAGCCAGCGGGCCAGCCCCTCCGAAGTAAATTCCTTGCCGTCAGCCTCCAAGGCGATCACCCGGGCCGGTTTCGGCAACCGGGTCAGCAACCGTGCTCCTTCCTTTTCTTTAATCTGCTCCGGCGTCAGGCCGCTCTGGGGTTTCTCTTCCCGAATCGTAATCAGAGATAACTGGTGATAAAAGAGCAACCGTTTTCTATAGAAGTCCAGGCCCTCTTGGATAAAAGCCGCCCTGGTTTTTCCCACCATCATAATCACGAGCTGCATCATAGCCATCTCCCAGGGCATATACCGCCGATCTTAATCAACATTCTCCAACTTGAGAAAGTACTAAACCTTAGTCTCAGGCAATAACAGGAAACGCCCCAGGCTGTTGGCGATGAGCCGGCTGTCCGCCTGCCGGATGATTTCTCCCTGGGCCTTCAGGCGGCGGCCTTTGGTTTCAGTCAATTTGCCCCGCACCAAGACCATTTCTCCCGGCGCCAGGGGCTGGCGGAACTGCACTTCCAAACCCAGGGTCACCCCCGGCCCGGCAAAATGCCAGACGGCGTGCATCATGATCTCATCCAGCAGGGTGGCCAGAATCCCCCCGTGAATGACCTCCTGCCAGCCTTGATATTCCCTGGGTAAGGCTAGCAAGGACTCTGCTGCCTCGATATCCTCCAGGTAATTCACCCGCATGCCGATCCCTTTGGGATTGCGGACGCCGCAGGCAAAGCAGTAATCATCAAACGTCGGAATGTCCATATGGTTCGCGTGGCGTGCCCCAGGAGATGTGCGCCTGAGCAGGCGAAGCGGTTATTTTGATTGTTTTCTAAGACTTTTTGCTATAAAAGATTACCTATTATAGTAAGGACTAAAAGGAATTTCAAGAGCCCCGCCTGCTTCAGGTCATTGCTAATGTGGCCTTCTTTGTTACCAGGAACCAAAACTTGTAAAGGAGCGGAAACCCATGAGATTAAGCCAGATCTGGAAAATCAAGAGACCCACCTTGTCTTTTGAATTTTTTCCCGCTCGCACCCCGGAAGGGACGGCCAATCTGGAACGCGTTATTGATCAATTATATTATCTGGAACCCGATTTTGTCGGGATCACCTTCGGCGCCGGGGGTTCCACCCGGGAAGGCTCCCGCCAGTTGGTGGACAAGCTCCATAACGATAAGGAGTTGGAGATTGTCGCCTATTTCGCCGGTTATGGTTTGCCCCCTGACTATATCGAGTCTATCCTGGAAGATTACCAGGCCTTGGGGGTAGATAACCTGCTGGTGGTGCGGGGCGACCCGCCCCATGGCCAAGCCGATTTTGTGCCCCATCCCCAAAGTTTGGCGCATACCTCAGATCTGTTGGCTTTTATCAAACCTGAATTCCCATTCTGCCTGGGGGTCGCCGGTTACCCCGAGGGTCACATCGAATCTGAAAGCTTAGATAAGGACCTGGAATATCTCAAAATGAAGGTTGATCTGGGGGCGGAGTTCATCATCACCAATTATTTCTATGATAACCGGTTCTTTTATGATTTTGTGGACCGCTGCTTGGCCAAAGGTATCCTGGTGCCCATCCTTCCAGGCATTATGCCGGTATTCAGCCTCAAAATGATGCGTCACCTGGCCAAATTATGCGGTGCCACCATTACTGACAAACTGGAGCAGGGATTGGCCGCCTTGCCCGAAGGGGATCAGCGGGCTTTGCTTAATTTCGGGATCGACTTTGCCGTGGACCAATGCCGGGAACTGATTCAGGCCGGAGTTGTGGGCCTGCATTTTTACACCATGGATCGCAGCCAAGCCACCACCGCCGTCGTTTCCCGGCTGCGCCTGGAAGGAATTTTATAAACCGTACATAAGATCTAATCTTTTAACCGAAAACCGATAACCGGAAACAGCCTAACTCCTGACTTGACAAAGAATTGTCTGAATCATACAATAATTTTAAATTGAACTTATGGAAATAGTTAAATTTTTTAGCTTAGTTGATGTTGCCTGGGCCGCCGGTCCACCTAGTGCCGCAGTCTCAGATCTGGATATCATCCCCCTGATTCTGAACGCCGGTCCCGTGGTCAAGGCTGTTATGTTGATTTTACTACTTTTTTCGGTTACTTGCTGGGGCATAATTTTCGCTAAACTGATCCAGCTTTCCCGGGCCAAAAAACAGACCGCAGAATTTTTGGATATCTTTTGGAGCTCCCCCAACCTTTCCACCGCCTATCATGAAACCCGACACCTGGAGGCCTCACCGGTGGCCGCCATTTTCCGGCTCGGCTATATTGAGCTGGGGAAACTGATGCAGGCCCAGACCAGCGGCGACAGTGGCGACCGGGACCCCCTGGGAACCATCGCCGTGCGCGGGGCCGGTCTGGAAAATGTCAACCGCTCCTTGCGGCGGGCCATGAATTCAGAGAGCGCCAGGCTTTCCCGGGCCATTACGTTCCTGGCTACTACCGGCAACACCGGCCCTTTTATAGGACTCTTCGGCACGGTCTGGGGGATTATGACTTCCTTTCGGGGTATCGGTCTGAAGGGGAGTGCGAGTCTGGCGGTTGTGGCGCCGGGGATCTCCGAAGCCCTGGTGGCCACGGCCGTGGGTTTGGCCGCAGCTATCCCGGCGGTTGTGGCCTATAATTATTTTCTGACCAAAGTCAGAGTCTTAGAAACCGAAATGGGAAATTTCATTATTGATTTCCTGAATATTATTGAGCGGGACCTGATGCGCCGGCAGGCAGGGGAGAAATAAGCCATGGCCATGGGAGGCGGTTCATCCAATGGCCCCATGTCGGAAATCAATGTCACTCCTCTGGTGGACGTGATGTTGGTGTTGCTGGTGATTTTTATGGTGACGGCCCCGATGATGACCACTGGGTTGGATGTCAACCTCCCCCAGGCCAAAGGCGGGGCCCTGGATGAAAGCAAACCGCCTATTATTATCTCCATCAGCGGCCAAAGTGACATCTATATCAATGATCGGCGCATTTCCCTGGAAAAACTTGGCGGCGCCATCCTGGAAGAACAGAAAGTACAAGGAAATCCTCAGGTCTTGTTGAAGGCCGATCGCTCTGTGCCGTACGGCGTCGTGGTGCAAGTCATGGGCGCCTTGAAGGCTGCGGGAGTGGAGAAATTGGGTATGGTGACCGAACCTCCTGCTGCCGCCAACGAAGGATAACGAGCCACATGAGGAATGGTGATTTCCCGGAGCCCGTGCCAGCCGATCGGTTAGGCCGGATGCTGCTCCTCTCCATGGTTTTTCACGTGGCCCTGTTCGGCGGGCTGGTGTGGTATAATTCCAAAGCGCCCCGGGACAAGCTGGTGCTGCCAACCTATACGGTGGATCTGGTGAATATGCCATTGCCGGCTCCGGTCCCACCAGGACCAAAGACTGAGGTGCCCGTCGCGTCCTCGCCTCCGGGTCCGCCTGCCAAACCTGGGGTGGAAGTACAAGAAAAACCTGCTCCACCAGTCAGACCGGCCCCCGAGCCCAAAAAGGCTGTGGCTGGAAAACCGCAACCAGTCGAGAAAAAACCTGTGGCCCATGTGAAACCGGCGGCCCCGCCGCCCCCACCACCTGCCAAAACTGCGCCGGTACAACCCAAACAGCCCCCCAAAGTTGCTGCGCCCCCTCCCAAAGTCGCAGCCAAACCGGTGGCGGCAGCCCCTAAACCCGCGGAGCCGCCCATTCCGGAACCGGCCCTAAAGCCAGCCCCCGCGCCCAATAAACCGGCGGCGCCCAAGGCTGTCGCCGAAACCAAGGTGCCGGCTGAAAAGGTAAAGAAACCGGTCCCGGAGGCTGTGGAACCAACATCAAAGGCTACCGCGGCCAAGGCTCGCGAGCAGCAGATCGCCCAGGAAATTAACGCCGCGCAGCAAAAAGCTGCCGAATCCTCCCGCAATCAGCAGATTCAAGAATCAGTCCGATCGCTCGAGAAGGGACTGGCGGCAAAATCCAGGAACCAGGCTTACCAGGAGGCCGTGGGGCAGGCCGCCGCCAGATTAAGTGCCGGCAAGGTGAGCGCCAAAGTTACCCACGGCAGCGGTGGGGGGGGCGGTGGCGCCGGCGGGGGTAGTATGGGCAGTGCCCAGACCGCAGCCTATGGCGCCCAGGTGTCCCAGACGGTTCGGCGGCACTGGCAGCCCAATTGCCTGCAGCGCAGCAATATGCAACATTTGAAAGCCGTTATCATCGTCAGAATCCAAGCTGATGGTTCCATTTCGGCTTCCTGGTTCGAAAAGGAATCTGGCGATCGCCTCTTTGATCAATCTGCTATGACCGCCGTAACCCGCTCCAGTCCCCTGCCGTCTCTGCCGCCAGGCCAGGAAAAGGTTGAAATCGGCATTACTTTTACTCCCGAATGGAAGGCAAGTTCATAATGAGAAGAAAATGGTTGGTGAATTCCGAAGGTATGCTGTGGTTCGTGAACGCCTCCTTGACCGTCTTGATCCTGACCTCCTGGGCGAGCGCAGCCTTGGCCCAATCCAGAGAATACATCGATGTCAAGGCGCCGATAACCAAGAAATACGTCATCGCCGTCCCCACCCTCCAGGGACCCGGAGACTGCGGTCCGGAGATCGGAACCGCCTTGGCGGCTCAGGCGAATCAAGATTTGAAAATATCGGGCCATTTTACAGTGTTGGACCCCGCGGCCTACGACTCCAGTCCCATCGGACCCTCGCCATCCACCGCTAAGCTGAGTAATTTATCCACCTTGGGCGCCAATCTGGTAATTGCCGGCGGCTGGCAGCAGCAGGGCCAGCAATTAACCCTCGATCTGAAATTATACGATTCGGGTTCCGGCCAGATGCTGCTGGGCAAACGCTACCGGGGCGGACCCAATGACGGCCGTCGCATGATGACGCAATTCGTCAATGAAGTGGTCACCTATTTGACCGGTGAACGGGGTATCCCCCAGGGTCGGATCGCTTTCATCAGCGGCAGCACCGACCACAAGGATCTATACCTCATGGACCTGGGTGGGGCCGCCAAGCAGCTGACCCGCTTTGGCACCCTTACCTTAACCCCTGCCTGGTCGCCGGACGGCCAGGAAATTTTCGTCTGTTCTTATAAGGGCGGCTTCCCGGCGTTATACGCCGTTAGCCCCGGCTCGGGCAGTGGGCGCAAGTTGACTTCCCACGGCACCCTGAACGTGACTCCCGCTGCGGGACCTGGGGGATTATTGGCTGCCACCCTCAATAAAGACAACGATCAGGAGATTTATCTCCTGGACCGTCAAGGAAATATTAAACAACGTCTGACCCAAAGTCCGGGGATCGATATCTCCCCGACCTTCTCGCCGGACGGCCGGCAGCTTGCCTTTGTCTCTAATAGGGGCGGCAATCCCCAAATTTATGTCATGCCGGTGGGGGGCGGCCAAGCGCGGCGCTTGACTTATGGTGGTTCGTATAATGTTTCCCCGGCTTTCTCACCCAAGGGAGATTTAATCGCTTATGCTGGCCGCACCGGTGGCGGTTTCCAGATCTTTGTTATCTCGCCCCAGGGAGGCAGCGCCCGGCAAATTACCCAGGAGGGCAGCAATGAAAGCCCCACCTGGTCCCCGGACGGCAGCTTCATTGCCTGTAGCTCCACCCGAGGGGGCAAGGCCGCCATTTATGTCGTCAACGTCAAAACCGGTGCTGCTACCCGGGTGACCAATATGCCCGGAGCCCAGACCCAACCTGCCTGGGCCCCCAAATGATACCGTTTTCGGTTTGCGATTACCCCTGGTTCTCAAGTTGTATTTGGGAACCAGATAGTACGCCAAGCTGTGTTTGGTCACTTCTATTATCATCTCTCCCCTCGGGGGTACTTATTGCAAATAGTAGTTTTTTACTCAGTCCTCATCACTTCAACAGTCGGAGGAGAACCCCAGTATGAGACGTAACTATGGCATCGTGGTCTTGCTGACCTGCCTGCTGGCCACCACCCTAATGCTAACCGGATGTTCCAAGAAAAAGGTTATTGCCACCTCCGGACCTGATGCGGCTGTGACAGAGGAAGCTGGCCAGATCAAGGAAGAATCGCTGGGCGGAGGAGCCCCGGGAGAACGGTTAGGCCGCAGTCGCAGAGGCGTCTCCGCCCGGGCTCAGGCCTACGGTCCCGAAGGTATTGCCTTTGAAAGTGAGGATGTCTTCTTTGAGTACGATCAAGCCACTCTGGCCGAGGAATCCCGCAATCTTTTGCAGAAAAAAGCTGGATTTCTGAAAAAACATCCGGAAGTGCAGATAACCATTGAAGGCCACTGCGACCAAAGGGGCAGCAGCGATTATAATCTCGGTCTGGGGCAGAAACGGGCTGACAGCGTGAAAAATTACCTCCAGGACCTGGGAATTGCCGGCAATCGCCTGGCCACCGTCAGTTATGGTAAAGAGCAGCCTTTGGACTCCGAAATGAATGAAGCCGCCTTTGTCAAAAACCGGCGTGGCCATCTGGTAATCGGCGGTGTCAACGATTAAAATTAATCTGCTAATAGAAAAATGAAAAAGAATAAATTAGATAATTATCTAAGAGATGTCCAGAAGTCCTTTCTGGGTTCTCCTCTTTCTCCGGCAGGGGAGCGCCTCAGGGTAAGGGGGGCATCATCTCGGCTCATAATGGTTCTATTAATTCTCATGGGGATGCTGCTTCTTGGCTGCGGTGACCTGCCGTTTGCCAAGAAGTCTCTCCCTCCCCAAACCCAGTTGGAACCGGCCTACGAAGCCCCGCCGCCATTGCCGGCACCTCTTGATCCGGGGCCGGTAGCCAAGCCGGCTCCCCAGATGGTCTATGCTCCGGGCGGGTCGAATGTTTCTGATACCAGGCTGGCCGACTTGGCCAGCCAGTTCGAAGCCTTGCGGGCCCGGCTCCAGGTCGTGGAAGGGAAACTGGCTGAGCAGGAAAATCAAATGCATCAATTGACGCAGTCTGGCAACCCCCAACAAGCCCAGATGCGTGACAAGTTGACCGGTCTGGAACGTGACCTGGCTGCGGCGCAAGAGCGGCTGGCCCGGCTTGAAGGCCAACGTCCCTCTCAACCCACTGAGTCGAACCTCCGGCCGCTGCCCCTATACGAGAAGTTTCTCCTCCCCCGGCTGCTGCCAAAACCGGCGGAGACCCCTTACAAGAGGGGATGACCCTGTATAAGCAGAAATCCTATGGCTCGGCCAGAGATAAGTTCCAACAATACCTCAAGGAGCATCCCCGGGGCGATAAAGCCATCGAAGCCCGCTATTACCTGGCGGACAGCCTGCTCCAGGAAAAAAAATATGACGAGGCCATAGTCGAATTTAGTAAGGTGGTGGACGGCCACCCCAAGAGTTCTTTGGCCCCACCGGCCCTGCTCAAACAGGCTCAAGCCTTCAAGGCCCAGGGAAAATCCAAGGTCTCTAACCTTATCTTAGAAAAATTAATTGCCGACTACCCGAAAAGTCCGGAGGCTGTTCAGGCCCGCAAACTTCAAGGGAATCGTTAATGAGCCCAACAAAGGAAGATAACAGTGCTTGACTTCATGCGCAAACACACCCAGTCCTGGTTCGTCACCATCATTATCGGCGCCATCGTGGTGGTCTTTGTCCTCTGGGGGATTGGCACCTTTCGATCCGCCCAGTTTCAGAAGGTGGCCGAGGTGGACGGCGTTAAGATTTTTCTGCCCGAGTATCTCCGGGCGCATCAGAACCTCATGCGCACCTATCAGGAGCGCCTGGGAAGTGACTTCAACGAAGAAGCTGTCAAGGCCCTTAATTTGAAGGCCCAAACTTTGAATCAAATGATCGATGAGGTTCTTATCCAGCAGGCCAGCAAACGTCTGGGGCTAGTGGTCACCGACGCCGAATTAAGGAATTACATCCAGAAGATCCCAGTTTTTGCCGATGAACGGGGCTTTAATGAAAAAAGATATCAGCAATTACTGGCCCGCCAGCGCCTCCCGGCGTCGGAATATGAAACTATGGAACGGCAGCGGTTATTAACGCAAAAAGTGGTTGGGTTTATCACTGCTTTTGCCAAGGTCACCGAAGCCGACCTGCAGGAAACCATCAGATTGGAACAAGAGGCTGTCCGGGTTGATTACCTGACGGTGGGCCCCACTAATTTTCTAAAGCAACAACAGGTTTCCCCGGCTGAAGTAGAAGCTTTTTATGACAAACATAAGGAGCTTTTTCGGGAGTCGGAAAAATTTCAAGCCCGCTACACCTTCCTGAAATTCCGCGACCTTGCGGCCAAAATCAAACCTGATCCCCAAAAAATGGAGGCGTTTTTTTACGACCACCTGGATGAGTTTTCTCAACCTCAGGCAATCCGCGTCAGTGAGATACGGCTTGAAATCCCCAAGCAGGCTACTACCGCCGACCGGGAGCGACTCCGCCAGCAGGCTGAAGCCATCCTCCGCAATGCCAAGAACGGCGTAAAATTTGAGCAACTGGTGAAAAAATATGCTCAGAATCAAGGCCAGCAAATTAAGGCAGAGGATTTGGGGGTGGTGAAACGCGGCCAGAAAACTCCGGAATGGGAAGCTGCCGCCTTTAGGCTGAAAAAAGGCGAAATCGGCCCGGCCGTCACGCCCATAGGTTTTCATATCCTGCACGTTACCGACATCGTGGAAAATAAAGCTCCGGCCTTCGCCAGCGTCCAGCCTCAGGTAGAGAAAGCCTGGCGAGAAGACGAAGCCTTGAAAATGGCCCAGCAAAAGGCTGCCGAACTGCGAGCGGAAATAATCAATACTTCCTTTGAGGCAGCCATGAAACAACACCAGTTACCAGTGCAGGAGACGCCTTTGTTGACGGCCAGGGAGGCCATCCCTGGCTTGGGTATGCAGCCGGCGATCTCACAGGTGGCCTTGAGTTTGAAACCCAAGGAAGTCAGTAAACCAATACCTTTGCCTGACGGGATAATCCTGCTCCAAGTAGTTGATCGTCGGGAAAGTGTGCTGCCGCCCTTAGCCCAAATCAAAGACCGGGTGGCCGAAGCGGCGCGCTTGGAAAAGGCCAAAGAAGCCGCCGCCCAGGAAACTAAACAAATGCTGGCCCGCTTACGAAAAGGCGAAACTCTGGCCAAGTTGGCGGCCCAAATGGGATTGACGGTCCGTGATAGCGGTTTTTTTACCCGGCCCCAAGGCTTCCCGGGTCATCCCCAGGCCAGAAACTTGACGACTGCGGCTTTTACCTTAACAGCTTCCCATCCCTTTCCGACCGAACCCATTACCCTGAACGGCGAGAATTTTCTGTTGGCCTATAAGGAAAAGCGGCAACCGAATCCTGAACAATTCGCTCAGGCTAAGGAAGAAATGCAGAAAGCTCTCTTGGATCTGAAGCGTGAGATGGTGTTTTCCCAATGGCTGACCGAGGAGCGGCGGCGGGCTAAAATCAAGGTTTACGAACTGCCATCTTAATTTTTTAACAAGGTTGCCATCATAAAGGAGCGACGACATGCTTGATTTTATCGATACTTACCTGTTGACACCCTATGTTCAGGCGGTTTTTTTTATCATTCTCCTCGGCTTCTTTTGGCTGCAACACCGTAAATTTAAACTCGTCAGTTCCGGCTTTAGCTGGTTGCGCACCATTATCTTGCTGGCCTTGTTTTTATATTTTGCTTGGAACTGGGCCACTTCAATTTCTGGCGTCATCACGAGATTCAGCGTCTTAGGTTTGTTTTTCATCAATTTGTATATGGTGTAACAATTTAATGTTAGGGAATTTGGACGAAAAGTACCGTCTGGCCCTGGAGGCCTACGGTAAGGATATCGGCAATAAAGGCTTACTGGAAGCTGTCTGGAGTTCGGGCAAAAAATACATTTATGCTCGGTATTTTTCTGATGCCCTGTTCAGCGGCTATTCTCCCGGTAATTTTCTCAAGGGAGTGGTCTCCCGCCAGATTCCCACCGATATACAGAGTGTCTTAATGAAGCATGGCGTTCACAAAGAATTGGTCACCACTCAAAACCTGATTGCCTTCCTGATGCACACTTTAAACCAGGGTCAGGATGTCCCCCAGGAACTGAAAGAGATTTTGGCCCAGGTGGTTAAACAGTTCGGCGAACATGCCTGGATCCAGGAACAGGTGGATGAATTTCTCCGGCTGGCCCTCCAAGACCCGGAAAAACTCTACCAGTCCTCCTGGAATGAAGCTCCCCCGGAAACAAAGTGAGAGCTGTCGTTATCGTATCTGTCAGTTCGCGATAATAATTTCGTGTCGTTGGGGCACGGTGCACCGTGCCCCAACGAATCCCCGGTAAAAAAAATTGTTTTTTCAATCTCTTACCCAGTCCTCAGTCCCTAATCCGCAGCCATCCCTCGAGATACCGGCAATCAGGCAGGCGGCCCAGCGCGCCCTGGCGGCCCGGTCCCGCCTGCTGGCGGCATACCCCGAGTGGGAGGTCTGGCGCCGGCAGGCCTGGGCCATCAAATCCGAGGTTGTTGCTCACTTAGATAACTACCTGGACCAGCTCCAAACCCAGGTGGAAGGGTGGGGCGGGCAAGTGCTCCGGGCCGCGGACGGGTCGGCCGCTGTCGCCCTGATCCGGGACCTGGCCCGGCGCCACCAGGTCCGGCTGCTGGTCAAGTCCAAATCCATGACCAGTGAAGAGATCGGTCTCAACACCGCCTTGGAGGCCGACGGCTTTCAGGTCACCGAGACCGATCTGGGCGAATTCATCATCCAACTGGCCGGCGACGCGCCGTCCCACATCACCGCCCCGGCCATGCACCTGAACCGGGAAGATATTGCCGATCTATTCTCCCGCCGTTTGCACCTGCCCCGCCAGAGCGACCCGGTGGCTTTATCCCGGCAGGGGGCCGGATTTTTGCGGCCTCGCTTCTGGGAGGCCCAGATGGGTCTCACCGGGGTGAACTTTGCGGCCGCGGCCAGTGGCCACCTGGTCATGCTGGAGAATGAGGGCAATCTGCGCCTGTCGGCCACTGCCCCCCCGGTGCACGTCGCTCTGATGGGTATGGAAAAAATCATTCCCACCCTGGCCGACCTGGAGGTCTTCCTGCGGCTGCTCCCCGCCAGCGCCACCGGCCAGCGCTTAACCGCCTACGTCAACTTTATTCGTGCCTTGAAACCGCAGCCCCAGGGACAGCAAGCCTTCTACCTGATTATTCTGGACAACGGCCGGCGGCGATTGGCTGCGGACCCCATTTTTCGGGAAGCCTTGTTCTGCCTGCGTTGCGGCGCCTGTTTAAACGTCTGCCCGATTTTTCAATTGGGTGGCGGCCACCTCTACGGCCGGGTCTATCCAGGGGCCATCGGCATTTTACTGGGACCCTATCTGGGAAGCAGCGTGGACCTCACCGATCTGTGCACCCAATGCGGCGCCTGCTCTCAGATCTGTCCGGCCGGCATCGAACTGGCGGAAAAAATCTGTCGCTTACGCACCCAAAGCCGCTTGCATCCCTGGCTGCAGGCCTGCACCCGGGGGAGCAGCCTGGTGCTGCAGCACCCTAAGCTGTATCGCTTTCTAACCCCCATCTGGCGGCTCCTGTGGCACTATCTGCCTTCGCAGCTCTCCACCCGCTGGTGGGGTGCCCACCGGGCACTGCCCGAGCCGGCTCCCTGGAGCTTCTTCGAATCACTGCCGCCCGAACGCCGACCTAGACATACCCTATATTCAAGTAAGCCATAACTACCTTCTTTTTTAAAGGGGGGTTGGGGGGATTATTAGTTGACTTCAGCAGAACTCCTGCACCAAAGATTAACCGAAGCCAGCGCTTCCCTGATTCAGGTTCAGGGCCCCAAACAACTGGCCCAAACCATCAGCCAACATGGCGGCCCCATTCTGGTCCTCGAGGATCATCCCTGGCTGCAAGCGGCTGCAGCCCGTTTCCTGGACGATCTCGCCAGAGAATTTTATTGGATTTCGGGGTCGGGTCAGTCGACGCCAGACACCATCGATACCGCAGTCACCATCGGCCTGGGAGCGGTGCCCGAAACCGGTTCGGTCTTACTCAGCGGGCGCTCTCCCCAGGCTTTTCGGATGTCCCTGTGCCCTCACCGCCATATCGTGGTGATCCCCTCAGACCAGGCCGCTTTGACCATAGCCGAGGCCCTGGCCTTAACCGATCGGGAGCCCTCTGGACTGGTGAGCTGGGTCACGGGTCCCAGCCGCACCGCCGACATCGAAAAAGTCCTGGTTTTGGGGGCCCAAGGCGCATCAGAACTAATAGTCATTGTTTATCAAGATGATTAAATTAATCTTTCTTACCTCTGATCCCTGACCACTATTTTTAAAGGAGTAACGTATGGAACCGGTGCCAGCTACAGAAATACTGAGCCGTCAATCCCACCTGCAAGAACTCCTGGCCGAAACCGAGATTGAACTGGCGCTGATCCGCCAGGCCGCGGACCTCTACTATTATAGCGGCACCATCGTGGACGGCTTTCTGGCTCTGGGGCCGGTGGGCGAGCCGTTGCTCCTGGTCCGGCGACCTCAACATCGGGTGCAGGAGCGCGAACTCCCCTTCCCGGTGGCTTTCTATAAGGATATCAAAGATATTCCCCCCATCTTGAGCCAGCTGGGTTTGGGCCATTACGGCGCTGTTGGCATAGAGATGGATGTCATGCCGGCAGTTCTCTATCGCCGCTTTCAGGAAAAGCTGTTCCCCCAACGCCCTATCCTGGACCTGTCGAACCTAATCCGCCGGCAGCGGATGCTCAAAAGCCCGTATGAGATTGCCCAAATCCGGCGGGCCGCCCATATTTTGGATGAAGCTCTGGCGGGGGCTGCTGTGATCATTAAAACCGGCCTCACTGAACTTGAGCTGGCGGCAGAACTGGAATACCGTCTCCGACTGGCCGGGCACCAGGGACTGGTGCGAACCCGCACCTGGAACCTGGAGATGTTTTTCGGTCATGTGCTGTCCGGGGCTTCCGGCAACCAGGCCGCCTACGTCGATACTCCCAGCGGCGGGACCGGTTTCAGCCACGGTTTCCCCCAGGGGGCCGGCACCAAGCCGTTGGCCCCGGGCGAGCCCATCAGTGTTGACATTGCCGCCTGCGTCAACGGCTACATCGCCGACGAAACCCGCCTCTACGTCATCGGCGATTTGCCCCCGGCGGCCTGGCAGGCCCTGGACCTGGTGGCAAAGCTCTATGGGATTTACGAAACTGAAGCCCGTCCCGGTGTCATGCCGGGAGACCTCTACCAACGTCTTCTGGAAGAAGTCACCGCCGCCGGCCGGCGGGAGCAGTTCATGGGTCTCGGCAAAGACCAGGTGGCTTATCTAGGGCACGGCGTCGGCTTAGAACTGGACGAATTCCCCATTATCGGGGCCAGATTCCCCTACCCCCTGGCCGCCGATATGGTCATTGCCTTTGAGCCGAAATTCTTCCTGCCGGACATCGGCATGGTGGGCTTTGAAGACACCGGCCGGATCACCCCCAATGGGGTGGAGTGGCTAACCAAAGGCCCCCGGGAGGTGTGGCGGCTTTAACCGTAAGCAGTGGTCAGGGAAAGCCATGCCGGCGGATTCGGTAGGGTCAATTTGATTGGGTGAATTCTAAAACTTTGGTCGAGTATATCAAGTTGCCGGGCTCGCCGATAGGTTGCAGAAGTTTCCAATTTATGGTTTAATATTGTTATGAAATCCCAGAGCCTTTGCCATTCTTTGGATAGCCCCGCACCGGTCTATTATTGCCAGGCCTTTGGCCTGACTATCGAAACTCCGCTAGCATGCCCGGAACTATTGCCGGCTCAGGGAGCCGTGGATGTCACCATTCGTTATGGCCCGGTTCCTGATAGTCTGGAGTCGGTTCAGCAACAAGGAATCTGCTATCAGGTAAATGCCGGGGCATTTCTCCTCAAGCTAAATGCCGTCGCCAAATATCTCGTAACCGGGGGTGAGCAGATCATTATCGAACGTGTCCCCGGGGCTCAGGATAATGAGGTGCGTCTATTTCTGCTGGGTTCCGCCTTTGCGGCGCTTCTCCAGCAGCGAGGTCTGCTGCCGCTGCATGGCTGTGCCGTTGAAGTCAATGGCGGCGCGGTAGTCTTCGTAGGACCCTCCGGTTCCGGCAAATCCACCCTGGCCGGGGCTTTGCGCCAACGGGGCTACCAGGTTCTGGCCGATGATGTCTCCGCTATTTCTTTCTCACCAGCCGGCGCGCCGATCGTCCTCGCAGCCTATCCGCAACTCAAGCTCTGGACTGATGCCTTGGAGATATTTGGGAAAAAACCCGAGGATTTACCTCGGGTAAAAGCTGGATTGGAAAAATACGGCTTGCCCCTGAAGGAAGGTTTTGCCACCAATGCCTCGCCTCTCAAACGGGTTTATGAACTGTCGGTCGGCAACTCCCAACACCCAGAGATTATTACTATTAAAGGCCTGGATAAACTTGCTGTCCTCATGCGCCACACCTACCGCCTGCAGTTCCTGGCCGGGACCTTGGGGAAGAAGCGCCATTTTGAACAATGCGGCCAAGCAGCCCGTCTTTGCCAGGTAAGCCGCCTGGTCCGCCCCAGGCATCCCTTTCGCCTGGACGAGTTGGCTGACTTGGTGGAGAAGGATTGGGCATGAAGCGCGGCATCATCTGGCTGGCTTCCTATCCCAAATCAGGCAACACCTGGTTGCGGATCTTTCTCACTAATTTGCGGCGCGACGCCGAAGTACCGGTGAACATCAATGATCTGGATGGCGGACCTATTGCCAGCGACCGGGGGCTGTTCGATAATGCGACGGGCATCGAAGCCTCGGATCTCACTTTCGAGGAGATCGACCGGCTGCGCCCCGAAGTTTACGAGCACTTGGCCGCCGAAGCCAAGGAAGTCCTCTTTTTAAAGGTCCATGATGCCTACACGTATGGCGCCGACGGCCGCCCGCTGCTCTCAGCCGGAGGAAGCAGGGCCATTTATCTCATCCGCAATCCTTTGGATGTGACCGTGGCGTTTGCTAACCACAACAGCCGCGACCTCGATACCATCATACGCCAGATGGCCGACGAAGAATTCGCTCTTTCAGCCAACACCGGGAAACTACCCGGCCAACTACGACAGCGCCTGCTCTCCTGGAGCGCCCATGTCCTCAGTTGGGTGGCCGCACCGATTCCGGTACAGGTGCTGCGTTATGAGGACATGAAGCAGCAGCCCCTAAAAACCTTTACCCAAGCGGCGCAGTTTGCCGGACTGCCCGATGATCCGGTCCGGGTGCACAAGGCTGTGGAATTCAGCGACTTCAAGGAACTTCAGCGTCAGGAGCAGGATCACGGCTTTCGGGAAAGACCGCCGCAAGCCGAAAGCTTCTTCCGGGAAGGCGGCTGGGGAGCCTGGCGCCGGGAATTGACGCCGGAGCAGGTGGCCCGTCTCATTCGGGACCATCGAAAAGTTATGCAGCAGTTTGGTTACTTAACCGAAGATGGGGAGCCGGTTTTTTAATGGGCCGACGGCTCTCGACGAGGAGCAAAAATCAGCATGAATCCACCCATCGGCTTAAACAGCACCGTTAAACGGGCCGGTAACCTGGTCTCCTGCGATCTGGACGGAGAAACCGCCCTCATGAGCGTGGAAAATGGCAAATACTACGCCATGGACCCCGTGGGCAGCCGCATCTGGGCCCTCCTGGAGCAAGCCCGGTCGGTCTCGGCGATGTGTTCCCTCCTGATAGAGGAATTCGAGGTGGAGCCCTCCCAGTGCCAGCACGACGTACTCGCCTTTTTGAACGAACTATCTCAGGACAACCTGGTCATGGTGGTGGATGAGTCGACTGCGTAAGTTTTTGGCCTTGTCCCGCGCGGACCGCAGTTGCTTGGTGGAGGCCGGATTCTGGCTGGGGCTCGCCCGGCTGGCTATCCTGGTCCTGCCCTTCCGTCGGGTCGCCCCTATCTTGGGGAGGCACATGGCCCAGTCGCCGGAGGAGATGGAGGCGGCGCCCGCCGAACTGCTGGACCGTATCTCCTGGGCGGTGACCACCGCCAGCCGCCATCTCCCCTGGGATTGCTTGTGTCTGGCTCAGGCCATGGCCGGTAAGGCCATGCTCAAACGCCGCGGGGTGCCCAGCACCCTGTACCTGGGTCTGGCCAAGGAACCCGAAGCTCAGCTCCAGGCCCACGCCTGGCTACGGTGTGGGGTGCGTATTCTCACCGGGCGGCGGGGTATGGCAGGATTCACCGTCATCGCCACCTTCGCCGAGGACGAAAGGTGAGCGCTATTTGCGGGATTTTTCATCTCGATGGCCGGCCGGCACTAGCAGAGACCCTGGATAACATGATGGCAGCACTGGCCGCCCGGGGGATTGACGGCTGCGGCGCCTGGCGGGAGGGGCCCACCGCCTTGGGACACCAGATGCTGCACCTCACCCCGGAATCTCTTACTGAAAAACTGCCCTTCGCTGACCCGCCGACGCGTCTGGCCATCACCGCCGACGCCCGGCTGGACAACCGGCAGGAGCTGTTTCGCCTTCTGGAGATTTCTCCTTCCCGGCAGGCCGGTGCGACAGACAGCAGGCTGATCCTGGCAGCCTATAAAAAATGGGGCAAGGAGTGCCCCAGGTATCTCTTGGGGGATTTTGCCTTTGTTATCTGGGACGGCGGCAGACAGGAGCTCATCTGCGCCACCGATCCTTTAGGCATGCGCCCCCTGTACTATTATCATACAGCCTACGAATTTGTCTTTGCCTCTGAGATCAAAGGTATTCACGCCGTGCCTGGGGTCCCGCGCGCGCTCAACCAAAGAACAATTGCCTTTCTGGGGATGCCGGCCATACATTTAATTGAGCCGGGAAGCACGTTTTTTGAGCGAATAGCCCAGCTGCCCGGATCGACCGTCATGACGGTAAGCCGTAAGGGAATAGAGAAACAGGAATACTGGCGGCCGGATCCGTCCCAGAGGATTCATTTAAAAAACGAGATGGAGTACGTGGAGGCCTTCCAGGAAATTTTTTTCCAGGCGGTGGCGGCTCGCCTGCGCAGCGCCTTTCCGGTGTTTACCCTCTATAGCGGCGGCCTGGACTCTTCGGCAGTTACCGGCGCCGCAGCTCGTCTGCTGCAACAGGAAGAGCGACGGCTGACCGCCTTGGCCGCAGTGTTGCCGGCCGGTTACCAGGGCAACGGCACGGATGAGCGCTCCTATATCGATCTGCTCAAAGGAACCGAAAACCTGGAGATCACCTACATCACCGATCTTTGGCGGGGGCCCTTCGATGACTTGGACCGGCTGGTGTGTGGCGGCGACAGTCCAAGTTTTACTTCCCGCCATTACCTCTACACCGCCTTTGCGGCAGCCGCGGGCCGGCGCCACGGTCGGGTCCTCCTGGATGGCGTCGGGGGGGAAGCCGGCCCGAGCTTTCACGGTCACGGCTACTATGCCGAACTCTTCTGGCAGGGCCGTTGGCAAAGGTTAGTACAAGAGATCAGGGCCCGGGCCAGGAACGATCACTGCTCTCCCCTGAGTCTGATCAAATCAGAAGTCATCGCCCCCCTCATTCCCGATTTTATCATGACGCGTCTGCGACCACGGTTTAATCTGGCCCAGATGCAACAGTCCATGCCCCTCCGGAAGGATTTCGTCCAACGCCAGCTCGGCCGGGAGGCCCCCCGATATCAACGATTGTCCCTGTCTTTGGGCGCCGTCTCGCCAAGCCATCGGCACAACCAGTACCAAACGCTCTTGCTGCTGACGGCGCGGCCGGACAGGCGGCGGCTTCGTGGGCTATGAGCGGGTTTCCTTAGTTTCTCCCTTTCTGGACCGGCGGGTTTTGGAGTTCTGCCTGGCGCTGCCCGGAGACATGAAGGTCAACCACGGCTACAAGCGCTACCTGATTCGGGCTGGTATGCGAGGTATCCTGCCCGAGAAGCTGCGCTTTCGCACCAGCAAGGCGCCCTTCGCACCCGACTTTCATGACCGTTACAACCGCCAGAAATCGATTGCCGGCGAGGTGTTTGCTCAGGCGGAAAAACATCCGGCCGTCCAGGAAATCGTCGATCTGGACAAACTCAGGCGGATGCTCCAACTGACAATGCAAACCAACCGGTGCAATACCCCGGAGGAATTCGCGGCCATGCAGGCCGTACCCCGGGGCATATACCTGATTGCCTTTTTGCAGCGCTATGCCTGATCCTGTCCCGGATAATCAATGGGTTCGGCTCGAGCCGCAGTAGGGCGCGTTAAACCGGACGGAAGAACATTTATGAAAAGGCCGTATTCGTACGACGGGAAAGCGCCGCGCCTCCCGCCTTATGAAAAGGAAATTATTATGAAGCCCAGAGGACCTTCCTGGTGTGGCCGGTCATAGTTCGTTGTGATTTTTATACCTGAAAACTTTTGGCACCGAGTAGGGATGGGGCATTGGAGCAGAATGGCTGGTTCTCTGCCAGATTCGTGGAAGACTGGTTTTGGCAGGATAGTGGCCGCGTCAGGTGGTAAGTTGCGTCAATCAGTTGTTGAATCTACTCCGAGTAGAAAAACACCCCGACAAGACCTTCATAGGAAGGCTTGTCGGGGCTGAATTTTCCGGGCAGTCGCGAGGCGATTCCGCCGTACTATGGATCAAAGTTTCATGGGCGAACTCACGAGGCACTATAGGCCGTTGTGGGTCCTGCATCTGCACCGGGTCCGAAATTTCCAGCCTGAGTAAGGGAGGGCGATTCATAGGCCGATAAGCGCGGCCGGCTCCACTGGGTCTTCGGGGTGGTGGCGTTTAATGGTTCCGATGTGTTTGATTCAACTTTCTTGTGGTCGGTCATCTTTAATTCCTCCTTGAATGGGTTTAAAGACACCCTGACGGGCAACAGCCTTTTTGGAGTCGCACCGGCTTGGTGGCCGTGTCATACTATATTAAGAACCTATTATGGATGATTGTAAATAAACTGTCAACAGGAAAAATTGAAGGGGAACTGAGTTCCCAGCATGAATCGTCGCTGGGATTCCCTTCCCGGGGGAGGGAATAGGTAAAGAGATGCAAGCAATGAAACAGGGAATCAAGCGAAAGGTATAATCATGGATATAAGCAATTTGCCGGAAGGTATTGCCAAAATGATACGGGCCATTGAAGATAAGCCCGACTTCCCGGAACGGCTGGCCCGCCTTGCTCTTTTTTTGAGAAAAATGAAGAAGCAGCGCTATCTCGCGCAGGAACTGGCGTTGCAGGCCCGGAGCTTGGCACCTGATGACCCACGGATACGTTATTTGACCTACCCTGCAGTGCGCAAATCAGCACCACCTTGGCACTTCAACATTGTCAGCGATTCCCTCCGAAACGAAACCTATGCCAGGGCCTTGAATCAGTTCGTCCGGCCAGGTATGCTTGTACTGGAGATCGGCGCCGGCACGGGGTTGCTGTCGATGCTGGCAGCCAAAGCCGGAGCGGCCCAGGTCATTACCTGCGAAAAAGAACTGTTGGTCGCCGAACGAGCCAAAACCATCATTGCCCGCAACGGTCTAGCCGACCGCATTGCAGTGGTCCCCAAAGCACTCACCGAACTTGTTGTAGGTGTCGACCTGCCGCGGCCAGCGGATCTCCTGGTGGCCGAGATCATAGATAACCACCTTCTAGGCGAGCTCGTGTTGCCGCTCTATAGCCATGCCCGGAAGCATTTACTCACCCCTGCAGCCCACGTCCTGCCCGAAATTATTGCCGCCCGCGGGATGCTGGTGGGCGGAGTGGAGACCCGGCCTTTTCGCATGGGTGAAGTCATGGGTTTCGATCTCTCACCCTTTAATGCCCTCTCACCCCCTGTGGTAACGAGCAGCGAAGGAGGCGGGCTTTTTAATGCCTACAGCGAGCCGCTGGAAATCTTCCGTTTTGACTTGCATGCCCTTCACCATCCTGACCGGGAGCACCGGCAGGTGGAGATTGCCGTAACTCGGGATGGCTTGGCCCAGGGGTTCATGCAATGGAATTGGATGAGTTTCGGTGACGGGATCACCTTTGAGAACCGCCCACCTCTTAAATCGTGCTGGTGGCCAGTTATTCACCCCTTCCCCGAGGCCCTGGCAGTTCGTGAGGGCGACCTTCTTTGCCTGAATGCGGAACACGACCAGGCGAATATCATGATCTGGCCTGAGCGGAGATAAAAGTCCAAGCTCAAGAGCTGAAAAAGCGGTGCTGAGGGCCACGGTGGCGCTTCCCTCATAGTCTCGACTGCCCTTCCTGGGCCTGGACCAATGACCAGAATTGACCCGGCTGGTTTGCCAGTTGATCCCAGGCGCCCACTGCCGCCACCCGACCCTGATCTAGCACCACGATCCGCTCGGCCAAACGGACCGTGGAGAGCCGGTGGGCGATGACCACCACGGTCAAATCCCGCTGCAGGCGCTGTACGGCCTCCTGAATCTGGTGTTCGCTTTCCACGTCCAGGCTGCTGGTGGCCTCGTCCAGTAGCAGTAACGCGGGCCGGCGCAGGAGCGCCCGGGCCAGGGCCAGTCTCTGCCGTTCGCCCCCGGACAGCCGCACCCCCCGGTCGCCGACCACCGTGTCCAACCCCTGGGGGAGACGGGCCACGAACTCTGCCGCGGCAGCCAGCTGTAGCACCCGCCACAACTCTTCCTCGCCGGTGTCCGGTTGGGCCCAATAAAGGTTTGCCCGGACTGTGTCGTGAAAAAGGAAGGTCTCCTGGGGCACATAGCCCACCGAACTGCGCCAATCATGCAGGCGCGGCCCTGTTAGAGGAGTCCCGTCAATTAACACCTGGCCCTGATCCGGCGTCAGGAGTCCCATGATCAAGTCGGCCAAGGTGCTCTTGCCTGCTCCCGAGGGACCGGTGATGGCGGTCAATTGCCGAGCCGGGATCAGCAGGTCCACTTGGTGGACCGCATCGTCATGGCGGGTTTGGTCATAACGGAAGGAAACCCGGCGCAACTCTATCCCCCGGTCCAGGCACAGCAGCTGACCGGAGGGAGCGCGCCGGGGTTCCTGCCCCTGGACTAGGCGTTCCTGCATAGCCAACACCGCCCCGTAGGTAGGCAGCATGTTGCGGATGCGCAGGTAACATTGCTGCGCTTGGGATAACTGCGGTAGCAGCCGGGCGAACAGAAAGGCCATCAAGAGCAAATAAGCGGCGGGGAGATGGATAACCTCCACGGCGCAGATAAAGAGGACGCTCAGGGCGATCGCGGCCCCGATTTCGTAAAACATGCGGGTTGCCGCGCTGTAGTGCACAAACTTGATGAATTGGTCCACTAACCGGCCGGTGGCGACGTGGAAGTGATGAGCATAGCGATTCTCAAGCCCGTAGCTTTTGGCCACCTTCATACCGCTGAGGTGATCCGTCACCACGGCGAACATCTCTTTCCTGGCCTGGTGGAGTTCTTCTCCGGTGTGCAGGGCCTGGCGGTTGAAGGGCCGCAGGATGAGAAGTAGCAGGCCCCCGATCCCCAGGGCCAGAGCCGTCATGGCCGGGGACAGGGTCAAGGCGACGCCGATGTTGACCGCGGCGATAACCAGGGTGCTGACCAGCAGGAGGAGTTGCTGGGTGCCCAAACCCACCATTTCCATACCCGCAGTAAGCACATGGGTAATGTCCGCCGCCCTGGTGCGGGTGAAAGAGAGCCAATCGACCCGGGTGAGGTCCTCGTACAAGTCGTTCCGGAGAAAATAAGTAAATCCCTGGACAATTTCCATGTTCAACACATCCCGGAACCGGGAGGCCACCGCACAACTCGCCACCAGGGCGACATACATACCGAGGATGGCGGGCAGAGTCAGGGGAAGCCCCAGCCCTGCCAGACTGCGGCCGATGAAGGCGGTGACGCCGCCGCTGTCGGCCGCACCCCCGAAGCCGATGAGGTGCAGCAACGGTATAAGCATGAACAGGCCTATACCCTGTGCCAGTCCCAGGACGATGAGCAGGAGCAGGGAGACCACGGCCTTACCCCGGGCATAGCGGCAGACGGCCGACATATAAGACCAAAAGAGGGATGGTGCGGTGCCGGAAGTGTCAGTCATTCTTACCCGAGGTCTTGTAGCAGTCTATCTGGTTTCGGCTGCGGCACAGCTTTCTTGGGAGCCAGCCGGGAATACGCCATATAGATAAGAGAAAAAGTATAGAAAGTCGGGAAAACGTGTGAAGTTCAATACACAGATTGCTCTGGTAATGTAGATATTCAAAGTGGTGCATTAGTCTTAAATACCGTCGGCGCTGAAATGGAGTCGGGTGAAAACCTGTTATGATTCTGATAATTGGCAAGCAGAAGGCGATCGGCCCAGTCAACATGGTGTGTGGATTGACTATCAGGTCAATATTCCCTGAGTGACGCAGGGCCGGGTTGTCGTAAAACTGCAAAGCCAACACACTACCTTTGAGGGAGAGGCCCGGTATGCTGTTTTCCTGTAAAAGCTTGTACACACGCAGCAATTCTGAAGCATTAGCTAAGCCATGGTGGGCGTTTCTCTCGAACCGGTGGACAGTTCTCTCCTCATGGCAGACGGCACTGCTTTCCCGCCATAGCGACTGAGATTCCGGTAAAGCAGTGGGGCTGCCCGATGATGGTCCACCCACCTCAAGAATTCAGGTCAACCGGTCTTAGCTCTACTCAACTCCTCGATCTGCTGAACTTTTTTCGTATCGGGTGTAATCCGAAGACAGGAAAGAATGAGACGTCATTCATCAGGGAGGTCAAACCTTTTCAAGGAGTGAACCTCTCTAAAAGCATCACCCCCTGAGTTTGAACCCTCAAACGGTCCTCTTCTCATGAACAGCATGATAACATATTTAAAGCGTCAAGGGTATAAGCAGAAAAATCAGAACCAGACCTGCTGCCCCTCCAGGCCTCCCCGCCGCTTTAGCGCCGCCAACAATACCATTTGCCAAAAGTTTATCGAGGATGCCTTTGGCTGATCGGCAGCCATACCTGGAGACCGGGAAAGCGCCGCACCTCCGGCTTTTGAGGCTCCTCATTCTCCTTTCTTTGACCTGTCCCCATAGAAGCGGTCCTTGTCCCGCTGGCTCCAAAATACCCTGAGGGCTCAACGCCCTGTGCCACACTCCATCCCCTTCTCCTTTCACTATGTTCAGGATGACAAAAATAGCCATTTTGCCAGAGACTTAGCCTTTAACTGAAAACTGAAAAATAGCGTTTCCCATGAAATGCACCGTCTGTTCCCATCCCCAACTCCCCGCCATCGACTGCGCCCTACGGAGCTACGGAGCAAGGGGAACTTTTCGAAGCAGAACTTTTGGATATTGGTATTAAGTTGAATTTTCATTTGAATTAATCAATCTTTCTCGAACACATAATCCCCTACCTGACCCTCTACGGGCAGATAATGGGGCATTTCATTGCTGAGAATAACACCGGGTATGCCGTCGGGAAAAGCGGCGCAGGTCATGGTCTTATTATCCACAGATTTGTGATGAAAGTGCTTGCAGGAGATACACAAGGGTATGTTGAGCATGAATACCTCGTCAGGACGAAGGAATGGGGACCTGCCTCTGAGAGCCGGAACTCTAATAATATAATTATATCATCTTCCTTATTGACTTTTCATATTTTTTCCTATTTATATTTTCATTTTAACTATTATGTTGTCGATCAACGATTATAATTATCACCTGCCGGCCGAGCTGATCGCCCAGGAGCCGCTCGCCGAGCGGGACCGGGCCCGGATGCTGGTCCTGGACCGGATTGCCGGGTCAACGGCGCACAGCCGCTTTTCCCGGTTGCCCGCATGGCTGAGTGACCAGGACGTCCTGGTGGTGAACAATACCCGGGTGTTTCCCGCCCGCCTGAGAGGCAACAAGGACAGCGGCGGGAAGGTGGAAGCATTGCTGCTGGCGCCGCCAAAGCCAGGAGAAAACGGCGGACTGCCGCAGCAGGCGTATGCCAGAGCCTTGTGTCGATCCTCCAAACCACCGAAGGTCGGCCAAAAACTCTTTTTTGGTGCTGAACTGAGCGGCGAGATAACGGCGGTAGCACCATCCGGGGAAATTGCTCTGCTCCTGAAGAGCGGTGCCCGGGACCTTTACCAGGTGTTAGCCGAGATTGGTGACATGCCCCTGCCGCCCTACATCAGACGAGCGGCCGGGGAAGAAGACCATTGGCGCTATCAGACCGTCTTTGCCAGTCAATTAGGGGCGGTGGCCGCACCCACGGCGGGCCTGCATTTTACTCCCGATATCCTCCAGGAGTTGGCGGCCAAAGGCGTTGAAATTATCCATCTGACTTTGCATGTCGGCCCCGGCACCTTTCAGCCCGTGCGGGAAGAGGATTATTCCCGGCACCGATTGGCCCCGGAGTATTTTTCGCTGTCTGCCCCGAGCGCCGCGGCCATCAACCGTGCCCGGAACGCGGGAAAAAGAATCGTCGCCGTGGGCACCACCAGCGTCCGGGTGTTGGAATCTCAATATCAAGACGGGGAGGTGCGGCCGGGGGAAGGGTTTTGTGGACTGTTTATCCACCCCGGCTACCAGTTCCGGGTCGTTAATCGGCTCATCACCAATTTCCATCTTCCCAAATCAACCCTGCTCCTGCTGGTTAGCGCCTTTGCGGGTCGGGAGTTCGTGCTGCAGGCCTATCAGGCCGCCATTGCCGAAGGCTACCGTTTCTACAGTTATGGTGACTGTATGTTGATTTTCTGAATTTTTTGTATGGCGAGGTCTGTTAGTGACTGGGCACACCCTAAATAATGAAGAATATTTCGGCGCAAAGGTATCGTGAGGCGAAGCTGGAGCTTCGCTATTAATAGGGGTTCCCAAGCGGGAGCTTGGGAACCAGTTTTTCAAACCAGAAACCGAAAATTAAGATAAATTTTTACCGTAATATATGTAACCAGTGAATATCAACTATCAGCTCTTAGCAACCGACCCCAACTCCTCAGCCCGTTTAGGGAAACTTACTTTGGCCCGGGGTGTGGTGGAAACCCCGGTTTTTATGCCGGTGGGCACCCAGGCCACGGTCAAGACCATGACCCCGGAAGAACTCCAGGGCTTGGGCGCCCAAATCATTCTCGCCAACACCTATCACCTGTTCCTGCGGCCCGGAGTGGAAATCGTCCAAGCTTTGGGCGGTCTGCACCGCTTCATGAACTGGCCCGGCCCGATTTTGACCGACTCCGGCGGGTTCCAGATTTTCAGTCTGGCCAATTTGCGCACCCTGAACGAGGAGGGCGTGACGTTCCGGTCGCATCTGAACGGTACGGCTCATTTTTTGACTCCGGAGAAGGTAATTGCTTTACAAGAGAGCCTGGACACTGATATTGTTATCTGTCTAGATGAGTGTCCGGCCCACGGCGTCAGCGAAGAGTATGTGGTCAGATCCGGCGCCTTAACCTTACGGTGGGCTAAGCGGTGCCAGCAGGCCCGCACCCGGGAAGATAAACTTTTATTCGCCGTGGTCCAGGGAGGCATGTGGCCGCAGCATCGGCGGGAACAAGCCCAGGCCATGGTGTCTCTGGGCTTCGACGGCTATGCCATCGGCGGCCTGAGTGTGGGTGAGGATAGAGAAACCCGGGAAGCCATACTGGACGCCACCGTTCCGGAACTGCCGGCCAATCAGCCTCGCTACCTCATGGGGGTGGGGACGCCGGCAGACCTGGTGGAAGCGGTGGCCCGGGGCGTCGACATGTTCGACTGTGTGCTGCCTACCCGCAATGCCCGCAACGGTATGGCCCTGACCCGGTTCGGCCGGGTGGTCATCAAAAACGCCGAACACGCGGCGAGTTCCGTGCCGCTGGATGAGGCCTGCGGCTGTTATACCTGCAGGCACTATAGCCGGGCTTATCTGCGGCATCTGTATGTAGCCCGGGAAATCCTGGCCTATCGTTTGCTGACGATACATAACCTGTATTATTACTTGGAGCTGATGGCCGACATGCGGCGGTCGCTGGCCCAGGGAACATTCTTGGAATTTCGACAGGCTTTTTACAGCCAAAAACAAAATGGAGGTGCACCTCATGGTTGATATGGCGTATGCCATGGCCGGGGCGACCGGCGATGCCCAGGGCGGGGGTGGTCTGCTGACTATCTTGCCCCTGATTTTGATGTTCGGTATTTTTTATGTTCTGCTCATCCGTCCCCAACAGAAAAAGGCTAAAGAACATCGGGGTTTCTTAGAAAATCTTAAAAGAGGCGATAAAGTTGTGACTACCGGTGGCCTGCATGGGGAAATCACCGGGATGACCGACCAGACCGTCACCCTGGAAATCGCCGATAAAATCAGAGTGAAGGTCGGCCGGGGCTATATTGCCGCCTTCGCTCCCAAAGAAAGCACCAAAGCTGCCGCCAATAATGGTTAGAACTTACTTTATCCATGCTTTTTCGAGTGGAAATGATCAGGTTCGGTGCTGTTGAATTAAAATCGGTGGAACAGGTAAGATGCCTGGGCCACCAATAAGACCTTTCTTAGGCTTAACCCAACAACATTGAGAGACGTGGCGATTGGTGAAAGAAATTCCTTGCCGCTCCGGCAATAAAACCGAAAACTGTTAATACAGGACACGGACCTTGGAACAGCAGCCTCAATCCGGCGATTTGAAATCAACCCTCAGCACCTGCGTGGCCACGTTACGGTCGCTCATTGTCGAGATGGCCACCATTGTGCCCGCAGGCACGCCTCAGGCCGAAAACTGGTACCGGATCCTGGAAAACCTGCAAAAACACCTGGATGAGAACCGGTGCCGGATGGCGGTGGTGGGGACGGTAAAGTCGGGCAAGAGCACCCTCATCAATTCCCTGTTAGGAGAAGATCTGCTCAAACGCGGCGCCGGCATTGTCACGGCCATGATCACCCGCATCGAACCAGGAAACCGGCCCGGGGCAGTACCGCTTTTCAAGGAGTGGGAAGAGGTCAACGGGGAACTCAACAGTGCCTTGAGTCTTTTCCCCAGTCCCGTCCTATTGGAAAGAAGGGAGGGCTATGACATCCGCCAGCCGGCGGACCGTCACATGCTGGCCGAAGCCCTGGCTCAGACTGATCAGGCTCAGCTCCTGCACCTGGATATGATGGATAAAAACTATATCCTGGTTCAGTCTTTCCTGGAAGGCTACTCCGAGGTTGAAAAGATTTTGGCGGCCGGCAACCACCGATTGGAGCTTGATGCCAATGAACTGGCCAGGCACCAGCATCTGGTAACCCACGAAGCGGCAGCGGTCTATCTTAAGAATGTCCGACTGACCCTGCCGTTCCCCTGGCCGGCCCAAGGTCTGGAGTTGGGAGACTGCCAGGGCAGCGATTCCCCCATTCCCCAACACCTGGCTCAGGTGCAAAATTATCTGATCGGAGCAGATCTGGTCATCTATGTGATCAGCTCCAGGGTGGGCCTACGTCAGGCGGATTACCGGTTTTTGACCGATTTGAAGCGGATGCGGCTGTTGGAAAACTGCGTCTTTGCGCTGAATCTGGATCTGAATGAACTGGAGAATTTGGACGAAGCCCAGGGCCTGATCCAAAGCTGGCAGCGGGAAATATCGGTTTTTCAAAACGAGGCGCCGATGTTTACCTTTTCCGGCCTGGACCAGTTGCTCCACCGGCTCAGGTCTCAGGGGAAAACCCTGAGCCCCAAAGATCTGGGTAAACTGATAACCTGGGAGGCTGATGCCGCACTCACAGAGTTCTCCCGCCGGGAAGCTGCCCGGTTTGAAGCATATCTGCAGCAGACTCTGGCGACCAGGCAAACCCGCCTGCTGTTATCGAGCAGTATGGGACAGTTGCAGACCGTGTCCCAGGGGCTCAGGGAACGGCTTCTCCTCCAGGAAAAATTCCTGGGCGAGGACGTCACCGCCTTTCAAACCATCCGGGATCGGCTGAACCAGCGGCGTCGACCGCTGGAAAGCCTGCTGCGCAGTTTGGGTCAGGCCTTGCAGGGTGCCAGGCATGACCTGAAACAACAGGTAAGAACCCGCCTGGACAAGTTTTTTGATGCCCGGCATGGCGAGGTCGGTCCCGTCATCTCCCGGTTTATTGAGGACTATCAGGGTGATTTGGATAAACTGGAACTCGGTGACCAGCTCAGCGCCTTCATGCCGGGACTGTATCAGGTCTATCAAAGTTTTCAGCAGCGGCTGCTCCTCTTTTTAACTGAAGAAGTCAACTTAAAGATTCTGGAATTTATCCGGGTTCGGGAAAAGTGGCTACAGGATGAGTTGAGCCAGGTTCTGGAGCCATTGCTGGTCCCGCTGCAGGATGCCCTGAATCTGTATTATCAGGAGATCGCTAGTGTGGGAATACAGGCGCCGGTTCCGGTAATAACCCTGGGACCATGGGTCAATCCGGAAGGTTTGCAACCGAAATTATTTTCCCTGGAACTTGGTCTCAATATGCGTCTCCGGAGTCAGGCCATGTTGCGCTTCGGGATAAACCTGGTGGCGGAGGCCCTGGGACGCTTAAAAAAACTTCTGCGCAAGCAGGAGGCGGCGCCGCGACCGGAACGGTTACGGGCCTCTCTGGCCGACGCCCTGAAAACCATTAAATCACATACCCGGGAAGAATTGGTGGACAACCTCCTGAGTTACAGTGAAGGTTTGAAATTCCAATATTTCTTTCCGCTGTTGGATCACTTGTCCCAGGATCAGGAAAATGGCCTGAAATCTGCCCTGGCGGCTCTTATGGTTGACCTGGAAGGGGTCCAGGAGGCCATTGCCCAAAAGAGCCATCAAAAAGAAGCCTGGCGCCGCCAGCTGGCCGAACTGGCCCTGCGGGTGGAGCGGTTTGAAACCGGTTGCAGGACCTTAACGGCTGCGGCCCCGTCAGCCAACGCCGACTGAGCATGACCGACCCTTTCAGCACTATACCCTGGATGGCCCTGCGTTCTCTGCCGGGCTTGGGTGTGGTCACCTTTCACCGCCTGCTGAAAAAGTTTTCATCCCCGGAATTGGTATTCCAAGCCCCCTATGAACAGCTGTTCCAGGTGAAGGGGGTAAGCCCGGGTCTGGCCCAAGCCATCCGGGATTTTGAAGACTGGCCCCGCTGGGATGCCGTTCTGGAGCGCTTGGTCAATCTAGGCGGGGAAGTAATAACCTTTGTTGACTCCAGGTTCCCGGCGGCGTTGCGGCAGATACCTTATGCCCCGCCGTTTCTCTATGTCAAGGGGAGCATTCTCCCCACCGACGAGCTGGCTGTTGCCGTCGTCGGCACCCGCAAACCCAGCTACTACGGCCGGCGGGTCAGCTGTCGCCTGGCCACCGACCTGTGCCGGCAGCAGGTGACCATTGTCAGCGGCCTGGCCCGGGGTATTGACACCGCCGCCCACCAGGCGGCTGTTGATTTTGGGGGGCGCACCCTGGCTGTTTTAGGCTGCGGGTTGGATATTGTCTATCCTCCTGAAAATAAAGAACTGTATCGGCTGATTCCTGAGCATGGGGCCCTGATTTCCGAATTCCCTCTGGGAGCGCCGCCCGAGGCCAGGAATTTTCCTATTCGCAACCGGATTATCAGCGGCTTGTCCCGGGGCGTGGTAGTAGTGGAGGCCGGCACCCAGAGCGGCACCCATATCACGGCCAATTATGCCCTGGAGCAGGGGCGTGAGGTCTTCGCCGTGCCCGGTCCCATCGATTCGCCAGGGAGTATCGGGCCGCACCGCTGGATTCAACAAGGAGCTAAATTAGTTCGGGAGGCCTCTGATATTCTGGAGGAGCTTACCGGCTATGCCTCGGCTGCCTCGACTTCTGAGCCCCAAGCCACGGCTCTCCGGTTGGAAGATCCAGTAATTGCCCACTTGAGCAGCGCGCCGCTGCAGTTGGATGACCTGATTCGGGCCGCGGGTCTGTCAGCGCCGGAAGTCATGAGCCGCTTGACCCTCCTGGAATTGCAGGGGTTAATCCGGGAGTTGCCGGGAAAATTTTTTGTCCTGGCCGGGTGAGCCGGGAGGCAATCGTCATTGACGGAATTAATGTTAATGATTACTTAAATAGTTGCTTAATAGTATCTACCAGATTTTTTTACGCAACCTGCTATCGTTAACTTGGTTGCCTGCCGATTCACCCAGAGCAAGGATCATGGGGCTTTCGGACCAGTCAATCTATATGCTGTGAAAAAAGGGGTATAACGCGTTATGGCCAAATCTTTACTCATCGTCGAATCACCCGCTAAGGCCAGAACCCTGCAGAAATATTTAGGCAAAGACTTTGATGTCCGGGCTTCGGTGGGGCATATCCGGGACCTGCCGAAAAAAGAGTTGGGAGTGGACGTGGACCACAACTTCACCCCCAAGTATGTCACGATTGAAGGGAAAACCAAAACCATCCAAGACCTGCGACGGGCCGCGGCCAACATTCAGGATGTCTATTTGGGGCCTGACCCCGACCGGGAGGGAGAAGCCATTGCCTGGCACATTGCCGAGGTGCTGAAAGCCGGCAAGCATAGTTTCCATCGGGTCCTGTTCTACGAGTTGACCCCTAAGGCCATCAAAGAAGCCCTGGCCAAGCCGGTGGCGTTGAATCGGCCTCGGTTTGAAGCCCAGCAGGCCCGGCGGATTTTGGACCGCCTGGTGGGCTACCAGATTTCGCCTCTTTTGTGGGAAAAAGTGAAGCGGGGGCTGAGCGCCGGCCGGGTCCAATCCGTGGCCTTACGCCTGATCTGCGACCGCGAGCGGGAGATCCTGGCCTTCGTTTCCCAGGAATACTGGTCTTTGACGGCGCATCTCAAGGCGGCCACCCCTCCGTCGTTCCAGGCTAAGCTCATCAGACACAAGGGCAAGAAACTGGAACTGGCGAACGGCGAACAGACTGAAAAGGTGGTGTCGGCTCTGACCGGAGCGCCATACCGGGTGGCCCAGGTTGAACAAAAAGAGCGCCAGAAGAAGCCTTTGCCGCCTTTTATTACCAGCACCATGCAACAGGAAGCCAGCCGTAAGTTACGGTTCGGGGCGCAGCGCACCATGCGCCTGGCCCAAAATTTGTATGAGGGAATAGATTTGGGGGCCGAGGGCCCGGTGGGGCTCATCACCTATATGCGGACGGATTCCATCCGGGTGGCCGGGGTGGCCGTCGCCGCTCTGCGGGATTTCATTCAACAGGAATATGGTCCCGATTACCTTCCTGCCAAACCCCACGCCTATAAAAGCCGCAAAACAGCCCAAGAGGCCCACGAGGCCATCCGGCCCACGGATGTCACCCGCACCCCCGCAGACGTCAAAGGTTTTTTAGAAAAGGATGAACTGCGGCTCTACGAGTTGATCTGGAAGCGTTTTGTCGCCAGCCAGATGGAACCGGCCCGCCTGCTGGTCACCACTGCCGACATCACCGCCAATGAATATACTTTCCGGGCAACCGGTACGGTGGTGAAATTCCCCGGCTTCACCATTCTCTATGAGGAGAGCCCGGATGCTAACGGGGAGGAGGATGACGTCAAACTCCCCCCGCTCAAGGTTGGGGAAATTTTGGAACTCCTGAAACTAGACCCCAAACAGCATTTTACCCAGCCGCCACCCAGGTACACTGAAGCCACCCTGATTAAGGAGCTGGAAAAACAGGGGATCGGCCGGCCTAGCACCTACGCCACCATTTTAACCGTCATCCAGGGCCGTCTGTATGTCTTGAAAATCAAGGCCGGGGGGTTTAAGCCTACGGAGTTAGGCATGACTATCAACGACCTGCTGGTGGCCAGTTTTCCGAACATCATGGATGTGGGTTTTACGGCCAATCTGGAGGAGCGCCTGGATACCATCGCCGAGGGGTCCGTAATCTGGCAGGACGTGCTCCGGGACTTCTATGGCTCCTTTGAACAGGAACTCCAGGAGGCCAAGGGGGCCATGCCAACCGTTAAAGGTAAAGGCTTGGCCACCGGACTCACCTGCCCCGAGTGTGGCGGTGAGTTGGTGATAAAATGGGGTAAAAATGGTGAATTTTTAGGATGTTCCGCTTATCCGGAATGCCGCTACACCATAAATTTCAGCCGCAATGACCAGGGTGAGATTGTCCCTGAGGAAAAAACCGAAGCACCTCCCCTGGACCTGCCGGAAATTACTGAAACTTGCCCCAAATGCGGCCTTACCCTGGTGGCCAAGCAGGGCCGCTTCGGAACGTTCTTAGCCTGTCCGGGTTACCCAAAATGCCGTTTTACCCGCAGTTTGCAGGAGGAGGCAGAGCAGGCAGCCGGGGTCCCCTGTCCGGAGGAAGGCTGCGATGGCGCCATCCTGCCCCGGCGTTCCCGGCGGGGCGTTTTTTACGGCTGCAGCAACTATCCCAAGTGCAAATTTACCCTGAACTACCTGCCCGTAGCCAAAGCCTGCCCCAAGTGCGGTTTCCCCCTACTGATTGCCAAGGAGACCAAGAAGCTGGGTAAATTCCTGGCCTGCCCCCAAAAGACCTGTGATTATACCGAGCCGTTGCCGGATGAGCCGACTTCAGCCTAATATTTGAAGTTGCGTCTAGAGACAAAAAATGGTATCACAGGCCCTCACCTGGCACGGTTAGCAACGACCCGCCGCTTGGCTGGCTGCGACCAGAGATTCCGGCAAACCCATCCCTCCCGATAACTATCGAGCTCGGTGAAAAGCATATTTCAGCTATAGGTCGACGACAGGCAGGGCAGGGCAGGGGAGGGGAGAGGTCCGAATTAATTATTTGGTGTTTTTGTCTGGTCCTGGATTGAGTACCTTGAGTTGCGGTCTTTCAATTTTGTGGCGGACGATTTCACCTTTGGTCAGGTAGATGACTTCTTCGGCAATGTTGGTGGCGTGGTCGGCGATACGTTCCAATTCACTGGAAATCGCCGGGAATTGAATGAGGCAGTCCACCCGCTCCGGATATAGACGAATGCGTTCCTGGACTTGAGTGTATGCCTTCCGATTGATGACATCTACCTCATCGTCTTCTTCACAAACCCGCCGGGCCAGGTCCGGGTCCATGTGCACCAGGGAGTCCAGGCTCTTCTTCACCATGGCCAGGACTTTTTCGGCCATGCTGGTGTAATCGAAGGGAATGTCGATTTTAGTGCAGGCGGCCAGAGACAGGGCCCGTTCCGCTATATTTACCGCTAGATCACCGATGCGCTCCAGATCATTGTTGATATTGAAGACGGCGATGATAAAACGCAGGTCTTTGGCAACCGGTTGATACAATGCCAACGTTTTGAGGCATTCTTCTTCCAGCACCACTTCCATGGCATCAATTTCTTCATCGGTATCAATGACTTTGGTTGCCAGGGCCGTGTCGCGCCGCACCAGGGCTTTGATAGCGTCCCTCACGTTCTCCTCGACGACGGCGCAGATAGAAAGGATTTTCTTTTTTAATGCCTCGATTTCGATCTCAAGGTTCCTGGCCATGTAATTCCCTTCGAATGACGCTTTTGCTCCGTTAAATTTCCTGCCAGCTCCAAAAATAATCCCAAATTATACCAAGTTTAATTTTTATTGCAACAAATATAATATTTAACTATGTAATAATACAATATTATTCAACCGAAAACTGAAAACGGTATTAACCAAACCGGCCGGTGATGTATTCCTCCGTCTGCTTGACGGTCGGGTTAGTAAAAATCTGTTTGGTGGCGCCGAATTCGATGATTTTGCCTTCAAAGAAGAAGGCGGTATAGTCCGAGACGCGGGCCGCCTGCTGCATGTTGTGCGTCACGATGGCAATAGTATAGGTGCTTTTTAATTCATGGATCAATTCTTCAATTTTATTGGTGGCGATGGGATCGATGGCGGAGCAGGGCTCATCCATGAGCAACACCTCTGGCTCCACGACGATGGCCCGGGCGATGCAGAGTCGCTGCTGCTGCCCCCCGGAAAGAGCGGTTCCCGGTCGATGCAGGACGTCCTTCACTTCCTCCCAGATGGCGGCTTTCCGTAAAGCATCCTCAACCCGGTCAGTGGTCTCACTTTTGTTCAGCTTGTAGTGTAACTTCAACCCAAAAGCGATGTTCTCAAAAATGCTCATCGGGAAGGGCGTGGGTTTTTGAAAGATCATACCCACGTTCCGGCGCAGTTCCAAAAGATCGATGCCCTGGGTCAAAATATTCTTCCCGTCCAGCAGCACCTCGCCGCTGGCCCTCTGGTCGCCATACAACTCAAAAATGCGATTATACACCCGGATATGGGTTGACTTGCCGCACCCGGAAGGGCCAATGATCGCGGTAACCCGGTTCGTGGCGATTTCCAGATTATTAGCAAAGAGAGCCTGTTTTTCACTATAAAAAAAATCCAGGTTCCGGGCCGAAATCTTGGCCTCGGTATGAGAAGCCTGTTTCCCGATTACTTCGGCAATTTCTGAACTTTTAATGAGGGAAGCGGTATCGTTTTTTTCTTGCGCGTGGGTGGCGGTCATCGCTTTTTCTCTCCAAAAACAAAGCGGGCCAGCAGGTTCAGGGCCAGTACGGCTGCGGTAATTAACATGGAGGCACCCCAGGCCAGCCTGCTGCCAGTCTTCGTAGGGAGACATGGCATAATTGAAGATGGTGACGGTGAGGTTGGGTGTCGGCTGAAAAAGCGAGTTCATCATATAAGGACTATTCAGGGCGGTGAATAACAACGGTGCGGTCTCGCCGCTGACCCGGGCCACACCCAGGAGGATACCAGTAATGATGCCGGATTGGGCAGCCCGGAAAACTATTGATAAAGTCACCCGCCAGCGCGGGGCGCCCATGGCCAAAGCCGATTCTCGGAGTGGATCAGGGACTAAGCGCAGCATGTCCTCGGTGGTCCGGGCCACCACCGGGAGCATGATGATGGCTAGGGCCACGGCTCCGGCGAATCCGGAGAAATGGCCGAGGGTCAATACCAACATGCCATAGACGAAAATGCCGATGATGATGGAAGGCATACCGGTCAAGACATTAGCAGCAAAGCGGCAGATGTCGGCCAGTTTAGACCGGTGCCCGAATTCACCCAGGCAGACGCCGGCCAATAGCCCGATGGGCACGGCCATCAAAGTGGCCAGCACCGTCAGGACCAAGGTGCCTAATATCGCGTTGGCCAAGCCGCCGCCAGGAACCATAGGCGGGGTGGGCAAATTAATAAAAAAACCCAGATTTAAGGCCGGGAATCCCTTATAAGCCAGCATCAACGTGATCCAGAGCAGGATAATAATGCCCGCCGAGGCGGCCAGGGAAGCTGCTACACTGACCACCAAATTAACAATCCGGCGTCCGGTGGCCGACCGGGGGATCATACCTTGATGCTCCAACCCCGGTACATGCGCCGCAACAATGCTTGGGAGAGTATCTGAACGATGAAAGTAAAGAAAAAGAGCACCAGACCCAGGGCGATCAAGGAACTGAGGTAGATAGGCTCGGTGGCTTCGGCAAATTCATTGGCCAGACAGGAGGCAATACTGTTGCTGGGGGCAAAGAGAGAGGCGGAAATTTTATGGGTGTTGCCGATAACAAAGGTGATGGCCATGGTTTCGCCCAAAGCCCGACCCAGGCCTAAAAAGACTCCCCCTAACACCCCCACAATGCCGTATGGGATGGTGATTTTGTAGGTGACCTCCCAGGTAGTGGCACCCACACCATACCCGGATTCTTTTAACACTGCGGGAACCAAGGCAAAAACGTCCCGGCAGATGGCAGTAATAAAGGGTAGAACCATGAAGGCCAGGATAATCCCGGCAGTGAGCATGCCGATACCCATGGGCGGTCCTTGAAAGAGAGGCAAAAATCCAAAATAATGCCCCAGAATCGGCTGTACGTAGGTTGCCATAAAGGGGGCGAAAATGAACAGGCCCCACATGCCATAGATAATGCTTGGGATGGCCGCCAACAATTCAATCAAGGTGCTCACCACCTTGCTCAGGCGGGGGGGGGCCAGTTCCACCAGAAACAGAGCGATGACGATGCTCATGGGCACTGCCAGCGCCATGGCGATCAGAGTGGACACCACCGTGCCGTAAATGCTGCTGGCTGCGCCAAATACTTGGGTCACCGGGTTCCAGGTTTCAGTGATAAAAAAGCGCCAGCCGAAGGTTTTCAGGGCAAGCCAGGAAAGACTGAGGAGCTCCCAAAAGATGCTGGCCATGATAATGGGCACGACCAAAGCAGCCACAATAGATAGCCATTTAAACATGACATCGGCGTCATAGGTGGAGCTGGTTTTTTTGGTGGGAACTGCGGCGATCTCCCTGGCCTGGGTCATTGAGGCATTCCTTGTATTTTCAAGCAAAATTAAATTAATATATCACAATCACCGTAGACACACTACTGGCAAACAGAAAGGCGGGGCGGGATTACCCGCCCCTTAAGACTGCTGGGATTATCTTGATATCCTGACTAATCAGGGCCAGATTGGCTTCAAGCCGGTCCTATCGGCAAACCTGAGTTCTTTGCTCCAGGTTTCCTGGATGAGGCTGACAACGCTTTCCGGCATCGGGACGTAATGCAATTCTTCGGCAATGCTGTCGCCGTGTTTATAGCACCAGTCGAAGAATTTAAGCATAGCCTGAGCCTTTTCCCGGTCCAACTGCTCCTTTTGGACTAAAATGAAGGTGGCGCCGGCGATGGGCCAGGATTTTTCTCCCGGTTGATCGGTGAGCACCATGTAAAAGCCGGGGGCGTTTTTCCAATCAGCTGCGGCTGCGGCAGCTTTGAAGCTCTCCATGCCCGGAGGGACCACCTTGCCAGCTTTGTTGATGAGGTTGGCGTAAGGGATCTTGTTGATAGTGGCATAGGCATACTCTACATACCCGATGCCGCCCTGTACCTGTTTAACGTTGTTGGCCACGCCCTCATTCCCTTTGGCGCCGACACCAGTGGGCCAGGAAACGGACTTGGCATTGCCGACTTTTTCTTGCCATTCCGGTGAGACTTTACTCAGGTAGTTGGTGAAGATCCAGGTGGTGCCGGAGCCGTCGGCCCGGTGCACCACGGTGATGGCCTGACTGGGCAGCTTGACATTGGGATTTGATTTGGCGATGGTTGGATCGTTCCAATCCTTGATTTTGCCCAGGAAGATATCTACCAGCACTGCCGGAGACAAGGTGAGCTGGCCGGGGCCGATCCCGGGAAGATTAATAATGGGCACGACGCCGCCGATTAGGGTGGGGAACTGTGACAGACCGTCTTTTTTTAAGTCTTCAGCTTTGAGGGGATCGTCGGAACCACCAAAATCTACGGTTTTAGCCTTGATCTGGGAGATGCCGCCGCCGGAGCCGATGGACTGATAATTAACTTTTACTTTGGTGAGCTCCTGATATTTATGAGCCCATTTGTAATATGCCGGAGCAGGAAAGGTCGCCCCGGCGCCGTTGATGATCATTTCTGCCTGGGCGAGGCCGGCCAGCATGCAGCAGGCCAACAACACCAGAACACCGACAAGTTTTTTCATTCAGAAAATCCTCCTTTAGAATAATAGGTTATTTTTTGTTAGAAATATGTTAGCCAACCATTAATAATCTGTGATTCAGGTAGCGTCACAGAGAGTAGTCTTGTGCCAGCTTAATTTGGTAAGATCATCGGCAGGATTAATTATCTCCGAAGCCAAATTACTGCCTAATAAGTAATATTTGTCATGAGCGCAGCGAAGAATTCGATGGCACAAAGAGGTGTGTAATCCTTCACTACGTTTAAGATGACAAAAGGAAACATCTATCAGAAGCTTTAAGGCCTATTGTAGTGATCTGTTATGTGGTGGTTGCGAGCTATGTGTTAGAAATTTGTGAGAATGGGAATGAGTTATGGCTGGACGGGAAGATGGAGCGTAAAAACGCTGCCCTGGCCCAGGGTGCTGTCCACCGTTACCCAGCCATCATGAGCTTGGGCGATATGTTTGACGATGGCCAACCCTAAGCCGGTGCCGCCGACCTTACGGCTGCGACTGGGATCGACCCGGTAAAAGCGCTCAAACAACCGGGGAAGATGTTCCATGGCAATGCCTCGACCCTGGTCCCGGACCCGAATCAGGACCTTTTCTCCGGCCTGCTCTGCTTCCACCTTCACTGTGGTCTCCGGCGGGCTGTATTTTACGGCGTTATCAATGAGGTTAAGCACCGCCTCTTCTATTAGAGGGGGGTTTATATAAGCCTGGAAGCCATCCGGGCAGTTTAAGACAATATGAATATGTTTGTCTGCGGCTCGGACCTCACTGATCTGAATAGCGGCCTGGAGCACGGCCTTGAGCGGTTCCAGAGAGAGACTGACTTTGCCTTCTTCTTCCTCCTGCTCGATGCGGGAAAGGGTCAGGAGATCTTCAATAATTTGATTTAAGCGGTCCGCCTGACGGGCCATAATCTGGAGGAATGACAAAGCATTTTCCGGTTCCTGAATGGCCCCGGATTGCAAAGTTTCGATGAAACCTTTAATGGAGGTGATGGGGGTGCGCAGTTCGTGCGAGACATTAGCCACGAAATCCCGCCGGACCCGCTCCAGGCGCCGCATGGCCGTGACGTCGTTCATGACCAGGAGGACGCCGATGGCCTTGCCATGGGAGTCCAAGAGTTTTGTGCCGTGCAACTGAATAAAACGCTCGCTCAAGCCATTCAGAACGATCTCGCCCACTGCCGGGGCCGCAGTGGTTCTGGTCTGCTGGAGAAAACGCTGGAGCTCTTTGTTGCGGATGATCTCCTGGATGCTGTGCCCTTTCACCGTCTCCGGGTTCACCATGAGGAGGCGGGCGCCGGCTTTGTTCAGAGTAATGAGCCGGTCGTTATTATCAACCGCTACCACACCCTCCACCATACTGGAGAGAATCGCCTCCTGTTCCTGGCGTTGTTGCGTAATGGTCCGAAAGCGGTCATCCAGTTGTGCCGCCATATAGTTCAGAGCCTCGGCGAGTTTGGCCAGTTCCTCAGATTCCGGTACCAGCACCTTGCTGCTCAAATCACCCCGGGCAAATCGCTCGGCCCCCCGGTTAATTTCCGCCAGAGGTCGGCTTAATCGGCGGGTAATAAAGAGAATGATGGCGGCCGCCAACAAAACAATGACTAAGCTGCCGGAAATAATTTTGAGATAGATACCCCGGAGGATTTTATCCACATAGGTTACAGGCAGGGCAGTACGAATAAGACCAATGACCTGATTGTGTTCCTTGACTGGCAAGGCCAGATAGATCAGGCGTTCATCTAAGGTATAGCTGCGCCGGGTGGAGACGCCGACTTCACCTTTGAGGGCGGCTTGAATTTCCGGCCGATCACTGTGATCGTCCATTTTGTCGGGGTCATACTCAGAATCCCCCACCACCTTGCCGTTGAGTAAGATCACTGAAAACCGGATATCGGTTTGCTTACCCAAAAATTTGACCACCTCGTCAATACGGGAAAATTCCTTGCCAACCAATAGCGGGTTGAGCTGTGACTCAGCCAGGCGGGTTAGTTTAAGGAGGTTGGCGGTAAGCTGTTCCAGGTAGAGTTGCCGCCAGAACTTGGTTACGTAAACGGTAGTAGCCAGCAGCGAAATGAAGGTGATGAATAAAAAAGGTGGAAAGAGTTGCCAGATTAGTTTTTTGCGTCGCATGAGGTTATTTTTTCTATAGTTTAAAGTTTCGAGTTTCGAGAAAAGAATTAGTTTGCCGTTAACTGTTAGATATAATTATAAATTAATTTATTATCCTCGTCAGATCTCGAAACTAAAAACAATAAACTCGGAACTATATTTATTCTTTAAAGCGGTAGCCGACTCCTCGCACCGTCTCGATATAATCGCCGGATACCCCCAGTTTTTTCCTTAAACCCACCACCTGGACATCCACGGACCGATCCGACACCGGATAATCATCGCCATGGACCCCATTGACGATCTGGGTGCGGGTAAAGACCCAGCCGGGACGCCGGGCCAGCATGTGCAGCAGTCGAAACTCGGTGACGGTTAGATCCACGGGTTGGTTCTGGACCAGGACTTCATGCCGACCAGGGTGAATCACCAGTTCATGGATGGATAGGGGAGCGCTCTCGGAAACGGTTTCTGTGGCCCGGCGGCGGAGAACCGCCCGCAGACGGGCCACCAAAACCCTGGGACTGAACGGTTTGGTAATATAATCCGCGGCGCCCAACTCCAGGCCGGTGACGATATCCGCCTCCTCGCCTTTGGCGCTCAACATGATGATGGGGACGTGCTGAGTCTTGGGATCATGCTTCAGCAGACGGCAGACCTCCAGACCGTCGACCCCCGGCAGCATCAGATCCAGCAGGATAATATCCGGCTGGGCCGAACGGGCCGAGCGCAGAGCTTCTTCCCCGGAAGCCACTGTGGTGACGCGATAGCCTTCTTTTACCAGATTATAGCGGACCAACTCGAGGATGTCTTCCTCATCGTCCACCACCAGAGTATGTTCTTTGGCCATTAACTGCCTCCCTAAAAAAAAAGAGATTTATTAGCAGTTTTTCATGAAATTATTAGAACTATACGACATTTCTGTTAGCTTTGTGTGCAGAATGAGGTTAGAGACCATGAATGTACCCGGCCAAAGGGTATTTAAGAACTCAAATGGCTATCAGAGGGTAGGATAATTTGGCGCAATTTGTCAAAAATTCTGCCAAACTGACGCCGTACCGATTTCAATCCCAGAAATATTCAATTTACATTAGCTATAGATTAGTATATTTTTATTAAATGGTTAAAGCTACCATATAAATTAGCAGGATTTCAGATGCATAGAAATCTTGGCTTTGGGAGAATTGTTCGTCTTGTATCGGGAACACGTCAGCCGCAAGTTTGAAAAAGATCTCCAGAATCTGCGGAACAAAATCTTACAGTTGGGGGAAATGGTAGCTAATGCCATTGCCCAGGCCTGTAGCAGTTTGGAATCCTGGGAAGAAGGCCCGGCTCTGGCGACCATTGAAGGTGATCACCAGATCAACAGCCTGGAAGTTGACATCGATGAAAGCTGTTTGACCCTGATCGCACTGTATCAGCCTGCCGCCACCGACCTGCGTTTCATTACTACGGCCATGAAGATCGTTACCACCCTGGAGCGTATCGGCGATTTAGCAGGCAATATCAGTCATTATGCCCTTGATCTCATTGCCGCGATTGAAGACCGGATCGATTTAACGTCTCAGTTGGACATGGCGGTAAAGGCCCAGGAATTGCTGAACAAGAGTCTGAGGGCCTTCATTGATTGGGACGCTGATCTGGCCCTGCAAATGGCCCGAAGCGATAAGGCCATTGATAAACTGTATCAAGACACCCTCTGGGATGTCGTAGAACGGATGCAAGGCCAGGATTTGCGCACCATGCATAATATTATGCGGACCTTTATGATCTCAAAGTTTTTGGAGCGCATCGGCGATCATGCTGTCCACATTTGCGAGATGGTGGTCTTCATGGTTAAAGGCCGCATTATCCGTCATCAAAAGGCGACGCTGGACTACCTTGACGAAGAGTTTCATTAAATTCAATGGCTGTGCCCAAGTAGCCCTGTGGCTGATGCTTTTTGTGGGGACCATTCTGGCGCCTGGTTGTGGTCAAACGGACAGACAGGGCCTGACCTTAACTATTGCCGGTTCAACATCGGTGCAGCCTTTTGCCGAAAAGCTGGCCGAGGTGTACATGCAACATCACCCGGGTCTGTTGATCAATGTCCAGGGTGGCGGTTCCAGCGCCGGCATTATGGCCGTGCAACAGCGAGCCGCGGATATCGGCGCCTCCTCCCGGGAACTGAACAGCGCGGAAAAAAATCTGTTTGAAACGGTCATAGCCTGGGACGGCATCGCCGTCATTGTCAATCCGGCCTGCAAGTTAGACGATCTTTCCTTAGAAAAATTACAGCAGATTTTTGAGGGCAAAATAGAAAATTGGACGGCCTTGGGACTGAAGCCGCACGGCATGCATGTCATCACCCGGGAAGAAGGCTCCGGCACTCGCACCGCCTTTGAAGAATTAGTTATGAAAAAAACGGAAATTACCCAACAAGCGTTAGTTCAGGATTCCAACGGGGCGGTCCGGGAGATCGTGGCCAATGATCCAAACGCCATCGGCTTTATTTCCTGTGGTCTGGTGAATAACCAGGTAAAGGCTCTGGCCATTGATGGCATCAGCCCGACCGGTGTGAATATTAAAAAAAATACCTATAAACTAACCCGTCGTTTTCTGTTCGTGACTCTGAATAAGCCTGAGGGACAGGTGCAAAATTTCGACGATTTTGTCCTCAGTCAGAAAGGCCAGATGCTTCTGGAAAATGAGGGATTAATAGGGGTCCACTAACGTCAAGATTATGAGCCAGGAAAAGCTGATTGAAAAAGTGCTTATGATGCTGGCATTTTCTGCCATCGGCTCTTTATTGCTGATTACCATCTTTATTTTCAGCGAAGGCTTGCCAATAATCATCAAAACGGGGGTGGGTAATTTCATTTTCGGATCCCACTGGGCTCCCACCAAAGGTCATTACGGCATCCTGGCGATGATCCTGTCCTCCATTTATGTCACCCTGGGGGCCATGATTTTCGGGGTGCCGCTGGCTTTAGCCTGCGCCATTGTCCTGGCGGAATTTGCCCCGGCCCACCTGACCCGCTTCTTAAAACCCACCATCGAGCTGCTGGCGGGAATTCCCTCCGTTGTCTATGGTTTTTTGGGAGTGGTTCTCCTCGTGCCGCTCATTCGCGACTATTTAGGCGGTCCCGGACTGTCGCTGCTGGCCGCGGCGCTGATTCTGGGAATTATGATCCTCCCTACGGTGATCAGCATTTCCATTGACGCCATTAATGCTGTCCCGAATATCTACCGGGAAGGCTCCATAGCTTTGGGGGCCACCCAATGGCAGACGGTGCGTAAACTGGTGCTGCCGGCGGCTCGGTCCGGGATTATTACGGCCATTATCCTGGGAATGGGCCGGGCCATCGGCGAGACCATGGCAGTCATTATGGTGGCCGGCAATGCCTTGAAAATTCCCACATCCATTTTAGACCCGGTCCGCACCCTGACTGCCAATATCGCTTTGGAACTTGGGTATGCCTCTGGAGCCCACCGGGAGGCATTGTTTGCCACCGGCATCGTCCTGTTTATTATCATCATGATTCTCAATATCACAGCGACACTCATTACCGGACGGAAGTAAGCAGGGCTATGCGAATCAACCCTTTCCTAACGGAACGTCTGGTAAAAAGCCTGCTTTGGTGTCTCACCGGCCTGACCCTCTTTTTCCTGATCTTCATTATCGCCTTTATCTCTGTTAAGGGCTTGCCGCAGGTCACCTTTAGTTTTTTGTTTCACGATATTGAAGACATGGGGCGGGCTGGCGGCATTTTTCCAACTATTGTCACCACCGTCTATCTCTCCCTGCTATCCCTGGTAGTGGCCTCACCTCTGGGGGTGGGAACCGCAATTTACCTTACAGAGTACACCCAGGAAGGCTGGATTACCCGGTTGATCCGTTTCGGCGCCGAATGCTTGGCCGGCGTGCCCTCGATTATCCTGGGTCTTTTCGGTTTTGTGTTGTTTGTCATCAAGCTCAATTTCGGTTGGTCCATGCTTTCCGGAGGGCTGAGTCTGGCCATCATGATCTTACCCACTATTATCCGTACAAGTGAAGAAGCCCTCAAAGCGGTTCCCCAAGAATATCAGGATGTCTGTTTTTCCCTGGGAATAAGTAAATGGCAGACCATAACCAGAGTGGTTTTACCGTGCGCCCTGCCGGGGATCATGACCGGCATCGTTTTGAGTATCGGCCGCTCCATTGGGGAAACCGCCGTGGTGCTGTTCACTGCCGGCGCCTCCCTGCGGACGCCGACGAGCCTTTTTGATTCCGGCCGCTCCATGGCAGTGCATTTTTATATTTTGGCCCGGGAAGGGCTCTCCATGCCCAACGCTTATGGGACCGCGGCTATTTTGATTGTTTCCATCTTGTTGATCAATATCACCGCCTATACCCTTATGCAGCGGTTTCTGCAGAAATATAGTTGATAGCCTCGGGACTTCAGGTGATGAACGCAGTCAAAATTCAGGTGCGCGACCTTTCCTTTTATTATGGACAGCACGTTGCCATCGATTCTTTTAACTTGGATGTCCGGCAGGGAGAGATTCTCGGCCTGATGGGGCCGGCCAAAAGCGGCAAGACAACTTTTTTGCGGGTTCTCAATCGGATGTGTGACCTGGTTCTCGACGCCAGGGTGCAGGGTTCAGTTTTGTTGGATAATGAAGACATTTTGCGACCTGAATGCGACGTCGATGCTTTGCGGCGGCGAGTGGGAATGGTTTTTGCGAAACCGGTGCCGTTGCCGCGCTCGATTTATGAAAACCTGGCCTTCGGACCCCGGCTGCAGGGAAAGAAAATCAAAGCCGCGGCCCTGGATGAACTAGTGGAAAAAAGCTTAAAAGCGGCCCAACTCTGGGAGGAAGTCAAAGACCGGCTCCGGGATTCCGCCTTGAAGCTTTCCGGGGGACAACAACAACGCCTGTGTCTGGCCCGAACCTTGGCCATGCAACCGGAAGTTATTCTTCTGGACGAACCCACCAGCGGCCTGGACCCCATTTCCACGGCCCGTATCGAAGAAACGCTCACTGAACTTAAAAAAGATTTTACCATCATTTTGGTGAGCAATAATACCAAACAGATCGCTCGCTGTTCGGATAAGGTGGCCTTTATGCTCATGAGCCGCCTGGTGGAATACGGTGTGACTCCCGAGGTCTTTATGGTGCCCAAAAACAAGCAGACCGACGATTACATCTCCGGCCGGTTTGGTTAGATTGGGAACTGAGGACAAAGGCGTATCAGGATGACTTTAACTTCGGAAATTCGTGATCTGTAACTTTTCACTTTTCACTTCGAACTTACCCATGCCCCAAAGACATTATCACCATACGCCATTTAGATCTTTACTACGGCAGATTCCATGCCCTGAAGAATATCAATGTTTCCTTTGTTCGGCAGCGGATTACTGCCCTTATTGGCCCCTCCGGCTGTGGCAAGTCCACGCTGCTGCGCGTTTTAAACCGGATGAATGATCTCATCGATGGGGTGTCCATCACCGGCCAGGTGCTCATCGATGGGGAAAACATCTTTCACCGGGAAACCAACTTAATTCAACTACGCAAGAAAGTGGGCATGGTCTTTCAGCGCCCCAACCCCTTCCCGCTTTCAATTTACGATAATATGGCCTATGGGCCGACACTGCATGGACGACCTGGGAAAAAAAAGCTGGAAGAGATCCTGGTGCGGTCCTTGGAAGCGGTGCACCTTTGGCAAGAATTGAAAGATCGGTTGTCTCAGTCTGCCCTGGCCCTGACGGAAGAGCAGCAGCAGCGTCTGTGTATTGCCCGTCTGCTGGCCGTGGAACCGGAAATTCTCCTGATGGATGAGCCTTGCTCGGCCCTGGATCCTCTGGCCACCTTGCAGTTGGAAGAGTTAATGCAGGAGTTGGCCAAGGCATACACCATCATCATCGTTACCCACAACATGCAGCAGGCCGCCCGGGTGTCCACCGACACCGGGTTTATGCTGTTGGGTGACCTGGTGGAATTCGACTCCACCACAGCCATCTTCACCCGTCCCCAAGACAGCCGGACTGAGGACTACATTTCCGGTAAATATGGTTGATCTCGAGCTTGGCGGCCGGCGACCAATAAAAAATGCCCCCTGGATAAGGGGGCATTTTAGTTAATTACCTGGGAACAAGATTAGACTTCCTGATGGATAAGTTTTCCTTCATCCAATTCATAGCCCAGTGCCTTGACAATCTGCCTATGTAGATCGCTGGGCTCTTCGAAAAGGCGCTGTGGTTTAGCATCCTCAGAAAGCAGGAAGATGGCAGTTTTCAGGGACCGCATTTCTTCAATGGCCTCCTTGGCATTAAAGAGCAGGCCAGCTTTGGTCAGTTGGTTATTCAGGAAGCAGAGATACGTCAGAGCCACCATGCAGACAAAGACATGGATGGGAATCTTGGAGTCGGTCCAATGATACTGGGGCGTCAGCGCCGACTGAAAGAGTGTCTGAGGCCGGTTGGGGCTGTCTCCCAGCAGACCGCGATCCACTGCCAGATCACAGATAGCTTCGGGCGACCAATCCGTCCGATCGGTTCGGATAACGGTTTTGCCCATTTTCCGCAGCAGGCTTTCACAGTAGCGGCGATTGACATGGGACTGGACAAAAGATTTGCCATTTTCCCGGTTAAACGCCAGAATCAGCACATCAGCTTCCAATCCCAGGTCTTTGCAGCGGGTGGCAAAGCGATTCTGAATTTCCTGAGAGAAGGGGTCAACCAGATGCTGACGCAGTTCCCGCTGCCAGATGATCAAATCTTGACGAAGCTTCTGCAGTTTGTCCCGCAGTTCCCGACGCATCTTCTTAAACATGGCCGGGTCGAACAGGATTAAAGCCTGTCCAGGATCAGAGGCAACGGGACCGTGGTAGAGGATGCTGTGATGGGCCTCGCCCTCGGCCTGCAGACGCTGATTGTGTTGGCAAGGCAGAACCTGGTACTTACTTAACGGCGTCGCCAGCAATTCCGGGCTGGTTTCCGGCGGCATGGCGGCAATAAAATGCACTCCAGGTTTGCCGGCGATTTTTTCTCGTAAGGGGAGAGAATTAATCCCGGCGCCGATTAAAATGGTCAGGTCCTGGTACGAAGCCCCCAAAGCCGAGACCTTGCCAAGCAGGTTATCCACCATCTGATCGAAATATTTGGTTACCGGTTCGTCATCTTCATAAGCCTGGTAATAAAGCGGAATTCCCTGGCGATTAGTCAGCAGGGCCACCTTTACCAGGCGCCGGGGTATCTTGTTAAACCGAATGTAGCTGGCGGCGCTGCGATTACTGGAAGTATTCTGGCTCGCCGCCGGAAAGAGCAAACTTGCTTCCAATAAGAGATGAGCGTTGTCCTCCGGTTGAGTCAGAGAGATCACCTTTTTAAAGAAGCGGCCTTTAATTTTTTCCAATTCGGGCGTACGGATACGATCCCAATGGTTCCAAAAGTTTTGGGAACTCAGGGAAATCAAGCGCACCGGCCGTATCCGTTGGATGTCCGTCTGTTCATACCAGGCAGCCAGCTTTCGTTTGCTGGTGGGTGCGATGGCACGGTTCATGGCGGCATAGAAAATGATCTCACCCAGCGACGGTCCCCGGATTTTTTTCCCGGGGGGCAGAAGGTCGTCGATCATACCCGCCAGATCGATGTCCTGGTCTAATTCATTGATCAGAAAGACCGAACCGTGTTCCTTGGGCGAAAAGCCTTCCGGCAAACCGCCTTCCGGAAAATCTAACAGGGACTGCACTTTGTCGGCGGTCCCCAAATAAACCTGATTGACTATTGTCGGTCTGCCTTTAATCCGCTGCGACTCCCGAATATAGTAGTACGTGTGATCTTTTTTGACCTTCTTGTGAAGATGGGCCATTACCTCGTCCTCTTTGTTTTTTTTTTATGTTATGATAAAAAAGGCGGGAGGATAGAAAGCTTAAACAATCTCTTCAGCCTATCAATTACTTTGATTAATTTACCAATGATTTATAGTAAACATTTCTTAAATAAAAATCAATCCCATTAATTTCCTAATTTTATAGGTAATTAGACTCAAAAATGTAAAATATTTTCATTTATTACCTCCCCAAGGAACGACCCAAACCAAGACACCGGGTTAATGAACTTCTTACCCGACGACGGTGCCGTCAAGTCTGAAAAACGTCAGACCTGGAACGCGGCCTCGACCTGGAATCCCGGCAAATTTAGCGGGGGCCGGAGGGCCCCCGTTTTTTATGTGGCTAAAGGAAACACCTGGTCGGAGGTATAGCCTTTCTGGATGGCGTACCGGACTAATTCGGCGATTTTGCGACAGCCCAACTTCCGCATCATATTGGCCCGGTGGTGTTCCACGGTCCGGGAACTGATTTCCAGCATGGCGCCGATTTCCCGGCTGGATTTGCCCTCGGCAATATGACGTAAAATCTCCTTTTCCCGTTTGGTCAGGGGATCTTCCGGCATATGGGTGCGCTCTTCCCGATATTTCCGCAAGAGTAGATCTTTCAATTGCGGGGAAAGTAACGGGGAGATGTAAATGCCCTGCTGGCGCACTGTATCGATGGCGGAAAAAAGTTCCGAGTCGGCATCTTCCTTCAAGAGATAACCATCGGCCCCGATACTGAGGGCGTAATTAAGATATTCATTACTCTTATGCATGGTGAGAATGAGTATCTTCATTTTGGGGAAGCGTTTTTTAATTTCCTTGGCCGCTTCCAAACCTTGTAATTGGGGCATGGAGATATCCAGCAAAATAAGATCGGGCGTAATCTGTTTGAGGAGATTGAGCAATTCCACCCCATTGCTGGCCTCACCCACAATTTTATAAGCCGGATTAGCATCAATAATTTTTTTGAGGCCCTGGCGAAACATGACATGGTCATCGGCGATGACAAGGTTATAGGGACGCATAGTTTTATCCTTTCTTAGTTAATGAATATGCTTACGTAAAGGCACCGTAAATTGGATCCGGGCGCCGGCATCCTCTTGACTGGAGATTTCCAAAGTGCCTCCCAACATCAGGACCCTTTCACTGATGGCGGGCAACCCCAATCCCACCGAACCGGCCGATCGGTCCGTGAACTCGGTGGGAAAGCCGCTCCCGTTGTCCGCGATGCTGAAGGACAGGTGGTGATCAGTGCGTGCCACCTTTATGGTAACCTCGGTAGCTTGGGAATGTTTTTCTATATTAGTCAATATCTCCTGGAAAATACGGTAAAGGTGGATTTTCCCGGCTGCTGGTAAAACCGCCTCAATACCGTCAAGTTCATACAGGTTTTCGGTAATCCGGTAGAATTTGCGGAAATTCTCCAGCAGGTGATGCAGCGCCGCCCCCAGACCGACATTTTCTAACAAGGAAGGGCTGAGATCGTGCGACAGCCGCCGGACGTCCTCCACCACCACATTGATATATTCGAGCATCTGGCTGCATTCCTGCTTGAGCCGGGTCTGATCTTTGCGGAGTTTGTTGGCAATGGACCTGAGCTGCAACTTGAGGGCGGTGAGGGATTGTCCCAGTTCATCGTGCAGTTCCAGGGACAGGCGGCGGCGTTCGGTTTCCTGGGTGGTAAAGATTTGCGCGGTCAAGGACCGTAATTTTTTGGCCGATTGCTTGAGGGCGGCTTCCAGGTTTTTCTGATCGGTAATATCCTGGGCATTGATCACTATGCCGGCCACCACCGGGTCATGCAGCAGGTTTTTACCTTTGACTTCCCAAACATGCCAGGACCCGTTCCGGTGCCGCACTTGGACTTCGGTGGTAAAGGTTTCTTTGGTTTGTCGCAGCAGTTTGGCAAAGAGCTGTTGCAGCGGTGCCAGTTCATCCGGATGGATTAAATCAAAAGCATTTTTCCCCACCAGCTGCTTGGGGTCGTATCCCAGGAGTCGTTTGATGGTGGGATTCACATAACTGATGATTCCCTTAGGGGTGAGCAGACCGATGACATCCGAGACATTTTCGGTGAGCTGGCGGAAATATTGTTCCCGGCGCTGCACCGCGGCTTCCGCCTCCAGGCGGGCGGTAATATCAGTGATAATCGCGAAACTGCCTTTAAACCTGCCCTGCGCATCGAACATCGGTCTCGGTGAAATAATGGTGGGCAGTTTTGTGCCATCCTTGCGGGTCCAGACCAATTCATATGAGGTGTGGTCGCCGGTTTGCCGGCGCTTAAAGTGATCATCAAAAATCTGCCGGTTGGCCGGGTCCAGGTAGTTTGCCAGGGGCTGGCCCAAAAGCTCCTCTGCCGCATAGCCGAAGAGTTCACAGAGCCGGGGATTAACATAGGCGATGCGCCGCTGGTCGTCCGAGATCCCCAAGCCGTCATTCATGGTCTCCACTAGAAGGCGATACCGCTGTTCGCTCTCCCGCAGCGCTGCTTCCGCTTGCCAACGCTGGGTTCGGTCGATGAGAGTTGCCAGAATCGCCGGCCGTCCTTGATACTCTATCCGCTGTCCCAATAATTCGACGTAAATAAAGGCGCCGTCTTTCTTTAAACCCCTGATGGTGTATGTTTCCGGTGGGGTCCCGGCCAGGCGGTCAGCGATATTTTGCTTGATCAGATCGCGCTCATCCGGGTGCACCAGATCTAACACATTGATCCCGGCCATGAGCTCCTCGGGCGAATAACCGAACATCTGGGCCATAGCCGGGTTGACGTACGGAAAGACATTGTCCTGAAGCACCAGGACCCCCACCAGGGAGCTTTCGGTATACGTCCGGAACCGCAACTCGCTCTGCCGCAAGGCCTCTTCGGCTTCTTTCCGCCAGGTAATGTCCCGCCCGGTCCCCTGCAACTCCAGCATTCGGCCCTGGTCATCGAAGAAGGCATAAGTAATCCAGTTCAACCATCGAGGGCTGCGACCCGGCATAATAATCTTTTGTTCGTAGTCAGCCACGGGGTGTTCCGGGGTCAGAGAGCTGATGTATGAAGTAACCCGTTCCTGGTCTTCTAACGTTAAAAACGGGAGAAAAGATCGGCCGAGCAGCTCTTCCTGACTTTGGCCAGCAAAACGGCAGGTGGCTTCATTGACATAGAGCAGGGTGGTGTCCGGTTTAAACCGGTTGATCAGGTCCGGCTGATTTTCCACGATGGCCCGATAGCGTTCTTCGCTGAGGGCTAATTTCTCCTGGGCCTCTCTGGCAGCGGTGATGTCGATGAGAGAACCGATATATTCCGCCGGAGCGTCTTGTCTATCCCGGATTAGATTAAATTCATCGTGTAGCCAGCGATAGGTGCCGTCTTTATGGAGAAACCGGTACTCCAGCCGTTGCTGCCCGGCCATCGCTCCCTGGACTTGCTCTTGGTCCACGACGGCCCGATCTTCCGGGTGGATGTGCTGGGCCCAAAACAAGGGATCAGCCAGAATCTCTTTGGCAGAAAAACCCGTGAGGCTGATAATGTTCTTACTGACATACAGCAATTCGCAAAAATCCTTTTGGCGGCAGCTATAAAGCGCTGCCGGACTGTGGTCCAGCAGGCACTCCAACCGGGCCTTGGTCTTTTCTAACTCTAATTTGGTCTTTTTGTCCTCGGTGACGTCCATGGCATAGACGCCCACCTGCGTCACCCGGCCGCCGGCATCAAAAATCGGATAAAGAATGTTAAAGATATGAACTCCCGAATGTTCATCTTCAAATTGGACCACCTTGCCGGTCTTTACCACTTCGTCGGCTTTGGCTTTTCTGGACTTGCCCAACTCCGGCGGCAGCAGCTCATAGACATTTAAACCAATGAGATCGGTGGCAGACCGCCTGAGACGTCGGGCGGCCGTGTCGTTGGCCGCCATGATCACGCCCTCCGGGTCCAGGAGCAAAGCCACATCCTGGAGGGCATCCAGCAGGCCCATGATGGCGCTTTCACTCTGTTTTACTTTTTGTTCCGCTTCTTTGCGGGCTTGAATATCGCGCACCGCGGCGATGAGATAGCGCTTGCGGCCGATGGGGGCTGCGGTCAGATTTAGTTCCACCCAATGCCGGCGGCCAAAGCGATCCCGGGCCAGCCATTCGAATAATTGCGGGCCTTCGCACAATGCCTTTTGAATATATTCTTGGGCTTCCGCCGCCGCATAGGGGGACTCACCGGTAAACAGGTCGGCAATGGACAAACCCTTAACTTCCTGGTAGCTATACCCGGTCATCTGGCAGAATTTGTCGTTGACCTCCACAAAAGACCCGGTTACGGCATCAACCAAAACAATGGCGTCATTCACGGCATTAAAGAGTATCTGATATAATATCTTGGATAACCCCCGGTGGGAGGGAGGTTTTTTCTGGACGGCCGCTTTGGGAATGAGGGACTGATTGATATCCAGGGGTATTTTTTTGCTCATAGTAACGATGTTAGAAAAAACCCATTTAAAATATTATTTTATGATAAATAATTTTGTTTGAATTCACAATATCGCTAAACTACCTAGGTTTATAGACTTAATTAAATTATAATTATAAATTAAATAAGGTGCTTAGACATGATAATTATAACTACCCTGGTAAGAAATCGGAGAGAAATTTTTGGTACGATAAATGAGTGGCGGAGCCAAAGCGAGTCTGCTAAACTTTCCCCTTGGAAATTAGCAAGGCAATGTTGGGTCCCGACTGGGAGGTATGTTTTCGATGGCTTTTAACTGGCAAGAGGTGAATTGGGTGCTGTTGGATATGGACGGCACCTTGCTGGACAAACATTTTGACGATTATTTCTGGGAAACCCTGGTCCCCCAGGAATACTCCCGCCGTCATGGCCTGGGACTGGCCGAGGCCCGCCAGGAGTTGTTGGCCCGGTATAAACGGGAAGAGGGCACCCTGAACTGGACCGACATCGATTTTTGGTCCCGGGAATTGGCTCTGGACATCCCGGCCTTGAAAGAGGGTATCCGGCACCTCATCGAAGTGCATCCGGACAGCGAGCCTTTTCTCAAGTATGTGCGCCGCCTCAAAAAACAGGTGATCCTGGTCACCAACGCCCACTACAAGACGCTGGATCTCAAGATGAACCATGTGGGACTGTTGGGATATTTCGACCGGGTCATCTCTTCCTTTGATCTGGGCGCCCCCAAGGAACTGCGCCAATTCTGGCAAACGTTAGAAGCCCAGATCGGCTTCGACTCCCGGCGCACCATGCTGGTGGACGACAATCGCGAGGCCTTGCAGGCAGCCAGGGATTACGGCATTAAGTATGTATTTTTCAAGGCCATATCCAGTTCCCAGGCCGAGGCCGAAACCTCGCGGCGGTTTCCCGTCCTGCATTATTTCACCGAATTGATGTCCTGATTATTACTACAGGCAAGGAAGGGCGGGCAAACGCTTTTTCCGCTCTCCCTTCCTGGAACGGTGTTAATGGAGAACAGCCGCAGGTTCAGGTGCTGAAAACTGAAAACCCTCTTAGGCCTTTTCCCGCCAGATTTTCGCCCCCAGAGCCGACAGTTTGTCTTCAATCTTCTCGTAGCCTCTATCCAGGTGGTAAACGCGATGCACCTCCGTCTGTCCCTGGGCCCCCAAGCCGGCCAGAATGAGCGAGGCGCTGGCCCGCAAATCCGTGGCCATGACCGGAGCGCCTTGTAAAGACTTGGCGCCCCGGACCACTGCCTGGTTGCCGGAAACCACAATATCGGCGCCCAACCGCCGCAGTTCGCTGATATGCATAAATCGTTTTTCAAAAATCGTTTCGGTGATGACGCTGACTCCCCGGGCCAGGGCCATGGTGGCCATGAACTGAGCCTGCATGTCCGTGGGAAAACCCGGATACGGCATGGTCTTAACGTCCACCCCGGTCAAATGGCCGCCCGGTTTAACGCTGATAACATCTTGATCAACTTTCAGTCGCAGTCCGGCTTCCATAAATTTGTCAATGACCGCGGTGAGGTGCTCCACCGGGGCCTGGCGAATGGTCACCTCCCCCCGGGTGATGGCCGCGGCGGCCAGATACGTACCGGCCTCTATGCGGTCGGACATGACCCGATAGCTGGCCGGCTGTAATTGTTTGACCCCGTGAATGGTGAGCACATCAGAGCCGATGCCCTCAATCTGGGCGCCCATGGCTCGGAGGAACTGTGCCAGGTCGGAGACTTCCGGCTCCTGGGCGGCATTTTTGATGACGGTCCGGCCCCGGGCCAGCGTCGCGGCCATGAGCAGATTTTCAGTTCCGGTGACCGTGGGAAAGTCCAAGATAATTTCCGCGCCTTCCAGGCGTTTGACCGCAGCTTCGACATAGCCGTGCGCCAGCGTCACCTTAACGCCCATCTCTTCCAACCCTTTTAAATGCAGGTTGATGGGACGGGCCCCGATGGCGCAGCCGCCGGGCAGCGACACCCGAGCTTTTCCCAGCCGGGCCACTAGCGGTCCTAGCACCAACACCGCGGCGCGCATGGTCTTGACCAGATCATAGGGCGCTTCGAACGAGACCAGCTCACTGCTATCCACCCTTAAGCCGTCAGGACCGTCGCTGAAACGAGTCCCTAGGTTGGCCAACAGTCTTTTGGCAGTGCGGATATCAGCCAGATTCGGAACGTTCGCCAGGGTGTGGCTGCCCGGGGCCAGTAAAGTCGCGGCCAGAATGGGCAAGGCGGCATTCTTGGCGCCACTTATCACCACTTCTCCCTTTAAGGGAATTCCACCCGCAATAACAATCTTATCCATGTTGTTGGCGTATCATAAAAATAACTTAATCTCAAGCATTATCTAAGGGATACATCTTATTAGAGGCGTCTTCTCCCGGTCCTCAAAATATCTATCCCGTCGCGGTCTGGTCCCTTGGCCCTTTTTCGGGAACATAATACCAAGAAGCCCGCCGGGCGGGAAAGCGAAGCGCCTCCCGCCGTTAGGTTTTTGGTTGTACGAGCCCAAACTGAAATTGATTGAGAATATTTTCTCAAAAACGTTTCCGAAGGAGTAAATAAGGTTGCTTCCCGGCGGTTATCGGGTTTATGATCATTAGATAAAAAAAGGTCTCAGGTTACAGGAATCAGTGTATGGACTTTATTACTTTGAGTCTGAGGGACGGGTTTGCCACTAATCGGTGCGGGTCCATGTGGTCCTGGACTTTAGGTTCCTTCCGGATTTTTCTTTTATTGCTGTCAAGTATCTTTTTCTTTACGGTGCCAGCCCTGGGAGATTCAGAGCCCATTCGACTGGGTGAAATTAATCCGTTGACGGGCAACCTGGCGCTGCATGGCCTGGAAATTCATCAGGGTATTGTTGCCGCCGTGGAAGAGGTAAACTCCCGGGGAGGGCTTAACGGCCGGAAAGTGGAGCTTCTCAGTCGCGACGACCAAAGCCGGCCCGATGTGGCCCTGAACCAAACCCAGGACCTGCTGTACCGGGAAAAGGTGGTCGGCTTATTGGGTGGCTATGTTGATTCCCTGGTGGGTCCCATCAGCTCCATGGCCGCCCGACAGGGCACGCCGTATGTGGCTGCGGCCAGCCTGCAGAAGTCATTAACGGCCCAAAAGAATCCGTTCTTTTTTCGGGTCTCCACCATGACTGGAGTTGTTCAACCTTTAAGCCGATTTATCAGCGAGGTGTTAAAACCGGCCAAGGTTGCCATACTCTATACTGCGACTCCCGGTTCCACGGAATTTGCCGCTACTCTCAAAGAAATTTTAGAGAACCAGGGGATACAAGTACCCATTGTATGAAAAATTCCGCCCAGGTACCCCGGATTTTTCTGTTTTGCTTTTAAAGGTGAAGGAACAAGGGGTGGACGCCATCGTCTCCGGAGGGTTTTTCCCGGACAATCTGCTGCTGGCCCGCCAGTTGCGGGAACAGCAGACACCCATTAAGGCCTTTATCGCCCCCTGGGGGGTGGCCTATGAAAAATTTATCCGGGAATTGCGGACCGACAGCGAGGGCCTGTTAGGAATGTGCGCCTGGAATCCCGGCATTACCCTGCCGGGGACCGAACCGGCCTCCCAGGCCTTTGTCACCGGGTTTCAGGAACGCTTCGGACAGGCTCCCAACACCACTACCATGCACGGCTACACCGCCGCCCGGGCGCTTTTGGCAGCTATCGAGCAGGTCTTGAAAAAAGGGGAGCCGCTCTCCGGCGCCGCCATCAGCCGGGAATTGCGGCGGCTTGACCTAATGTTGCCCATGGAACGTCTTCGCTTTGATGAAAACGGCGACCCAGCGGACTACCAGCAGGTAATTGTCCAAATTCAAGACGGCAGTTTGAAAGTCGTGTATCCGCCGGACCGGGCTACCGGCAAACTTATCCATCCCTTGCCGGTCATGCCGCTCAAATAAAAGATGAATTAACGGCGGGCGCAACCCGCCCTGGAAAACGGCATCAAATAGGGCGGCCCGTGGCCGCCGTCTAAAAGCTATTGTTCAATATGTCAATCAATTGGTGGACGAGCTCCTTATGGGTATCTGGCAGCAGACCTTAATTTCCGGTTTTTCCTTAGGTTCATTTTACGTCCTCATGGCCATGGGGTTCTCCCTGATCTTTGGGGTCACCCATGCCTTCAACCTGGCCCACGGGGATTTGATTCTGCTGGCCGGTTACCTGGCCTATGCCCTTTGGCAATTCGGCCATATTCCCTTTTATTGGACCCTACCGATTTGTATCCTGTGCCTGCCCCTGGCGGCTTTGGGGCTGCAATGGTTGTTACGGCGCTTGCCGCCGCCCTTTGAATTAAACTCGTTGGTGGTCACCTTTGGGCTGGCCATAATCCTGCAAAATCTGTTTTTAGCTTTTTTTTCCGCCGATTTCCGGATGATTATTTTACCGACCGCCGCCGTGCTGGACCTGCCGGCCTGGTCCGTCCTGGTAACTGCCAATCAGGCGCTGTTGTTAGTACTATCTCTGATTGCCACTGGTGCGGTGTATCTTTTTTTGCACCGGACTTTTGTGGGTAAGGCTCTCCGGGCCACCATTCAAGACCGGGAAGGCGCCGCTCTGGCCGGCATTAAAGTGGAACAGATGCAACTCATCGCCTTTGCCGTGGGCGGCGGGCTGATCGGGCTGGCCGGTCCACTTTTTGCCTCCAATATGTATTTGTATCCCGCCGGTGGCATGGAGGCCACCCTCATTGCTATTATCCTTACCATCGCGGCCGGGGTGGGCCGGACGCGCAGCCTGTTGCTGGGTGGGTGGGTGCTGGGTCTGGCGGAATCTCTGGCCACCCTGTTCATTGGCACCAGTTGGCGGGAGTTGATCAGCGCCGTTATCCTTATTCTTATTCTGGTCTGGCGGCCTGCAGGCTTCTCGGCCAAAAAAGCCTGACCTGATAACGTGAAATCAAAATCGTCGGGGCACGGTGCACCGTGCCCCGACGATACTGCAAATTATATATAATGTATTTCGACCAGCTAAAAAAAGTCCTGCCACTGATTGCGGCCCTGATACTCCTGGGCGGGCCCTTATACTTTCCCGGGGCCGATCTATATTTCCTGGTCTTCGGCCTGGCCTGTTTTTATGCCGCCCTGGCCATGGCCTGGAATATTTTGGCTCTGAGCGGGCTGCTCTCGTTGGGTCACGGCGCCTTTTTCGGTCTGGGCGCCTATGCCGCCGTCCTGCTGGAACAATATTGGCACGTACCGGTGTACCCGGCTGTTCTGGCGGGTGGGGTGGTGGGAGCGCTCTATGGGGTCCTCTCGGGTCTGGCCTTTAAAAATTTGCGAGGAGCCTATTTTGCTCTAGCCTCCTTGGCATCCCTGGAAATTCCCCGGGTGATTGTGGATAATTGGGACTCCTTGACTTCGGGCTCACTGGGTATTGTCGGCATCAGCCGCCTTCCCGGCCTTGACTTGGGCGCCCTGCACCTCCCGGTGGGCGCAAGTATGCGGGCCCAATATTATTTCCTCTTGGGCTGGATGGTGGCCGTGGGAATTATTCACTACCTGGCCATCTGCTCCAGGTGGGGCTGGGCTTTGCGGGCCATCCGGGAAAACGAAGTCGCGGCCGGAGTTTTAGGAGTAGATGTTCTTGGGTATCGATTTTTGGCCTTCGGGCTAAGTGCTTTTATTACCGGTGTCTGCGGCGGCTTGTATGCCCATCTGATGGGTTTGATTGAGCCGGCCATGGTCTTTAGCCTGCATTTGGCAGCTTTTCCCTTAGTGCTGAGCTTTTTTGGCGGTCGTTTTGCCGTTTTGGGGCCGATAATCGGGGCCTTGGTGCTCTATCCCTTGGACCAACTAGTTTTGCAGCCCTGGATGCCGCAGGGCCATGCGGCGATCTACGGCCTGGTGATTATTCTGACGATCTTCTTTTTTCCTCAGGGGTTGGCCTCATGGCTGTTCCAGCGCTCCAAAACCTTTTAGAATTACGACATGTTGATGTTATCTGGGGGGCTCAGCGAGTGCTGGTGGATATCGATCTGCACGCCGGAGAACAGGAAATTATCGGCATCGTTGGTCCCAACGGCGCCGGTAAGACTACCCTGATGAGCGTCATCGCCGGTCAGACCAGGCCCACCCGGGGCTCGATTTTCTTTCAAGGGCGGGATATCACCGCCTGGCCGCCGCATCAGCGGTGCCGGGGGGGCATCTCCCGAACTTTTCAGATTCCCCGGCCGTTTCCCGACATGACGGCCTGGGAAAATGTCGCCATTGGCATCCGCTTCGGAAAACCTGACCGCCACGATGGTTTTTCCCGGCCGCAGGCCCTGGAATTTTTAGAAAAAGTGGGTCTGACCCACAAGGCCGACACTCTCGGCCGGGATCTCACCCTGTCGGAACAACGCCGGTTGGAAGTGGCCCGGGCCCTGGCTACCAGCCCCCGGATCCTGCTGCTGGACGAAGTGGCGGCCGGTTTAAGTCCCAAAATGGTGCGGCATGTGGTAACCTTAGTGAAAAAATTGCGGCAACAAGGATTAACCTTGCTAATTATCGATCATTTCCTTAATCTTACCTTAGAGGTATCCGACCGCTTAGTTGTTTTGGATCGGGGTGAAAAGATTATGGAGGGCCCCCCCCAGGAAATTATGCACCATCCCGAGGTGATCGGCGCTTACCTGGGCACCCGTCGGACCTCGAAATCTCGATTGGCATAAGCGATCGTCGGGGTAGGTCTTAGACCCACCTCTACAAACAGGATGCATTTTTTGGCAAACACTATCCCCTCTCCCCCTTGTAGGAGAGGGTAAGGGTGAGGCGGCGTTGATATTAAAGGAAAACCTTCTTGACAACTAGTACCTGAAGAACTCGGTGCGCCCTACATCGTCATTGAAAATCTGGCCGCCTCCTACAACCACCAGCAGATCTTAAGAAACGTCAGCTTACAGGTCTGGCGACAGCAGGTGGTGGCCGTCGTGGGCCCCAACGGGGCCGGTAAAACCACGATCTTGAAGGCCGTGGGCGGCCTGTTGCGGCCGGTCCGCGGGAAAATTCTGGTGGCGGGGGAGGATATCGCCGCCTTGCCGGTCTGGGAGGTGGTGCGTCGGGGAGTGGTGTATGTCCCCGAAGGCACGAATGTCTTCCCTGAGATGAGCGTTTTGGAAAACCTGGAAATCGGCGGCTATCTGAAGCGTTCCCAGATTCCGGAGCACCTGCAATTTGTCTATCAATTGTTTCCGGAATTGTCCCTGAAGCAAAAAACCTTGGCCGGCAATCTCAGTGGCGGCCAGCAACGCATGGTGATTTTGGCCCGGGGTTTGATGGCCGGAGCCAATATTCTCCTTTTGGACGATCCTTTCTTGGGTCTGAGTCCCAAATATGTTAAGATATTTTGCGATGTGTTCCGGGCCCTCCGCCAGCAGGGCATGACCCTGTTGATTTCCGGCCAGCACGTGCGTCGGATACTCAATGTCGCGGACCTGGCCTTCCTCATCGAGGCAGGCAAAATCACCTTGACCGGGTCAGGCCCGGAATTGTTGCGCAACCATCATTTACAGCATACCCTTTTTGGCATCGAATCAACCTGTGAACTGGGTGAAGCCCTGCAGGAGGAGAACTAGGTTATGAACGGGAAAAAAGGTTGGGGCGTCGAAGCGAAGGTCGGCATTTTCGTGCTGGCGGTATTGCTGCTCTTGGGCTATATGAGCCTGCGGGTAGGTAAATTTACCTTTTTTGCCTCGGAAAATACTTTCCCAATTAAGGCAAAGTTTACCTCGGTGTCCGGGTTGGTGGAAAACGGTCGGGTGGAAATAGCCGGCGTCGAAGTGGGCCGGATCAAAGCCATCCAGCTAATCAACGGCCAGGCCTTGGTAGAACTTATGCTCCGGCCCGGCTTAAACCTGCGCCAGGAAGCCGAGGCCCGGATACGCTCCAAGGGTATGCTGGGAGAGAAATACATCGAACTTGACCTGGGCAACCTAACGGCGGCCCCCTTGCCGGCGGGAGGCACGCTTACCAAGACACAATCGGCCGTGGAATTCGACCAGCTTTTGGCCAAGGTCCCGGCCCTGTTAGATGACTTCCGCCCCATCCTGGATGATGTCAAGGCTGTCACCGGTACCTTACAAAAAGTCATCGGTAGCCAGGAGGGTGAAAATAACCTCAAAACCATGATGGAGAATTTTGCTGCCACAAGTAAATCCATGAACCGGGTGGCCAAAAATCTGGAACAGGGACAGGGCACCCTGGGCAAACTTCTGCAAGACGACGGCCTCTACCGCGATGTTCAAGGAGTCGTCCGGGAAGTACGGGTAGCGGTCAACAATCTCACGGCTTTCTCGGAAAAACTCACCAAAGGCGAGGGCACCATTGCCAAACTGGCCAATGATAAAGGCATGTATGAACAGGCTCAGCAGGCGATTACCAGGTTAAACCGGGTGGCCAAAAAGATCGACGAAGCCGAAGGCACCCTGGGTAAATTGGTCAACGATAAATCCCTCTACGATGATGCCAAAAAAGCAGTGAAAAACGTTAATCAGGCCATGGAGGGCGTCAAGGAGCAGACCCCCGTCACCATGATCGGCGTCATCGGCTCCACCCTCGTCCGTTAGCGCCTGGGCCACGTCCACCCTATGATACGCCGGCGCCTGCAGTTTGTTCTCATCGGCCTGCTGGCGGGGATACTCCTCGCCGGTTGCACCACCACCTCCCAGGGAGGGCGACGTTTGAATCTGTCGCCGTTCCTGTTTTATAGTGAGGAACCCGAAGCCGACCGGAGTCAATTGGAAATTCTGGGGCCGTTGTTTTCCCGTCAACGAGCCGGAGCCACCTCCCTGTACACCATCGCCCCCTTGTTCTATTACCTGACTGAGAGCGATGGCGCCATCGAAGCCGAATTCCTCTATCCCTTCGGCCATTATAAATCCGGCTCCGGCGACACCCGCTTCAATATTATTCCCTTTAGCTCATACACGAACGAAGTTCTGCCCGAGGGAGCTTCCACCTGGCAATTCTTCCCTTTCTACGGCGGCCGCACTTCCAAAGGTGAGCCTTATGGCGGCGTTTTTCCCTTCTACGGCACCTATAAAGAGCGCTTCGGCCGGGACCGGGGCGTCTTTTGCCTGTGGCCCCTGTACTCCAGTTCCGTTGCCGAGGATACCTACCGCTACAGCTTCCTCTGGCCGTTTTTTTCCTACGCCACCGGGGGCGAACAGGCCCTTACCTTCTGGCCCTTGGGGGGCAAAATTGTTAAACCGGGCGTCTATGAAAAATATTACGCCCTCTGGCCCCTCATAAACTACCAGCGCCTGAAGCTGGACACCGAGAACCCCCAGACCATTAACTCGGTTCTCCCATTGTATGCCTGGGACACCTCGAACACGCACTATCGCAAAAGCATCCTCTTTCCCTTTTTCACCCATTACCACCAGGATAAAGGCAACTATGACCAGTGGGACACCCCCTGGCCGTTTATCGTCCGGGGCGACGGTGAAAATTATTCCCTGCGCAATTACTTTCCCTTCTATTATCACCGCCAGGAAGCAGGATAGATCACGCTTCGCTATTCTTTGGTGGCTCTACGATAAGAGAACCGATACCAGCGGCGGCACCTGGGAGCAGACCTACCGGTATCTCTTTTTCAGCAGCTACACCACCGAAATCGACGCCAAGGGAGACTGGCGGGAGAAAAACCGGATCTGGCCGCTGTATTTTTCCACCTCCCGGACGGGTTTCAGCCACTTCCATGCTCCCGAGCTGATCTTTATGCAGTCGCCCGGCTTTGACCGGTTGTTCGGCCCCTGGGTGTATCTCTGGACCCAGGACCGGCAGGACACCTATCGCCAGGGCAAGGCCTTCTGGGGCATGTACCGCTGGCAGGAAGATACAGGATTACCGTCTGTGGGAGCTGAGTTTTCTGGCCGGCCGGGAAACCACGGCCAATACCAGCAAGTTTCGCCTGCTTTCCGGCCTCGTGACCTGGGAGCGGGAAGGCTCGTTCCGTCGGCTGAAACTGTTTTACCTGCCCCAAGGCTTTAGCTGGTAGAACCGTAGGGGTCAGAGTTTAGTGGTTAGATAGGGTGGCCCAGGCTTTCCAGCCTGGGCAAGTCAACTCGTAGGGACTTGCCGCAGGGGCCCTGGAATGGCCTAATACTCAACACCAACCCCGCTCCCGCCGGCTAAGGGGGGAGAGCAGGAAGGGGCCGAACCACTCTAAGGTCACATAGCCGCAAAATGGCGTTGGCGGCCCAGGATTCGGTTTCGCCCCCGGTTGCGGTTGTTCCTGCTCCGCTTGACAAATATCCTCCCCGAATTCGTCCGGGAAACCCATCTCTTTCCGACTGTTCCCATAAAAACGGCCCATACTTCTTCCTTTCCGCTGCCGGATCCGGCCCTCTGGGTAACGTATTGTCTTCTGACCTTATACCCAGTTTCCATTCCAATAAAACAAACCAGCCAGTTAACTTATTGATATTCCTTGCAGGGGCGGTTTGCGAACCGCCCCTGCAAAGCAGTTTCACCGTTGTCTGTTTATCCTGCAAAAGGTATTCCACCCATACTTGTCTGGCAAATGGCCGGTGGCTCTAGGTTTCAACCTGTTCCAAATCTCCAGCTTGGGAACGCCATTTTCCACCAAGCTCCCGCTTGGCCTCCTCTAGGCTGCGGGCAGCTCTTACCGATCAGTTCAATGACTCTGTTTCCCATGGGAATATTTTTTTACTGCCCCCGGCCGCCGCTTCGTTGACAACCCTTGACATTTCAGTTCAATTTCCCTAAGTTACTTACTAGACGTATAACTTATAGTTCTCTTTTTTAGCTCTTTTCCCCATTGGAGATATCCTGTGCTTGACAGGGATGCCTATGAAATTTTAGGGGTGGCCAAGGACGTCAATGCTGCGGACCTGAAAAAGGCCTACCGCAAGCTGGCCCGGAAATACCACCCGGACGTTAACCCGGACGACAAGGAAGCCGAGAAAAAATTTAAGGAAATCTCGGCAGCCTACGATATCCTCTCCAACCCGGAAAAACGTGCCGAGTATGATCAAATGGGCGCGGAAGCCTATTATTCCACCCCCGGCGCCGCCCACGACTTTGAGGAAGCCTTTGCTTCCCGGGGCTTTGCCGATATCTTTCGAGACCTTTTCAGTGGCGGGGGCGGCCAGGCCTATGCCGGGCCCATGCGGGGCGATGACCTGGCCTATTCTCTGGAGGTGGACTTTTTGGAGGCCGTCCGGGGAGGTAAGAAAACCATTACCCTGGAAAAGGAAATCAGCTGCCCCGCCTGTCAGGGTTCCGGCTATGAGTATGCCGGACAGGCCTGCCCCGACTGCGGCGGCCGGGGCATGGTGGAAAAAAAGGTGGACAACGTCCGCATGCTCATCAACTGCCCCAAGTGCCACGGCGCCGGGCGGTTGGGCCAGCAGAGCTGCCGGCGGTGCGGCGGCCGGGGCGTGGTCCTGGGCACCGAAACCCTGGAGGTGAAAATACCTCCCGGCGTCGATACCGGCACCCGGCTCCGCATGACCGGCAAAGGCAATCCCGGTTTGAACGGCGGCCCCCCGGGTGACCTCTTTCTGTTGATCACGGTGCGGCCGCATCCCCAGTTTACCCGGAAAGACCGGGATATCTATTACAAGACCAACATCTCGCTCTTTGATGCCGTTTTAGGGGGCAAGATCACCGTCCCGACCCTGGATAAACCCGTTTCCCTCAAAATTCCGCCGGGCACCCAAAACGGTCAAAGGTTTCGGCTGAAAGGCAAGGGGGTCAAGGCCGGCGCCAACCAGACCGGCGATCAGTATGTCGAGGTCAGTGTGGATATTCCCAAAGATCTGACCCCCCAGGCCAAAGAAATGTTTGCATCCTTAAAGGAAGTTGTTACCAAATAGGCCCGTGTTGCCTCAGAGGTGCGGCTGCCGGTTGCTATCAAGTCTAGAAGCTCTTATGCTGTATACCAGCTGCCAACAGCTAAATCATCATGAGTCGGCTAGCCGCTCAGACTCACAGCTTACGGTTCACGGTGAGCGCTCTATGCCTCAGACTGAAAAACGCTATTACTCATTGCAGGTTGTCGCCGACACCTTGGGAGTCCATCCCCAGGCCATCCGTCTCTATGAGCGGGAGGGGTTGATTGCTTCGGTCCGGTGCGGGTTGGAACGCTACTATTCCCTGTCCCAGATCGACCGTCTCCGGGTCATTGTGCAGCTCCGCCAGGAGTTGGGCATTAATCTGGCCGGTATCGAAGTGATTCTGAACATGCGGGATCGCCTCCAGGAATTCTCCCAGCGGGCGGCCGGCCTCCTGCCCTCGGACTACCAGACTTCGACCCCGCCGGCTCCCGGCCAACCCGTCAAAAAGGTCAAAATCCCCGTCCGTGACGATTCATGACCCAGGCCCGGCTGTGGTCCCGGCCCCTGGCGCCCCTGGTGGCGGCCCTGGCCGCGGGGATCGCCGCGCCTTCTCTGGGACTGGCTTTCCCCTCAGCCTGGCTGGCCTTTCTAGTCGTCGCCCTGCTCCTGCTCCTGGCCGTTTGCTTCTGGCGGCACCTGCCCCTGGCCTGGGTCGGGTGCCTGCTCTTCTTCTGCCTCGGCCAGGGGTTGTACCACACCGCCCTTAACCCCGATCTTCCTGCTCATCACGTCCGTTTCCTGCCCCAGAACACCCCCGTAAGTCTGGTGGGAGTCGTGCAAAGCCGGCCCTCCCGTCTTTTGGCGGGGGAGATAGCCGGCTGGAACTGGCCGCCTCCTCCTGGTCAGACGGCTCTGCCTGGCAGCCTGCCTGCGGCACGGTCTGGGTGAGCGGGGTGAGGCGAGTCCACGGACCTGCAACCGGGCGACCAGGTGGCCGTGCGCCTCGTTCTGTGGCCCGTGGAGGATCTCAAAAATCCCGGCGCCGCCGGCCGGAAACTGGCCCTGGCCCGGCGGCAGATCTTTACCACGGGAAAACTCTGGCAGCATTTACAGCCGCTTAAGCTAACCTCGGAGTCCTCGTTGTCCTGGCTGGCGGCCTGGCGGGAGCAGGCCCGGACCTACTGCCGCAGTCTGCTGGCGTCCCAACCCCAGCCGGCCCGGTCAATCTTTCTGGCCCTGCTCCTGGGCGACCAGACCGAGATCAGCCCACCGTTGCGCCAGGCCTTTAATCGCACCGGCGCCACCCATGTCTTGTCCGTCTCCGGTATGCACCTGGTCATCGTCGCCGCTTTTTTCACCTGGGTGATTTTCTGGCTGCTGCGGCGTTCGGCCTGGCTGCTCCTGCGGCTCAACGCCCTGAAACTGGGCAGTTGCTTTGTCCACCGCTCCCTGTCATCGCCTACGTCTGGCTGGCCGAGGGGTCGCCGGCCACCCAACGTTCCGCCGTCATGATCCTGGCGTATATGGTTCTGGTGCTCCTGGACCGCCACCGGGATATTTACAGCGCCCTGATCCTGGCCGCCTTGCTTATTCTGGTGGCTTCGCCGCTCCAGCTCTACGCCATTTCCTTTCAACTTTCCTTTCTGGCGGTCTGGGGCCTGGCCTTTCTTTCCCCGGTATTGTCTGCGGCCCTGGAAAAACTGGCTGGAGGATCGGGAGGACATGGTCCGTCTGGATGAAAAAACCCGTTCTGTGGCTGGGAGAGGCCTGGTCGGTGTCGTTGGCGGCCACTTTGGCTACCTTGCCGGTCATTGTCGCCAATTTTCATCAGGCCCCCACCTATGGCATTGCGGTCAATATCCTGGTGACGCCGCTCATCGGCGGCGTCGCCCTGATCCTCAGTTTTCTGGGGCTGCTCTTGTCCTTTCTGCCCCTGCCCTCTGACGGCGCTGCTGTTTCTTCTGCGCCCGCCTGGTGCTGGACGTGAGCGTTTACCTCATGGACCAGGCGGCCGCCTTCCCGGCGTGGTGGTGCGCCTGCCCGCCCCCACTGCCTGGCAGACCGCCGCCTATTTTCTGCTCCTGATCAGCCTCTTCGGGGCGTCCCGGCGGTTCTGGCGCTGGACCGGGGTCTCTCTGGGACTCCTGGTGCTGACTGGGTTCCCTGGCCTGGTCCGGGTCTCCAGGGCTTAACCAATTCCCAGCTAGTCCTCACCGCCCTGGACACCCCCAGGGAAATGTCCCTGGTGGCCACCTTCCCGCGAGGCGTCGTCCATGGTCATCAATGCCGGGGCTCCCCGCTATTTCGACAGCCCGACCAGGACCAATGTTGCCCTGATTTCCTATCTGCATACCCTGAGCGTCTGCGCCACCTGGATTACCTGGCCGCCTTGACCGTCACCCCGGAAAACGCCGGCACCCTTCTGGCTCTGGCCCAGGAGTTCGAAGTCCAGGAATTCTGGTACGGTGGTGATCGTCCCAATATCCAAAGTTTCTGGGAATTAAGAAATATGCTGGGCGACAGCCGGAAGGAGGTCAAAAACCTCTCCCTGGCCCCGCTCACCCGGGAAATCGGCGGCGCCGTGGTTCGCACCCGGCAGCTCACCAATCCTGCCTTCCCATCGACCCGGCGGCCCAGTCCTCCTGCAACTTGACTTCCAGGGCAAACGCCTGCTCATCCTCCCCCCGGCCCCGGCCGCCTGGCGGCACCAATGCCTGGCCGCGGGTTTGACCCCGACCGACGTGCTCATCCTCCCGGCCTCAGACCTGCGCGGGGATTTTTTGGACGTCCTGCCTGAGCCAGGTCAAACCCCAAATAGTGGTTGTCACCGGTTCACCCCCCGCCGACTTACCGGCGCCGCCCAGCCAACACCAGGATATTACCTGGCACTTTACCCGCCAGGGGGCGGTGACCATAACCATCTCCTCCCTGGGAGCTGCAGGCCAGCCAGTGGCGCCCCTGATGACCCTGGATTTTCTTATCTGATCGATTATGCTGGAGTTACGGCTAAAAATCTGATATTATTTCAGTATTAGGAGAAGCAAGCAAACCGCAGGCGGCTCTGAAGCGAAAATGAGGTAATATATGGCAAATTATGATGTTGAAAGAGCTATACAATTGGCAATGCAGAAAGGACCCATGCGGGTGCTTCTAATTATTGGGATCATTCTGTTGCTTTTCCTGTTTGCACGTCCATGGGTCCAGGTCGGGGCGGGCGAGAGAGGCATTGTTCTTGATTTTGGCGCGGTCCAGGAGAAGGTGCTCGGCGAAGGGCTGCACTTCCGGATACCTGTAGTGCAGACGGTGGCCCTGATGGATGTCAGGGTTCAAAAATCTCTGACCAATGCCGCCGCGTCCTCCTCTGATCTTCAGGAAGTGAGTTCAGAAGTGGCGCTTAATTTTCATATCATTCCGGATAGGGCAAATGTCGTCTATCAGACTATCGGCTTAAATTTTAAAGAGCGCATCATCGATCCGGCCGTCCAGGAAGTGGTCAAGGCCGTGACGGCCAGATATACCGCCGAAGAGTTGATTACTAAGCGGCCGGCCGTCAGCGAGGCCATGCGAGCCAATCTTTCTGAAAGACTCATGGAGCACAACATCGCCGTTGATGCCTTCTCCATCGTCGGTTTCAGCTTCTCCAAGATATTTATGGAAGCCATTGAGTCAAAGCAGACCGCGGAACAGCTTGCCCTGAAGGCGCGCCGGGACCTGGAAAGAATTAAAATAGAGGCGGAACAAAAGATTACCGCCGCCACGGCAGAGGCGGAGTCCTTGCGGCTCCAGAGAGCCAATATCTCCCCGGATCTGATCGACCTGAGAAGAGTTGAGGCCAATATCAAGGCGATCGAAAAGTGGAATGGCATTCTGCCACAGGTTACCGGTGGCGGCGCCGTGCCCTTTATCGGCCTCGGGGAGCCGCCCAGGAGATAAATCCTTAGCATTAATCCGGCTGCCCACAAATTTTAAGTTGACCCGCAGGGACTTATTTGTTAATTAGTTCTCATCCGGAAACTATCATGAGAACTAATGTAGTTTCTGATCTGGAAATGAGATATTTTCTGCAAGATCAAGGAAATCAAAGGCTTGCGCGGAGGCGAACATTCGTTCGCCGCACAAATAAGCCTGCAGATTGACGCCGATATTGTGAAAAATAGCCGTTTCCGGACAGAAACTAATTAGAAAATAACCCATCAGATTTATTTCCTGCTGTCTCAGCGGATTCCCTTGTTTATGCAGAATTCTGGCCCCAAAAGAGTATCTAGACTGCTCAAGAGTGTCTGGTTCCTAATCGCCGGCCTGCTCCTGCTGGGCCATACTCCCGGGCTGGCCGAGCCATACCTCCGGGTCTCCAAAAATGGGGTCGTCTACTACCACTTCAACAGCCGGGAACCCGCCCAACCCAGGCCGGAGGAGACGACTAGTCCACCAGACCCGGGGCAATTAATACCGGAGACTGCTGCTGCCGCGCCGGCCGGCCATCCCCCTGCTGCCCAAGCAAACCCTCCGGCAACTGCTCGCTATCTCATTAGATTTCTGACAAAATTGGGTTTCTATGACACCCCGGTTGTGCCCCCCTTTGATATCGGTCCCCAATGGCTTGAGCCCCATGCGGAAGTCCCCGCCACCCCGGATCCCCAGTTCATGCTCCCGGAGATCTTGGCAAATGCTGCCTAAACAGGCGTCGGCTCTGCCTCCCGCCTTGGGCCGGGTGCAGCCAGGCCCAGGACGCTTAAAACTCTCGAACTCCCTGGGCTATTGCTTCCCGGTGGCCCGAACTTTTACCTTCCGGGATACCTGGGACGACCCCCGTAGCGGGGGCAGGCTGCATCGGGCGGTTGATATTTTTGCCCAGGAGGGGACCGAGGTCTACGCCATCACCGCCGGGGTCGTCCAGACCCTGGCAACGTTACCGGGAGCCGGCATCACCCTGATACTACGTGGTCATGACGGCCGCGGCTACGGCTATATGCATTTGCTGGGCTACGCCCCGGGCCTCGTGGAGGGTAAGGTGGTACAGAGCCGGAGAACTCATCGGCTATGTCGGCACCACCGGGACCCAGAATTGTGCCGCCCACCTTCACCTGCAGGTTTATGCTGACCATAATTTATCAAGAGATTCCCTCCTGAACCCTTACGATTTTCTGGTCCAGTTGTGTCATGGCATCGGGGTCACCGACGTCAACCAGCCGAGAATTGCCCGCCTCAAGGGCACCGACTTAAACCAGCCCAAAGGTGCCCGCCTCAAAGTCACCGACGTCAACCAGTCGAAGCTTGTCCGCTTCAAAGAGCTGCCCCTAAACCTCAAAGAGCCGTCCATAAAAGTCAAATGGACCCAAGTTCGGCCCACCTGGGTAAAATCTCTCGACGACGCGCCGCGATCAGCTCACCACCAAGTCCGGCTCCATATTGGTCATCAAGAATTTTTGACCATGGGCCATCCCTCACTTTCAGGCCAGGCCAAATCCCACCGATCCACAATTTGATCCCATTGTGCAATCAAATGGTGGCCCAGGCTTTCCAGCCTGTGCAGTCCCAGAGGTAATCCCCTGGCTCCCAAATGTGCATTTTGAATGCGACTTGGTATGAGATCTCCGCGCCCGCTCTTTATCTCTCGTTCCCAAGCTCGCTTGGGCAGATTAATGCGATCCAGCTGCACCTTTGCATCCGCTCTCCGCCGTCCCGCCTCAATTCCCCCTTACCAATTGCCGCCAAGGGAAATTTTTGTCATTCCGAGCGCCGCGTCGAACTTAGACTCGGATTACCTTTAAATTCTTCACTCCAGGACGCTGCCTCTAGAATGACAGAAACCCAAAGATCATTTGAAAATTACTACTATGACCGCCGCGTGGTATTACTCGTCTCTCTCCCAATCTCCCCCTTTATCTTATTCCAGCCGCTATGAATGACATTTGTCCCACCTGTTCTGTCATTTTCTCCAACCTTTTATTAAATTCAATCAACAAAGAAATTATTAATTTTTCTCTGTCCGCTGACAGTCTTTAAAATCTTTTAACCGAAAACCGAAAACCAATAACTGTCTTTTAAAACCGGAGTTTAAAATGTGTACTGTCTGTAAACATAATCAAACCAAAGACATCGACCGCGCCCTCCTCACCGGCGCCACGCTATCTTCCCTCAGCCGAAAGTACGGCTTCAGCACCGCGGCCCTGCACCGCCACCAGGAGCACCTCAGGCAGAAAATGGCCCAGGCCCAAAAACGCTTCCAGGACGGCCTGCACCAGGGTTTGTTCTGCAAACTCAATATCGTCCTGGAACTGGTCCTGGGCGTCGTCCGGGGCGCCAAGGCCGGCGAGGATTTCAAATTGTTCCTCCAGGCCACCCGGGAACTCACCCGCATTATCAGCCTCATGCACAAAATGGAGGTGCCACCTGGAACCGGAAATGATCTATTGTCTCATGGCCTCCCCCCAGTGGGATCTCCAGGACAGCCTCCTGCCCAATGCCTTCCAGGCCCTGGCCCAAACCCGCCAGACCCTGGCCGTGAACCTCTTCGCCTCCTGCCCGGAACCGGAGCCCGAAATAATCCCGGAGATGGCCCCCAGTCCTCCCCTCGAAACGCCAGCCCCGAACCTTGCAACTCCACAGCCTCAACCCATCCAACCAAAAACCGGAAACCGAAAACCGGCCACCGCCAACCATCCGAAAAAGAAGCGCGAAATTACCGCGAAATTAGCGCGAAAAACACCAGCCGCTGCAATGAACTATTGAAGAATATCAATCAGATAACCTGTGTGAAAAAAATTCCCCGAAAAAGCGCGAAAATCTGTTTCAGAAGTTATTTCGAAAGTGGGAAAAAGGTGGGAAATTAGCGGGAAAAACGACCCCTATGGAAGGTATTAATTAGTTATATTAATATGATAACTAAGAATAAAAAAATTGCCGAAAAATTTCAGGTTGGCCTTGTCCCAAGATTTTTTAGCTGCAAGCTGCCAGCCAGAGCCGCTGGCCTTCTGACCGGCAACCGGCCACCGCAGACGGTCTTTAACTCTTCCTGGAAGTTTTGGTAATGACTGTGCTTAACTGCTGCGTAACCTCGTCGGCGCCGCAGTGGGAACACTTGATCTTTTCGGTGTCCCGTTCTTTGATACTCATAATGAGGGAGAATTCTTTACCGCATTTCTGGCAGAGAAATTCGTAGGTCGGCATAATTGTGCTCCTTGAACTGACCAGTTCTGTCCATACGTCGAGAGTGTTTGCTGCAGTAGAATATAAATTTTTTTAAGGACGCTGGCAAGGGGCAAAGAAGGGGATGATGGCGGTAACCAGCGCCATTCATACGCCCATGAGGCCCAATGCCTGGCGCCGGGACTATCTAACCTAAAACTAAAAAGTGCCAACTTTTTTTCTCGTCTTATCCTCTTTCATTTTTTCCTGCTCGGCAAGCCGTCTGGGAAAATGTCGGGTGGGCCCTGCCCACCATAATTTCACCTGAAAACTTAAAAATGGTATGTCAAGCCAACAACCACCTGGTTCCGGGTAAAATCGAACACGGCTTTGCTAGCCGTGATGCCGGTGTTGTTAAAGCAAAGGTGTTGGGATTCCAGTTCCACCTGCCACTGTTGACTGAGTTTATATTCCAGGAATATCCCCATATTTCTGTTAAACATATACCGCACACCGGCTTCGACCTCCAGGGAGAAGTTTTTGGCCGAATCGGCCTCGGCATAGAGCACCACCAGGCCGGGGCCGATGCCCACATACGGCTGGAGGTGGCCAAACGGCACCTCAGTGGTTGGGAAGAAACCGTAGCGTCCGACAAAATGCAAGGCCATGGTCCAGACGAGCATGGATTGCCCATTGACCTGGCCATTACCAATGGCGCCGAGGGGGGCAGGATTCACGGTCACTGTTTGGGAAGGCTGGAGTTGACTGCCGATGCTGCCTTCGGCTTCAATGCCGAAATACGGCACACTCTCTAAAAAATACCCCAATTTAATGCCGCCGGTAATCCCTGGATCAATCTTCATCGTGTCGGCCGTAGTACTCATCGGTCCTGCCCGGTAAGACCAGTCGGTGTTGGTGACAAAACCCCCGCCCAGAAAGCCGCCGACAAAAAATTCCCCGGGGCCGCGATAACCCAGGCTGCCCTTGGCATTAGACGGGCTGCACATAGCGATTCTTATAATACAAATAACCGACCGCAGCCGTTCCTAAGACACAGGCGGCCGGCAAAAGGGTGAGTTCTAGAGTGGTCGCCGGAAGACATGGCCAGGGCGGGCGCCGGGGACGATACGGTCAGAAATACCATCACACCGATGATGGTTGCGGCAAGCCAGCGGTTTACGTGTCTGCTCAACATTGCATGACTCCATTTTTTAACTTAATGATTATATTGAATAAAATAATATTTCAAACTTGGCCTGAGACTTTTATCTGCTGGTTAAGGGATCTCCGGTGGGAGCCAGGTCATTGATTCTGCCAATCGCCCGGAGCAGGTGCGCCTTCTGAACCTGGTGATCGTAAATGGCATTATTATAATTGACCCGGACCCGGGTGAGCAGGGTTTGGGCGTCGATCACCTCGGTGGCCGTGCCTACTTGCTCTTTATAGCGCTCCTCATTCAGACGCAGGTTTTCCTCCCCCTGCTGGACCGCCCCTTTGGTCACGGCAATGCGGTCGGCGGTTTCCTTGAGTCCCAAATAGGCATTTTGAACCTCAAGTTTAATCTGTTCGCCCAAATCCTGCTTTTGGACCGCCAATTGATTCACTCGTTCCCTGGCCTGGGACACCTGGGCTTTGGTGTCGAACCCGGAAAAGATTTTCCAGTTCAAACCCAGGATAGCGAACCACTGGGTTTCGTGGAGGGCGTATCGGCTCTGTTGGTAATATTGTCCGCCCATGGCGTAGAAGCGGGGAAAATGACCGGCCCGGGCTTCAGTGATGCTTTTTTCGCCCTGCTTCACGCGGCCATCCGCGGCCTTTAAATCGCTCCGGGTCTCCAGGGCCGTCTGGGTGGCGTCTTCCAGGTTCAAGTCCGGAACTGGCGTGATATTTTCATCTTTCAAGGTATTGATGTTTTGTATGGGTTGGCCCATCAGTTTATTCAAGGAAGCCTGGGTATTGATGATGGCGTTTTTGGCTGATATTAACCTTTGTTGGGCATCGGCCAGGGTCACCTCGGCCTGCAAAACATCGTTATTGGTGACTACCCCGAACTCATAGAGATCTTTGGCAATTTTGAGGTGGTCCCGCAGTTGGGTTACTTCCTGGGTCGCGATGATTTTTAGCTTTTCGGTGCGCAGCACTTGAAAATACGTCTGGGCCACCAAAAAAAAGATATCATCCCGGGTTGTTTGGGTCTCCATCTGGGCCACTTCCTTGCCCAGATGGTCGCTTTCTTATACCGTGACGGCGTGGCCCCAAAATCAAAGAGGGTTTGCTCCGCGGTCAAGGTGCTTTCCCAGTAGTTGCGATTTAAAAAGGTGAATGGTTCGGTTCCCGGAAAAACATATTTCCTGGGATCATCGTATATCTGTTGGATAGTATTGGCTTTTACGGTCGGTAAAAAACCGGCCCGGGCCCGGATTCTCTCCTGTTCGGCGATGAGTTCCTGCAAACGGCTCACTTTGAGGCTGGCGTTTTCCTTCCAGGCCAGCTGAAAAGCATCGCTCAGGGTCAAGACCTGCCCGCCGACACCTGGAGGTTCGGCCGGCCTGAAAAGGGCAGATTAAAATGGTTACCAGTACGACAACAGCAACAAGGTATTGCATGAAAATCCTGTACCTGCTCCCTGGCCGGGCAATCGGCTTCGGTCAGGATCTGGAATGCTGTTGAAAAACTCATTGAAGCCATATTTGTCATTTTGAGCGACGCACAGCATCTGGTCTTTTCATGAGAACCTGATCCTTCACTTCGTTCCGGAAGACAAAATCCCTGTTTTTCAACAGCCTGATGAGTGATGGTTCTTAGAGGATTGCAGAAATAACTTAACAGTCACTTACCATAGGCTAATTTCAACTGTCAAGAGAAAATCCATAATATGCTTGACAGGCAGCGAACGATGACGGAAATTGTAAGCGTTCAGCGGTTGGCTTAAAGATTAAATGAATCTAGCTCCGCAGACTATGATCGATCCCGGGATTTTGCCATAATCAGCTTAACTCTTTGTTTTTGCAGGTGATAAGCTGAACGCGTAAAAGAAACAATTACTTTTAGCAATGGCTATAAAACTACTACAAGGCTGGAACACTATGAAATTAAGTATTGTGATCCCCGTTTACAATGAGGAAACATACCCTCACCGAAATAGTCAAACGGGTTCAGGCTACCCCATATGACAAGGAACTTATCATCGTCGATGACGCCTCCGAAGATGGGTCCCGGGATATTCTCCGGGATCTAACCCAGGAGTACGATAACATTCAGACCTTTTACCATGACCGCAATCAAGGCAAAGGAGCCGCCCTGCGCACCGGCTTCAGCCAGGTTAAGGGCGATGTGGTGCTTATCCAGGATGCTGACCTGGAGTATAATCCCATTGATTATCCGGAACTGCTGAAGCCCATCGAACGAGGCGTGGCTGACGTGGTCTACGGCAGCCGCCTGATCGGCGGTGCCCCGCACCGGGTCTTGTTTTTCTGGCACTATGTCGGCAATAAGATGGTTACCACGCTGTCAAATATGTTTACCAATCTGAACCTCACCGACATGGAAACCTGTTACAAGGTTTTTAAAGCCGAAGTAATTAAAAAAATTAAAATAAAATCAGATCGCTTCGGGGTGGAGCCGGAATTGACGGCCAAGATCGCCCGCCAGCGCTGCCGCATCTACGAAGTGCCCATTTCCTATGACGGTCGCGACTATAGTGAGGGTAAAAAGATCACCTGGAAAGACGGCATTGCCGCAGTGTATTACATCATCCGTTTTCGGTTTTGGGATTAGAATTCGGTAACAACGCAGGGCAAAGAATTATCCCTGAGGCAGATTATCCTCACTCTCTGGCTGGTGCAGCTGGGATGGCTGGCCTGGCATTTCGCCCCGGAGGCTGCTGATCTGACCCAAAGGCTGGCCAGCGGCCGGACCGGGGAGGTCGTTCGTCAGGAGGATGCCTATTACCGTTGGCTGGAAGAGCTTAAAACCCTCATACCGCCCACCAGCACCTATATTTTTGTCGACTGCTACGAAGCCGGCAAAGATATCGCGGCCCGCTACCTCCTTTACCCCCGGAAGCTGGTGCGCCTTAATCCCCTGGCCACACCGTCGGTTCTCTTTGAAAAGATCAACAAGGAACAGGCAGGATACCTGGTCCTGCGGGAATGCAATCTGTATCCGCACTGGCAATTCCTGTTTCAGCCGGACAACCCGGTTTTTCAGGCCTTACCGGCGTCCGGGCCCGGCCTGGTTTTTCGGGTCGATCCCCATAAGGTGACAGGCGGCTTCTATGATTGAGGTCGCCTGGATGCTGCTGCGACTGGCCGCGGGCCTGGGGTCCATCGAGGTGGCCGGCTATGCCCTGTTGGTCCTGGTGCTGCCCCGGCGCGCCTCTTTTACCTCGTTGGAACGCCTTTCTCTGGCCTTTGGCCTGGGAAGTTTGGGCATCACCCTGTGGATGCTGGCGCTCACCTTTTTCCAGGTAACCTATTCTTTGGCGACCATTGTCGGTCCCTGGCTGTTGTTGGCCATCTCCGGGAGGGTGGCTGGCCTGGAAACGTGGCTGGGGCCAGGAGGATTGCCGGTCTTTGGTGGCCGGGGGGCGCCTCCTGGTGACCTTCGGACTGAGGTCGGATTTTTCGAGACTTGAAAAACTCCTGCTCCTCCTTTTGCTGGCCGCTTTCGGCTTTGGTTTGCTCAGGGCGGTGAGTTATCCGATCTGGGCCTGGGACGCCCTGTCCACCTGGGGCTTGAAGGCCAAGGCCTTTTATCTGGCCCAGGGTCTGGATATGAGTAGATTTGAGGCCCACAACTACTATCCCAACCTGGTGCCCCTGCTCATGGCCTATCTCTATTTCTGGCTGGGGAGCGTTGCGGATCACCTGGTACAAAGCCGTCTTCCCCCTGTGGGGGGGAGGCATTGTGGTTCTCTTCTTTGGCTTTTTACGCCGTCTGGGTGTCAACACGGGCCGGAGCTCTGGGGGCCGCCGCCTTTTTAGTGCTCAATGGGGCCACATTGATGACGCATCTCTTTATTGCCTATGCTGATCTGGCCCTGACCTATTATCAATTGGCGGCCGCCGGATTGCTTTATCTCTGGCTCCGGGAGGAGGCGCCGGCCGGCAGCGGCCCACTCATTGCTTGTCTGTGCGGTGGCATGGCCTGGAGCAAATACGAGGGCTGGCCCTTGGTGATGATTACTTTTCTGGCGGCTGGTCTTACCCTCCTCTGGCTCAGGCCGCCCCAGGTTTGGAAAAGGCTTCTGAGTTTAGCGCTCATGGGACTGGGCGGCTGGTTTTTTTCCCTCCCCTGGCGATTGTTTATGGGTTTGCAGGGCCTGGAGGTGGGGGGAGACCACATCGGCGGATTTTACCTCCCGCAGTTCTTTCTCGGGGTCTGGTATGTGCTCAAGGCCCTGATCTGGATTCCCTATTTCGGCCTGCTCTGGCCAACCATATTGTTAGTTTTATCCTGTCGGGCTGGTCGATATTCCGGACCCCATTGATTTTTCTGGGGTTATTTGTCGGAGGCAATCTGGCGGCCATTGCCTTGGCCTACGCCCTGGTGCCAGCCTCGCCCAGCGGAGTTTCCCATGTACGTGCGGGCCACGGTGGATCGATTTGCTGTTGCACGTGGCGCCGGCCAGCGCCTTGATTTTCTCCGTCCCCCTGGCATCTCCAGGATTGATCTCGGCAGCCCGCCGTGATTTTATTTGACCTTCTGAAGGGTAAGAATATAGAATGATAACAGCTGTCCATGGATGGCTCTCAGCAATTAGGAGAACCTCAGGTTGGCTATTCATACTAAATCGTCAGTCAAAGATTAAGGTTTGGTGGCACTGCTTCCCAGCGGCATGGTAGGCGGTGCCCATGTGCTGTCCCATTGGAAAAAGATTTGTCTTCTATTATCCCCTCTCCCCTTAAGGGGAGAGGGTCAGGGTGAGGGGAGAAGATTTTTATGAAAACGGTTATTGTGATTCCGGAAAGATGTGTGGGTTGCAAACAGTGTCTGGTCGCCTGTGCCGTAGAACATTCCCAAAGTAAAAATTTATTTGCCGCCCTGAGTGAGGCGGTGCAGCCCCGGCCCCGCCTCCGGGTATTTCCCGGCAGCAGCCATTTTGCCTTTGTCAATAAATGCCGGCATTGTGATCCGGCCCCCTGTCAGATGGTCTGTATGCCTGGGGCAATCAGCCATGATCCGGAGCGAGGGACCACTGATATTGATCCTCACCGGTGCATCAGTTGCGCCATGTGCGCCATGGCCTGTCCTTTCGGAGTCCTGCGCTACGCCCCAACCCATGAAGCCAGGGAAAAAGGTTCGGTGGCGCTAAAATGCGATCAATGCCCGGACCGGGAACGGGAGGGGCGAGTACCCGCCTGCGTCGAGGCCTGCAAAGTCGGCGCCTTGAAATATGGCACTTTGCAAGAGGCTATGGAGTTAAAGGGTCTGCGGGTATCACGGTCGGTTTTCACGACCCTGCAGGGCACCGAAAGTATAACCTCGGCAGTGCCGAGTCAGGTCAGACTCTGGCGGCAATTACCCTGAAAGTGGGCGGAAACAAAAACCTCCTGACCTGATGGGGTCATCCGACAGCCTGTAGGGCGGGAAAGCGAAGCGCCTCCCGCCTTGGGTCGGTTCAGAAATCAGGCCGGGTTTTACCAATGAAATCAATGAAATGGTTGGCTGAATCACCCCAAAGAGCCCGTCTTCTGACCATTACGGCGTCTTTGCTCATCGGCGTGCTCCTCATGGGGGTTAAGTTTTATGCCTACTGGCTGACGCAATCGGCGGCCATCCTTTCTGATGCCCTGGAATCCATCATCAACGTGGTGGCCAGCGCCTTTGCTTTGGGCGCGGTGGTGCTGGCGGCCAAACCGCCTGACACCAGTCACCCGTATGGGCACGGCAAAATCGAATATTTCTCGGTGGGCTTTGAAGGGGCCCTGATTTTTCTGGCGGCCGTCGGGATTTTTATCAAAGCCGTTGATCAGCTTCGGCATCCCCAAGCCCTGCCATCCCTGGAAATCGGTTTGGGGTTGATCCTGGGGGCAAGCCTGGTCAACCTGGGTCTGGGGATGGCTCTGATATCATGTCGGCAAGAGAACCAATTCCATTACCCTGGTGGCTGATGGCCGGCATATCTTCACGGATGTTTTAACTTCTGCCGGGGTCTTAATCGGCTTGTTCCTGGTGTGGCTGACCGAATAAGATCTGGCTGGACGGCGCCACGGCCGCCCTGGTGGGCGCCAATATCCTTTACACCGGCTGGAAGTTAGTGAGCCATGCCTTTGCCGGGCTCATGGACGCCTCCGACATCGAACTTTTGGATGAAATTGCGACGATCCTCAAAGAACATCGGAAAAGCGCCTGGATCGACATCCATCGACTGCGGGCCCGGAAGGCCGGGGAACGCCTGTATCTGGATTTTCATCTGATCCTGCCTCAGGATTTTAGTCTGGAGCAGGCCCACCAGGAGGTTAAGGAGCTGGAGCAGATCTTCAAAACCCACTACCGGGATCAGGCCGAGGTCCATATTCACGCCGATCCGTGTGATGGTGATCGGGAATGCCCTATTTGCGGCTATGATCCCTGCAAGTCAAGGCGGGCCGAAACGGCCTGGCAGCGGGTGTGGAAGCGGGAGGTAGTAGTGGCAGGCCGGGAAGGGGAAGACCAATAATGGCAGAATCATCGGCGTGCCGGCCACTCAGGCGGGACATGCTGCCGCAGCCTGTGGACGTGCACGTTTCAGGTGGCCCAGTGGACCTGGCTCAAGCGACCCACCTGGCCCAAGCCCGGGCCCGGGAACTTCATCCGGAGGTCATGCTGTTGGCCTGGTTCGACCGAAAAACCGGAGAATATTCGCCCAAAATAACCTGCTGAGGTGACGACAAACCAGCGTGGCTGGTTTATGCCCTGTCCCGGGGGGCTGATCTCTTCATTGACTATTAACCGGGAACAGTTTGTTTTTGCTTTTAAAAGATTATGAGAAGAGCAGCGCCAGCCCGGGCTACCTTTCGAATAGCTCAGGGTATTAGGATTTGTCAAAGGAAAGCAAGGCTTTCTTGACGTTTTTGATAAGCTCATCGAACTTATCCGAACGGTATTCATCATACAGACCGCAGCCGGCATCAGCCAACTTGTCAAAGACGTTGGCGCTGTCGATATAATCCATTAAAGTCTTGGCGGCAGAGACAAGTTGTTTAACGTGATCATCCATTGGTGCACCTCATCAGGATTATTAGCCGAACTCTTCTACTCAAAAAGGTACCATCATCGATGGACCGGGGCAAGGTTTTTATGAACAATCGGGCATTAAAAATTACCGTCCGGCAGAATTCGGCAAATATCCCGGGCGGCAAAAAGGAAGTGCCCGAATTAGCCGAAATCTCGGATTAAATGGGGAAAAATCTTGACGTTGCCAAGGAAAAAGGTTAATTAATTAAAATTGACTATAGGCACGTAGCTCAGGGGGAGAGCACTACCCTGACACGGTAGGGGTCAAGGGTTCAAATCCCTTCGTGCCTACCACTGAAAATCAAGGGGTTAGCCGGAAATGGCCAGCCCCTTTTTGTTGTGCACCCGGCAGGAGGCAATAAAAAAAGCAGAGTTCCCTGGGAAACCCTGCTTTTTCAAGGAGATATGAAGAAAGTTAATTTCTGGACCTAATCCGGGAGGCGAGTAGGCCGAGGAGTCCGCTGCCCATAAAGTAAACCGAAGGGGGCAGAGGGACAACCGAGGTGCCGCCGCTGGGGGTGAAGCAGGTAACGCCCCACTGATCCATGCCGGAGTAGGAGCCGCCCCAGTTCATCAAGAGGTTATGGCCGCCCCAGGTGTCGTCGAAGATAATCTGTCCGGGATCGTTGTAGCCGTAGCCAAACATGGAGTGGCCTTCCACCTGAATCATGACCACCCGGCCAGCATCGATTTCAGCCTTATACTCAGCGAAGGTAAATCCGAATTGAGCTTGGGCATCAATGGCGGCAGTAAAGAAGTTCATGTCAGTGGCGGGATTGCCGCCATAACCGGCATACTGGAGGTATTCGGCCATGCCGTACATGCCGTCGCTCTGCGATATACCGTAATCAAATGCATCTTTGGCGTACAACTTGACCCCGTTGGTGAAATAATAAAGCGTGGTTGAACCATTGGAATTACCCACGGAATCCTGATTAGTGCCCATGAAGTCGGCCAGGGAATTATTGGCGTGGGTGGGTGCGGCAACGTCATCACCGGATCCGCCATAGGCGGTGTTACCGGCATTATTGTCCGGCACAAAGCTTGTCCCGTTCCAATAGCGATAGTAATCGTTCACATGCCCCTGGCTGGCAATGACATCTTTGACCAGGGCGTTCCGAGCGGGATCTTGATAAACCGTGCTAACCTCGGCTACCCCGCCGGGGACCAGGTTGGTATAATTTAGGCCGCCATAGCCTTTCTGGTCATAATACCCCATCATCATGCCGGCGCTGGTGGCGGTGCAGCCATACCACCAGCCATAGGAAGGCCCGTTGAGATTGACATCTCCCTGTCGATAAAAGCCGAGCTCAGTGGCCCCGGCGAATGATGCGCAGGTAAACAATAGTGCTAGCGCTACGAGGTAGAAAAATATTTTTGGTTTTTTACCCTGCACGATGTCTCCTCCCTATGATGATGGTTAATAGTTATTAAGACTTAGGCCTTGGGCGTTAAAATATTGAAACATGAGATTTCTTGAAGGATTTAAATATTGTATATTGCAAGAATCGTGCTATTATTGAAGATATTATAATTACTTGAAATTATATATATTATAAGCTATTAAGTTCTTAAGTAATTTGAATCATGTTTCAAAATATGAACATATTCTATTGTAAAAACACCTATTTAATTAATATTACAATGGATTTTATAGTATAAGATTCTGCACTGATTGTTTGTAAATTGAAACATTTCAAAATGATGGCTCCGCGAATTGGCAAAATATGCTAGGTTACCAGGCAACTATTTATACTAGTAAATATGTTTGTAAAATAAATAGATACATTTAAGTTATGGTTGTCTGACGTTAGCGGGGTTAAATGAATCGGCTGCGAGAGAACAATGTCCTAAGGCTGACGGATGGCCGGCGGTTGGGGTATGCCGAATATGGAGACCCGGATGGCTGGCCTTTGATGTTTTTTCATGGGACGCCGGGTTCCAGGGTGATGGCCCGGTTTGCAGCGGCCAGGGCCCGGGAGTTGGGGGTGCGGTTGATCGCGCCGGAACGGCCCGGTTTCGGCCTTTCCGATTTTCAGCCCCTGCGGCGGCTGTTGGATTGGGCCGAGGACATCGGGGAACTGGCGGAGGCCTTGCACCTGAATCGCTTCGCGCTGGCCGGAGTTTCGGGCGGTGGGCCTTATGTGGCGGCGTGTGCCTGGAAGATGGGGGCTAAGGTCACTGCCGCTGGGATTATCAGCGGCCTGGCCCCGGTGGACCGGGTATGGCAGGGATTAAGCCGGATCCACCGGCTGAGTGCCTGGCTGGTGCGTCGGGCTAAGCTAGTCAGTCTCATCCTGGGATTAGTGGCCTGGAGCGCTCGGCGGCACCCGGAGTGGATCATCAGGAGCATGTGTCTGGTAGCGCCCTCGGGGGTTAGAAAAATCCTGTGCCAACCAACGGTGCGGCTGACCCAGATTGATGGCATCACTGAAATTTTTCGGCGGGGGGCGTGGGGGGCGGCAGATGAGGTGTCCCTGTTCAGCCGGCCCTGGGGATTTGAGGTGGAGGAGATCAAAACACCGGTGCACCTGTGGCACGGGGAGGACGACGCCATCGTGCCGGTGGGGATGGGCCGCTATCTGGCCGACCATATTCCCGATTGCCAGGCCAGATTTATCCCCGGGGCCGGGCATCTGTGGATTTTTGAGGGGTATGAAGAAGTTTTTGGGGCGCTGGAGGAAAAAAGGAGGGAGGCTTCGGCAAGTTGAGAGTGATGCAGTGGGTAGTTAGGCTATTGACCCCCTCACCCTAACCCTCTCCCCCGTGGGGGAGAGGGGATAACAAGAAGAAATTATTAGATTTATAGAGTTGTAGATATTGCTCAGCACAAAGGTGAGGAGGGATTAAACTAATGGAATTAATGAGTTAAAAAGTTATGGGTAATGAACAGCCCCCAAGAGGGAGAGGGGATAAGAGTTGGTGATATGCTTGTAAGTGAATTCTGCCTATTTTTTCCGGGGGGATGCGGTCGTAGCGGAGGTTATCATTGGGTTTCTCCTCGTAACAGGTTGCTGTGGAGAAAACCGGACCTGCCTGTAGTAATTCACTGACGGTGACGAATTGATAGCCCTGGTTCAGCAATTGGGGGACACAGAGCGGTAAGGCCCGGGCCGTATGGATGCCTTTGCCATTGGCATGCATGACGATGATTGATCCTGGTTGAACTCTTTTAAGAATAATCCGGGCAATTTTTTCGGCGGTCTGGCTTTTTACCGAATCGGCGGTGACGATATTCCACTGAATGGCTGGCAGGCCGTGGGCGGCGGTGAGGCGCAGGGCCGGCTCGCGGCAGGTCCCATACGGAAAACGAAAGGTGAGAGGCAGTTTGGGAATGTCGTTCAGGGCGCGGCTGTCGATGCCTTGGGCCTGGACTTTCTTGGCCAAACTTTCCCAAATGATTTCGTATTGAGCCTGAGTCCGGACAATTTGTGCATGCATTTGAGGTTCATCCAGAAGACGAAAGTTCGGGTGGCTCCAACTATGGTTGCCGATTTCAAACAAGGGGTCGGCCATGAGTTGCATGGCCCGATCGGGGTGAGACTGCAGCCATTTGCCACCGGCAAAGAAGGTGGCTTTAACTTTTGAGGCCCGGAGAAAATTTACGATGGGGGCATCGTAGCCGGCGATTTCCCCTTTGCCTTCGCAGAGGTCAAAGGTCAGGGCGGCTAATTTCCGGCCCTCAGACGGAGTCACTGAACGGATGGAATTTTGCAGATTCGGAGGCAAGGGGGGCAAGGTATTTTTACTGGAAGCCGATGGTTGGGGAGGTGCCGGAGATCTTGGCGGCGGTGCGAGTTTTTTTTCCGAGGACTGGCTTTCGAGTTCAGCAGGGGACCAACAGGCATCAAGAATGATTTGAGAGCCAAAAGTTAAAGCTGACCCGCTGGTGGAAGGAGCGGGAGCGGTGAATTTAGCTTCGGTCTGAGCTAATGAAAAAGGGGGGAAGGATACGAGTAATAAAAGCGTAATAAAAACATACAACTTTTTTGTCTCATATTTATAGTGGTCGCCAAAAGTGTTCATGTTAAAAAATCACAATGACGCATGAAAGGGCTGACCAAAAGGCGGGAGGGGCTTTGCTTTCCCGCCTTACATTTCTGGTGCAGATTCGACACAGTGAAATTATGGTGGATGGTGCCCACTTTAGGTTTTTGCCTTAAGGCTTGCTGTTGGCGGTAGCTTGGCATCAGCGGCTCTCAGGAGATGTTCAAGACGGCGGCGCCTTGAATAAGGCCTTGGTGGAGCAGATCCAGGGCTCGATTGGCATCTTCCAGGGGAAAAGGCTGGACTTCGGTTCTGATGGGCACCTGGGGAGCCAGGGCGAGAAATTCCTCGCCATCCTGCCGGGTAAGGTTGGCTACCGAGCGGACAACTCTTTCACCCCAGAGGATATCGTAGGGGAAAGAGGGGATAGGGCTCATGTGGATGCCGCCGCAGACCACTACGCCGCCTTTGGCAGTGGCAGTCAGGGCCGCGGGTACGAGGGGGCCGACAGGGGCGAAGATGATGGCGGCGTCCAGGGTTACCGGCGGTTTGGCCGTGGAATCGCCGGCCCAGACCGCGCCCAGGGAAAGGGCAAAATTTTGGGCGGCACGGTCTCCGGGAGCAGTGAAGGCGTAAACTTTCTGGCCATAATGACGTGCTACCTGGGCGGTAATGTGCGCCGCGGCCCCGAAGCCGTAGATACCCAGGTGTTCCACGCCTTCGCCCGTCAGGCGGTAAGAGCGGTAGCCGATCAAGCCGGCGCAGAGGAGCGGGGCAGCCTCGATGTTGCTATAGGCAGCCGGGAGCGGGAAGCAGTAGTTCTGGTCAGCGACGGTGAATTCAGCAAAACCGCCATTGAGGGTATAACCGGTGAAACCCGGGTCGTCACACAGGTTTTCCCGGCCTTTGAGGCAGTAGCGGCAGCGGCCGCAGGTTCGGCCCAGCCAGGGGACGCCTACCCGGTTTCCAGGTTGGAATCGGGTGACCCGGGGGCCGGCAGCCAGCACTGTGCCGACGATTTCATGTCCCAGGATCAGGGGCAGCTTGGGGTTGGGAAGTTCGCCAGCAAAAATATGTAAATCCGTGCGGCAGACACCGCAGGCATGCACCTGTAGGAGCACTTGTCCCGGTGCGGGAGTGGGTATGGGTATTTCCCGGAGACTGAGAGGGCCACCCGGGGAGTCTAAGATCATAGCCCGCATTTTGGCAAGAACAGCCATGGGTTACCTCACCAGGGTGAGTGCTGAAGACTGAGGATTGAGTAAAAGATAGAAGTCATTATTCCACTCTCCCCCCTGGACAGCCCCCTCACCCTAACCCTCTCCTCCACGGGGGAGAGGGGATAAGAGGAAGAGATTAATCGGTGGATGCTGCTCAATTCTCCGAAAGGAGAGGTGAACATACAAAAAAACTTTGAGCAATTGTTTTTGGTTGCGGTTTTAGCCGGTTTTGGCCTGGAGTTGTTTATCGAGATACTGCTGCACCAGGGTTTCCGGGGAGAGGGCCGGAGCCTCGGTGATAACCTCAATGCCCTTACGTTGAAAGAGCTTCCGAGCCGTCTCGCCCAGGGAGGCGGCGATGATGTGGGTAACTCCCTGCCGGTCGAGCCAGGCTGGGAGAATGCCCGGCTTGAAATCGGGGGGTGAGGCCTCGACTTGATCAACGATGTGATTATCCTTAACGGTGATGAGCGTAAATTGCCGGCTTTGGCCGAATTGTTGAGAAAGCTGTCCATCCTGAACGGGTATGGCAAATTTTAACGCTCCTGGTTCCCGTGCTGGCAGGTTTTTTTGGGGTTCGGGCTGACCGACGGCGGTCAGAACAGAATCTACGACCTGAGTTAAAGTCTGGAAAAAAGGACTCTTGGAGGTATCAACGTCGGTCAGGCGGCCGGCGTCGGCAGCCTCGACGACCTGGGGATCGAAGGGCAGGGAACCTATGAGGTTGAGGCCCAAGGATTGGACAGACTGGCCGCCAGCGGCGGACTGAAACAAAGGATGCAATTTGCCACAGTGAGGGCAGATGACGTGTCCCATGTTTTCAACCACTCCCAGAATGTGCAAGTCTACTTTGCGACAGAAATTGATGGATTTGCGCACATCGGCCAGAGAGATTTCCTGGGGGGTGGTGACGATGAGGGCTTGGACTTCGGGGATGGTGCGGGCGACGGTGAGAAGTTCATCGCCGGTGCCCGGCGGAGCATCGATAATGAGAAAATCCAGGGGGCCCCATTCGATTTCGGTAAGGAACTGACGGATAATTTTGTGTTTCAGGGCGCCCCGCCAGATGACGGCGGCATTCCGATCTTTCATCATGGCTTCGATGGAAACGAGCTTGAGATTATGGTAGACGTCGGCGGGAAGGTTATATTGGCCGTGGACCAGACCCAGGGGTTCCCCCAGACCCAGCATGCGCAAGACATCGGGTCCGTGGAGATCCACATCGATGAGCCCGACGGCAAAGCCCCGGCGAGCTAAAGTCAGGGCCAAGGTGACGGCGACGCTGCTTTTACCCACACCGCCTTTACCGCTCATAATGACAAGTTTATGGCGGATTTGTTCCAGGGCCCAGCGAATCTGGCATTCTTCGGTGTGCGCCTCTGCACCGGCTTGATGATGGAGCTCACAGCCTTCGCAGGAGCCGTTATTTGGTTGATGAGTACATTTGTCCATTGGTCCTTGTTGCCTCCTTAAAACACCTACAATACCAACAGCGGTTTAACCTCTTGTTAATCTTAATCAGGAGAAAGAACGCCTCGTCGAGTTAAACCTGTAGTGGTTTCACGAAAAGCCCTTAAGTCAGCTTCATATGATTGTCTCAAGGCATCACACTTTGACGGGTCATCAGGATTTTGCTCAAGGCATCTCATATAAGCCGCTTTCGATGAGTCAAAGCCTCTTAAGCCAATACTTGCTGCTCCGCAGCCGCTAAGAAATGCCATAACAAACAATAAGCCAATAGCCATGATTTTGCTGTGCATGTTGCCCGCCTTCGTTTCAGTTAAAAATTTTCCCCACAAAAGATGATACCTAAACCAATCCCGGCCCCTAGTGCCCCTTGCTTTGGCAGGAGAGGGAAAATACTCACTAGTCGAAGCGATACACTTTGCTGATTTTTTGTTTTACTTCCCAGATACAGCTCAAGCCCTGGGGGAAGCGGACCAGATCGCCGGGGCCGAGGTCTATTTTTTGGCCGTCAGGACAGGTCACGGTTACCTGTCCTGACAGGACATAAGCGGTTTCATTGGCGTCATAAGACCAGTCAAAGGTGCTGGGTTCGCATTCCCAGGGGCTCCAGGTGTCGACCTGGAGGGCTTTGAGCTTTTCTGGAGTAGGTTTTTCTTTGGTTATCTTTGTCATTATCACAATCCCGGGAGAGGTAGATCAGGTTTATCTGAACATGGGTTTAATCCAGACGATAGTTGGGAGATTCTTTGGTAATGACCACGTCATGGACATGTGATTCCTTCAAACCGGCGGGGGTGATACGAACGAAACGGGCCTGGGTCATAAGCTCGGGGACAGTGCGGCAACCCACATATCCCATGCCGGAGCGCAACCCGCCCATGAGCTGATAGATTATTTCTGTCAGCTTACCGCGGTAAGGGACGCGGCCAACAATGCCTTCGGGGACAAGTTTGGATTCCAATTCAATGGCAGCCTGACCGTAACGGTCTTTGCTGCCTTCTTTCATGGCTTCCAAGGAGCCCATACCGCGGTAAACCTTATAACTGCGGCCTTGGAAGATAACGGTTTCCCCGGGGCTTTCGTCGGTGCCGGCAAAGAGGCTGCCGATCATAATGGTGTCGGCTCCGGCGGCGATGGCTTTGGTGACATCGCCGGAGAATTTGATGCCGCCGTCGGCTATGACTGGAACACCGTGCTGATGGGCGGCGCGGGCACAGTTCATGATGGCAGTGATCTGGGGGACACCGACGCCGGCAATGACGCGGGTGGTACAGATGGAGCCGGGTCCAACCCCCACCTTGACGGCGTCAGCCCCGGCCTGGACGAGATCCAGAGCTGCTTCGTAGGTGCCGATATTGCCGACAATGAGTTCAATCTGGGGGAATTCACGTTTGCTGGCTTTGGTGGCATCGAGGACCATCTTGGAGTGGCCATGGGCAGTATCGATAACGATGACATCGGCGCCGGCTTTGAGAAGGGCATCGGTGCGAGCCGACCGATCATCGCCGACGCCGATGGCGGCGCCGACCCGCAGGCGGCCATACTCATCTTTACAGGCATAAGGGTATTTTCTAATTTTTTCAATATCTTTTATGGTAATGAGCCCTTTTAACCGGAAATTGTCATCGACCACCAGAAGTTTTTCAATGCGGTATTGATGTAACAGGGCTTTTGATTCTTCCAGGGTAATGCCGACCGGAGCCGTTACCAAACGGTCCTTGGTCATAACATTTTTAACCGGCAGTTCCAGATTGGTTTCGAAACGGAGATCGCGGTTGGTGACGATACCCACCAACTTACTGCCCTCCACGACGGGAATACCGGAAATCCGGTACATCTGCATTAGATCAAGAACCTGACTTATTTTGGCCTCCGGATTGATGGTGACGGGATCCAAGATCATGCCGGATTCGGACTTTTTAACTTTTTCGACTTCCAGGGCCTGGCGCTCAATACTGATATTTTTATGGACGATGCCGATGCCACCCTGCCGGGCCAGACAGATGGCAGTTTCAG
>CAWAEI010000016.1:0-579465 GCA_963780995.1 uncultured delta proteobacterium
CCAGCCAGCCGTTCGTGAGCACGTTGAGGGACTGGTCGGGTGTTTGCACCTGCACGGCGCCGAGAGTATGATTCCAGTACTGCCACACCGCCTCAAGGGCGTCACGCGCCGCGCTTGCGCCTCGAAAGCGCTGCACCAGGTCCCTGGCGTCATCGACGTCTCGCCCGACGCCGAGCATGAAAACGAGCTCACGCTCTTGCCCGGGCTCCAACTCGAAAGGAACCTGCAGCGCCGCACAGGGGTCCAGACCTGCTCCCACCTTTCCGGACAGCCGCAAACGGGACATCGCCGCCGGACTGCGGTGCGTACCGTTACGTCCCAGGAATTCAGTCCGGTCGCCGCTTAAGCTCCGGGTCGTCGCGTCCACCTTGAAGAAGGCAACGCGATCGGAGAACTCCGTGCTATACGGGTTGCGCGCCAGGAGCGCGTCACTAGTCGGGTCAACTTCAGTAAAAACGTGCCTGGCGGATTTCCACCGCTGATCGCCCATCACCCATTCTAAATAGCCCGTGGCGGAGAGCCGGCGCCATCGGCCCGACTCGTTGCGCACTTTGAGCACCGTGAACTTGATCGGTGCCTCCAGGGCCACGTAGACCCACACCTCTGACCGAATGCCGTCCTCGGTGTGCTCGAAAACGCTGTAGCCGAAGCCGTGGCGGCTGACGTAAGGCAGCGTGCTCCGGCTGGGCAGCGGCATAGGGGACCAGAAGTGGCCGGTTTCTTCGTCACGAAGGTAAAAGGCTTCGCCGCTCGAATCGCTCACGGGATCGTTCCCCCAGGGAGTAAGGCGGAACTCGTGGGCATTCTCGCTCCAGGTATAGGCCTGGCCGCTCTCTGAGACGACGGTTCCGAAGTGCGGGTTGGCCAGCACATTTACCCATGGCGCCGGAGTCACCTGCTGGTCCGTGGTCGTAATGACATATTCGCGTCCGTCCGGGGTGAATCCGCCCAGCCCGTTGAAGAACATCAGATCTCCCCGGGAAAACTCGGCCGTCCCCGGGGGTTCGGCTTGGTGGGTTCGGGTCGGTGTCAGGGGCGGTACCGTCACTTCCACCTGGCCCCGATAGTTGAGCTGATCCTCCAGTGCCCCCCGGCTATCGGTGATGATGGCGCGAGCCACCGTTTGGAACAGAACGCGGTCCTCCTCCGATATCTGGTCCGCAGGTCTTATGAAAATACCGCCTGGCCGATCTATCTCGCTGGCTTCGACCCCTGCCGCAATGAGTCCCATGATCTGGTCATGCAAAAGTTGCCGGTAACCGGCGTGATCTTCGTTCCAGATCACCAGGTCCACCGCCAGTCCTCTTAAGCGCCAATACGCATGGGCCTGTATGAGTTGGCGCACCAGATCGATATTGGCTGGATCGCCAATCTGCAGCAGTACGATGGGCAAATCGCCGGAAATGGCGTAGCCCCAAAGACCGGATTGCCCGCGGCAGTTCTTAATGAGGACGCTCGGGTCGGCTCGCAGCGAATCATTGGCGTAGATTATCGAGCCGGCCAGGCGACAGTAGAGCTGCGCGTCGGATTCTGTGGCATTGATCTGCCGCAGGGCCACCTGGTTATGCGTCCAGGCCAGATCAAAGACGCGGTCCGCCAGACGCCGATCCTGGTATTTCTCCACCAGGCCCAGGCACGCCTCCCGGGTTTCCCCGATGCCGGAGACAATATTGATCGTTACCGATTTTTCCGGATCGAGCTCCAGCCGATACCGGATGGCGACAATCGGATCCAGCACTGAGCCCTCGCGACCCGAGAGCGCCGCTGGACCGTGCATCACGTGGGGATCGGCGACGGTCCGGCCCCGGCCGATGAACTGCATGCGGTCAGTCTCATAAGAGACTTCTTTGCTGTCTGCCCCATGCACCGCCATCAAGTGACACATCCATGGCACCTGCTCGTCGCGCGAGCGGGGCCGGCGAGTGCAGATGATGGCCTGCCGCGGGCGGATGATCTCGGTCTGAACAAAGAGATTGCTGAACGCCGGATGCATTGCCTCCGCGGCAGGCGGGGCCAGGACTACTTCGGCGTAACTTGTGACCTCGATCTCTCTCGGTGTCTGAGCCCGATTGGTAATGGTGATTCGGCGCACCTCGACGTCATCCTCGGGCGAAACCGCGATCTCCGTATAGGCGTCAAAGTCCTGTTCACGGCAACGGAACTCGGCTCGCCCTTCCGTGAAAATCGCCTCAAAATTGTCGGATCGCTTGAGCGCTGGCTGATATGTGGTTGACCAGAACTCACCGCTCGCCACATCACGGAGATAACAGAACGTGCCCCAGTTGTCGCAGGTACTGTCTTCGCGCCAGCGGGTGACGGCAAGGTCCTGCCAGTGACTGTAACCGCCGCCCGCATTGGTGATCATCACATGATATCTGCCGTTCGACAACAACTGCACTTCCGGTATCGGCGTCTCGGGGCTGTTGAAAACTCGCACCGGTGTCTCCGCCAGGCTGGAAGTTGGTTGTGATCCGGTGATCTCGTCGGCATGCACATAGAACGTCGTGGCTTTGGGGATGCGCTCCTGGAGCAACAACATGGTCGCTTGGAACAAAGGGTCTGACTCGAATCGCTTCTGCATCGGCCGGTCCAGGAGCAGATAAGCCAGGGAGAGGAAAATCATGCCCTGGTGATGGCTCATGAAGGACCGAACCACGGTGCTCGATTGTCCGCGTAACTGGCGCGCCGGCGTGAAGTCGATCGCTTCATAAAAGCCGAATTTTCCCTCAAACCCTGCCGCCGTCAGGTGCTGGAGATTCAAGCAGGCCTCCTCGGGCGCCACCATCAGCGCCAGTGCTGAGGCATACGGGGCAATGACCAAATCTTCGGCCAGTCCGCGCTGGAATCCCAAGCCGGGCACGCCGAAGGCCCGGTACTGGTAGTTGAGGTGAATATCGATGGCATTGTAACCGGATTCTGAAATGCCCCACGGCACGCCGCGCTTCTTGCCATACTCGATCTGCCTCTCCACCGCCGCCTTGCAAGTCTGGTCAAGCAACGTGTTTTCGTAGGTCGGCATTACCAACAGCGGCATGAGGTATTCGAACATCGAGCCGCTCCATGACAGGAGAATCGGCTCTCCCCCCACGGTAGTGAGCAGACGCCCCAGGGCAAACCAGCTCTCCTGCGGCAACTCTCCTTGTGCAATCGCCACGAAACTGGAAAATCTCGCTTCCGAAGCCAAAAGATCATAGTAACTTGAGTCCAGCCGACGCTCGCCCACGTTGTAGCCGATAGCCAATAGGTGACGCGCCTTGTCGAACAGGAAGTCATAATCCATACGGGCGAATTCGCTTGCTTGCCCGGCCAGCCGTTCGATCGCCGCCATCCTGGCCCCAGCCCGCTGGCTGGTTTTCGTGAGGAGCCGTCGCAGCTTATCAAACTGGACGCTTTCCTCGGGAGTTACCTCTAACCCGAGCCGAGACTCGATGGCCGGCAGAAGATCCACCTCAAGATTGGCCAATTGGCGTAGCGTCGGGATTTCGCCGATACCCATGAACTCGCTGAGTTTATCCAAAGATGTCCGCAATAAGGTCCACGGCGCCAGAAACGTCAGTTCATCCAGGGCATCCCGGCACTGCCGGGCGAGGGCGCCTACCCACCAGTTTATCTGGCCCCCGGAGTCGTGATCGAGGCTGTGGACCACATCCTCCGCGGACGTCGCCAGCCGGTCGAGGCACAGCCGCGCCGCCGCCAGCGTGGTTGGCTGTGAATCACAGGCAGATGCCAGATCCTTCTGAAGGTGCTTCAGCCGGGCCGGAGTGACTCCTCCCGCCGTGTCCACGACAATCCTGAGGGTGTCACTCAGTCCATCAAACCAGCGCTCTCCCAGGATCTTGTTATCGGGAAGTGCCAGCAGACCGGCCCGCAAGGTCTGCAGATGGCCCCCCAGGTTTCCACTGTCCACGGTCGAAATGTAGATAGGCAACAGTGGTTGCAGAGACTGCGTGTCGTACCAGTTGTAAAAGTGGCCTCGGTGACGCTCCAAACCTGCCATCGTCTCCAGTGCCTTCTCGGTGCGTTCGATGAACCGTCCGGCTGAAATGTAGCCGAAGTCGTAAGCGGCTAAATTTGCCAGGAGCGCCAGTCCCATGTTGGTCGGCGAGGTGCGATGGGCGACCCCGGCCACGGGATGTTCCTGGAAGTTATCCGGTGGCAGCCAATGATCTTCCGGGCCGACGAAGGTCTCGAAGAACGCCCAGGTCTTTCGAGAAATCTTGTGCAGGAAGAGGGTCTGATCCGCCGTCAATCTCGCGGCCCGGCGAGTGAGTGGTCGACTGATCCACCAGGCGATCGCCGGGGAGATAAACCAGAGGCCCAGTATTGGCCCAGCCACCCATAACACGGCCGGCTTCGACAACGCCAGGTAGATCGTTGCGGCTAAAGCGATAATGGGAGCAAACCACATCGCCTGAAAGGAGGCGACCAGGTCCGAGCGGCTAAGGCGCTCCCCATCGCTCGACGGATTCCATTCCAGAAGTCGCTTGTGGGTAATCAATATCCGGACGCCCGTGCGGATAATCGCCTCCAGACTGAAAAATGCCTCGTAGGGGAGACACACGAACGTAAATGCCGCCTGCGCGAAGTGTCGATCAGCCGAACGCCGTATGGCAGTGAGGTGCTGGCCCAGAAGCACATCGCCCGGCTTCTGGAACATTTCCAGCAGAGAGGCAATCAAAGGCGGCATAAGGATGATGCCGATCACCGACAAGGTCCAAAACCAGGCTGCTGACAAGACCGTCCAGCCCAGGAGCAACAGCAGCGTCAACGCCGCGGCGACGAGACTACGTCGCAAGTTGTCGAAAATCTTCCATCGGGAGAGCCCCGAGAGCGGATTCTTCTCTAGGTGTGGGCCCGGGCCGGGAACACCCGGCAGCAGCCACCGGGCAATGTGCCAATCCCCGCGAATCCAACGGTGTCGGCGGCTCACATCGGCGCTATAGCGAGAGGGGTATTCCTCGTATAACTGGACATCACTCAACAGCCCTGCCCGGGCATAGCACCCTTCCAGAAGATCGTGGCTGAGAATCCGGTTTTCGGGGAACCGCCCGTTGAGCGCCCGCTCGAACGCCTCGATCTCATAGATTCCCTTGCCGATGAACGAGCCTTCCTGGAACAGATCCTGGTACACATCGGAGACCGCCCGCGTATATGGATCGATGCCCGGATCACTTCCCCAGAGTCGCGCATACCGCGACCGGTTCGTGCCGGGCAGGCTCACGGCCACACGTGGCTGCAGGATGCCGTACCCCTCACAGACACGTTGCTTATCCTCGTCGAACCACGGCCGGTTCAAGGGGTGCGCCATGGCTCCCACCAGTTGCCACGCCGAGTCCCGGGGCAGTTGCGTATCGGTATCCAGGGTGATCACGTACTTCACGCCCGCTAAGACTGCTATATCACCGACCACGAGTGAGAAGCAATCCCTGGAGCCCCCGCGCAAAAAAGCATTCAGTTCCGCGAGCTTGCCTCGCTTGCGCTCGTAACCCATCCAAATCCGCTCGCTGGGATTCCATCGACGCGGGCGATGCCAGAGGAAGAAAATATCGCCTTTGTTGCTCCGGTACTTTTCATTCAACGCTTCGATGCCCTGCCGGGCCAGATTCACCAGCGGCTCGTCCTCCGGCTGCGTCTCTTCGGGCGCATCCCGAAAATCAGTGACCAGGCCGAAGTGCAGGTTCTCGTCCCGATTTGCCAGGAACCGGACTTCCAACGCCTCCATCAGAGCCGCGATGTTCTCAGGGCTCGTGAGCATAGTCGGGACCACCACCAGGGTGCTGAATTCCCGCGGAATTCCTTTGGAGAAGTCCAGGCGCGGCAGCGGCTGTGGCCTCACCAGCAACGTCGCCAGCCAGTTTACCAGGGCTATCGCCAGATGACTGGCGCCCAGAATCGACAGGATCCCCATCATCCCGAGTAGCCAACCGGCTAGCCCATCGGCCTGCGCTTTTGCCAGGAAGCTGCCGGTAGTGATTGCCGTAACCAGCATGATCGCGCCGACATACAGCAGCAAAGGAAACCGGCGGCTCACCCTGCGAAGCGCCTCAAAAGGGGAGCGGTGCAGTTCTACGGTCCCCTCGAGTTGCGCCAATCCCTTCTCAATCAGGTAAAAGCCGACATGTGCCGTGCGATCGTCGCCGCCTTTCCTGGCCGCGCCCTCCCGGGCCAATTGGATCGCCTGGCTCGCCACCTGGCTTTCGGAGTCCCGACTGCTCTTGGCGATCTCCTCGACAACATGGCGGTACCGGTCACGGGTGGCAAAATCCATCGTGCTGTAAACCCCACTCGGGTCCTGACGCAGGGTCTGCTCCACCACGCTCTGGGTCTCGACGAAAACGCGCCAATCCATCGCTCCCAGGGAACGGAGGCTGCCGATGCTGTTGCTCATGGAAACCTGATCCGCGGCCTGTTGTTGGTTCTCCGACTGTACCAACTCCTTGCTTGTCCACCCACATTCGGCCAGTCGCTGCTCGATCCAGGTGAGCGGCAATGCCAGTTCGGGCCCCTGCCCCTGCAACCGGCGCGTTAGTTCCGCCACAAACGAGCTCACCATCGGTGGATTCGACCGCGCCATATCTGCGATCACCAGAATCAGGCTCTTCGGCTCCTGCTCGGCGATCTCCGTCATCTGGTCCGCCCAATAGTCGGCAAGGTTTCGGTCTATCCTGTCGGTGGCAATCCGGACCGCCACGCGTCGGAGATTTTCGATCAGAGCGATGCGCAGCATGATGGGGATGGCCCATAATTCACCCAACCTCAGGGCTGTGACGGTCTGGTAGGCGGCAATGAAACTGCTGAGACCTTCCGGATCCACCCGGCCATCGCCGTGGGAGATCGTCTCCAGCGCCAGGTCATATACCCGCGGGAGCCCGGCCGAAGGGCCGTTCAACAAGCGCGGTAGTTCTCGGCTGTAACCCTTGGGCAAATGCCGCTTGGCGGTGCGAATCTGCTCTTCGATCAGATAAAAGTTGTCCAGCAGCCATTCCCCGGCCGGGGTAATCCGGCGATTTGCCGTGACCGCCTCAATCAGCAGGTTGCGGACGTCAACGAGGACGGCTTTATTCTCCGCCAGCCGCTTCAGCAGCCGGCCCTGAGGCCCCCCCGGACTCAACTCGTGCGAGCCCGCCAGGGTCTTGCCATGCTGCTCCATCTGATCGGCGCTGAACAACTCCGATCGCAATGGGGGTTCGTCGCTGGCGTACCTTTGCCCTAAGCCGCCTCCCAGGAGGCAGGACCTCAGGCGGAACAGGGGCTCACGAATGCTTTTGCTGCTCAACGCCATTCTTGAGGTCTCCTTTTTATCTGATCCACTCGGCCGACTAAACCGAAATCTGCTGAAGGACTCTTGAGTTATAGTGCAAGACGGCTAATAGGAATCCCTAAGACTAGCTGCTGCAAGTCGACAGACCTCGAGAGATCTTCTAACGGGAGATTCAGAAACTCTTCGCTCTTTTCTCTTTTTATTGATATCTGTGCAGTGTGGGTGATGGGGGCAGGTTTTTGCGATTGAGCCACTGCAATGAGAAGAACTGGGACCTTAGCAGCAGTCGCCGCTGACTCCCGGAGTCACACTTTTATCAACTGAGTAAAATAATTTATTTTTTACTCCAAATTTAAACTTAACAGAAAATTACTTTTTTGTCATTAGAAAAGGAATTACAGATAGTGTAAAACCGCTATGTATATCTGAATAATGCAGTTTTTGGAAATGATTTCCATAACAATTTCATATTCTTGATTTTTACCGTTCGAATACCATCCAGCCAATCGTGTAATCTTCCCATTTCCGTATAACATTTCGGCCAGGCCGCTTACCTCTCCCTTGGCCTACAGCCATCCCATCTCCTTATACCAGGCCGCGGTCTTCTCCAAACCGCTCAGCAGATCCATCGCCGGCTCAAAACCGATTTCAGCCCGGGCCCGGGCACTCGAGCACAGCCAGTTGTCCTGCCGCATGTCCCGCAGCTTGTCCAGGCTCATTAACGTCGGTCGGCGGGTGAACTGGGAGGCCATCGAGCCTCCTAAAGCCACCAGGCGCATCACCCCCCAGGGGACATATAAAGTCCCGTACCAACGGCCCAGCACCCGGCCCAGGTGCTCACCCACCTCCTGCCATTGGTAATGCTCGTCGCCGCAGATATAGTAGATCCGCCCGGCGGCCTGCTCCGATTGCGCCGCCTGCCAGATCCCCGTCACCAGGTCGTCCACGTGCACCAGGCTCACCTTCTGCTTTCCCCGGCCCGGAATCACGTGGAGCCGCCGCTGCACGCTCTGGAACATCAAAAAGGTGTCCCGGTCCCGGGGGCCGTACACTACCGGCGGGCGGATAACGACCACCGGGCGCGCCTGGCCGAATTCCAGCACGGCATTTTCCGCCGCCAGCTTGGATTCGCCGTACGCCGATACCGGTCGCGGCTCCTGGTCTTCGGTGAGAGGCTCGCCGGCGCTGGGGCCGGCCGCGGCCAGAGAAGAAATGAAGAGGATTTTTTGATGCTCCGGCCCATACCGTTGGCAGGCCTGGAGCAGCGTTCGGGTCGCCTCCAGGTTTCCCCGAAAGTAATCCGCCCGCCGGGCCCCCCGGGTAGCCCCGGCCACGTGGAAGACCACATCCACTTCGGCCACGGCCGCAGCCAAAGAGGCAGGATCATGGAAATCGCCCGGCACCAGGGTCAGGTTGGGGTTGCCGAGCCAGGTACGGTTGCTGCGGGGGCGGACCAGGCACTTGACCTGCACCCCTTCGGCCAGCAACCGGTCCACCAGATTGCTCCCGATAAAACCGCTGGCCCCCGTTACCAGAGCACGCATGAGATTTTCCTATTGCTTGAAAGGTTGAATTGCTGACCGGCGCCACGCCACGGTCAGCCAGACTTCTTGGAGGCGGACCGAGATCGCCGGACACGCTTCCCGTCCTCCCGGCCTGTTCTGATCTGGATTGTGCAGGCTGCCGCGCCAGAAATACCCGTGCTCATCCTGGGCGGTGCATTGGACGTTCACCTTTTTGGGACTGACAAAATGAAAGCCGCAGCCAGAAGCTTTAACCACCGCTTCTTTGACTGACCACAACAGGGCCGCGGCCTCGGCGCCGTCCCCTGCCGTCAATTTGACCGCCTCGTGCCACTCTGCCTCCCTAAAGACTCGGCGGTGCGGATAAGAACCGGGGAACTCCTCCGGGGTCGCCGCATCCAATCCCAGACCGCTCCCGGATCTGCCCACCGCACCCCAAAGCCGGCCGGCGCTCCAACTGAAGGACAGGGCCGGGCCGGGGGCCGCGCCCAGCCACATCCGGGGCTGGCCCAGGGAATCCGCATCCACAGTCAGGTCAGGTATCTGACGCTCCAGCAGGTGCTCCGCCAGAAAAAGGGCCAGAGACTCCTTGACCGCCTGCCGGAGACGGGCGCCCTCACCCCCCTGCCCTGAGGCAGGTGGAGCCGCGGGCGTCCAGGCCACCAGGGCCGGTTCCCCCCAGGGAGAAAAAAACGCCGGTGTCCTCAGCGCCGGACTTGGGGGCGGCTCCCCTCCGGCCTGACACGGGATTCTAACCCAAACCGGTCTCATGCCGAAAAGCTGCGCAGCCTCAGTCCCCGCACTTTCATGAGGGGCTGGCCGTCGGCGTCCAGGGCCTGGGCATCCCAGGTTACTCCCTTGACATCATCCTCATGCAGGCGACCCTCCAGGATTACGGTTTCCTGATCCCGGCAGCGGCGGGTGAATGACATGGCCTCGATGCTCGTCGGGATAAAGGTGCGTTCATCCTCCTCATTCCGCATGACAATATAAAAATTGGTCAACTGCATGAGACCTTCCAGCACATACGGCGAATACTGGAGCATGGGCGCCTGGACGTGGGAGAAATCCTCCTGATGCCGGTACGTGGTTGCGCCCCGCACCAGCCCCGGGCCGGAGCCGTCCAGGTGCTCCATGACCCGATATCTCCCCTGCATATCGGTCCGCTGGCCGTACCAATCGGAAATTTCCGGGAGCTCGGCCGGCCGGGTGTCCAGGTCCTCCGGGTTCACGGGAAATCCCGGCAGATCGGTCCACGCCGGGGGCGACCCGCTTAAAACCACCTGCGCCCGGTAGTTGGTGACCTTTTTTTCCATCACCTTGCCGCTGGGGGAGATGAGGGGGGACTCCATGGTGAGCTGACAGACCACTTCACCTGTCATCTCCGCCAGGCGGCGGCAGGTTATTGTGGTCAGGATCGCCACCTCCGGCGGCACCTCGATGGCCTCCATGAACTCCACCTCCCGGATCTCCCTGACTTCCAGGTAGGGATAAAGCAGGCGGGCCGCCTCCATAAAGGTTTCCAGGGCCATAATGGCTGAAACCAGGGGGTTTTTCAGAAACTGGAAAGGCTTATGATCCGCAATCCACAGGTCCCGCGCCCGGGAGAACTCCCGGGTAGCCTGCAGCACCCCCTTGTGGAGGTCCAGAAAGGTGACGTCGTCAATGAGGGGGAATTGTTCCGGCGCCAAGATGATCGCCCCGTCCCGGAGGGTCGCCGGGGCCGGCTCCGGGTCGTCGGTATACAGCCGGATCTGCTTCATCTTGGGGAGCCGGGACATAAACATGACCCACACGTCCTGGGAATTTGCCCCAAACAGCTCCCGGCAGAAGAGTTCCCTGAGTTCCTCGGGTTCCAGGTAGCCCACCCCCATCTTCTCCAGCATCAGACGGAGTTCCGGGTCGTCGGCCATCCCGCCGCCGCTGATGGGCGGCAGACTCAAAGCCTTGCACCGGACGGCCGGCCGGGTCGCCTGAATCTGGCTCAACAGGGCCGACATCATCCGGTTGGCCGCAGTGTAGTTGGTCTGGCCGCGGTTCCCCTGAATGGCTGCGGCGGAAGACAGGGCCACGACAAACCGCAACCCGGCTTCTGCAGCCGCGTTGAACAAGTTCCAGGCGCCCTTAAACTTGACGTCCAGAACGGGGGCCACTTCCTCGTGACTCAGGTGGGCCAGCAGCTTGTCCCGCAACACCCCGGCCCCGTGCACCAGGCCATCGATGCGGCCGTAACGCCGGATAACCTCATTGATTGTCTCTTGCACCTGTTCCGGGTCGGTCACATCACAGGAGAGATAAGCCACCTCCAGGCCCGTTTCCCGCAGCTCTTCCAGGCTCCGGATTACCAGCCGGGCCTGACCCAGCCGGGCCAGCTCCCGCTTCAAATCCTCCTGGGAAATATCCGGCTTTTGCTGCATGATCTGCCAGCGCAAGGCCTTTTCCGAGGGCTCCTCTTCCTGCAAAAGTTTGCTGATGCCCTCGTCCACCTCGATGGCGGTGCGCCCCAGCAACACCACCCGGGGATTGAAAGGCGCCAAAGATTTCACCAGATGGGTGGTGATGCCGTAACCGCCGCCGGAGAACACGACCACATCGCCCGGGTTTAAGGCCAACCCCGGTTCGGTTGTCCCGTCTGCCAGGGCCGCCCGCCCGGCGGTGGTCATGAGTTGCCCCTGACGGTAGCAGGTATCGATGACCGGCTGCTTCGGATCCAGGGCCTGCCGCATGGCCGGCGGCAGTTCGGTCTCCGGTTCCAGCCGAACCGTGCGGCAGAGCAGGTCGGGATACTCCAGGGCGACGCTCAGGAAGAGTCCCAGGAGGCCTTCCCTGAGCAGCTCTGCCTCTCCTGTTTCATCAAGGGCACGGTGCAGGGCCAGGGTAAATTTTTTCCGGGGGGCTGCCCCTAAGGCTTGCAGGACCGGGAAGAAACCTGCCAGCAGACCGGACAGTTCAGCCATTCCCTGGAGCCTGGAAGCGAGATTGTCGTCCAGGAGGATGATCAATCCGGCCAGCGACTGGTCTTCGCTCAACTTCAGGGCGGCTTGGCGAGCCCCTTCCGGTCGGCGCAGATCGACACCGTCTTCCAGAAAAGCCAGGGACTGCACGGTGCATCCCCACTCCCGGCGGCACAGTTCGCTGACCTCCTCCAGCCACGCCGGGCTGCCGCCCGCATGCAGGATGGCCACGGTATCCGACGAGGTCAGTTCCAGGGGCTGGGGGCTGAAATCGGGCAGCGGCTCCGGCGTAAAGATCACCCGCTTGAGGGGCTTCACCTCGCCCGCCGGCGTCTCGGTGGCTGCCGTGGTGGCTGCCGGAGCTGACGGCGCCGCCCGGCCGGCGCCCCGGGCCGCCACTTCGACGATACGGGAGGCCAGCTCCCGAACCGTGCGCACCTCCATGAAATCTTCCAGCAGGATTTCTATGCCGAAGCGGCTTTCCGCCGCGTCCATGATCACCGGCAGGCGGCTGGAGCGTATGGCCAGATCGGATCGCAGGTCCATATCCGGCTCAATCTCGTCCCTCTCGTACCCGGTGGCCTCCATGATGAGGCTGATCACCTCCTCGATATAGTCGATCTCCCCTTCCGGTAGGGCCCGGGGTGCCGGGGCCGGAGACTCCACGGCCGGCAGGGGGGCTGCCCCCAAGGGTGCCGACAGCGCCGGGCCGCCGGCGGGAACTGCCGCCGGGGTCCAGGCAGCCTGCCGTGATTGTAAGAGCTGCTCCAGTTTTTCTTCAGAAAAATTGGGGTCATACTCCCGGCGGATGGCAGTCAGCAGGGACGGTTTTAAGAATCGTCCAAAAGACTCCAGGATGAAGGCATTGATCTCCCGCTGCATGATTCTTTCCAGCGGCTCCGCCGCCCCGACCGTGGCCATCGCCGCCGGCTTCATTACCGTCGGCGCCGGTGCCGTGGGCTTTGCGGCCGCGGTCCGGGTGCCGGGGAGGGCAATGAACCTGGGCTGACCCGCAACCTTGAGATGCCCCCGGGCATACAACCGGCCCAGGGCTGACTGCAAGGTGGTCTTCTCCGCTTCCGAGAGGCAGGTGGGAATACAATCGGGCGATTCCAGGATCTGGCTGACGAGGTTGCTCATGCTGTCGCCCGGCCCCACTTCCAGGAACGTCCTGATGCCGAAATCCTGCCACAGGGTCTGGACGTTGCTCATCCACTGCACCGGGGACTCCAGGTGCGCCATGATGATCTTCTTGATTTCCTCCGGGTCGTCCGGGAAAGGCTTTTTGGTGGTGTTGGAAATCACCGGGATGCGGGGGGCGTGAAAGGTAAGGTGGCTGAGGAACTCCGCCATTTCATCGTGGATGACCCGCATGACCGGAGAGTGGAAAGACATGCTGACCCTGAGTTGGGTGGCCCGGTGGCCCTCCGCCTTGAGCTCAGCCCGCAGGGCCTGGAGTGTGGCGGTATCGCCCCCCACCACGGTCTGGCTGGGGGCGTTGTAGTTGGTGATCCAGACGTTTTCCAGCTTCTGGACCTTGGCTTCCACCAGTTCCAGAGGGGCGTCGGTGGCGATCATCGTGCCGGGGTCCAGATTGCACAGGCACGCCTTGTCCATGCAGATGGCCCGCATGTTCACCAGGCGGAAGCCGTCCTCGCAGGAAAAGACCCCCGCCGTGGCCAGGGCCGCCAGCTCTCCCAGGCTGTGGCCCGCCATGGCCTGGGGCTCCACTCCCAGGGAGCGGAGATACTGCATCAGGGCGAACTCCAGGGAAAAGGTGGCGGGCTGCTGCCAGCGGGTTTTCTGGAGATCCTCTTCCCGATCCTCGAACAGCAGGTTCAGCAGGTCAAACTCGGCGACCTCTGCGGCCCGGTCCAGCCAGTAGCGGATCACCGGGAAGTTTTCGTACAGCTCGCGGCCCATCCCGGCGTATTGGGCCCCTTGCCCGGGGAAGACCATGGCCAGGGGCTGGGGCGGGACGCCCTCCTTGCCCAGAAAGATGCCCTTGCGCTCCCAGCACCCGCAGCGTCTTTTCCGTCAGCGGGCCTTCCAGGGGAGGCAGCTCCTCAATCCGGCTCCTGGCCTCCGACTCGGAGGCGGCTGTCACTGCCAGCCGGTAGCCCTCCCCGGCCACCTCGGTCCGGCCGCAGAACACCCCTTCGGGAATCACCTGATCCGGACTGGAGGAACCAGTCTGTCGAGTTTCTTCGGGCAGCGATACCAGCACCGTATCATGGCCGTCCCGGGATTCCTCCAGGTGCATGACATAGTTGGAGCCGCCAAAGCCGAAGGAATTTACCTGGAGCCGTCGGGGCCGGTCTTGGATCGTTTTTCCAGTCTGAAGGTTCGGTTTCCACCACCAGGCCTGAACCGTTGAGGCCCATGTCCGGATCCGGGGTCCGGTAGTTGAGGTTGGCCGGAAAAACCCCGGCCTGCATGCCCATGACGCCCCGGATGAGGCTGTTGAGGCCCGAGGCCCCCAGGGTGTGGCCGATTTGGGACTTGAAAGAGGCTAACCTGGTGCGGCCGTTGCCCCGATAAAAGGTATGCAGGGCCTGCACCTCTTCCACGTCTCCCTGAAAGGTCGCCGTGGCGTGGCATTCCACCAGGTCCACTTTTTCCGGCCCATACGGCGCGTCCTGGAAGGAGGCCCGAATGGCAATCTCCTGGGTCTCCCGGGAAGACTCCACCAGCCCCAAATTGTTGTTGCTGGCGCCGGTGCCGGTGAGATAGGCATGCACCCGGGCCCCCCGGCGCCGGGCCACCCGCTCCGATTCGATGACGATCATGCCGCCGCCTTCGCCCAGCACCATGCCGTCCCGTTTCAGGTCAAAGGGACGGCTGCTTTCCTGTGGCGGGTAGTCCTCGCCCGCCAGAGCCCGCCAGGGCCCCCAGCGCCGAAAATTCCAGGAAGTGGATGGGTGTCAGGTTCTCTTCGCCGCCCCCGACGATGGCCGCATCAATGATGCCGTTGCGGATCAACTGGATGGCGCTGTACAGGGCCACCAGGGAAGTGGCGCAGGCCGCCGACACCGCGAAGCTGGGCCCCCGGAAGCCGTATTTGTTGGAGATAAAGCCGCCCGCAGTGCAGTTGAGTCTCCCCAGCAGGGTGGTATCGTCAATGGCCAGCCGTCCGGAGATGACCTCCTTGGTAATGGCCTCCTGGACCTCTGCCGACAGAGGTATCACTCGTTTGATGGCTTCCAGAACTCCCGTCCAGGTTCCCCGCGTCAGGATGTCCTCCAGAGTCCCCGCGGCTTCGCCGGAGTTCTGAGAGATCAAAATGGCAATGCGCTCCGGCGGAATGTCGGCGCTCAGGATTCCGGCATCTTGAATGGCCTGTTCCGCCAGCCACATGGTGACCCTGGTGGCATGCGTCATGGTGCGGAAGTCCTGGGGCGGAATCCCCAGATCCTTGCGGGTGATATCCAGGTGCTGAAAGGCCCCCACTTTGCAATAGGTCTTCTCCGGCATCCTGGGGCGGGGATGATAAATCAGGCTGTGATCCCATTTTTCCGGGGGAATATAGGTGATGCCTGATTTCATGGCCAGACTGGCGGCCCACACCTCCGCCGGAGAGTTCCCCAGGGCGTTGACTATACTCATGCCCGTGATGGCTATACGCTCTTCGGAGTCGGCGCCCCGGCGCTGTGCCCTAAGTGTTGTCGTTCTCTGCACCGGCCCGATCTCGGGCTGCGCCAGGTTCAGCGGCCCTGCCGCCAACTCCTCGTGCAGTTCCGCCACCGATCTCACCCGGTCGATGCCCCCGGCGTCGGCGCCGCTCATAAACTGGCCCTGCTCCAGGCAGTCGGCCTCGGCCAGCGCCGGACCGTCTGGCCCGGCAGTGCCTCGAGCCGCCACCAGCAGGCTCCCTGCCGCCAGGGTTTCCACCTCCCGGCGAAAGGTGGCCTCGTCCCGGCGGCCGGCCTGAAAATCCCGTTCCAGCGCCGCCAGGCGGTCCATGGCCGGAGTTGCCAGCGACCGCACCCGCAGCCCGGTAGCTTCCCCGCTTACTACGGTGCTCCCGGGGCCGGCTTCCAAAATCAGCCTTTGATAAAGATCGGTCAAAGCTCCGGTGTCGACAATTTCCTTGGTCGCCAGATATGCCGTCCCCACCTGCACGGCCTCAGCTCCCAGCATGGTCGCCATAAAGGCCGTTTCCCGCTGATAAATACCGCCGGCCAGAATTATCCGGCGGCCTTCCATAAGCTGCGGTTCCCGGCGCCGCACCTCCAGGGCGATTTGGGACAGGGTCAAGGTACTGTGTTCCCCCACGTGACCGCCTGCTTCATTGCCTTCCAGAATAAGATAGCGCACCCCGGCGCGGCAGGCCAACCGCAAGAGGTCCTCGTTTGGGGCGAGATACATTGCTTCAATGCCCCGGTTTTGCAAGTCTTGCGCAAACGACGGTTCCCCCGCGGCAATGACGGCAAAACGCGGGCGCTGTCGGGTGATCCATTCCAGTTGAACTTCCCGGTGCGGGTTCTCCGCCAGGGCGATAACATTCACCGCATAAGGCCGGTCCCCCATGACTTCCGATAACCGGGCCAGCTTCCGGGTCAGAGCGGCCTGATCCATGAGGCCCAGGGCCACGGTGGGCAGCCCTCCGGCGTCGGCCACGGCCCGGGCAAATTCCGGCACATCGGTAATCCAGGACATGGCTCCCTGAATAATGGGGTAGCGAATTCCCATTTCCCGGGCCATCGGGCTGTCGGCCAGGAGGTTGGCCTTCTCATCGGCCAGGGCGCACTGCGCCGCCACGTCGGCCAGAAAGCCCTGCAAGGCCTCCTCAGTATCGGCTCCGTAACGCTCTGCCCAGCCCGCGGCAAAGGCCGCCTCAACACCCAGGGGGATTAGTTCCTCCCGGCTAAAACTGCTCTCCTGCGGGAACTGGGCCAGATGCAAGGCCTCCTGGACAAATCTCCGGCCTTCTTCGAGGGTTGCCGATCCCCCCTCGGCCGCCACACCCTTGAGAAGTTGTTTTACCGCCTGGGAATTGCCCTTGTTAAAAAGGCGATAGGGCGCCTTCAGCCCTAAGCCCACCAGTTGGGTCTGATCAGGACGAAGCTTCTCTACTCCCCGGCGGGAGGATTCCTTCAATCCGGGCAGGTCGGTAAGCCAGTGGAGGCTTTCCAGCACCAGGCCCCGGGCCCCGGTTGTGAGAAAAGCTGCCGCGGCTTCCGGAGTGGCCACGCCTCCCCAGATCAGGACCCCGGGAGCCGACTCCCCCTGGCGCCGGCGGTCGCCTAGTGTGGCATATAAACTAAAGGCGGATTCACTGCTCACCAGACCTGCCGCCTCGCTGCCTTTGAGCACCAGGTAGGGCAGGTCGGGGTCCTGGGACAGCACCTCTAAAATTAAGGAAATATCGCTTATAATGGGAAAAATATTTATCCCGGGTCCTAAGGCCCGTAAGCGTTTCAAGGCCACGTGCGGCGATTCTTTAAGCAACAGGGGATGAAATTCAACCCAAAGTCCTTTTATCGACATGGCTGCCAGCAATTCCGGCAACGCCTGATCCTGCAACGCCTCAGGGCTTACTTTGTAATGGACGGAGTCGCCTTGGGCTCCAATCCGCTCCAGGACCGGGGCCGCAGCCGCCAAATTCAGATGCGCTAGCTCAACTATGCTGATAGTGCCGGTGTGTCTCGGCCATTCGAGCCACCGCCGGCGAAAATTCCTCCAGCCGCCAGACGGTGCCGATTATCGGACGGTAGTTTGTCTCATCCTTAGTGCTTCTGTAATATTCATCCATTGAACAATGTTATCCTTTAAACGGTACAAAATAGATTTTCAGGTCAGGGTATAGCCATACCGGGCACAGATTGGTCCCCAGCGTTGCCGAATCCTTTCTTTGGTTTCGTCGTCCAGGGTATAGGTATTTCTCTTATAACTTTTCTGTTTTTCCAAATAAGGTGTTACCCTGGTTTGAAATTCTTCAAATCCTGGCAGGCTTAAGGTTAAATAGATATCTTTTAAAGATTCCAAAGGATTCTTCACGAGCTCTTCAAATTGTATCTCGCATAGGGATCCGGGAGGTATCAGGTCCCGATCCCGGGCGAAAAGCGAATAAATTTCGGTATACCAGGTCAGGATTTTCTCTTCCAGGACCCGGGGGTCCGGTTTCTGGAGATGAGAATGGCTGAAGCCGGTCTGCCACATATGTCTGGTAGACAGGTAAACCTCATAAGGGTTTCGGGAAATATGTATGAACTTTGCCTGGGGAAATAATTCCAGGATGATGCGCACGCGGCCCAGGTGAGGCGGAGACTTTAAGACAATTCTCTTTCCCTTGGAAAACGTCAGCTTTTGGATAAAATACCGCATGGCGGCCTTCCAACGGTCCAGGTCTTCCTGGTCCAGGCGGAGGGGATCCAGAACCATAAACCCGTTATCTCCAGTCCGGGGAAACAGCGCCTGCAGGTATGGGGACACGGTGGACAGCGCCGCCAGCGCAAATTCATCCTCATGGGGCGCTTTAGCCCCGATAGCCACGTTGTCCATAGGCCTTTTGTGCGGCGAAAAGAAATTAAAAAACTGCATGCCCCAGGGTTGGCTGTAAACAAAATGATGCGGAAACATGACCTGATAATACGTGGGACAGGTAAAGTTCGGATCGAATCCGAGGAGATTATGCAAATGCGTTGTCCCACTGCGCCAATGCCCGATAATAAAGACCGGCGGGTCGGTAATCCTGGTGGCTTCTATTTCGGCGCCATTGCAACGGTTTTCGAACTGAGCCAGGACGGAATTATAACAGGCCAGGACGAATAAATAACCAAGCCGATCCAGATAGCACCGGTCTACTTGAAAATGGTTTCTGGTTAATAGCCGCCACAGCGAACTCAAGTTCATGCCGGTAATGCCTTGTAAAAACAAATCGTTCACTACAAATGCGTCCCCGTTAATCTTCCCCTTTAAGTGCAGAAAAACCCGAAACTGATTATTTCAGGTTGCGCCGGTTTAATGATGATAATGGGAAAAAGCGCCAAAATTTAATGAATTAATTCCTTCCGGTAGATCCTGAATCTCTTATTCACCTTGGCGCCCCCGTCGACATACCATTGATTAATTAAATCATTATCTTCTAGATTCCAACCCAATTCAATGTACTGATACTGATCATACGTGGGATTTTTGATCACATTATGGAAAAGATAGTTAAATGCTAACAGGGGTAGCCCCATTTGGCGATATTTTTTCCTGATCCCAAAAATTAATCCCCGCAGTCCATTGATTTCCCGCCGGTAAAGCAGATATTTCAGCCACCCGAACATGCCGATTTTGCCATTGAACCGTTTTAATAAGGGATTAATATCCGGGATGACAATGCCAACCCCAATCGGTTCCTCGCCATCCAGCATAAAAAAACCCAACCCAGGGTCGACAATGCGCGCCAGACTTTTGCTCATATCTTCCCACTCGGCATCGGTCATAGGGACAAATCCCCAGTTGTCAAACCAGGCTTCGTGATAAATTTCCTTTGCATATTCCAGTTCTTGCCGAAAATTTTCCATCCTGATAGCACGCGTTTGTATGTCAGTTTTATTGGCAATGCGCCGGGCTAACCGCTCCACCCAGGGTGCCGGCTGCCATTGCCGATCTACCCAAAAAGAGAGCAGGTCTTTTTCTTTCATGTGACCGCAGGACGCTGCCAATTCTGCATAATAGGGCGGATTATACGTCATCATGAATACCGGCCGTTGCTCGTAGCCCTCTATGAGTAACCCTCCCTCGTAATTGGTGGAAGGATTTAGCGGGCCCTCGCATAAAAGCCATCCCCTTATCCCTGAGCCATTCCTCCACTCCGCCAAAAAGGGCGGCCGCGGCTTCCACATCGTTGGCGCACTCGAAAAATCCCCAGATTCCCATGAGCTCATCGTGAAATCGGTTGTAATTATGATCCAGAATGCCGGCAATCCGGCCAACCGTTTCGTCGCCCCTTTTGGCCAAAAACAGTTTTTGCTCGGCAAATTGCCAGAATGGATGCGCCTTGGAGTCAAGTAGCTTCGCTACCTCCTTCTTCAAAGGGGGGATCCAATTCGGATCTTGAGCATAGATCTTCCATGGCAACTCTAAAAATGCCTTCATATCCGAGGGGCGGGTCACAGGAATTAATGTTACCGGTGCCATGAAAGTACCTTTATCTCTTTGAAAATCTCATTCCCGTCCACTAGACTTTGAGCCAAGTCGTTACCTCTTTTTAAAACTAAATCAAAGTTGGCATATCCAGGGAAACTGTTTTTCCGCACCTTCCCTTGCCGTCAATTGGTTAACCTCTCTAATATATCACGTAAATGACTTTTAGGGACAGGTAACATCCGGAAACTGTCTGCCAGCCTCCGCTATTCGGATACTTTCTGGTCCCGGCAGGAACAATGATCCTGGTAGTAGAAGCGGTTGGTGAAAGGATCGACCGTCGTCCGGAGTCGGTGCCGGGCCACTCTGGCTAACCCATCTTGCGCCGGCGACGGTTGTCAGTCAAAATCTGCCCCGGCGCCTGACTGAGTCGTTTTCTTCCCAGTCACGAGGATTGTCAGTCATTATCTTTTAAAATGTTAAAAAATAAATTTAAAGTAAACAATACGATAACTATCCGGCAATAACCAAAATCTTCGATAATCAAGGTATAGTTGAATTATTTACTTCAAGAGTTGGTAAAAAATTAACCCAGATGGTGGTTTTTATTTTTAATATGCTAAGTGCCTTGTAATAAATTATCAACCATGATAACGTAAATATTTAACATTAACCGCCTCTTACCCGATAAACTCTATTATTGCAGTAAAAATTTATCATATACTATCTTTTGTTTCAAATTACCAGAGGATTTTTTATACATATTGTACTGTAGTCGCTTTAACTGCGAAAGGTATTCCCGGCCCGGCGCTGGTAATGAAAGTCGCAAGTACTGACTTTGGGCTGCTGCAGGAATCGGACCGGCGTTGCAGTCTTAATCTCGAATTTGTTCAGGACAACTTCTAAAAGGCAAAAAAAGAACCGGCTTTTATACTAGGATAATACTGAGTACAGTAGTTCATAAATACGCTAACGAATTTTCCCCTCTCCCCACGCGTGCTTAGGGTGGGGGGCTTTTTGAAGATATTGCCATAGTTATAAAATTTTGTCCTAAGTATTAAGCTCAACTTGGTTGCATCTCTGGCGAAGGTAGCGCAAGGCCTGAAAATCAGGTATAAAAGACGAAAAGCTGATACCTGAAAAACCTAAGGCGGCGGCCGGGATGGGTTTAGCGGGTTTGAAAGATGAAGACGGGTGTATTCGCTGCTTATAAGGTCAGGGGAAATAATTTTTGGGTTAAGGAGTTAGAAAGATTAGCACTATCATTCATATCTGCATCAGGGCAAAATAGTATATTATAATCGGCGGCATGGCTCAGAGAGGAGAGAAAAAGAAATTTTCGAAATTTCTCAGGAATTACTTAGAAGAATTCTTGCTTTGTGCGAAAAACTTTGCTATAAAGCAAACATTGTATCTTTAATTCCAATACATTTCAGTTCGTCTTAAATAATTATGAAAAAATCTATATTGGCTGATCGTTGTGGATCTTTCGTAGATTATATTACGATAGCTAAGAATCAGGGAATTTATCCTTACTTTCGACCTGTCGCCCAATCCTGGGGGACTGAGGTCGAGGTCAAGGGAAAAAGAATGATAATGATCGGATCCAATGATTATTTGGGTCTGAGTCATAATCCACGCGTCCAGGATGCTGCCCAAAAAGGCGTACACCGGTGGGGGACCGGACCGGGAGGGTCCCGTTTCCTCAGCGGCAATACTACGTTATTGGAAGAGTTGGAGGAACGGTTAGCAGACTTAGTCGGCAAGAAAAGGGCTGCCGTTCATGTTACCGGGTTCAGTGCCAACCTCGGAGCCTTGGCCTGTTTATTGTCTCCCCAGGATATTCTTCTCGGTGATCGGGAAAATCATGCCAGCATTCTTCAAGGCTGGCAAGCTTCAAGATCTCGCCTTGTAACCTTTGATCATAATAATTCGCTTGCTGCTTCTAAAAAATTAGCCCAGCTCAGCGAAAAATCCCGCTCGGGTGTAACCATGTTGGTTACCGAGGGGGTGTTTAGTATGTCCGGCGATATTGTTGATTTGCCGGCCTTTGTTAATTTAAAAAAGCAATACCCCGGTTTGCTTTTTTATCTTGATGATGCCCATGGCTTAGGAGTTATGGGTGAACGAGGACGGGGGACGGCCAATCACTTCGGGCTGACGGAACAAATGGATTTTATCATGGGAACCTTCAGCAAAGCCCTGGCCTCAATAGGCGGATTTATCGCCAGCGACGATGAAATTGTCATGGATTATTTACGCCATCATTCTAAAACATTAATATTCTCTGCCGCTTTGGCGTCCAGCAATGCTGCTGCGGTATTGGCCGTTTTAGATATTATTTTTCAGGAACCGGAAAGGATAGACCGTTTAAAATCTATAAGTAAGAGAGTTTACGAGGGTTACAAATCTATTGGACTAAAGACGAACCAGCAGCCGTCCCATATTTTGCCCATCCACATTGGTGATGAAATACAGGCTGCTTTCTTTTCCAAAGATTTATTTGACCATGGCATCTTTGCCTTACCGGCTCTATACCCGGCCGTTCCCAGAGGACAGGCCCTCATTCGCACTGCCTTTATGAGCACCCACCAAGATAGGCAAATTGATTATGTCTTGGAGGTGTTAGATAAATTGGCAAAAAAATATCGAGTTCAAAACCTTGAACAGGAAACTGAAGCCGCCGTGCTGCCTCAGAGGCACCTGGCCCAGATGCAGCTGTCTTGAGTCCGGCGGTGGGAGTTTTGTCAGGTAATCTAGCTAACTTTTACCAACCGCAACAGTAACATACCACCTTGTATCTCAGCGATCTATTACGCATCAGCGCCCGCCAAGTTTTCCGGCAGCGACGTCGTTATTGGGGTGTGGTTTTGGCCATTACCTTGGGGACTGCCGGCTTGATCACCATTTTCACCATGGGGCAGGATGTTAAAAGAAACATTAATAAGGACTTGGATCTCATCGGCGGCGCCACGGTTATACGGTGCTTCTTTGATAATCAACTTGCTTCCGTGCCGCAATGGTTTCGCCCCGCGACTCTTAAGGCCATTAGAGATCTTCCGGGAGTTGAATATGCTACCAGCATTGTCTTCAGCCTCACCAGAGTATATAAAATTAATCAATGGTGTGATTTTTCCGTTGTCGGTGTCGATGAATATTTTTGGAAAGTGAGAGGTCTATGGCCTCTGGACGGCAGACTCTTCGGCCCCCAGGAAATCAAAGACCGGGAAAAAGTTTGCGTCTTGGGAGAGATCCTGGCGAAGAGACTTTATGGATCGGAAAATGCCGTGGGCCGAATATTATCGGTGGATAATGATCTCTACACGGTAATCGGGATTTTGGGCGGCTTAAATGATCCTGACCTCGCCTCCAAAGCGTATTTTCCGATCACCACGGTGCAGGACCGTTTTATAAGACATGTTCTGGTAGATCGGATTTATGTTCGGTGCCATACGTGGGATGATGTGCCCACCGTAGCAGAGGCAATTCCTCGGGTTGTTGCCAGCCATCAGCCTTCCGAACAATTAAAAGTCGAAGTCGCCTGGGCCATTTTAAAACACGTGCGACAGGTCGCCTGGTGGGTGGAATTCTTTGTCTATCTGTCGTTGAGCGCCACCTTGCTTTTAGGCGGAGTTGGCATCTGCAATATCATGATGGCTGCTGTCCGGTCGCGCACTCGAGAAATAGGCCTGAAAAAAGCTTTCGGAGCGGAAGATCGAGATATTTTAATACAATTTCTCTTGGAATCCCTCTGGTTAAGTCTAGGGGCAGCCTTTATCGGGGGTATCATTGGGCGGATTATCATCGGCCTCATCAGCTACCTGATTAAGCATCGCGTTTCCGAAGACCTTTTCTTCCTTTATTTTGGCTTGAGTTTTATTTTCGCTATCTTCTTAGGGGTAAGTGCTGGTCTTTACCCCTCTTTACAGGCAAGTCGTATGGAAGTAGCCGCGGCAACACGATATGAATGATGTTAATCTTTCTGCTCCGTTAAATGGACATTTAATTCAGGTTAAAGGTTTGAGCCAGGATTATCCTGATGGGGCCTCTGTTCTTCATATACTCAAAGGAATTGATCTTGAAGTAAAAGCCGGGGAAATATTAGCTATAATGGGGCCTTCCGGGTCAGGCAAATCGACTCTGCTCTTCATTTTAGGCTTATTGCTGAAACCAAGCCGAGGTTCTTATTATCTGTTGGGAAAAGATGTGCTCCAATTTGACCGCTCGCAGCAGTCTGCCTACCGTCGCCAGTGTCTTGGTTTTGTATTTCAAAGCTGCGACCTTATAGAGAATTCCACGGTTTATGAAAATCTTGAGTTTCCTTTAATATATGCCGGAGTCGAGAAAAAGAAACGGCCGGAATTGATTTCTCTTGCCCTGGAAAGAGTTAATTTGGTCCATCGCATCTACCATCGTACCAATCGTCTTTCCGGTGGAGAACAACAACGGGTCGCGGTAGCACGAGCCTTAGTCAATTATCCTCGTATTATCCTGGCGGATGAACCAACCGGGCACTTGGATCGGGTTAACGGTCAACTGGTAATGGGGCATTTTGAAGAATTTGTGGCGAGTCAAAAAAATGCCGTGGTGATAGTCACTCACGACCCGGATATTGCCACCCGCTGCCATCGTACATACGTCTTGACGGATGGTTGTTTACAACGCTAAACAATAATCGGGTATGGATTACAATGCAATTTCTTAGAGGCAAGGCGCTTAACCTCCTCCTGATCAATTTCTTGTCCTGTATCCTGTTGGCAGGACTTTTTCTTACTCCAGCAGGTGGAACCAACCCGGCAACGGGTAAAATGGTTAAGGATATTTCTCCTTCAGAGGCCATGGATTTTGATACGTGCGCCCGGATAGCCATCCGCCAGTCTCCTTTTTTAACAAAAAGCGATTTGGAAATTCAAGTTAGACGCCTGGATGAAAAAGACAGTAAATCTGCCTTCATCCCCTCGTTTAATTTTCGAACCCGTTATTACCTCTCCAATCTCAGTCAGGATGGCATGAGTTCATCCCGATATTCTCTGGATTTTGTTTCCGAACCATACAGTCCGGTGGAAGCCTATTTTTCATTGCAAGTCCGTAAAATAATCACCCAAATAGCAATTCAGGCTCATCTTAAGGCGATCTCCGAGGGGTTGAATCGTCTCGGGCGGATGTTTTTAGAGATGGATTCATTGACTCAAATGTCCCAGACCCAGACGGAGTTAATTAAACTTGCCGGGAAGAATATTAATTACATTCAAGAACAATTAAAAATCGGTCACAGCAATGCTCTGGAATTAAAGGTCGCTTCCCAGGAACTGGAAATGGCCAAAATTCAACTAAATAAATTGTCGGAAGGGCTCATAAAAAGTAAGGAAAGTATACGGGCCTACCTAAACTGGCCGGCTGACCAGGAACTACGTTTTGATCTGCCCAGGTCCAGAACCCAAATCCTGGGAAATCCTAACATCGCCAAAGATTCTGCGGAAGCACATAAGGACTCTTCTCCTGACCATAAAATTCAGGTCTTGAGGCAGGAACTCCAAAAATATAATATAACTTTGGCTAAAACCAAATTTCTACCCACGCTGTTTATGGGAGCGCAAACCCCGGACCCTCTGACGCTGGTTCAATCCAGGAGTTTGTTTTTGTTCGTTGGGGCCAATATTCCCGTCTGGGACGGGTTAAGGCGGTTGCGGAATGTGAGCAGACAAAAAATTGTCCTAAAACAGCAAGAAGCCGAAACAAATGAAAAGGAAATAGAATTTAAGGAGAAATGGCGAACGGCCCAGCAAACGTTAACAGAGGCTGCCTCTGAATTAGAGCTGAGCCAAGGCCAGTTGGAACTGGCCATGTTAAAAGCAAGACAGCAGGAAGTACGCTACCATAACCTGGGAGAGCCTTTTTCCATTTATCTGGACGGAGAAAAGGTAGTTTCCGACGCCAAGAAAAATATTATTTTAAAAACCTTAAATTACGATCAGGCCCAATTAAATATGAGGAATCTGGCCAATGATTTGGTAATAAATTATGTCAATGAAAATTCTGTTCCCCAGCGTTCTGAAGAAAAATATTAATATTCTTATTATTTCCCTGTTCTTAACCTTGCCGGGTTTGCCCACCGGAGCCGCAGCCCAGCAACCGGCGGCTCCCCTCCAATCAGCCTCCAAGGATATTCTTGTCTCCGGGAAATTGGCCTGTTCATTAAAACGTGTCGTTATCGTGCCTTTTTACGGTGTTATCACGAACTTGTCGGTTCAGGCCGGCCAGAAAGTGACTAAAGGGGAACTTTTAGCTCGCTACCGGTTGCATCCGGAGTCCGTGTTAAAAATCCGCAGTCGCCTTTTCCCAAAAGAAATAAAAGAGCTGGAAATGAATCAGGTCAGGCTGACGGCCAAATTGACTGATTTAGAAAAAAAAAGGCAGGGACTGCAAGAACTGGCCAAGAATAGTTTAACCTCCCAGGAAAGCCTGAATCAAATCGACAATGAAATAAGCACAACCCGCAAAGAGAAAAACGCTCTTGCAGATCGTTTGCAATGGGCCCGGCAACTTCATAGTGATGACTTGGCCGTATTGGAAAAACAGTTGAACAATCCCGGCGGGGTCAATAATCTTCCGGCGGAAGTCAAATTGACTGCACCTATTAATGGCTATGTTGTTTGGGTCCATCCCGATATGAGGGTCGGCGCCGAATTAAAACCGGAAGAACCGGCCTTTCTCATCGGTGACTTGGATACCATGATTATTAAGGCCCAGGTACATGAACTGGAGGCCATGCAGCTTCGGATTGGTGATCAGGCTGAGGTCCACGTAGTTTCTCTCCCGGAAAAAAAATTTATCGGCAATGTTACAAGAATATCCTGGAGTTCATTGACCAGTGCACCCGATCAGCCGTCCTTTTTTGAAGTGGAATTCAGCGTTCCCAACCCCGAGCACATTCTCAAAGATGGGCTGAAAGTCCGCCTGGTAGTGCCAAAAGCTTCTAATTCATGATTCTAAAACCAGAATTCCCCGGATTTTTGATGATGCAATGTAATTCTCTGTCGTGTGATTGCGAAACAGCGTGAAGAATTCTAAAGTAGACGTTGTTGCAGTTGAAGATAAAAATGTGATGGAGGATTTTCTCCGGCTGCCTTGGCGTATTTATCATGATGACCCGAATTGGGTGCCACCCATACTCCCATTGCAGAAGGATTTCTTGGATCCCAAAAACAGGTCCGTTTTTCGAATTTGGCGAGGCACAATATTTTCTGGCATATTATGAGGGCCGGCCGGCCGGCAGAATATCAGCTCATATCAATAGGTTATATAATCAATATCATGATCCTGAAGATGGCTTTTTCGGTTTTTTTGAATCTATTCAAAATGTTAATGTGGCGGCAGCCCTTTTTAACGCCGCGGCCGATTGGCTGACTCAACGTGGGAAAAAGCGGCTTATCGGTCCATTAAATTTTTCAGTGTACGATGAGATGGGCCTGTTAGTGGAAGGTTTCGACACCATGCCGGCCATCTTCCAGACGTATAATCCACCGTATTATCTTGATCTGTTCACTGATCTGGGGTTTACCAAGGTCATGGATTGGTACGGGCTGAAAATTAGTCAGCGGGATATTGACGTACCGCGTTTGGAAAGGCGATTACGGAAGATTCTGCAGGGGCAGGGAATGGTTTTCACGAAATACCACCCAAAAGAATTGGAGAGGCGTGCTGAAGAAGTTTACAATCTCTTTAACGAAGCCTGGAGCCGGAATTGGGGTCATATACCCGTAACTGATCGCCAATTTAGAAAACTCTTCCACGATCTCAAACCGCTCCTGCGCCCTGAATTGATCAACCTGATATTGGATGGTGACCGTTTAGTGGCCTTTGGCATTGCCATTCCTGATATTAACCCTTTGGTAAAAGAATTAAACGGCCGACTGACCTGGGTGGGAAAACTGCGGTTGTGGTATGAAGCAAGATTAAAAGCTTATAAGAAAGCCAGAGGATTGATTTTGGGTGTTTTGCAATCATATCAAAACCGGCGTTTGCATCATGCCCTGATCATTAGAACTTACCTGGACATTGTCCAAAAGTCTCCTTGCGAGATATTTGACCTGTCTCTTATTCCAGAAAATTTAGGGCCTTATATCAAGGCCTTAGAATTTTACGGAGCCCGCCGTTATAAGACTTTTCGCGTCTTTAAACGAGAAAGCTGATTTTTTCTTTGTTACCAGCCATATCTAAAATATCCTTTTGCCTGGATGTTATAAAAAAATGGTATACTGCTAGGGTCATGGATAATTTAAAGGAAATATTGAATTGTCGGACGTCTTTGGTCTTGCGCCCATTCTGACTGACTTGTTAAGGACTGAAAGCTTATGCGAACTTTGTTAATTAATCCTAAAATGCCGTACGCTTTTTGGACCATGGAAACGACCTGCGAGATCACGGGGGCAAAGACTTTAATGCCGCCTCTGGGATTGCTCACCGTGGCGGGATTATTGCCGGAAGATTGGGACTTACGGCTGATAGATTTAAATACCCGGGATATCTCGGAGGCCGACTGGCAATGGCCCGAGCTGGTAATGATCGGCAGCATGCTGATTCAGAGGAACGACTGCCTGGAACTGGTGCAAGAAGCAAAAAAAAGAGGCAAAATTGTCGTTGTCGGGGGACCCTATACCACCAATCGACCGCAGGAAATAATTGAAGCCGGCGCAGATATCGTTTTTCAAGGGGAAGCAGAGAATCAGATATCGGCAATATTGCAGGCTGTCACGGAAAAGGCGGTGGGAGTCATCTTGAAACCACCCAAACGCCCAACCATGGCCCTGTCTCCGGTACCGCGGTTTGATTTGATAAAGCAGGATGATTACGTCGTCATGGGGATTCAAACTTCCCGGGGGTGTCCGTATAACTGTGAATTCTGTGATGTTATCAAGTTATTCGGCCGCAAGCCCCGTTATAAAAAACCTGAGCAGGTGCTGGCCGAACTGGAAAAACTTTTCCAACTGGGCTGGCGAGGTCCGGTATTTATTTCGGATGACAATTTTATCGGCAATAAAACCCATGCCAAAGCAATTTTAGACAAACTCACCCCATGGATGAAAGCCAATGACGAGCCATTCTATTTTTGGACGCAGACCTCCGTCAATCTGGGAAATGATCTTGAAATGATCGATTTGCTCACCGAAGCCAATTTCAGCACGGTTTTTATCGGCGTCGAGTCCACCGATGCCGAAGTGCTGGCCAAATCAGGCAAACATCACAATAAAAGCGCTGAAATGGAGACGTGGATACATAATATCAATGCCAACGGCCTGGAGGCGGTTGCCAGCTTTATTATCGGTTTTGATGGGGAAAAGCCGGGGGCCGATGCCAGAATCAGTCAAATTGTCGAGGCCTGCAACCTGCCGTGGGTCATGCTGAATCTCTTGACTCCTTTGCCGGGCACTGACCTCTGGGACCGCCTGGAAAAAGCAGGGCGGCTTAAACCTCTTGTCTTTCCAAAGGAATTAACAACATTCTCCTTATATTTTATTCCAGACCGGCCCGAGAGCGAAATCCTGAGTGAATGGCAAAAGACCATCTTACAATTATACAAGCCGGAGAACTATTTGCAGCGGGCCTATAATTATATATTGGCGATGCGGCCAACCCGCAGCGCTATGGCGGGCCGGAAATCGCAGACCAGTACCGGGTCAAAATCAAAAAAAGATCTGGATCTGAAAATGCTGTTGCGTGATCTGAGGCGCGGGGTCAAGGTTTTCTGGCGCCAGGGAATAAAAGCTCCATATCGCGGCCAATTTTGGCGCCAGTTATTGGACGTCTGGCGCCGCAATCCCAGCCGGTTGAAAAAATATATAGTGTTATGCGCCATGGGTGAAAATGGCTTTGTCTTAAGAAAAAAGGTCAAAAACTTTTTTTCAACCGCATGATCAGGTTTTTTGATTCTCCTGAATATCTCGGCACGGGTCAAAATATTTATTCGGTTACTCTAATTCCAAACTTTCTGAGCTCTCGATTTTTCAACCTTTACAGCAGAAGGATTGCATGTCTTGGATGCAGGTTAAAACTGGCGACTCAACCAAGGGCACAGGTTTGTCACAACGCCAAATCTGAAGTCTCTTTATGCCATAGAAATCTTTTATGATACCAGCCAATCTTGCCGCCGCCGAACAACCCTCCCCATCTCCGCAAAAACTTAAAATTATAAGAAAGATTGCCTACTTACTTACCGCCCGCTGGTTTCAAGAAGCTCTGCAGACGCTCTTTTTTATCTACCTGGCCCGGGTCAGCACTGCCACGTACGGGGAATTCATGATGGCTCTCGGGTTAGGCAGTATTTTGCTCATGGTGGCAGAGTTTGGCCTTAATTTACCTTTTGTGGGTCTGGCGGTCGGCTCCAGGGACAACATAAACGATGCCCTCAGCCAGGTCCTGGTCCTGAAGGGACTTTTTTTTCTCCTGGCGTTAACGGGAACGCTGATTTTTACCACCTGGCAGGACTATTCCCCGGCGCTGAAGCGGATTCTCCTTATCATCGGCGCCGGTGTTGCTCTCGAGGCCTTTGCCAGTGCCTTTTTTGTGGTTCTGCAGGTGGAAGGCCGGCAGGATCAGGAAGCTAAAATAAGATCTGCCGGGGCGGCCCTGGGTTTTGGCTATGGACTGCTGGCCCTCTTTTTGGGAGCGGCGCCATTGGCTATGGCCTTTTTTAAAATTATCGACAGCAGTATAAAACTCCTGGGGGGGGCCTGGCTGCTGGTTTGGCGGGGTAAGTTTCAGTGGGTCTGGCCAACCCTGCGAAAGTTGAAGGCCCTGGTCCAGCTTGGTCTTATTTTTGCCGCCATGGAAATAACGGCAAGCATTTATAATAAAGCCAATCTGTTTTTTCTGCAAAAATACGGCGGTTCTGAGGCCGTGGGCCAGTACAGCGCCGCCTGGCAGGTGGTGGACGGCTTTTCCTGTCTGGTTGCCGGGCTGGTGTTACAGAACATTTTGTATCCCGTGTTCGTCCGGCTCTGGAAGCAGGACCGGTCGGCGGTCATTCCTCTGGCCCAACATACGGCCAAATGGCTCCTCGTCCTGGCCCTGCCGCTGATGTTCGGCCTCTGGGTGGAGAGCGATCGCCTCATCCTGCTCATCTATGGCAAAAAATATGTTGAGGCCGTTTGGCTGCAGCAGTATTTAGTGATTACGATTATCATCGCCTTCTGGCATAATTTGGCGGTTTTTCTGCTCCTGAGCATGGGCAAGGAAAAGCTGCTCCTGGGTTTTTATCTCCTGGGGTTGATTATCAATCTGCTCCTGTCCTCCCTGGTCCTGCCGCTCTACCCCCTCGTGGGGGCGGCGCTGGCAATTATCGTGACCAAGGGAGCGGTGGCCTTGCTGACGGTGACAACGGCTCAGAAGCGGTTAAAATTTCTCCGCCGCCAAGATCTGCAAACTGTCGGCGCGGCTCTGATCATGGCCATTGGGCTATTTTTTGCCTTTAAAAACATACTTCCCCGGGGTTTCAACGCCCTCTTCAGTGTGACGCCATTTTTTGTGCTGTGGGGCTACTGGTGGAAGAAAGGGTTGAAGCTGTCTCAGAGTTTCTGAATGTTAACCACGAGTCCTTCCTCATCTACCGTGTACAAGACGTTGCGCCAACTAATGTCCCGGGTGAACCAGGTCCTGGCATGGCACCAGGCAGCCATGCCCAACGTCAGAAAGATTGCCGTGACATAGGCCGGAGCGGGGCCGGGGCGGGGGTGAAGCCTTCTTAAGAAGAAGACGGCGGCGGTTATCGTGAACAGGAAGAAAAAAACGGCCGTGCTGTTCCACGTGGCTTGGCCCAGCAGCGCCAGCAGCATCTGGCTCAGGGCAAAGCCCACCAGGAGCAGGAGGGAAAAAATACCGGTGCCGAGCATGAACCACGGAACATAAAAATAAAATTTCAAATAAATCAACTGGCGGATGAACCAGTTTTCCCAACTGGCCATGGTTTCTCTGGCCGGGGTGGCCAAAACCGCTCCCGAGGCGGCGGCCATTTTAATCTTGTGCTGCTGGAGCTTTTTGGCCAGGGTCACATCGTCCACCACCGTCCGGGACCAGAGGTGCGCCACCTGCAGATCTTCAAAGACCTGCCTTTGTATGGCGGTGGAACCGCCCCAGGGTTGATCCCACGCCGCAATGCCTTTGCCCAGATAGATCATCAGGACCGCGAGGCAACGGCCAAGGGTGGCCAGGTGGTTATCTTGCGGGATGACATGGTGAAAGCCGCTGGCGACGACGGCCTTGCCTTGAACCAGTGGCTGCACTAACGCTTTTAACCAATGGGCCGGGGTGGTCTGATTGGCATCGCTGAAGACCAGTATAGCCACTTCCGGGGCGATGGTTTTCAGCCCCAGCAACAGGTTGTGATTTTTCTGACTGCAATTTTCGGCCGGGCCGGCAATCACCAGGTGGGCTTGAGGATAATGCGGCAGCAGGGTTTTGATTATTCCGGTAGCAGGATCGTCTTCACTTGCCGTCGCCAGGATGACCTCATAGTGGGGATAGTCCTGGGTCAACCGGGAACGCAGATTTTCTTGCAGTTCCGGATAGACGCCGGCGACCGGGACAATCACTGCCGCTCGCGGCCACGGGCCGGCAGCAGGCCGGAAGCTTGACGCCTCTCCCCGGCGGATATATCGAGACCCTCGCCAGAAGAGAAGCAGCAACGACAAGGCAGTTAAACCCAGAAGGAATTTTTCTGACACGGATTGTCCTTAATAAATTTTTGAGAAGATTTTTTGGGCTGATCCTGTTACATAAAAACTCTAAGATTTCACCCATAACCTTAAAGAGGAATCTGCATGGCCAGAATTATTTACGGCGTCCATGGCACCGGGCATGGGCATGCCATCCGGGCCCTGACCGTCGCCAGGCATTTTGCCGAACATGAATTTTTATTTTTGAGCCATGGCGCCGGTGCGGCGGTTTTACAGCCGGAATTTCAGGTGCACGAATCTCCCTGCCTGGTGACCGTGGTGCGGCACCATAAAGTTGCTCCCCTGGAGACAGTGTTTGAAGATGCCAGAGTAGTAAGCCAGAGTTGGGCGATTAAGCGCCGGCTCCGGAACTTGATCAACGATTTCAAACCGGATGTGGCTCTGACGGATTACGATTTTTTCCTGCCCCGGGTTGCCCGGCGGCTCGGGCTGCCCTGCCTGTCGCTGGACCATCAGCACATTATCTCGGTGGGCCGTCACCGCCTGCCCTGGCGGCAGGTTCCGGAACACCTTCTCACCAAAGGTATTATCGATCTGCTTTTTAGCGCCGCCGACGTCTTCCTGGCCAGTTCCTTCTTTTGCCCTGACGGTCCCCTGGATGCCAAAGTGCGCGTCGTGCCGCCTCTCCTCAGGGACCGGGTAATTGCCTGCCAAAGTCGTCCCGGCTCGCATATTGTGGCTTATCAGGGGTACGAGACGTTCAAACGTTTTTTCCCGCTCCTGCAGTCCACCGGACGACCGGTCATGGTCTATGGGTTCAACAAAGAAGATCGTCAAGACAACCTGTATTTCAAAAAGAATTCGGAAACGGGGTTTCTCGAGGACCTGGCCGGCTGCAGCTACCTGATCTGCGGCGGCAGCCATACCCTGCTCTCCGAGGCCCTGTATCTCGGGAAACCGGTCCTGTCGTTTCCCATCAAAGGCGCCTTTGAACAGTATCTCAATGCTTTTTATCTGGAACGCCTGGGGTATGGCCAGAAACTGGAAAGCCAAAATCCGTCGGCTTCGATCATCCCAGCCTTTGAAGCCCGGCTGGAGCAATTTCAAAAAAATATCGGCCGGGAAAACTTCTGCGGCAATCAGACGATCTACGATTTAATCAGCTATTTCATCCAACATCACTGCTTACCGGCAGCAGACGCTTTTTCAAAGTAATCCATTAAGCGACGGTAATTTTTTCTGGAGTCGAATTCTTGCCGCATTAATTGGCCGCCATTGGCAGCGCGGTGATGAGCCTCGGCGGGGTTGGCGAGGGCCTGGATAATGGCCTGGGCCAGGGCCGGAGGATCTTCCGGCGGCACCAGCCAGCCGGTTTCTCCGGGACGCACCATTTCCGGAATGCCGCAAACCTTGGTGGCGACCACCGGAACCTTGTGCAGGAGGGCCTCGGCTATGACCGTGGGGGTGCCATCCCGATCACCGCTGGGAGCCACAATGCTCGGCATGACGAAGAGGTGGGTTGCCGCCAGAAGTTGCCTCACCTGTTGGCGATCCACGAAACCAGGCATCTGCACGCGAGAGTTAAGATGGTATTTTTTGACCAAGCCCTGGAGATGGACTTTTTCCGGGCCGTCGCCGGCCAGAGTCAACTGAAAATCCAATCCTGCCTGAGCCAGAAGATGACAGGCTTGCAGGAGGAAGGAAAATCCCTTCTTGATTACAAACCTACCAAGGGCCAGAATTTTAAAAGGTGGAGAAACCTGCGGTCGGATGGCGTTATTTGCCTCTAAAGGCACACCATTATAAATAGGATGGAGTTTTGGAGCTGCGGCAGGCAGCAGTCCTGCCAGATAATGTCTATTGGCATCATTTTCGGTGCGCACGAAGACGGCGGCGGCCAATTTTTCTAAGAGGGCACCGTCCGGGGGATAAATATCGTGGGCCCGGGCGCAGAAACTGAAGGGAATACCACTCAGACGGGAAGCCACCCAGGCCGCGGTAGCCGGACCGTTGGCCCAGGAAGCATGAATATGCTGAACGCCGCGCCCCGGCAAGATTTTGGCTAAAGTCACGCCGGACAAAGCAGCCCACAAGGCTTCACCGGCTGTTTCCAAACTTCGCCAGCGGCGTCCGATTACTTTAAGAAGAAATTTTCTGGCCCCGGGATCGAATTGAGAATCAACTTGAGTCAGGTTTTTTAGCAACCGGGGCATTGATTTGCTGCCGAACCTGAAGACTGGAGGCAGTGCCGCCGGCATTCCGGCTATCCGGCGAGGGCTGCGAGGACCATAGAGAGTGAACACCTCAACGTCCAGTCCCAACCGAAAAAGAGTATTGACTTCATCCAGAACAAAAGTCTGTGAAGGCTCCGGCAACCAGAGCACCACATACGCCACTTTAGTAGTCAACTTACCGTCCATTACAGCCCATTCCTATATACCAAAAGATCATCAAATAAAGCCTCATACCTGCTCACCATCCGATTAAAGGAAAAATTCCGTTCAACCCTCTCCCTTCCTGCCTGACCAAAAATCTGCCGCTTATTCTCGTCAGCCAGTAACTTACTTAAGGCCTCGGCCAAAAGCGCCGGTTCCCGGGAAGGCACCAGCCAGCCTGTCTGTCCCGGCATTACCGCTTCCGGTACGCCGCCGACGTCCGTGGCAACAACGGGCAAACCCGCAGCCATGGCTTCCAGCACGACATTGGGCAGAGCTTCGGTTACTGAGCTCAAAACAAAGACACCGGCTTGCTGTAAAAACGGTCTGATATCCGCCTGCCCAGGCAACAGAGAGGCCCTGCCGGCCGGGAGCGTCTGCTTTATGAGTTGAGCCAGATAGCTTCGGCGAGGACCATCTCCCAGCAGCCAGAGTTCAGCCTCAGGATGATCACGAAGCACTAGTTTAAAAGCTTGAATGAGGGTTTCTTGATTTTTGTCGGGAACCAAACGGCCAATGCTCAATATTTTAAGATTTTCTGCCGTTCGGCTCTTCAATGGAGGCTTAAAAAAATTTGTGTCCACGCCATTGGGGATCATGGTCAAGCGCTGGGGCGGAATATGATACAGATTGATCAGCAAACGTTCCAGGACACTGGTTATTGCAGATCAGATGATGCACCAGAGGCCACAGCCATCGTTCGTGCTGACGATTGGCGGTGTTACTCCGAACGTTGCCGATGATGCAGGGCAGCCCGGCCAATTTCCCAAGTAACCTGCCCCAGATGTTGGGAATCGCGGTTAAAAGCAGTAACAGGTCAATTTTTTCTCTTTTCAGCCGTTGCCACAGTTTTGCCAGGCTGAGTGGCCCGACGATTGGCGTCTGAGCAAGCCAGACCAACGGAATCTGCCAACTCCGGGCCAACGGGGCCAACTTCTCCCCCGCCCGCAGCAGCCAGATTTCGCTTCGATAGCGTACAGGGTCCAGCCGCCGGGCCAACTCCAGCGTCTGGCGCTGGGTACCGCCGAAATTCAACTCCTCCAGCAGGAAGACGACCCGGGCGGGCGTCTGGCCGTCAGGCGGGATGGCAGGTGAAGTCAATAATACCTCAATAGCCCATCAGTCCGCAACAACGACTGCAGACCGGCATCAGGCCCTCGGTGGCGAGGCTCTGGCGGAACTTTTGATAGGCGGGGCTATTCCAGAGCTGAGTGATAGTGGCGTCCTTGATATTACCCACCACGTAATCATGGTAATCCCGGCACGGGGACATGTCGCCGTTGCTGTTGACCTCCACCGCCTGAAAGATGGAGATACACTGGTTATAGTCGAAGCAGGCGCTATGATCGGTATAATAGCGCTCCAGATCGGCAACGCCGGAAATATCCGGAATAAAGGTCACCGGCGGGGCCGACCAGGCCTGGGACTTTTCTTTCAGAAGCTGTATCTGGCGGTCGAGGATTTCGATATTGTCCGGCCGCCAATCACTGATCCACCCCTGGGGGCGGATGGGTTGGAAGCCGAAGCGGCGCTCGAAATCTCGAATGTGGTCCTGAAGGGCCGGAGGATCGATCCACCAGGAAAGATAGAACACGAACAGATCAACCTTGTCCCGGAAGGCTTCGTAAATATCCAGGAGGTGTTTGTAGTTTTCCTGGGAGATGACGGTCAGGGAGGCAAGCAGAGGCAGGGTCTGCTTGAGTTCGCGGCGGGCCTGCCGCACCGCTTGCAAACCGGCCTGGATATCGGCAAAATTATTGCCGCCGACGGCTCCGGGCCGCACGGTATTATGGAGCTCGGCGTTGTGGCCGTCGATGGAGACCTGGAGGAGAAACAAAGGCGCTTTGACCAGCCGTTCGGCAGACCTGGCAATGCGGGTGCCGTTGGTGGCAATGGAGCAGGGCAGATTCAAGGCGGTGGCCGTCTCAATAAGCTCGAGGGTTCCTTCGTAGAGCATGGGTTCGCCGCCCCAGAAGTATATCAGGGGATGGTGGCCATGCTTTACTAAATCAGCAAAGACTTCTTTATATCGAGAAACCGGAACTTCATTTTGTTTCAAGACTTTCAGGTCCTGGTTATGCAAGAATCCCTTATCGCCCCATTGTCCGCAGGTATGGCAGCGCAGATTGCAACGATCGGTGATGCGGAAACTGGCCTGCCGGATCTTGTTGGCCAGGCCGCGGCGGCTTTGGGGATAGAAGACATTAAAAAAACGCTTTTCCGCTTCCAAGGAGGCCAGTTTCAAACCTATCCAGGGATGTTTGGCCACCCGGAGCATATTTTTAACAATAAGACCTAAAGAGACGTTGCTGCGGGATGACATGCTAGATTCCTATTTGGGCTATTTTGGGAAAAAAAGTTTGATTGACAGTGTGGAGTTTGTTTCACTGATCATTTTCCCTGCCGGTGGTAAAGATTAACCGTCTTATTATATCCTAAGAGACGATAATAAACTATATTTGAAAATGCATTCTAGTTGACCCGGGGTTAAAATGTATGTCAAATTAAACAAAATTCCTCGGAAAATAACGATTGCAGGGTTGTTTTAAAAAATGGTCAGCGCTCCCAGACACATGCAGGCCCTGGTCTATTATCGGTCGGCGCTCAGATACCTGGCTACCAAAGCGGCGAACAAAATTTGGCCGCACCATTTTTTCCACTCCCTGGCCCCGGTGACCTTGCAACAGATTTCCCTGAAGCCGAGGGAAGGTTGGATTATCTTACGCAATCGTCTGTGCGGCCTGTGCGGCTCGGATTTGAATCTGCTCCGGGGGAGCGAGTCCTACCTGCTGGAGCCGTATGGTTCCTTCCCGGCGATTCTGGGGCATGAAGTAATTTCCCAGGTAGAATGGGCGCCCCCCGACTCTCCCTGGCACAAAGGAGACAGGGTAGCCATCGACTCGGTCCTGGGCTGCCAGGTGAGAGGATTGCCGCCCTGCCGCTTCTGCGCGCAGGGAAAGTATAATCTGTGTGAATGCTATACCCACGGCTCGATCCCCCCAGGAGCGACCCGGGGTATGACCGGCGAAATCGGCGGGGGATTGGCGGATTACCTGACGGCACATCCCGCCCAACTGGTGCGCCTGCCGGATGAACTTAACGATGAAACCGCGGTCTTGACCGACTCTTTGGCCTCAGCCCTGCAACCCGTACTGGACCATCTGCCACCGGATGATGCCGTGGTGGTGGTGTACGGGGCGGGCATAATCGGGCAGCACACCATCAGGCTGCTGCGCCATCTTAATTGCCGGGCTAAAATCATTGCCGTGGTCCGACACCGTTTTCAACAAGTTGCCGCTCAGGCGGGGGGGGCGGATGTGATCCTGGTAAAGCCCAGCCGCCGGGAGATAGGCGAAGCGCTGCAGGCCCGATGGCTGCCCACCACCCTGGGGGGCGGAAACTTTGAGGGCGGGGCGGATTATTTTTTTGACTGTGCCGGCGGTCAACAGGCTTTGCAGGACGGCCTGGTGCTATTGCGCAGCCGGGGAACCTATGTGCTGACGGGCACCACGAGCAGCGTCAAGAATCTCGACATTTCCGCCATCTGGTTTCGGGAATTATGCCTCACCGGCTCCTGCATTTACTCGCACGGCCAGTTTCAGGGCCGCCAGGTGCGCACCATTGAGATGGCCGTGGATATATTAGCCTCCGGGACCTATCCGGTGGCTGGTTTACTGACCCATATTTACCCCCTGTCGGAGTATCGCCGGGCTTTCCAGACCGCCATGGAAAAAGGCAGAACCCGGAGCATGAAGGTGGCGATAAGGTTATGAAACTGGTTATCAGCATTGACGTGGAGGAAGAGGGGTTATTTTCCGGCCGCTATTCCCGGACGCCGCCGGGGGTGAAAAATGTTTCAGCCCTGGACCGGTTGGAGTTTATTCCCCGGGAATTCGGTTTCCCCCTGACCCTCCTCCTGAGTTATCAGGTTGGCATAAATGCGGCAGCCCGTCCCGTGATCCAACAGTGGCAACAGGGCCACGGGGCCGAGATCGGGGCTCACCTGCACCACTGGAATACACCGCCTTTTGGACATGAGACGGAGCCTGAGCCTTTGGCGAGCCGGGAGTTGCCCTCGTCCCGGTTACAAGCTAAATTAGAAAATCTGGTAACAACCATAGGCCGGAATTTTGACTGTACCCCCAGATCTTTTCGCATGGGGCGCTTTGACTGGTGGCCTTTTATCCTGGACCTGCTGCCCGGGGTCGGACTCAGATTTGACAGCAGCATGGTGCCCCTGGCCCATTATGTCGGCAGAGTGGACCAATACCGGACGCCCACCGACCCTTTCCGGCTGCTGGCCGGGCAGCCGCGCCAACCACTCGTGGAAATTCCCTTGACCATGATCCCGGTAATGCCTCGCCTGGCCCGTGTGGTTTATCGCATTGCCAAGAAAATGGCGCCGGCCCCGGGGGGAGAAGCTGCTGGCATCATTCAGACGCTACGGCGCGGCCGGCATTCATCCGACGTGGTTCCCGCTGCCGTCCATGCGTCTGGCGGCTCGTTTACACCGCCGCCGGGGAGGCCGGGTGCTGAACATGTTTTTACATTCCTCGGAACTCCACCCCGGGGCGACGCCCCACTACCCGGATGAGGCGGCGGTGAGGCGTCTGACCGAAAAAATTCGCCGCTTCCTGCAATGGCTGGTCAATACCGGGCCGGTGGAAGGGGTGACCATGTCACAGATTGAGTTATGATGAAAACAGGCTATAGGCTATAGGCTATGGGCTATAGGTAACGGGAAAATCCGCCTATTTTCATACTTCGTGGTAATTGTTAAACAAAGAGACGTTGGCGTTAAACTATAAGCAATAACAATAGGTTAAGTAAAATAAGGGTTAGTGGGGCGCTGACGCATGTTGTAATAACATCTTGATTTTATTCTTTAAGCTGACGGCTGAGAGCTGACCACTGAACGCTGACATCTTGACTTTTGGTAAGAATTTCCAATGGCAAAACCGTATCGTATTCTTCACATTATCGATCACTTAGGTCCCGGGGGGGCGCAGGAAGCGCTCCTGAATCTGGTTAAGTTCGCCGACCGCAGCCGGTTTGAGCTCGAAGTGGCGACCATGCACGGGTTTGGGGTTTATTGGGAGTCAATACAGCAAGCCGGGGTGCGGGTGCATTCGCTCTCGCCGCATAAATTCGCCCCCCTGTATCTCACCAACCTGGCAGGCCTGCTGCGTCGGGGCCGTTTTGATCTGGCGCACTGCCATCTCATCGCGGCCAACCTGATTGCCAAACCCCTGGCTCACTTAGGCGGCGTGCCGGTGCTGTTCAACCACGACCAGTGCAATGACGTCTTTCGCTACCGCAACAAGGTTCGCATGTGGCTGGACCGCCTGACCAACCGGTTGACGGACCGGATTATCGCGGTGTCGCAGTCCACCCGGGATTTTCTCCTGGAGATGGAAAAAATTCCGCCCCACAAAGTTTCATTAATTTACAACGCGGTGGACCTGGAGCGATTTTCCCCGGGCTCAAAGGAACAACGCCGGGAATGCCGCCGCCGGTTCGGTTTTTCGGAAACCGCCAAGGTGGTCCTGGGAGCCGGCAGATTGCAGGCCCAGAAAAATTTCCCCGGTTTTTTGGCGGCGGCGGCGTCACTCAGCCGACGGCGGCCCGAAGTCAGATTTGTCATTGCCGGGGAGGGGCCGGACCGGGCCAGCCTGGAAAATTTAGCCGCCAGAGCCGGCATTGCCGACCGGGTGCAGTTTCTGGGCTTTGTGACCGGGATGCCCGAGTTGTATCTGGCGAGCGATGTTTTATTTTTCCCGAGTTTCTTTGAAGGCACTCCCATGACGGTCCTGGAAGCCATGGCCTCGGGACTGCCCATCGTCGCCTCCGAAATTGACGGCACGGCAGAGGTTTTAGAAGACGGGGTGGACGCCTTACTGGCGCCGCCGGAGCAGACCCGGATCTTTGTAGAGTTGCTGGCCACCCTGCTCCAGGATCAGCCCCTGGCCCGGCGCCTGGCCGAGCGGGCCCTGGCCAAGGTCCGGGAACATTACGGGGCGGAGGCCATGGTGCGAGAGGTGGAAAATCTCTACCTGCAGCACCTGGCGGCGGCACAGGCGCGACTGCCAGGGTAACTTTTTGAAAACCGTGAGCGGTGAGCGGTGAGCAGTGAGGCGAAAAGACCGGATCGATCAACAGGCTCAGATTGGTTTTCATGCTTCGTTGTGTTCCCAAGAACATGAATAATTGTGCCATGGCGGAGGCGAGGCGGGCGCTGGAGGTCTGACCCCACCGATGCAACCCACCCAAGGCGCTTGGTTTGATACATACTTAGTATTCCTCCATGCTGATGCAGCAGAACAGGCCAGACTATGACGGAGTGCCCCCTTTTTAGAAAAGAGATGTTAAAAAACCCGATACGCCTCACAGTTGAGGATACGGGCCTGGAATTTGGTCGAGCCAAAGAACTGGCGGACAAGGAGGCCGGAAAAATTGCGGCCGAACCCATATTGCTCGCCTGGTACAACGCCAAAACCGGTGAATTCGCACCCCGGGTGACGTGCTGCAGCGAAGACAAGCCGGCCTGGCTGGTCTATGCCGAGTCCCGGGGCGGCACTATCTGTATAGCCATTAATGATGAAGAGTTTGTTTTTATCTATCGCCCCTTCGAGCCGTAATAGGTTGACGTTTGGCCGCCTCGCCGGAATCTTCTTACGGGCCTGAAGTTTTCATTTTCCCCCAGGTTGGAATACCCTCCGATATGGGCGCGGCAGGCAGCCCCCCTGCACATATTTGCTTTTCTTAAAAGTAATTTTGTTTTCGGTGGACTTAAGGTGGCGGGCGCGGCCCGCCCTATAATGAACTTCTCTAGTTGTTTGGTTAGAATTTTATAGGGCGGCCCATGGCCGCCGTTCACGGGAAAGCTTCCCGATGAGGAAAAACTTTCGAGAACCGCTATAAGCCCAAGGCAAGATTATTGGTGGCACAGGCTTCCAGCCTGTGCGTCTATGAACAGGCTGGAAGCCCGTTCCACCGTTCTTAAGTCAACAGCATTGACTTCGACCCTCTTGCCGCAGGCGGCGCCGGCATGGTCGGCGAGGTCCGGGTCAACGGGGCGGCCGGCGCCGATGGCGTGCAGGAGGTTGACATCCAGGCGGCCTGCATCCAGGTCATTAATCCAGGAGGCGCCGCGCCCGGGGGCCTGCCGGCGGGCCGGGCCGAGCAGAGATGGAGCCTGGCCCTGGAGGCAGGGCTGCTCGGGTTGCCGGGCAGGTGATGGTTCCGACCGGAGAAGTTTGGCGATATTTTGATCACACAAGCTATCTCTATGATATTGCTTGTAATCAGCATTAGCGGGGCGATCTTTTTTCGCTTTTTTCCCGGCTTTTTGCCGCTGGCCGGCAGGGGCGAGTTCGGAGGCCGGGAATGCTGACATGAGGTTGTGGAGATCGGCAAGCTCCTCCAGGGCCTGCTCCTGATCGGAGGCAGGCTCGGGACAGGAGGAGAAGAGGCCGGCGGCCAAATCCTGGCGGGAGCCGGCGGTAAACTGGAGATCGGTGGGCAGCAGGGCGCCTTGTTCAGCCCATTGGGGGGAAGCCAGCAGGCGGTAGAGCGAGTCGAGGTCGAGGTTGAGATCCATTTTGTGCATACACTTGATAATGCCGACGCCCTGGCGGACGGCCTGGAGGACCTGGCGGCTATTGCCTTCGGCTGCGGCAGTCCGGGTGATGTGAATGAGACGCTCCAGGAACGAATAGAGGATGACGAGACAGCCTTCCCGGAGGCTAGTCTGGAAACGGTTTTGGGAGAGCGCCATTTTTTTCAGCAGGTGCTGTTTGTGGCGGTGCAGGGCCGACTGGCTGAGGTTGTACTGCCGGCTCAACTGGGCCAGGGTCAAGGTTTGGTGCAGCAGGGCCAGGTCGATGGCCTGGCGTTGGGGGTGTTGGCAGATGGTGCAGGGCATGGTGATTCCTCCTGTTAAAAACGGTTCTTTTTCGCAATTTCGGCGTTTATCTGCAGGGTTGCTGGGGCGGCGAACGAATGTTCGCCTCCGCACCAGCCTTTGATTTCCTCTAGAAAACCTTTTTTCTGGCAGCAGAATACAACAAAGGGGGGGAAAGGGATAGAACAGATGAGACAGATGTCACAAAGAAGGTAGAGGAAGATTTCAGATGGCGGTGATCGGGGAACGCCAGGTTACCGGCGGGAATGGCAGGCGTTTTTCAGGCCACAACGTATGGATATGGTCTGAATATGGGAAGTTTTTGGCCCGGTGATAAGTTTCGGATCAGGGCAGATATGGTCTCGTCTTCTCCCCTCCCAAATTTTACAGGTACGCTTTCACGACATACTGCTGCACCATGCGCTGGGTGTTGAAAAAGGCGCCGTTGATGGCGATGGCCCCGTACATGGCCCGCATAAAGGCGCGCCGGTCATGGTAATACAGGGGGACGATGACGCTCTCCAGTTTCCCATAGAGGCAGTCGGCATCGCCAGCGCAATCCTCGCTCCCGGGACCGTGGATCACCGAGGCGCTGATGGACCAGCCGGTAAAGTTTTCGATGTGGCCCTCCAGCCACCAGCCATCCAGGATGCTGAAGCTGGGGACCCCATTCAGGGCGGCCTTCATGCCGCTGGTGCCCGAGGCCTCGTTGGGCGGCTGGGGGGTGTTCAGCCAGATATCCACACCGCCGGCGAGCCGGCGCGCCAGCCAGGTGTCGTAATTCCCCAGGAAAGCCACTTTGATGTCCGGTTTTAAGGCTTCCCCGGCCTGGAAAATCCGCCGTATGAGGTCCTTTCCCTGACCGTCCCGGGGATGGGCCTTGCCGGCAAAAATCAACTGGATGGGGCCCACCTCCCGGGAAATCCGCCGCAAGCGCTCGATATCGTTGAACAGCAAGTCAGCCCGCTTGTATGTCGCCAACCGCCGGGCAAACCCGATGGTTAGCATGTCCTGGTCCATGCCGGCGTTGGTCTGGAGGTTGACGTAGGCCAGAAGTTCTTGTTTGGCCTTGCGGTGTGCGTCCCAAAGTTCGTCGGCGGGGATTCTGAGGACATAGCGCAGACTGAAATTGTCCTCCCGCCACCCCGGGATGTGGCGGTCAAAAAGAGCCTGGAAGGGCTCCGTGACCCAGGTGGCGGCGTGCACGCCATTGGTGATGGCGTCCACCGGGTAGTCCGCGAACATCAGGCGGGAGACCTCGCCGTGCTTCTTAGCTACCCCGTTGACGTAGTGGCTCAGGTTCAGGGCCAGGTAGGTCATATTCAGCCTGAGTCCGCGCTGGGCCAGTTCCGGGATCCGGGCGAAATCCCCGCCATACTGGAAGATATGTTTCTGGACATCCAGGGCAAAGGTGTCCTGCATGTCCATGACCCACTTGAGGTTGTCCCCCAGCTTTTCCACCAGCTCCAGGGGAAACTGGTCGTGGCCCGCGGGCACCGGCGTGTGGGTGGTAAAGATGCACTTTGCCCTGACCGCGTCAATCTCCGGCTGGCCGATGGTCTTCTTCCCGGCCCGCTCCGCCTCCTCGTTCAGGAGTTCAATGGTCAGGAAGGCCGCATGCCCCTCGTTCATATGGAAGCGTCTCAGATCTTGGTATCCCAGGGCCCGAAGCATCCGGACGCCGCCGATGCCCAAGATGATTTCCTGGCACAGGCGGTACCAGTCGTCACCGCCGTAGAGGTGGTCGGTGAGTTGCTGGTCCCAGGGACTGTTTCCCGGGAGAAAGGTGTCCAGGAAGTATACCGGTACCACAAAACCGCTGATGCCTTTGACCTCATATTTCCAGGCCCGGAGCTGCAATTCCCGGCCCTCGATGGACACCGTGGCCCGCTCCGGCATCTCCGTCAGAAAATCATTGACGGCCCACTCCACCGGATCTTCCCTCTGGTTTCCCTGGGCGTCCAACCGCTGGTAAAAATAGCCTTTGCGGTGGAGGAGGCAGACGGCCACTATGGGCACCTCGAGATCCGCAGCCGAACGGATGGTGTCCCCCGCTAAGGCTCCCAGCCCGCCGCTGTAAGTGGGCATGCCGGGGTCCAAGGCAATCTCCATGGTGAAATAGGCGATGAAGCGGTTATTGAGCATGAAATCTCTCCTGAAAAGACGGTGTAGGAATCCTGGCCCCGTCAAGGCAAAGGGCTCTCAGCTTGTCCTGGGAATTGACAGCGAGCCCGAAGAAGGTGGCAAAAAGTAACCAAGCTCCGGATAGGGTAACAAAAAATCCCTGCCCTGCAGGCCCGTGATCAGGTAAAGCGCCTACCGCGCCAGCCCGGCGCGGTGGCGTCAGCACATGGGCGCCCCTGGCCAGACCAACCAGGATGATCGTCACGGCGAGGGCAGCAAAAGCGGTGATAGGCTACGAGAGAGCATCCAGCCCATACCGAATTATAGTTATCAAGACCTGATCTGTCGATTATAAAAGGGGCTTCAGACCGTTCCTGGCATTTATTGTTGTTAATATAGAAATATTATTAAGTTATTTAACTTTTTAGAAATTGGCGATCTAGTGCAGGTTTTTATCAGAGATTACTCAGTCGAGGGGCATGAGGATTCCGTGGCGGTGGAGCGAAAGGGAGCGAGAGGGTGAACGACTATGGGTAAGCCGTTGCGGCGTAAAGGAATTGACATGAGTAAATACCTTTTATTTTGGCTCTTGGGCGTACCCATCCCAATCTTGGTCATAATTTATCTGGTGCGCGGCTGCTCTTGAAAAGAAGGGGAATCGCCCCATTGGCAATACAAAAAATGGCGAAATTAAGACACTGCGGGGTCGCCTAAATAAGGTTTGTTTTTTTTTCCCCATATCCCGAAACCGTATCTATGGCGCCAACCACTCCCGGATCTCCTTGCATCCCGGTATTGCGGATTGTAATGGATTTGCCGGCAGCTTTCTGATACCTTCCGGGGCATCATGTCCACATATGAGGTAGTCATCATTGGAGCCGGGCCAGCGGGGCTATTTGCCGCGCTCAGCCTGGAAAACTTAGGAGCGGCCAAGGTCCTTCTGGTGGAACAGGGTCCAGCCCTCGAGAGAGCGTCATCGAGGCGGGCCGGGTGGCCTCCTGTGCGGCTGGGGTGGGGCAGGAGCCTATAGCGACGGAAAACTCATCCTCTCCCCTGAGGTAGGCGGTTTCCTGAGTGATCTTATCTCGTTGGATGACTTGAATGCCCTGATCCAGGAAGTGGACAGCATTTATCTAGCGCTGGGAGCATCCCCGGAAACCTTTGGGGGCGACCCGGATACCCTTGAACTCCTGAAAACCAAGGCCCGGCAGGCAGGGATGATCTTCATCCCCACCCGTTTGCGCCATATCGGCACGGAAAATTGCAAAAAAATCCTGAGCCGATTGCAAGAGCGTTTGGCCGGCCGCGTGGAGATCCGCACCAACTGCCGGGCCCAGCGGATTATGGTGAAGGATGGGGCAGTCGCTGGGGTAGTCCTGGATAACGAGGAGGTGGTGGGGGCCCGCTATGTGATCGCCGCGCCTGGACGGTCCGGGGCCGCCTGGGTCCGGGAAGAAGCCCGTCGCCTGGCGATTCCCTCCGTCCCCAGCCCGGTGGATATCGGGGTGCGCGTGGAGTGCCTGGCCCCGGTTTCTGGCGCCTCTTACCGAGGCGGCCTACGAAGCCAAGTTGATTTATTACTCTCGTACTTTTGACGACAAGGTACGGACCTTTTGCATGAACCCTGACGGTGAGGTCGTTTTAGAAGATCTGGACGGCCTGGTCACCGTCAATGGCCACAGCTATACTTCCCGGAAGACGGAAAACAGCAATTTCGCCATCCTGGTGAGTTCCACTTTCACCGAGCCCTTTGACGATCCCATTAGTTACGGCCAATATATCGCCCGCCTGGCCAACCTTTTAGGCCAGGGAGCCTTAGTCCAGCGACTGGGTGACCTCCAGGTTGGTCGCCGCACTACCGCCGCCCGCCTGGAACGTTGCCTCACCCGGCCCACGCTTAAGAGTGCCACCCCCGGGGATCTTAGCTTCGTCCTCCCCTACCGTATCCTCAAAGATATCCTGGAAATGTTAGAGGCCCTTGATGGCCTGGCTCCAGGAATCAACAATCGGCACACCTTACTTTACGGGGTGGAAGTAAAGTTTTACTCCCACCGTTTGAAATTAAGCCCGGAACTGGAGACCCAGATTCGCAATCTGTTTATAATCGGGGATGGCGCCGGCATAACCCGGGGCCTGATCCAGGCTTCAGCCAGCGGCCTCATCGCAACTCGCGCTTTAGTCGGTCGGATGTAAAGATGAGTTAAGAGAGGGGGGAGATATGTCATGGATCGTGTGCTAGCCTTGGCTCGAACTTGTGGTTTTTTGTGTGCAGTCATGGCCACCAGCGCCGCTCCGGGCCTGGCAGCCATAACCTATAAATTCGTGGCCACGTCAGTGGCCAACCCTTGCATGTCGTTTACCCTCTTCTACACAGACTGGGACGCAGACCGCCTGTTAAGTGCGAACGAGATCATATCTTTCAGCGGGACCACGTGCACGCCAGCGTTGACCCAAATTTATACAGTCCCTATCTACGATAAGGATGACAGTCCTTTAACAGACGGGGATGGGTCGGCCCCGGAGGTGCCGTCCGGCAAAATAGTCCCTGCGTGGGTGATGGGCGAGATGGATCAACCGATTCACGTCACAGCATATGCGAGTAAGTGGATCTACTCGCAAAGCGCGGTACCGTTGCCGCCCCCCGTCCTGCAAGGGCCATATCTCCTGCTGTTGCTCGATTAGGACGTGCCCTGGGTGTATTAATGTGCAGAAAAATTGAATCGACGCTGGATCCCTCTGGTAATATTTTCAGAATTAGGTGCACCATTACCGAGGTATGATGAAGGTGCCCGGGCAGGAGGAAACTCCGCCGGCAGCAAAGCTCGAAACACCGTATAATCTTTATCAACAACCACTTCCTCGGGTTTAAATTTAAGTTGAAAAGAAAAACTTTTCTCCCCCCGGTCTAATTCCACTTGAAAATTGCTTTCACCTTCCGGCCCTTTGAACGTCACCGGCAGAGCAAGCCTTTTTGGGCTGACCCTCCTGCCTTAGCACCAGATTCACAGCATATTCCACTGTTCTTATGGTCGATCTCAATCTTTTTGATAGCAATCTGTGGTTGACCCACCTCATCCACCCATTGCCGAAAAAACCAGGATAAGTTTTGGCCGGTCACACTTTCGAAAGATTTTTGTAAGTCTGTCCAGGAAGCCACGGTAAATCGGTGGGTAAGGAAAAACTGTCTGATAGCGGCGGCAAAGGCCTGATCACCCACCTGCCGGCGCAGCATATGAAACACCAGGACTCCTTTACCATAGCCCACAGAACGAGAAGGGGGACCGACACCTACAGTGAAATTGCGCAGGGCAAATTCCATGATCCTGGGCTGCTGTTTCTGACACTCCGCCAGAAGCTGGCGGCGGTAGATCCAGGCGGCGTTTTTTCCTTCTGCCTGGAGATGATCGCTAAAATAGGTGGCTAACCCTTCACTCCAGTTGCCCCGCTCAAAATCAGGGGACACGGCGCAGCCGAACCACTGATGCACGAGTTCATGGTCCAGGGGAGAATTCTCTGGGTCTTTTTCCCGTAATTTTTCCCGGTTCAGCAGAACATAGGTGGGTAAAGCCAGGGAAAATTTTAAAAAGCTCTCCACAATGGCAAATCGCCGGTAGGGAAAAGGGCCGAACAGGTTTTCATATTTTTCCAACAGTACTTTGGTTCTCTCTAAATATCCGGCCGCTAGTGGGGCTTCTTCCGGTAAAAGACAGGTCCACAGCTCGATACCCTTGTAGGTAGTGTGGGAGGTGACAAATCGGTTCGAAGCCACCAGGGAAATGCCGTCTGAATCATGGAGGGGGTAAGGAAAATCAAAATGAAAGATTGCCTGTCCGGCTTTTTCTTCCTTAATAATGCGGTCAGCTTCGGAGATGGCCACAAACCCGGCAGGTAACGTGGCAGTAAGTTTGAACCGGCAAAAGCCTTCAACCTGAGGATACCACACCCCCTGGAGGACAAGACCGCCTTCAGTGATACGATTTTCGCCTGAGTTCTTTAAGGTTGCCTCATAGGTTAAGTGGACGGGGCCCTGAGGAAACAGGATTAAAGCCCCACCTTTTCGACCAGAGTTTACAGCCTGCCGTCGGCCTGTCTCCGTTAATTTGGTGATGGTGAGTTCACCGGGATGGATAACGAGCTTTTGGCCCGGCGGCGCCTGGATGACCGCCTGTCCCTGGATCTTGCCCCGGGGCAGATCAAATGAGACTTCCAAGGAATATCCCGTTATTGCCACAGGCGGCCGCAGTGCGGCAGCACCGGAGTTTGGCAGGCAAACCAGGAGCACAAGAAGCAAAATACGGGTAGTTGAAAATTTAAGCAGATTAAGCCACCTTTAATGCCAAAGGCGAAATGGCTGCCCAAGGTTCTTAATGCCCTGCAAGTAATTCCGGCTATTTTTCATTTAGGTTCTTTTAGATTTGGCACAAAATCACCGATGGGCTCACAGGGGGAACATATTGTGAAACTGCGACGATTTTGTCAGCATATTAAATAAATCTTATTAATAACATTTAAATTAACTTATATTTATAATTTTGGCAACCAGCCCCGCAACGAAAAACCGGTTTTTGCCCAAGCCCCGGTGGTATTCAGGTTCTCAAAGGTTTTTTTGTTGGGAAGAGTATTAGTTGTCAATTACGAGCACTTTAGGTACCATAAAAACACTTGGCGCGATAATTCGTAGTACTCTTTCCTGTGTCATTGCCTGTCCGGGCGGCCTGATTCCCGGGAGGCGGCCTCATAGTTCTCTGATCGGGAGTGGAGAGCAGCATGGAAACGATGATGTTCGAAAAGATACTGGTGGCCAACCGGGGCGAGATCGCCTTGCGGATCATGCGCTCGGCCCAGGAGTTGGATATCAAGGTGGTGGCCATCTATGAAGAGACCGACAAGAATGCTTTTCACGTGATGCGGGCTGACGAGGCTATTTGCATCGGTCCGGGCCCGCGCCGGGATTATCTGAACATCGACAAAATTATCGAGGCGGCCAGGAAAACGGGGGCCCAGGCGATTCACCCCGGGTACGGTTTTCTGGCGGAGAACCCCAAATTCCCCGAAGCCTGCGTCCAGGCCGGGCTGGTGTTCATCGGGCCGCCCATGGAAGTGATCCGCAATCTGGGGAGCAAGGTAGTGGCCCGGGGGATCGCCGAGGAGGCGGGACTGCCGGTGATTCCGGCGACGGCGACCCTGCCGGCGGGAGCGGCGGGGGAACGGGAAGGGCGGGCCTTTGCCGCCCGCTACGGCTACCCCATGATGATCAAGGCCGTGGCCGGCGGCGGCGGGCGAGGCATCCGCCAGGTCCTTGACGAAAAGGCCCTGCTGGCCGGCCTGGCCCAGTCGCGCTCGGAAGCCTTGATGTCCTTTGGCAACGATGAAATTTACCTGGAAAAGTGCGTGCTCTCGCCGCAGCACGTGGAAGTCCAGATCCTGGCGGACACCTATGGCAATGTGGTGCATTTGGGCACCCGGAACTGCTCCATTCAGCGGCGCCATCAGAAACTCATCGAGATTGCCCCGGCGGGCCTGGACGCCTCCCTGAGCGCGGCCATCTGCGAGGCCGCGGTGCGGGTTACCCGGGCCGCCGACTATCTCAGCGCCGGCACGGTGGAATTCCTGGTGGAACCGGACGGCAATTTCTATTTTCTGGAAGTGAACACCCGCATTCAGGTGGAACACACGGTAACGGAAGTGGTGACCGGCATCGATATTGTCCGGGAGCAACTCCTCATCGCCTTGGGGGAGCCCGTCAGTTTTAGCCAGGACCAGGTGCTGGAGAGAGGCTATGCCATCGAGCTGCGCATCAATGCGGAAGACCCGAAAAACAACTTCCTGGCCAGCCCCGGGGTGGTGCAGGTCTATCAATCCTCGGCGGGGCATGGGGTGCGGATGGACGGGGCCGTGTATCAGGGCTACGAGATCACGCCCTATTACGACTCCATGCTGGTGAAACTGACGGTGTACGGCTTAACCTGGCAGGAGGCGGTGGACCGCCTGTCCCGGACGTTGAAAGGGTTTCTCATCATCGGGGTGAAAACGACCATCCCTTATTTTCAGCAGATCATCAACGAGCCGGATTTTATCCTGAGGAAGTTTGACACCTCTTATATCGACGACCACCCCCATCTCCTGGATTATCAGGAAAAGGAGCGGGAGGTGGACAAAATCGCCCGCCTCATTGCCGAAATCAACGCCCACGGCAGCAATCCCTATGCGCAATGACGGGACACTGCGGGAGTACAGAGCCATGTCAGGACAGATTATCAGGGGGATGAGCCCCAGCGAGATTCTCGACCTGCTGCGGAGGACGAACGGCTATTACCTCTGCAATAATGAACGGGACGTATCGCAATCCGATTTCAAGAACCGGCTGATGCCCATGACCACGGTGCGGGTGGCGCGGCATCGGGACGCGGTGGGTTTTTTCTCGGTGGAGGTCAGCGGCGGCGCCTCGGTCCACATGGATATGCTCTACAAGCAGGTAAACCCTTTTGAAAGACTGCGGATCGTCCGGAAGGCGATGCCCCGGACCCTGCTGCAGACGGTGTGCCGGGGGGCCAGCCTCTTCGGCTACCGGCATTACCCGGAAAACGTCATCCGCCTGACGGTAAGAGAGTTTGCCAGGTATGTGGATGTCTGGCGGGTCTACGACTTCTTGAACCACGTGCCCAACATGACGGCGGTGTTCGAGGAAGTGCAGCGGGCGGGGCGGCTGCTCATGCCCAGCATTTGCTTTTCCACCGGCAAAGAGCATACCGACGATTTTTATGTGGGGAAAGTGCGGGAGATCCTGGAGGTGACCGGGCCGGACGTCATCGTTTCCATCAAGAATTTTGCCGGGCTGGGGACCCCCAAACGCCTCGGCCAGTTGGTGAAGGCCATCCGGGAGGCTTTCCCGGAGATTATCCTGCACTATCACGGCTGCAACACGGACGGCAACGACATCGGCCGGATGGTGGCCGCGGTCCTGGCGGGCGCCAAGATCTGCGATGTGGCGGACCACGGCTACGGGTCCGTGTACGGCCAGGCCCCGGCCTTGACCCTGATCCAAAACCTCAGAGACTACGGCAAGAAGGCGGTGGGCATTCACATCCGGCCGCTGTTGGAAAGCTCGGACATCCTGCGCCAGGAACGAAAGATCTACGAGCCTTTCGAAAGCCCCTTCCGGGGGCACGACCCCACGGTGTCTCATTATAAACTCACCGGCGGCGCGGTGGGGAGCGCCTATGAACATGCGGACAAGGGGGGCTTTCTGGAGCGGATGCCGGAGGTCCTGCGGGAAATGGCCCGGGTGCAGGCGGAACTGGGGAACTGGTGGTCGGTGACGCCGGGCTCGCAGATTCTCTGGACCACCGCGGTCAACAACTTCCTTTACGGCCGCTATGAGAAGCCGTCCCTGGACCTGAAGAACCTTATCCTGGGGCACTACGGGCCGCTGCCGTTTTATGGGCCGGAGGATGAGATCTGTGAAAAGGTGTTGGAATACCAGCGAGCCGACGGCAAGAAGTGGCAGCAGATCCTTGAGGAGGAAGGGGATTACGTGAAGCCCCGGGAGGCGGACCTGGAGCAGGAAAGGAGCCGGCTGGAGGCCAAGCTGGGGCGTGAAGTCTCCGATGAAGACCTGTGCCTGTATCTCCAGTTCCCCTTTGACGCCCTGGCGTATTTTCAGTTCGAAGACCGCTACGGCAAGACCTGGCTGCTGCCGCCGGAGGTCTGGTTCCGGCGGGGCGGCTTCAAGGACGGCGAGCGCATCACCTTCGCAGATGAATACGGCGTGCCCCACTCCATCGAGATCATCTCAACCCGGCGGGAAGGGGAGACTATTCTTACGACGATGGTGGTGGACCACAGCTTTCAGACGCTCAGCGCCGAGGTCAAAGAGTCGGGATAAGGATGTTCGAACATCACACGGAACCGTTGCTGCAGTCTTTCACTGCGGCCTGAACCTTTTTCGCCTGAAAAGCGACGTATGATCACAGTTAGCGCGGTTCTCGAAAATATAGTCGTTGCCGAAAATTCTGAGGAGGCAATAAATTATGCAACAAAAAAATTTATACTCATTGGTTAACATATCAGAATCAAACCGAAATATTTTTTATAGGGCGTATAGTGGCAAGATATGTCGCATCAGCCACACCAGGGTCCATACCATGCCCGGAGGTGGTATGTCCACGTCACATCAACTTTTTCCCTGGCTCACCACTATCGGGCGGTAATGGCCTGGGGTTTTTAGACCGTCCCCCCGTAAGAATCTGCAAGCCAAGTGAGTGGTATCTTCAGAATCTCCCAAAAAGATTCAGTTTGCGGAAAACTTGTGCTATCCTGGTTTCAAGAAGGCGAATGGGCCAACAAAGGGGAACTTCTCTGGGATATGCTCCCTGGACGGCGGCTCCAAAACCAATTTTTGACTGCCGTGGGCAAGACTGCGGCATAATCTCGGGACAATAGTCTATCCGAACAGATGAGAGGAGTTTAAATGCTGTGGTCATGGTTTTGCCGGCTTTTCTTCCGGGTACTGACTGTATCGAGCGTAACCCCAGCCCTGGCGGGTACCCCGGGGACCCAAAAGTGGGCCTATTTGGCAGGTCCCATTCGTTACTCCAATGTCGTCCTGGATGCGCAGGGCGTGGTTTATGTAGCTGATGACTCAGGTTGTTTTAATGCTATCAATAAGGACGGAACGGAGAAGTGGAAATTTTCTACTTCCGGCAACGTCATTTTATCCTCTCCGACCGTGGCCCCGGACGGCACCATCTATATGGGGCTGGGCACCTTTTTTGCCTTTAATCCGGACGGCACCCAAAAATGGGCCACGGAATTCTGGGGTGCACTGGGGATGCCCGGCCATTGCCCCGGATGGCACCATTTATGTAACCAACACTTATGCGACCCGTGTCTCTTACCCGGTCGGCCTGGTGGCTTTTGACCCGGATGGCAATAAGAAGTGGGTCTTTCCTATGACACCCTCGGACTCGTCACCGGCCATTGCCGTCAATGGCACCATCTACGTGGGCTCCCGTGACATGCGACTCTATGCCGTTAACCCGGATGGCAGCAAGAAATGGGAATATTACATGGGGGCGGAAGTGCGCTCCTCACCTGCCATTGGCGGCGACGGCACCATCTACGCAGGGTCGAAAAACGGGCACGTACGAGCCATTAACCCCGATGGCAGCTTGAAATGGGTTTACGTGGGCGGATTTCTGATGTCGTTTCTTCGCCGGCGGTGGCTGCCGATGGCACCATTTATGTGGGTGGCGGTAGGGTTCATGCCCTTGACCCCACTAACGGCAGCTTGAAATGGTTCTTCAATCCCGGACCCGCAGTCTAGTCTTCGCCGGCCATCGGTGCCGACGGCATCATCTACATCGGCGCCACGTCCTCTGACGGGACCTACCTCTATGCTCTCGACCCGGACTGCACCGTGAATTGGCGCTTTCCCACTATGGCTGAGGTTAGCTCCAGTCCGGCCATCGGCCCCGATGGCACCGTCTATGTTGGCTGTTCGGATGGCTATGTTTATGCGGTTTACAGCACCTCCCTGGGGCTGGCCGATTCACCCTGGCCCATGTTCCACCATGATGTGAGGCATACCGGTAGGGCGGGTTATATTCCTCCGCAGCCCAAAATAACTATGGCGCCTGTTATCAGCTTGCTCCTGAGCGACTAAAACATCGGGGTTAGGATAAAATCTCTTTATACCTAGAAATGGGGCGGCTCGGTTTTTTGCTTATTTAAGGAGGAAGAAATAAAAAAGTGGAATCTTTTAGCAATGGTTTTTGTTTTGAGTGCCCTCTTTGCTTGGTTGACAGTGGTACCGCCTACTTCGGGGGCACGGTGACGGACCTGGGAGCCCTACCGGGGGATACACACAGCGAGGCCCGTGGTATCAATAAGAGTGGTCAAATCGTTGGTCCGGTCAGCCTCATGCCTTTTTATACTCCGGGGGCAAGATGACGGACCTGGGCTCAATACTGGGATCAAACATCTGGAACCAAAGCTATGCCTATGGTATCAATGACTCGGTCAAATCGTTGGATATTTTTGGGTACCGCCTTTTTATACACTCCCTCAGTTTCCCCTCCCCGGCATACTGCCCCTCCTGTTGGGTGATTAACGGCAATTATTTTCCCTGTTACCGTACTTTGTTAGGTTGCTGGCTGGAAGAAACTTAAAAAGGGTTTCAACCGAGATTATGCCGCAGTCTTGCCCACGGCGGTCAAAAATTGGTTTTGGGAACCTCTCTCCCCGAGTTTAACCCTTCAAACGGTCCTCTTCTCGAAGCCAATTTTTCTCATCAAGGGTATGATAGCGCAAATTTGGGCGAAAAGTCAATTTTCCCCAGATTTCGGGCATACCAATCCCTGGGCGACCAGATGCTATTTGGCTGGGAAGCCTAAGGACCCCAGGCCAGCACCGCCCGATAATGATGGGCCAGAGGAAAAGCCGAGGCCACATGCACATGCCATCTCCGGGGCATGATAAGAAATTCTGGCCTCCATTTTGAACAAAAGATCGGTTCGACAGGCTGGGGCGAAGATTAGCTTTTTCTGCTATGATTAGCAACTTATCATCGAGCTAAAAACTTGCCATATTCAGTCGTTATCTTCACTTTTCGTCAGAGAACTTGTCAAAGTATCTATTCCCGAGGTTTCTTCCGGCAATCCTCTGTCCGATCAGATCTGGTCAGCTGGCGATCCCCCGGGGAGATAACCACCGACATGCCATAGCTCTCGTTTGGCTAAGCGCGCCGCCACCGCATGGGTTTTCCCGGGGCTTCACGTTGCTGCATGACTCAGGAGGTGGCGGCGCTCTCGGTGAGGAGCGTTTCCAGGCGGCGGGAGAGGACGGCGAGGTCAAAATTGTGGGCCAACTGCCGGCTGCGGCGCTTCAGGCCGGCCAGGACTTCGGGGTCCAGCATAGAGGTCAGCCGTGAGCAAAGGCGGCCGGATCGTTGACCGGGACCAGGAAGCCGTTTTCGCCCGGCTGGACCACGTCGCTGATGCCGCCGACATCGCTGCCCAGGATGGCCAGACCGGCCGCCAGGGCCTGCATGCCCACCACCGGCAGCCCTTCGGACAGAGAGGGCAGCACCAGAATATCACTTCTCTCCATGGCCGCCTGCACCTGAGACGAGGTTACCCAGCCGTGGAAAAAGACCCGGGAAGCCAAACCCAGCTCCATCGCTTGATGTGCGGCGGCGCCCTTGAGGGGACCGTCGCCGTAAATATCCAGGCGCCAGGGCAACTGTTTCAGGCGGGAAAGGGCTTCGAGAAGGAACAGGGGATTTTTCTGGACACTGAGGCGGCCGGCAAAGATCAGGCGGACGGGGTCGGAGGGCACGGCCGGTGACGCCACGGCGGCGGCCAGATCAATGCCGTTGGGAATGATGGCCGCGGCAAGGCCGTAATGTTCCAGGGCCAGGCGCCGGATGTGGGTGGCCGGGGCGATAACCGCGGCGGCGTTTCGCCAGATGGGGATGGTGAAGGGTTTGAGCCATTTAAAAAGATGGTCGGTCTGTTCCGGCACGCCGCCGGGGACATCTCCCAGATAGACGCTTAAAACATAGGGAAGGCCGGTGATTTTATGGATCAGCCAGGCGAGGGCGCCGGTGGGCACGGCAAAATGCACATGGATGACGTCCGGCTGGAAGGTGTAGACGTGTTTTAAGGTTGGCAGCAGGGTGAGGCATAGGTAGGCGGCCATTTCCGGCACGGTGCAGGTGTGGAGCCGTTGCCGGAGGGCGAAGCTGCGAACGATGGTGTAGCCGTCCCTGACCTCCCGGGCGGGCAGTGAGGCATGGCCGGAGGTATGCACCTGCACCTCATGGCCGAAGGCGGCCAGATAGCGGCAGAAGTCCGCGGCGATGCGGCCGCCGCCCCCACCCACCGGAGGAAATTCATAGGTTAAGACAAGGAGGCGCATGGTGTTATGAAGACCGCCTGGTAGTCGTGGAGGATAATATGGGTAATATGACTTCCTGAAACCATAATCTGCCATAAAACGAGAGGATGCGATAGTAAAAAATCAGCCAGGCTTCCCAGAAGGACAGGGCGCGGTTTTTGAGCTGGGCCCTTTTGTACTCCCGCAGGGAGGTGAGCAGGTGGCGATGGCTCAAGCCTCCCAACCGCATTTTACTGACCATGACCGGGACAAAAACCGCCTTGAGGTTTTTACCGCCCCGCAGATAGTGTTCATAATCGACGGATATGGAGCAGCTTTCATCGAAGCCGCCGACTCTGGCAAAATATCGGCGATTCGTAAAGGCGGACTGGTGCGGCAGGAAATTGTATAACCGGAACATGGACCAGGACCAGGGCCGCCCCAGGAGACGGCTAAAGGGAAAGGCCTGGACCTCTTTGCCGGAAAAAATAATCTCGGCCTGGCCGTAGACGACATCGGCATCCGGATGTTGGCGTAAACAGGGCACCAGGCGGGAGACGGCCGAGTCATCAACAAAAAAGTCATCGGCGTTAAGGAAGAGAATCCAGTCGCCGTGCGCCTGGGCCAGACCCAGATTAAAGGCCTGGGCGAGCCCGCGGTCCGGTTTGCTGTGCCAATAGGACAGGCGGGGCTCGTAGCGGCGGATAATAGCCACCGTGCCGTCGGTGGAAGCGCCGTCGATGACGATGTATTCGATAAACGGATAATCCTGGGACAGGACGCCGGCTATGGTCTGCTCGATAAAATCGGCGGCATTATGGGATACAGTGATGATGGAAATCAGGGGCAGGTCAGGTGGTTTTTCCATAGCTAGCACACACGAGGGAACATGAACGATTTGGCCTTATGAACCTGCTGAAAAGGGCAGCCGGGAGCTCAGGTCGCACCAGATTCTTTTCAGGAGTATCAAGGCGATGGATTGGGACCTGTTCTTGATGTCCTTATCAGGTCCGATAATGATATCTTCAAATTGATCCAGCAGATTATGGACTAGATCACTTAAATACCAATGAGCAAAAATGTAATAGAGATTAACCCAGGAAAACCAGGGGGGGATGGCCCGGTTTTTAAATTGGGCCAGCTGGGACTCGCGTAACGTTTTGAGGAAGCTTTTTGAGGCAATACCGCCGGTGCGCATGGCGCTGACGGCAAGTGGAACGTATACGCAGCGCAGGTCTTTCCCGGCGCGCAGAAAGAATTCATAGTCCACAGCAATCTTATAAGACTCATCAAATGGTCCCATCCGGTTAAAAAAGCTGCGATGGGTAAAGGTTGACTGATGAGGCATGGAGCAATAGCGGCGGAATTCCCACCAGCGCCAGGGATTAGCAAAAATGCAGAATAATGGGAGCGGTTGGGAATCTATCTCCCGGGTCATCTTGATTAATTGCCCGATAACGGCGTCAGCCTCCCGGGCCCGCAGATGCGGCGCCATTTTTTCCAGGACGTCGGGCGCCAGAAAGTAGTCGTCGGAATTGAGATAGATGAGCCAATCTCCCCGGGAGTGCTCAAAACCCAGATTGAAGGCATGGGCCAGGCCCCGGTCCGGGCGGGAGTGCCAGTAGGCCAGATGGGATTGATATTTTTTGATGATATCCACCGTGCCGTCCGTGGACCCCCCGTCAATGATAATATATTCTTTATGAGGGTAGGTCTGGGAAATGACGCTTTGGATCGTCTGCTCAATAAACTCGGCACTATTGAGGCAGACGGTAATGATGGAAATCAGAGGTTGGGGAGAAGTCATGCAGTCCGGCTCCGGTGTAAAAATGATCAGTTTTTGGCTTGATCTGAAAAGAGATCTTTTATTTTAGAGAGTAATTTTTCCGTATGGCGGGTCATGCCGGCGGAATTGAGATGGTATTCGGTATCGTAAAAATAATCTTTATCATAAAAGAAATCATTCGGAGATCCTATGGTTTTAATATCGTGCTGCTTAAAATAATTTTCTACTTTTTTAAAATACTCCTGATATTCTTTGCTCTTATACACATCAAAAGAAATTGTCGAGGCATACGTCACATACAGTTTAATATTATTTTCTTGACACCATTGGTTGAACTTATCTAAGGTCTGCAACCCGAACGTTTCCTTAAATTCATGCTGCTGGATGTTCATGGGCTTAAACTCGGCGAATTTCTTGATAGCGAGGTCATTGCCTTTATTGCTGGTTTCGTCCCCATTCCGGTTCAAAGCGTTGGCATCATAGCCGCGGATTGGATTGATATGGCCGATCATCTTCCAAAAGGCGCTCCAGATGGACAGTTCAATGGTTATGGGTGAAAATTTTATGAAGTAGTTGATTTTATTTAATAAACTCAAGGAATTGTAATAGTCCGGATCAAATAACAAAACATACCTGGCCCGGACCTCATTTAAGCTGCCGTCGGTGAGAAGAACGTTGTATTCCAACGGCACAATACAAGTGTCTCCAGGTTTAAGAATTTTCTTGGCCCTTTCCAGGATATAATCGATCCCCAAGCCGGCATGAACGCCATAATTTACGGTGGGAATATGAAGTTCCCGTTGAATATCCGCGGTTCGGACGCCGAAAAGGGTGGCGCTGCCGCCGGCAAAGACGATTTTGGAGCCGGGTTGGTTCCGGGCAATATTCTCTTTAATCTGAATGATATCATTAATCCAATACCATTCGGCAGGGCGGCAGAGAAAATAGACGCCCAGCTGCAGGATAAGCCATCCCAGGGCTGACAGAATTAACATCCGGAAAAAAAATTTTTTATATGGTGTCATCGTGCGGGTCATCATAATTAGAAATTGAAATAGATAAATTCCGACTGGCCCTTAGCCATAAAGAAGATGGAAATGGATAATAACATAACGGCAAAAGACAGTTGGGCCGCAGTCGGTCTTAAATTGTGCTCCATTTGATTGGAATTTTGGCCCAGGACGGCGAGCAGAATTCCCATGACGATACTCATTGATATTCTTAAAAAATTATCTGAATAGGTCTCCCAGGCAAAACCGAAATTTTGCAGAAATGCCAGGGCCCAGGGTAGTTTAAAGCCATTCAGGCCGCACATGCCTTGCAGAATATTCACGGCGGTGTTAAAACTGTCGGCCCGAAAAAAGACCCAGGCGGCGTTGACGAACTGGAAAGTCAGGAACCAGGCAACAAGATTGGGCAGACTCAGACCGGTTTTTTGCCAGAGACGATGAATCACCATGGCAACGCCGTGTAGGAATCCCCAAAAGACAAAAGTCCAACCGGCCCCATGCCATAAGCCGCCGATCAAAAAGGTGACAGTCAGATTTGCCAGGGTCCGGCTTTCGGAGAGGCGATTCCCTCCCAGGGGAATATAGATATAATCCCGCAGAAATCGGCTCAAGGTGATGTGCCAGCGCCGCCAGAAGTCCTGAATATCAAGGGCGCGATAGGGGCTGTGGAAATTTATGGGCAAGGAGATATTGAACATTAACGACGAGCCGATGGCAATATCCGTATAGCCGGAAAAATCGAAATATAATTGCAGAGTATACGACAGAGACGTCACCCAGGCTTGAAAAAAATGTATATCCTGGGAAGCATTAAAACCAGCGTTGGCATAGAGGGCGAACGTGTCGGCAATAATAACTTTTTTAAATAAACCGAGGGCTACCAGATAAAGCCCGCCGGATAAGTTTTTATAATTTAATAATTTATTCTTAAGCCGGTCAAATTGAGGCATCATTTCTTTATGGTGGATGATCGGGCCGGCCAGCAGATGGGGAAAAAAGGTGACGAACAGGAAGAAATTAATGAGCTTATATTCTTTGATAAAACCGCGATAAATATCGACCAGATAGGCTATTTGGGTAAAAGTAAAAAAGCTTATGCCGAGGGGCAGGATAATATACAAGAAATCAACAGGCACGGCTTTAACATTGTTTACTATGCCGATTAAGAAGTCGGTGTATTTAAAAAAGGCCAGGAGGGCGATATTCCCGGCTAACCCGGTGATCAGGAGGATTTTTTTCCTGGATGGAGCTGATTGGCTCTTCAGCAAAAAGAGGCCGATAGTATAGTTAAAAAGAATACTGCCGACGAGGAGTGGAACATACACCAGGTTCCAGTAGCCGTAAAAAAAGACTGAAACCAGGACAAGCCAGAATTTTGCCGCTCCAGTCACCCGATAGTGATTCAGGATAAAGTAGATGATCAGGGAGACGGGGAGGAACAGTAAAATATATTGATAGGAATTGAATAACATCTTTGCTTTTTTAAATTTATTGGAAAAAGGCTATTTTAGCAATCAGGTTTTTGAAATTACCACGTAGTTCACGACTATGTGCCGGCTAGGCGAGCTCAAGTTCGGCGAAAAGGGCATCGCCTTGATGTTGGCGATGGTAAGGCGCCAGATAGCAATCGAGGAGCCGCTGCCCCCAGCGCAGGCCGTGCCGGCCGAGAAAAGAATCGTTGTAGGCTCTCCCCCGGGCGATTTGTTGTTGGGCAAAAAACCAGGTTATCGGGGTATAGGTGTAAAATCCGGCCACATGCAAGCCCACGGCGTTGGCGAGGAGCGTGACATTACCATGGGAGTAGTGGGCGACGTGGTAGGGAATATGCCAATGCAGCCACCGGTCGCCGGATTTTTTTCTCAGAAAGGAATCGTAGTTGGGGCAGGAAAGAATGATCCTGCCGCCCGGTCGTAACAGTGAACGGCAGGACCCGTAAAAACGGAATGAGGTTGGTAAACGTGTTCAAGCACCTGACTGAGAATAATATAATCAAAAGGGGAAGGGTCGGTTTTGCAAAAGCCTGGAGAGTTCCCCAAAAGGTTTTTAATCCTGCTTTTCGAAGAAGATCGCATTTTCGTTCATCAACTTCCACCGCCAGCCAATCGACGCCGTTGCGAAGCATTTCGGGAGCATTTTCGGGCACGGTGCCGCTGCCTATATCAAGGAGACGAATTCCCGGACGAATGGGCAGGTTGAGATAGAGGTCTTCCCGGGTTATTTTTATCCAGTTGTAGACGTTCATGATGAACGATTTTTTGAGAAGATGCTTCCAGCCCGGCGATTGTTCCCGGTTTTTGGCCTGAGGATTTCCCAAGGAATAATAACGCTTGTATAATTCTGAAATTGTTGCCTCATCAGGTCGAACTTGCAAATACACCAGGCCACAATGCGGGCATTGTACTAACGGGAATAATCCCGGATAAGAATATCGATCGTCCCGGCCTTGAAATAAGAACTTCTGCGATTGAGCACCGCATACTAAGCATTTTGATACCTGTTCAAATATTTCGCCAGATATTATGCTTTTTTTTATAAACGACATATTAGATACCATAAAAATCCATTTTAATTGGAACCTTATTCTAATATAATCTTCTCATATAAATCTTTATCTATGGGAATAGGTAACATTAAAAAGAAAATGAGGATGTCCAAGAAATTCTTGCTTAGGCGTGGAAAATATAGGTTAAATTTATTTTTCCTTATTGAGGCTGTTTAAAAATAAAATTATACCGCAGGTTTTGACCTTGAACGATAATTTTGCATTCTTCAACTGTTAATAATTGAAGATTTCCTTCCTGGTTTAAATAGTATGGATAAAAACCAAAATCTAGTAACATTTTCAAACAATTGTATATAGAACAGCCGCATTGTTTAGCGCTAGGCTCAAATAGTTCCATCATAATTATTACTTGTGGATTTTCTTTTAATATTCTAGATGCTCCCTTCAGAACTATTTCTTCTGCCCCTTCGACATCTATTTTAATAAGATCTATTTGTGAAATATGATTTTCTTGACAATAATGATCTAATTGGGTAACCGGTACATTAATTTTTTGATGGGCTGATTGACCTTCTCGCCGTTCTCCAGCGCCGATTGAATTATAAACTTCGAAACCCTCGGGAAAGATATAAAATGGGATTACCCCGCTCGTGTTTCCAAGGGCAAGGCAATTAGCCGAGACTTGGGATAATTCATTAAGGGCTATGTTAAGTTGCAAATGATTAAAAATAGGGGGGTAAGGTTCGAAGGAATGCACCCGACCCTGAGGCCCTACCGCTTGAGCCATGATGATGGTTATCCAACCAATATTGGCCCCGATATCAAAAACCGTCATACCTTTTTGGATGTTGTTCAATAAAAACTTCTCTTCTTCATGTTCAAAAATTCGGCAATAAATGGCTTCTGCTATCAGCGAGTTGGACCGGAGCAAGATCTGGTTGGCATGGCCGCAGGGTTGTAATAACCAACGTGGAGGGGAAGAAGCATACAGGATTCTCCACAAGTGTGGTCGAATACGCGTGTCAATTGTTTCTAATAGATTGTCTAACAAGAATTCTCCCTATATCAATTTTGGCTCATAAGCGAAGCCAACTCATACCTAACTAATATCCAGAAAATTTGCTGCTACAAAAATTAAGTCATATTTTGTATTGATTTCATCCCGGTAATAATTCGATCAAGGACTTTATTTAATGGAAGGCAGATTAATCTATTAACTGCTAAAGCCCTTTTCGCGGCAAATACTTCATTTTCTTGTTTCATAAATTTCATAATATCATTTAATTCTTGGGGACTATCACAATATAATCTGGCGCAAGTTTCATCAAAAGCTTTCATGTGGATATATCTCTGAAATTTCCTGACCTTATCAACTTCTTCAGGATAATGGTGGCGAACCGAGTCCATCCAGCGCAATTGAATAGCCGGTGTATCAAACACACAAGCCTCAAGCAAGGCAGTAGTTCCCCAACTACTGACAACGAATTCCGCATCAGTTAAGAAGCTCACCATGTGTCTAATATTCTTCAAGTTAAAAGAGTCTGGTCTTGGTTTCGCATCGGTAATATCAGGTGATGGATCTAAAAGGATATTATTTTTTCGCAGACGATTATATAAATCTCTATTTCCCTGGGGGTGCGGGCGAACTACTAATCGCAAATCAGAAAACGAACCGATACTCAAACTAGCAGCCATCGCCTGGATATCCTCAACGTCGTATCTCATTGTCTGAGCGCCGCAAACATAGGCAATGTATTTCTCATTTTGATTTAAGCCGATTTTTTTCCGCATGGCCACTTTTTCATGTTCTGTTACGGCTTCTCCATGAAACCTCATTTGCAAAGCGCCTACTATATATATTCTATCCTTCGGGAATTGCTGGACCTCCAAAGCCTGTCTTTGCATTTCTTCACTCCAAACCATCAAAAAGTTTGGACGTCGATGGAAAGGTCCTCTTGAATATATATTGTCCCAACTTGAAATAATACAGATGCTTGGTATTTTTCTTCTATTGGCTTCATCCATAATAAATAAATCTAACCAATAATGACCAGGTGAACCTACTACAACCATTTTAGGTTTAATTTCATCAAAAATAGCTGCTATTTTCTTTCTTTTGGGGCGATATAATGAATATAATTCTCTTAAAAATGACCGTCTTTTTGAATGACGAGGAGTCAGGGAAATTAATGTTTTTGCCAAATACCAAGTTAAATCTCTTTTATCATTAAAATTCATTGTCATTAAACTACCGTTACTATATTCTATTGAAAAGCCTTTCATATGTAAATTTCTAATGTTATTATCTATTGAAGTGACCCCTTTTATATTAGGTACTCCAAAACTACCGTTATAACTGTCGATATAGTGGTTGATAAAACTTCTTTTCTTTTGATCGGTATATGAATAATTGGTATAGGGACTTACAAAATGTACTTGAAATCCTAAATTATTTTCTATTTCTGATGCAAGTCCGCTAAAAAGAAAATTGCGCAATACGAAAGGATGCGAAATAGTAAATATTATTTTGTCAATCATAACTTATTTTAATGCATCACTTTATGATTATTATGCAAATAATAGTAATCGGATATTTATCTCAAGGTATTGGGAAAAAGTCATGGGAAAGGGTTAATCAGAATTTACTTTCAGCACGGATTATATCAGCTAAGGTCTCCCCATCGAGTCCGTGAAACTTCAACACCTCGGGCGGTGTGCCCCAGGCGGGATAGCCTTCGACCCCAAACTTTCGGAAGGGGCGATTTTGCATGAGTCCGGTGTTAACCAGGACATTTAACAAACAATCGCCCAAGGCGCCTACCGGCGAATGGTCTTCCAAGACGTAGATTGGTTTTGACGAACCCACTGTCTGCCGCAGCCAATTTTCATCAACCCGGTTCAGCCACGGCATGTTCACTACCTGGAGGCCGAAATTTTCGGCGCTCAGGGTTTCGGCGGCGACCAGGGCCTCATGCATCATGACCGGCCCGTAGGCAAAGAGGACGGCATCAGCACCTTGGGTGAGGGCTACACCCTGTCCTTCGGTAAACTGATAAGTTTCCGGCAGGGTGATGGTCCGGGGGCAGGGACCGATAATCAACCGCAGAACGCAATTATCCTTAGCCTCCTTGACACAATACTCAGTGGCGAGACGGGTTTCAGCAGGGTTGCAGGGTTGGATGATCACAAAGTTCGGCAGAGCGCCAAGCAGTGAAATATCCCGGATGCTCTGGTGCGACTGCCCGGGGCCGGCAGGAATCAGGCCGGAATAGTGGTTGACATACACTATACGGGTATTTTCGCAGGCATTATTATAGATCTGTTCATTGGCCCGGGCACTTAAGAAGGCGCCGAAGGTGTTGACGACGGGCAGCCAGCCTTGCAGCGCCAAACCGCCGGCCATGGAGACCATGTCCTGCTCGGCAATGCCATTTTCCACAAAACGATCCGGGAAGTGCTCTTCAAATTGCCGGACTCGACAGTCCGCAGCCAAATCGGCATCCAGCACCAGAAAATCCTGCTTTTCCCGGGCCAGGTCAAGCAAAGCCCGGCCATAGGCATCCGCAACAAAATCCCGGCTGACGCCGCTGGCCGTCTTTTCTGCCGGTGGCACGAGATCAATCTGGATCGGGGGTATACCGGCTTGACGGCAGCGATCCTGGACACGTTGGGCGATCTCTTCTTGGGCCCGGGCAAATGTCTGGTCATCGGGAGCCCCGGAGTGCCAGCGGTAGATGCCGTGGTTGGCCGCCAGTGCTGCGGGGTGTTCCATAAAAGAGACACCCTGGCCCTTAATGGTATCGGCAATGACAATTTTGGGACGGTCGGTAATTTGACGAAAATCCTGGAATACCTTTTCCAGCTGCTGAAAGTCATGACCATCGCAGCGGCAGGCATACCAGCCGAAGGAACGGAATTTATCTTCCAATTCTCGCAAATTGGTTATTTCCCGGACCAATTTGTCCGATTGCACCTTATTGTGATCCACTATGACATGAAGATTGGTAATACCCTGGTGCACTGCGGTCTGCAGCCCCTCGTAAATTTGGCCTTCCTGAAGTTCCCCGTCCCCGGTCATGACAAAAATGCGCCCCTGCCAGCTGTTCATTTTTTTGGCCAAGGCCATGCCCTTGGCTTTGGAAATCCCCATGCCCAGGGAGCCGGAGTTGGCTTCGATGCCGGGGGTGCTGACATCGGGATGCCCGCAGGTGCCGCCCAGGCGGCGGAGAAGCAATAACTGGTCCAGCGGGAGAATCCCGAGAGAATGCAGGACAGCATATTGTCCGGGGACATCATGCCCTTTAGAGGAAAAATAAATATCCCGGTCGGGGTGACGTAGGCCCAGCTCTTTAATATTCATTTCAGAGTGGTAGAGCCAGGTGACGATGTCCAGGGAACTGAAGCTGGAGCCCAGATGTCCGGACCCGGCTTTTTTGACGGCATTAAGGGCATTAAAACGGGCCATGTCCGCCAAAATAGCCATTTTGGCAGGTTTTAGTATGGGTGTCCCGGAGACCTTCTGAAATTCGGTTACAGGAATAATCTTGATATCTGTCATAGTGTCAATCTTTACCGTAGAATGGAGTTTTGGTTATGGTGGGCAGTTTAGCCTCGCCTCTGGCAATTAAGCTCTCCAGCCACTGCCAGTCCATAGGGTGGTTAATGTCAAAGCCCTCATAGCCTTCGGTGAAAAAGGGCATTATCACCGTGCCGGCGATGGTGTTGTCATGCAACGCTACCCTGGTCCAGGCAATTTCCAGGCTGGCATTTTGGACATAGACCTCGGGGAGCGCTTGATATTGGCTGCTATGCCATGGTTGTGAGGCCGGACTCAAGGGTAACAGCGGCAGCATGCGGCGGCCTCTGACCACCCACATTTTTCCGGGGTGCTGCTGACATTTTTCCACTGCCCGCAAGGAATCCACCCCGGTTTCGCCGAGAAAAGCTTCCCAGGCCCGCCGGATGGTGCTCCCCAGACGGAAAGGACTAGTTGGCCGCAAGATGCTGAAGCAATCATAATTTCTTCCCTGTGAGGCCAGGGTTTCCAGGGTGTAAGCCAGCCATGCAATATCCGGGGACAAATCTCCCGCCAGTTCGGGGGGGCGTAAAAAAGGTGCTTCGGCCCCATAATGACCGGCAATTTCGGCATAGAGGGGGGAGTCGGTGGAAATGATAATATCAGAGAAAATCCCACTTTTCAAGGCCGAGGCAATAGAATAGGCCAACAGCGGATGTCCAGCCAGAGGGCGGATATTTTTTCCTTGAACGCGCTTAGATCCGGAGCGCGCCGGGATCAGGGCTACAATGCTCGGCGTAGCGGACATTTAATCAAACCTTCCTAAACCTGAGCAGGATCAATCAGGATGTAGATATCCTTTAATTCTGAGTAGATATCCAAGGCTTCGGTCCCCGGTTCCCGAGTGCCGTTCCCTGATTGTTTTAAGCCGCCGAACGGCATGTGAGGTTCGCTGCCATAGGTGCCGGCATTGACCATGGCCACGCCGGCCTGGACTTTTTGGGTAAACTGGAGGGCACGGTGCAAACTTTTGGTGTGAATGCAGGCTGTTAAACCGTAGGGGCAATCATTGGCCAAGGCCAAGGCTGCGGCAAAGTCACGGACGCGGTACAGGCAGGCAATGGGTCCGAAAAGTTCCTGTTGGGATATGTCATCGTGGGGCCCGACATTTTCGATGAGGGTGGGCGCCATGAAAAAGCCGGCGGCATGCTCGGCAGCAGTGAGGCGCCGGCCGCCGATAAGAATTTTGGCGCCATTTTTTTCAGACTGCTCTACAGCCTGTAGCATGTTCAGGAGCTGCTCCTCGTTGATTACCGGTCCCAGGTCATCCTCATCCCCTGGACCAACCCGCAATTTTTCAGTGCGTGCCACCAGCAGATCGCGGAATTGTTGATAAATTGAATCGAAGATAATTATCCGACTGGCTGCGGCGCAACGTTGGCCGGCATTGCTGAAGGCCGAGAGCAGCACCCATTTGGCGGCGTTGTCCAGATCGGCGTCGTCGCAGACCACGAGAGGGTTTTTGCCCCCCAACTCCAGGGACACTTTGGCCAGTCGTTTGCCGGCCTCCACCGCAATTATTCTGCCCACGGCAGTAGATCCGGTAAAACTGATCACCGCGACGTCAGGATGGGCCACCAGGGGGGCGCCGGCCTCTTCGCCGAACCCCTGGATGATATTCAGGACTCCCGGAGGCAGGCCGTTTTCCTGGGCAATCTTGCCAAATATCCAGGCAGTAGCCGGGGTATCTTCGGCGGCCTTGAGCACGGCGGCATTACCGCAAATGAGGGCCGGGAATACCTTCCAGGCAACGTTGGCGATGGGCGTATTGGCGGAAATAATGAGCCCGGCAACTCCCAGAGGCTGACGGACGGTCATGGCGGACCGGTTGGCCATCCCGCTGGTGGTTGTCCGCCCGTAAAGCCGCTGCCCTTCACCGGCATAAAACAAGCCTAAAGCGACGGCGCCGTCGGTTTCGCCGAGGGCGTCCGGCAAGGATTTCCCGGTTTCCAGAGCAACAATCCGGGCCACTTCCCGGCGCCGGGACCTCAAGCCCATGGCGACGGCGTGTAAGATATTCCCCCGTTGGATGGGGGTCATGGCGGCCCAATCGACCTGAGCTTTCAGGGCCGATTTAACCGCATCGTCGACGTCAGCGGCACCGGAGCGGGTAACCTGGCATAATTTCCCGCCGGTGGCGGGATTGTATTTCGGGAAAACATTTCGACTGCCGGCGGGTTGGGCCCGGCCGTCAAGCCAATTGCCGATTTCGGATGGGAAATTGAATTTTTCCATATTATTTTCTACGTTTACCATGCGGTCCAGCCACCGTCAACGATTAAATTGGAGCCGGTCATGTACTTTGAGGCTTCGGAGAGTAAGAAGATAACGGCGCCGTTATACTCATCTTCATCGGCCATGCGGCCCAATGGAACTTTGGCACAGTAGGCTTTGAGAAAGGCAGGATCCTGGTTATTGAATACTCCTGCCAGGGTAAGGGTATTAACCCGGACACCCTGGCCACTCCAATAGGTTGCCAGGTACCTGGTCAAATTTAGCAAAGCCGATTTGGAGACGGCATAGGCCGCGGGTTTAAAAAACGTCTGCCCTTCCCGGCGGCGATAGTCATAGATGCGCTGGTCGGGTGACACTAACCCGTAGATGGAGCCGATATTGATAACAGCTCCCCGGCCGGCGGCGGCCATGGCCCCGCCGATTACCTGGCAACAGAGAAAAACCCCTTTGACGTTGACCGCCATGATGTCGTCCCAGGAGGATTCCGGGTAAGTCTCAAAAGGGCCGTTTTCCGTGGCCGGGGCGTTGGGAGGAGAATCCAGGGCGGCGTTATTGATCAGGCCGTGGGGAACGCCCCAACGGGATTTAACCTCCTCAAGGCCGGCCTCAAGAGAATCCCGGCGGGTGACATCCACAGGGGAAAAAAGAAAGTTATCCTGTTGTTGCAGATCGGGAAAACACCGGCTGATGTTCGCTTTTGGATTCTGGATGTCGAAATTGGCCACTTTGGCACCATTTTCAAGCAAGGCCCGGGTGTATTGGCGGCCGAGCTGGCCCAGACCGCCCGTGACGACGACAATTTTATCCTTGACTCCGAAGAGATTGCTCTTCATGTTTTTCAGGTCCTGTTCAGCAGAGGTATTATAAACCGCAGAAGACTTTCCGAGTGTGCTTGACCTTGTGGTTATATCGAGATAAATGATCAGGCTCAGGCCAAAATATCAAAACTGATATTCTCTTCTTCCTGCACCGGACGAATGGTTTTTTTGCCTAAAACTTTATCATATTCATAAGGCGGCAAGCCGTCATTAGGGGACTTAATGGCAATGTCGGCCTCGGTCAGGAGATGTCCGGCCGGCAGGTTTCCGGCAAAAATCAATTTTTTAGCCATTTTATACAGCGGCTTGACCTCGCCCGGCAAGGGTTTTTTAATACCGTCACCCAATGCCAGTTTCACCCGCCGCAGATCCCGGACCATTTTCCGGAGCCCCTCCGGTTCCAGGGAAAAGGCATGATCCGTGCCGCGCCAGGCCCGGTTCAGAGTAAAATGTTTTTCAATTACCCGGGCCCCCAAGCTGTAGGCTACCGGGGCCATGGCGATGCCATTTTGATGGTCCGACAGTCCGACCACGATGTCGCGGAAGCGTTCCCGCAGGCTGGTTATAACCCGGAGATTCATGTCTTCGGGTTCGACCGGATAGTTTGCCGTGCATTGCAGGATGCACAACTGCTGGTTGATAGCCATTATGGCAAAATAAGCCCTTTGGATATCTTCCAGGGTGCCGCCGCCGGTGCTGAGGATCATGGGCTTGCCGAACTTGGCGATATATTTCAACAGAGGAGTGTTCAGCAAATCACCGGAGGCGATTTTAAAGGCCGGCATATTTAATTCTGCCAGGAAATCGGCACTGGCAAAATCAAAGGCGGTGGCAAACATGGTGATGCCAATCTCACCGGCATATCTATTTAATTCTTCATACTCCGGCCGCCCGAATTCCAAAGCTTCCCGATGCGCCCCGTAAGTCGGCCCGTAGCTGTTTTCATGGTCGTAGGGGGAATTATAAAGTGCTTTGGTAAATAAGGATTTATTGTCGCGCTTCTGCAATTTTACCGCATTAACGCCGCACTGTTTAGCCACTCGAAACAGTTCTTTGGCTTTTTCTAAACTACCCTGATGATTATGACCGATTTCGGCAATAACATAACAATCGCTGTTATCGCTTATCATTTCCTCATTAATCAATAGCTGCCGCATAATAATTCCTCTCAACAGGCATTATTACTTTATAAAAATTAGATGTTCTATTTTTTATATTAAAAATAAAGCTTTCTTAGTATTATATCCTAGTCTTTGATTGCACGATACTAAATTAACGAAAGGATTATGATATCAACGGATCGATCCATCAATTTCGAGCTACGTTTCGATATTTTGCGAATGCTTTTATAAAATTACGCATTTCCTTAAACCCATAGCAATTTCCTATTGATATTAGAGCAACAACGCTGCTTCCTAATATAGCAAATAATATTCTGCCAATAACGGCATTTGAATAACATAAAAAAGCTAAAAAATAACATAAATACATGACAAAAAAACATAATACAAAATTGAATAAAAAAATCTTGATATATTGATGAAGGTAATTTGATTTTGATAAAATCATATTCATTGTTACATAATTATAAATAAAACCTCCCACTTGATAAATCAACCATGCCCAGGCAGCGCCAACAAGCCCAAAAGTATGGACAAAATACCATATAGTTATCGGGAGCCAAATTAGTCCAAAAGTATGATAGATAGCGACATAGTGGGTAATCCCAAGGGCCCATTGTCCCTGATAAAAAACCCCAGCAAGGGCAGCAAAGATATTGCTGATAACAAATATTGACAATATGGCAGTTCCTTGAACTACAATTGTCTTATTGTGGGTCCATAGATAGAGAAAATCAGAAGCAAAGAACGCTAGAGGTAATCCAAAGGTAAGGCACCCGATTAGAATGATCTTGAAATTATTAAGAAGATGGCTATTCAATAATGATATATCCTTTTGTCGGGAAATATGGCAGGTCTGAGGATAGGTTGCAACCATAAAAGGGGTATAAATCATGCTCAAAAGCCCTCCGCCATACATGCCTACCTGATAAATGCCCAAGCTCGCGAGAGGAAATATCTTACTAATAATCAGTCGATCGAGATTTGAAAGAACTAACCCGGCGCCATGGGCCCATAACATCCCCAGTCCCATACGCCAGATTTTTTTAATCTCGGTAAAATCAAATTTATCCTTCACGTTTAATTTTTTAGGAGGCAATAGGGTTTTTGCTCCATATCGAAGAATCAATAATGCTATTATAGCACAGATAAGATCAGAAATATAAAAGGCCATAACCGATTTCCAATAAAGTACGGCTATCACTCCGGATAGTGACGTTACCAAGGCTATGATAGCATTAAGAATATTTCCCTTAACCTGTTTTTCCATTCCAATAAATACTGCCTGGTATACGCTGTTGGGCAATGCCGTTGCTATACGTATCCCTATTAATATAATACAATAATAAATAATCTCTTTACTATAGTAGCCAATATTAAGCCAGTAAGTAGCTATAAACTTGGAACTGAATATTAAAATAGTAGCAATAAAGAATCCTATTATCCAATATACAATTTCAAATGTAACTATAAAACTCCGTAAAGTAAATTTTTCTTTCGCATTATTAGTTCGCCCAGCTATTTCCCTTTGCAGGGCTGATGACAATCCCTTGGTAAATGCTCCCATAATTACTACTAATAAGGTCAAAAAACTGATTAAACCATAACCTTCCAATCCTAAATTTCTAATATAAAAAGGCACCAAAAAAAAAGACAAAATTGGATAAACTACTTGTCCAATTAAATTAGCAAAGGTATTCTTTAATATCATACAATCAATTCAAATTTTAAAATGATAGTTTACTTATGGCTTCGTAATCAAATAATAAACTTTGAAACATTTATTTATTGCGATATTGTGTCTATTATGGAAAAAAATTAAGTATAGTTATCTATCTAACAGTGATAACAATGTATATCCTACTCTTTTTATATGGATAATAATGACATTTAAAAGAAAAGCTGCTCCAATTATAGGTATAAATTTTCTATTTTTTTTCAGGATAATCTTTGAGTGTGATAGATAGGGAATAAAAAAAAACGCCGTTTTAACGAGCGCCAATGGATCTTGCCATATTTTACCAAATTCTTCTTGGGCAAATTTAATATTTATAGGTTCTTTGGTAATCAATCGATATTGTAGTACTTCATCAATATAGCCGAATTTAGCGGCCAATGCCAGTTGGCACATGAACAATCGGTCTCCGGCAGCAACTGTTGGAAAGTTCTCGAAAGCCTTCATTAAAATCGTTCTACGATAAAGCCCATAAAAAAATAAATGATAAGGTTTTCCCTCCGCCAAAGCCCTGGCAAGTTGAAAAGATGACATCTTCTGAGGGTCATTGTCAAAACTAAATCTTTGTATATTCTGGATAGTATTATCTTGAGATATTTTTTTTACTCCACTCATAACTACCGATACCGATGAATTTTTTTCTAAAAAATTAACCAGGGTGCTAACGAAAGTAGGTTCCCAATAATCATCGCAACCCGCCCACATAAAATATTTCCCCTTGGCATTTTTTAACACCAATCCAAAATTATTTAAAATTCCTTTGTTGTTTTCATTGGTTATAATCCTAATTCTGCAATCTTTTTCAGCATACTCTTTACATATAAAAAGAGTGCTATCAGTAGAGGCATTATCTGATATTATGAGTTCAAAATTGTCATAATCTTGCTTCAATAGTGAATCTAATGCCTTGCGAATAAATATCTCGCCATTATACACTGGCAAGCCAATGCTCACCATAGGGTCGTTCATAGACATCTTATAGCCCTAAAATAATTATTAAAAATTAGTCACATTAATATTTTAATAATCACAATCATTGACTTAATGACTCAGCGAATCCACCAGTGTTAGCTTAAGATGAGAAAACTAAAATATTTTACAACTACCCTGTCAAATCAAATCCAGGCTTGAAAATAAGTCCTTGCCCCGTGGGTAAGGGCAACACTAAGGTACCGTGCTTTTGGGCAAACTGATCAAAGGCCCGTTTTTGAACTATATGCTTGCTCCAACCGTAATCATCCAATATAATTACTGCTCCGCTCACAAGTTTGTCCCAAAAATATTCTGCCGCGGCGATCTCGGGTTTGACACAATTCATATCAATGTGTAGATAAGCAACTTTATCAGTTTTCACCATAGGCAGGGTGTCGGGAATTGTGCCTCTGATGATTTCCACATTGGGAAAACCCTGAAAAGTTTCCTTGACAAATTCAAAGCATTCTTCGTAACCTCCCGGATTGATTCCTAATCGCCTCTCTTCCGGTGCAATATATTTTGCTGATAAACCACAAAAAGTGTCCAGGAGATAAAATTTTCGGTCCAAGCTTTTAAAATTAATATAGCGCATCACGGTCATGGCCAGTCCGCCGCGATTGACGCCGCACTCAACGAAGTCCCCGACTAAGGAAACCGCCTGATTCGCAGCCCAACAGCCGACGTAGGCCCGCCAGTGGACGTCATTTTGACCCCAGGAACCTGTCGCCTTGCCCGCTTGATAAGCATCTTGGAAACGCTGGTCGGTAATAAAATCGCAATTATGCTGTGTAGCCAGACCATCCTGGTTATAAGTCAAGGGGCCTGGGACTAAAACACTGTGGCTCAATTTTTGAGCTGCCGTCAACATTTGGATAAGCTTATTAGGTAATATCTTTTTCAAGGTTTGTTTTAAGAAGTCCATTTTTCTCTTCCTTCGTGATTAATAAAATCGACATGGTCGCCTTCATCTTTATCCGCTCTATAGCACTCATAGCTACGGCCGAATTTAAATTATTTTCCAATAAAGCAACCATGTTGGTAGAAATTCCGGCGCCACCAATCATCGGGAGCAGCCCACATAAAATAAAATCCTGCGGCTTTATTCAAGACAAATTTAAAATATTTAAAAACGCCGATATTCTGAGATTGCCGATATAGAGAAATTCTTTTATCCTTGGCCGCATAATTTTAGAATATTCCAGGTATTATCTGTCGAACCATTATCAGAAATAATTAATTCAAAATCTCTATATGTTTGGGCCAATAATGAGTCCAATGCTTTCGTCAGGCAAGGTTCGCCATTGTAAACCGGCATGCCTATGCTGACTTTCGGGGGATTAATAACGGAAGCTTGTGGGTGGGTTGCTATGCCCGAGGAAAATGTCATAAATTACCTTTAAGAGAGTGCTATTCTGATTTCAAACTCCATTACCTTGCCGCTGCCTTATACCTTGAATTCGCAAGATCCTCTCCAGTCTCCCTTATGTGGCTTTGTCAGATTCTCCTTCAATATGAGCCAAGGAGCGACGATATAGATTAGTTGCAGGGGTATCCCATTGAATATATTTTCCGTATGCCCGGCTTATATCCTCATTTTTTAAGAGTTCATAAACTTGCTTGAACTTATTGTCGCTTTCAGCCATCTTCCCAAGTTTAGCACAGAGATAACCTTGAACCAGTAATGCTATCGCGTGAAAGTTATACTGCTTAAATATCCTTGTATAGTTTCCCAGTGCCGTTTCAAGAATTTGGTTATCTCCGGATAGACACCTATTTTCCAAAAAGTTTACCCGGATATTAGCATCATATTGAATATCTTTAAGTGCTTGGGGACTAAGCCCCTCAATCTTTAGATCAGCCTCCATATATTTCATGCCAAAAATATTATCCGGATTATGCAGAAAATATCCTTTCTCAATAGCTATCTCGTAATATTTGGTACCATAAAAAGGCGTTGCAATGGAAAATGAACATGAATCAACCTTCATTTCATGTGCAAAATTTATTGTTTTTTTTATTTCTTGTTCTGTTTCACCGGGGTTGCCCAAAATAAAATAACAATGAACTGGCAGGCCTATTTCTCTACAATATTTTGCCATTTTTAAAGCGTGTTCCAAGTCCACATTCTTATTCATGATATCTTTTAATACTCTATCGCATCCAGACTCTATGGCAAACACTATTTGTGAACACCCGCTAGCTTTACAGAGGTCTAATAATTCTTCATCCATGCTGTTTACATGAAATCCACCCAAATCACACCATGGAACTGTCATCTTATGTTTTATTAAAGCTTTAAGGAATCCTTTGGAGTGTTTTTTATTAACAATAAAATTATCGTCCCAAATATGAAGAAAATCAATGTTGAATTTATTGTGCAATACTTCCATTTCTTTTAGAAGATCGTCTAAGTTACGTAATCGGAGAGTTCTCCCAGAATATAATCTTATTGCACAGAAATTACAGGAGAAGGGACAACCCCTCGACGTCATCATGGGAAAATCATTTCTTCCCAAAATATCTTTATACTTGCTCAGGGGAAGCATATCGAAAGAAGGATGTGGAATTTCACTGATATTAGTAACCAAATTATGGCCTTGGTTGATAACAACACCATCACCAGATCGATAAGCTATACCCCTAATATTTCCAAGCGGAACTTTATTTTCGGCTGACTCTAATACTTGTACCAATGATATGTCGGCTTCCCCTATAAATAACACATCCAGGGAAGGGATATCTTTCATAACTAATCCCGGAGCGACAGTCGGATAACCGCCCAAAAATATTTCGATAAATGGAAAGCTATCTTTTGTAAACTCAATCAACTCTTTTACTAAGCTATGTTGAAATAAAAATGAGGCCGAAAAACCTACGATATCTGGCTGATATTGAGTAATAATATCATTCAGAACATTTTTGGAAATCGTTATAATTTTAGAAGGGTTGCTTATGCATTCGTTTGTGAAAACTTCATAATATTCAGCGTATAAATCAAGTATTTGACAGTCATAATTTGTTTTATGACGAATAACGGAAGCTACATAGCTTATTCCCAATGGCACGGCTAGACTGGTAATGCCTACGTTGCGGATATCTGTTTTGGATGACTGTAAATCGATTTCAGGTACACGAACTAACAATATTTTCTTTCTTTTCATGAAATACTCCAAAGTTTCCTTTATGTGAGATTATGCGGCAGCCTTGACTGCCTTTTTCCCAAAATCGGTTTTTTGACCCTTGTTCCCGGGAATAATCTCCCAAAGTTTCTGTTGCCGATTCCTTTCGCTAACTATTTATGATAGCACAATTCATTAGAACTTGTTAACAAATCAGCCAGATATACTAATTTTTCAAAAAATCAGGCATACCTTACCCCCCAGGGCCTCCTAATCTAAAAGCTAATTTCAGCCTATTGATCTTTCCTGTAAAGCCAGGCACCAGGCCAGTAAGTGACGTTTTCACTTAAGTTGCTTTCATTAAAGAGCCAAGAGGGTTGTTCAATAATGAATTGCGGATTGTGCTGGACAAACTCTTGAGCAGCAGCTTTAGGATTATTCCAGGTCCAATCAGGCGAACTTCGGGGTGCGCCCGCCAGGCTTGCCATAATGCCATCAGCAGCCACAATATAAGAACCTGCCGAAACCAGATCGGCATAATAATTAAGTTCAGCCAGGACATGAGCTTTGGTATGATTGGAGTCCAACATAATAAAAACAGAGTCACCCGACTTTACCAATGCTTTTACTTTATTGACAATATCCAAATTGATGGAACTCCCCTCAATAAGCGTGATATAGTCAAACAATTCGTGCGCTTCAATGGCTTGGCGATTATGGGGCCGTATTTCAATGTCAATGCCGATTACACGTCCCTTCCCCATCAGCTTACACAAGCTGGCATAAAAAATTAGCGACCCGCCATGGGCTATGCCGGTTTCAATAATAACATCCGGTTTAATCTTATAGATTACCTCCTGGACACGAAGCATATCTTCCGGTAGCTGGATAATCGGCCTGCCAAGCCAGGTGAAGGTGTAGACATGTTTATTGTCCCACCCGGATTTTAGCCAAATATTAGAAATAACTGAGAAACCTTCAGGCGTATCGAGAGCAAATGTCCGGATATCCTGGCCTACAGCCATCGTTACAAGATTTTTTTCGATATCTATGGTGATCATTACTGCCTTTCGGATTCCCATTGTTTATAAAATTTATGATTTCTTATTTCTGCAATAACATGGCTCTCTGCGGCCCGTAAACGCCAATCGGCGGCACCAGGGTGGCAATCCTGTGAAGTGGATGATTATAGTCAATGGGTTCATCATGCAACATGGCATAATATGAGTAAACTAAACGAGTAATCAGATAATATGATGATGATGGTGAAGATCTTTCCAATAAATGCATTTTGCTTAAAATATGAGTATCAAATTTATCCGTAAGTAACGTCAGGTGAGGATGAATTGGGAGTAACGGGAGGTCCATCCCGGCCCGATCCGAATTGAGTTGTTCATAGCCCTCAGCGTATGATTCTATAAAGTAAAAATATCCCTTTGGTTCTAATAAGGAATACAGTTTATCAAAAATGTCCAGTTGCTTGGTTTCCGATTCAATATTTTGGAAAACACGTATGGCATATATGAAATCAAATTTAGTAGTTAACTCTTCCTGAAGAATATCAATCTGTTTAAATTTTAAATTTTTTAGTTTTCCGGCAGCTTCATTGGCAGCTTGAATCATATCCTGATTGACATCCAGACCTAAAAAGGGGCATTGAGGATTTGCTTTAGCAAGAGTTATAGTTGAAAAGCCGTTGGCACAACCAAAATCCAATATATTAGTAAAATTATGGGAATTGATTATTTTTTGGACGCAACTGATTTCGATTTCGCGCAGCCAGATATCATTGGTATTGGCGCGGGGATCGCTGGAAAATTGCTTGACGCGTTCGGACCAAAAGTCTAACATTTTTTGATGCTTAGCATCCATTAAAAAAACTCCTCAGGGCATCAACAACTATCCGTTGATCTTTGGCCAGCATCTTGGAATGGAGAGGCAAGGAGATTATTTCTCTGCCTACTCTTTCAGTAACGGATAGATCGCCTTGGCGACAATCTTGGAAAAGACTAAACCAGTGACCCGGCTGCCAATGGATTCCTGAATCAACGCCTTTGGCTTGCAAATGGGCACGCAGTGCGTCTCGTTGAGAGGCGGGAACTCGTATAAAGTACATAAATGGTGTTATATCGGTAAAATCTGTTTTAGGGATTTGAATTTCTGAAATTTGGCTTAACTCTGCGTTATAGTAACGGGCAGCCAGGCGCCGACTCTCAGAAATCTCATCCATTTTAGATAACTGAGCCAAGCCAATGGCGGCATGTAAATTAGCCATATGATATCTGAAGCCGAGGCGCTTGACATCGTAAGTCCAAGCCCGTTGGTTTTGATACATCACACTCGACGGCTGGCCCATGCCAATCAAGCGCATTTCCTGGATAATTTCCAACTCTTGTTCACTACGCAGAACCAGCGCGCCACCATCAATGCAGGTTATATTCTTTACAGGATCAAAACTGAACATGCAGATATCCGAAAAACTCCCGATCCTCTTGCCTTGATATTTGGAGCCGAACGAATGAGCGGCGTCGTGGATGACCCGGATATTATGTTTCCTGGAAAATTCCTCTACCTTAGCATGATCACAAAGAAAACAAAAATAATCCATGGCGATCAGGGCTTTGGTTTTCGGATTAACCAATGCACCAGCTTTTTTAAGATCTAAGCAGAGGGTATCGTTGTCTATATCACAAAATACCGGTTGGGCCCCAACCGCCAGAATTGCTTGAAAATCAGCAATATTGTTGAATGAAGGAGTAATGACTTCATCACCGGGACCTATCCCGGCAACCAGCAGACCCAGGTGCAGAGCGGCATGGCCCGTACTAACAGCAGCGATATATCGATCAGTTGCACCTAGATATGCTTTGATAGCTTTTTCGAAGTCTGCCACATAACTTCCCATCCCCAACCAACCCAATTCCAATGCAGCAACCGAGGCTTGTATTTCTTCTTTTTCAATTAAGGGTTTATAAATAGGAATTTTTTCCATTGCATTAACTCACATTCGTGGAAAGATTTTATTATAAGTAATATTATGCAATTCTTTTATAGGAGTTGTCATGAGGGGATATTTTGGCGACATTAATTGGCCATGTAATACCAAAAACCGGATCATCCCAGCGTAAACCCCGGGCGCTTTCAGGGTGGTAAAATTCAAACATATAATAAAAAACCTCGGTATTGTCTTCCAAGGTCTGAAACCCATGGGCAAAGCCTTCGGGGATATAAAGCAGGCGCCGGTTCTGGTGGGTCAGTTCCACTGCCAGCCATTGTTTAAAGGTGGGGGAATCCGGGCGTAAATCAATGATAACATCATACAAAGCTCCCCGTATACACGTGACCAGTTTAGCCTCCTCGTGAGGCTTGACCTGGTAATGCATGCCCCGCAACGTCCCTTTCTGCTTGTTAAAAGAGATATTACACTGCCGCACTGCAGTTTTCAATCCTCGTGCGGCAAATTCCCGCTGACACCAGCTGCGGGCGAAAAAACCCCTTTCATCGTGGGAAGGGTTCAAGCTCAATGATATAAGGCCCCGGGAAGGTTCGTTTCCGTAAAGATCAAGGTTCACCATGCAGATTAAGTGAGCTAATAAATTGCAATTGTTGGAATTGGCACGACAAACTTGCCGCCCCACTCCCGGAGGCAGGCCATCTGGGCCATAATTTCTTCTTTGATATTCCAGGGAAGAATAAAGACATAGTCAGGTTTTGTCTGCCGGATCCTGGCCGGCGATTCAATCGGGATATGAGTTCCGGGCAGGAATAATCCCTGTTTATGGGGGCTGCGGTCTACCGTATAATCCAGAAAATCGGTCCGGATGCCGCAATAATTCAGCAGCGTATTGCCCTTGGCAGGGGCGCCGTAGCCGACAATCTGCTTGCCGGCGGCTTTCTGATCTATCAGAAAGGATAATATCTGCCGTTTGGTTTTTTTGACTTGTTCTTCGAAAGCGGTGTAGGTCCCTAACCGTGTCAGGCCGTAGGCAATTTCGTCGTTTTTTATGTTGGTGATTCTGGCACTGACCGATTTGCCGGCATCTTCCCGATGGCAGCCATAGATTCGTAAAGACCCCCCATGGGTCGGCAATTCTTCCACATCAAAGAGGGTAAGGCCGTGGGCTGCGAAAATTCTTTCGACGGTTACAAAAGAAAAATAAGAAAAATGTTCGTGATATATGGTGTCGAATTGATTTTCGGCCATCAGGCGCAAGAGATGGGGAAACTCCAAGGTGATGACCCCATCAGGTTTTAATAATACCTTCAGACCGGCGACAAAATCATTCAAGGCCGGGACATGAGCCAGAACGTTATTGCCGATAATCAGATCCGCGGTTTTCCCCTGCCGGGCCAGGTCTGAGGCCAGATCCCGGGAAAAAAAAGTTACAAGCGTTGAAACCCCTTTGTCCTCCGCGGCCCGGGCCACGTTGACGGCAGGTTCGATCCCTAATACCGGTATCTCCCGAGAGAGAAAATTTTGCAGCAGGTAGCCGTCGTTGCTGGCTATTTCCACGACAAAACTGTTTTTGCCGAGATGTAACCGGTTAATAATATACTCGGTATAGTGTCGGGCATGCTGGAGCCAGGTTTCGGAATACGATGAGAAATAGGCGTAATCAGCGAATATCTGGGAGGGACTTTCAAATTCTTCTAATTGCACCAGGAAACAGGAGCCGCAGACAAAACAATGGAGCGGGTAAAAAGGTTCCATGGCGTGGAGTTGCTGAGAGGTCAGATATGAATTTGACAAAGGAGACATCCCTAAGTTAACAAAGCTGTGGAGGTCTTCACTCCGGCAGAATCGACAATCGGGTTTTTTCATGATAATCATAAGGCCTGGTAGGACATGATCTGTTTCTCGGTAAGCGACCTGATCGGAGAAACATTTTTATAAAAGTTCCGATACCAGTCGACCGTCCACTTTAAACTCTCAGTCAAGGCCAATTTTGGTTTCCAGTCAAGATACATTTTGGCTTTGGAGCAATCCAGTTTGAGGAAGTGAGCCTCATGGGGATTGGCCGCGGGGTCCGGATGCCACCCGGTTTCAGAGGACCACAGCCGGCAGATATTTTCCACCAGCCAACTGACAGTCCGGCAATCATCGTCGTCCGGGCCGAAATTCCAGGCCCCCGCATATTGGGCACCGTCCTGATACAAGGCCGCGGCTATTGTTAAATATCCCGAGATGGGTTCAAGGACAAACTGCCAGGGACGGACAGCATCGGGATAGCGAATTATGATTTCCTGGTTTTGGTGCAACGCCCTGAGACAATCCGGAATCAGTCGATCTGCACCCCAGTCACCGCCCCCGATGACATTGCCGGCGCGCACCGAAGCCAAGCCGACCCGATGTTCCCGGTTATACGTTTCAGGTGAAAAATAAGATTTTAAATAGGCGGCGGTGACAATCTCGGCGGCACCTTTGCTGGAACTATACGGATCATTGCCCCCTAAAGGGTCGTGTTCCCGGTAACCCCAGATCCATTCCCGATTTTCATAGCATTTGTCACTGGTAACAATAACCACCGACCTTACCTGGGGGGTATGCCGGACAGCCTCAAGCACATTGACCGTCCCCATGATATTGGTTTCATAGGTCAGTTGTGGTTCTTTATAAGAAAGACGTACTAAGGCCTGGGCGGCCAGATGAAAAACAATATCAGGTTGATATTCATGGAAGACAAGTTGAATTTTTTTAACGTCTCTAACATCGCCGTGCACATGAACAATTTCTTCGGATAAGGCAATGGCCTCAAACAGATTAGGCTGAGTGGGCGGGTCCAGGGAATAGCCGATTACCTGGGCGCCTGAAAGTTTTAGCCAGAGGGACAACCAGGACCCTTTAAAGCCGGTATGCCCGGTGACCAGGACCCTCTTCCCTTTCCAGAAATCCGCCTCTACCATATTTTCCATTCAGCCTGGTTCTTTTCCCATAAGGCATTGAGATAATCCATATCCCTTAAGGTATCCATACAGGCCCAAAATCCTTCGTGCTTGAAGACCATAAGTTGTCCTTCCTGAGCGATTTTTTCCATTGCCCCATACTCCAGATCACAATTTTGTTCTTCCGTGAGATAATTGAAAATACCCCGATTAAAAACAAAAAAGCCCCCATTGATCAGTCCTTCACCATCCCGGGGCTTTTCTTGAAATGACTTGACCTGGTTACCTTCAAGGCGTAATTCGCCGAACCGGGCGGCGGGATTAATGCCGGTTACGGTTGCCAACTTGCCATGCTGTTGGTGAAAAGCCAGCAAGGCCTTAATATCAATATTGGCTATCCCGTCACCGTAGGTAGTCATAAATGTCTCTTCCGGGATATATTTTTGAATTTTTTTCAACCGCGCCCCTTTTAAGGATTTCTCTCCCGTGTCGGCCAAAGTTATTTTCCAGCCGACTTCATCGTGGCGCTGATGAATACAAATGTGTTCCGGTCGTCCTAGTTCAATGGTAACATCATTATTCATTATTTCATAATGGCAGAAATAATTTTTTATCATATCTCCTTTATATCCCAAGGCCAGAATGAAGTCTCTGATGCCGTAATGGGCGTAGATCTTCATAATATGCCAGAGAATAGGACGATTGCCAATATTTACCATGGGTTTGGGACGAAATTCCGTCTCTTCCCGCAACCGGGTTCCTAAGCCGCCGCATAAGATTACCACCTTCAATGCAGTTACCTTTCTTAATATCAAACTTTATTGCAGTTGAAAAAGCACCGAAGACCCGGAATCATCCAAGATGGTGATTTTCCGCTGGTTCAGGGGCGGCGGCAGCATTTTCTGAGGATTAAATGACACGGTTATATCCGGCGCGCCGTCTTTCCTTGGTTTGGCCGTTAAGACAGCCTTCTGGGCCCACGGCCAGTTATGCGTGTCGTCTCCGAAACTGATGCCGCTGATGAGATAATCCGGCTCAGCAGCCGGGAATGTCAACCGAAAACGCTGTATTGACGAGATTGGCTCGAGATTCAGCCGCAGCCAACCCGACCAGTGGGCCGGAATGGCGCCGGTGATTTGCTGTCGCGGCAGCAACTCACCCCTGGCAGACAATGGCGTCAAGGTAATAGTCGATGGCTTTCCCTTATTGACAACCTGAATATTGATGATTTTAGGATTATCGGGCTGACTGATTTCGATATCCAGCCATTGATAATCGCGACCGGCAATTTTGCCTTCCCGGGCCAGGGGACCGAACCGCCGGGGATTGTCCAGGGGGGAGTAGCGAAAATTAGGGCTGGTGATCCACCAGTTGGTCTCGTCCACCCCGGCAAATGACGGGTGATAGACGGTGGGATTATAGGTAACGGCATAATGAACGTCGGGACTGCTGAGAGCAGCTTCTAAGGCAGGTCTGCCCTGGAGGGCAGGATGATAATAGACTGCACCCAGGCGCATGGTGCCGTGGATGAAAAAATACGGCATGATTATAAGACTATTATACAAAACCCGGTCGCCGGCCTGAGCCCGGGCCAGGAGCATCTCGGGCTGCTTAGGGTTAAACACCAGGGGTTGCCGCTTCCTTAAGAAATCGGTGTAGGCATAGACCTGTTCCCCGCCCACGGCAATCATCTGCAGGGAGTAACCCAGGAGAGCCGCCAGGAGGATGAGCGGCAGCATGTCCACCAGTTTAAACGACTTAACCTGATTAATTTTCCTGTTTTTAAAGAAGTCCCGGCTCGAGCGCCAGGCATAACAGAAGGCCTGCCCTACCAGCCCGAATAAGATCACCACCAGGGGAATCCACAACCGCAAGACGACATCCCCGGGGTGGCTGGAGACATAAAAGAGCATCACAAACAAAAATAAGAAGTAGATTCCCACAATGACACGGTTTAGGCGGCGTTTTTCCACCGGCAGGGTCATCAGGCCGAGGACAACGGCAGTCAAAAAAACCGGGGCGGCCCCAAAGAGCCCCCCGGCACTCCGGATAATGCCGATGATTATCGCCATGACATTCTGCAGGGCCCCCCTGAGAATATACAGTACAGGATCAGGCACGGGAGGAATCAGGGTAAAATGCACCAGGGCCATACCCTTTACCAGGGAGGAGATCAGAAAGATTGAACCGATGACCAGGTACCATGAAACCCACTACAAGGCCGACTTTCCGGCGGACAGGGGGTTGCGACAGGACCAGGGCCAACACAATACTGACGCCGGTGTAGAGGACGCCTACCGGGTGCATGGCCGGGAGCAGCACTGAGCTCAGGCCCAGAGTCCATGGGGCCCAGCCCTGACGGGAAATTATTCTGGCCCAGACGACCACGGCGCCGGCCATGGTGAGATTGGAAGGCACCAGATGGTGCAGACCGGTGTCCGGGAAAATCTTAAAGGCAAGCAGGGCCAGAGCGATGCCGGCGGCTGCGGGCCCGGTTAATTTCACCAACAAGTAGGCAAAGGCCAACCCGAAGAACAGGGGGCTGAGTCTCCAGAGCCATTGATAAGCTGTCAGGAGGCCGAAGCCGAGTTTGGTCAGCCCCAATAAAATAAGGGAAAAGAGGGGATGATAAACGGGGAAGATCCGCGAAAAAGCCAGGTTTAACTGATGCACCGCAGCGGCCGAGTCCTCCCCGGTGATAGGCAGTTGCTGGCGCAAATCTTCCAGAGCCGGGCAGGGTTTAAACCAGCATTCCTGCATCTGCCTGGTTTTCAAGGCATAGGTCAAGGAGTCATCAAGTTCCGGCAGCAGGGACCAGTTGGCCAGAGGCAGGTTCATGAGGGCGCCCTGGACGAGCAGATATATGACCAGCCCGCCCAAAAAGATCAGCCGTCCGGTTGTGTGCTGTCGAGTTTTTATGCCATCCACGCGTCGTACCACAGTTCAAAGGCCAAAAGCGTCCACAGGAGTTTGCGATGATCCTGGCGCCGGGCCAGGTGCTCTTGCAGCAAGATATCAACATATTCGGCATTAAAAATGCCGTGGCGCTTAAGCCGGGCCGGAGCCAGCAGGTCAGTGACCATTGGTTTAAGCGGACCGGTCAGCCATTTGGCCACCGGCATATTAAAACCTTTTTTCGGGCGCTGGATGATTTCCCGGGGCAGCAGGTCTTGCATGGCCCGGCGCAGGAGATACTTGGTCGTGAACCAGCCCACTTTAAGTTTTCGAGCTAAACCGGCTGAGACATCCAGAAGTTTCAGATTCAGGAGGGGCACTCGCACCTCCAGTGAATTGGCCATGCTGGCCCGATCAACTTTAGTCAGGATATCGCCTTCGAGGTAGAGCTTGAGGTCGCAATACAAAACTTTATTGAGGAAATCCCGGGCCGGGCAAGCCTGCCAGTGCCGGTAAATCGGGTCGGTATCTGATTGAGTTAAAAATTCTTCAGGCAACAACAGAGATTTTTGCCGCGGGGAAAAAGAACCCATCCAGAATTGGTGGCGGTCATACGGCGGCAGATCCTGGCCCAGCAAAAAACGCCTGACCTTGAAATCAAAACTGATATTGTTAAATGAAATGGGCAGATTCTTTAAGACCCAGGGAGTCAGAGGCCGGCGAAGCTGGGCCGGCAGGAAACGCTGATAGGCCTCACTCCAGAGATGGGCGGGGAGAGTGGGATATCCCCCAAAAAGTTCATCGCCGCCGTCGCCACCCAGGGCAACTTTGACATGCTGGCGAGTGAACTGACTGAGAAGGTACGTAGGGATAAAAGAAGAATCTCCCAAAGGTTCGTCCAGCAGTGCCCCCAGGCGGGGGACCAGTTCCAGCATAGTCTGGGAGCTCAGCGTTATTTCATGGTGTTCGCTGTCCAACTGCCGGGCCATCAGCCGGGCATATTTTGATTCATCAAAGGAAAGATCTTCGAAAGCCACTGAAAAAGTTTGAATATTCGATATGTTAAGAACTTTCAGCATGGCGGCGATGCTGCTGGAGTCCAAGCCGCCGCTCAGGAGAACGCCCACCGGCACATCAGAAATTAATTCCAGGTTGACCGCTTCCTGCAAGGCGGATCTGAACTCCGCCAGGCACGCGTGCAGATTTGGTTTCTGGTCGGTCTTCACTTTGTTCAATGGCAAAATCCCAATAACGATTCAGGGTAATCCGGTTTTCAGCCAGCGTCAGGGTATGTCCCGGAGGAAGTTTTTTTATGCCTTTAAAAATGCTCCGGGGCGAAGGGACGTATTCATACGACAGATACTGGCTCAAGGCCTGGTGATCGAGGTTCCGGGGCATCCTGGGGTGGGCCAGAATGGACTTTATTTCGGAGGCAAACAGAAAACCTTCCGGCAGGCCGGCATAATAGAGGGGTTTAATGCCGATGCGATCCCGGGCCAAAAAAAGCCGACGGCGCGGCTGGTCCCAGAGGGCGAAGGCAAACATGCCGTTGAGATGCGCCACGCAATTGGGGCCGTATTCCTCATAGGCATGCAGGATTACTTCACTGTCGCTCCTGGTGCGAAAGGTGTGCCCGGCCTTTTGCAATTGCCGGCGCAGATCGGGAAAATTGTAGATTTCCCCGTTAAAAACCAGCCAGAGGGATTCATCCTCATTCGCCAGCGGCTGCTGTCCGGTGGCCAGATCAATGATGGATAAGCGGCGATGTCCCAGGCCGACGGGACCGTGGAGATAAAAACCCTGGTCATCCGGACCACGGTGACGCATGGAGTCGTTCATACCGGTGAGAATTTCTTTGGCCACCGGCCGGGCCGGGTCGGAATTAACGATACCGCAGATGCCGCACATAACGTCAGCTACCGGATCTTAGGCCCGGTTCGCCGGATAACCGTCTTCGGGCTCTGCATCCGGGCACTCCGAGGTCATAATACGGCGGATGATATACGTCGGTTTGCCCTGGGACTCGTGATAGGTTCGGATTAACAACTCTGCGGATAAGCCCATTAAAACGGACTGAAATCCCAGGATGAAGAGCAGGGCGGAAAGCAGCAGCAGGGGCGTTTGAATGAAAGATTGATGATAGACCACCTTTTGGAAGATCATTACTAATCCGGCTACCAGGCTCAAACCGATGAGGAAGAAACCGGAACCGCCGAAAAGATTGATGGGATGGGAAGAGTAACTGCCCATAAATTTTACCGTGAGCAGGTCGAGCAGGACGGTGAACATGCGATTCAAGCCGTATTTGGATTTCCCGTAGCGACGCGGCCGGTGATTGACGGGGACCTCGATAATTTTAGCGCCCACCTGTCCGGCCAGGGCCGGAATGAAACGGTGCATCTGGCCGTAGAGGCGAATGTGGTGCAGCAGGTCCCGGCGATACGCCTTTAAGGTACAGCCGTAGTCATGTAGTTTGACATTGGTGGTCAAGGAAATCAGGCGATTGGCCACCCCGGAGACAAAGGTGCGGCTGAACCAGTGATCTTGGCGGTTTTTTCTCCAGCCGCTGACCAGATCGTACCCCTCGGCAATTTTATCCAGGAGTTTCGGGATATCTTCCGGATCATTCTGGAGATCGGCGTCCAGACAGACGATAATTTTTCCCTGGGACAAGTCGAGGCCGGCTGAAATGGCGGCAGTCTGGCCAAAATTACGCCTGAATTCGATGACCCGGACATTGTCGGCGGCATGGACAATATCCTTCAAGACCGCCAGGCTGCCGTCGGTACTGCCGTCATCGACATAAATGATTTCGTAAGGCAACTTCAGGGCATTCAGGGTGGCTGCCAACTGTTCCTGCAAGATGAGCAGATTCTTTTCTTCATTATAGACCGGAATGACAACGGACAGAGTGTATTCGGATGGTAACGTCCCGGATTCAAACGAATTATTGGGCAGCTCCGGCCTTGGGGGGCAGCGAGCCAAGGGGCACAACCTGACCATTGATATCTAAAGATTTCATCATTTTAAAGAGGCACTGGTATTATTTGAGGACTATATCCGTTAAATTATATGAAAAATTTCTTCAAAGGCAAGACCGTAAATCTATTAAAGCAGAATAGATTACCAAGTCAAACCGGCGCCGGGAGGCTCACCTCCCCATGCGCGGCATACCTGACCACAGCCTTGTAGAGCGCCTCGACAAGCCGCTGCTGCTGCCTGGGATCGCACAGTTTGACTTCTTCCAGGCTGTTCTTGATAACGCCGCATTCCACCAGCACGGCCGGGATATCGGCGTTTTTCAGCACCACCAGTCCGTTAAAGGTATAGACTCCCTTGGTTCGATCCATCAGGACCCGGTTGCCCCGGCCGGCATGATTTAGATTAGGCACAAAGCCGCTCTGCCGCATCTCCGTGCCGATACTAGCGGCCAGGCGGCGGCTGTCAGCCGGGCTGCCGTTCATTTCCGAGTAAAATACCGAATAGCCCCCATATTCGTCGCAGACGTCCATCAATTTACCCTGATAGACCCATTGCGACAACTGGTCCGTATAGACGGAATCATGGTGGATGGAAATAAAAATCTCCGCCCCCCTGGTTCGCGCCAGGGCCGGGCGGCTGGACAGGGATATCTTGTCGCCGTCTTCGTTGACGATAAACGAACTCCGGAAATTGGGGTCCTGCCGGAGCTTGGCCAGCAGCAGACCGGCGATCCTGCGGTTGAAATTATATTCCGGCACCCCCCGGGCGCTGATGGCCCCCGGCACGGTGGCGCTGTGGCCGATATCGATGGCCACCTTAAAATCTTTGGCCAGAGCCGTGCCAGTGATGGTCGCGGTCAAAAATATCACAGACAGAAGACACACTAATGATTGATAGAACATTACCGCGGTATTCCTTTTTAGGTTCATTATGGCTTCTTAAATTCAGGTTTGCTGATGGCACGTTTGAGGTTACTATACACTAATTTTATTTGAATGGTCCAAGGGAATATCAAAATCCAAGGTATATCAGGTGCGTCAAGTGAGGGCTGTTATTGTCAAGTATAAGCTGGCAGGTGAACTCTAATGTCTAAATATGAAATCATCATTTACTGGAGTAATGAAGATAATCTCTTCGTAGCCGAAGTGCCCGAACTTGCCGGGCTGTCTGGCTCATGGTAACACAGAAGAATCAGCCCTCAAAAATATTAAAGAGGCCATGCAACTGTGGCTCGATACTGCCAAAGAATTCGGCGATCCCATACCCGATCCTAAAGGCCGCCGGTTGATGTATGCCTGAAATACTGACAATTTTTTCCCATTCCGGAAGGTTTTTCTGTTATCCTGAACGAAGTGAAGGATCTAAACCTGATAGAAACACGGCGCACCCTCCTGGCCGGACTGGCCGGCGGCCTGGCCCTGAACCTGGCCATGCTCCTCACCTTCCGGGCTCTGGGTTTCGGCTGGGACGGCCGCGGCATCCTTATCACTTCTCCCCTGCAAAGCCCTAAACTCATCGCCGTCTGGACCAAACTTGAGCCGCTCCCCCTGGTGGTCGTCAACCCTGCCCCCATCATCTTCGGGCTGATCCTCTTCGCCCTCGGCCACGCTTTCATCTACCGCTGGCTCGCCCCCCACTGGCCCCCCGGCGTTACCCCCCGGGCCCTGCGCCTGGCCGGCCTCATCTTCTTCCTGTCCTTCCTCTTCTGGGAATTCTTCACCCCCTTCAACCAGTTCGGCGAACCCCTGCCCCTCATCGCCCTGGAACTGGTATTTTGGGCCGTCATCGCCCTGGCCGAGGCCTTCGCCATTGCTGGGGTTATGGAATGGAAAAAGATGTCATAAAGGGGTAATTGACAGGGAAAGACCTTTTGCTCTAAATTAAGATATCTACCTCATTTTGTCGTCCTGAGCGCTGCGAAGGATTTATACAGGCTGCCAAAAATATTGTCCTTTATTCCCTCGCTCCGCTTGCGGGGAGAGGGTCAGGGTGAGGGGAAAATAAATCAGAATTTTTGGTAACGACTATAGTTCTGCTCCATTCAGGAAATTTTCCCTCCGCTTTGAAAGTCATTAGCTTGGTGGGGCGGGCCTCCGCGCCCGCCCAATAGCAGTTTTTCCGTGGCGATCAAATTCCGTATATGAAATAATAATTGAAACCATATCCAAAAACTGCGTTATTCAGACATAACAGTGATTCGAACTTTGTCATGAATGATTCCCGACTAACTCCATTGGTTAGTCCTTATGGATGCTTTGATATAATCTCGGTCTTGATGATGCGTCAGGGGTTCGAAAAATTGGCACTCGAGAAGATGGGCGAGGAGCTCATAGCGTCGGTTGTCCATCATCGGATCGCCATATTTGGCGACCTCAACAACCTCTCCATAAAAGCCCCTTGAACTACAAACTCCAAGTGCTTCTGGAATAATCGAGATTTAGGTTATGCTGGGAAGAAAAATTGCGAGTAAATTATTCGGACTCGGGAGGAAGACTTTTTTCCAAGGTTTCCGCCTCAATAATGCCATGCTTAATGGCGTATTGGATGAGGGCAGAGAAGTTTTTTAGGTTCAACATGGAAATCAGATTGTACTTGTGAAATTCCACTGTGCGGGTGGAAATGTTCAAAATCTGCGCAATTTCTTTTACTGAGTGACCCTCCGCAAATAGCTGCAGGATTTCCCGCTGACGGTTCGTCAACTGCTTGGCCTTATCCGGCTGTCGATGGGTCCCTACTTGATACGACTGCAACAACTCACCGGCAATAATGGGAGTGACATAGGTTCTCCCCTGCAGAGCCTCACGGATGGCGGTAAGCAGTTCTGTGGAAGCCGAGTGCTTCAGGACATAGCCCGCGGCACCCGCCTCGAAGGCCCGGATGGCATACGTCACATCCGGGTGCATGGTGAGGAACACGACTTTTACAGATGGGTCAATCTTTTTGATCTGGCGAATAGCCTCAATCCCGTTCAGTAAAGGCATGGAGATATCCACGATGATCACATCAGGGCGCAGTTGTTCCGCCTGAGAGACCAGGGTGCGGCCATCTTCAACGGTGCCCACCAGGTCGAAATCAGGTTCCAATAAACGCTTTAAGCCTTCCAGGACGATCTTGTGATCGTCTGCCAGCAATATCCTGGTTCGCTTCATGCAGTTCTCCCGGATAGAGGAGCTGTGACCTTGATCACCGTGCCGTTTCCAGGCAATGATAGGATGGACAGTTCACCGCCGATGAGAGAAGTCCGTTTTTCCTACTTACCAGGCCCAGTCCATCTTGGGATTCATTTTCCCCCGCAAGAAGAGATGAAATGGAAATCAGAAGGAGGAAGGCGGACCCAGAGAAGAAAAAGATTTAATCCAGCCGGCTCTTGAAAAAGTCTGACATCATCTCCTCCAAGCTATGGAGGTCGACCTAATAATTGCAGAGAACTTAGTTTTTGCTGAGCAGTTGTACACTGATTGATCTCAGAACAGTGAAGCTCTCTGGGCTGCAACTTTATCAACTACAGCTCTGGAAAGGAGGGGCCGGCCTCTTCCTGCAGGCTTAGGGCAGAAGAGCAATATACTACATATGAACCGTTTGCGGATTAACGAGATTTCGACCCCAAAGAAGCCGATTATATTTAAAATTACTATATCTCAAAAAAAATCCCTGTCAATACGCAATGTTGTTGTCCCAGAAGAAAGGACCGTGGATAAGAAATACAGGCAGAGGATCAGGTCCCTACCGGCAAAAAGAACATAGCGGCTATTAAAGAACATGGTGCAGCCAAGGGGCTTTTCGGTATTCATTCCCCCGCCTAGAATATTTTTCCCTAAAAACTAGAAACCTTTCGAGTTTTATTATTCCCCTTTTAATATTAACGTATTCATAAACGAGCCGGCAATCCCTTGAGCGGCGGACCACATATTGGGAGGTGTCCCATGTATGAGAACGCTGAAGTAATTATTCGATTAAATAATGTTGAAGTCCAGCAGGCCTTGGCCATTTGGCTGGATGACGATGCCCAACAGGCAGTCAGGTTTATTAAGGAGAAGGTTGTGGACAAGACCGTGCAGGCTGCGTGCAAGCGCTCTGCAGTTAGTAAGATGGCGCCGTGCCAGTTGGGAATGAATAACTGTTCTTGCTGCCGGGCTGGCGGAGTCGGGAGAGGTAGACCGACAAGGAGAGCTAGGTTGAGTAGCTAATAGAGGCCGAGATTTCCCATAAGGAGATTAGCGATGTTTTGCTCCAGTAAGTTTGTCACTCTCAGGAATGGCAGCCGTGTACTCATTCGATTTCTCAAAAATGGGGATCAGAAGGACGTAATCAGGTTTTTTCAGAGCGCCCGGCCGGAAGATATGCGCTATCTGACGTATTTCTCAGCCAATCCACGGCAGTTAGACTCGTTTTTAAACCACAACGATTATTCTCAAAGTAGTCTCCTCCTGGCGTTGGAAATTGACAAAGGAAGGATCATTGGCGCGCGTGTTTTTTTCCCGGGGCCAGGGGGCGTCCAGCCATATCGGTAAAGTTCATTTCATCTTTGTTGCCCGTCCCTTTCAAAAAATGGGTTTGGGAACCATGCTTCTGGATGAATGCATCAGGTCTATTCGCTTCGACCAGGAATTGATGGGAGGCCCCGTCAAGATGTCAAGGTTTCCCTGCGGGGCTCCGCAACCCTGACGCCTCTTTCTGGGCAGGATGAGCGGTAAACAGGTCTCAGGGGATGGCCTTTTGACCTCGAGTTCAGACCGAAAGGAACGATAGCGCAGCACGACCGACTGGTCAACCTGCTATAACAAACCCCAACGACTTTAATTAGATGCAAAAGGAGTTATCGACATGGAAAGATTTCAGGAAAGGAAGAATTTGCTGCGAGTCTGAGGAGTAAATAAGGCAGTCGTTCAAGTAAAACTGGGTGAATCTAATCAAGAGGCTTGGAATCGACATTTAAAAGAAAACCCAGATGATGTCCTCGGCAATGATCAGAATTTTCAAATCAGCTAGTGCCTCAACGAGCTGCAGTCAGTTGAGCACGAATAGACAATGAGTTAGGAAGGTTAACATGCTTAATCATGCTTGTTACCATAAACTGACCATCTTGAAAAATGGTAAGAAGGTGAATATCCGTTTTCTCAAAAAACAAGATCGAGACGACCTGATTACGTTTTTCCAACAGACTCCCCAGGAAGATCTGCAATTCTGTAAAGAGGATGTGAAGAACGTGAAGACGGTCGATTCGTGGCTGGCCCCGGAAAACTCTCACCGAACTATAACCTTGGTGGCGCAGGATATGGAAACCAAACTGCCCGTGGCCTTCCTCAATCTCTACTGCGGCCAAAAAGCCGCCATGAACGTCGGTGAGATTCAACAAATCCTGGTCATCAGACCCTTACAGGGTCAGGGTTTGGGTTCGCGGATGTTGGATGAGTTAATCACCCTGGCCGCGCAAAAACAGCTTTGCTGGCTGAAAGTGGAAGTGGTGGTCGATATGAAACCCGTCATGCAGGCCTTCCAATCCAGGGATTTTGAGGTGAGAGCAATCTTCGAAGATTATTTAATGGACGCAAAAGGGAAAATGCACGATGTGGCCCTGATGATGCGACCGATGCAGAAAACGGCGGTAGATTTTTGATTAAAGGGATGTAGTCAATGGGCTCAGGGAAAAGCCTCTCAGCTGAGGAGCGCCGGCAGTTTGCCTCTGCAGATCTTTTGTTGACATTTTATACTAACTGATGATAATTCTCTATTGGATTATTATATACTTTCTCCCATCATCCAGGAGGTCTACAAGCAGGGCCTCACATGGATGTCTCACCTAACCAACCGGGCAAGCTGCCGCTTGCCGCATGATTTGCCATTTTTGTTGCAGCAACATTATGAAGTGCCCAAGCTGCCAGAGCCCTTATGAAGAAAGTCAGAATTATTGCCGGATCTGCGGTAATAGACTTCGCACGTTGTGCCCAGGCTGCAGGAATATTATTCTTCCAAGTGACAAGTTCTGTGGCGAATGCGGCCTCGATCTTGAGATAAGAGAAGAGCAGGAAAAGAATGGGGAGAGGATTACCAGCGAACGCAAGTTAATCACCTCCCTGTTCGTGGATATCCCCGCCATCGCCACCTTTTCGGAGCGCTTGGACCCGGAAGAAGTCAAGGACCTGGTAAGCAGCATATTCGGCGAAATTGCCCAAATAGTAATTAAATATGAAGGCCACATCGCGACATTCGCCAATGATCGGTTGATGGCTTTATTCGGGGTGCCCCAGGCCCACGAAGACGATCCGGTACGGGCAGTTAAAACCGCCAGCGAGGTTCATCAGTTAGTCCGGCGCCTAAGCCTGAAAGTCCTGGAAACCACAGGGCAACCCCTGTGGGTGCAGATCGGTATCAACACCGGCCTGACGATAACCGGGCATTTTGACTTTGGGAAAGTCGCCCAACACCACTTTGCCGGAGATGCAGTCAACGTCGCTTCAAGACTGTGCACCCTGGCCAACCCGGGCGAAACCCTGGTTGGCCAGGCCACCTATGAGCAGGCGGAAGGCTTTTTCGACTTCGAACCCCTGAAGCCTTTGGAGATCGAAGGCAAGACTAAGCCGGTCAGGGCCTACCGGCTAGTATCGTTGCGGAATTTGCCCCACAAGCGATACTGCATCTCCGGGCACCGGGCTGCCCTAATCGGGCGGCAGAGGGAAATGGCGGTCCTGGCCCAGGCACTGGCCAGGATTCAAGATGGAAAAACCTATTCTGTGGTCGCCATCTGCGGCGAGGCCGGCACCGGGAAAAGCCGACTCATCGAGGAGTTTCGGGCTAGCCTGGAATTGACAAAAATCACCTGGATGGAAGGGCATGCCTTTCCCTCTACCCAGAATATCTCCTTTTACCCCATCATTAATCTAATCAAACGAGATTTAGCCGTTGAAGAGGAAGATACCCCCGGCCTGGTAGCTGCAAAGCTTGAAGGCCGCCTGAAAGGTCTCAGTGACTTGCAAGAGGACGTGGCACCGTTCCTTGGAGCCCTGTTGTCACTCCATTATCCTGCAGTAGCCAAAATGAGCCCCGAATTTTGGAGATCGCGCCTCTATGGTGCAATCCCATTAATTTTGCAAGCTCTGGCGAAACAGGGCCCAGTGGTCATTTGTTTTGAAGACCTGCATTGGGCTGATCCCTTGTTTCTGAATTTTCTTCGGAGCGCCGTATTTGCACAAATACCAGGTGTCATTCTCCTTTATTCCTTCAGGCCACCTTTGGATTTGTTCAGCCGAGGATGAGATTAGAATAATGGGGGAAGCCTATCAAAATATCCAGCTCCAGGACCTCTCTGCGGCAGAGATTCAAGAGATGCTGGGCTCCATCCTCCAAACAGCCCTGGTCCCGGAAGACTTGCGGCACTTTGTTCAGGAAAAGGTGGGGACCAATCCTTTCTATGTAGAGGAAATGATCAATTCCCTGATCGAATCGGAGATCTTGCAGCCCGATAACGGCAACTGGCGACTCACCAGAACCATTGACGCAGCAGAAATCCCCTCAAGTATCCACGCCGTTATTTCCGGCCGAATAGACCGCTTGGATTGGGCGGTCAAATACCTGCTGCAAAAAGCTTCGGTCATCGGCAAAACATTGCCCTATGAGATTCTCAGGAGACTAACCCGGCAAACGGACGCCCTCAATCAGCATTTAGAGCAGTTGGAAGACCTCGGCTTATTGCGCAAATCTTCCCAATCGGAACACGAATATGAGTTTAAGCACGCCTTGATCCAGGAAGTGGTCTATAGCGGGCTGCTCAAAGAAGATCGCCTGGCCATGCACCAACAGATCGGCCTGGTGATGGAACAGGTATTTGCCGATAGGCTGCCAGAATTCTATGAAACCCTGGCATTCCATTTCAGGCATAGTGGGCTCCACCAAAAGGCTTTTGATTACCTGAGAAGATCAGGCAGGAAGAGCCTGAAGAAATATGCCGTGCAAGAATCCCATGAATATTACCAGATGGCTTTCCAGATCCTGGAACAAACCATGAGTGACTCGGAGGAAGAAAAACGGCTCCTGATAGACTTCCTCAATGAATGGGCCCGGGTATTTTACTACCGAGCCGATTTTGCCGGCATGAGGAAGATATTTCTGGAACATCAGGCGTTAGCCGAGTCTCTTGCTGATAAGGGACTTGTGGGCAGCTTTTATGTCTGGCTCAGCTCCTTCTTGTTCAATACCGGCAGGGTGGAAGAATCTTATGGATTTAACCTTAAGGCCCTGGAAATGTGCAAAAATAGCCGTAATACCGACATTGACATGGGCTACGCCAATATCATCTGGTGCTGCGCCGAACTCAAACTGCTGGCACAGGGCATTCAATATGGCGAGGAGGTCGCAGCCCAAAGGGATAACCTGGACCCCATGGGTTATGTTCTCTCCCTTGGGGGTTTGGGGATGATCTACATTTTCAAAGGAGATAGCCAAAAAAATATCGAACTGGGCAGAATTTTGCTGAAATTCGGCGAAAGCCACTCGGACCTGCGCAGCACCGTGGTGGGTTACATTTGTACGAGTTACGGGCATTATTCGGCTGGGGATTTTCCAAAGGCGGTGGAATGGATCAAGAAGGCCGTAGAGCTTTCCAACGACCCGATATTTTCTGTGTGGCCCAAACTGGTCCTCGCCAATTTCTTTATTCAGACAGAAAAATATCAGGAAGCAGATGAGATTCTCCGGGAGATTATCCCGTTCTGCCAATATCTCGGCATGGATTACATCGTCTTATGGGCCCAATCCTTACACGGGGTTGTTTTGATGGCCAGAGGCCACTATTCCCGGGGCATGAAAATGGTCACCAAAGCGGTCCGGATATTCACCGAGAACGGCAGATCCGTATCACTCTACTTCGTGGAATTTGCTTTGGCAGAGGTCTATTTCCAGATGGCGACTCTCAGACGGCGTTTAGGATTTGGGACTATCTGCAAAAACTTGGGCTTCATTCTGAAAGAAGTGCCCTTTGCCAGACGGAAGGCGGAAAATTACCTGCGGAAGATCATCCAGGTCGGCCAGGAGATTGGCGCCAGTGGCTTTATGCAAAGTCAGGCGGCGCGCAATCTGGAAATACTGCTCGGACGATCCGAATCGTCTGGGAAAGTTTAGGAAGGGAGTAGCCCCAGAGAATCAGGGTGGCGTTGGAAAGCACCAGTAGTCACGGTTATGGCCATATTATACCTCATTTTACCCGAGATTGCCGTATTGTCTCAGATTAGCAAGAGTGCCTCTCTCAGGGCAACTCGCGGTCCTACGCTTTACTAAACCGGTCTCCATACCAGGAGCGGATGATGGTCGAATTTCTAACGAGCCAGCTAGATTATATTCTTTTCTTTTATGGGTTCTCATTCTTCCTCCTCATCCCGATCTGTCTGTTCCTGAGGAGGAAGTCCTACCGCAAGCTACCCTGGATCTGGTTAGTTTGGTTTGGGGCCCTGCATGGGGCAAACGAAGGGCTGGACCTCCTGGCTTTGAGCTTGGAGCCTGGTCCGGCGTTTGACTATGTCAGACTTTTTGTCCTGATCATGTCTTTTGTTTGCCTGGCAGAATTTGGGCGGGCCGGTACCCGCAGCATCTGTGGCCGTGGGCCGGGTCGCTGGATTTTGGCGGCGTTGGTGGCCCTTGCCGGGGTTGGGGGCCTGGCCGGCCTGGCCGGACTCTTTGCTACCAGCCGCTATGTTCTGGGAATGGCAGGCGGTTTATGGGCTGCAGGAACGCTATTTCTGGCTGCGAAAACTGAGCCAGCGGGGGCGCCGCCCGTTAGAAACAGGGGCTCTGATGCATGGCGGTTTATGCCCTGGCCGCCGGTCTGGTGGTCGCCCCAGCACCCTTTTTCCCGGCTTCCTGGCTTAATTACGACTCATTTTTGGCAATTACGGGCGTCCCCATCCAATTGATCCGCGGCTTGATAGCCTTATCATTCAGTGCCTCCCTCTGTTTTGGCGCGTTAACCTCTTTAGAAAGAGAGCATCATTTCAGTACCTGGTTCCGGAACCTCATGACGGGGGCCATGGCAGGGTTCGCCCTCCTGCTGCTAACAGGATGGGTTTTTACCCAACATTTAGGCGATGTTGCCACCCAGGATAAATGGGGTGATTACGAACATGATTTGGAAATGGTACGACTGGCATTGATGGATAACATAGTGGAGGCAGAACGATTCGTCAAAATCTTGAGCGGTTCACCCCTGATTATTCCCGCCTTTTTAAGCAAGACCCCCCAGCATATTGACCAAGCCAATGCTTTCCTGGACGTCTTTAGTGAAACGGGGCCAGAATCGGTCTTCTATTTAATGGACCTGCAGGGCCTGACCATAGCTTCCTCCAATCGCGACCGCCCAGACAGCTTCCTGGGCAGATCCTATGCATTTCGCCCTTATTTCCAAGAAGCTATTCAGGGGTCAGCAGGCAGATATTGGGCTTTGGGAGTTACCTCGAATGAATTGGGGTATTATGCCAGTTTTCCGGTGCGGGACCAAGCCGGGAAAATTATTGGTGTGGCAGTCGTAAAAAGAACTCTCATCGATTTAAAGGCAGCAGTTTATCAGAATCAACTTGGCCTCTTTATTGACCAGCACGGGATCGTTATCATGTCCAATCGGCCGGACATGGTCTTGAAAAGCCTATGGCCTCTGTCGGACGAAATAAAAAGAGAACTGATTGCCTCCCGACAGTTTGGCAATGGCCCTTTTCCACCTATCCTGCCCCAGAAGCCCTCAGATAAGGATGAATGCCTCTTCGAGGGGAAGCGCCACATGGCTCTGATCAAGCCAATCACTTGTGAAGGCTGTGCCGTTGTCCTCCTAGGCTCCACTCGGCCCATTGCTCAGGCACGTCTCTGGGGCATTAGTGCTACCATGCTCTTCTGTATGCTCTTAATCGGATTCTTATCTATCGTTGTCATCATGCGGGAGAGTGAAGAAGGATTTCGGCAGCTGTTTGAACATGCCACCGACAACCTCATTCTGCATGACAGGGGCAGGATCATCGAGGTCAATCAGCAGACCTGCCGCTCCCTGGGGTACACCAGGGAAGAGCTTTTACGGATGTCTCTGTTTGATATTGAGGTGGGTTACAGCAAAGAGTTTTTAATCGATCTATGGGAGAAAGAAGAGGACGTGGTCACCCTCTCCGGCATCTACCGGCGCAAGGATGGCTTAACTTTTCCGACAGAGATCAAGGCCGGCGAGATCACTTATCGCGGGCAGACCCTGAGGCTGGCTGCGGCCCGGGACGTCAGCGCGCGTAAGCAGGCCGAGGAGGCCCTGCAGGAAAGCGAAGAATATTATCGTTCTTTGTTCAACAACATGCTTAACGGTTATGCTTATTGCCAGATGTATTTTGAGCAAGGGCGGCCCGTGGATTTCATTTTCCTCAACGTCAATAAGGCTTTTGGAGACTTGACCGGATTAGTAGATGTGATCGGGAAAAAGGTATCCGAAGCTATCCCCGGCATAAGAGAATCTGATCCGGAATTCTTGGAAATGTCCGGCAGGGTGGCCTTAACAGGGATACCTGAGCGGGCTGAGTGCTACGTTGAATCCCTAAAAATGTGGTTTTCCATCTCTGTTTACAGCCCACTCAAGGAATACTTTGTTGCCATTTTTGACGTTATTACCGAGCGCAAACAGGCCGAAGAAGCGTTACGGGCCAGCGAAGCGGCGTTGCGCAAGGGCAAGGAGAGCTACCGGAATCTTGCCCGTCAGCTTTTGACTGCCCAAGAAACCGAACGGAAACGGCTAGCCCGGGAGTTGCACGACGATTTATCCCAGCGGCTAGCCGGATTGGCTATGGAAGCTGAAATGCTTGGGCAACAAATGTCCCCCCAGGGGGCAGCTGCAGTCGAGCTAAAGGATATGAAAGATAAGCTGGTGACACTGTCCATCGATGTCCATTCCCTGTCTCGCCAACTCCATCCTTCAATATTAGATGATCTGGGGTTAGCCGACGCGATTGCATCTGAATGCGCCAGATTCCGGAGACAGGATTCTATGGCGATAGATTTTAAGGCAGAGAATATTACGAAAGAGATTCCCCCAGATGTCGCCGTGTGTCTTTACCGGATTGTCCAAGAGGGTCTAAGAAATATCTCCAAGCATGCCCAAGCAACGGAAGTTACTATTTCACTTGTCGGCAGAAATGACAGCATCATTTTGACCATTATGGATAACGGCAAGGGATTCGATCCCGGCCAGAAAAGCCAAGTGGGCTTAGGCTTAGACAGTATGCAGGAGCGGGCCTATTTAATCGGCGGTGATTTTTGGGTAGAGTCTCAACCCGGACAAGGGACGGTGATAGAGGTCCTGGCGCCTTTATCTTAGGAGATCGGCATGAAACGGAGCAGGATATTGCTGGCCGATGATCATAAGATCGTGTTGGACGGCATGAGGCGTCTCTTAAAACCGAAGTTCGCGCCCGTCGGTGAGGTTGGAAGACGGCTGGGAGGATGAAAATGAAAAATCTGGCAATTACAGGTTTGTTGGCGCTGGCAACTTTAATTTTTTTCCCAGTAAGTGCCTTCAGTAGCGGCTATTATAATGGTGCTCAGAGTGCGAAGGCGATGAGCATGGGGAATGCCTTTGTAGCCCAGGCAGATGATCCCTCGGCTCTTTATTTTAATCCTGCAGGTATTGTCCAACTGGAAAGTACTCAGGTAGCGGTTGGCACCAGCATCATTGCCGGGAATATCTCTTTTAAGAGTGCCGGGTTTAACGCTTTAACTTCCCCAGCCGGGACAACGGACATAACTCACCATACTTTTTTTGTGCCGCACGGGTACATTACCCATAAGTTCAATGACGCTGTGAGTATCGGCCTGGGTATGTTCTCAGCTTTCGGTCTTTGCAGTGATTGGCCGGATAACTGGGAAGGTCGTTTTGTGCAGGGAGCAACGTATTCCCGGTTGACTACTTACGCGATTAATCCGGTCATAGCATATCGGCCGCACCAAAAAGTAAGTCTGGCGTTCGGTCCTGTGATCCAATATCTTGATATAAAATTAAAAAATAGGACATTAAACCCGTTTAGTTTAAATGAGCTGGACACTGAATTCACGGGAAAGAGCTGGGGTTTTGGGTATAACTTCGGCCTGCTCGTTTGGATTACCGAAGACGTTAAATTCGGCTGTTCATATCGGAGCGAGATCTCTCACCACATATCGGACGGCAGGATCACTCTCAGTCCACAAGAGACAACCCCGATGCCGGGGGTAAACTTTTATAACGCGGGGTTCACGGCAGCGCTGAAGACCCCGGCCATCTTAATGTTCGGGCTTGCCTGGACGCACGGGCCTTTAACTGTCGAATTCGATGCTCAATGGACAGAGTGGTCCAGTTTTAAACAGCTGGCTGGGAACTTTAATGCTCCAGTTGGTGGTGCATATGGGATCGCTATTCCGAAAAATTGGCGAAACGCTTGGGAGTACCACTTTGGTTTGCAGTACACGCTGAACAAATATATAAACCTCCGGGCAGGTTTCATTTACGACATGGGAGCAGTTCCAGCCAGCACCCTGGAGCCGCTGGTACCATTTGGTGACCGGTTGTTTTACAATGTCGGCTTAGGAATAAAATATGACAAATTTACCATTGATACTTCATACACTTACATGGACGGAAAAAATAGCACCTGGAATAATACCGCAGGTGATCCAACTGCGGGGGGAGCTTTATTAGGCTTCCAGAGAGTCGCCGGGAAATTCGAGGGGATAAGCACTCATCTCGTTTTAGTGACAATGTCTTACAAATTCTAAGAATACTAGAAGGTTATAATGGGGACCGGACTCGTCTAACTAGCCGAAATGCTGCAAGGCTTGATAGCTTGGGAAGTGGTTTTCTTCTGTTGTCAAGCAAAACAAATGGTAACTTATTATTATTGCTGGAGATGATCCTGAAGTAAGAAAAGGGGGATTAATCAGTCACCATAAAAGCTGCACCGTTCGACTTGACCTTTTAAAGAGTGTTCCATCATCAAACTAACCTGATCCAAATAGGTTTACAACATTATCTTTTTTAGGTAAGTTACATTATATAAAGTTGATTTAGTTTCAGCTTGTCAACATTGCATGGATGAGTCCGGGTCAACAGGCAACGCCTTTATCTGCTTAACTTTTGATACCTCGTCCCGAAACAAGGCCAGCAGGATGAACTCCCCCGACTACCAAAGCATTAATGAGGAGAGGCTAAAGGTAGGCCGGACCTGTGGCGCCGAACTCAGCCCCCCCCCTCCCCCGTTTAGTAGTAATATCCTCTCAAACCATAGTTGTGGCGCCCAATTCGAGCAGGGTCCGGCGTACCAAGGAAGGTTCTCCAAGAGCGAGAAAAAAGTTCATAGCGAACGCAAGCATATCACAGCCCTGTTCGCCGACGTTTCCGGCTACACCAACCTGGCCGAAACCCTGGACCCAGAAGACTTAAAGGACATTATTAGCTCCCTCGTCAGGGAGATGAACAGGGTGGTTGACAAGTATCAAGGTTCCATGGAGAATTTTGCCGGTGATCAGATTATGGTCCTGTTTGGTTATCCTCGAATTCACGAAGACGATTCGGTTCGAGCGGTAAGAACGGCGATTGAGATTCACCGGGTGGCGGCAGAAATAAGTCAGAGATTCCAAGAGACCTTAAAAAAGCCTCTGGCCGTACATATCGGCATTAATAGCGGGCTGGCGGTAACGGGGCAAGCCGATTTCCATAACATAACCAACCACATAGCCGGCGATGCCATTAACGTTGCTTCGAGGTTGTGCTCCTTAGCCAAAGCGGGTGAGACCCTGGTAGGGCAGAATACCTATACCCAGACGGCGGGCTTTTTTTTCTTCGAAACGCTGGAAACGGTCCAAGTAAAAGGTAAGACCAAGCCGGTTCAGGTCTATAGGCTTATCAGGCCCAAGGAGTTGCCGAGTAAGACGCACCGGGTTTTGGGCCAGAGGGCGGAGATAATCGGGCGAAGTAAGGAAATGGCTCTTTTGGCTAAGGCAGTTGACCGGCTTCATAAGGGCAGTGGCACGTTTATCTCCATAGGCGGCGAGGCGGGAACCGGAAAAAGCAGGCTCATCGAGGAGTTTAAGGCTAGTCTGGACCTGGAGGCAGTCAACTGGATCGAGGGGCATGCTTATAACTATACGCAACATATCTCTTATTATCCACTCATCGATCTCATCAAACGGGAACTGGGAATAGAGGAACGTGATACGCCGGAGCAGATGGCGGAAAAGCTTGAGGCGCGTGTGGACGACCTGGTTGAAACAAGAGAAAATGTCTTGCCGTACCTCGGGAATCTCCTCTCTCTGCATTATCCTGAAACAGCCGGGGTGAGTCCAGATTTTTTAAAGTCACGTACGCAGAGGGCCATCTTAGCCATTTTGAAGGCAATGACTGAAAAAGCCCCAACCGTAATCTGTCTGGAAGACCTCCATTGGGCCGATGCCACCTTCCTAGATTTTCTCCGCTCCGCTTTATTACACCAAGGACCCACCAGCCTTACCCTGTGCACCTGTCGTCCGCCCCTGAAGCTGTTTAGCAAGGAGGAAATCAGTAGGGTGGGGGAAGGATATCTGGAGATCCAACTTCAGGACCTCTCCCAGGCCGAGGCGCAAGAGATGGTGGTGTCCATTTTAGGAACGGAAACGATTCCGACGGAAATGCGGCGATATATTCAGGAGAAGGTGGGAGGTAACCCCTTTTACCTTGAAGAAATGGTCAATTCTTTGATCGAATTGGGAACCTTAGAGTTTGAGGACGGCGGCTGGAAACTCACCAGGTCCATTGTCGACTCGGATATACCGCCGACTATCCACTCGGTCATTTCCGACAGGATAGATCGTTTGGGAGGGGATACCAGGCACCTGCTCCAGGAAGCTTCAGTGATAGGGAGAACGATTCCTTACGAGATCCTGAAGAGAGTCACCGAATCTCCTGATTCCCTGGACCGATTATTGACCGAGTTGGAACCACTCGACCTTATCCGCAGAACCGACCAATCGGGAAAAGAATATATCTTTAAACACGCTTTGATCCAGGAAGTGGTTTATAGCAGCCTGTTAAAAAAAGATCGCCAGGCCATGCACGAGCGAATCGGCTTAGTCATGGAGGAGATTTTTCAGGACAGGCTCCCGGAAATCTTTGAAACCCTCGCCTTTCATTTCAAGCACACTAAGCTGATCCATAGGGCAATGATATATCTTATTGAGTCGGGCAGGAAAAGCCTTAGACAATATGCTGTAGAAGAATCTCATCATCACTTTCAGGAAGCTTTTGAATTTCTGAGCAAAGCTCTGGGGAAATCTGAAGAAGAAAAAAAGCACTTGGTGGACTTTCTCAGTGAGTGGGCCCAGGTGTTTTACTACCGCGGTGATTTTAAGGGGCTAGCCGAGCTACTGCTGGGCGTTCAAGAATTGGCTGAATCCATCCACGACAAAGCTCGTTTGGGAATCTACTACGGTTGGTTAGGCAAAGCCATGATCGGCTACGGCAACGTGCGGGAATCACATGATTATTCTTGCAAAGCCCTGAAGCTGGGTCAGGAGATCAACAGTTATCCCGTCATGGGTCTAGCCTATGCCAACCTCATCTGGACCTGTTGTGAAAAAAAACTCCTGGACCAGGGAATTCTCTATGGGATCGAGGCTGAGAAAATATCCAAGCTGTACGACCAGGAACCCATAGTTTTTTTCACATCACGTGGATCATTAGGGCTGATTTATTTGTTCAAAGGCGATAGTGAAAAAATTTTTGAACTTGGTAAGACTCTTGTGGAATATGGGGAAATTCACTCTAATCTTCGCAGCATGGCGGTGGGGTATATAGTCCATGGGTACGGGTGTTATGCCAGCGGAGACTTTGTCCGGGCGGAGGAGTTTTGTCATAAGGCCATTGAATGTTTGGATGACCCATTATTTTCCGAATGGTCCAAGGTGCTCCTCTGCATGACCTATCTCATCAATAATCAGATAGAAGACGCCGAAAAACTCATCCAAGAAATTCTCCCAGTCTGCAAACGTTTTGGCATAGGTTACATTGAGACTTCAACCAAAGTGTTTCAGGGGGCGGTTCTGGCTGCCAAAGGCCAACTTTCCCAGGGATTAAGGATGCTGGAAGAAGCGCTCAGAATATTTCAAAAAGATGAAAGATTTTTCTCTCTTTACATTGCGGAATTCACTTTGGCAGAAATTTATCTCAAGATGGCCATGCGGACTCAGGGCCTTGATTTTCGAATTTTCATCAGAAACCTAATTTTTATTATGACCGAACTGCCTTTTGCGAGACGCCGGGCTGAAGCGCACTTGAACAACATCATCCAGGTGGGCCAAGAAATAAAGTCCCAAGGCTTTCTGCATGGCCAGGCTTTATTCAATATGGGGCTGCTGCTCAGGTTAAAGGGGAACAAAGCTTCGGCAACGGCATACTTCAATGAAGCACTGCCGATTTTTCACCGATGCAGTTCGGTGACCTCTCTCAAACGCTGCCAAGAGGCTCTGGATTCGGTCTGCTGATTGGGGAGGAGAGGACTACTTAGGTTGTCTAATCCCTAAAAAATATTCATAATATGTTGTATCTGATTATCGCAGGACCATAACCACAGAATGGTACATCTGCTACCCAGGGTCGAATCACTCGGATGCCGCAGGGTATTTTTGCTGGTGCTTCGTTCATCTACATCAGTGAAGACCATCCTTTGTCGGTAATTATCTTTCTCATGCAATCAATTAAACCAGTGAAGGGCAACTAGACCCTGTTTCCTTAGGATAAATTGATCCTGCGATATAACTTGCCATATACAAAACCTACCATCTGAGTGGTAATAATGCTAACTAGGATTTGGATATAATCACCTCTCGGTATCCTAAAAGATATAAATTTAGAACAGCTATCATTAATTACGTGAATCACTGGTATAAACAAAGCCGCCAAGGCGTTTCAGGATAACACCAAAGTTTCACCGTCCGCTGTCCCGCAACTCAACGGCCTCCTGAAGGTAACAATTTCTCAAAACGTGACATTTGAGAAATTGCATTGATCCGATGATGACAAGTTGGGGCAGTATATAAAGCAAGGTTTTGACTTGTCGAGAGGCTGGGCTATTGTTGCCCCAAAGACATCTCCGACCGCCGCCGGGAGGAGGACTGTGGCAACCCCAGAAAGTTCAAAGGCACCTACTGACAAATATCCTTGATCCTGTAACCGAAAACTGCCAACCGGAAACCGAAAATTGTTTTTCCACGGTGCCTTTTTTCCTGTACTTGCCACTTTTTTCCCTTGTGTCGCAAAAATGAACAATGGTTAATGAAAAGTTTTTCAAAAAATTGATTTAGACAACGCGGTCGGGCTAACCTTTATAGCCTATTAACTTTTTGAATATATTATTAATTAAGATATTTTTGATTATATCCCGCCGAGGTCTTGTTTAATTATTAGACTGTTGACAGAGTTGGGCGTAATGTGGTAATTTTCACAAGGATTAAACAGCAGCTCTTATCAGTTATCAGCTAAGGACTATGATTCATGAAGAAAACAAGACCAATGCTGCGATGGGCTGGGATTGTGGTGCTGGGCGTCATCATCGCTTGGCATGGTGGCCCGGTCTGGGCAGACAATGCTGCAGTACCAGCAACACCCTCGGGGAAGCCGGACCAGATTACCATTAACACCCTGGCTAGCTTCGAAAAGCTGGAATTGCCGCCGGTGACGTATTTCCACGACAAGCACACCGATGCCTTGGCCAAGGAGAAAAAGGGGTGCGAAACCTGCCATTTTGTCGAGGATAACAAGCTCTCCCTGACCTTCCGGCGCCGGAAAACCACCAAACCCGAAGAAATCAAAGACATTTACCACTCCAGTTGTCTCGGTTGCCACAACGAGATGGCCGCGGCGGGTAAACCAACCGGTCCCCAGGACGGTTTCTGCCGTTCCTGCCACAACGCCGAGCCGCCGGTCAACCTGGCCAGGCTCGATGCCGGCATGGATAAGGTCCTGCACTTCCGGCACCTGGACTCCAAGAGCATCACCGGGGTTGGTAAAGACCAGGACAACTGCAGCGCCTGTCACCATGCCTACGACCAGGCCGCTAAAAAGCTGGTCCCCGCCAAGGGCAAGGAGGGCAGTTGCCGCTACTGCCACCAGGACCAGGCGCAACCAGGCGTTATCAGCCTGCAGCAGGCCGCGCACCAGCAGTGTCTAGAATGCCACCGGGACTTGGCCAGTAAGGGCGTCAAAGAAGCCCTGCCCATTACGTGTGGGGGCTGCCACGGCGCCGCGGCCCAGGCCGCTTTGGCCAAGAAAAACCAGGCAGTGGTGGCCGGGCTCAAGGGCAAGGAAATCCCCCGGCTGCAGCGCGGCCAACCCGACGCCACCCTGGTCATGTATGACTCCAAGACTGCCCTGGGCTCCCACGGCAAAACCGTCTCCATGCCGCCGGTGCCCTTTAATCATGTGGCTCACGAGAAATCCAGCGATTCCTGCCGGGTCTGCCACCATGCCTCCATGGACGCCTGCAGCACCTGCCACACCATGGGCGGGGCCAAAGAAGGCGGGTTTGTGACCTTCGAGCAGGCCATGCACCGCCGCACCAGCCAGCAGAGCTGCACCGGCTGCCATGCCGCCAAGCAGGCCGCGGCCAACTGCTCCGGCTGCCATAACGGCATCAACCAGGCCCAGCGTCCGGATAACGCCACCTGCCAGCAATGTCATATGCCGGCCCCCGGGACCGTGACCACCGCCCAGCAAAAGTTCGGCATCGCCGAGACCATGCTGAAGAGCCGAAAAATGACGCCGGGCGCCTTTGCTCCCGGCGATATCCCCGATAAAGTGGTAATCAAAGGGTTGTCCAATAAATTCGAAGCCGTGGAAATGAGCCATGGGAAACACGTCGCCTCCCTCATGAACGGCATGAAGGACAGCCAACTGGCCAACTACTTCCACTCCGAGCCGGGCACCATGTGCCAGGGCTGCCATCATAACAGCCCGGCCGCTAAGAGCCCGCCCAATTGTATCAACTGTCACGCCAAGGTCCACGGTGTTTCTGCTGACGCGGGAGAGCCGAGCCGTCCGGGACTCCAGGCCGCCTTCCATGGGCAGTGTATGAGCTGTCACAAGGACATGGGGGTTAAGCCGGTGGCCACCGCCTGTGCCGAGTGTCACCAGAAAAAACCTCAGCAAGCGGCCTTGGTCCGTTAAGATAAGGAGTGTGTCCATGTTACGAAGAACGTTTCTGGGCCTGCTTGGAGCCGCCGGGGTAAGCGCCGCCGTGGGCCAGACCGCCCAGGCCGCCGGGACCAAACATTTCGAAGGCTATCCCGGCAGTAAAGGCGTCCTCTTTGATGCCACCCGGTGCATCGGTTGCCGCAGTTGCGAGGCCGGCTGCAATCAGGTCAACGGACTGCCGGCGCCGGCCAAGGCTTTCGATGACCTGAGCGTCCTCGACCACCCGCGCCGTACCGACGCCGCCACCTATACCATAGTTAACCGCTACGACAATATCCCCGGGGCCGCCGGGCCGGTCTTCCGCAAGAATCAGTGTCAGCACTGTCAGGAACCGGCCTGCGCTTCCGCCTGTTTCGTGGCGGCCTTCACCAAGACCCCCCAGGGAGCGGTGGTCTGGGACGAGTCGGTCTGCGTTGGCTGCCGCTACTGCATGATCGCCTGTCCCTTTGAGATTCCCACTTACGAATACAATGAGCCCCTGACCCCCCGGATCATGAAATGCACCATGTGCCATCCGCAGATTACCTCCGGAAAATTGACCGTGCCGGGGTGTGTCGGCGCCTGTCCCACCGAGGCCCTGGTCTACGGTGAGCGCACCGCCCTGATCAAGGCGGCCCGGGAAAGATTTGCCGCCTTCCCGGACCGTTACCTGAATCACATCTATGGTGAACATGAAATGGGCGGCACCAATTGGCTCTACATCTCCGGCGTCCCTTTCCGGGAAATCGGTCTGCGGGAGGACTTGGGTGTGACCCCGGCTCCGGAACTGACCTCCGGCGCCTTGGGGGCAGTCCCCATCATTGCCGCGGCCTGGCCCGTTCTCCTTACCGGCATTTATGCCATCAACAAGCGCAAAGACAAGATAGCCGATGAAGAAAGGCGCCAGGCTGTGGCAGACGCTCTAGCCAAGGCCCAGGCTGCGGCTAAGGCGGATCTCGACAAGGCCCTGGCCAAGGCCGAGGCCGATAAGAAGTCCGCCATCGACGCGCGAGGTCAAAAAGGCCCTGGAAGAAGCCGCCAAAGCTCAAGCCGAGCCCGAAGCTGCGGCCAAGGGTCAAACCGAGGAGGGCGAGTAGCATGTCCACCGATCCGATTGATCTGAAAAAAAACTTATCTTACCCCTTTTAATCTCGTGGTGGGCCTTATCCTGTTCCTGGGTGCGGTGGTCACCGTACTGCGCTTCACCAAGGGGCTCGGCGCGGTCACCAACCTTTCCGATAACAACCCCTGGGGCATCTGGATCAGCTTCGACCTGCTCTGCGGCGTCGCTCTGGCCGCCGGCGGCTACACCACGTCCGCGGCCTGCTATATCTTTGGTCTGAAGCGCTTTCATTCCGCGGTGCGGCCGGCCATCCTCACCGCCTTCCTGGGCTATGCCCTGGTCGTCTTTGCCCTGCATTACGACGTCGGCCGGCCCTGGCGGCTCTCGTATCCCATCTTGTCCAATCCGGTCCCACCTCCGTGCTCTTTGAAGTGGGTTTGTGCGTCTTTCTCTATCTCATCACCCTCTTTATCGAATGGGTGCCGTCCGCCTTTGAGTGGCTGGGCTTCCGAAAACCCCGGGAGATCATCGTTAAAATGACCCTGGCCCTCACCATCTTCGGCGTCATCCTGTCCACCATGCACCAAAGCTCCCTGGGCGCCCTGTATCTCATCGCGCCGTCGAAATTGCACCCGTTGTGGTACTCTTCCTATATTCCCGTGTTCTTCTTTATCTCCAGTATCGCCGCCGGTCTGTCCATGGTCATCTTCGAAGGGTCGCTGTCGCACCGCTATCTCCATGACAAAATGGACGCCACCTATCTGGCCGAGCACGATGGCGTGACCTACGGCTTTGCCAAGGGCGCCGCCATGGTGCTGACCCTCTACTTTCTCATTAAACTGGTGGGCCTTACCCTCGACAATAAGTGGTCGTACCTCCTCACCGGCTATGGGGCCTGGTTTTTGGTGGAGCTGTTGGGCTTCGTGGCTCTGCCGGCCTTTCTGTATGCCATCGCGGTGCGGGAGCAGAACCTGACCCTGATCCGCTGGACGTCTGTGCTCACGGTCCTGGGCATCGTGCTCAACCGCTTCAACATCTCCCAGGTGGCCTTCAACTGGCAACTGCCGTCGGCTGACCGGTATTTCCCCAGCTGGATGGAGATCGTCATCTCCCTCTTCGTGGTCACCATCGGACTGCTGGCCTTCCGGTTCATCGCCTCCAAGATGCCCATCTTCTACGAGCATCCGGACTTCAAAGAGCATGCGCCCGTTGAACTGCATGAACACGAACTCAAATCTCACCCCCAAACCTGGGGACATTAAGGATAGCTGCCATGGGGAACGAATTTTATACCTTGCATGACTTCATGCTCTTCACCAAAGGCGCCGCCTACTATCTCATGGGCGCCATCATCCTTGGCGTCCTCGGCTTCTGGTTCTACCTCAACGGCCGGGACGAAGACACGTTTATCAAGTAAGCACGCCTTTTGGGGAGCACATAATCCCCTCCTTTTGGATAGGGGGGGCAGGGGGATTTCAGGGCCGCCTGCCGGCGGTTGGGAGGACTAGACCATGTATAACTTTATAACCGGCCCGCTTCTGTGGTTGACCTTCGCCATCTTTTTCATCGGCCTGGCCGTCCGGGTGGTGCTCTATATCCGGGGTCTTGACTGGCGGTTGGACCGCGTGGCCTACCGGGCCTGGCCGGGGCTGGGTGTCAAGGGCGCCCTCAGCTCCATCATCCACTGGCTGATTCCTTTCGGGTCCTATGGCTGGCGGGCGAAGCCTTTATATACCATTGTTTTCTTTGTCTTTCATATCGGCTTGGTGGTTACGCCCTTATTTCTCGCGGGCCACGCCGTGATTCTAAAGGAGCGCTGGGGCCTCAACTGGCCCACCATCCCCATGGCCCTGGCCGACGTCTTGACCATCGGCGTTTTGGTCACCGCGGTCTTCATCGCCATCCGGCGTCTCGGTCTGCCCGAGGTGCGCATCCTCACCACTGCTTATGATTATTTTTTGATAGTAATTACGGTACTCCCCTTTCTTTCGGGGTTTCTGGCCGTGCACCAGTTCGGGGATTACACCTTCTGGAATTACACCCACATTTTGAGCGGGCAGGCCCTGCTCATCGCCATCCCCTTTACCAAACTCTTTCATGTGGTGGGCTTCTTCCTCTCCCGGGCCCAACTCGGCATGGACTTCGGCATCAAACGTGCCTACAAGGCCAAGGGGGGGTTTGCATGGTAGAAAAATGGTATTATATTATTATCTAGTGATACCTGTTTAATAGGAGTAATGAATACCATTGCGCCGAAAGTGTTGTTGCCCCGTCAAACCGGCCAACAACCAGAGAAGGAGTTAAGAATTATGCCCGAAGGAACCATCTGCAATCGATCCCCCGTCAATACCAAGGAACAGCTCGATGCCATCCTCGGAGATAAAGGCGGCAAGCTATACTACCAGGAGATGCAGGAACTCGACGTTGACGTCGAAAAGCTTCAGAAATCAATACAGGATACCTGTAAATCCCGGACCCGCACCTGGCTGGAAATCTGCGCCCATTGCGGTTTATGCGCCGATACCTGCTTTTTCTACCTGGCCAACCGGAAGGATCCCACTCAGGTGCCGTCCTATAAGATCCTGACCACCCTGGGTAAGATCGTCAAGAACAACGGCAACGTCGACAATGCCCACATGCGCCACTGCATGGATGTGGCCTGGAGCAAGTGCACCTGCTGTAACCGCTGCGGCACCTTCTGCCCTTACGGCATCGACATGGGCGTTATGTTCGGCTACCTGCGGGGGCTGTGCTTTTCCCAGGGGTTTGTGCCCTGGGAGATGAAGATCGGCTCGGGTATGCACCGGGTCTTCCGGGCCCAGATGGACGTCACCCCCGAGGACTGGGTGGAAACCTGCGAGTGGATGGCCGACGAGCAGCAGGAGGAATGGCCGGGCCTGGAAATCCCCGTGGACCAGGAAGGCGCTGACATCATGTACACCGTCAACGCCCGGGAACCCAAGCACTATCCCGAGGACATTGCCGAGGCGGCCATTCTTTTCCATCTGGCCGGAGAAAATTGGACCGTGCCCAGCATCGGTTGGGAGCAGACCTCCCTGACCATGTTTGCCGGCGACTGGGAAGGCTGCAAAATGCAGGTCCAGACCGTCTATGATGCCATTGAACGGCTCAAACCCAAGCGGGTGTTGGGCACCGAGTGCGGCCACGCCCACCGGGGCACTGTCATCGAAGGACCGTACTGGGCCGGCCGGGCGGACGGTCGGCCGCCGGCCCCCTATATCCACTATGTGGAGTGGCTGGCCGAAGCCCTGCGCCTCGGCAAGATCAAGATCGACCCGGAAAAAAGGCTCAAGGTGCCGTGTACTCTGCAAGATTCCTGTAATTACGTCCGTAATCACGGCCTCAAGGACATCACCCGGGAGATCATGAGCTACATCGTCGAACCCGGTTATTTCATCGAGATGCACCCCAATAAGGAATACAACTTCTGCTGCGGCGGCGGCGGTGGTATGAACGGCATCGGCCTGTACCGGCAGCAGCGCAATATGGGCTTGAAGGTCAAACGGGACCAGATCCTCGCCACCGGCGCCAAACTGGTTATCGCCCCCTGCCACAACTGCTGGGACGCCATCCGGGACCTGGAAGAAGTTTACGAAATCGGCATCAAGTGGAGCTTCCTGAAGCCGCTGGTCATCAGCATGGCCATCATCCCCGAACACCTCAAACCCCAGGAAGAAGGGGAGGGGGAGGAAGGCGAGTAAGCCAGCCAGGGCTCACTTGCACACCAAGTTAAGCGCCCTTATAAAAATGGAGCACAGGCGATCCCCGCCTGTGCTCCCAAGCCTGCCATGAAAATCCTGTTTAACCTCTCTATCCGCTTACTCCTGGCCTTCCTGGTGGCCAAATTCCTTCTAGGAATCCTGGGAGGGGGTAGCCCCGAAACCCTCTTGGGACTGTCTCTGTTCCTCGTGGGCCTGACCTACCTGATCAAACTCCTGGAAATCTATTATAAACGCTCCTGGCAGAGCAAAATGGCTGAACTGGGCTGGCGGGTGGCCCGCTTCCTCATCGGCCTCAATCAACTCAAAGACAGCAAGAGGCGGTAGTTTCTTCGGCGTTGCCGTTCAAAAAGGTAAAGCCTGGTGCCACAGGCGTCTCGCCTGTGCTGGCTCGAACCTAGGCCCCAAACTTAACCAATCTGCCGGAAGCAGAAAGGATCGCGCTCCGTAAATGGATCGCCGCCCAGACTGGCAGTTACCGCCAGGCAGCCGCCGCAGGTCGGGTGGAGAGGGCAGTCACGACAGGACGCGCAGCCGCGTCGGTAACGCTGAGCCGCCGCCGATTCATACAGTTCCTCCAGGCCGGCCTCCTTGAGATTGCCGATCCAAGAGGGCATCTTCCGACAGGCGTGCACTTCACCATCGGACAATAACGTCAGAAAGTTAAAAGCCGCGCCGCAGCCGAAGCCGGTACAGCCTCCAAAAGGTTCCAGACCCTCCTGTTCCAGGAGGATATTAAACAAGTTGTCTTTCAGGTTGAGGACGGGGTTGTGGGAGACAGCCTCCAGATACTCGGCCAGAAACGCCTGATAGGCCTTCAACTCGGGCAACTCCAGCTGAGCCCCTTCCCCGAATAAGGCCAGGCGATTGAAGGTAAAACCATCGGCCAGGGGGCGCAGAATCTCTGCCAAAGGCAGCACTTGGCGGAGATTGGCCCGGGTGAGCGTGAGCATCACCGTAGAGGGAATCTGGAACTGCCGCAAGGTTTCCAGGAAGCCTAAGACCCGTCGGAAATTGCCAGGGCCCCGGATCTCGTCATTATGTTCCTCGAGTCCTTCCAGGCTTATCTGATAATACCGGGGCGGGCCTATGGCCGACAACTGCTCCAGCTTTTCCTCGGCCACCGGGTTGCCCAGCACCACTGTTCCAAAGCCTAAGTCTGTGGCAGCCCGGTAGAATTCAAAGAAATTGGGGTGCAGGAAGGGATTGCCGCCGGTGAATGAGATTTGCCCGCCAACCCGTCGTTTCTGACAAAAAACCTGCAATTGCCGCAGAACGTCCAACCCCTGGGCCAGGGAGGGAATCGTCCGGGCGGTGCGGTCATAGCAGTGGCGGCAGTGGAGGTCGCAGGCCTGGGTTACATGCCACTGCAGACTGAATACCTGGGCCGCCTTGAACTCGTCCGGCACTGTGACGCCGGGGGCAAAGCGAGCCGGATCCCGGCGCAGGGCCGAGAGCGGCGCCAGAATGAGACCGCGCCAGCTCGCCTGCCGCAGCGCCGCCTCTAGGAGGGATCGGGGAATCCCCGACTGGTTTGCTGCGACCTCGGGGGAATCCCCCTCCACCGTCAATTTCAGGGCTGCCAGATCTCCGGGCGTGGCAGACTCCAGGCGGATCCGGCCGCTGGTGTCCTGCCAGACGGCCACCAGTTCTTCGCCGGCAATGATCGCTTCGCCGCTTCCCCTGCCGGCTAAAAGTTCTGGCAGGTTACGCCAATGGCACGGGACCACTTCCAGAGTCGGGTTCACCACCCCCGGGCCTGCCTGGGGGCGCGAGGGGACGGTTGCGGCCGCCACTTGGTGGTGCGCCCATTCCAAACGGGCCAAATCAGGAATATAAGGCGGGAGTTTTCCTCTGGCCGCCAGAGTTTCTAAGGTATCCGGGAAGTGCTCCGGTGATTCGCCAGCATGGGCCGACACTGCCCGGCGCCACGTGGCGGGACCCAGGATCTCCCGGGATACCAGAAAGATTCTAAATAGCTGGATTCGGGAAGTCATAATTCTCGGGGCCTCCCCGGACATTGGCTTGGCCAGGTCCAGGGAGGCCCATCAGTGCAGAGTACTATTTTGTTGGTGGAGTCTCAGGGGTTGGCTTCTTTTCCTGCTCGGTCTCCTTCGTGGTGCTCGGAGTAGACTTTTTCACCTTGACAGGGTCCTTTTGCTTTTTAGGGTCGGGAGTAGTGCTCACGGCACTTTTGGAACCGCCTCAGCCGGTTCCTCCGGACCCTCAAGCGGTTTTCTGAGCGTAAACCACACCACCCGAGGACAGGAGACCGGCAACCGTCATCCCGGCCAGGATACGTTTCAGCTTGTCGGCCTTCATTCAAATTCACCTCCTTCTGGTAATAGATTATTTCAATGTATCATAATTTATCCATAGGTAAAAACGAAATTCCTGAGCTTGACACTTCCTAACCTGACATGTTACTTCTGGCGCCTCAACTGTCTTTGGCCTTGACCAATTCTATTTCCAGGTTGATGGTCACCTTGTTGCCGATCACCATAATACCGTTATCCAGGATTTTGTTATACGTCAGTCCGAAGTCCAGGCGGTTAATGGTCGTTGTCGCCGAGAGCCCGCGCCGTATCTGTCCCCAGGGATCTTTCAGCTCTTTGGTTGGACCGGTCACGTCCAGCACCACTTCCTTGGTCACTCCGTAGATGGTGAGATCGCCGGTCACCTTAAGCCTGCCTTTACCTGCCGGCGCCACTTTTTTGGAGACAAAGGTAATGGTGGGATGCTTGGCCACCTCGAAGAAATCCTCAGTTCTCAGATGCTCATCCCGCTTTTCGACGCCGGTGTCGATGGATAGGGTATCAATGGTGACCTTGACCGATGACTTGGCTATGTTCTTCTCATCTAAGGTGACGGCGCCCTGGAATTTGCGGAAAAACCCTTTCACATCTACAAGCCCCAGGTGGCTGACTTTGAACTGAATACTACTGTGATCAGGGTCGATATTCCAGATAGCGGCAGACGCCGCCGCCGGCGCCAGCAACATCACTATGGCCAAGACAATTCGGATAATGGTTTTCTTCATGAGAATGCTCCTCTCTTATCGGTTCGATTATGACGCCTTGTCATCAGGTTCTTTCATCAACTCTACTTCCATGATGACGTTAATTTGGTTGCCGATCATGATTCCGCCAGTATCCAGTACCTTGTTCCAGGTCATGCCAAAATCCTGGCGGTCTATCTTCGTCCTGGCAGTAGCCCCTCGCCGTATATTGCCCCAGGGGTCCTTGATCTCCGGCGTGGGACCATCCACCTCCAGGACTACTTCCTTGGTCAACCCAAGCAGGGTGAGGTCGCCGATTACTTTGAGTTTTCCCTTCCCTGCCGGGGTCACTTTCTTGGAGATAAAGGTAATGGTGGGGTATTTAGGGCAGTCGAAGAAATCGTCAGTCTTTAAATGCTCATCCCGCTTTTCAACGCCGGTATTTATGGACGTCGAATCAATGGAAACATTCACGGAGGACTTGGCCGGGTTTTTCTCATCTAACTGAACGGTCCCCTGGAATTTGTCGAAAGATCCTTTGACATTGACCACGGTCATGTAGCGCACCTGAAACTGGATGCTGGAATGATCCGGGTTGATATTCCAGGTCGCAGCAGACACCGCTGCCGGCGCCATCAGCACTAAGATACTGCATACCAAACGCACAGAAGCAGTCTGCATAAAAATCTCCTTTTTTCCTGGTGAAAGAAATGTCAAAATTGACTAAACAATAATCACTATCATAGTATTCGGCAAGTCCAAGTTGAGCACTCTAGCGGCCCAGCCAGGTCCACTTGCTGACCCGCTGGATGCCGATTCGGCGGTCATTTTCTTTCTCCCCCGAGAAAATATCCATTCTTTTTGACTGAAGTGATCAGCCGCACAGGCGCACGGGCGGGTAGATGGGATCCAAAGTGTTCTGTCCCCATTGCGCCACCAGGAGACTGACTTTGCAGACGCCCTGGGTCAACAGAAAATACCAGGCATCTTCCACGGAGAAAAATCCCTGGCTATGACCAACCAGTTCCACCTGGTGGGCAGGCAGGCCGAGTTGCCGGCAGTTGCCGTTGAGATCAAAGGATTCTGGAATTTCCTGACCACCGACGAGGTAAACAATCAATCCTTCCTTCATGACTTCCCTCCTTTAGAATTGAAATGTGGATTGATGCCGCACACCCCTGGCACAGGCGAAGGAGCCTGGTCTCCAGGTCAGAAAAGGGTAAGGCCCCCGGCCAAAAAAAAATCCTTGAGTCCATGATGGACCCAAGGATTGCACCCAGTTTAGCTTGTTCCTCGGGGGGCCGGGGAGATTTACCATTCCTCCCGCGGCTTGGCCTGACCCAATCCAACGTTGGGTAGCGGCACAGCAGTTACAGGCAGGTCTTCTGACTCCCGGATCACCCTAATCCCTGCGCCTTCCCATTCCCTTCTGGTAAACAGTGGCATGTGCAGGTTTCGTTCCCGGTTACAGCGGCGGGACCGCGCCGGATTTGCACCGGCTTCCCTATTAAACCCCGAAGGGCGCCTGAAACTTTTTCTCAGTTATAGTTTGATTCGCGTCTGACTGTCAAGGATAAAAAATAAGATAGCCGCAACTACAAAATATTTTTAGGAATAAAAGCCTGCGGTCAGGTGGAGGCCAGGATGTGTCTTCGCCTTAGCCATTTGTCAATTTCGACGGCGATCACGACCGTAAAGGACACCAGTCCTATCCTCAGCCACTCCATGGCCCCGATGGGCTCCATACGGAAAATCCATTGCATGGCCGGCAGGTAGATGGCAGCCAAATGGGCGATGAAGGCGGCGATGGTGCCGAAAAAGAGGAAAGGGTTGCCCAGGGGGTTCATACTGAACAGGGAGTGTAGCTCGGAACGGCTGTTAAAAGCCTGGAAAAACTGGAAAAAGACCATGGTGGTGACGGCGATGGTTCGGGCTTTGTCCAGGGAATCTCCCTGATTCAGGGCATGGGCGAACTCATACACTATTCCTGCCGAGATGATCAGGGCCACTATAATGGTGCGCTCAATCAGCAAGCGGGACATGATGCCTTCTTGAGGATGACGAGGCGGGCGCTCCAGGACATCTTTTTCTCCCGGTTCGAAAGCCAAAGCCACGTCCTGGAGACCATTGGTGACCAGGTTGATCCACAAAAGTTGGGCCGGCAAATAGGGTAAGGGCAAGCCGAGCATGACGGTTGCCAGGATGGAAATGATCGCGGCGATACCGGTGGGGATGAGAAAAAAGGTGACCTTGCGGATATTGTCGAAGACCACGCGGCCCAATTCCACGGCCCGGTAGATGCTGGCGAAATTATCGTCGGCAATGACCATATCAGAGGCTTCTTTGGCCACATCGGTGCCGGTTTTGCCCATGGCCACGCCGATATGGGCGGCCTTCAAGGCTGGCGCGTCGTTCACCCCATCCCCGGTCATGGCGACGATCTCCCCATGTTTAAGCAATTGTTGCGTGATGCGGAGCTTATGGTGTGGGGCGACCCGGGCATAGACCGAGACTTTTTGGACCAGGTGAAACAGGGCGGCATCGCTCATGGTCTCCAGTTCTCTGCCGGTGAGGACATGACGCACCGCTCCCTCCGGTCCGGCCCGTTTGACCAGCGCGGCCAACACTTCCTTCAAGAAGGCGAATATTTCCATGTCGGATAGGGCCTGAACGTGCTTCCCGGTCAGACCCAAGGGCGTCCGGCTGTCCAGGCCGGAGCGTTGGGCCAACACATTGGCCACCTCTTTGGTGATCGTGAAGAGTTCTTCATCAGTCATGGCCTCTACAGGCTTGGCGGCCAGGTCTTCCACCACCTCTTCTTCTTCCACGATGCCCACTTTTTTGGCAATGGCTTCGGCAGTGATGGCGTGATCTCCAGTGATCATCACCACCCGAATGCCTGCCTGCTTGCAACCGGCCACGGCATCTATGGCCTCGGGGCGGGGTGGATCGATCATCCCCTGCAAGCCGGCGAAGATCAACCCGGTTTGCAGGTCGGCCATGGTGATTTCCGTTTGGTGGGCTGGGACTTCCTTATACGCCAGGCCCAACACCCGCAAGCCTTCTTTGGCAAAGTGGTCGGCCACTCCGGGGACGTTCTCCCACTCAGAGAAACGGCACTCCTGGCAGAGGTCCAGCAGTTTTTCCGGCGCTCCTTTGACGAAGACCAGGGAGCGATCGCCGTGCCGGTGCATGGTGGCCATATAGCCCCGTTCAGATTCAAAGGGAATGATAAATAGTTGTGGATAGTGGTCCCGCTCCTCTGCGGCATTTAATCCCGATTTCATGGCCGCAACAATAAGGGCGGCTTCGGTCGGGTCACCATCTACCTTGTACTGCCCATCTTCTATGAATATGTCTGATTCATTACACAAAAGCCCGATCCGAAAAAGCATCAACAGTTCAGGATCAGCGGCGGTATTGATGCGCCGTCCCTCCTCCAGGATGTCGCCCTGGGGTTCATAGCCGCTCCCGGTAACTTCGTAGACGTGTCGCCCGTCATAGACCAGCTTCACGGTCATTTCGTTTTTGGTCAGGGTGCCGGTCTTATCGGAGCAGATGACGGTGGTGCTGCCCAGGGTTTCCACCGCCGGCAGTTTGCGGATAATAGCGTTCCTCTGAGCCATGCGGGCCGTGCCGATGGCCAGGGTGATGGTCACCACGATGGGCAGGCCCTCAGGGATTGCGGCAACTGCCGCGGCAACGGCGGTCATGAACATGTCTTGGGCGCTGATGCCGACGAGGATGCCGATGAGAAAGAGCAACGCCGAAGCAACCAGGACGATGATACCTATGGTATTGGCAAATCGGTCGATTTTTTCCTGGAGGGGGGCTTTCGTGACCCCGAGTTCCTGGACATCCTTGGCGATCCGGCCCAGGATCGTTCTTGACCCGGTTGCCACCACCACCCCTTTGGCTCGGCCGTTAACTACTACGGTGCCCATAAAGGCCATGTTCCTTTGGTCGCCGGGAGTGAGATTGTCCTCCGGGATGGCTGCCGTGATTTTTTCGGCCGGAATGGATTCCCCGGTGAACATAGATTCGTCGGTCTTAAGCTCGATGATCTTGAGGAGCCGCATATCCGCAGGCACCCGGGACCCGGAAGTTAGGAAGACGATATCACCCGGGACCAGTTCCTCGCTTTTGACTTCCAGTTCTTTCCCATCCCGCAGGGTCCTGGCTTTGGCCACCACCATCTTTTTGAGGGCTCGGACGTTTTTCTCCGCCTTGTACTCCTGGATGTAACCGACCAGAGCATTAATCAATAAAATAGCGATAATTACTCCAGTATCTTTGTATTCCTGAAGAAACGCGGTTACGACGGCGGCGATGAGTAGAATATAAATTAAGGGACTTTTAAACTGGTGGACCAGAAGTTGCAACTTGCTGATCTTTCCCTCATCCGCCAATTTGTTGGGCCCGAATTTTTGTAAGCGATCCTTGACTTCGAGGTCGGTTAAGCCTAGCTCAGAGCTGTGCAAGTCTTTAAAGATCCGATCAGATTCAAGTTGATACCAGTTCATTCGTCCTCCCGCTTAGTAAAAAGACCGGTGACTTTGACCATATTTTCTGGAGAACCCATGGTTATCAGCAAATCATTGGCCAACAGCACCATATTAGGATCAGGATTATGTAACATCTGATCATGACGGCGGATAGCCAAGACGGTAACCCCATGTCTTTTCCTCAGTTCCATCTGCGTCAGAGATTTCCCTACCACCGGCGCGCCGACGGCCAGGCGGAAGGTGCTGATTTCCACATCATGCAGATGGTCTTGCAACGGTGCGAAACCCTCCAATCCTTTAAAAAGGCCGCGGAACAGCATATAGCAATTGGCCCTGACCTCGGAGGTGAGCCGTTCGATCTCCTCCCAAGGCACCAGATACTTTTTTAAAACCAGGGTGAAAATCTCCACCGAGGTTTCAAACTCTTCAGGCACGACATCGTCCGCTCCCAATTCAGATAAGGGCTGCAATTCACTGAGGTAACTGGTTCTGACGATAATGTGGACTTTGGGATTAAGCCGATGGGCCAGAGTGGTTATGCGCCGTACTGCCGCCGGGTCGTTGATGACCACGACGATGATTCTGGCCTGTTTGATATTGGCGTGTATCAGAATCTCTTCCTGGGTAGCGTCCCCATAAAAAATCGGTTCGTCGTTCTTTCTTTCCCGCCTGACCGTTTCCGGATTCATTTCAATGATGACATAGGGAATTGCCCCCGCTTTGGCGGCCCGGGCCAGATTCCGACCGTTCACTCCAAAGCCGACAATGATTAAATGGTCCATGGGGACCGCGCTGTCGATTTTCTCTGCTAAATGCGCTCCTAGTTTCAACCTCTGGGGAAGAGGCCAGCGCAAGATAAAATCCGCGGCCCGAGGCGCGAGGGCCATCATCAGCGGGGTGGCCACCATAGTAATGATCGTCACATCCAAGAAAAGTTGATAACTATCACCCGAAAATAATCCCTGACTCACCCCCACTTTCGAGAGAATGAACGAGAATTCCCCCACCTGGCAGAGGGCCAGGCCGACAAGCACGGCAGTGCGTAGCGGAAATTTCAAGAAGAGAGCGGCAGAGCCGGCCAGGATGGCTTTGAACAGCAAGACCCCCAGGGTGAGCAAGAGGATGATCACCGGATGTTTAAGGAGGAATGCCACATCCAGCAACATGCCGATGGAGATGAAAAAGAAGCTGGCAAAAACATCCCGAAACGGCAGAATATTGCCCAGGGCCTGGTGGCTGTATTCGGTTTCGGAGACAATCAACCCCGCCAGAAAGGCCCCCAGGGCCAGGGAGAGGCCGGCCTGGGCCGTCAACCAGGCTACCGCAGTACAGATCAACACAATGGACAAGAGGAAAAGTTCCCGGTTACCGGTGCGGGCAATCTGGTAGAGGACATGAGGCACTACCCACTTGGCGCTGGCGATGACCAGGGCAATGATAAGCACCCCTTTGGCCAACAGGATCAGGAATGAGGCGCCAATATTTTCCGACGCCCCGGACAGCAAGGGGACCAAGAGCATCATGGGCACAATGATGATGTCCTGAAAGATCAATATACCCAGGCTGATACGACCGTGGGGAGCGTCAACTTCGGCCCGCTCCTGGAGGAGTTTGAGGACGATGGCGGTGCTGCTCAGGGAGACGAGAAAACCGATGAAAACGGCCTCTCCTATAGTTTTGCCAAATTGCAGGGCAAAAAACAGCCCGGCCAGACAGGTGGCCGCCACCTGGATGGGCCCGGCTACCAGTACGGACTGTCGGATCTGCAAGAGGTTGGCGAAAGAAAATTCCACGCCGATAGTAAAAAGAAGCAAAATGACCCCGATCTCTGCCAGCATTTCCACTTCGTGGATGGCCGTGACCAAACCCAACAGATGGGGACCGGCTAGAATTCCGGTGAGGATGAACCCCACCGTCACCGGCACCCGGAACTGGTGGCAGATGAAAAGAACCACCAGCGAGAGGCCGAAAATAATTACGAGATCGGTTAAGATGGGAACTGGCATGGGGTTTCTCCGACAGGATGAAAGTACCTGTAGGTCGACGCAAGGGAAAAAAAGACTTACTAATTTTATGGAGAATTTCTTGAATGTGAGGTTATCTGGTTGGAACTTGCCATTATTGTCGGTGCCAAAAGTATGGTCGTATTCACGCCTTCACACTAGCCCGCTCCCCTATAGGGGAGCGGGGAAAATAAAGGCCAGAACTTTTGGCAATTAGGGTAAAAATTATATAACTAACATTATGTAATCATCTGCGAAAATTGTTAGTCGGCAGACATCCCAGGTTTACTGGGTCTTATATTGTCTGGGGCTGATATTGTAGTTCTTAATTTTATACCCCAGGATGCGCAGGCTGGTGTCGAGAAATTCGGCGGCCATGGTCTGATTACCCCGGGCGGCCCGCAGAGCTTCGATAATCATTTCCTTTTCCAGATTCTCGATGGCTGCGGCCAGAGAAGGGGCTTTCTTACCATCTTGCCGGTCCAAGGTCTGGAGACTGGCCGGCAGATGGATGGTGCGGATAGTGTCTTCGTCGCAGACCAGGAGAGCCCGTTCGATGACATTTTCCAATTCCCGGACATTGCCGGGCCAATGGTATTGCATCAACAGGTCAATGGCCGGAGCGGAAATTCGTTTGATGTTTTTATTGTTTTCCTGGCTGTATTTTTGCAAAAAATGTTCGGCCAAAAGGATAATATCGGGTTGCCGTTCTCTTAAGGGCGGCAGATAGATGGGAAAAACATTGAGTCGGTAGTAGAGGTCCTCACGGAAGACGCCGGTGACTAAGAGACCCTCTAAATCCCGGTGAGTGGCGGCGATGAGCCGCACATCTACTTCCATACTTTTGGTGCCGCCTACCCGAATAAATTCGCGTTCCTGGATCACCCGCAACAACTTGAGCTGGACGGTGGGGCTCAGGTCGCCGATTTCGTCCAAGAAGATGGTGCCACGCTGGGCCAGTTCAAACCGTCCCATTTTTGCCTGGGTGGCGCCGGTGAAGGCGCCCTTTTCATGTCCGAAAAGTTCACTTTCCACCAAGGTCTCAGGCAGCGCGGCGCAATTGACGCGGATGAGAGGCTTGTGGGCGCGTTTGCTGTTATAATGAATGGCGCTGGCCACCAGCTCTTTGCCGGTGCCGCTTTCTCCCCGGATCAAGACGGTGGCGTTGCTTTTCGCCACCCGTTGAATCATCTCGTAGACCTGGCGCATTTTGCTGGAATTGCCGACGATGTTGTCCAGGTTATATTTTTCCTGCAATTCTTCCCGCAAATTCAGGTTTTCCGCCTGCAGCCGCTGTTTATCCTGATCGATGCGCATGAGGTTGTTCACCACCTGGGCGATAACCGAAGCGATGATGGTCAAGAGCTGCAGATCGGCATCCAGATGAATTTCTTCCTGGTATAGCCGGTCCACACTGAGGGCGCCGATGGTCTGAGGGCCGATTTTGATGGGGACACAGATAAAGGAAATATCCTGTTTATGGAGATCTCCCCGGGAGCGGGTACGGTTTAAAAACATGGGTTCCTGGCTGATGCGGGGGACAATGGCCGGTTCACCGTTTTCCACCACCCGGCCAGTGATGCCTTCTCCCAATTTATAACGGCCGCGGCGGCGGGCCTCGGCAGTCAGCCCATGGGCGATTTCAATCTGCAACTCCCGGGTGTCGGGATTCAGGATGGTAATAGTGCCCCGGTTCATGCCCATGCAGTTGGCCAGGATGGAAAGAATTTTCTGCAACCCGCTTTTCAGCGAGCCAGGTTTGTCAATAGCCTGGGTAATTTCGAAAAGGCAGGCCAGGGATCCAGTCTCCAACATAAAAACTGCTGCTCCATATAGTAACTTTTTCCAAATAATATGCCATTTTTACAAATTTGTCAACGTTGTCCAACTTTATTTCGTCACACCCTTGCATTTCTCCTCAAAAGATATTTAAATAAGAATTATCAGAATAATTATTAAAGGAGGAGGAAGATATGTTTAAAGAATTTAAAGAGTTCGCCATGCATGGCAACGTGGTCGACATGGCGGTGGGTATTATCATCGGCGCGGCCTTCGGACTTATCGTCAAGTCATTGGTGGATGATGTCATCATGCCGCCCATCGGAGTAATCTTGGGGAATATTGATTTTGCCAATTTATTCGTGGTACTCAAAGAAGGCAAGGTGGCGGGGCCCTATGCTTCGGTGGCAGCGGCGAAGCAGGCCGGGGCGGTCACCCTGAACTACGGGCTGTTCATCAATACCATTATCAATTTCACGATTGTAGGTTTTGCCATCTTCCTGATGATTCGGACCATGAACAGACTCAAAAAGGAAAAACCGGCGCCGGACCCGACTACGAAAGAGTGTCCCTATTGTTTCTCTTCTATCCCGATACAAGCCAGCCGTTGTCCGCATTGCACCTCGGAGTTGGCCAAGGCGGCAGGTTAAAGGGTATCCAACCGTAGGTGCGGTTTGCGAAATGCCCCTTTGGACAAGGCGTTACGGCTAAATTTCCACCAGGCGGTTCTGGATGGCGAAGAGGGACAATTCGGCGTTGTTGCGGAGATTGAGCTTTTTCAGGAGCCGGATGCGGTAGGTGTGGACGGTATTGGTGCTGAGATGGTAGGCCTCGGCGATCTCCTTGACCGTATGACCTAACGCCAGGTGACGCAGGACCTGAATTTCCCGGTTGGATAGCGAGTCCAGTGGAGAACGACTCCGGGAGCCGCCGGCCAGGTGCTGGGCCAGAGATTCGGCCGCGGTATCGCTCAGAAAGCGCCCGCCGTCATAACACCTTGCGGATGGCCTTGACCAACTGTTCCGGGGCGGAACGTTTGGTGATGTAGCCATTGGCGCCGGCGGCGATGGACCGGACCACATATTGCTCTTCTTCGTGCATGGTGAGAATGAGGATGGGCAATTTCGGATAATGGTGCCGGAGCTGGTTGAGGACTTCCAGGCCATCCAGACCGGGCATGGAGATATCGATTACGGCCACATCGGGCATGATCTGGTGAACTTGTTGAATTGCCTCCCGGCCGTCGGCAGCCTCGGCCACAACTTCCATATCACCCGAGTCCTCGATAATGCGGCGTAGACCACCCCTGACAATGGAGTGATCGTCGGCCAGAAGAATTCTAATCATTGAGCTATCCTCCGGCTATCCAGGGGAAGCCGAAAATAAATCCGGGTGCCTTTACCGGGCCGGGATTGCAGTTCCAGACTGCCACCCACCAGTGCAGGCCCGTTCCCGCATACCCGCCAACCCGAGACAATGGGAATCCTCCAGATCCTGGGGCTTGAAGCCCCGGCCGTTATCCTTGACGATCAGAGCCAAAAGGCCATTTTTTGACCTCCAGGGAGATTCGTACCTGGGTGGCAAAGGAATGGCGGGCTACATTGGTTAAGGCCTCCTGGGTTATCCGGTAGGCGGCGGTGGCCACCAGATCGTCGACGTCGATCATGTTGCTTTGGCTAAATTTACAGGTAATACCAGTGCGTTTGGCAAAATCTTTGGTGTACCAATCCAGGGCATCAATCAGTCCAAAGTCGTCCAGCATGCCCGGGGCGCAATCGGATGGCCAGACCCCGGACTTCGTCAATGGTTTTATCGATGAGGTCGCACATGGTCAGGGCGCGGGTCGTGGCCTGATCATCCTGTCCTTTCAGGCGTTCGCTCAGCCACACCGCATCCATGCGCATGGCGGTGAGGATCTGTCCCAGTTCGTCGTGTAATTCCCGGGCGATGGCCGTTCGTTCTTTCTCCTGGCCGGCCATAATGCTGCCGGACAGGAGCCGCAAGCGTTCCTGAGCCTTTTCAAGTTCGGTAATGTCTGTGGAAATACCGCACGAGACCATCGGGCGCCCCCCATTCATTATAGATGGGAAATTTAACGGATAGATAGGTATGCAGGCCGTCAGCCAACTGGATCTGTTCTTCCACCTGGAGAGCTCGGCCTTCCCGGAGGACCGTGAGATCGTGGTCGAAAAATTGATCAGCCATCGGGCCGAGGAAAGATATCATGGTCGGATTTTCCCTGAATATCATCGTTTTTAAAGCCCAACAACTCTTCGAAGCGAGGGTTGACCAGTTTGTAACGGCTATGCCGGTCTTTGAGGTAGACCACGGCCGGGGTGTAGCGCAGGATGCTGGTGATGGCCCGGGTGCGCTCCCGGACCTGGCGCTCCAGTTCCCGGGAATAGCGGCTCAACTCATCCCGGGCCCGTTTTAGTTCCAGCTCATTTTTTTTCCGCTCCGAGAGGTCCCGGGCCACGCAGACGCTGCCGATGGTGCAACCGTTGTCCTTCAGCAGACTGATGGAAATGTCCATGGGGACGATGCTAGCCATCCTTTTTTTGCATGCTGATCTCATATTCCCGGACCACGCCTTCCCGGCGCAGTCTAGCGAGCATTCGTTCCAGTTCCACCGGATCAGCGTAGAGATCAGTGGCAGTTTTGCCTGATCAACTCATCGAACCGGTAGCCATAGATTTCGGCGGCCCGCCGGTTCCAGAGGATGAATTTGCCATCCCGGTTGACAATCCCGATGGCATCAACAGAATTGTCGATGACATTTTCCAGATACTCTTTCAGTCGTTGGAGTTCTGCTTCGGCTCGTATGCGTTCGTCGATTTCCTGCCGGAGTTGTTCGTTCGCCCGCACCAGTTCCAAGGTGCGTTCTTCTATCTGCTCTTCCAGTTCATCGTAGGCTTTTCGCAAGGTTTGCTTGAGACGACGGCGCTCATCATCCAAAGCCTCAAGTTCTGCCAGCCGCCGCCGCAGCGCCGCCAACTCCCGGAGCAATTGTTCTTTGGTTTTATCCCGATCATTGAGGTCGGTGGGTTTGATTTCCGGAAGTGAGGCCATTTCTATCCTGGCGGTAAGCGACGGTCACCCGAATGACGGTCAGGAGGTAGATGAAGCTTAACCCATTAATATTATATAATTTTATGAAGATCAAGACAGTGATGAGAACAGCTTAAAACTTGACGTTGGCCGACTGTCTGAAGGAATCCCGAAGGTTGGAAGGTGATCAAGGGCCGGGAGGTAAGAGCCGGCCCTTGATCTTCTATTTTCCCAGGTTACTTGCTAATTACCAAAAGTATGGCATCCTTGGCAACGCTGGCGCCAGATTCGAAGTTAATGGCCTTGACAGTGCCAGAGGCTGGGGCGGTGAGGGAATTCTGCATCTTCATGGCCTCTAAGACGCACACCGGGTCCCCGGTCTTCACTTTGTCACCCGCCTTGACACTGTAGCTGATGATCATACCCGGCATGGGGGCCCGCAGAGGCACCTCGCCAGCGCCTAAGGCTTCCGCAGCCGGGGCTGCCGCAGGTTTGGAGGCTGCGGCGGAGCTGCAGGCGCAGGTTTGGGAGCCGCGACGGCGGTTGGAGCTGCCATGGGGGCGACGCCGGTGATCACCGGGGCGCCGGAAGTGCACTCCACCTCCACCTCATAGTACTGATCGTCCACAAAGACATTAAAGGTGCGCAGTCCCGGTCCCTTGTCCGGCAGCGGTTTGTCAAGGGTTTCAAAATATTCTTTAACCTTGGCGAAGAGGTTTTTCTTTTTGACGGTCAGGTAGACCTCGTCTTCCAGTTTAATCTGCTCCAGGGTCTTGCCCTTGACCTCTTCGGGGATGGGTTCCACCCCATACTTCCATTTCAGGAAGCGCATGCCGGTGGTGGGATAGAGGGCATAGATCAGGGTATCGCCTTCGTTCTTGGCAATGCCTTTGGTATCCTCTACGGCCTTGTCCCATTCAGGGTCCAGGATATCCCCGGGCCGCTTGGTGGTGGGCACTTCACCCCGCTCGTAGCCCTTGAGGATGATTTTTTGGACTTCCGGATCCATGGGGGCCGGGGTTTTGCCGTAGAGGCCAAAGGCCAGGCCCTTGGTCTCGGCGGTCACCTGTTTGTAGCGTCCGAAGAGGACGTTCATGACTCCCTGAATGCCCACAATCTGGCTGGTGGGGGTGACGAGGGGCGGATAGCCCAGCTCTCTCCGAGTATTGGGCAGTTCTTCCATGACCTCGTGGATGCGGTCCAGGGCGTTGAGCTCTTTGAGCTGGTTCACCAGGTTGGAGTACATGCCGCCGGGGATCTGGTGCAGGAGGACGCCGGTGTCGATCTGGGCCATCTTGCTGGTATCCAAAAGGTCCCGGTACTTCAGGGCGACTTTTTCCAGATCGTAACCGATTTCGATGAGTTCGGCCAGATTCATGTCGGTTTCCCGGTCGGTGCCTTCCACCGCCACGACCAAAGGTTCGATGGCCGGCTGGGAGGTGCGCAGAGCAAAGGGCGACAGGCAGGTATCCAGGACATCCACCCCTGCCTTAATGGCCATCAAGTAACTCATGGAACCCGAACCGCTGGTGTAGTGAGTATGGAATTCCACCGGAATCTTAATGGTATCCTTCATCCCCTTGATGATGGCATAGGCGTCTTCAGGGGAGCACATGCCGGCCATATCCTTGAGGACCACGGAGTCGGCGCCCATGTCTTCGCACTTCTTGGCAAAATTGACGTAGTAATCCAGGTTGAAGATGGGGCCGCCCATGCGCCGCTGGGTGAGGGAGTAACATACCGCGGCCTGGAAGTGGGCCATGAGACCTGCCTTTTTGGCATCCATCAGGGCCTTGACGGCCACTTCCCAGTTGCGCATGTCGTTCAAGGCGTCGAAGACCCGGAAGATATCTACCCCGGCTTCAGCAGTGTAACGCACGAACCGGTAGGTCAGGTCATCGGCATAGTTGCGGTAGCCCACCAGGTTCTGGCCCCGGAGAAGCATCATGGTGGGGGTTTTTTTGAGGATACCCTTGATGGTGCGGATGCGGTCCCAGGGATCGTCCCCCAGAAAACGGTGGGTGGTATCAAAGGTGGCGCCCCCCCATACCTCTATGGCGAAGTAGCCCATATTATCCATCCGTTCCATGAAGGGTATGATGTCCTCAGAGCGCATCCGGGTGGCCAGCAGGGATTGGTGGCCGTCCCGAAAGGTGGTGTCGGTAAATTTGATCGGGTTTTTCCCAGCCATGTATAACTCCTATTCTTGATTTTTATTTTCAGATCGTAAACTTAAAGCTTATCGTCAACGGCTTTATCTAAAACTGCGGCGCTGCATCAGGAGGCGCATTTGCATGGCCTCCTGGCGTCCGGACAGGGCCCAGAGGTTAACCGGCGGTCCCGAGGGGACACTGGCCGCGGCCAGGCCCAGGGCCTGCTGTTGGCTGGCAGCGGCCTCCTCGTCGGCCAGGTAGGACTGCATTGCCGCGCTGATAGCCGCCAGGATTTGGGGTTTGATAAGGCTCATAGATGCTCTCCTCTTGAACAGTGAGAAGTGAGCAGTGGACAACTGCTCACGGCTCACAGCTTTCGGCTCACTAAACGGGGATATTCCCGTGTTTTTTCGGGGGCAGGGTCTCCCGTTTGGTGCTAAGGATTTCCAGGGCCTCGATGAGTCGGGGGCGGGTCTCCCGGGGTGAGATCACCTGGTCCACAAACCCCCGGGAAGCGGCAATGTAGGGGTTGTAGAGCAGGTTTTCGTAGTGCTCAATAATTTCCTGGCGTTTGGCCGCGGGATCCGGAGCCTCTTTGATCTCTTTCCGGAAGATGACATTGGCGGCGCCCGAGGCCCCCATGACCGCAATCTCGGCGGTGGGCCAGGCAATGACCATGTCCGCACCCAAATCCCGGGAGCACATGGCCAGATAGGAACCGCCGTAGTCCTTGCGGGTGACAAGCGTTAGTTTGGGCACCGTGGCCTCGGAATAGCACCAGAGGAGCTTGGCGCCGTGGCGGATGATGCCATGCCATTCCTGGTCGCTGCCCGGCAGGTACCCAGGGACATCGGCGATGGTCAGGAGGGGGATATTGAAGGCATCACAGAAACGAATGAACCGGCGTGGCCTTGTCGGCGGCGTTCACGTCCAGGCAGCCCGCCAGCACCTTGGGCTGGTTGGCGATGATGCCGATGCTGCGGCCGTTCAGACGGGCAAAGGCGGTGATGATATTCTGAGCATAATGCTGTTGAGGTTCAAAGAAGTCGCCATCGTCCACCACCATCCGGATGATGTCGTACATGTCATAAGAAGCCGAGGGGCTGTCAGGCACAACACTATCTAAGGCCGGATCTTCCCGGTGCAGTGGGGTCCAGTGCAGGTAACCCGGGGAGGGTCTTCCATGTTGTTGTTGGGCAGGAAGCTCAGCAACCGCTTGATCTGGTCCAAACAATCCCGATCGTCCTCGCAGGCAAAGTGGGCTACCCCGCTCTTGGTGTTGTGGGCCATGGCGCCGCCCAAATCTTCAAAGGTGATCTCTTCGCCGGTGACACTCTTGATGACTTCCGGTCCGGTGATGAACATATAGGAGGTGTTCTTCACCATAAAAATGAAGTCGGTCATGGCCGGCGAGTAGACGGCGCCCCCGGCGGTGGGCCCCATGATGGCGGAAATCTGGGGAATGACCCCGGAAGAGACGGCATTGCGGTAAAAGATCTGGCCGTAGGCTGAGAGGCTGTCAACCCCTTCCTGAATCCGGGCCCCGCCGGAGTCGTTCAACCCCACGAAAGGCACCCCGGATTTGAGGGCCAGGTCCATGACCTTGGTGATTTTTTTGGAATGCATCTCCCCCAAAGAACCGGCCCGGGAGGTGAAATCCTGGGCAAAGGCAAACACCGGCCGGCCGTTGACCAGGCCGAAACCGGTGACCACGCCGTCGGCGGGAATTTCCAATTTTTCCATGCCGAAATTGACGCACCGGTGTTTGACAAAGATATCGGTTTCCCGGAACGTTCCCGGGTCGAAAAAGTGATCCAGGCGTTCCCGGGCCGTGAGTTTGCCGGTCTCATGCTGCTTGGCCACGGCCTTGGGCCCACCCATGGCTTTAATGTGGGCTTCCCTCTCCTTTAAATCCTGGATCCTTTGGGCCACTGTTTTCATAGGCGACTCCAATGTGTAGAATTACCTCTTATTGCCCTTGTTGGGCAAGAGCAAAGAAAGGTTAATTATTTCATTACAGAATAGATAATTTTAGCAAAAGTATCAGAAGCAGGGAAGATTAAAAATCACTGTGGTTATGATTTTCATGTCAAAAAAAATGTGACAAGAAATAAAAGCGTCCGCTTCTGGGTTGCGGGACTCGCCTATCTATCTAATTTTATTACTGATATTAATTTGTTGGGATATTTTTGGCGTTCCCTGGCCCTGACCTTGGTCAACGGAATGGAACTTGCATTATGACCTGAGGAAAAAAACGGCCAGCCAACGGCGCCGGGGCGCGGCGCCAGAAAGCTGGATAGAAACAGGGAACTAAAAAGTTGACCTGATGATGGACACTTCGGAATTAGCCTTGATGCGGCAATCAAGTATCTCACTTAAATAATTGACAATCTCACCAGGAGGGCCTAAGGCAGGGAGCGGCGTTAACACATCCAGAGAGTAGCAGCGGCGGCAGGCAGTTGACGCCCCCCACCGGAAGGCCGGACTCCCCTCTTCTCCACAGACACCCAAGGCGTGATAAGTGATTGTTTTGGCCAGTGTTCAAACTGACAGGGGAAGTTTTGGGCTGAAACTAACAAACTTGTAAGAAAAAAACAGGCTAAATAACATATTTGTAATTGAAAAAGCGATACAGAGATAAAACAATTGAATAACAGTAAGTTATATTGCATTGACATTCTTATAAAAAATATTTTTCTTGGCTGAACCATTAGGGCATCGTGTGGCGCAGCATTGCTGCTAGAGCAAGGTTCTTAAAAATAAAATATCTTAATTAAATAATGTAGTTGCGAATATTTTCCGGCCATAATCGCGGCAAGATGAGTCGTTTATGTGAAAATTAAAACAAATTTGTTAGGCAGCATCTTTAGTAAACAAGTTCAGTCTTTGCAAAACCACACAAGGAATCAAAAACAGGAGGAAGATCATGACATTCAGCAATCCTAACCGTAGTCCCGCCACCTTAACCAAAACCCGGGTGAAAGCTGCCCCCGTTTCCGGCATTTGTGTTACCTGCCTGGATGGTTGTCCCGGTCCCTGCGAGATCGGCCGCTCTGCCGTCCGGGGCCGGGAAATGCTCTACCCCATGCCCTTTGGTCAGGTGACCTCGGGTGCAGATAAAGATTATCCCTGCGACTTTTCCCACTTTAACATCCAGGGCACCTGTGTCGGGGCCATTGGTATGGAAGCCGATTCCGATAAGGCCATTTTCCCGGCCGTGGATGTGAGCGCTGAAATCGGGGTGACAAACAAGGTGAAATTGGACTTCCCATGCTTCACCGGCGCCCTGGGCTCCACCGAGATTGCCCGGGTGCATTGGGAAGCCATGGCCATCGGTGCGGCCATCAGCGGCATCATCCTGGTCTGCGGCGAGAACGTCTGCGGTATGGATCCCCAATCCGAGATTAAAAAAGGCAAGGTGGTCCAGTCCCCGGAAATGGAACGCCGGGTGAAGATCTTTAAAGAGTGGTATCAGGGTAAAGGCGACATTATCGTTCAGGCCAACGTCGAAGACGGTCGTTTGGGCGTGCCGGAGTATGTCATCGAAAAATTGGGCGTCCAAACCTTTGAACTCAAATGGGGCCAAGGCGCCAAAAATATCGGCGGCGAGGTGAAGCTCCCCACCCTGGAACGGGCCAAACAACTGAAGGACCGGGGTTATATTGTGCTTCCCAACCCCCAGGAACAAGGCACGGTAGAGCAGTACAATGTTAAGGGCATCAAGGAATTCGAGCGCCATTCCCGGCTGGGCATGGTGGTAGAAGAGGATTTCTACAAGGCCGTGGAACACCTGCGCAAGGTGGGCGCCAAGCGGGTCACCCTGAAGACCGGCGCCTATCGGCCGGCCGACCTGGCCCGGGCCCTGAAGTTCTGTTCCCAGGCCAAGATCGATCTCTTGACCATAGACGGGGCCGGCGGCGGCACCGGCATGAGCCCCTGGCGGATGATGAATGAATGGGGCATCCCCACGGTGCACCTGGAATGCCTGTTGTATGAATACGCCTCCTACCTGGATCGACAAAGGTGAATTCGTCCCCGATATCGCCATGGCCGGCGGCCTCTCCCTGGAAGACCATGTCTTCAAGGCCATGGCCCTGGCCGCCCCCTACGTCAAGCTGGTGTGTATGGGCCGCTCCATTATGACCGCGGCCATGGTGGGCACCACCGAGGGTAAGAAACTGGCGGAAAAATGTGCTGCGGAAGCAGGGGCCAAACTGGAAGACGCCCTTCTGGAGACTTTTGCGGAAGCCAGCAACCTGCGGGGGAAATACGGCAAGGATTTCTCTCGCATCCCGGCCGGCGCCATCGGCATGTATAGCTACATCAGCCGCATGACCCAGGGCCTGCAGCAGTTCATGGCCGGGGCCCGGAAGTTCGCCCTGCAGTATATCAGCCGGGACGATCTGGTGGCCTTGACCGAGGAAGCCGCGATCGTCTCGGGCATTCCTTATGTCATGGACGCGGACGCCGATGAAGTGGAAAGGATTCTGGGGTATCGCCGCTAGGACCACTTTTTACAGATATGTACAATAATGCTGAAGGTGGGGATGAGGCCTAATCCTCTTCCCCCACCTCCTTAGGGTGAGCATAATTCTCCCGTTGGCCCATCCCTAATCATTCTTCTCAATATTTCTGCCTTTCGTAAAGCAAAAAAGCCTGCGAACTCCAGCAGCCACCCCAGTATGCTCCTCTGATATTCGTCAATATCTTGCAAAATTGTCTGTTCATCTCCTTTTTTTATAACAAGAATGTAAGGTTAAGATTTCGTTAGATCTCGTAACTCATTGAAATAACTAAGTCATAAAATTGGCATGATTATTGATTTAATACGTTAGCTAATCTTATGGGTGTAGGATTAACGAAAAAGAAGGTTCCTTATGGTAGGGCTTTTATTATCATAAAACTTTACAAATAAAATTTTTTATCGACGTTTTTTTCTACGTCAAACCTATCTTTGTTTTGCCACCGGAGGATACGATTTCATGGAGGCTACCATCAACGCCGGCGACACCGCCTGGATTCTGGTCTGTTGTTCCCTCGTGCTGCTCATGACGCCGGCCCTGGCCTTTTTTTACGGCGGCATGGTGCGCCGGAAGAACATTTTATCTACTTTGACCCTAAGTTACGTCTTCATGGCCCTCATCGGGGTGCAGTGGGTGCTCTATGGTTATTCGCTGGCTTTTGGAAAGGATATCGGCGGCTTTATCGGCGGTCTGAATTACCTGGGACTAAATGGCGTCGGCGCCGCGCCCAATCCGGATTATGGCAAAACTATTCCCCAGAGTTTATTTGCCGCCTATCAGATGATGTTCGCAGTGATTACGCCAGCCCTCATCACCGGCGCCTTCGTGGAGCGGGTCCGGTTTAAGAGTTTTCTCTTGTTCAGCCTTATCTGGGCGACCATGGTCTATGACCCGCTGTGCCACTGGGTCTGGGGCAACGGCGGCTGGTTGGGAAAATTGGGAGTTCTGGATTTCGCCGGGGGCACTGTGGTGCATATTGCCGCCGGCTTTTCAGCCCTGGCCTTTGCCCTGGTTATTGGCCCCCGCAAAGGCTTCGGCAAATTTCCCATGGAGCCGCATAATATCCCCTTAACTGTATTAGGCACCGGACTGCTATGGGTGGGCTGGTTCGGGTTTAACGCCGGCAGCGCCCTGGCCGCCAATGGTGTCGCGGTCAACGCCCTGCTGACCACCAACAGCTCGGCGGCCATGGCCGGGTTGGTGTGGATGGTGCTCAGCTGGCTTGACGGCCGCCCCAGCACCCTGGGCATCTCCACCGGCATGGTGGTGGGTCTGGCCGCAGTGACGCCGGCCTCCGGTTTTGTGACGCCCTTGTCGGCTCTGGTCATCGGCGCCATTGCCGCTCCCTTAAGCTATTATGCCATCCGATTCCGGGATAAGCGGGGGCTGGATGAATCCCTGGATGTCTGGGCCTGCCATGGTATCGCCAGCACCTGGGGCATGGTGGCCACCGGCCTGTTTGCCACTGTAGAAGTGAACCGCGCCGGCGCCAACGGCCTGTTTTTCGGCAACCCAGGCCAGATCGGGATCCAGCTACTGGGTATCGTGGTCACCATGATCTTTAGTTTCGGGATTACTTTTATTGTGGCCAAACTCCTGGATTGGAGCATCGGCCTGAGAGTGACCCCTATGGAAGAAGAGGTCGGTCTGGATATCAGCGCCCACGGTGAGCGGGCCTACTCTTAAAAGGATACAGAACATGCTGAAAAAAATTGAAGCCATTATCCGGGAAGATAAGATCAATGATGTCAAACTGGCCCTGGAGGCCATTGGCATCGTCGGTTTAAATATCTTTGAAATACGTGGCCATGGGCGGCAAGGGGGGGTCAGATTGTCCGGTCGTTCCGGTACCTATCAGGTTGATATGCTTACCAAAATTCAAATGAACATTATTCTCTCGGAGCAAAATTTGGAGGAAACCATCCAAACGATCCTGGACTCAGCCTATACCGGAGAGGCCGGTGACGGCCTTATCTTTGTCTATTCCGTGGAAGAGGCCATCCGTATCCGCACCCGGGAAAGGGGGCATGAGGCCGTCATGTATCCCGGTGACATCGACGAACGTAAAAAACGCCAATCCGGTGCTGATTAAAGCCGTTATGACAAAAAAGTAACTTCCGAAAAACTATATTACAATAATGTAGCCTTTGACTTTAGGAAATTTGTTGTAACCAATTAAAAATATAAATAAAATATCATTGGCATGGTAGTTGCCTTATAATTGACATATATTTCCATATTGAAATATAAACATAATAAAAACGAGCGAGGTAAGGTATGAATTGTCAAACAGTGGAAGATGTCTTTCAGGCGGTAAAAGACCGGCAGATCAGTTTTATTCAGATCTGGTTCACCGACATTTTGGGAGTGCTGAAAAGCTTCGCCATCCGTCCTTCGGAACTGGAAGAGGCCATGACCGAGGGGATGGGATTTGACGGCTCCTCCATCGAAGGCTTCTCCCGCATCGAAGAGAGCGACATGATCGCCAAGCCCGATCCCACCACCTTCCAGATCCTGCCCTGGCGGCCGGATGACCAGCCCGTGGCCCGGATGTTTTGCGATATCCTACTGCCGGATGGCACTCCTTACCAGGGCGACCCCCGGTATGTGTTGAAGCGGATGTTAGCCAAGGCGGCGGAAAAAGGCTATACTTATTATGCCGGTCCGGAGTTGGAATTCTTCTATTTTGCCAACAATGAGTACCCTGAGGTCATCGATAAGGCCGGCTATTTCGATACTACCCCGCTGGATAAAGGTGCCGACCTGCGCCGGGAAACCATTTTTGCCATGGAGAAAATGGGCATCCGGGTGGAGTACAGCCACCATGAAGTGGCCGATTCCCAGCATGAGATCGACCTGCGCTATGATGAAGGCCTGAAAATGGCTGATAAAACCATGACCTACCGGGTAGCGGTCAAAGAGATCGCCCGCCAGGCAGGTTTGCATGCTACCTTCATGCCCAAACCCATTTTCGGCATTAACGGTAGCGGCATGCACACCCACCAATCCTTGTTTACCGGAAGCAAGAACTCTTTTTATGATCCCAAAGATCGGTACCATTTATCCGCGGTCGGCAAGAGCTACATTGCCGGCATCCTGGCGCACGCCCGCGAAATTACCGCAGTCTGTAATCAATGGGTAAACTCCTACAAACGTCTGGTGCCCGGTTATGAGGCCCCGGTTTACATTGCCTGGGCCCGGCGGAACCGTTCCGCCTTGGTGCGGGTACCCATGTACAAACCCGGCAAGGAAGCCGCTACCCGGATCGAATATCGGGCTCCCGACCCGGCCTGCAACCCCTACCTGGCTTTCGCCGTCATGCTGGCCGCCGGCCTCAAAGGCATCGAAAATAACTACACCCTGGCGGAACCGGTGGAAATCGATATTTACCATATGACCGAAGCCGAACGGCAAAAGATGGGTATCAAGTCCCTGCCCGGCAGCCTGTATGAGGCCATCGAAGAAGTGGAAAAGAGCGAAGTGGTGAAGGAAGCCCTGGGCGATCATATCTTCAACAAGTTCCTGGAAAACAAGAAGATCGAATGGGATAATTACCGCATGTATGTTACCGATTACGAGATCGAGCGTTACCTGCCCATCCTTTAAACCCAACCTTTGTGTGGTGTAACCTCACCTTCCTGGCAATGAGGGGCAGAATAACCTGCCCCTCATATTGTTAATACGAAATAATAGAAAAATCTTTTCTCCTGCTGGCAAATATGCTATATTCTAAAATTGCTATAATAATATGTGGAAAGGGGTAGGAATGAACCCGATAAAGGATCTGGTGGTTCTCGCCTGCACTCAAGCAGTACCGGACCCGGCGGCCTTTAGTGAAGCCTTAAAGCAGTTCGGCCTGCGGGGTCGCATTATTCAGGAACCATGCAGCAGCAAAGTGGAAGCCTTCCAGTTGTTGCGCATTCTGGCCACCGGCGCCGACCTGGTTTGGGTGGTAGGATGCCCGGAGCAATATTGTCAGTTGGTGGAAGGCAGCACCCGTATGGGATTTAGGGTAGCTTATGCTCAGAGTTATCTCACCGAACTCGGCCTAGAGCCCGAGCGTTTGGGGCTTTCCCGGGTAGCTGCCGGTAATCCCGAGGGTTTGGCCGCGGCGGCCGGCGAGATACACCAACGGGCTCAGAGCTTGGGGCCCAACCCGGCCCGCCCCCAGTCCAAGGCTTAAAAGGAGTTGTAATGATCGTCGGAACAAGAAAATCTCTGGAAGAACTTCAGGAGATGTTATCTGGTTATAAGAAAATCCTGCTATCCGGCTGCGATACCTGTGTGGCAGAGTGCGCCAGCGGCGGGCGCCGGGAAGTGTCGGAACTGGCTGCGGCTTTGCAATTGGCCTTTCAACTTGCCGGGAAGGAAGTAGAGTTAAAGGAATCAAGTGTCGACCGCCAGTGCATCCATGAATTTTTACTGGACGTGGTTGATTTAGCCCAGGATTATGATGCGGTTTTGTCCCTTGCCTGTGGCGCCGGAGTGCAAGCCCTGGCTGCCAGACTGGAGAAGATCCCGGTCTATCCCGCCCTGAACACGCTGTTTCTGGGGGAGACGGCCGAACGGGGGGTTTGGCTGGAGAATTGCCGGGGCTGCGGCGATTGCCAGCTCGGTTATACCGGTGGTATCTGCCCCATTTCCCGGTGCGCCAAGCGGCTGCTCAACGGACCCTGCGGCGGCGCCACCAATGGTCTGTGCGAAATAAATCTGGCCAGGGATTATGATCCTCCCGTGCCGTGCGCCTGGGAACAAATCTGCGCCCGTTTGGAATCTTTGGGGGTGTTGGAGCGCTTGTTTGATGTCAAGCCGAGCATGGACTGGTCCAAGGCCGATGCCGGTGGACCCCGACGGGTAGTACCGACCGGATCAGAAGCTGTAGGAGAACTGCTCTATGTCTGAAAAGTATCATATCAATGTTAAAGCAGTTCCCCCTCGCTTCAAGGCCGTGGGCAAAGGCACCGTCTTGGACTGGGGTGAAGGCTGCCTGCGCTGCACCCGCTGCGTCAAGGAGACCTGCCCCTATCACGCCTTTCGGGACCGTACCTTTGATAGCCGCAGCCTGACTGACACCATTGACAGCCTGTGCAAAAACTGCTTTCGCTGTGTCCAGGGCTGCCCTCGGGAACTGGTTACCAAAACGATGAACCCGGAATACAAACTCCTGGGCGACACCTATTGGACCAAAGAAATTATCAGTACCACCTGGTATCAGGCGGAAACTGGCCGCATTCCAGTTTCCGGCGCCGGTTACGGCGGCCCCTTTAAAGGTCCCGGCTTTGACTCCATCTGGACCGACATGTCTGAAATCGTCCGTCCTACCCGGGACGGCATCCATGGCCGGGAATACATCAGCACCACCGTCGACCTGGGACGCAAACCCCTGTTTTTGTCTTTTAATGATTCGGGCGATATGACCATGCCGGTTTTCCCTCTGGTGGAAATACCTTTGCCCATTATCTTGACCGAGCCGGCCATCGGTGTCGGTAAGAACCAGATCAGGCTGATCATGGCCATGGTGGCCAAGAACCTGAATACCTTTGCGGTCATGCCCCGGGAAGCTATTACGAATAAATTAATGCCTTTGATCCGGCACTTGATGCCGCAATATTCCCCCGGCACTCTGAAGTTCGACGACGCCATCCTTGGTGAGGTGCAGGCCGTGGAGCTTTGGGATCATCCAGATATAACTGCGGAAATCGATCGCCTGAAAGTGCTCTATCCCAATCTTCTGGTGTCCATCATTCTTCCTGCTACGGGTCAGGCCCCGGCTCGCTGCGAAGCCCTGGCCGGCGCCGGTGCCGAAATCCTCCACCTCAATGCCGACAACCACGCCCAAGGCTTTGACGATGCCCAGGACAAGCATCTCAAAGATCTGATCCGCCAGGTGCATCTGCGTCTGGTAGAAGCCGTTCTCCGGGACGCCGTGACTTTGATTGCCAGCGGTGGCATCGCCATGGCCGAACATGTGGCCAAGGCCATTATCTGCGGCACTGATTTAGTGGCCATCGATCTGCCCCTGCTTCTGGCCCTGGAGTGCCGCCTGTGCTCCCACTGCCAGGATGGGGACGACTGCCCTGTTGACCTGGGAAAGATCAATGAACGCCGGGGCACCCAGAGAATGGTCAATCTCATGGGCGCCTGGAACAACCAGTTGTTGGAAGTGTTGGGCGCCATGGGTTTGCGGGAGGTCAGACGACTGCGGGGTGAAGTGGGGCGGGCCATGTTCTTTGAGGATTTGGAAAAAGAAATCTTCGCCCCCTTATTTGCCGTGCCGCCGGGCTCGGAAACTTTGGATCGTGATCCTAATTAACCGGACCAGGGCATCTTGCCGGCCCTAAGCGTTGGGTTGCGGCAGGTCCGGCTATTTTTCATCTGTTAAAGGAAATTAAGAGAGTTATGTCGGTTCCAGCGGAAAAAATCAATATTGACGATGGTTATAAGTATTTAGAACCGGAGAACCACCGGCTGCCGGTTTAAAAATCCTCTGAGCAAGTACCGGGTGGTGCGCAATGAAAAAAAGTGCACCAAGTGCGGCCGCTGTGTGGAAGTCTGCCCGTATGGCGTCCATACCTGGGCCGGTGCCGCCTTCCTGCGCCGCCCCTTGAGCTATCGTTGCCAGGGGTTTAAGTGCAAAAATGAATCATTCTACTGTATTGATCAGTGCCCGGAAAATGCTCTGCGCCTGGTGGAGAATCCCAATTATCAATCCTTTGGGGATAAGCGTTGGAGCAGCGATCTGTTGTTGAGCACCTGGTGGATGGCCGAATTCGGCACCTTGCCTTATACCGACATCGAATACCGCACCGGCGACTCCGGGGGCGGCTTCGACAAAATGCGGTTTATTTTTCCCCGGGAATTTAAGGACTCCAAGCTCAGCCATGATGAAATTTCTCTGGAACTGGTCCTCAACCGCCGGGCCGACGGCCGACTCCAGGTAAAGTTGTCGGTTCCCTGGTACGGCGGCGGCATGTCCTTCGGCTCCATCAGCCTGCACACCATGCTGGCCCGGACCCAGGCCGCAGTCAAGTGGAACACCATGACCTGCACCGGAGAGGGCGGCTATCCCGAAGCTCTCATGCCCTATGATGAGAACATCATCACCCAGGTGGCCACCGGCCTCTTTGGCGTCCGGGAAGACACCATTCAACGGGTGCGGATAGTGGAATTCAAGTATGCCCAGGGTGCCAAACCAGGGTTGGGCGGGCACTTGTTGGGGGACAAAGTTACTCCGGCCGTGGCTAAAATGCGGGAGGCAGTCACTGGCGCTGCCCTATTTTCGCCGTTTCCCTTCCACAGCGTCTATTCCGTGGAAGATCACAAAAAGCACGTGGACTGGATCAAGGAAGTCAATCCCCGTTGCCTGGTGTCCGTCAAAGTCTCCACCCCTACCGACGTAGACATGGTGGCCGTGGGCAGCTATGACGCCGGAGCTCACATCATCCATTTGGACGGCAGCTACGGCGGTACCGGCGCCGCGCCGGATATTGCCAAGAAAAATATCGCCATGCCCATCGAATATGCCATTCCCAAGGTGCATCAGTTTTTACGTAATGAAGGCATCCGGGACCGTATCACCCTCATTGCCTCCGGCGGTCTGCGCACCGCCTTTGACGTGGCCAAGGCCATCGCTTTGGGCGCCGATGGCGTGGTCATCGGCACCGCCGAAATGGTCGCCCTGGAATGCACCCGCTGTTACAACTGTGAGTCGGGTAAGGGCTGCCCTCGGGGCATCGCCACCACCGATCCCGAAATGTCCCAGCTCATGCAGGTGGAGTGGGGCTTAAACCGGATCAGCAATATGTATTATGCCTGGGCTTGGCAATTAAAGGAAATTTTGCGACGCCTGGGGCTTAGGAGCATTTCCGAATTGGTGGGCCGCACCGACCTGTTGGTTCACCTGGACTACTACGACCGCCCGGTGGAGGATGACCTGCGCCGGGGCACCACGTTTAAAGGGTAACGATGAAGTTTAACGCCAACATGTACAATCAAGGCAATAAGTTACTGGCCAGCCGGCGGGACCTGGCGCCCACCTATGTCCCAGGTCAAACCTTAAAACCCGAGGCCGAAGGCGGCTGCGGGGTTACCGGATTTGCTGCCAGTGTGCCGGTGTCCGGCCGCCATATTTTTCAACCATCCGTCCAGATGCACAACCGGGGCAACGGCAAAGGCGGTGGTATCGCCGCCGTGGGCCTGGACCCGGACAGTCTGGGAGTCAGCCGGGAAATTTTAGATGAAGATTACTTGATTCAGCTCGCTTTCCTGGACCCGGAAGTGCGGCCTCTAGTGGAAGAAAAATTCATCAAACCTTTTCTTCGGGTTGACTTTGCCAGCCGCCTGCAATCCATGGCCGACTGGCGTGATCTGCCCGGGCTTACGGTAGAGCCTCCCGAGGTCTGGCGTTATTTTGTTCGGGTGAAAACCGAGGTTCTCCAGCATTTCATCCAACGCCATCACCTCCACGGTATCTCCTGGCGTCGAGTGGAGGACGAGTTCATCTCCCAGAATTGCTACAACCTGAATCAGACCTATTATGCCTCCCTGGGGGAAAAGAAGGCCTTTGTGCTGTCCCAGGGCCGCAACGTCATGATCCTGAAGATCGTGGGTTACGCCGAAGAAGCGGCGTTGTATTACAATCTCCTGGATTTCAAGGCCCACATTTGGATCGCCCATCAGCGCTATCCCACCCGGGGCCGGGTTTGGCATCCCGGCGGCGCCCATCCCTTCGCGGCCCTGAACATGGCCCTGGTGCATAATGGCGACTTTGCCAATTATCATTCGGTGAGCGAATATCTGGGCCAGCGCCAGACCTATCCGCTGTTCCTGACGGATACCGAAGTGGCCGTTCTTATGTTCGATCTGTTGCACCGGGTGTATGGCTATCCCCTGGAATATGTCATCGAGGCCCTGGCCCCCACCACGGAGCGGGATTTCGATCTGCTACCGGCTAAACGTCAAGAAATATACCGGCTCATCCAGGCCACCCACATCCACGGCTCCCCGGACGGTCCCTGGTTTTTCATCATTGCCCGCAATGACCCGGAGCACCAGCGCTACGAGTTGATCGGCATCACCGACACCTCTATGCTCCGTCCCCAGGTCTTTGCCCTCCAGGAAGGGGAAGTCCAGATCGGCCTCGTCTGTTCCGAGAAGCAGGCCATCGACGCCACTCTGAGCAGCCTGTCCCAGGAAGACCCGCGTTTCTGCCCGGTGGCGGACCTGTATTGGAACGCCCGGGGCGGCAGCTATACCGACGGCGGCGCCTACATCTTCTCCCTGGAACCCCAGAACGGCCGCCACGTGTTAACCTGTTATGACAAATTCGGCGTTCCCAAGACCCTTCCCTGGCATCAAAAAGCCTGGGGCGGGGATGTGCCCGAGATTACCGACGAACGTAGTGACGAAATCGCCACCGATCTAATGCCGCTGTTGGAAGATGCCACCGGCCAGACCCTCTACAAATTTTTCCGTCAGTGGTTGTTCAAGTGGTACTATGCCACCTACCTGGAACATCTCCAGGTTTTGACTCGTCTGTCCCACCAGAGCGATGAACTCAAAGCCACTATTATCAACGGTCTGACGCTGGTTATGGACCGGCGCTTTGATCCCGGCGACAAGAAACGCAGTAACATTATCCGCCTGACCACGGAAGCCCTGCATGACATCTTCCGGGCCACTCCCAAAATGGCCGAGTCCCATGCCAGCCGTTATCGTTGGCTGGATTGGGAGACCCGGGGCCGGCTAACCGCCCCGCCCCGGCCCGATGCCATCCTGGTGCTGGATGCCGCCGGTTTTCCGCCCGAGGGCGATGACTGCGACGCCCGCTATCAGGTGCAGGCCTTCCACCAGGGCTGGAAGCATTTTATTATCTATGGCTACAAAGGACAGCGCTTCACCGGCTGCGGCTTCGGCCTGGAGACCGATGGCGTCCGTATCGATGTCTATGACAGTTCCGGCGATTATCTGGCCTCGGGCATCGACGGCATGGAGATTCACGTTCACGGCAACGCCCAGGATCAGCTCGGCCAGATCATGAAGCGGGGCAAGCTGGTGGTGCATGGGGACGTGGGCCAGACCTTCATGTATGGTGCCAAGGGTGGGGAAGTCTACGTCATGGGTAACGCCGCCGGTCGACCCCTCATCAACGCCGTGGGTCGCCCCAAGGTGGTGATCAACGGCACGGCTCTGGACTTCCTGGCTGAATCGTTCATGGCGGGAGACGTCTTTAAAGACGGCGGCTTCGTCATCGTCAACGGTATGGAGTTCGATGAGCGCGGCCGCCTCCGCCGGCAACCGTCGCCGTACCCTGGCGCCAACCTCTTCTCCCTGGCCTCCGGTGGCGCCGTTTATATCCGTGATCCCTACGGGATGGTAGGTCCCGACCAGCTCAACGGGGGCGAACTGGTGCCCTTCACCGAAGCTGACTGGCAGCTTATTAAACCCTATTTAGAGGAAAACGAACGCTGCTTCGGCATTGCCGTTGACCACGACCTGCTTACCGTGGACGGTCAACTCCGTCCCCCCGAGGAGGTCTACCGGAAAATTCAACCGAAAAAACAGGCAGTCCTCGCTAAGATCGAGGAATCCTGGGAATAACAACCACACCCAATCAAATTTCATTAAATACCAAAGGCCTGCGGGATTGTGACATCCGGCGGGCCTTTTTTATTGGACAATTATTGGTGGGGCGGACCTCCGTGCCCGCCCACGTGTCATGAAGAGAATCTCATCCTGGTCACGAGAGCCTATGATATTAATTCAGTGCAAACGGGAGGAAGATAATTTCCGTGCTTAAGCTGAACCTGCGCCCGAATAATCACCTCCCGGGCTTGGCTGGTAAGTTGGAAGTTCTCCAGCCGCGGGAGAGGGGTAAAACAAAGCTCCAGGATATCGGAGGCGGGCCGGGGATCGCCGCTGACGTAACGGCAGAGAAAGTCCAAAAGCACATAATGATAGCTGATCTTCCCCTCCACGTCCGGGAAGATACGCTCCAAAACCGCGCTTAGTCCCAGGATCTCCACTTCGATCCCGGTCTCCTCCCGCAGTTCCCGGCGCAACGCCTCCTCCAGGGTCTCACCCACTTCCACGGCCCCTCCGGGAAGACTCCATTCCCCGAAAGCAGGCTCCTTACCCCGGCGCACCAGCAGGACCTCATCATCCCGAAAAACTACGGCTCCAACCCCAACTATGGGCTGGTCAGGATAATGACGCTTCAAAGTGTATAATAGTCCTTATGACATAACTGGAAATCAGAAACTGGAAACCCAAAAATCACATCTCCACCCTAAGCGAGCGTTTCACCCGGATGGCCGCATCTCCGCCCACCGGGCATTTGTTTTCGCAAACGCCGCAGCCGATGCACTGATCAGGGTTGACCTGAGGCAGTTTCACCAGCACCTTCTTGCCGGCGAGGTCCCTCACCTCCGCCTCGTAGTAGGTGATGGCCTTGGGCGACGTGGGACAGTGTTCTTCGCACACCAAACAATCCCTGCCTTCGGTGTAAGGAATGCACCGGGACTGATTGATGAAAGCAGTTCCCATCCGGTGGGCCTGCTTCACGTCCAGGGGCATGGTGGGGATGGCCCCGGTGGGGCAGACCTGGGAGCAAAGATTGCAGCCGTATTCGCAGTATCCCAGGCGGGGGACCAGGCGGGAAGTGTAGAGACCGTCCAACCCCGCTTCCCACCAGACCGGCTGCAGCCCCCCGGTGGGGCAGACTTTGAAGCACTGGCCGCAGCGAATGCAGGTGGAAAGAAATTCCGCCTCTGACGCCACTCCCGGCGGCCGGAGCAGAATATTCATCCGGTCTTTGCGCCACCGACCCCAGGCGTATGAGAGGCACGGCCACAACCCCGGCGGCCATCGCGGTCACCACCTGCCGCCGTCCCAGATCCAAGGCCGGACGGGCCACGCGGCCCCCGAATTTAAAGGAAACCCGGTCCTTTTGGCAGGCTTCCTGGCAACTCATACACAACTGGCATTCGGCCATCTGGTGTTGCGGCACCACTTCCGCGTGAATCGACCCCATCTTGCACACTTCCTGACAGTCGCCGCAATCCTTACAGAGTTTAAAGGGCCGCCGCCGCAGCCAGGAAAACCGGGCCGCCAAGCCGTACAATGCCCCCAGCGGGCACAAGGCCCGGCACCAGAAGCGTCGGTCCACCCTTTCCAAAGCCACGATAAGTGCGAAGCAGCACACCGTGAAAAACGGCAGCAGAAAGACCTGCTTTCGGAAGGGCAGAATGGTGTCTTTCAGGTATTGATACATCGGCTCGCTGACATACGTCAGGGGTTTGCCCACCTTGTAGGCTGTGGCAAAAGATTCTTCCAGCCCGTATGACAGCTCCGGATAAACCACAATACCCAAGGTCCGATAGAGAAGCGACAGGGGATCAAACAGCCCCACCAGATTTACCTTGAAAAGGGCCGCGGCCAAAAGAAAAAACAAGAGATAATATTTTACCTGCCGCAGTCGCAGGGCATAACCCCGGTCCGGACGGGGCCTGAATAACAGGCGGCGGCAGCCATCCAGGGTAGTCCCCATGGGGCAGATCCAGCCGCAGAAAAAACGGCCCAAGATCAATGTCAGCCCCACCAGTATTAAAGACAGGAAAAGCCTCCACACCAACTGACCGTGGTCTAATAGGTGGGCTGCCAGAATCAGAGGATCGAAACGAAAAAACAGATCCACCGGCCAGCCTAAAACTTCCTGCCCGGTATAGGTTGTCTTCAAAAAGAGCAGAACAAAGAGCAGGAAAAAGAAGATCTGGCTGAGGCGGCGGGCCAAAACCCAACCCCGCCAGGGGACGGGCCGGTATGCTTCGGTTGAAATTTCAGGTTTATTTTCCATAAGAAGTTCTTAAGCAGAAAAAGGGCCTGCTCCCGAAGAAATCAGGCCCAAATTAGTTTTTATTGCTAGCTGGCAGCTGTTCACTGACAGCCAGAAGTTTTTTATGCGGTAAAAATTTTGGTCACCCTCGTTCCCAAGCTCCAGCTTGGGAACGCCAATATCTGCGAAGCTCTGCTTCGCTTCGGGTGGTATAATTTCTTTTCTTGGCAATGCTACATCAGCCGGGGTTTGTGGCTTAAAAATACCTTTAAGCCGACAGAATCTTAATTTTACCTAAATCCATTTCCCCCAGCCCCAGTTCATACCCTTTGGTTATATAGCCAATATCAGCCGGTTTCATGCCGAACAAGGTAGCAGTGCCATATGCGTCTATGGCCACCGGATCTACCCCGGCGAAGACCAGGTTTTTGACCTGCACATATTCCGGTTTACCCCCGGAGGGGCCGCCCTCGGTCATGATGCGGGTGGCGTCCAGGATGGTGAGGTCAGCCCGTAGGACCAGGTTCATGTCGGCGATGTTCTGGTGCAGGCCCACATGGCAGCGCCCCCGCCAGCCGCCGATTGCCCCCATCATATTCTTCATGGCCATGGTGAGGCGGGCTTCGGAATGATGCTTGGCGATGGGAATATTAATGAAGCGGTCGGCTTCTAGAATATCCTTATAAAAGGACCATCTCTTTAGACACTTGGCTTTCGGGATATTCATCTCCACAAATTTGCGTTCATCCACGAACTCCACCACTGCCCGGGAATCTTTGATGTCTTCCACCGCAGCTTTGATGCCGCTGTTGGCATAGGCTCGCCGGGCGTCATGACAGGTATGGTCCAGAACTTTGACCTTTTTAGCCCCCGCTTCCAGGCAAAGCTCCACGACTTTACGCACCACGATGGGATTGGAGTTGGCGCCCATCTCCGGGGTCCGGTCCCAGGCCATGTTGGGCTTAACCACCACCACTTCGTTGGCGTTCACAAATTTTTTCATGCCCCCCAGGGCCTGGACCGCGTCACCCACCAGGTGAGCATAATTCGTGCCGGTGGTTTTGGCCAGCACCGCTTCGGGCCGGCTTTCCGGGGCCATGGCCAGCAGTTCCGAGGGAAAAGTGAAGATCTGGCCCGCGCCCGCAGCCAATCCCAGGGCTGCCACTCGTTGTAAAAATTCTCGACGATCCATAAGGTCCTCTATCTTCTTACTAATTCTCTCTTGTAGGGCGGGAAAGCAAAGCGCATCCCGCCTTTTGAAGGGGCTGGAAGCGCTTCTCGATTAAATCTCTGGAACATTTCATTATTCGTTGGAGAGCCGAAGGCTCATGAAACAAATATCCTCTCTGTTCCCTCGCCCCCTTGGGGGAGAGGGTCAAGATGAGGGGGTTCATAAGTTCTATAACCGGCAATTTTTTTCTTATTACCAACTAATAATTACTGTACTCATTGAAATGGGGGTTTTCAAGCTTTTTATCAGCAGCTAACCGCCGATGCTGGCCATACTGCGGGCACAGGGGGAGGCAAGGTCTTGGTTCAGATGGTGTCGGGCCGGTTTCCTGAGAATAGCCTGGTGGAACAACTCCAGGAGGGCAGTGTCATCCACCCCGGTCCGCAGTGGGCCTTTCAGGTCCACTTCCTCATCGCCGAAGAGGCAGGGGCGCAGGCGGCCGTCCGCGGTGAGGCGCAAACGATTGCAATTCTGGCAGAAGTGTTGGCTTATAGGGCTGATAAAACCGATTTCGCCCTTGGCGCCGGGATAGCGATAGCGTTGGGCCGGGCCCGCGTTGGCTGGCGTGGGCATCTCCTCCAGGGGGCCGTGCTCCTGCAACCGGGCCCGCATCTGCGCCACCGGGAGATAATTGTCGGCGCACCAGCGGGAACTGCGGCCGATGGGCATGAATTCCAGAAAGCGGATATGCCAGGGATGCTCCAAAGACAACCGGGCGAAGTCCAGCAGTTCGTCGTCATTGATGCCCCGCAGGACCACGCAGTTGATTTTAATGGGGGCAAAACCCATGGCTGCTGCGGTGTGGATGCCCTCCCAAACCTGATGCAACCGATCGCTGCCGGTGATGCGGGCGTAGCGCTCTGGGTTGAGTGAATCCAGGCTGATGTTCAACCGGCGCAAACCCGCCTGCCAAAGAGCTGCTGACTTTTCGGCCAACAGCACCCCGTTGGTGGTAAGGCAGATTTCTTGCAAGCCCGGTAGCGCCTTCAGAGAGGCCAGAAATGCCTCCACCCCCAACCGGACCAGAGGTTCCCCTCCGGTCACCCGGATTTTGGTCATCCCCGCCTGTACCTCCCAGCCGGGCTAAGCGCAACAGCTCTTCATAGCGGAGAATGTCAGGGTGCTGCAGTTTGACCATCTCCTGCACCGGGGCGCAATAAAAGCAGCACAGGTTGCAGCGGTCGGTAATGGATAACCGTAGATAAGTGATCTGGCGGCAGTAGTCGTCTTGCACAATCGGTCCCGGTTAAAAAATGTTAATATGCTTCTTATGATATAAATGCCCCGGAGACGATTGTCAACGGCAGTTTTCCTCCGAACCTGCATAATCTAACAAGCAAGATACAATGTCAGGCGGCAAAGCGCCGCGCCTCCCACCTTCGGCAACCTTTAAGGCAAAAAGGTGGGCCGTGCCACCGGAAATTTGCCTTACATGATTCCAAAAAACCGCAAAATCCCGATGAGCAGCACCGCCCCGCCCACACCCACAGCCAATCTGGCAATAAGCCCATACGCCGCTAAACCAATGACGCCGGCTAAATAATGCCCCAGCGCCGAGCCGACAATGCCGATGATAATATAACCGAGAATGCCCATCTGAGACTTAGCGATCAAGCTGGCCAGCCAACCGATGCAACCACCGATAATAATGCTGATGATGATTCCCATCTCTGCTGCTCCTTATCTCTAATTTAATTAACAAGTTACTTAGTTACGCACCTCTAATTTGCTCCCGCTTCCTCCCTCTATCAAAAAATACTTTAACTTCGGCGAGAGCTGCCGCACCGGCTAACTCAATCGGGCTTCGATGTCGTCAAAAATATCCTCTAACTTATAAAGCAGCTTGTCCGCCGGGGCCAGATTCCAGTCGGCGATAGCTTTTTCAATACTCTTATGAAGCTCCAACAGCTTGTCCCGATGCTGGAGCAGCACCTCTCGGAGCGGCGTGCTGTCGAATTCATAGAGCAGTTTATCCAGGCGCCCTGCCAACTCGTACAGCGAAGGATTCCGCTTCACCAACTCGGGATTAAGATACCCCAGGTGCCGCGCCAGCCTGGGGTAGACGTCACCCAACTCCTGATGATAATATGGACTGACAGTCACTGTAATGTGCATGTATTTGCTCATGGCTGCTCCCCTCAGGTGGCCTGCTTGCTAAGATAACTCAGGCCGCTAGCCTCGAATCTGTTTTCGGCCAAACCCCATCCAAATCTGTAAAGCCCATCATATCTCATCTATATTTTGATTTAAAGATAATTTCCAACTAAGATTTACTTTGCATAACCATTATGTTTGCGGCTTCAAGCCATCGACTTCCTGAAATCGCCTATGACTGCGTGGCAAATTTCCTTGCGGAAAATGTGAAATTGGGCCAGAATTTTTAAAGGAGATTAATAAGGAGTGCTGCAGCCGGAGCGTCAGATCGCGGTAGAGTGGTGCCCCCAACGGGATTGGGTCCCTGATGGCAGGCGGCGTTATCGTTGCTCCGTCTGTAATCGCCGCTTGTTTCCCAGGCTGGTGCCTAATACCGACGGCGAGTTCCAGGGCTGGCGACTGCCACCCCATAAGCCGAAGGGCTATAAGATCAAAAAGAAAAAGCGCAGAAGATGCTAACCACCTCCTTCCATTAGTCACATCCGATTGGAAAATCTGCCACCCCGAGATCGGGCCTGGGCTGGCGTCACCCCTAAGCAGTTAACCGACCAAGAAATTGCCAACCAGCCGAAGTCCGAAAATCCATGCGCAATTGATTGCAATTTCTAGAAATTAATATAATTTTAGAAGAACTTGGCGACAGGCTGGGGGCATCCAAGGTTTGTTTAACCTGATCGTGGCCCTGGTCCTGGCGCTGGCCTTCCCAGGCCCAAGGGCAGCGCCGTGTTAGGAAAAACCCGACAAATCCAAATTCTTGGTGACTTTCGGTCCGGCGCGACGTGGGCACTGTGGGGTTGTTGGTCTTCAATGTCGGTGTCGCCTCGGGGCAGTATATCCTGAGTCACTATGGAGAAAAACTTGCATGACCGCTCGCGGTGAAATGATCCTGGAACAACCTTCGGCTGACACGCTGCAGGTGGTTCTTTCCGGGGACTGGCAGCTTGTCGGGGAACTACCCGGGGCCGATAAGGTGCAACAAAGGCTTGAAGACCGGCCGGGGGTGAGTAACCTTGTCTTCGATACCCGAGAGCTGGCCCATTGGGACAGCGGGCTGCTGACCTTTCTAATCAATGTCCGCAATTTCTGCGCCCGAAAAAATATCCACTTGAACAGCGACGGATTGCCGGAAGGGGCAAAAAAACTTTTGGCATTGGCGGCGGCGGTGCCGGAAAAAAAAGATGCCCGCCAGGCGGAGGAACGGGCGTCGTTTCTCGTCTCTTTGGGTAATCAAACCGTCGATTTTTTCAAAGCCGCCGGTGACCTGCTGGAATTTCTCGGCGACACCGTCATTGCCGTCCTGCGGCTGCTGCGCGGCCAGGCCCAGTACCGCCGCGCCGATCTGTGGTTGATCCTGCAGGCCACTAGCGCCCAGGCGGTGCCCATCGTCTCCCTCATCAGTTTTTTGGTGGGGTTGATCCTGGCGTTTATCGGCGCCATCCAGTTGCAATTGTTCGGGGCCCAAATCTATGTGGCCGATTTGGTGGGCATTGCCATGGTGCGCTTGATGGCGGCGATTATGACCGGCATCGTCATGGCCGGCCGCACGGGGGGGGCCTTTGCCGCCCAATTGGGGACCATGCAGGTGAACCAGGAGATCGATGCCCTGAAGACTCTGGGCATCTCCCCCATGGAGTTTCTGGTGCTGCCGCGCATGCTGGCCCTGGCGCTGATGATGCCCCTGCTGTGCCTGTATGCCAATTTCATGGGCATACTGGGGGGCATGGTGGTGGGGGTCTGGATGCTCGATATCGGCTTTATCCAATATTATAACGAGACCGTCAGGGCGGTGGGTCTCTGGAATCTGGGCATCGGCCTTTTTTCCGGCTTCGTGTTCGGCATCATCGTGGCCCTGTCCGGCTGCATGCGGGGCATGCAGTGCGGCCGCAGCGCCTCGGCGGTGGGTGATGCGGCCACCTCGGCAGTGGTCACGGCCATTGTCGGCATCATCCTTTCCACCGCCCTGATCACCATTGTGTGCAACATTTTGGGAATATAAGTTGACTACCTTTGAGCTGGAGTGCCACCCGTTCGGCAGGTCTGGATACTGTGCCTATGACTGAAAAAGAACCCCACATTACGGTGCGCGATCTCACCATGGCCTATGGCGACTTTGTCCTCATGCGGGATCTGACCTTTACCATATACCGGGGGGACATTTTCATCATCATGGGCGGCAGCGGTTGCGGCAAGAGCACCCTGATGACCATTTTAAACGGCTTGAAGTCCCCGGCCAAGGGCAAGATCTTTTACGGCGACGTCGATTTCTGGGGAGCCGATTCCCAGACCCGGGACCGGATCATTCGCCGGGCCGGGGTCATGTACCAGAGCGGGGCGCTCTGGAGCTCCATGACCCTGGCCGAGAATGTCGCTCTTCCCCTGGAGACCTATACGGACTTGAGCCCGGGCCAGATCCTCGAGGTAGTCAAACTGAAACTGGCGCTGGTGGGCTTGGCCGGCTTCGAGGAGTTTTATCCCTCGGAGATCAGCGGCGGCATGCAGAAACGGGCCGGCATCGCCCGGGCCATGGCCCTGGATCCCGAAATCCTGTTTTTCGATGAGCCTTCCGCCGGCTTGGACCCGGTGAGCGCCCGTCGCCTCGATGACCTGATCCTGGAGCTCAATGACAGCCTGGGCACCACCATGGTGGTGGTGACCCATGAGTTGCCCAGCATCTTTGCCATTGGCAGCAATTCCGTCTTTCTGGATGTCTCCAAACGAACCATGACGGCCACCGGCAACCCCACCCAGCTCCTGGCCGAAACTAAGGACCCCACTTTGCGCCTGTTTTTAACCCGGGGGGAGCAATCTTAACCGATAGGATGAGTATAGATGGCTAAGCAAGCAAACAGAATGATGATCGGCGGTTTCGTGGTCCTCGCCGTGGCCATTTTGGCCGCCAGCCTGGTCGTATTCGGCTCGGGCAAATTCTTCAAGAAAACCAATAAATACGTTTTGTTCTTCGATGAATCCATCAAGGGGTTGAGTGTGGGCGCCCCGGTGCTGTTCCAGGGGGTTCCAGTCGGTTCAGTGACCAACATTATTATCCAAGCGGACTTTAAAAAGCTGAAGGCAGATATCCCGGTTTTCATTGAAATCGAGCCGGATCGCTTCCAGGTGAGTGAAGAACAGAAAAAGGGAAGAGATCCCCAGAAAGTTGCCCAGAAGCTCATTGACGCGGGCCTGCGGGCTATGCTGACCATGCAGAGTTTCATTACCGGGCAGTTACTGATCGAACTCGATTTCTTTCCCCAGACGCCGGTGGTTTTGAGAAACCTCGAGAAAGACACTATCGAGATTCCCACCATCCCGTCGACCTCCGCACGGTTGGCCCGAGCCTTAGATAATTTTGATTTCAGGACCTTAGAGCAGAAATTGCAATCGAGCCTGGACGGTGTCAGTAAACTCGTCAACGACCCGAACCTGACTGCCGCCATCCAGGATCTCAAAGAGACCCTGCAGAGCGCCCGCAAGCTCATCACCAAGGTAGATGGCCAAGTGGATCCCCTGGCCAAAGACGTGAAAAAGCTGACCACGAATTTCGACAAGCTGGCCAAGGATGTTGACTCAAAAATAAAGGGCCTGTCTGCCAGTTTGGAGAAAACCCTGTCAGGTTTTGACAAGACCCTGTCCGGCGTTGATAAAACCCTGACTTCAGCCCGGGGCGTCATGTCCCCAGACGCCCCGCTGGTGGTGGATATGGAGAATACGTTGAAGGAACTTTCTGCCGTGAGCCGGTCGCTGCGGGAGTTCAGCGATTATATGGAACAGCATCCCGAGAGCCTGATTCGCGGCAAGAAGAAACCGAAAGGCCAATAACTATGCACGTGAAGCTATTTTTTCAAAACCTGACAATCGTCCTGGCGCTCGCGGCCATCTTTCTCGGCGGCTGCAGCCGGAGTCCCTCACCCCGATTTTACACGCTGAGTCCGATCCAGGACCAGGTTGCCTCTATGCGGTCTAGTTCGGGGCAAAACGCCGTTGTGGGCATCGGCCCGGTCAAGCTGGCCGATTATCTGGACCAATCTCTCATTGTGAGCCAGACAGGTGACAACCAGGTGGTCAAAGCCCAATTCGATCGCTGGGTCGGCCCCCTCAAAAATAATTTCGTGAACGTTCTGGCCGACAATATCGGGTTCCTCCTGCCCACGGATCAGATCCAACTATATCCCTGGCGCCCGGACTTGCCCATCGACTACCAGGTTACCGTGGATGTGGCCCGCTTTGACGGCCGGTTGGGCGACGCCGCCCGGCTGGACAGCCGTTGGAATGTTTTAAAGGGTTCGGATAAAAAGCTGGTCAAAACGGGGCGGTCCAGTATCAGCGAGCCGGTGACGGGCCCGGATTATGCCGATCTGGTGGCCGCCCAAAGCCGGGCCTTGGGAAGGCTCAGCCAGGAGATTGTCCAGGGTATCAAAGGCGCCGGGCGGCACCGGGCCGAAGTCCCGGGGCCCAGTAAAGAAGATTAAGACGTAACGATGGCGTTCCGCCCGAAGATCGGAAAAGCGAAGCTCCTCCCGTCTTTCGCCTCATTCCATCTCTAAACGCCCAATGTCATCATCTGCCGCGCCTTCAAGGTTATAACTACTTCGTCGCCCGTAACGTGAAAATTTGCCTTAGGCCAAATTTAAGAGGAATCTTTGCTTATGGACAGAGAACGCCTGGAGTGGCAATTAATGGTTAAGAGTCGCTTTTACCGGTCTGGTTCTGGCCCTGCTACTGGTCTTCGGCAGCCGGGCGGTTACGGCCCAAGAGGCCAAAGATAAGTGGCCCAAGACCTTTGAGCACCCCAACGGCATTGTTACTATGTACCAGCCGCAGGTGGAGAGCTTCGAGGCCGACAAGCTGACGGCCCGGGTCGCAGTGTCCGCCAAACGCCAGGACATGAAGGAGCCGATATTCGGGGTGGTGTGGCTGGCGGCCCGGGTGTCCACCGACCGGGATACTCGCCTGGTCACCATTGATGAACCCAAAATCACCGACATCAAAGCGCCCGGCGTGGAACCGGAGAAATTGGCGAAGTTCAAAGAGTTCCTCAACTCCGAGGTGAAAGACCTAAGCACTGACATCTCCCTGGACCGGGTCCTGGCCATGCTGGAAGACCTTAAGAAACAGCAGGCGGAGGATCAGGGCTTGCAGACCGACCCCCCCAAGATTATCTATGAGACCAAACCGGCGGTGCTGGTGCTGCTGGATGGCGCCCCGAAACTGCGTCCCATTGAAAAAACCAAGCTCATGCGGGTGGTGAATACGCCCTTCATCATGGTTTACGATCCCGGCGCCAAGGCCTATTTCCTCAAAGGCGGCGATGTCTGGCTCACGGCCACCGACGTGCCGGGGCCCTGGAAAGATGTCAAGAGCTTGCCGGACGACATGAAAACCCTGGAAGAGCACACTCAGAAAGAGGGTAAACAGCCGCCGGGGCAAAAAGTGAAGGCCACCCTGGACCTGATGCCGAAAGTCATCGTCAGTACCGAGCCGGCCGAGCTCATCGTCTCGGAGGGGGAGCCGAACTGGACGCCCATCTCCGGCACCGGCCTGCTCTATCTGAGCAACACCGACAGCAACGTCTTCCTGGACACCGCCACCCAGCAATACTATGTGCTGCTCTCGGGCCGCTGGTTTGCCGGTAAGTCCCTAAAGGAGGGCCCCTGGGCCTACGTAGCGCCGGACAAGCTGCCCGCCGATTTTGCCAAGATTCCGGAAAAGTCGCCCAAGGGATTCGTCCTGGCTAACGTGGCCGGCACCCAGGAGGCCAAAGAGGCGCTGGCCGACGCCGCCATCCCCCAGACCGCGGCCATCGACCGCAAGAAAGCCACCACCCAGATCAAGTACGACGGTCAGCCGCAGTTTGAGAAGATTATTGGCACCGACCTGGAATATGCCAAGAATACCGGGCAAGCGGTGTTCAAGGAAGGCGCCAAATATTACGCTTTGGACCAGGGGGTCTGGTACGAGGCGGACTCCCCCGACGGCCCCTGGAAGGTATCGGTCCAGCCTCCGAAAGACAAAGGAAAAATCCCGCCCAGCAATCCCCACTATAACGCCAAATTCGTGGATGTCTATGATTCCACCGACGATCTGGCCTATGTGGGCTATACTCAGGGCTATACCGGCACCTACACGCAGGGCGGCACCCCGGTGTATGGCACGGGCTATGATTACCCGGCCTATGCCAGCGACACGGCCTACATCCCCTATCAAGACACCTATGGCTACGGCGCCACCTATGACCCCTATGCCGGCTCCTATGCCTCCACCCCCTCCTATTATAATCCCGGCTTCCTGGCTGGGGGCGGCCGCCGTCACCGCCGGCACCGTGGCTCTAACCGCCGCGGTGGCAGACAACTGGTGGGATCGGTATGGCCCTAATTATCATGGCCCAGGGTATTGGGGCGCGGCCGGCGGCGGTTACTGGGGTGCCGGAGGCTACCGCTACAACAATATCAACAATATCCACAATGACATCGTGGGCATCCGTCCTGTGCCCCCTGGCCAGCGGCCTGAACGGCCCTGGTTGGACCGTCCTGGTTCGGGAGAACGTCCCGGTCTCGGTGACCGGCCCAGAGTAGAACCCTATGCCGCCTTGGCCGGAGGTTTGGCCGGTGGCGCGGCTGCGGGTTTAGTGGGGAATATCTACAACCGGCCCGGCAATAATAATAAGGTGGTGGGGCGGCAACCCGGGAAGCCCGGGGAGGTCGTCCGTCCCGGCCAACCCGGGGCAGGGCCTGCCGTCCGTCCCGAGCGTCCCGGCCAGACCGAACGACCCCAGGCCAAGCCACAACCAGTTCGGACCAAACCCAAACCTGCCGGTCCCAACAACGTCTTTGCCGACAAGGACGGCAATGTCTTCCAGCGGGATACTAAGGGAAACTACCAGCAGCGCCAGGGGAACCAATGGCAGCCTCCAAGCACTCCGGCAACCCGGCCCGCGGCCAGCACCCGGCCAGCGCCTCGGCCTGAGCGCCCGGTGGCGGCTCCCCGGCCCACCCCTGCGGCTCGCCCGGCCGCAGCTTCCCGGCCCAGCTACGATACCGGCCAGCTCAACCGAGACTTTAGCGCCCGGCAGCGGGGCGAAGTGCGCACCCAAAACTTCCAGCGAGCCAGTGTGGCCCCGCGGCCCAGCCCCAGTTACTCACGGCCCGGAGGCGGCGGCGGGATAAGCCGACCCTCCGGCGGCGGTGGCGGCCCTCGTGGCGGCGGCGGTGGCGGCAGACGGCGATAGCCGGTAGCGGCCAGGGCAAGCCGCTTCGGCCCCTGCCCACTCATCAAAAGTAAGGCTGCTTACCGCTTGTCTGTTGCCTGCGCCCATGAATTTTAGGGGACTGAACTCCGAGAGAGAGGTCCCCTAAAAACATTTTTAAATGGCGCGAGACCAAGCTCACCGCCTAATCGCCCGCTGGCGGGCGTACAAAAAATAGGCAGGGCGGTCTGCCACCCTGCCTTGCTCTGGGGAAATTGCCGGTTACTTTTTAGCCATTTTCCGGAGACCAACTAGCCCGAGAAGACCCGAGCCCAAGAGAATGATGGTCGCAGGTGCGGGAACCGGACTTGGGTTACAAGCATAGTGAAACATATTTTCCCAGACGATGGCATTGTCGCTCCCTGGCGTAATCAGGGGCTTAGCAGCATTGCCAAAGTCGTCCCAGGCATCCATGTCCGTGAGGAAGACAACCCGTCCCAGGCCATACTCGAGGGTGGCCAGCCCAGTTTGACCGGGGTTGGTTGAATGCTCGCCGATGGCTGTGGCCCCTAAGACCGAAGAAGAAAAAATCTGGTCATAGGAAGTCACGGAACCCGCCAGTCCACTCCAGATGGGGCTGTCAGCGGTTTTATTGACCGCCGTAGGCGTGCCGGCGATGCCAAACGGACCAGGGTTGTACGTTACCCCGAAGACCGCAGCCAAGGGGTCCGCCGCCGGATAGAACGAGCCCCAATCCCGCTGCAGCACCAGGCCACCGCCGCCGCTGACAAAGGCCTGGACATCGGTCAGTTCCTGAGCGGTAAAGGCGGAGAACACCGTTCCGGTATACAAAACACAGGCCCTGGCAATATTGGCGGTGAGGAACCGGTCCGTAGTGCTGATGGTGAAGCCCGCATTCACGTAGGGTAGTGGTGGCGTTGGCCATGGCTGCGGAGGTTAAGTAGCGGGGGCCGCCGGCCTCCCCCTCATCCGCGGTGCGGGTGGCGTCCAGGCTGACAATGAGCCCGGCGCCATACACCGGGCCGGTTATCCCCAGTGTGACTGCATAAATCAAGAGACATAAGGGGATGATTAACCTAAAAGCTTTTTGCATCTTTCCATTTCCTCCTTTTCATGGGATTTTATAGTGTGAAGCCTGCCCTTGACCTGCTTTAGACATGGCTCCAAAATGTGATTTTGAATGCGACTGGATAAAAATATACAGCCGGACCGCCCTGTATGAGGCAACCCGGCTATCTTCTCTTCCTTTTAAGACCCGTGGCTCTTAGCTCCACGTCCGTGTAAGCGTCTACTTTCGTAAAAAAATTTTACAATAAAATGTCTTTAAAAGTCAAGTTTAAAGTACTAAAAAGATAATTGTAATATGTTTTAATAATATTAATATTATTAGCATAAATACCAATGATTTAGTGAACTTGGAGAACTTGGAAAGTTTTAAAAATTCTAGCCATTTTTAATATGATTTTGTTGACACCTTAAATTTCTGAGAATTCCAACGCTCGTGTTGTTCCATGCCAATAAGGCTCCGCCAGGAAAGGTCACCAAAAAGGCCAGCTAAAGACTTTCTCTGCCGTGTCTTTTTTTCTGAACATGCTTATTTTTTTACTTATTGTACATTTACAATGCGAAGCGCCTCCCGCCTTTTGTCTTCACCTGAGGGATAAGCATTCTCATCCTTCGTTGTGATGTCTTACATCATGGTAATTTGTGACAACTGTCCCAGGCGTTCTTCCCTTTGTTAGCCGTTTTCGGTATGCTCCCCGTGTCATCTATTCAAATCGAACTTGACCTCTGGGGAGTTTTTCGGGGGTCATCTGAGGCCAAGGCGCTGTGGGTTGGCATTAACCATAATCCCATCATCAAACCAAACCTTGATTATTGGGCGGTATACCGGTGTTTGAAAATAATTTCTTTTCGGAGGGGCACGGCGAGCCGTGCCCATTTAGACTTTGGCGGCCACCGCCACCCGCCCGCCAAACCAGCGCGAAATTCAGCGCGAAATTAGCGCGAAAAATCACCCCTTGCAATAATATTAATTAGGAATATCAAAAAGATATAGTGTGCGCAAAAAATACTCCGCTTTAAACGCGAAACTATCTTGCCGCGGTTATCCCAAAAGTGGGAAAAAAGTGGGAAATTCGCGGGAAAAATGATTTTAGTAGAAAAAAGTGGCAATAATAACAATAAGATAATTATATAAATAGATCGTGATGTTCTTGGTCGCCGACAACGAAAGGCCTCGCCGCTTTTATCTGCTTTATTTTAGGCTGTTCCTGGAAATACTGTCTTTCCCTAATTTCCTTAAGAAATTTCCTTGATGTAGTATCAGATTATAGTACTATATAAATAATGAAACGGAAGCATTGCCAGACACTATCGCTTATCTTTAAAAAACCTGTGAGCGGCAGTATCAAATGGCATGACATCTTGGCGTTATTCAAAGCCCTTGGCGGTGAGGTCAGCGAACGCGAGGGGTCTCGAGTGGCGGTGGTTCTCTTTAACGAGGTCAGGGTATTCCATCGGCCGCATTCAGCTCAGGACACTGACAAAGGTGCGGTGGCCAGCATTCGTAACTGGCTGGAATGTCATGGAGTTAAGCCATGAATATCATGACTGTTGCAGGTCATAAAGCAAAAATCGAATACGATCCCGAGATAGATATGTTTCGTGGTGAAATTTTGGGGTTGAGTGGCGGGGCTGATTTTTACGGGAAAACTCCAGAGGAGTTGCGCTTGGAGTTCAAAAAATCGTTGCAGGTGTTTTTTGACGTCTGCAAAGAAAAAGGTATTGAACCATACAAGAAGTATTCCGGTAAGTTCAACTTGCGCCTAACCCCGGCCGTGCATGCGGAAATAGCCACAAGGGCGGCAGGCGCCGGCAAAAGCCTCAATCAATGGGTTGCCGAAATGCTGGAGGAAATTATTCATGCCTCCTGAAATCATGCATCTAACTTTGCAAAAACTGACGCTTAAAATAGCTTACCTCAGAGGCAAAACACCGAAAAAGCAGTGGGAAAAAAGTGGGAAATTCGCGGGAAAAACGATACCAGCAGGAAGTAAATATTAATAATTACAATAATATAGTCGTCTAAAAATTGTTATTCTATTTTTCCCGCTTCCGGATCTGCTCTGGACTAACCCTGGAATCACTGACCCCTCTCCTAAGCCAGACTGACTTTGAGGACATCATCATGGGGGATGGCCCGGTCCAGGCGGATAAGGACAGTTTCGCCGGGGTGGAATTGTCGGCCGGAGGGGGCAGGCATTTCCGTTTCCAAGAGGATGTCCGGCAGGAGCAGGCGATAACGGTTGGGGTGCTTCTCCAGCACCAGGGCTGACAATTTCTGGCCCAAGCGCTGACTCAGGTATTTCAGCAGCCAATAGCGCAGTCGCCTGGATTTCAAGATGCCTGCCCGGCGCAGGGCTGGTTCCAGAGTGGTGAGCAGTCCCTCCAGGGCTTCCCGGTTAAAAGGCGGCGGTTGCTCACTCAGGGCCGCCAACAATTGCCGTTGGATGATAATATCCAGATAACGGCGGATGGGAGAACTGAGGGTGGTGTAGACCTGCAGGCCTAAGCCCCAGTGCGGCTGCGGGTCCAGCTCCAGGAGCACCCGGCTCAGCCGGCGGCGGTTCTGCCAAAGCTGGAAAAGGGATTTTCCTTCCACAATCGCCAGTTCCTCCCGAGGTGGAGCCTGGCTGCGGTACAGGGCCGGCAGGTGGCGTTCGGACAAATACAGGGCTCCCAGGTAGTTGGCCAGGATCATGGCCTCGGATACCATTTCGTGACTGGGGGTTTCCGTATCCTCGACTTCCACCCGGACTTCTCCCTGGGCATCAGTGTAAATGAACACGTCCGGGAACTGCAACTGGACCCCACCGTGGCTCAACCGCCGTTCCCGGAGCTTGGCGGTGAGCCGATGTAAGTCTGCCAAGCGTTTTTCCTGGTCCATCCGGAAATCCACTTCATGGTAGGTGAGCCGCTGGTGGACCCGAATCAGGCTCGGGACAATGTTGTAGTCTTTGATTTCACCGGTCGCCGAGACGTTGACCAGAAAACTGACGGCCAGCCGGCGCTCCTGGGCCAGCAGACTAAAGGCATTTTCTGACAGGGTTTCCGGGAGCATGGGGATGCGGCGTTCCGGCAAATACAGGGAGGTCCCTCGCTCCAGAGCGGATTGGTCCAGAATCTGGCCCGGTTGGAGGTAAGAGGCCACATCAGTAATGTGCACTCCCAGGCGCCAGCCCTCCGGGATCTTCTCCAGGCTCAGAGCGTCGTCAAAATCCCGAGTGCGTTCTCCATCAATGGTGAAGGTTTCCAGGTCTGTGAGATCGACCCGGCAAAAAGCATAAGGATCCGGGTGGGCTGACCCGGAACTCAGCCGTAGGGCCGCTTCCAGGATTTCCGGCGAAAAGTCCTGGGGCGCTTCGTATCGGTAGAGGTCAAGATTTTCGTCAGGAACGAAAACACCCAATTTGAGGAGCAATTTGAAAGGAGTGTCGGGTTTGAAGAGCTTGGCCTTTTCCAGATATTCTTTGCCTAATTCGTAGTGCTCTCCGGAGGAGCCAAAAATTGCCATGTCCCGGAGCACTTCCACCAGTCGTCGTCGCCAGACCGGATCAGTAATGTCCTGGCCTTCCCAGGCGGATTTAAGCCAGACCGCCGCAGTCTCCAGTTCCTGGAGCCGTTCGAGTTCCCGGCGATATTGCTCCTTCAGGCTCTCCACCACTTCCGGAGGATGGGGTTGCCAGAGGCTGCCTTTAAATTTGAAATAAAACCGATCCTCAAACAAAGCCCGGCCTAAAGCTGCAATCTCATCTGCAGTCACTGCATCTCCATACCAACAGCGGGCCAGATCAGCTACGAGGAAGCCATCGGCTTCATTGACCAGAAGTTCCCAGACTTCTTCCAGGTTGATTTCCCGTTTCAGAGACTCACGACGCAGGCCGATGGCTTTGAGGTGCTCCACCAACTCCAGGCGCGACAGGTTGGCGCCAGCCGACCACAAAGTCGTGTGGATCAGGCGTTTCCGGGGGAGATTCATCTCCCGGTTCTGTTCGGTGATGACGTGCAACCGCTCGCCGCGGTCGTCTCCCACCAAAGCGCAGTATATTTTTCGGTCCTCAAAGAATTCGACGACTTGATAGTTTGTCATAATTGTCTTTAAATCTTGATAATCTCATTAATTTATCAAGAGTCCGGGAAAAGTCAAGGGATGGTAGGGCGAGAGTGGCTTTCTCTTGGCAATCTTACCCTCCCTTGGTATAATGAGGTCATCTTTGGTACGGCAGCTTTGGGTTGCCGGGGAGCAGGCAACATGAGGCTGGCCTTGATTTCTGATGTCCATGCCAATCTAGAAGCCCTGGAGGCGGTGCTCCAGTCCGTTGCGCAGGAAGAAGTTGACCTCATCCTCCACTTGGGGGATCTGGTCGGTTATAATGCCAATCCCAGGGAATGCGTCGATCTCATCTGCCAACAAAACGTCCTCTGTGTCGCCGGTAATCATGATCGGGCCGTCATCGATCCCGCCTTGGCCCAGGATTTCAATATTATTGCTTATCAAGCGGTTATCTGGTCCAAAGACCAATTAACCGATCAACATAAAGCTTTTTTGCAGCAACTGCCCATTACTCGGGTCATCCAGGACCGTTTTCTCGCCTGCCATGGCAACCCGGTTAGCCCCGACGCCTATATTTCTTACCACTTTCAAGGGAAACGAGTTCTGAATCTGCTTCGACGGGAATTGACTCCCGTTACGGTCTGTTTCTTCGGTCACACCCACAGACGGGCCGTTTGGTGCCGGGATGTCCGGGGCAAGGTGGCCCAGTTGCCCATCTCCGAGCAAAGAGTCCACCTGGACCCCGATAACCTCTATCTCATTAATCCCGGCAGCGTCGGCCAGCCCCGGAACCGGATTCCCCTGGCTTCGTATGCCGTTTTTGATACCGCTGAGTTTGTCTTGCAGTACAAACTGGTTCCTTATAACATCGGCTCGGCTCAGAGCAAGATCTTGGCCGCCAATCTGCCACCTTATCTGGCCGAGCGTCTGGCTGAGGGAGTGTAATGCTGCTGCCGCCAGGCTGAGAAACTGGGAGGATGACCATGATGCAGGGGTTTCGCAAAGAAGGGGTGCTCAAAGATGGCACCAAAGTGGTGCTGCGTCCCATGGTTAAAGAGGACAAAGATAATCTGATTGATTTCTTTTCCCGGGTTTCCGAACAAGATCGCCAATTTTTACGAAGTAATGTGCGTGACCCCAAAGTAATCGACCACTGGGTGAACCAAATCGACTACCACAAAGTCTTCCCCCTGGTAGCAGAGGTGGACGGTAAAATTGTGGGTGATGCCACTCTACACATGCGCCGCACCGGGTGGAAACGCCATTTGGGCAATGTGCGCGTGGTAGTGGCTAACGAGTTTCAAGGCCGCGGCCTGGGCACCTTGTTGATCAACGAAATCTCCGAGTTAGCAGGAGAATTTGGCCTGGAAAAATTGGTGTCGGAAATCTATTTCAACTCCCCGGGCGCCCTCAAAGTTTTTAAACATGCCGGGTTTGGGGTCAAAGCGGTTTTTGAAGATTTGGTGAAAGATCTGTATGGCAACAACGCCGATATGATTGTCATGGTCTGTGACGTGGAAGCGCGTCGTGACCGCCTCCGGGGACGCGGGCTCACCGGATCGTTGGCCTGATCTCGTCTACTTTCTCTGATCACCTCCTAAAATGAAAGATATTTTATCAGACCGGAGATTATCTGCCTCTACTATGGTATTTTTTGCGAAAATTGTTACAATAGAACAAAATATTTCTTGAAAAACTGAGCCGGGATACTCTGCCATGATCACACTAGCCCTCGAAACTATCCGAAACCTTTCTCCCGAGCGTCAACAGGCCATTGTCAAGCGGTCCGCCGTCGATGTTTCTGCTGTCCTGGAAGACATCAAAAAGATCGTTCAGGATGTGCGCCAGTATGGGGACCGCATCGCTTTGGAATATCACCGACAATTCAAGGCCGAGATCAGCACTGCCGATCTGGTGGCGGGTCCCGAGGAAATTGCCGCGGCTTACGACAGCCTGGATCCCAAGCTCATAGCTGCCCTGAAGCTTGCCGCCGGTAATATTGAAAAATTTCACCGAGCCCAGTTGGACCGGGAAATGTGGGCCATCGAAGTGCAGCCGGGCATCCTGGCCGGGCGGGTGTCTCGCTCTCTGGACCGGGTTGGTTGTTACATCCCCGGGGGGTTGGCCAAATATCCTTCCACGGTGCTGATGACCATCATTCCTGCCCGGGTGGCTGGCGTCCAGGAGATCATTGCCTGTACCCCACCCGACCAGGGCATGACCGCCAATGCCACCACCCTGGCTGCAGCCCATCTGGCTGGCGCCCAGAAGATTTATAAAATCGGCGGTCCCTGGGCAGTGGCCTCCATGGCCTATGGCACCGAGACCGTACCGAAAGTGGATAAAATCGTCGGCCCCGGTAATAAATATGTCACGGCCGCCAAACTGTTGGTGTTTGGCGAGGTGGATATTGATTCACCCGCCGGACCCAGCGAAGCCTTGATTCTGGCCGACGAAACCGCGGAATCCAGAATGGTTGCCATGGATTTTCTCTCTCAAGTGGAGCACGACCCAGATGCCGCCGCCGTTTTGGTCACTACCTGGGAGCCTCTGGCCCACCGGGTCATAGATTTTATCAAACAGGAAATACACTCGCTGCCCCGTCAGGAGATCATTACCGCCGCCATTAACAATCATTCCGCGGTTCTTTTAGCTCACGATTTTTCTGAAGCAATTGACTTCGTAAATCTCTATGCCCCGGAGCATCTCCAGGTCATTACCAAGGAACCATTTGCCGTTCTGCCTCGCATCCGCCACGCAGGCTCTATCTTTCTGGGTCCCTACTCCCCCATCCCCGTGGGTGATTATGCCTCCGGCACCAACCACGTTCTCCCCACCGGGCAAACGGCGCGTATGTTCTCCGGACTCTCAGTGGATGACTTCTTGAAAAAACCGACCTTTCAGCATTTGACCAAGGAGGGTTTAAGATCACTCAAAGATGCCGTCATTTTACTGGCCGAATCCGAAGGACTGCCTTTGCATGCCCGGGCCGTGGCCGAGCGGTTTCGCTATGTTTAGGCTTGTGAGTTTGAACCAAATAACCTACACTTATCAGTACAGCCGAGTTCCGGGCTATCTTCCCCAAAGGCTGAGGATTTGTGACACCGCCGTTAGTTTTAAAGAAAGCGGTGCACCGCCCAAGAGGAGAAAATAAGGTGCACAAAGGGGAGGTCGCTGCCACTGTCTTAACCGAAATTGCCGATGTGCAAAGCATGCCCGATCATCGCAATATCGATATCGACAAGGTCGGGGTCAAGAACATTTCCTATCCCATCGTGGTGCTGGATAAATTTAATGGCACCCAAAACACCATTGCCTGCATTAACGTCTATGTCAATCTGCCCTATCGCCACAAGGGCACTCATATGAGCCGGTTCATTGAAATACTCAGTGAATTTCGCCGCCATATCAGCATAAAAAATATTCCCCAGATTCTCGAGGAAACCCGCCGCCGGTTGCACGCTCAATCCGCCCATATCGAAATGACCTTTCCGTATTTTATCGAAAAACTGGCCCCGGTATCCAAAGCCAGCGCCCTCATGGAATATATCTGCACCATCAAAGGGTCATTGAACGAAAAGGGGAATATTGATCTGGTGGCTTGCGTCAAGGTCCCTATCACCACCCTGTGCCCCTGCTCCAAGGAAATCAGCCTGGTGGGGGCCCATAATCAACGGGGAGAGGTGCGGGTTCAGGTCAGGTTTAAAAAGTTTTTCTGGATTGAGGACTTAATCAGGATAATCGAAGAGTCGGCCTCGTGCGAGGTCTACGCCCTGCTGAAACGGCAAGATGAAAAATTTGTCACCGAGCGGGCTTATTCCAATCCCATGTTCGTGGAAGACATTGTCCGGGAAATTGCTCTGAAATTAGACAGAGACGACAATTTTACCTGGTTTTCCGTAGATTCTGAAAATTTCGAATCCATCCATAACCATTCCGCCTACGCTTATATCGAAAACGATAAACGCCAGACTGACAAGAAGTAATCGAACCTCTCGTTCGTTACCTGCTTAACGGGCCTTGCCGCCTCTCACAACGGTTTGAAAATTCCGGGCCAAGTCCCATTTGATCGGACAAAGCCCGGTTGTTCATCTGGAGGGTCATTTGGGGATGTCATCTTGGACATCCGGCTTTTCCTGGCGCGGCACGGCGCAGGAATCTCGGCTCATTCAGGTTCGCATACCCAGCTTGGGAAGAATCCAGGCATTCAAAGCCACCCAGATCGCCACAAAAATCAGTAAATAAACAATGGTGCTCAACGTGTTAGACCTCCTCAAGGAGAATAATGTCCGGAAAACTAATTATAAGGTAAGTCGGTCCCCCGTCGATTGCAAGCCGTAGCTCATTTTCGGTCAGGATTTTCAAAAGTTATCCCTGATTTATCCTCGAAATCGGTTTCTTATTTCCCCCATAAGGAACCCCATTTTTTTTACTCCAACGCCGCAACCACCGGTACAAGGTTTCCTTATAAAGCAGCATTAGTAAACCCGCCAATAAAAATATCCCTAATAGAATAAAAAAAGAGACATAATGACCTTTATAGACTTTTGCTCCTTGCAGGGTGAGCAAAAAAGTCCCGGGCATGCGGCCGATTATATTAATGAGGAGAAAGACCCGTAACGGCATCTTGCTGAGACCCAGGATAAAGCAGAGATAATCTTTGGGAAAGCCGGGGATCAGAAACAGGAGGAAGGCTATCAGCGCTCCCTGCCTTTCGATAATGAAATCAAATTTTTCCAGTGTTTCTCTTTGAACCACCTTTTCGACAAAATGAATTTCCAGCCACCTTCCTAACAGAAAAGCTAACGTTGATCCCAGGGTCAGACCCACGGTCGAATAGAGAAAGCCCCTGGGAATGCCGAATAAAAAGCCTCCCAGAAATCCTGTGGCCTCCCCCGGGATAGGGGCGAAAACTACCTGCAGGGCTTGAATACCAATAAACACCAGGGGCGCCGCGGAGCCGAAGGACATTAACCACGCCCGCACCTTTTCTTTACTGGTGAGCAGAGCATACCAATCCACCACCCACGGGCTGATATAGTTCCAGAATACGGAAAGAAAGAGGGCGGAGAAGGCAATCAGAATAACAAAGGACATGGCCACGGGGAGCCAAGCACCATTTTTCTGGCTGGAATTGTGCGGCAGATTTGACAAGTCAGTGTTCTCTTTCTTAGGAGGTGGCATGAGGACGGTGATCAGGCTCCCAGAGGCGGCCCTGGAAAGTCCGGCGCCGGATAAAAGTTTCTTTTATCTGATTCAAGACCGCAGCTTTGTCCAGGCACCATTCGGGAACGATGAGTTCATTCAGATGTGGATCGCCGGTCAATCGATGAATTACCATGTGCGGCGGCAATAGCTCAATAAAGTCAACCACCAAACCGACGTACTCCTCCTGGGATAACGGTGTATAAAGGCCGTCGGCATAAAGCCTGGCCAAAGGCGTATCCTTGATGACATATAAAAGATGTATCTTCACGCCGTCAATCGGTAAGGCGCTTAAGAATCTGGCCGTCATCAACATATCAGCCCTGGATTCCTGGGGTAGACCGAGGATGACATGGGCCAGCACATGCAAACCGCTTGCCGATGACATATTGGCGGCTTGAGTAAAGCAGGCGGCGTCATGACCCCGGTTGATAAACCGTAATGTCCGGTCATGCGAAGATTGCAGGCCCAGTTCCAGCCAGATAAGATGAGTTCGGCCATATGAACTCAAAAGTTTAATGAGTTCCGGAGAAAGGCAATCCGGGCGGGTGCCAATACTCAAACCCACCACCTGAGGATGAGCCAGGGCCTCTTCATAGAGGCTGCGAAGTTCTTCCAGGGGGGCATAAGTATTCGAGAAACTTTGGAAGTAGGCCATAAACTTGCGAGCTTGATAGCGTTGGCCGACCCGGGTGATACCTTCCTCCAGTTGCCTGGAAATGCTGTATCCCCGAGCCTGGGCGCCGGTTCCGGACCCTCTGGGGTTGCAATAAATACATCCTCCCCACCCAACCCGGCCATCCCGGTTGGGACAGGTCAAACCGGCGTCCAGGGTGATTTTCTGCACTCGTTCACCGCATAATGTGGTCAGATAGGCGTTCAGGCTGCGAAAAGGAAGGGAGGGAGACAGGGTGTGCTTCATGTTCCTAAATCACCCCAGAGGTATTGCAGCACGCTTACTGCGGCCATGGCTGCGGTCTCAACTCGCAGCCTTCTTGGACCCAGACCCATCAAGAGGAATCCGGCGTTTTGGGCTGCCGCCACTTCCGTGGCGGTGAATCCGCCTTCCGGGCCGATCAGTGCCCTGACGCTTTGTGGACGGGGCCAGGAAGTTAAATCAATCTTAAAGTTATGCTTCCGTTGATCTTCCCAAAATATTAATTTTAAATCCTCAGGGCCCTCTAAAACTTGCAAAAACTCCACCGGCGCCACTATCTGCGGCAGAACTAGCCGTTGGCTGGATTTCAGGGCCTCCTGGGCCAGATGCAGCCATCGGCTATGCCGGGTCTTTTTCCAACCCCCCGGTCTGATCAGAGATCGGTCCGAATAAAAAGGAATAAGCCGGAATATGCCCATTTCCGTAACTTGCCGGACTACGAGATCAAAGGTCTCAGATCGAACCAAGGCCAGTCCTAAGGTGATCTGGAGGGTTGATTCAAGGCCGAGGTTTAACTCTGCAAGGATGCGAAGCCGGGCAGTAGCGGGTTCAAGCAGGGAAATCTCAGCCGCGAAGATTCGTCCACAACCGTCCGAGACTTCAACCCGTTCGCCTAACGGCAGACGTAAAACCCTGATCAAATGATGGCTTTCAGAAGGGGACAATACTACTTCATCCCCCAGGAATTGTTCCGGTCCGGCAAAAAAACGTCTAAGCTGACGGTCCGGATAATTCCTACCGCAAAGGGTTTTATCAGGGTCCATGTAATTACAATCGCTTCAGGACTAAAGACGCCCAATCATCTTTTTGGTGAGCCCTAAGATAAGTCAAACCTTCTGTCAAGAATCGTTCCTGTAGTTTGGGAAGATCATTGATCAAAAAGCCTGAAATGATAAGTTGGCCGGCTGGTCGCAACCGCCCTGCCAGGGATTCTGCCAGAAACTGTAAATCAGGGGTAGTGAGGTTGGCGAAAATAAGATCGAATTGCTGCCGGATGGCCGCCAGAGGAATATCGTCAGCGCGCACCCTGTCTTGCAACTCATTAAGCCGGATATTTTCTCTGACTGCCGCTAAAGCCTCGGGATCTAGATCAATGGCCAGTACTTTGGCTCCGAGATGGGCTGCCGCCAAGCCTAAAATGCCTGTTCCAGTCCCGACATCCAACACCTGTAGCTCCGGGTTAGGAGACCAATCCTGGGCCACTTCTTCTAAGGCTCGTAAACAGAGCCAGGTGCTCGGATGCCGGCCGGTACCAAAAGCCATGCCCGGATAAATTGTTAAAACCACATCGTTGGCGACCGGGGTATATTCCTCCCAGGGTGGCCTTACCACAAAACGGCCGGTCAGTCGTCGTGATTTGAAATGGACCTGCCAGGCCCGCTCCCAATCCTCCTCTTCAATGAACCGCTGTTGCAGTTCGCCGATCCGATACCCCAAAGAAACCAACCTATCTAAATATTGTATGAGATCCCGACGATTGTCTGTAGTAAAATCTGCCGCCGGGAAATATGTCCGGATGGCGGCTAAACGTTGAGAGTCGGTTGTTTCCTCCCCATCCTCCAGCACGACCCCCCGGCCACTCCACGCCGTCAGGAATATTCCGGCTTCCTCCTGGAGCGTTTCTGGTAACGTTATTCTTATTTCCAGCCATTCCCGTTTCGTCATAATACCCCTGATAAATGTTTGGAATACGTTTTTTGATTATAATTTATTTAGTTATAATCATTTTGCTGGGCCGCTGCCAAGATCAGACAAACAATCCTTGCTGGACAATTATACCTTTTATCACGAATGGACGCAAATTCCCAAACGTGGGTCGAAATTTCAATGGGAGGTGTAAGTTGCCAAAAATTTATTAGGATAGCTCTGACATCGGTTTGTGGGAGTTTGATTGGTCGCTATTTTCCCTGGAAGCACATTGTTCCAGTCTGCTAATTACATCTAACGTTTCCTTCTTTTTTTATCTTTTTCTAGTTCCTGCAAATCAATCTGGATTTGTGGTGTTTGGGCTTTGAGGGCTTTTTGAAGGTTTTCCAAAGTGGATTTAAAATACGTCTGGGAGAAGGCGAAGAAGTCTCCGCTCATGACCAACGACTGGCGCAGGACGCTTTCCATCCTATCAACCCTGGGATTCTTAACTACGATAAAGGTATTCCGGTTTATTAACGAATCTGGGCCGTTAAAGTTAAAGTAAATGTTGGGAAAATTTCGGACCATGACGACCAGTCCGCTTTGATCCAGGATTGTTGCCGGATTTAATTCGCTGATGTCCCTTTGCAATTTATCTATAAGCTCGCCTCTTACCAGCAAACCCTTGCCCGCTTGCCGCAAGGAGGCCACTTTCTTTTCCACTTCCGACAGCATAATTTCTTTCTGGGCTTGCTTTAATTTGCCGAAGTGGAGGAAAAAACCCGGGGGCCAGAAATAGCTTTCCACCGTTGGTTCCGCGGCTAAAGTAGAGGCAGGTACGACAATAAATAACAGAACCAAGATGTTAAAGAATGGAAAGGTTCGATATCGAAGCAGTATCCCCGGCATCATTCACTCCCAATGGATTCCAGGTAGTTCAGCTAAGACCAAAAAATTACCCCTCTAAAAACTGTTCGGAAAAAGTCAGGTCAAAGACTTGATCTGACTTCCTATGGGTATTAAACTTTCGTTCAGGACTTTGATCTCATGCCGCAGGTTAATTTTTAAAGTCTATCCTGGCTGGTCAATTATGACTAATATAAAGACTTCAGGTTAATATGTTAAATCAACTCGTTAAGGTTATAAAGTCCCCAATGGTATTTTCTTCGATATTTCTTGTAATATTCGTGGGGATGGCGCTAACTATAATTGCCTGGCCGCTAAGGCCTCAGATGGGTGAGGTGCCCGAACATCACGTCCCGGGAGGTTTTAGAAATGGGCATATCGACGACAAAAGCCGGCGTGGAGATTTTTTTCGTTGGCGCTTTGGCTTCGGCCCGAGGGAAGAACCGGCCCTGCAACCGGACACCATCCCAGCATATCAGCCCCAGGTGGTGCCCCCGGACTTGAATAGTCTGAATCATGCCAATCCCGGAACTATTCAGATTACCTGGATCGGTCACAGCACCTATTTGATCCAGGTTGCCGGTATTAATATCCTGACGGATCCTATTTTCAGCGACCGGGCCTCACCGTTTAGTTTTGCCGGGCCGAGGAGATTAATACCGTCTCCCGTGCGCCAAGAAGATCTCCCGCCCATTCAGGCTACCGTAATCAGTCACAATCATTATGACCATCTGGATAGGGTTAGCGTCACAAAATTAGGGAACCAGGTAAAATTTTTCGTGCCCCTGGGATTATCCAGCTGGTTTCAAAAAGCAGGTATTGACAATGTGACTGAACTGGACTGGTGGCAAGCCGCTGAGTTTGGACCGATTCGCTTCCACTGCGTCCCGGCCCAGCATTTTTCCATGCGGACACCTTTTGATGCCAATAAAGTTTTATGGGCTGGTTGGGTGCTGTCCACCCCGGCAGGAAATATCTTTTTTGCGGGAGATACCGGGTATTCTCCGGATTTCCGGGGAATTGGCCAAAGACTGGGCCCCATGCGCCTTGCCCTCATACCCATCGGCGGGTATATGCCTCGCTGGTTTATGAAACCTATGCACTTAAATCCCCAGGAAGCTGTTTTGGTTCACCAGGATATTCGGTCCCAACAATCCATTGGCATGCATTGGGGGACTTTTAAGTTGACTGAAGAACCATTGGCCGAACCACCGCTATTTCTGCAACAAGTGCTGCAGGAAAAAAATATTTCGCCGGAAAAATTCATCGTCCTGAGCATTGGCGAAACCATGATAATACAACCTTAGGAAGGGGCAGGTCAATTCATGACCAAGCGAGGAAAATATCGGGACTTGGCGGCGGCGCAACGTTTATTTCGGCTCTATGCGTCACAACTACGTCAAGAAGCCTGGTTCGGTGAGTTAGTTGACCGTTACCGGGAAGCTATCGATCAAACCGGCAAGATGATGCATAACCTGGGAGTTGTCGCCGGTTGCAAGCATTGCGCCCTGATAGGCGCAGGGAGCTGTTGTTTTTCAGGAGTTGAAAATAATTACGACGTAGTCTTATTGTTGATTAATTTTTTGCTGGGACACCCGCCTCCTGAGACAGGGGAGATCAAGGGGAAATGCTTATTCGTTGGCAAGGCTGGTTGCAAGCTGTTAGCTCGACATTACTACTGCCAGTGTTTCCTCTGTGACGACCTCAAAACCGCATTGGGGAAGGCAGCCGTCCAATGCCTCAACGAAACCGTGGCCCAGGAAATTGCCGCGGGTTGGGAAGTGGAACAGATTCTGCGGCAATGGCTCAGAAATCATATAGATCAAGTTCGGGGAAGGGTAGAGGGTTAGCTGCAAGAAAAGCAACCGGATTTAAGGAACTATTTAATGAGCGTCTCCAACCTTTGGCGCAGTTCCGGCGGTAGAGCAATCGGTTTGCCGGCAAAGTTAACGCTAACCATAGTGAGGCGGGTCTCCGTAGCCAGTTTGCCAGTGGCGCTGAGAAAGAGTTGCTGGTGAAATTGGACGCTGCGGCTTTTCAAGGCGGGGATGGTGGTATAGATGTCGATCTGATCATCGTAGCGCACCGGTTGCCGATACTGACAGTGTGCTTCCACAACGGCTAAATGTATCTGCCGGGCTACCAGCTCGGGATAGCCAAAGCCCAGATCACGGAGGAGGGCCTCCCGGGCCAATTCGAAGAAATGAAAATAATTGCCGTGATACACGGCCTGGCCCATATCAACTTCGTACAACGGGATGCGATAAGAAAACCGGTGGCCTTTTGTGGTCATGAGATCCGAGTTGCCAACGAGAAAAATAACCTAATATAAGCATTATCTGTTGATCAAAAGTGCGGTATATAGTGACCGGAACCATGGATTTTGAATAAAAAAGCGAGGAGCAGGTCGCCCCTCGCTCTCATAAGACCGCAGCGATTTTATTGAGCCGCAGATTTGGCTTTTTTGGCCTTCTTTATTTTTTCCGGGCGTCCCAGCAATTCAATAATCGATATGGGAGCAGCATCTCCCAACCGCATACCCTTGGGTATTATGCGGATATAACCCCCCGGTCGGTCTAGAAAACGCTCCCGCAGGTTGCTGAAAAGCTTGGCCACCACCTCTTTAGAACGGATTACCGCCAGAGCCTGTCGGCGGGCGTGGAGATCATTCTTTTTGGCCAGGGTAATCAATTGTTCGGCCAGTGGGCGTAATTCTTTGGCCTTGGCGCAGGTTGTTTCTAAACGCTCATGATCGAGCAGAGAAGTAACAAGATTGCGCATTAATGATAGACGATGTTCTTTTGTCCGTGAAAGTTGTCTCCCTGCTTTCCGATGCCTCATGACAAGCCTTCCTTTCCTTCGAGAAACCCTTCCCGGGGGGGGAAATTTTCCAGCTTCATCCCCAGGTTGAGTCCCATTTCAGTCAAAATTTCTTTGATTTCATTGAGTGATTTGCGCCCGAAATTTTTCGTTTTTAGCATCTCGGCTTCGGTTTTCTGGACCAACTCACCGATAAGACGAATGTTGGCATTTTTCAAGCAATTGGCCGAACGCACCGAAAGCTCCAATTCGTTGACCGGGCGAAAGAGATTTTCGTTGAGTCGACTGGTTTCGGTAATCGGCTTTTCTTCGGAATCCTCTTTTGGTTCTTCAAAATTGATAAAAATGGTCAACTGTTCTTTAAGAATTTTAGCAGCCAGGGCAACGGCGTCTTCGGGGGTAACGCTGCCATCAGTCCAGACCTCTAGAGTCAATTTGTCATAATCTGTCTGTTGGCCGACGCGAGCCTGAGAAACCACATGATTGACCTTGCGGACGGGAGAAAAAATGGCGTCAATGGGAATAACCCCAATGGGTCGTCCCTCTTCTTTATTACCTTCGGCTGGGAGATAACCTTTTCCGGTTTTAACCGTGGCTTCGATGACTAATTCGCCATCTCGAGCTAGCGAAGCGATATGAGCCTCGGGGTTTAAAATTTCCACTGTGCCATCGGTCTGGAAAGATCCGGCAGTAACTTCGCCTTCTCCTTTGGCTTCTAAGATGACTACTTTTTCTTCTTTAGAGTGTATCTTGAACCGCACTGCTTTAAGGTTTAAGATTATCTCTGTGACGTCTTCAATAATTCCTGGTATGGGAGAAAATTCGTGATAAATACCCTTGATTTTAACGGAGGTAATGGCAGCACCCCGAAGGGATGACAGCAAAACCCGGCGCAAGGCATTGCCCAAGGTCGTGCCAAATCCCCGTTCAAGTGGTTCACACGTAAATTTCCCATAAAAATGGGTATGGGTTTCAGGATCGATATCTAATTTCTTGGGTCTAATCAGTTCGGTCCAGTTCTTGTGCATTCGCTCTCCTTCGCACAAAAACCATGTTCTGGTTTTTCGCGTCCCCTTGCCAAAATTTTTTGCACACCGATGTTTGAAAAAGGAGAGATCTCCTTACGGCGAGGTTCGAAACCAAAACTAACTATTTTGAATACAACTCGACGATGAGATGTTCCTGAATTGGCATGGTGATATCTTCCCGGGACGGCAGTAATCGTATGACACCCCGGAAGTTATCCTTTTCCACCTCCAACCATTGAGGAATACCACGCCGGTCCACCGCCCCGAGGGCTTCAATAACCTGGGGAATTTTCCGGCTTTTCTCCTTCACTTCGATGATATCGCCTACATTCACCAGGAATGAGGGGATATTAACCTTCCTGCCGTTAATCAAAAAGTGGTTATGATTCACCAATTGCCTTGCTTGGGCCCGAGACATGGCAAAGCCCAAACGATAAATAACATTATCGAAGCGGCGCTCCAACAAGGTTAAAAGGTTGGTTCCGGTGATCCCTTTTTGGCGATCGGCGGTGGTGAAGTAACTGTGAAACTGTTTTTCCAACAGACCGTACATGCGCTTCACTTTTTGTTTTTCACGCAACTGTATCCCAAAATCCGAAAACTTGGCCCGGCCCTGGCCGTGTTGCCCTGGAGGATAGCTGTGCCGTTCGAAGCCACACCTGTCTGTATAGCAGCGATCCCCTTTGAGAAATAATTTCATCCTTTCCCGACGGCAAAGCCGACAGACTGACTCGCTATATCTGGCCAATTATCACCTCATGGAATATAAGTTTAAACAATATTCTTAATTGCTAAAAAATTTTGGAGACGGACAACGTCTGGTTATACACGCCGACGTTTGGGCGGTCTACAACCGTTATGAGGAATAGGGGTAACGTCCCTGATCAAATTAATGGTGAATCCGGCCACCTGAAGGGCGCGGATAGCCGCTTCCCGGCCAGCCCCCGGACCTTTAACATACACATCAATGGTCCGCATCCCATGTTCCATGGCTTTTTTGGCTGCGTCTTCGGCTGCAAGTTGCGCCGCAAAAGGGGTGCTTTTCCGGGAACCCTTAAAACCCTGGGTGCCTGAAGAAGACCATGAAATCACGTTACCGGTGGGGTCGGTGATGGTGATTATGGTATTATTAAAGGTGGATTGGATATGAGCAACGCCAGTAGGGATATTCTTTTTCTCTTTTTTCTTCTTAACTCCCCGGCGAGTTACTTTAGCCATGATGTCTCCTTACGCTTTCTTCCGTTTGCCTACCACCGACCGGCGGGGGCCTTTACGAGTGCGGGCGTTGGTGTGGGTACGTTGACCCCGGACCGGCAATGATTTTCTGTGCCGTAATCCCCGGTATGAGCCGATGTCCATGAGCCTTTTGATATTCATGGAAATTTCTCGCCGCAAATCTCCCTCCACTTTATAATGGGAGTCGATAACGGTGCGGATACGGGTCAGTTCGGTGTCGGTTAAATTATCCGATTTTATATCTCCGCTTACCTCGGCTTCCTGGAGAATTTTATTCGCGGTGGTACGACCAATGCCGTAAATATAGGTCAAGGCGATTTCCATTCTTTTATTTCGTGGTAAATCCACCCCTGCAATTCTGGCCAAGTTACTACCCCCTTTTTATCCTTGCCGCTGCTTATGCTTAGGGTTTTCACAGATTACCCGCACAACACCTTTGCGTCGGATGATCTTACATTTGCTGCACATTCGTTTGACTGAGGCTTTTACTTTCATAATCCAATCCTGTCGACTCCAACATTAGCCAAGGCTTTTATTTGGCCCGATAAATGATGCGTCCCCGATTTAAATCATACGGAGAGAGTTCTACGGTGACTCTGTCTCCGGGTAAGATCTTGATATAGTGCATCCGCATTTTACCGGATATATGAGCCAAGACCTTGTGGCCGTTTTCTAATTCAACACGAAACATGGCGTTGGGCAACGGTTCGATAACGGTGCCTTCAACTTCTATGGCTTCTTCTTTGGGCATGGAATGCCGCTCCCCAATAATGAAAATGGTAGAAAAAATATTATATCATCAAAAAACAAGCACCGGCAAACCAGCTCTATATTTACCCAGCAATTAATTATACGCTTATATTTTACTTAAAATCAAGACACCTTTTTCTGTTAAAGCAACAGTATGCTCATAATGGGCCGCCAAACTACCATCTTTGGTGATTGCCGTCCAGCCATCCGGCATTACTGAAATCTCCCAACTACCGGCGCTCACCATCGGTTCAATCGCAAAGGTCATGCCCGGCTGCAAAACCGGCCCCTGTCCAGGAGGACCGTAATTCGGTATCTGAGGATCTTCATGGAGCGAGCGGCCAATTCCGTGTCCGACAAAATCGCGAATAACTGAGAAACCATAGCTCTCAACAGTTTTTTGGACAGCATGGGAGACATCACTCAGGCGGTTACCAACGGAAACTTGGGCGATGCCGGCATAGAGCGCCTCTTCAGTAGCTGTCATCAGCTGACGGGCTGTGTGGTTAACTTCGTCCACGGCTAAGGTAACGGCCGCGTCCCCAAAATAACCATCGTAGCGAACACCAAAATCTATACTAACCAAATCCCCGGCACATAAACGACGATGTGAGGGGATGCCGTGTACTACTTCATCATTAATTGATATACAAAGAGATCGAGGATAGCCCCGATAATTTTTAAATGCTGGTTTAACCTTCCGCTGCCGGCAGATCTTTTCTGCCAATGCATCTAATTCCAGAGTTTCAATACCTGGCTTGATATTTGCTGTGATCTCCGCCAAGGCTTCAGCCACAATTTGATTGGCCACTTGCATTTTGGCTATTTCCAGCGGAGATTTAAGTTTTATCATGGTGATTTGTTTCCGGGGAACTCTCGTCCTATTGGAGGATTTCCCCGGAATTGCTGAATTAGCCAAGTATGCCAACGATTTTATTAAAGATATCTTGAATGCCGCCAACACCTTTGATGGTTTTGAGCATGCCTTGTTTAGAGTAGTAATCGATCAAAGGTTTAGTGGCCTGGTTATAGGTCGCTAACCGGGAGCGCACGGTGGTTTCATTATCATCATCACGCAGGTACAATTCGCTGCCGCACTTATCACATACACCCGCTTTTTTGGGCGGAGTGAATTCAACGTGAAACATTTGGCCGCAGGCCTGATTTTTACAAGTCCGTCGACCGGTGAGCCGGGTCACTAAGGCTTCTTCATCAACTTCGATGCTCATAACGTGGTCAATTTTGGAGCCCAATTTTTTCAAGGTGGCGTCCAGGGCTTCGGCCTGGGGCACGGTGCGCGGGAAACCGTCCAGGATAAACCCTTTTTTGGCGTCAGCTTGTTTCAGTCTATCTTCGATGATGCCAATGACTATCTCATCAGTCACCAGTTTGCCGGCATCCATAAATTCTTTGGCTTTTTTGCCCATAGGCGTTCCTTCTTTTACCGCCGCCCGCAGGATATCACCGGTGGAGATCTGAGGAATCTTATACTTCTCAATCAAAAGTTTCGCCTGTGTTCCTTTGCCCGCTCCGGGGCCGCCCAACAAAATCAAATTCATGCCTGCCTCCTTTATGCTATTATGCGCAGTGTGCCGCTTGAATCCCAAAAAATGGGAAATGGATTTTATTCAATAAGAGGGCTTGCCATCCCCAAAATGTTATCAGCGTCGGGTACACCCACCAATCCGCTTCTTCATAAACCCTTCGTAATGTCGGGTTAACATATGCGATTCAATCTGACCCACCGTATCCATAGCCACGCCGACTATGATCAGGAGAGCCGTACCACCGAAGTAAAAAGGAACGTTAAACCGTGCCACCAAGATCGTTGGCAGGACGCAAACTGCGGCGACATATAAGGCGCCGCCCAAGGTGATACGGGCCAGAATGCGTTCGATATACTCAGAAGTTGGTTTACCGGGGCGTAATCCAGGGATATAGCCGCCATATTTCTTCATATTTTCTGCAACATCTACCGGATTAAAAGTAACCGCAGTGTAGAAGTAACAGAAAAAGATAATAAAGAGCACGTAGAGAATCTCATGCAATAAAGCTCCGGGAGAAACTAAGTCTGTGGCTCGCTTCACCCATTCTATAGTGATGAAAGAAGCGATGGTCGCCGGGAACATGAGGATAGATGACGCAAAAATGGGAGGAATAACCCCGGCGCTGTTAACTTTCAGCGGTAAATGGGTGGACTGACCTCCATACATGCGGCGGCCCACCACACGCCGGGCATATTGTACTGGAATCCGTCTCTGGCCGCGTTCCATAAAAACGATGAAGCCCACCACGGCTACCATCAGAACCATGAGAAGAACCACAATGAAAATGCTTATTTCACCTGTTTTGACCAATTGCAGGGTATTGATTATGGCCGATGGCATCCGAGCCACGATGCCGGCGAAAATAATGAGGGAAATGCCGTTGCCGATACCCCGTTCGGTTATCTGTTCTCCCAACCACATGATAAAGGCAGTGCCGGAGGTGAGGGTCAAAACAGTCATCAGGCGGAAGGCCCAACCAGGATGTAATACCACCGCAGCGCCGCCACTTTCCAATCCCATGCTCTCCAAGCCGATACTGATACCCAACCCCTGGATCGCACTTAAGACCACGGTACCGTAGCGAGTATATTGTTTGATCTTCTTTTGCCCAGCCTCGCCTTCTTTGTAAAGCTTCTCAATAGCCGGCACAACAATCTTCAGCAACTCGATAATGATCGAGGCGCTAATATAGGGCATGATTCCCAGGGCGAAAACACTGAGACGTTCCAAAGCCCCACCGGAAAACATGTCGAAGAGGCCAAAGATTGTGCTCCGATGGCGAGCAAAGAAGTTCATCAAGGCTTCGGCATCAATTCCCGGGGTTGGAATATTACAGCCGATGCGATACACGGCAAGGAGCATCAGTGTGACGAGAATACGCCGCTTTAGCTCAGGTATTTTGGCAATGTTTTGGAAACCGCCCAGCAACTCAGATCACCTCGACCTTGCCCCCCTGGGCTTCGATAATTTCTTTGGCCTGGCTGCTGATGGCCTGGACCCGCACCGTTAGCGGGACGTTGATGGCTCCTTGGCCGAGTAGCTTGACTCTGTCAGCAGATTTTTTGATAAGTCCAGCTTTAGTGAGGACTTCAATATCCACGATGGTATCAGCCGGAAATCGGCTCAAGTCCCGAACATTGACAATAATCAAAGGCTTTTTAAAGATATTAGTGAAACCACGTTTGGGCAGACGCCGGATGAGGGGCATCTGGCCGCCTTCAAAAGCAGGGCTGATTTTCGCCCCGGAACGTGATCTTTGTCCTTTATGGCCGCGACAGGCGGTCTTGCCATGTCCAGAGCCGGTCCCGCGACCTACGCGTTTGCTTTTATGCTTTGACCCTGGTGAGGGTTGCAGTTCATCTAATCTCATGATTAATCAACCTTCTGTTGGCTGCCGGTTCGTACCTTCCACGAGATGGGCTACTTGCCGAACCATACCACGAACTGAGGGAGTATCCTTGTGGCAGACGGTTTTGTGAAGTTTGGTTAAACCTAATGTTACCAGGGTTATCCGATGCCGCTGGGGTCTGCCAATGGGGCTCCGCTTCAAAGTGATTTCCAAAACCTGTTCTACCATACAATTCTCTTTCCTTGGGCTGATTAAGCCCTAATTTCTTCGAGAGAGCGGTTCCGTTTTTGGGCGATTTCTTCAGGGCTCGCTAACTGCTTCAGAGCATCAAAAGTAGCTTTGACGGCATTGTGGGGATTATTAGAGCCCAAACATTTAGTCAAGATATTTTGAATGCCGGCTACTTCCACCACTGCCCGGACCGGACCGCCGGCGATAACTCCCGTGCCTTCAGAGGCAGGTTTCAGCAAGACCTTGCCTGAACCGAATTTTCCCAAAACCGTATACGGGATCGTAAAATTGATAATAGGAATTTTAATGAGACTCTTTTTGGCGCGATCCATGGCTTTACGAATAGCCTCTGGAACCTCGTTGGCTTTTCCTAAACCGGCTCCTACTTGGCCTTGACCGTCCCCCACGACAACTAAAGCATTAAAGCTGAAACGCCGTCCACCCTTGACAACTTTGGCCACCCGACTAATATGCACCACTTTATCAAGAAACTGGGATTCAGAATCGCTCTCGAACAATGTCACCTCCGTACATCTTACCTTCCATTAATAAATCAGTAATTTCAGTGTGACTAAAAATCCAGACCATGTTCCCGACAGCTCTCGGCCAACTCTTTAACCCGGCCATGGTATAAAAAGCCACCGCGATCAAAGGCAACCTTGGAAATTCCCAAGGCCTTGGCTCTTTCAGCCAGTAACTTCCCGACAAGTTTAGCTGCTTCGATTTTTTTGAGGGAAGTGACCTCAGACCGTAGCTGTTTGCTCAGAGTGGAGGCGGCGATGAGGGTTTGTCCCTTGCGGTCGTCAATAATTTGGGCATAAATATGTCTGGAACTTTTAAAAACAGACAACCTCGGTCTTGCCGCATCCCCTAAAATATTTTTACGGACCCGCTTTTTCCTCTTAAATCTGGCCATTACTTTAGGATTTGTTTGTCCCATTATACATTACCTTATGTGCTAGATTATAGATAATATTACCCAGCAAAATCAAAATCTTATGCTAAACACACCACCAGGCGTATTAACGCCCACCAGCTTTGCCAACCTTGCGCCGGATAACTTCATCGGCGTATTTAATGCCTTTGCCCTTGTAAGGTTCCGGCGGTCGCATCTGTCGGATAATCGCCGCAGTCTGTCCCAAAGATTCCTTGTTGGCGCCTTGCAGGATCAAACGGTTGGCTTTCTCCACTTGGGCGGTGATGCCGGCCGGCAGTTTGAACTCGATGGGATGCGAATAGCCTAAATTGAAAAGTAAATGGCTCCCTTTATCCTCTACTTTGTAGCCGGTGCCTATGATCTCCAGGGTTTTGGTAAAACCAGTGCTTACCCCCGTAACCATATTTGACACCAAAGTCCGTCCCAAGCCCCAATAGCGCCAATTAGCAGGAATATTTTCTTTGAGAAAAACTTTAATTTCCGTAGAGGAGATTTCCAAGTCCACGGAGGAATGGATAGTTCGAGTTAGCGTTCCCTTGGGCCCTTTGACTGTCAGGGTGCTGTTCTCGTAGGTTACTTTCACTTCTTTAGGCAGAACTATTGGTTTTTTGCCGATACGCGACATAACAATCTTTCCTCATCGCCGCTGTAATGAAAAAAATATAATTACGCGGTCACTCTCACCATTACCAAATCGTGCAGAGAACCTCGCCGCCAACGCCATGCCGCCTCGCTTCCCGATCAGTAAGGACTCCTTTGGAAGTGGAAACTATGGCGATGCCAAGACCTCCCAATACCTGGGGGATCTCATCTTTGGAGGCATACACGCGACGACTGGGCTTACTTACTCTCTTCAGCCCGTTGATTAGCGGTTTATTAATTTCGTCGTATTTCAAATAAACCCGGAGCACACCTTGCTTTTTATCTTTAATGATTTTGAAATTCTTAATATAGCCTTCTTCTTTAAGAATGCGCGCCAAGCTGATTTTCAATTGGGAAGCGGGAATATCAACTTTATCAAATCTCGCCCCTCCCGCGTTACGGACTCTGGTTAGCATATCCGCCAGGGGATCGGTTAGGCCCATAATATCTGGCTCCTATTAAAAAAAGTTTGTTGCCTTTTCATATCCTGGCCAAAGGCCTGTGAATTATACTGGATTATTTCTAAAAAGCCGCTGAATACTATCAGGTGCAGTTAGAAGCTACCAGCTTGATTTAATCACGCCCGGTATTTCCCCTTTGAGCGCTAATGACCGGAAACAGAGACGGCAGATGCCGAATTTTCGAATAAAAGCTCTGGGTCGGCCGCACAAAGGACAACGGTTATATTTTTGGACGTCAAATTTTGGTTCCCGTTTCGCCTTGGCAATGAGAGATTTTTTAGCCACTCAGGTCTCCTTGCTAACTTCTAAAGGGCATTCCCAAACGTCTGAGCAGGAATTTCGCCTCCTCATCCGTGGTTGCGGAAGTAACGATAGTTATATTCATCCCCTTAATCTTATCAATTTTGTCATAATCGATTTCAGGGAAAATGAGCTGTTCTTTGATCCCCAAGGTATAATTACCTCGGCCGTCAAAGGCTTTGTCGGATACGCCGCGAAAATCCCGAACTCGGGGCAGGGCCACATTCAACAGTCGGTCTAAAAATTCAAACATCTTATCCCGGCGAAGGGTTACCATGCAACCGATGGGCATACCTTCACGCAATTTGAATGCCGCAATAGACTTACGAGCCCGAGTAATAACGGGTTTTTGCCCAGCTATTGCAGTCAATTCGGCGCTGGCAGAATCCAAAATCTTAATATTCTGGCTGGCTTCCCCCAACCCCATATTGACGATGATTTTTTTCAAACGAGGCACCTGCATGGAGCTCTTATAACGAAACTCCTGCATCATCGCCGGGACGCATTCTTCTTTATAAAAATCGTATAACCGCGCCATAATGTGGTTATCCTTCGATCAATTCGCCGCATTTTTTACAGGTGCGAACCCATTTGCCATCGGCGGTTTGCGTCTTCTTAATCCGGGTGGCCTCAGTACATTTTCCGCAGATAAGCAGAACATTGGAAACGTGCAGAGACGCTTCCTTTTCAACGATGCCGCCCTGCCCGGTGGTGGGACTGGGTCGGGTGTGGCGCTTAATCATGTTGATTTTTTCCACCAAAACCCGGTTTTTGTCACGCAACACCTTAAGGACTTTGCCAGTTTTGCCTTTTTCTTTGCCGGCAATGACTTCGACCTTGTCATTCTTTTTAATCTGAATGGGAACAGCTATTATGCTTGGTTTTTTTTGGGCCATGAGAGTACCTATAATACTTCCGGAGCCAGGGAAATAATCTTCATGAACTTTCTGGCCCGCAATTCTCGGGCGACCGGTCCAAAAATACGCGTGCCGATGGGTTCACCCTGTGGATTAATCAATACCGCCGAGTTGTCGGAAAATCTAATATAAGAACCATCGGGTCGACGGGTTTCTTTAATCGTTCTGACCACAACAGCCCTTTTGACATCACCCTTTTTGACCTTGGAGTTGGGCAGGGCTTCTTTTACGGCTACTACTATGATATCGCCGATCCGGGCGTATCGACGTCTGGTGCCACCGAGAACTCGAATGCATTGTAATTGTTTGGCGCCAGAATTGTCAGCGACATTTAATTTTGTTTGTACTTGAATCATAGCCGACCTTCACTCTATGAGCTTTAGCCAATAAAAAATATTGGGGCTCAATGCTAAGTTATATATAAAAGGGTGCCAGAGATCTAAAGCGCTTTTTCCAACACCTCTTTAACCCGCCAGCGTTTATCACGGCTCAAGGGGCGGGACTCAATAAGCAGGACTTTATCGCCCACACCGCACGTATTACTTTCATCGTGAGCTTTAAATTTCTTCCGCCTTTTTACCGTCTTGTGGTAGATGGGATGCCGGACTAACCTTTCAACTCTCACTACCACAGTTTTGTCCATTTTATCGCTGACGACGATTCCTGTTAAGATTTTCCGATTGCCTCGTTCTTGACTCATATTTATTCTCTCAGCATCAACGTGCTCATACGCCTATGAGCCTGATTTCCCTATAGCGCCTTTTCTCGCATTACCGTCTTCAGGCGGGCAATATCCCGGCGTGATACCTTCAGGCGCGCCGTGTTTTCCAACTGTTGACTGGCAACTTGAAATTTTAAATTAAAAACCTCTTCTTCCAGTTCTCTCAGCTTGGCCTGCATTTCCTCAGCGGTCAGTTCCCGCAAATCAGCTGCTTTCATACTTCTTCCTCCCGCAGGACAAACCTGGTTCTGAGGGGGAGTTTATGGGCGGCCAGACGTAAGGCTTCCCGTGCTGCCTCCTCGGGAATGCCTTCCATTTCGTAAAGAATTCGCCCCGGACGTATAACTGCCACCCAGCCCTCAGGGCTCCCTTTGCCTTTACCCATCCGGGTTTCAGCCGGTTTCCGGGTAAAAGGTTTATCGGGAAAAATTCTGATCCAAATCTTGCCGCCACGCTTGACATACCGGGTCATGGCGATACGAGCCGCTTCGATCTGCTGGGAGGTCAAATAACCACATTCCAGAGATACCAGACCAAAGGTGCCAAACGCCACAGTATTGCCCCGAGCGGCTTTGCCTCGCATCCGCCCTTTTTGTTGTTTCCGATATTTTACTCGTTTTGGACTTAACATTAGACTTTTCCATTCTTATCGCTGGAGATAATGCTTTTAGAGAATTAGGCGATCTTCCAACAATATTTCACCCTTGAAAATCCACGCTTTGACTCCGATGACGCCGTAGGTAGTTCTTGCCTCGGCCATACCAAAATCAATATCTGCTCGCAAGGTATGGAGAGGGACCCGGCCTTCCCGGTACCGTTCTCGACGCGCCATTTCGGCTCCACCTAAACGTCCGGCGACTCGGACTTTGATACCTTGGGCACCGAATTTCATCGCTTGCCCCACGGCTTTTTTCATGGCCCGACGGAATGCTACCCGTCTTTCCAATTGCAGCGCGATGTTTTCCGCCACCAGTTGGGCGTTCAATTCCGGCTTGCGGACTTCATGAATATCCACGATTAATTCCCGGCCCACCAGTTTTTCTAGTTTCTGGCGCAGTTCTTCGATCTTTCTACCCTTCTGGCCAATCACTATGCCCGGCCGGGAAGTATGTATTTTGATCTTAACTTTGTTGGCCGCCCGTTCGATTTCAACAGTGGCAATTCCCGCGCCCTGCAACTCTTTTTCGTTTTTGATAAATTTGCGGATCTTTTGATCTTCTAACAAAAGATCGGAATAGTTTTTACGGGCAAACCAATAAGAATGCCAGCGGCGATAACTGCCCAACCGAAATCCGACTGGATGAACTTTTTGTCCCAAGCGATCCTCCTGTTACCAAAGTCGCCGTAACTTTACTAATATAAGTATGCTATTCTTTTTCTGCCAGCACCACGGTGATATGGCTGGTGCGTTTGGTGATCCGATTCACTCGCCCCATAGCACGGGCCATGAAGCGTTTCGACGAGGGTCCTTCGTCGACATATACTCTTTTGATATAAAGACTATCAACATCAATCTGCGGTCTCTGAGTGGCGTTGGCCACTGCCGAGGCTACCACCCGACGCACCAAACGGGCCGCTTTTTTAGGGATAAATTGTAAAGCCGCCAAAGCCTCTTCCACCTTTTTGTCCATGATAGCTCGTGTAACGAGGCGGGCTTTTTGGGCTGAAATATGAACATATTTTGCTTGAGCTCGAATTTCCATAATGAACCTTGTCGGCAACGCTTTTGCCAGCGAAAGTTATTTGCCTTTAACCTTAGTTTTCTTTGCTCCGGCGTGTCCGTAATACGTGCGCGTCGGGGCAAATTCTCCAAGTTTATGGCCAACCATGTTCTCGGTAACAAAGACAGGGATAAACTTCTTGCCGTTATGCACGGCCAGCGTTAACCCTACAAAATCCGGGGTGATGGTCGAACGCCGGGACCAGGTTTTAATTACCTTCCGATCCTGGATTTCTTTGGCCTTGAGAACTTTCCCCTGCAAGCTCTCTTGAACATAGGGGCCTTTTTTCAGTGAACGCGGCACGTTTCCTCCATTATGAACCAATAGCCTGTTAAAAGAGATGGGAGCCAAGCTAGAGGCTGCATAGTTTTACTTATTTCGGCGTTTGATAATATAACGGTCACTCTGACTAGGTTTCCGGGTCTTATAGCCTTTAGTGGGTTTTCCCCAGGGGCTTACCGGATGGCGTCCTCCGGAAGATTTGCCCTCGCCACCGCCCATGGGATGATCCACGGGGTTCATGGCAACTCCACGAACGTGCGGTTTGCGTCCCAGCCAACGCTTCCGGCCGGCTTTCCCGATGGAGAGGTTTTCATGTTCCACATTGCTGAGTTGACCCACAGTGGCTTTACAATTCAAATGTACTTGTCGGACTTCCCCTGAAGGCAGTTTTATTTGGGCATAGCTGCCTTCTTTAGCCACCAGCTGGGCGGAGGCTCCGGCAGCTCTCGCCATTTGCCCGCCTTTGCCCGGTTTCAATTCAATGTTATGAACCTGGGTTCCCAAGGGAATATTGCGCAAGGGCAGAGCATTACCAGGTTTTATATCAGCCGCAGGACTGGATATGACCATGTCCCCGACCTTGAGATCAACGGGAGCTAAAATATATTTCTTTTCTCCGTCCAGATAATGTAGTAAAGCTATCCGGGAAGAGCGGTTGGGGTCATACTCGATACTGGCGACTTTAGCCGGAACGTCCTCTTTTTTCCGCTTAAAATCGATGACCCGGTACTGACGTTTATGACCGCCGCCCCGGAACCGGACGGTTACTCTGCCATTATTATTGCGCCCGCCGGATTTGGGGATGGAAACCACCAAGCTCTTTTCTGGTTCTGTCTTGGTGATTTCGCTGAAATCGTGCCCCGTCTGAAAACGGCGGCCCGCCGACGTAGGTTTTCTTTGAATCAATGCCATCTTGTTATCCTCTCCCGCCTGGTCGCCGAGAAATGAAAAAAATTATCTTAAGCGCCTTCGAAGAAGGGAATTTTTTCGCCAGGAGCCAGGGTGACAATCGCCTTTTTCCAATCCGACCGCTTCCCCTCGTAACGCCCTAAACGTTTCTTCTTCCCGTCGTATCGGCAGGTATTTACCGCCAGTACTTTGACCTTAAAGACTTCTTCCACCGCTTTGCGGATTTCTATCTTATTAGCCGTGGGAACAACCTTAAAGGTGACTTTATTGCTCATCTCTTTATTTAGATGGCTTTTTTCCGTGATCAGTGGGCCTTTAATCAGATAATGATGAGCCTTCACGCTACCAACCTCTCTTCTATCTGGCTGATGGCCGGCTGAAACACCACCAAGTAGTCGTACCGCAAGATGTCATAGACATTGAGTCCCTCTGTGCGCATGACCTGCACATAAGGGACGTTGCGAGACGACAGGGTGAGAACCTGATCATCATCAGAAGTAATAAACAGAACTTTGTTAACCTGAAGGTTATCAAGGACCCTGACAAATTCCTTGGTTTTAGGCGCATCGTACGGATACTGGTCCAAAATCAGCAGTTGACCATTGGCCAGCTTGCTGGAAAGAGCCATTTTTAATGCCAGACGGCGCACCTTTTTGGGTACCTTGTAAGCGTAACTCCGGGGCTTGGGGCCGAAAGTAACCCCGCCGCCGCGCCATAAGGGCGACCGAATCGACCCGACTCGGGCCCGGCCGGTACCTTTCTGGCGCCAGGGTTTATGCCCCCCGCCTCTCACTTCTGCACGGCCTTTGGTGCAAGCTGTGCCAGAACGTCGGCAAGCCAGTTGCATGGTTACAACCTCGTGCAATATGTGGCCATGCACCGGAATGTTGAAAATATCATCACGCAAGGTGGCTTCACCAACTTTGGTACGACTTATATCATAGACATCAACTACAGGCATGTCATTTCCCCAATGTCCACTAAGACTTTTTTATGAGCAGGAGGCCGTGGCGAGCTCCTGGGACAGCTCCCTTTAACAACAGGAGATTGCTTTCCGGGCGAACATCTACTACTTGCAAAGATGCAATGGTTACTTGGGTATTACCCAGGCGTCCAGGCATTTTTTTCCCTTTAATTACCCGGGAAGGATAAGCGCTGGCACCTATGGAACCGGGGGCCCGATGCGACATGGAACCATGGGTTTCCGGTCCCCGATGGAAGCCCCAGCGTTTGATAACCCCGCTAAAACCGCGTCCTTTGCTGAAACCGATCACGTTCACGCGCTGACCGATCTCAAATTGACTGACATCCAGTTCCTGACCAACTTCTAAACCTTCCACGGAATCCAAACGAAATTCTTTGATAAACTGGAAACCGCTTTTGAACCCGTGTTTTTCAAAATGCCCGCGCAAGGGTTTGGTTAATTTTTCTAGTCTTTTCCGAATAAATCCAAGCTGAACAGCGTCATACCCGTCGGAGGCCGCGGTTTTTTTCTGCACGACATAGCAGGGGCCCGCTTCTATCACCGTAACCGGCAGGGCCGCCCCTTCGGCATCAAATATCCGGGTCATCCCTAACTTTTTACCCAGTAGCCTTCCTATCATGACTTTCCTCAATACGTGCTGGCGGAACGTGTCCTTTTCAGAGCAGTCAATTCAGCCATTAGAGCTTGATTTCGACGTCAACTCCTGCCGCCAGATCTAACTTCATAAGCGCATCCACTGTTTGTTGCGTCGGCTCTAAAATGTCCAATAAGCGTTTGTGAGTCCGGATTTCAAATTGTTCCCGGGATTTTTTGTCAACATGCGGAGAGCGCAGGACGCAAAACTTGTTGATGTCGGTAGGCAAAGGGATAGGTCCAGCTACCCGTGCACCGGTGCGGCGGGCCGTCTCGACAATTTCACCTACTGATTGGTCCAACAGTTTATGATCGAATGATCTCAGCCGGATGCGTATTTTATGGGTTATCATTGGTCATCCTATACATTATTCAACGATCTCGGTGACGACGCCGGCGCCGACAGTGCGGCCGCCTTCCCGGATGGCAAAACGCAGTTCTTTTTCCAGGGCCACGGGGGTGATGAGATGGACTTCAATGGCGACATTGTCGCCAGGCATGACCATTTCCACCCCTTCCGGCAGGGTCACGACGCCGGTGACGTCCGTGGTGCGCAGATAAAACTGCGGCCGGTAGCCACTGAAAAACGGCGTATGCCGCCCACCTTCTTCTTTATTCAACACGTAGACTTCGGCCTTAAACTTGGTGTGCGGGGTGATGGAGCCCGGTTTGGCCACTACCTGCCCACGTTCCACTTCGTCCTTTTTGGTGCCCCGGAGCAGGAGGCCGACATTGTCCCCGGCCTGGCCCTGATCCAAGATCTTCCGGAACATTTCCACCCCGGTGCACACCGTCTTAAAGGTGGGCTGGAAACCGACAATCTCCACTTCTTCCTGGATCTTGACGATGCCCCGCTCCACTCTGCCGGTCACCACCGTGCCCCGGCCGGAGATGGAGAAGACATCTTCGATGGGCATCAGGAAGGGCTTGTCAATATCCCGGGCCGGTTCGGGGATATAACCGTCCACCGCCTTCATCAGCTCAAAGATGCAGGCCGCGGCCTCGGAGTTGGGATCATCCGACTCCAGGGCCTTCAAGGCCGAGCCCTTGACGATGGGAATATCGTCGCCGGGGAAATCATACTTGGATAACAACTCCCGCAGTTCCAACTCTACCAGTTCGATGAGTTCGGGATCGTCCACCATGTCCACCTTGTTCAGGAAGACCACGATGTAGGGCACGCCCACCTGGCGGGCCAACAGGATGTGCTCCCGGGTCTGGGGCATGGGGCCGTCATCCGCACCCTACCACCAGGATGGCGCCGTCCATCTGGGCCGCGCCGGTAATCATGTTCTTGATGTAATCCGCGTGTCCCGGACAATCCACATGGGCATAATGCCGATTTTCGGTCTCATACTCCACGTGGGCCGTGGCAATGGTAATCCCCCGCTCTTTTTCTTCCGGCGCCTTGTCAATCTGGTCAAAAGGCACATACTCAGCCATGCCCTTCAACGACAGGTGCTTCGTGATAGCCGCCGTCAACGTCGTCTTGCCATGGTCAATATGCCCAATCGTGCCAATATTTACGTGGGGCTTCTTTCTCTCAAATTTCTTCTTGGCCATGATTATTCCTCCTGGTAACCCTCACCGAGAACTCTTCTTCCCAAGTATAACTATTTCGGCCTGCTGCGACCGATAACTTCTTCTGACAAGCTCTGAGGCACCGGTTCGTAGTGGTCGAACTGCATCGTAAAGGTGGCCCGTCCCTGGGTGGCGCTGCGTAGATCGGTGGCATAGCCGAACATGGTAGCCAGCGGCACCTCAGCTTGTACTACTTGAATCCCTTTGCGATTCTCCAGATTTTTGATGCGCCCTCGCCGACTGTTAAGGTCACCGATGGCATCACCGACATACTCTTCGGGAACCACAATTTCAAGATTCATAAACGGTTCCAACAAAATGGGTTTGGCTTTTTTGGCGCCTTCCTTGAATCCCATGGATCCGGCGATATGGAAAGCACGCTCTGAAGAATCCACTTCATGATATGAACCGTACACCAGAGCAACTTGCATATCAACCATGGGAAAGCCGGCTAAGACGCCGCCTTCTGAAGCCTCTCGAATACCTTTTTCGACCGCGGGAATATATTCCTTAGGAATTGACCCACCCACGATACGGTCAACAAACTCAAAACCGCCACCCGGTTCCAGGGGAGTCAACTCCAGGAACACGTGACCGAATTGACCACGGCCTCCTGATTGGCGGATAAATTTGCCTTCAGCCTTAACTGGCTGGGTAATGGTTTCTCGATAAGAAACCTGGGGCTGTCCCACCTGGGCATCGACTTTATATTCCCGCATGAGGCGATCAACGATAATTTCCAGATGCAATTCACCCATCCCGGCAATGATGGTCTGTCCGGTCTGATCATCCGTGTGGACCCGGAAAGACGGATCTTCCGCCATAATTCTGTTCAATGCCTGCCCCAATTTGTCCTGATCCGCTTTGGTCTTGGGTTCGATGGCGACATCGATAACCGGAATCGGGATATCCAACCTTTCTAAAGTAATGGGGGCCCGTTCGTCACACAGGGTGTCGCCGGTGCCGGTCTGCCGTAATCCCACCGCCGCAATAATATCACCGGCGCTGGCTTCCTTGATCTCCTCACGTTTGTTGGCATGCATCTTTAAGAGACGGCCAATCTTTTCTTTGGTGCCTTTGGAGGAGTTATATACGGAACTGCCACTCTGTAACGTACCAGAATAAATACGGATAAAAGTCAAATGCCCCACATAGGGATCTGAAAGCAGTTTGAAAGCCAGGGCCGCAAGGGGAGCTTTGTCATCGGCGGGTCGCGCCTCGATTTCCCCCTTGGCGTTTATCCCTTCTATTGGTGGAACATCGTTGGGCGCGGGCAAATATTCCACCACAGCATCCAACAGGGGTTGAATACCCTTATTTTTAAAAGCTGAGCCACACATCACCGGCACAATTTTCAGGTCAAGGGTCCCCTGGCGCAATACCTGACGCAACAGTCCCGGTTCCACCGGTTGGTCTTCCAAATAAAGGTTCATGATCTCATCATTGAGTTCGGCCAGGGAGGCGACCAGACGGTTCCGGTATTCCTGGGCTTCCGAGGCCGCTGCCGCCGGTATCGGGGCCAGTCGAAAGTGTGTTCCCTGTGCGTCTTCGTCATAAATAATCGCCTGCATGTCGATGAGATCAATAATTCCTTGGAATTTTTCTTCGCTGCCCAGAGGAAGTTGAATGAGCACCGGATTGGCTTTCAACCGGTCAATAATCATCTGGTGCGTGCGAAATAAGTCGGCGCCCAACCGATCCATTTTATTTACAAAAGCAAGTCGGGGGACTCCATAACGATCGGCCTGGCGCCAAACCGTTTCGGATTGCGGTTCCACACCGGCGACGGCATCGAATACTGCCACAGCACCGTCCAACACCCGCAGCGAACGTTCCACCTCAATGGTAAAATCCACATGACCAGGGGTGTCTATAATATTGATACGGTGGTCTTTCCAAAAACAGGTTGTGGCGGCTGAGGTGATGGTAATGCCCCGTTCCTGTTCCTGTTCCATCCAATCCATTACTGCTTGACCGTCATGCACCTCGCCTAATTTATAGGTTACACCGGTATAGTAAAGGATACGCTCCGTCGTCGTGGTTTTACCCGCGTCTATATGTGCCATAATGCCAATATCACGGATGCGTGATATTGGAATGATAGGTGCCAAAATAAGTGTCCTATATCCGCCGGTCTTTTACCACCGGTAATGTGCAAAGGCTTTATTTGCTTCTGCCATCCGATGAGTATCTTCACGTTTTTTAACTGAGGCGCCACGATTTTGGAAGGCATCCAAAAATTCTGCCGCCAACTTGGCCTTCATGCTTTTCTCGCCCCGGCTCTTGGCATAGTTAATCAGCCAACGTATCGCCAAAGAAGTGCGCCGATTTTGCGGTACCTCCACCGGCACCTGATATGTGGCCCCACCAACTCGACGAGACTTCACCTCGATAATTGGCCGGACATTATCCATGGCTTTGTGGAATACCTTCAGAGGATCTTCCTGTTGCTTTCGACCGATAATATCAAAGGCATTATAGATAATTGAGGCGGCCGTGGTCTTTTTCCCGCGGCGCATCAGGCCGTTAATAAAACGGGCGACCATGGGATCTTTAAACTTCGGGTCGGGGATGATCTCCCGCTTGATTACCTCACGTTTTCTCGGCATTGCTTGTTAACTCCCTCGTTCCAACAGACCGGGTTATTTCGGTTTTTTGGCGCCGTATTTGGATCGCCCCTGCCGCCTGTCCTGTACACCTACGGAATCCAGGGTGCCGCGCACGACGTGATAACGGACACCGGGCAAGTCTTTCACCCGGCCACCCCGGATCAGGACTACGGAATGCTCTTGCAAGTTGTGACCGACTCCGGGGATGTAAGTGGTCACTTCAATCCCGTTCGTGAGCCTGACACGTGCCACTTTCCGCAAGGCTGAGTTCGGCTTCTTGGGAGTGGTGGTGTAGACCCTGACACATACCCCCCGTTTCTGGGGGCAACTTTTCAGTGCTGGTGTAGAGGTTTTTTTCTTAAGCTTTTCCCGGCCTTTGCGCACTAATTGATTGATTGTCGGCATATTCTCCGTAGCTCCGTAAATCTGGCGTCGTCAAATTGCTAAAAAATAAATTTATAATAAATTACGAGAATATTGTCAAGATATTTATGTACCGGTGACTTCTACGACCGGTTCTTCGATAATTTGTAGTTTGATATTGCGATATTTGGCTAACCCTGTCCCAGCCGGAATAGGTCTTCCCATAATGACGTTTTCCTTGAGGCCTCGCAGGTAATCAATCCGGCCAGCCACCGCGGCATCTGCCAGAACTTTGGTGGTCTCCTGGAAGGAGGCTGCCGAAATCCAGCTTTCCGTTGACAGTGAAGCCTTAGTAATTCCCAGCAAAAGAGGTTCAGCCGTGGCAGGCCGCTTCCCCTGGGCCAAGACCTCATCGTTTTTCTCTTCAAAGACGTATTTTTCGATCTGTTCGCCGATGAGGAATTTGGTATCACCCGGATCGGTGACCCGAACCCGCCGCAGCATCTGCCGCACTATGACTTCAATGTGTTTATCATTAATTTTCACACCTTGGAGGCGGTAAACTTCCTGGACTTCGTTCACCAAGTAACGGGCCAGTTCTTTCAAACCGCTCACGGCCAGAATATCGTGGGGATTGGCTGAGCCGTCCATTAAAGGCTCTCCGGCCTTGACCCGCTCACCTTCCTGGACAGAGATATGCTTGCCCTTGGGGATTAGGTATTCTATGGGATCACCGACCTCGGGAGTAACCACTACTTTTCGCTTGCCCTTGGACTGACGGCCATGGCTCACCGTGCCGCTGATCTGACTGATAACGGCGTGTTCTTTAGGTTTACGGACTTCAAACAGTTCAGCCACTCGGGGTAAACCACCGACGATGTCTTTGGTTTTAGTAGTTTCACGAGGAATTTTGGCAATGACATCGCCAGGATTAACTTGATCACCTTCGTTAATCATCAAAATGGCCCCCACCGGGAGCGGGTAACGGGCCACTGCCTGGGAATTGGGCAGGCGCGCTGTCCGGCCAGATTCATCTTTAATGGAGATGCGAGGACGTTTTTCAGAATTCTGGCATTCGATAATAACCTTGGAGGACTTGCTGGTCACTATATCGACCCGCTCTTGCATGGTGACATCTTTGAGATCTTCGGCATCTTTTTGTTCGATGATATCGCCAAATTTCACCCCCCCAGACACCTCGGTGAGGATCGGATTGGTGTAAGGATCCCATTCTGCCAAGACCTGATCTGGCTGGACTTCCTGGCCTTCTTCCACTTGCAAACGCGTGCCGTACGTAATGGGGTAGCGTTCTTTGCCTTTGGCACTGACAATAATGAGTTCGCCCTGGCGGCTTAACGCCACCAGATGGCCGGTAAAATCCTGAACCGTGCGGATATTGTCAAATTGCACTTTGCCACGGTTGCGGGCCACATGCACACTCTGTTCCGCCCGACGGGAAGCGGTGCCACCGATATGGAAGGTTCTCATGGTCAACTGGGTCCCCGGTTCCCCGATGGACTGGGCGGCCATGATGCCGATGGCTTCCCCAATATTTACCGGAGTGCCATGGGCCAGGTCCCGGCCATAACATTTGGCGCAAACTCCGTGCCGGGTTTGGCAGGTGAGCACCGAACGGATACGGAGTTTTTCCAGCCCGGCTTCCTCAATTTTTTGGGCCGCATCTTCGTCAATTTCTTCGTTGGCAGACACAATGACTTCGTCATTGTTCGGGTCGATAATATCTTCCAGGGTGGTGCGCCCCAGAACACGTTCCCCGACCCGCTGAATGATCTCTCCGCCTTCAATCAAGGGGGTTACGTCGATACCATCAATCGTGCCGCAATCCAATTCGGTGATGACGCAGTCCTGAGCCACGTCTACCAACCGTCGGGTAAGATAACCGGAGTTAGCGGTCTTCAAGGCGGTGTCGGCCAAACCTTTCCGGGCGCCGTGAGTGGAAATAAAATACTGCAAAACGGTAAGCCCTTCCCGGAAATTAGCGGTGATGGGCGTCGCGATGATTTCACCCGAAGGCTTGGCCATCAAACCGCGCATTCCGGCCAACTGCCGCATCTGCTTGTCACTGCCTCGGGCTCCGGAATCAGCCATCATAAAAATCGGATTAAAACTGTCTGTTATTACTTCCATCGGCACTTCGTTGCCAGCAGCATCGATCCGGAAGCCGGTTATCTTCTCCCGGGCCAGTTCTTCCATCATTTCCGCAGCAACTTCATCTGTGGCCCGAGCCCAAATGTCCACCACCTTATTATATTTTTCACCCTCAGTGATGAGGCCTTCCCGATATTGACTTTCCACTTCCGCAACTTCCGCTTGCGATTGTGAGAGAATTCCTGCCTTGCGGTGCGGGATCACCATATCGTCGATGGCGATGGAGATGCCGGCTTGGGTGGCGAACTTATACCCTAAATCTTTTAAACGGTCTGCCAACACGACTGTACTTTTGACACCGCACTTGCGATAGGCTTCACCGATTAACTTGCGGATTTCTTTTTTGGTCATGGTCCGATTGATACTCTCAAAAGTAATACCCTCGGGCATAATTTCCTTAAGGAGTATCCGGCCCACGGTCGTGGTGATAATCTCCCCCATCAACTTTACCTGAACCGATGAGAGAGGATCGATACCCTTTTCTTCCAAAAACCCGGCTAACCTCTCTGCCGTGGTTTCTAAGATGGAATTACCGGTTATTACCTGGAGGCGTGTCGCCGGAGCAATTTTTACTTGATTATCTTCGCCCAGTATTTCATCCAGGGACACAACGGAAGCATCCATCCTGACCTGGATCCGGGCGTGCAGATCTACCGCTCCTTGATCATAAGCAATGCGTACTTCATCTGGGGATGAAAAGGGGACAACTTTATTACCGTTGAAGGGGATACGCTCCCCCTTGGCCAAAGGCCGTTCCCTGGTCAAATAGTATAACCCCAAGACGATATCCTGCGAGGGCACGATAATTGGTTCGCCGTTGGCCGGTGACAGAATGTTATTCGTGGACATCATCAAGACCCGGGCCTCGATTTGGGCCTCCAGGGACAGGGGGACGTGCACGGCCATCTGGTCGCCATCAAAGTCAGCATTGAAAGCGGTGCAGACCAAAGGGTGTAACTGGATCGCCTTGCCTTCAATCAGGATAGGCTCAAAAGCCTGGATCCCCAAACGGTGTAAGGTGGGAGCGCGGTTGAGCATTACCGGATATTCCTTGACCACCTCATCCAAGGTGTCCCAAACATCCGGGGTCTCTTTTTCCACCATTTTTTTGGCGGCTTTGATAGTATTGACAAAGCCCTTGTTCACCAATCGGTTGTAAATGAATGGCTTGAAAAGCTCCAACGCCATTTTTTTCGGCAAACCACATTGGTGCAGTCTTAGATTGGGGCCGATGACAATAACTGAACGGCCGGAATAATCGACTCGTTTGCCCAACAAATTCTGGCGAAAACGGCCTTGTTTCCCTTTTAGCATATCGCTGAGGGACTTTAAAGGACGCTTGTTGGGACCAGTGATGGTTTTACCCCGCCGGCCATTGTCAAAAAGGACGTCCACCGCTTCCTGCAGCATCCGTTTTTCATTACGGATGATAATTTCAGGCGCGTCCAGTTCGACCAGTCTCTTTAACCGGTTATTCCTATTAATGACCCGTCGGTAAAGATCATTGAGATCAGAAGTGGCAAAACGACCGCCGTCCAGAGGAACCAGGGGGCGTAAATCCGGCGGCAGAACTGGAATAACCTCCAACACCATCCACTCCGGTTTTATATCGGAGTCCTTGAAAGCGTCGATAACTTTCAAACGCTTACTGATTTTTTTTCGCTTGGCTTCGGAGCTGGTCTTTTGCATCTCTTCCCGCAACCGCTCTGAAAGAGTCACGAGATCCATGCCCCGCAGCATCTGTCGGATGGCTTCGGCGCCCATGCCCGCGGCAAAGTCGTCCCCATACTCTTCCCGAGCCTGGCGGAATTTTTCTTCGGTGAGCAGGTCACCTCGACGCAAAGGTGTATCTTGGGGGTCAACCACCACATATGATTCGAAATATAAGATTTTTTCCAAATCTTTCAGGGTTAGATCCAATAGATTGCCGATCTTGCTGGGCAGGCTTTTCAAGAACCAGATGTGCACCACCGGGCAGGCCAGTTCTATATGGCCCATTCGTTCCCGTCTTACCTTGGATTGGATAACCTCGACGCCGCACTTTTCACAGACCACGCCCCGGTGCTTCATCCGCTTGTATTTACCGCAATTGCATTCGTAATCCTTGGTTGGACCGAAGATTTTGGCACAGAATAAGCCGTCGCGCTCTGGTTTGAACGTCCGGTAATTAATGGTTTCCGGCTTTTTTACTTCTCCAAAAGACCAGGAGCGGATCATCTCTGGTGAAGCCAGAGAAATCCTCACTGCATTAAACTGCAAGGGGTCCTTGGGTTTGGCAAATATACTATTGATATCTTCTAAGTTAACTTCCCGCCCCTTATCCATTGTTTTCTGATACCTCGGATTCCTTGTCCTCCAAAAGCTCAACATTTAATGCCAGGCTTTGAAGTTCTCGGATAAGAACATTAAAGGATTCAGGCAGGCCGGCTTCCAGGTCGTATTGCCCTTTCACAATTTTCTCGTACATACGGGTACGGCCGGCGACATCGTCCGATTTGACTGTGAGGAATTCTTGCAAGGAGTAAGCGGCGCCATAGGCTTCCATGGCCCAAACTTCCATCTCACCCAAACGCTGGCCGCCAAATTGCGCCTTGCCCCCCAATGGTTGCTGGGTTACTAAGGAATAGGGGCCGATGGAGCGAGCATGGATTTTATCATCCACCAAGTGATGCAGCTTCATCATGTACATAGCACCCACGGTGACGGTGCGGTCGAAAGGTTCGCCGCTGCGGCCATCAAAAAGCCTGGCTTTTCCCACCTCCGAGACGCCTGACAGGGTTAAACAGTCTCGAATTTCTGACTCCAAGGCCCCATCGAAGACTGGCGAGGCCATGTAGACACCATCTTTGTTATACGTATCCCAGAATTTCTTCAAATCGTCGTAGGTGGCGCCTTCTAACCATTCATCCATCTTGGGGTCCTGATAAACAGCCCGAATGCGGTTTTTAATGGCATCCAACTCATAAAAGCCACTGATTAATTGGCCGATCTGTTGCCCCAGCAGACGTGAAGCCCAGCCCAGGTGGGTTTCCAAGACCTGCCCCACATTCATACGGGAGGGGACGCCCAACGGATTGAGGACAATATCCACCGGTGTGCCGTCCGCAAAATACGGCATGTCTTCTTCACGGCATTATCCTGGAAACGACGCCCTTATTGCCGTGGCGGCCGGCCATCTTGTCTCCGACAGCCAACTTCCGTTTCAGGGCAATAAAGACTTTCACCATCTTAATCACGCCGGGCGGCAGTTCATCGACTTTACGCAGGCGGCTGATTTTATCCTCGAAATGGTCATTCACCTGCTCAATTTGCGTCTGATAGCTCTCCAACAACCGGTCCAGCCGGTCCTCCAACTCCGGATCATTAAAGGAAACATTCCGCCAATGATCCAATGGCAACTTCATTACTATTTCCGGTCTGATTTCCATTCCCTTTTCTAAAAGGTAGCGGCTGGAAGTTATATCATCCGGAATTTCGATCACCGTGCGGCCAACCAGCAATTCTTTTAAACGATAGCTGACGCTCTGGGTGATGATGGCGATTTCATCCCCTTGATCCTTCTGCAGCTTGGCGATGGCTTCCGACTCGATATCGCGAGTGCGTTCATCTTTCTCCACCCCTTTGCGAGAAAATACCCGGGCATCGATAATAATTCCCTCGATTCCCGGCGGCACCCGTAACGAAGTGTCCCGTACATCGCCCGCTTTTTCACCGAAAATGGCTCGTAAAAGTTTTTCTTCCGGGGATAGTTGGGTTTCACCCTTGGGGGTCACTTTGCCCACCAGGATATCCCCGGGTTTAATTTCGGCGCCGATGCGGATTATGCCGCTTTCATCAAGATTGGCCAGGGCTTCTTCACTCACATTCGGGATGTCACGGGTGATTTCCTCTTTGCCGAGCTTGGTATCCCGGGCCACCACTTCAAACTCCTCGATATGAATTGAAGTGTAGACGTCTTCTTTGGCGATCCGCTCGCTGACGAGAATTGAATCCTCAAAGTTGCAGCCGCCCCAGGGCATAAAGGCAACCATGACGTTCTTGCCAAGGGCCAGTTCCCCAAAAGCCGTCGCGGGCCCGTCGGCGATGATTTGCCCTTTTTCCACCCGGTCGCCCAGACGGACGAGGGGCCGTTGATTGAAGCAGGTATTCTGATTGGTCCGCTGGAATTTTTTGAGCTTATAGATGTCGACGATGGATTGAGCTTCTCTGGCTTCCCCATTATCGGCCCGCACCACAATGCGGGTGCCGTCGACATCTTCGACAATACCACCACGTTTGGCCACCAGAGTGACGCCGGAATCCCGAGCCACTACCCCTTCCAGACCGGTTCCGACCAAGGGCGGCGTGCAGGTTAATAACGGCACGGCCTGCCGCTGCATGTTGGATCCCATGAGCGCCCGGTTGGCGTCGTCATTTTCCAAAAAAGGAATCATGGAAGCCGCGACGCTCACCAGCTGGCTGGGCGAAACGTCCATATAGTCCACTTCTTCCGGCCGTACCATGATAAATTCCCCTGCCATCCGGGCCGAGATCAGGTCTGCGGCAAACCGGTTATCCTTCGATAACAGCGCGTTGGCCTGGGCAATGACATGATCACCTTCAGCCAGGGCGGTCAGAAATTCTATTTCCCGGGAAACCTCAACATCCCATTGACCATTTACCTCTTTTTTCTTCACGACCCGGTAGGGAGTTTCAATAAATCCAAAGTCGTTTACCCGAGCGTAGGTGGATAAAGAGACAATCAGACCGATGTTTGGACCTTCCGGGGTCTCAATCGGACAGATGCGGCCATAATGGGTGGCGTGGACGTCCCGGACTTCAAAACCCGCCCGCTCCCTGGTCAAACCGCCGGGACCCAGGGCGCTCAGGCGCCGTTTATGAGTGATTTCGGACAATGGATTGGTCTGATCCATGAACTGGGATAATTGACTGGTCCCAAAAAATTCCTTGACCACCGCTGAAACCGGTTTGGCGTTGATCAAATCATGGGGCATTAAGGTATCTATCTCCTGCAGACTCATGCGTTCCTTAATAGCCCTTTCCATACGCACCAGACCGATCCGGTATTGATTCTCCAGCAGTTCCCCAACGGCACGCACCCTCCGGTTCCCCAGATGGTCGATATCGTCGATGGGACCTTCCTTTTCTTTTTGGGTGATTAATTCCTTCACCGCGTAAAGAATGTCTTCTTTGGACAGCGTGCCCTGGGTGACCGGGGCGTCAAGGTTGAGCTTTAGATTTAATTTCAGGCGGCCCACCGGAGATAGATCATAATATTCGGGTTTGAAAAACAGGTTCTCAAAAAAATTATTGGCTACTTCCACAGTGGGGGGGTTGCCAGGGCGAAGTTTTCGGTAAATTTCCAGGATGGCGTCCCGGGGTTTGTCGGTTTTATCCACCGTCAATGTGTTGCGCAAACAGGGACTGACATTGATCCCGTCAATATGGAGAAGATCTAATTCCTTAACGTTGCGGCTCCGCAGCAGCTTTAATTTTTCTTCGGTTACCACCTCATTGCACGGTATCAGCACCTCGCCGGTTTCCGGGTCCAAAATATCATGGGCTACCGCCTGGCCGAAGAGTTCGCCGGGCAATAAACTCAGCCGATCGATGCCGGCCTCCTGGATTTTGCGCATATAGGCCGGGGTGATCTTCTTGTTTTTTTTGACCAATACTTCGCCGGTCCCCGGGATCACAATATCCGTAGTGGCTTTGCGTTGCAGCAAGAATTCGGGATTGAATTTCTTCTCAATGGTTTCAGCTTCGATATAGACTTTTTCGGTGCTATAGAAGAAGTTAAGCAGTTCCTCAGTGGAATAGCCCAAAGCCTTGAGCAGCACCGTGACCGGGAATTTGCGTCGGCGGTCAATACGGGCATAGAGGATATCCTTGGGATCGAATTCGAAATCAATCCAGGAACCACGCATCGGTATCAAACGGGCCGAATACAGGAGTTTGCCGCTGGAGTGGGTTTTACCGCGGTCGTGATCGATAAACAACCCGGGGGAGCGATGCAACTGGCTGACGATCACTCGTTCCGTGCCGTTAACGATGAAGGTGCCGTTATCCGTCATTAAAGGCATGGTGCCGAAATAAATTTCCTGCTCCTTTATATCACGAATAGGCGGCGTCACCGCTTCCGACTCCACATCATAGACCACCAACTGCACCGTCAATTTCATGGGCGCTTCGAAGGTCATACCCCGCTGCAGGCATTCTTCCTCGTCATACTTGGGAGGGGCAAAATTGTAGCTTACGAATTCCAAGGAGGCAGTGCGGTTGTAATCTTTAATCGGAAAGACGCTCCTAAATACCCCTTGTAACCCGTACTCGTCCCTTTGTTCCGGGGGGGTGTCTTTTTGCAAGAATCTGTTGTAGGATTCTTTTTGCATCTCGATAAGATTCGAGATGTCAATGATCCTTTCGATTTTGCCGAAATTTTTCCGATGTAGTTTTTGAGGGGAGAACACCTCAGTCATTCTTTCTCCTTGAGTGCAGACCTCCTGAGGTCTGCTTAACTCCAAAGTGCTACCATTGCCTTTGTGATGAACAATTATGCCATACTACTTGATCTCGACAGTGGCTCCCTGCTCTTCGAGTTTCTTCTTAATTTCTTCGGCCTCTGCTTTGGAAACTGCCTCTTTGACCGTGGTGGGCACATTCTCCACCGCGTCCTTGGCCTCTTTGAGACCCAGACCGGTAATGGCGCGCACTTCCTTGATAACCTGAATTTTATTGGCCCCGATGACGGTAAGAACCGCATCAAACTCGGTTTGTTCTTCCGCTGCAGGAGCTGCTTCCGCCGACGCCGGACCAGCCGCCATTGCCACCGGCGCCGCTGCGGTTACGCCAAACTTATCTTCCAGGTCCTTGATCATCTCAGATAATTCCAATACGGACATACTGGCAATGAAATCAATGACATCTGCTTTTGTAATCGACATGACGAAAAATCCTCCTTACTTGCTGTCTATAAAAAAATGAGGCGCAACCAGGAGTTGCGCAAATATCAGCTTTATTCGGTTGCTTGTTTCTCTTCAATCGCCTTAAGAGTATAGAGAAACTTCCGGATTATCCCGGCAAGCACACTTACCAACGAAGTCGGCACTCCCTGCAAAGCCCCCAGCAACTTAGCCAACAACACTTCCCGTGCCGGCAGCTTGGATAATTCCACGAGGTCTTTGTCAGTTAACACCGAACGGCCCAGTACCCCGGCCTTCAGGATAAAATTATCGGGTTTGTCCTTGGCGTATTTCGACACTATCTTGGCAATCTCCACCGGGTTTTGGTAGCCCAGCACAATCGCCGTGGGGCCGACTAAAAATTTTTCCAAAACCGCAGTTTCGGTGTCCACCGCCGCCAATTTCAACAAGGTGTTCTTGACCACGGCCAGTTCGCCGCCAGCCTCTTTGAGCTCCCGGCGCAACTGGGTGATCTCAGCCACCTTAAGCCCTTTAAAATCGGTCAGAATATTAAATTCGGCCCGCCCCAGTTTTTCTTGCAGGCTGGCAATCACTTCGGTTTTTTTGCTTTTGAGCATCGGCTTTTCCTCTTTCTGACCAGCACCTTAGGTGGCGGCGAAACGGATGAGGTTTTTCACCTCCAGGGGATCGACCCGAATACCCGGGCCCATAGTGGTGGAAACAGAGATCCCTTGCATGTAGGACCCTTTGCTGGTCTGCGGTTTGAGCCGCAGCAGGGTGTCAAAAAAGGCCGCCATATTTTGCAGCAATTTTTCCCCGCCAAAGGAAACTTTCCCCATCGGGGCATGCACCACTCCGGCTTTGTCAACCCGGAACTCGATCTTACCGGCCTTGAGCTCCTGCACCGCTCGACCCACATCAAACGTCACGGACCCGGCCTTGGCGTTGGGCATCAGACCACGGGGGCCCAGGATTTTTCCGATCTTACCCACTGCTCCCATCAGGTCCGGGGTCGCCACCGCCTTGTCAAAGTCCATCCAGCCACCCTTGATTTTTTCAATCAGATCTTCAGACCCAACATAATCGGCGCCGGCATCCATGGCCTCTTTCTCTTTTTCACCCTTGGCAAACACCAAAACCCGGACCTTTTTGCCGGTACCGTTGGGCAGAACCACCGCCCCGCGCACCATCTGGTCAGCATGCCTCGGATTAACGCCAAGACGGACAGCCAAGTCCACACTCTCGTCGAATTTGACGTAGCTCGTGCCAATTGCCTCGGCCACCCCTTCCGAAAATGAATATTTGCGGGTCCGCTCAACCTTTTCCCGCATGGCCGAATATTTTTTACCCCTGTGCGGCATGTCACATCACCTTCCTATCTAAACAAGATACTTAGACGATTTCTATTCCCATACTGCGGGCCGTTCCCATAATGGTTTGTTTGGCCGCTTCCAAATCAACAGCATTTAAATCAGGCAATTTCTGCCGGGCGATTTCTTCCACCTGCTGCATTGTCACCTGACCGGCTTTTTCTCGACCCGTTTCCTTGGCGCCTTTGGCCAACTGGGCCGCTTTTTTAAGCAACATCGACGCCGGCGGGGTCTTGGTGATAAAGGTAAAAGACCGATCCGCATAAACGGTTATCAGAACCGGTATGATCATGCCTTCTTGCCCCTGGGTGCGAGCGTTGTAACTCTTCACAAATTCCATAATGTTGACCCCATGCTGACCTAAGGCGGGGCCAACCGGTGGTGAAGGATTGGCCTGACCGGCGGGCAACTGCAATTTTATTTGCGCAATTACCTTTTTTGCCATGATGCTGAACTCCTTACGACGATAATATCCTGCGCTCTAATCATAGACTAAGCAGGCGAACGATCCGGTCCCTAACTAGCTTTTTCTACTTGTGAAAATTCCAACTCAACCGGAGTGGGACGGCCAAAAACGCTGATCATAACTCGCACCCGGCCCTTTTCACCTTTTACCTCATCCACCACACCGTTGAAGTTGGTGAATGGTCCTTCCGTCACCCGCACCTTATCACCCGTTTCAAAAATAATCTTCGGTTTGGGCTTTAATGCCCCTTCCTTGATCTGGGTGATAACTTTTTCAGCTTCGGCATCAGGAATGGCGGCAGGTTCCGTCCGACCGCCGATAAAACCCGTCACCTTCGGAGTATCTTTCACCAAATGCCAGGTGTCATCATTTAATTCCATCCTGACCAAAACATACCCAGGGTAAAATTTCCGGTGAGTGATACGCCGTTGGCCTTTGATCATCTCTTCCACCTGTTCGGTGGGCACCAGAACCTCAGTAATGAGCTCTTCCATACCCCGGCTGCGAGCGCGCTCTTCCAGGGCGTTTTTGACTTTTTTTTCAAACCCGGAATAAGTGTGTACTACATACCACTTTTGCGCCAATGGAGCAGGTCCTCCTTCATTACCTAACAATTAACTTACCCAATAATAATCTTCATCAGCCTGGAGAGCGCCATATCCACGAGCCCTAAATAAAAAGACACGAGCATAACCAGGACAAGGACTACCGCAGTGGCGCCCATAGTCTCTTTTTGACTGGGCCAGGTAACCTTCTTCAGTTCTATCCAAGCTTCTTTCACGAACTGTATGGAACGGTTCCAATATTCCGCCACAGACCGCCAGGCTAAAGTCTTGCTTTTTTTGGACTTTAATTTTACTACCTGGCTCCGGCCTGGTTTTTTCGTCAAATCCTTGGCGACCATTTCCTGGACTTTGTCCGACTTATCCTTGACTTTTATCTTTTTCATCGGCAATGTGCTGTCTTCTTTCAGGTTCCCGGCAACGGACCAAACAGCGTCCAACTAGTTACTTTTGCATAACATTAAATAAAAAAATCTACCCTCTTCCCCTTACTTAATGCGCTCCCTAGCCACGGGAGCCATATCGAGACTTGCCTATTCATTCAGCCCGATAGAGGATTCCCACGAAGCTCTGTCCTGGGAAAGAATGCAAGATTACTTTAGCTGGAGAGGAGATGGGCCTGATTCACCTTTTTCATGTACTAAACCGGTCAACGAAAAAAATGTGGCAGGCCAGGAGGGATTCGAACCCCCATCACCCGGTTTTGGAGACCGGTGCTCTAACCGTTGGAGCTACTGGCCTACGCCTGATCTACTTCGTTTCACGATGGGATGTGTGCGCTCGACACGAAGGGCAGAATTTCTTGAATTCCAACCGATCCGGGGTCCGACGTTTGTTTTTCGTAGTAGTATAGTTTCGGCGCTTACAATCAGTACAGGCTAATATTATAATATCGCGGATAATATTTTATTCTGTCAAGTTATCGATTAGGGTTAGTAAATTCTGCCGCCGTCGTTTCCCTGATAAACAGGACCGATTATTCAACGATCTCGGTGACGACGCCGGCGCCGACAGTGCGGCCGCCTTCCCGGATGGCAAAACGCAGTTCTTTTTCCAGGGCCACGGGGGTGATGAGATGGACTTCAATGGCGACATTGTCGCCAGGCATGACCATTTCCACCCCTTCCGGCAGGGTCACGACGCCGGTGACGTCCGTGGTGCGCAGATAAAACTGCGGCCGGTAGCCACTGAAAAACGGCGTATGCCGCCCACCTTCTTCTTTATTCAACACGTAGACTTCGGCCTTAAACTTGGTGTGCGGGGTGATGGAGCCCGGTTTGGCCACTACCTGCCCACGTTCCACTTCGTCCTTTTTGGTGCCCCGGAGCAGGAGGCCGACATTGTCCCCGGCCTGGCCCTGATCCAAGATCTTCCGGAACATTTCCACCCCAGTGCACACCGTCTTAAAGGTGGGCTGGAAACCGACAATCTCCACTTCTTCCTGGATCTTGACGATGCCCCGCTCCACTCTGCCGGTCACCACCGTGCCCCGGCCGGAGATGGAGAAGACATCTTCGATGGGCATCAGGAAAGGCTTGTCAATATCCCGGGCCGGTTCGGGGATATAACCGTCCACCGCCTTCATCAGCTCAAAGATGCAGGCCGCGGCCTCGGAGTTGGGATCATCCGACTCCAGGGCCTTCAAGGCCGAGCCCTTGACGATGGGAATATCGTCGCCGGGGAAATCATACTTGGATAACAACTCCCGCAGTTCCAACTCTACCAGTTCGATGAGTTCGGGATCGTCCACCATGTCCACCTTGTTCAGGAAGACCACGATGTAGGGCACGCCCACCTGGCGGGCCAACAGGATGTGCTCCCGGGTCTGGGGCATGGGGCCGTCATCCGCACCCACCACCAGGATGGCGCCGTCCATCTGGGCCGCGCCGGTAATCATGTTCTTGATGTAATCCGCGTGTCCCGGACAATCCACATGGGCATAATGCCGATTTTCGGTCTCATACTCCACGTGGGCCGTGGCAATGGTAATCCCCCGCTCTTTTTCTTCCGGCGCCTTGTCAATCTGGTCAAAAGGCACATACTCAGCCATGCCCTTCAACGACAGGTGCTTCGTGATAGCCGCCGTCAACGTCGTCTTGCCATGGTCAATATGCCCAATCGTGCCAATATTTACGTGGGGCTTCTTTCTCTCAAATTTCTTCTTGGCCATACTTTCGTCTCCCTAAAGAGCTAGTCCAGTCAAAACAACATCCGCAGGGGATGATTTGCCGTCGCAGGAATTTTCATTCTGGAGCCCACGACCGGGATCGAACCGGTGAACCTCTTCCTTACCAAGGAAGTGCTCTACCAACTGAGCTACGTGGGCGTATTTTTGGAGCGGGAAACGGGACTCGAACCCGCAACCCTCAGCTTGGAAGGCTGATGCTCTAGCCAATTGAGCTATTCCCGCCTTCTTTGCCCCGTATGGTGGAGAGGGGAGGATTCGAACCTCCGAAGGCTTCGCCGGCAGATTTACAGTCTGCTCCCTTTGGCCACTCGGGAACCTCTCCATAAAAAATGTCGCGCCGAGTTAATCTGCGGCAAATTTCTTCAGCCTGGAGCTGGCGATGGGATTCGAACCCGCAACCTGCTGATTACAAATCAGCTGCTCTACCGTTGAGCTACGCCAGCTGAAGCCTGCGTGTCTGAGGCAACAGTCAAACGATAAATACTAGACTTACATATGTTAGTTAAGAATTATGGCTCTGTCAAGATTTTTTTAAATTCTGGCCGCCGAAAAGTCTTACTGTTATCTCCAGCAATATGAGGCCCTAGCCCCCCTGAACTCCTTGTTTTCCCATCCTGGCGGCCTTATACTAATGTTAAGATGTAACCCGCCCGGCCTCGGCGCCTGCAGGTTCCTTAGCGAGGAGATAAATATGCCCATTTATGAATTCTATTGCCAGGATTGTGGTCTGCAATTTGAAAAATTGGTCCTGAGTTCTCAGGAAAAAATCCACTGCCCGGTGTGCCGCCAAACCAATGTGGCAAAAATGATGAGCGCCTGTTCCTTAAAAACCGACTGCAAAGTTCCCAGCACCTGACGGCCCTGACCCGGATCGACGGGCCGTCGATTACACACTATCCTATACCGATCGCCAAAAGTTTTGTCCCTTATTTTCCCCTCTCCCCTTGAGGGGAGAGGGTCAGGGTGAGGGGTGAACCAGACAGTAATTTTGGCAACCACCATACAGTCTCATATGATACAATCAGTTAAGCGAAAACCGAAAACCGAAAACCGAAAACGGTAGTATCAAACGTGGCCTTCCCCTGCGAGATTTCCACCCTCACCATTCCGGCCCGATTGCCGTATGCTGACGCCGCCTCTGCCTATGTGGTTGCGGTGGCCGGCCATTTCGGCTTTGCCGCCCACCAGAGCCGCCAGCTTGGCCGGGCCTTGCTCATCACCCTCAAAGATCTTCTGCAACACGCTTTTGAACCCAATGAACCTCAGGAACTGCAGATCTCCTGCCAGCGTCTTGCCATCGGCCTCAAAATCATCATCAAAGAAAAAGGGCTGCCTTTAGCACCGGCAGAACTTGCCAGCCTCGCCGCCGACCGCCGCACCTGTCCCCTCATAAATTTCGGGAGCCATCTCGCCTGCGTCCGGGATCTCTGGGATGAAGCTTCCTTTCACAACCTCGGTCGGGCCGGCGCCGAAGTGCACTTGATCAAATACTTTGAGGGGTCCAGGAGCTTGCGGGAGACCGAAGTTTGCCCGGTCACACCCACAACCCTGCCGCCCGGCCCTCCCCCCGGCAAACCTGAGACCTTTAAACTGCGGCCCTTCACCCCGGCGGATGCCCAGGCCATAATCCGCCTTCTGTACCGGACCTACGGCTATTCCTATCCTTTTGAGCACCTCTACTATCCCGAACGGCTCATTCAACTCAACGCCGAGGGCAGCCTCCGGTCACTGGTGGCCGTCTCTTCCCGGGATGAGCTGGCCGGACATGTGGCCCTGTTTTTTTCCAAAGAACCTGCCGCCCTGGCCGAAATCGGCGCCGCCGTCGTCCATCCCGATTTCCGGGGCCATGGGTGTCTGCGGCAGTTGCTCGAATTCGCTCTGGCCGAGGCCCGCCGTTTCCAGTTGCCGGCCCTGTTCGGGCGTCCGGTGACCAACCATACCTATTCCCAGAAGGTTGCCGAAAGCCTGAGTTTTACACCGTGCGGCCTGCTGCTGGGATTGGGGCCCGCCTTTATGTCCTTTAAAAAAATCCACGAAGACCTGACCCAGCGTGAGTCCATGGTGTTAATGTACCGGAGCCTCGTCCAGACCCCACCGGGCAAAAATTTTCCCGCCGCCCCGGCATCGGGATTTTATTCTCCAACTCTACGCCGGCTTGGGGATGAGTCCGGAGGCGGCCGGTCCCGCCGGCGACATCCCGCCACCCGGTTCCGAACCCGGCAGCCTGACGGTGACCACCTACCAGGCCGGCGGCATTGCCCTCCTCAAACTCAAAGCCATCGGCCCCGAGACCCCGGCCGAGTTAAAACGGACCCTGAAAAATCTCTGTCTCTCCCGCTTCGAGGTCATCCACCTGGAGCTTGACCTGAGCCGGCCCGCCGCCGCGTCCCTGGTCCCCCACTGCGAAGCCCTGGGCTTTTTCTTTGCCGGCATCCTCCCCGGGATCAACGGCGTCCAGGCCCTTATCCTGCAATATCTGAACAACGTCCCCCTGGACTACGACAAGATCCAGCTCCATTCCCCCCTGGCCCGTGAAATTCTTGCCTATGTCAAACAGGTGGATCCCAACCGGCTTTGATAACTTTTTCCCCTAATAAGTTCTGTCTAATCTCAGAACCTTGTGGTAGCCTTAAAAATGTTTTGATATAATAAAAGGCTATCAATTTATCAGAAGTTTTTATCCTTAATAATTTAAAAAACTACCTTGAAAAGTCGAAAAATTAGGGCGGGAAAGTGCAACGCATCCCGCCTGCGGCAATCTTTTCATAATTTTTGGGTGGGCCAACGGCCCATGCTGAACTGCTCTGAAAGCATTAAAAGTAAAAAAGTCGGGTGGGCCTCGCCCGCCAAAAATTCATTGTTCGCGCCGCTCCAGCTTCGCCGCGCCATTCTCTGCTGCTTTGATATAACATTGCCACATCACAAGGAGACCACCATGTTAATCAACCCTGCTGACCTGAAAAATCGGCTGATGACTCTCTCTGGAAGCCTCATGCAACTTCGAGGTCGTCTTTGATCTGGAACAGAAACAAGCTCGCCTGGCGGAGTTAGAGGTCTTAACCGCCAAACCCGACATTTGGGATAATGCCGCGGCTGCCGCGACCATCCTCAAAGAACGAGGCGCCTTGAACAATATTCTCGAGACCTGGCGGAACCAGGAAAAGCAGCTCGAGGATCTGGCAGTGCTCCTGGAATTGGCCCAGGAAGAAGCCGATGAGGCCGCCTTGGCCGAAGTGGACGATGAGCTCCAGGCCCAGGAAAAGGCCCTGGGGCGCCTGGAACTGGAGATGCTGCTGGGTGGGGAAGACGACAACAAGAATGCCATCGTCACCATCCATGCCGGCGCCGGCGGCACCGAGGCCCAGGATTGGACCGAGATCCTGCTGCGCATGTACCTGCGTTTTGCCGAGCGCCGGGGTTTCAAAACTGAAATGTATGACCTGCTGCCGGGTGATGAGGCCGGCGTCAAAAGCGCCACCTTTGCCGTCAACGGCCCTTATGCCAACGGCTATCTGAAAGCCGAGAGCGGCATCCACCGCCTGGTCCGCATCTCCCCTTTCGACGCCAGCGGCCGCCGTCACACCTCCTTTGCCGCCGTCTTTGTTTATCCCGAGGCCGACGACAATATTGAAATCGACATCCAGGAAAAAGACCTGCGCATCGACACCTTCCGGGCCAGCGGCGCCGGCGGCCAGCACGTCAACAAAACCAGTTCCGCCGTGCGGATTACCCACATTCCCACCGGCATCGCGGTTTCCATGCAGAACGAACGCTCCCAGCACCGCAACCGGGAACTGGCCATGAAGGTCCTCAAGGCCCGGTTATACGAACTGGAGAAAGGCAAACGCCAGGAAAAGGCCCAGGTGGTCCTGGACGCCCAGAAAGACATCGCCTGGGGCAGCCAGATCCGCTCCTATGTCCTGCAACCCTATCGCCTCATCAAGGACCACCGCACCAAGCACGAGGAAGGCAACGTCGACGCCGTCCTGGACGGCGACCTGGACTCCTTTATCGCCTCCTACCTGCTCAGTACCGTGGCAGCCTGAAAGTTAATAAACCATGCCTACCGAAGCTAAATTAAAGAAAACCTACCGGACCAACAAATTCATCGGCTTCGCCCTGGCCGCGTCGTTGCTGGTCTATGCCCTTATTGTGGAAGTCTTTAAATTTCAGGAGATTTCCCTAAATCTTCTCCCCACCCCCCTGGTGGATAAACTCCGCTTTATCTTTGTCTTTCTTTCCTTTGCCGCCTATTTTATCATTAGCTATTTAAACAAGAAGGTGTTGGTCAAAAAACCGGCCGACACTCATGAGGCCTTGCTGGGGAAATTAACCCTGGCCAACCTTATTTCCCTGGCGCTCTGCGAACTTCCCGCCTTCTTCGGCTTGGTCTTATTCCTCTGCAGCGGCAATCCCAGGGACTTTTATCTCCTTCTGATGCTGTCGTTATTATTGTTCTACGCCTATTTCCCCAGGTACGGTTTTTGGGCCAACTATTCCCGGGTCGTCGATAAGAACGTCTAGTCATCATAAAAATCCTTCACCCAGTCCTCAAGTGGAGAAACAAACCCGCCGGGGCCCTGTGCCCCTCAACCCCGTTCTCCGGCTCCCGAGTCCCCAGCCCGCAGGGCGGGAAAACGGAGCGCCTCCCGCCTTGCGGAATTTCTTTTTCCCCCTAGTTCCCAAGTCTTACTTGGGAACCGGCTAGTACGCCAATCTCCAGCTTGGCCACCTCAAGCCAGAGGGTAGTCTAACCAGCCATAGGGCTCGCCAGCGCCGCGCCTCCCACCTGTTTTCTCGCCGTTGCCCCTGTCTTACCTACCCCACCGCCGCCAGGCCATGAGACCCAACAGACCAGAGCCCCAAAGCCAGACAGTCCCAGGCAGGGGCACCGGCGTATAGTCGTACTGGATAATAAGGGCGCCATTGGCCGTGGCTTGCAGTCCCTGGAGGGTCGGGCCGCCGAAGGAAAAGCCAAAGACTTGCTGGATCAGGTCGATTTCGTTTAGGCGGCTAAGATCTGCCCCAAAGTCCGACCGTTGTCCGCTGATGATGGGCGGGATATTCACCCCTTCGGTGCCAGGCAGAACAAACCCGATGATATCGGTGAGATTGTTGAAGGTAAAGTTGTACGAGAAGGGACGTTGGAAGGAGATGAACTCCCCCACTCCCAGGGCCACGCCCGTAAACAGGAACTGACCCGGAGTTTCAAAGGTAAAAAATTTTTCGCCCAGGCCGAAAAAGGTCTGCTCCACCCGGACCAAGAGGGGATAGGGGATCGGGATGGGTGAGGGTGGGGGACTGAAATTGGGGGGCGCCAAGGCTTGCACCGCCATCACGCCGCTAATGGCCACCGCCACCCGGTCCAGGGTCCCCAGGGAGGGGTCAAAAGGGTCTACCCCCAAAAAATCCACTCCCGTCGGGTTGCTGGTGACATTAAAACTACTGGTCTCAATAATGGTTAACGCCGCTGCCATATTGGCCGTGGCCAGGCTGAAGCTAATGCCAATCGCCAGCAGGACTCCCATCAGACGGACGTTTTTCATGGTCGCCTCCTTTCCAGATATGCCGTGGCGAGCGGAGTTTCGTCTTTGTGCCTCCACCCCCCGCCCTCAGGCCAAGGTGCTCATAAAATAATACCTCAGCGCCGAAAAGCAAGCCCCTGGCCCGGGAAAGGAAAACGCCTCCCGCCTTCGGCAATCCTTATCATACTTTTCGGGGTTGGCCAAAGGCTCATGAGGAACTGTTCTGAAAGTCATTCTGCCGGTGGGGCGGGCCTCCGTGCCCGCCCACCTGGTTCTTGTTTCCTCCCCTTAACATGCTATTATGCTCTTTCCCCCTGGTTCCCAAGTTGTACTTGGGAACCGGCTAGTACGCCAAACTCCAGCTTGGCACTTTGGAACTTGGCAAACCAGGTGTAGGGCGGGAAAGCGATGCGCCTCCCGCCTTTTGAATCTTTACTTAATCATTAATTAACCATCTCAAACAACGGCGCCGCCTTTTTCGCGCCGGTTCCGCTTTGCCATCTCTACCCCGCTGCCCTTGGCCACGTTAGAGGAGTTTTCCTGATTTCTTGACAATCAACCCTTTTAGTGGCATTGTGAATTAAAATAAGGGTCAGGAGTATTTTTTATTAAAAGGAAATCTTTGCTATAATTCTTTTTACTCTTGGCCATTCCTCATCATTATAACCCGGGTTAAACTATGACGAGAGACCGAACATACTGGCTGGATCTGTTTACCTGGACTACCTGGCAGGAATTCCTGCAGGCTGGCGGCACTGTTTCAGGCTTCAAAGCGAGGCGCTGGAACACCGTCCGCCAGATTAAGCCGGGAGACTATCTCCTGTGCTATCTCATGCGGGTTATGCGATTTATCGGCCTATTAGAGGTCACCTCCCAGGGCTATCAGGATGACAGTAAAATCTGGGAAGACGATATCTACCCGTGCCGACTAAAAGTAAACCTTGTCGCCGACCTCACCCCGGAGACCGCCGTTCCCGTCCTGTCCCTGAAAAATCAACTGAGTATCTTCCAAAATCAAGAAAATCCCCAGTCCTGGGTAGGTCATTTCCGTGGTTCGCCTCAGAGATTCTCCTCTGCCGATGGTGAAGTCATCGTCCAGGCCATTTTAGAGGCCAGGCAAAATCCCGTTTTCCGGCCTCTGGATGAAGACTAGGCTGGGCCGCCGTCCCAAAGCCATCAAAACCGACCTCGGCTCTGTGACGGTGCCTGAGTCGGAAGAGGTCTCCGGCGCCGGCATGGAAGCTTCCCTGCACGATGAGATTCAGTGGTTGCTGTTGAAGATGGGCAACGACATGGGCCTTGATGTCTGGGTTGCCCGCAATGATCGCCATAAGATTTTTAATGGCAATAAATTTACTGATCTGCCTCATTTAAAAGATAAGCTGCCCAGCCAATTCGACGAGGCCACCAATCGCACCATTGAATTGATCGATGTCCTCTGGCTCCAGGGCAATGCCATCACCGCCGCCTTTGAAATCGAAAGCACCACCTCTATCTATTCCGGCCTGCTCCGCATGTCCGACCTTATCGCCATGCACCCCAATCTTAATATCCCCCTTTATCTAGTGATACCGGAGGAACGGCGGCCTAAGGCCTTTGCTGAGGTTAACCGGCCGACTTTCTCCCGCCTCTCCCCGCCGTTGAGCCGGATATGTAAGCTGATTACCTTCTCGGCCCTGCGAGACAGGTTCGATAAAATCGAGCCCTTTATCGCATATATCAAGCCGGATTTCCTGGAGGAATTGGCTGAATCGTGCCAAGTTGAAGAACAATAGCCTTTATTAATAAAGGTCATGGCCATGGAAAGCAAAAAGTTTATTTACTATCAAGAAGATGACATGCTCATCGGCTGGCTGGAAGAGTTTCCCGATTATCGCACCCAAGGTGAAACCCTCGATGAACTAAAGGAAAATCTGCAAGATATCTCTGCCGCATTGTCCAACCCCTAGCGGCGGTTCGCGAACCGTCCCTAAGAGCCTCCTTGCCCACAACCCTGATCCGCCTCTCCCTGTTACCTTCTTCCTATTCGCTCCTTCACTCTTCGCTGTTATTTGCGACATCCGTCCCATCTGTGCTTACTTTTTTAGCGCTCTTTATTTAATATTAAGCCAACGTTGGCAGACGTTGCAGTCCTTTGCCTCGGGTCGGGTTCCGTGGGGGCGGCACCCGACCCTGAGCCAAAGACGGCTTAGACCAATGACGATCCACGCGGGAACTTCATAGCACTGCTCCGAAAAGTTATCCCTTTCCGTAGGGCGGGAAAGCAAAGCACATCCCGCCTTTTGAAGAGGCTGTGAGTTCGTCTCGATTAAATTTTTTGGATTTTCATGATTTGTGGCTGAGCTGAAAGCTCATGAGCAACTGTCCTTTTAAATAGTGCCCCAGGCTTTCCAGCCTGGGCAAAAAATCGGGCGCCTGGGTTGTCACTCGAGGGTGAGGAAAATGAACGAAGAATTATTGAAATCCAACCGAAATCCCAACGAAAAACTAGCGCGAAATTAGCGCGAAAGAAGCGCGAAATTGGCGGGAAAATTGCAGTTAAAAACAATTAAAAACTAATAATGACAATATGTTACACATGATCAAAAATTTTTCCGAAAAATGCTCAAAAAGGGGAGGGCGCCCCGAATTTAGTTCTGTGTCTGCGCCCCGTCAGGAATCACTATGCCAACAGCTTTCCCTCTCCTGCTTCCGACCCGGCCGCGCCCAAAACGCGCCACAAGCGCGAAACAAACGCGAAATTACCGCGAAATTATCGCGAAATGAGCGCGAAGAACGAAGACCGCGCAATTATCGCCAAAAGCGGGTTTTGAATTGAATTATCGTAGAAATATCAAGCAATTAAAAAAGCGCAAAAATAAACCCAAATTCACCCCCAACCTTGACCGGGCATCCCTAAGAGTTATAATTTTTCTCAGAACTCAGAAATCCCTACGGCGTCAGCCGGTCCATCAGCCTCGGAAAGGGAATCGCCTCCCGCACATGGTGCAGCCCGCAGATCCAGGCCACCAGGCGTTCCAGGCCCAGGCCGAAGCCGCTGTGCGGCGCGCTGCCGTAGCGGCGCAGGTCCAGATACCAGTCCAGGGGTTCCTGGGGCAGGTTATGTTCCTTGATGCGCGCCAGCAGGGCCTCCAGGTCGTCCTCCCGCTGGGAACCGCCGATGATCTCGCCCACCCCTTCCGGGGCCAGGACATCCACGCACAGCACGGTGCGGGGGTCGGCCGGGTCCGGTTTCATGTAAAAAGCCTTGCACTCTTTGGGGTAGCGGTGGATCATCACCGGGCGGTCGAAAGACTCGGACAGGAAGGTTTCCTCTACCGCGCCCAGGTCGTCCCCCCAGGAAACCTGGTGGCCGCCGGCTGCCAGGCGTTCCAGGGCCTCGGTGTAGCTCAGGCGGGGGAAGGGGGGCCGGACGGCCTCCAAAGGCTCCAGGGCGCGTTCCAGGGTGGCCAGTTCGGGCCGGCGGTTGGCCAAAACCCGGTCCATGATAAAGCAGATCAAGGCTTCCGCCAGGGTCAGGATATCGTCCAGTTCGGCAAAGGCGATCTCCGTCTCCAGCATCCAGAATTCCGTCAGGTGGCGCCGGGTCTTGGACTTTTCGGCCCGAAAGGTCGGCCCGAAACAATAGACCTTGCCCAGGGCCAGGGCCGCCGCCTCCAGATACAACTGGCCGCTCTGAGTCAGATAGGCCTTCCGGTCGCCGAAATAATCCGTTTCGAACAGGGTGGTGGTCCCTTCACAGGCGGTGGGGGTGAATATCGGGGTGTCCACCAGGACAAAGCGGCGCTCGGCCAAGAAATCCCGGCAGGCCCGGATGATTTCGTCTCTGACCCGCAGGATGGCCTGCTGCCGGGGACTGCGAATCCAGAGGTGACGCAGGTTCAACAGAAAATCGACCCCGTGCTCCTTGTGGGCGATGGGATACTCCTGGGCCAGGTGCCAGGGCTGCACGGCCGTCAGATCCAGTTCATACCCGCCCGGGGCCCGGGGTTCGGCCCGCACCAGACCTTTAACGACGAGAGAGGATTCCTGGGTCAAATGGTCAAACGCGGTAAAATCAGCTTCGGGGATCTTCCCTTTCACCATCACGCCCTGCACCAGGCCGGTCCCATCCCGCAGGATGAGAAACCGCACCTTGCCGCTGGAGCGTTTGGTATACAGCCAGCCCCGCACGGTGATCTCCTGCCCCACCTTGTCGGCCAGGTCCTCGATATAACTAAAGTTTGTCAACCCTTCAAACATGAGGTATTACCCGTATAATTGTCTATCGATTGCCAAATATTCTGTGCGCTAGTTTCCCCTCTCCCCTTGAGGGGAGTGGGCCAGGGTGAGGGGTGAATGCGACAAAACTTATATGAAAAGGCCGTAGGGCGGCAAAGCGAAGCGCCTCCCGCCTGGTATGAACTTATAATAAAAGGTAACGTAAAATGGAGCACAGGCGCCCCCGCCTGTGTGCCTTTTCATGCTTCGTTGGGTTTTCAAAGAACTGGTTCCCAAGCTCCAGCTTGGGAACCCCATTGCTGGCGAAGCTCCAGCTTCGCCTCGCTCTTTGACAATTATTATACCCGGAGCCTACAGCATAATTTTGATCAGGGCCCTTTTCCGGGCCTCCTTCAGGTATTCCGCAAAGAGTTTGGTCATCTGCTCTCGCTCCAGGATATCCTCAATTCTTGGTTTGACTTCTTGCAGGCCCACTATCTGTCCCATTTTTGAGTCTATTACTTTAATGATCTGAAAGCCTTGCGGAGTTTTGAGGGGCACCACCTCCCCTGGCTTCAGATTGGCCAGAAAATCGAAAAATTTGGGATCAAGGTCACCCTGACGGATATAGCCCAGATCACCCATGGGGGAACCGGGAATCGGCTTGGAGTACTGCTTGATGAGTTTATCAAAATCCTCCCCCTTCTGGGCCTCGGTCATCGCTTTTTCCGCCTGGGCCCGGACTTCTTCCTGCTGGGCTGCAGTTGCCTCCGGAGTCACCGGCAGGGTAATCACTTTAATGTGAATCCGATTCTCCGGGGTTTTGAAGTTTTCTTCATAGAATCGCTTGATATCGGCCTCCGCGGATCTTGGGTTTGGCCTTCACCGTCACGGCCATTACCCGGTCCTGTTGGATCTGCTCGGAAAGTTGTTGGCGCAGTTGCTCCATGGTCATGCCGTCTTTAGCCAGAGCCTTGCTAAAGGCCTCGTCGTCGGCAAAGCCATTTCTTTGCTTGATGTCATCCAGGGCCTTGCGCATCTCTTTGTCCGGAACCGGCATGCCGAAACGTTTTGCCTCTTCCTTGGCCAACTTGCGATCAATGAGCACATCCAGCATCTGCCGCCGGAAGGCTTCATTGTCTGTCGGTTGGTTGGCATTGGTTTTGAAATATTTCATGGCCTGTTCCAGCTCCGACAAGGTAATAATTTCCTCGTTGACTTGGGCCACGATTTTATCGACGATCTTGGCGTCAGCCAGGCTGGGAGGGAGGATTGCCAAAAAGGCAAAAACCAGGATAAGGGCGGTTATTCTCATGGATGTGATTCCTTGGGAGCCGAACTGCGCTCCGGGTTCGGGGCATTTCTTTCCCCAATAACAAATAAATCAATTTCTTTCAAGAACTTTTTCAGACGGGCCAGGGGGGCGCCATCATCCTGGAGGCGCACCCGCAGTTGGTTGTCCGGGGTCAATTGGTATCTCCGGGGCCTTTTGAGAACCTCGGCCACCAACCGTTCCTGGTCAATATGGCGCCCGTCCGCGAAAGTGACCGAGATCAAGCCGTCATTCATATCCAGACGCTTGATGCCGATTTCCCGCAAAATGCCTTTGGCCTGCACGACTTCCAGCAGGTTGGCGGCCTCCGGAGTCAGGGGGCCATAACAATCCAGCAATTCTTCGGCGATGGCCTCGATTTCGGCCTTGGTCAGACGGCCGCTTAACCGCCGGTACATCATGAGACGTTGATCGATGTCCGGAATATATGCTTCCGGTAGATACGCCGCCAGCGGCAGGTGCAGCTCGGGGTCGGGGGTCTGGTCCCGGGGCTCCCCTTTCAGCCGGTTTATTTCATCTTCCAGGAGTTGTAAATAGAGCTCGTAGCCCACTTCGGCAATATGACCTGATTGCGCCGCCCCCAGCATATTGCCGGCGCCTCTGATCTGCAGATCATGTAAGGCGATTTTAAAACCGGAACCCAATTCCGTAAACTCCATCAGGGCCTTAAGTCGCTTTTGGGCCTCGGGATTCAGATGCTCTTCTTCCGGCACCAGCAGATACGCATAGGCCTGTTCCCGGCCCCGGCCGACCCGGCCCCGCAATTGGTAAATCTGCGCCAGTCCCAGGGCGTGGGCCCGGTTGATGATGATGGTGTTGGCCGCCGGGATGTCCAAACCTGCTTCAATAATGGCGGTGCAGACCAGGACATCGATTTCGTGGCGCCAGAACTTCCACATGACGTCTTCCAGATCTTTTTCGTGCATCTGCCCGTGGGCCATGCCGACTCTGGCTGCAGGTGCCAAACGTTTGATATAAGCCGCGTACGATGCCAGGTTGTGGACCCGATTGTGGACGAAAAATACCTGGCCGCCGCGTCCCAGCTCCCGATGGATGGCCTCCCGGATAATGCCGTCTTCCGGGCGGACCAGATATGTCCGAATGGCCATGCGGTCCGCCGGGGGCGTATTGATGATGCTCATTTCCCGGATCCCGGTCATCGCCATCTGCAGGGTCCGGGGAATGGGGGTGGCGCTGAGGGTCAAGACATCGATGGTTTGGCGGAATTGCTTTAATTTTTCTTTATGGCTGACCCCAAACCGCTGTTCCTCATCGACTACGAGCAGGCCCAGGTCTTTAAAATGGACATCTTTTTGCAGCAGTCGATGCGTGCCGATGATGATATCGACCTTGCCCGCGGCCAAATCGGCCAAAATCTGTTTCTGTTCTTTCGGGCTTTTAAACCGGCTCAGCACTTTAATTCCCAACGGATAAGGCTGAAACCGTTTCCTAAAAGTTTCGAAATGCTGTTCGGCCAGGACCGTGGTGGGCACCAGAAAACCCACCTGTCTGCCGTCCATGGCCGCTTTAAAAGCAGCCCGAAGAGCCACTTCGGTCTTGCCGTAACCCACATCACCGCAGATCAACCGGTCCATGGGGCGGTCGCTGATCATGTCCTCCCAGACATCCTGAATGGCATTGAGCTGGTCCGTAGTCTCTTCATATTCAAAGGTGGCTTCAAATTCCCGCAAGGCCGGGTCCGGCGGCGAGTATTGGAACCCCGGCAGCACCCGCCGGGCCGCATACAGCTCCACCAGTTCCCGGGCGATTTTTTCCACCGCCTTGCGGACCTTATGTTTGGTTTTCTCCCAGGATTTGCCGCCCAATCTTTCCAAAGGGGGGATAGTGTCTGCCACCCCCATATATTTTTGCACCAGGTTAAGCTTGTCCACCGGCAGATAGAGCTTGTCGCCGCCTAAATATTCCAGGTAGAGAAAATCATTAATTTCATTGCCCAGGGTCAGCTTGACCAGTCCCCGGTATAACCCGATGCCGTGATCCAGATGCACGATGGGATCGCCCACTTTAAGATCGTTGAGCGAGGTGAAAAATTGGAGCGGGCGAGTACTTTTCCGCTTGGGGGTTTCTTGGGCCGCGCCTAAAACCTCTTCCTCGGTGAGGATGATCAGCGCTTCCGCCAGCCACTGGAAGCCGGCGGAGAGGCCGTCCCAGGTCAACTGTAAGCTGCCGGGGCGTTGCCACCGAGGACTGGGAGTTAGCTCGGAGGGCACCTGTCGGTCGCCCAGCAGCAGGCTCAGCCGTTCTGCCTGGGAGCGGCTGCGGCAGACCAGCACTACTTGAAAGCCGCTCTCCTGCCATTGCTGCATCCTGGCCGCCAAGGGCCCGGTTAAACGTCCCGGTTCCACGGCCGCTGCCGCCAAAGAGGCCGCCAGTTCCTGATTGCCTTCCAGGGCAAAATAAAAGACATTTTTTGCCGGTGCGTCCTGAGCCTGGAAAGGAACCGCATGACAGTTCAGAGATTGAAACCGGGTTTTAGCTTCCTGCCAGTCAGTCGTAAAAGGCTCCTCTGCCTGACGCTCCTGGTCTTCGGCGGCCCGATAGTTGTCCGATTCCTGCTTGATATTGAGGGGGTCCCAGTTTACTACCAGGCAATTTTCCGGCAAATAGTCCCACAGAGTTTCGGTATTAGCATAGAAATACGGCAGATAGCGTTCAATTTTGGGAAAATGCTCCCGGCGTTGCAGATATTCCAGGACCTTGGCACTTTTTACGGACCGCAACCGAGTGCTGGCAAGTTTCTGGGTCTGGGGATCCAGAAACACCTCACTGACCGGCAGGACTATGACATCTTCCAAATGCTTGGAGGAACGCTGGGTGGCCGGATTAAAATGGCGGATGGATTCCACGGTGTCGCCCCAAAATTCCAACCTGATGGGATCAGTGCTTAAGGGCGGGAAGAAATCAATAACTCCTCCTCTGACACTGTAGTCGCCCCGTTCCTCCACCAGGGGTCTTCTGGTATACCCGCCTGCTTGCAGGTGAGAGAAAAACTTCTCCCGGTCGAGTTCTTCTCCCACCACCAGGTATTCGGTTACGGCCGCCAGTCTGTCCCGGGGCGGCAGCGGTTGCCCTAAAGCGATGCCGGTGGCAATTATGATGGGGAAGCCCGTGTTGCTGGCCAGAGTATAGGCGGCTTCCAGACGGGAACTGGCAGTTTGCAAGTCCGGAGTCAACTCCACAAACGGCAGGTTTTCATATCCCGGGAAGGCATACAGGACATTCTTATTGTCCGGGGCCGCGTCATCGTAGCCGGCCAGAAAGAAACTCATATCCCGGAAGAAACTGGTTTGTTGGGTGGCTTTGGGGGTTACCACCAAAACGGGACGACGCAGTTCAATCCAAAGCCTGGTCAGCGACCAGGCCAATGCGGCCGGAGATAAGCCATAAAGCTCCAACGGCGTCTGCCCTCGGGCCACAGCAGCCAGCAAATGTGCTAATTTTGAGTTGGGATGAGACATGGATCGTGTAAATTCATTATTAAGGGGAGAGCCTGCTAAACCGTCTTTTTTAATGCTGAAACCTTCCCACCTTTTGTATATAATGCCTGACAACTTTGGTTGTCGGGTGGCATCGCAAGCCTCAAGAACCTGCTTATTTAGCTGCTTTTATAATAAGATACCGCGGCTGTCAAAAAAAAGCAATGCAACACCGGAATCTTCGCAACCCGGCAGCACATGCCTGGACAGAAATTTGAGAGTCTTAACACCTTTGAAACTCCAGAAAATATCTGGGGCTAGTAAAATTTTAGGAGGAGGATTGGACTGATGAAAATTACTCGCATCTCTCATTTAGGTATCGCGGTGAAAGAACTGGACCCGGTGAAAAAACTCTACGGCGAGGATCTCAAACTGCACGGCCACCACGAGGAAGTGGTGGAATCTCAGAAAGTTAAAGTGAGCTTCTTTCAAGTCGGGGAAACCAATATTGAGCTTTTATTGGCCACCAGTCCGGAAAGCCCGGTGGCCAAGTATGTGGAGAAAAATGGGGAAGGCATTCACCACATCGCTTTTGAAGTGGAGGATCTTGACTCGGCAATTGAGGAACTGAAGGCTGCCGGGGTTCGGATGATCGATGAAAAACCCCGGGAGGGGGCCCATGGCGCCAGGATAGCCTTTATTCATCCCAAGTCCACTCACGGCGTGCTCATTGAATTATGCCAGCATGCTCCGGCCCATTAACGAGGCCTGAGATGATTTTGACCCGGGGGAGAGAATGATGCCGGCCATTAAGGCCAAAGTGCAGATCAATGCGCCCTTTGGCATGTTGTGGGAACGCTATCTCCCCCTCTTTTTGGAAGAGCGCCTTAACCCGGAAATCGGCCTGGATGCCACCAGCCTGGACCGCTATTCCCGCCGGGATTTCACCAAGGTGGCGGACCAGCTGCACCAGGCCGGCTTAAGTATCACCTTGCATGGTCCTTTTCAAGATCTCCTGCCAGGGGCGCTGGATGCCAAGATTTTGGCGGCTTCCAGGGCGCGGTTGCAGGACGCCTTCGAGCTTTTGGAAATATTTCAGCCCCGGAGCATTGTCTGCCATATCGGCTACGAGGCCCGGCATTACCAGGGACTGGAAGACCGCTGGCTGGCTCACAGCGTGGCCACCTGGGAGCCTTTAGCTGAACAGGCGGCCCGGCACGGAACCCTGGTGGCTTTGGAAAATGTCTACGAGACCCAACCGGAACTGATCCGGCAGCTGTTTGCCCGGCTGCAGGCCCCCAATATTTGTTTCTGCCTGGATGTGGGCCATTTGCAGGCCTTTGGCGGCGGCAATTTCCAGGAATGGTTAGATGAGTTGGGAAGTCTCGTGGGGCAGCTGCACCTGCACGATAACCAAGGCGCATACGATGAGCACTTGGCCTTAGGGCAGGGAATCATTCCCCTGCCCCGGATTATGTCTTTCTTTGCCGTCCAGCATCAGGCTCCCTTAATCACTTTGGAACCTCATCATGAAAATAGCCTGCTGCCGTCACTGGAATTTTTGGCGGCTAACTGGCCCTGGTAACGTAAAAATAAACCGGGCGCCGGCCGGCGCCCAGAAAAAGAAGATAATTGCCTACAATTAAACTTTGGTGACGTTCGTTGCCTGTGGCCCTTTGGCGCCTTCGCTCAGTTCGAACTCCACCTCATCATTTTCCTTCAAGGTGCGGAATCCTTGGGCTTGAATGTTGGAGTAGTGCACAAAGACTTCCGGCCCGTCGTCCTGTGTGATGAAACCCCAGCCTTTGCTTTCATTGAAGAACTTTACTTTACCTCGGTACTTCATTGCTCCTCCTCAGTAAAACCAATGCCGGCTCGTAAGTTTGGCTAGGGCAAGGTTCAGGGCTCGCGGCTACAAAAAGGAAAGACGCGTTCAGCTTCCCTTTTTTGTCAGTTTTAAAGGCATCTTGCCAACGTTCACTAGCCAAATATCTAAAAATGTCCTTCAATACCACAGTTTAATAAACATGTCAAACATTATTAGTTTGTTGAGGGGAAAAGGTCTGATTTAGGATAAAAAATGCCGGGTTAACCCATGGGTTTGGGTCAGCCGAGACTGGTATATCAATACGTTTGACAAAATCAGGGATTTTTGGTGTAATGGAACGGATTAGAATACTATGAGCGGCTTTAAACAGGCCAGAAAAGGAACTGCACATGGAAGAATTCCCCCGATTACAGCGACTGCCGGAATACGTCTTTGCCACGGTCAATGCTCTCAAGATGGAGGCCAGGAGGCGGGGTGAGGATATTATTGACCTGGGGATGGGCAATCCCGACCTGGCAACCCCTCAGCACGTTATAGATAAATTAATCGAAGCGGCCAAGTTGCCGCACAATCATCGCTATTCCGCCTCCCGGGGGATACCCAAGCTTCGAGAAGCCATTTCCAAATGGTACAAACGGCGATATGAGGTGGATATCGATCCTGAAACCGAGGCCATTGCCACCATCGGCGCCAAGGAAGGGCTTTCCCACTTGGTGCTGGCCACCACCGGCCCGGGCGACGTGGTGTTGGTCCCCAACCCCACGTATCCAATCCATGCGTATTCCGTGGTTATTGCCGGGGCTGGTTTGGTGAGCATCCCTTTGGATCCGGACCGGGATTTTTTTGAGGATCTGGTGACGATCACCAAACTCATCCGGCCGCGGCCCAAGATGCTCATTGTTTCTTTCCCTCATAATCCCACGACCATGGTGGTTGATCTGGATTTCTTTAAGAAGTTGGTGGCCTACGCGCAAGAATACAACGTCTTGATCATCCATGACTTTGCCTATGCTGATCTGGTGTTCGATGACTATGTGGCGCCCAGTTTTCTCCAGATTCCCGGAGCCAAAGAGGTGGGCGTGGAGTTGTTCTCCCTCTCCAAAAGCTACAGCATGCCCGGTTGGCGGCTGGGATTTGTCTGCGGCAATAAACGCCTGGTGCATGCTTTGATGCGCATCAAAAGCTACCTGGATTATGGCGTCTTTCAACCCATTCAGATCGCCGGCATCATTGCCCTCAATGGGCCGTACGATTGCGTTCGAGAGATTGTGGCCACCTACCAGGAACGCCGGGACGCTCTGTGCCGGGGCTTGCACCGAGTCGGCTGGCGGGTGGAGCCACCCAAAGGCACCATGTTTGTCTGGGCCAAAATCCCCAAGCGCTTTCGGGACCTGGGCTCGGTGGAATTCTGCAAGATGCTCATCCGGGAGGCCAAGGTGGCGGTGTCCCCCGGCTTAGGATTTGGTGAATACGGCGATGATTACATCCGTTTCGCCCTGGTGGAGAATGTCCACCGCACCAATCAGGCAATTCGGGGCTTCAAGCAGGTGCTGCAAAGGAAGAAAGTGTGAGACCAGTCCAGGTTGGCTTGATCGGCTTCGGCACCGTGGGCAGTGGCGTGGTGCGTCTGCTCACGGAACACTCAGAGCGATTTCGGAGAAGGCTGGGCATGCCGCTGGTGCTCAAAAAAGTCGCGGACCTTGATCTGGACAGGCCTCGTCCGGTGGCTTTGGCGCCCGAACTGTTGACCGGTAATATCCAAGAAATCCTGGATGATCCCGAAATAGATATTATTGTCGAGTTGATCGGCGGCACCACGGCAGCCTACGATCTCGTCATGGCTGCTTTGGCTCGGGGCAAACATGTGGTGACGGCCAATAAGGCCCTGTTAGCCGTACACGGCAATGAAGTCTTCCGGACGGCGGTACAGGCCGGGGTGGAAATCGGCTATGAGGCCAGCGTCTGCGGCGGTATTCCTTTAATTCTGACCCTGCGCCAGGGATTGGCAGCCAATGCCATAGAAGAGCTTTTTGGGATTCTCAATGGGACGTCGAATTATATCCTGACAAAAATGACTTCTGCCGGAGAGTCATTTCAGGCGGCCCTCAAGGAGGCCCAGCAAAAGGGTTACGCGGAAGCTGACCCAACCCTGGACGTAGAGGGCATTGATGCCGCCCATAAACTGGCCATTCTCATGGCCCTGGCCTACGGGGCCCAGATAGATTTTGGGGCCATTCATGTGGAGGGCATTACTCGCCTGGAGCCCATAGATATTCAGTTTGCCAGAGAATTCGGCTACCAGATCAAACTGCTGGCCATTACCCGGGACGACGGCCTGCGGGTGGAGGCCAGGGTGCATCCCACCATGCTGCCTCAGGACCATATCATGGCCAGCGTTCTGGGGGCCAATAATGCCGTGTATATTACCGGGGACGCGGTCGGCCCGATCTTACTCTACGGCCGGGGCGCCGGGATGATGCCCACCGCCAGCGCCGTCGCGGCCGATCTCATCGATTTGGCATACAATATCAGTCACGGCATTCGGGGCCGGGTGCCGCCACTGGGAGTCAATGATGCCGAGCAAAACCGCCGTCTGGTCAAACCTTTGGCCGAAATTGTGACGAACTATTACCTCCGGTTCGCCGCCCAGGACCGGCCCGGAGTCCTGTCGAAGATCTCGGGCATTCTGGCAGAATATGACATCAGTATCGCCGCGGTGATCCAAAAGGGGCGGGAAATCCGCAATGCCGTCCCCGTCGTCATGATTACCCATGAAGCCAAAGAGGCCAATGTCCAAAAGGCCCTGGACGAGATTCACCAATTGGACATCATCAGCGAAAAAGCCATTCTCATTCGCATTGAGGACCCCAATCTCGATTCAGCCAATATCTGATGATCAGGTTGAATAGATGTTGTTAAGCAAAGAAAGCTGACTAGTTATGAAGTACGTAATTCTTATCGGCGACGGCATGGCGGATTACCCCATGGAAGAATTGGGCGGCCGCACTCCTTTGGCGGCAGCCAAGACGCCCAACATGGATTTTCTGGCGACCCAGGGCGACCTGGGGTTGGCCCGGACCATTCCCGAAGGCATGGAACCCGGCAGTGATGTGGCCAACCTGGCAATTATGGGCTACGATCCAGCCAAATATCACACCGGCCGGGCGCCCCTGGAGGCTGCCAGCATGGGGGTTAGTCTGGAGACCCAGGACGTGGCTTTTCGCTGCAACCTGGTGACCCTGCGCCACGAAGCCGGCGGTGATATTTTCATGGAGGATTACAGCGCCGGTCATATCAGCAGCAATGAAGCCCAGGAACTGATTGTCAGCATTAACCAGACGATGGGGAATGGCTCCCGGCGGTTTTATCCGGGGGTCAGCTACCGGCACCTGCTGGTCTGGCAAGGGGGCCAGGAAAACTGGCGCACCTACCCGCCCCATGACCTGACCGGTCAGAGTGTGCGCTCGTATCTGGCCGGCGAGGGTAAGGAAAAACCCTTGCTGGAACTGATGAAATCCTCCTGGCCGTTACTGTCGAAGCACGCGGTGAACCGACTGCGGCAAGAACGGGGCCAGAAGCCGGCCACGTCCATCTGGCTGTGGGGGCAGGGGCGGGCTCCCCAGGTGCCGACCCTGCAGGAATTATACGGCCTTACCGGAGCGGTCATTTCCGCAGTGGACCTGATGCGGGGCATCGGCATCTATGCCGGACTCAAACCAATTCTGGTACCGGGGGCCACGGGCTATCTGGACACCAATTACGCCGGCAAGGTGGCGGCGGCCTTAGACGCTCTCGAAACCATGGATTTTGTCTATCTCCATGTGGAGGCCCCGGATGAGGCCGGCCATAGCGGCGAACTCAAGAATAAACTGCAGGCCATCGAGGATTTCGACTATAAGGTGGTGGGTCCCATGCTCCAGGGCTTGAAGACTTTGGGACCGCATCGCGTCCTGCTCATGCCTGATCACCGGACACCCCTGAGCCTGAAAACACATTCACCAGAGCCGGTGCCTTTTGCCCTCTATGATTCCCGGCGACCTCAGGGAACCCGGCCACGCCGATTCAACGAACCGGCGGCCGAGGCCACCGGCCTGCTCATCGACAAAGCCGACCTGCTCCTGGCGCGACTGGTGGAGCGGTAGATTTCTTGAGGGAGGGGGCCAGGGGCCGCGGGCCCCTGCCCCCTCCCTCAAACTCCCACCCCCAACCCCGGCAGGGGGTAGATAGGCGAAGTGGGCGACTGCCCACTTCACCTGGTCACGGTTGATAACCGGTTAATAACTTGTTGATTACAGGGGCGGTTTTGGAACCGCCCTTTATTATGGGGTCCACAGATGGTGAACACGGATCAGATTTTCAAAGCGCGTCTGGCTGCGGCCCGGGGCCTTCTAAAGGACTCCGGCCTGGACGGTCTGCTTATCTCCTGCCCGGAAAACCGCCGCTACCTGAGTGGTTTTACCGCCACGGACAGCCACCTCAATGAATCCAGCGGTTTCCTGCTGATCAGCCAGGAGGCGGCCTATGTGCTGACGGATTTCCGCTACCGGGACTGGGCCGCGGCCGAAGCGCCTTATTTTGACATACAGATATACACCAAGGGTCTGGCCAAGCTGCTGCCGGAATTGCTGAAGCAGTTGGGAATCGCCCGCCTGGGTTTCGAAACTTTTTTCATAACGTATTATTCCTATCAAAGAATTACCCAGGAGGCCGAGTCGGCCGGCCTTCGGGTCGAGTGGCAGCCGGTGGAGAACCTGGTGGAACAACTGCGGGTGATTAAGGATCAGGAAGAAATCCGGCTGATACAAAGGTCCTTAGCCATCACCGAAAAGGTAATCGCCGAGGTTGGTTCCCTGCTCCGGCCGGGACTGGCCGAAAAAGAAGTGGCCTGGATGATCGAGCAGGCTTTGAGGGCGGCTGGAGCCGAAGGGCCATCCTTTCCGCCCATGGTGGCGTACGGAACCAACAGCGCCCGGCCGCATCACGATCCGGGGGAGCGGCGACTGCAAACGGGCGAACCCGTCATCATTGACATGGGAGCCGTGTACCAAGGCTACTGTTCGGACATGACCCGGACCTTTTATTTGGGGGAACCGGACGTCAGATTCAAGGAGATTTACACCGTGGTGCGGCGGGCCCAACAAAAAGCCGAGGCCGGTATCAAGGCCGGGATAAGGTCCGATGCGGCCGACGGTTTGGCCCGGGAGGTCATCGAGGCGGCGGGGTATAAAGAGGCCTTCGGCCATTCTCTGGGGCACGGCGTTGGCCTGGCGGTGCATGAAAATCCCAGCCTCAGTCCCATGAAAGAGCGGGCGGTGGCACTCCAGGCCGGTATGGTTACCACCGTGGAGCCGGGCATCTACCTGTCGGATTGGGGCGGAGTGCGCCTGGAGGATATGATCCTCATTCAGGCCGACGGCGCCCTGGTGCTCAATGAGGATCGAAATTTTTATCAGTTCGACTAGCCCGGAAACGGCTATTTTTCACAATAGCTGCGTCAAGCTGCAGGCTTATTGGTGCGGCGAACGAATGTTCGCCTCCGCACAAGCCTTTGATTTCCTTAAACCCCCAGGGGGTCCGGGAGGTTGCGGCCGGCGCCGATGGCATTGAGATAATCAAAATCGAGGCGACCGGTGGCTAAATCTTCGAGCCAGGCGCCAGCCTGACAAGATTGGGCGCTTTTTTCAGAAAATTTTTCTTGCAAGCTATTGCTTTGATTTTCCTTTATAAATTTCCCTCCGAGAGATGTTTTTCCCGGTAATTTCCCGCTTTTTTCCCGCTGCTTGCCAGCACGGTTTTCGGTTTGTGGCAAGGCAGCCTGCTGGGCCAGGTTCAGGAGATTTTCGGTGATTAGGTTTAGGTCCGCCAGGGGATCAGGGGCCGGCGGCAGGGCTGCACCTTCCGGGCAGGGAGCGGAAAGCGCCCCGGTCAGGGACTCCCGGCTCATGGCCATGATTTTGGGGTCATGGGGCAGGAGGCTGTCCTGGGCCGCCCAGTGGGGAGAGGTGAGGATCCCATAAACGGACTTATCATCCAGATGGAGGTCCTGTTTCAGGATGATGGTGATGAGGCGGGTGCCTTGGGCGATAGCCTTAAGAACCACCTTGAAATTGCCTTCGGCTTGGGCGGCCTGGGCGGTCTGCATGGCCATTTGCAAAGCCTGGCTGAGCCAAAAAAGGCAACCCTGGCGCAAATTATCCTGCAGTTGGTCTTTGCCCCGGTTGACTTTGGTTTGCAGGTGAGCTTTGTGGCGGTGCAGGGCGGAGGTACTGAGGCCGTACTCCTGGCTGAGGGCGGTAAGGGTGGCGGACCCGGCGATTAAGGCCTGGTCGATATCATGACGTTTGGGATGTTGACAGATGGTGCAGGACATTTTTAATTCCTCCGGAAATAGGGACTCTATGCTGGATAGAGGCCAGGAGTCAGTAATTAGCTAAAGGCTGTCAGCGGTCAGCTTTCAGCTATCAGCTAAAGATAAAAAGAATCTACTGTAATCAGCTATACCAGAAGAGGCAGGAGAAGAAACAGAACAGATAAGACAAATGTCACAAAATGAGGCGATGGGCGTGGGGCAAAAGGCGATAGGGCAGCAAGGACATTTGCTCAGGGGCATGGGCCCGCCCGTAAAGTATGAAGAGTTTTCCGAAGGCGGGAGGCGCTTGGGCTTCGCCGCCCTGCGGGTGCTTTCCCTCTCGACATTTTTAACTTCGGGCGGGCACGGAGGCCCGCCCCACCGGCATAATGATTTTCGGAGGAGGGAAGTTTCGGAGTAGAGCAAATGGGGAATAGGGGACAAAGGAGGAATAGTGGAGGCTCACCTCGGCTGCAGGTGGATGTAGGTAAACAGGCCTTTAGCTACTAACTGGTCCTTTTCCCAGACTTCCACCTCTCCCAGGGAAATGGTCTTGCCCCGTTTGGCGATGCGGGCTTTGGCTTCGATGGGGCCCTGGCGCACCGGGGCCAGGAAATTAACTTTTAATTCCACGGTGCTGATCAATTCCCCCTCCGGCACCAGGGACCAGAGGGCATAGGCCACGGCCTCGTCGGCCAGGGCGGCGATCATGCCTCCCTGGAGCAGGCCGATGGAGTTGGCCAGCCCCGGCTTAAAGGGCATGACAAACCTGGCATAGCCCAGACCCAGGTCGGGCACTTCGATGCCCATGAAGGCGATGAAGGGATTTTCGGTAATCCGGGCCCGGACCGCGGCCTCCTGTTCGGGGGTGAGGGGTTGGTAGGTTTCCGACATGAATACCATCCTTTTTTCAAAAATTCAGTCGTTGCCATTCCCTATTTACCATGCGTTGCCCCAGCGGGCAAGTAGACTTTTGCCGGAGGCAGACTCACGCCCGGTGTATAAGGCTGAAATATCACCTTGAAAAATAGGGCAGGGGTGGTTAGGGTATTAGAAGGCTAAATGAACATGTAATGGTCTGCCGGGAAGGCGGCCTTAAATTTTTAGGGAAGGGACAGTTATGAAGATTGCAGTCAGTGGTAAAGGAGGGGTGGGCAAGACGACGCTGTCCGCTTTGTTGATTAAATATTTCCGGGAGCAAGGGAAAAAGGTGCTGGCCATCGACGCGGACCCGGATGCCAATTTGGCGACGGCCCTGGGGGTACCGAACCCGGAGAGCATCACGCCCATTTCCGACATGAAGGAACTGGTGGCGGAGCGGACGGAATCCACGCCCGGCAAGATGGGCGGGTTTTTTAAATTGAACCCCAAAGTCGATGATATTCCCGACAAGTTTTCCACGACCATCGACGGCGTCAAACTCATGGTCCTGGGCGGCGTCAAGAAGGGCGGCAGCGGCTGCATCTGTCCGGAGAGCGTGCTCTTGCGGACCCTGGTGACGCACCTGGTGCTGTTCCGGGATGAGGTGGTGGTTATGGACATGGAGGCGGGCATCGAGCATTTGGGCCGAGGCACCGCCCGGAGCGTGGACAAGCTGATCGTGGTAGTGGAGCCCGGCCGCCGGAGTATCGAAACCGCGCATCATGTCTTGGCGCTGGCAAAAGACATCGGCATTGAGCGGGTGGTTTTGGTGGGCAATAAGATCAGGGGTCCTCAAGACCGGGAGTTCCTGGAAAAAAATCTGTCCGAATTAAAATTTTTGGGCTTCCTGCCGTTTGACAACAAGGTGATCGAGTCAGACCTGAAGGGGGCGGCGCCCTACGATTTGAGCCCGGAGTCCCTGGCCGCGGCCAAGGAGATCGGGGATAATTTGAGTAAGATGCAGTAAACGATGATGGTGGGCGGTGCCGGCAGGTTGGCTAGTTAAAGGTGGCCAAGCAGAGCTTGGCGAGGAATTGGGTTCCCAAGCGGGAGCTTGGGAACCAGAGTACGAATGGGAACCAGAGTACTAAAGATGCAGTAGGAAAGTGTTGGCCAGGCACCCCTCACCCTGACCCTCTCCCCTGAAGGGGAGAGGGGAAAAAATGAATTTTGTTGACAGCCAGGGTGTTTTTGGATATGAAAGTAGTATGTTAGGTTGTAGGCAGCAATGGTGGTGGTGGTGTACTTCTTCCTCGTGAGGTGACGCCGCCGCTCCGGAAACAGAATGGACGTAATAAAAAGAGCCGTGGCCCTCACGAGAGGGACCGCGGCTTTTTTCGTGATTATAAAAGCCGTGCCCGAGACAAGGATACGGCTTTTTTCTTTGCGATCATAGCGCAGGCACCCCTCACCTTGAACCCCTGCCCTTAAGGGGAGAGGGAAATTAAGGAATGATATCATTTTGATTTATAGCCGGTCTCGAAAATAATCTCGCATGGTCCCTGAGGTGGGGCCGGGAAACCCGGCCCCTACAAAGAAAAGACTTTTGAGAACGAGTATAAATCTCTGGGTAAGGAATAGTCTCGAAGGGGGAGGGGAATAAAGGATAAAATATGGGCAATCGGTTTAGTGAGGTTAGAGCATGGTGACACCGGATTTTGACGATTTTGCGGCCCTGGCCCGGCAGGGTAACATTGTCCCCATCTACCGGGAAGTTTTGGGCGATCTGGAAACCCCGGTTTTGGCCTATAAAAAGCTGGGCCAGAATTCCATGTCGTTTTTACTGGAGAGCGTGGAGGGGGGTGAAAAATGGGGGCGCTATAGTTTCCTGGGCCTGCATCCCTCCCTGGTGGTCAAGGTGCGGGGCAACACCGTCACGGTCCGGGACAAACGAGGGGAAGAAGCCTATGAGCAGGTAGCAGATCCCTTCGAGATCATCCGGCAGGTTTTGAGCCGCTACCGGGCGGTGAGCCTGCCGGACCTGCCCCGGTTTTACGGGGGGCTGGTGGGCTACCTGAGCTACGACATGGTACGCTATATCGAGCGGCTGCCGGTTCTGAGCGAAGATGGGGGCATCCCGGAAGCCATCCTGATGCTGACGGATCACCTCCTGATTTTCGACAATGTGCGGCACACCATTAAAGTGGTGGCGCTGGTGCAGATCGACCCGGAGGCTTCCCTGGAGTCGCTTTATGAGCAGGGGGTGGCCGGCATCGAAGCGATTATTACCGATTTGCGGGCGCCGCACCACTTTCCCGAGGCCGAGCCGGCTGGCGGGGAGGTGCAGTTAAGCTCGAATATGACGCAAGAGCGCTTCCAAGAGATAGTGCTGCAGGCCAAGGAGTACATCGCGGCCGGGGATGCCATTCAGATCGTGCTATCCCAGTGTTTCCGGACGCCTTTGCGGCATGATCCCTTTGACCTGTATCGGGCCTTACGCTGCATCAACCCATCGCCGTATATGTTTTATTTAAATTTGGAAGAGCTGGAGCTGGCGGGGGCCTCCCCGGAAATCCTGGTGCGTTTGGAGGAAAACCGGGTGGAACTGCGTCCCATTGCCGGGACCCGGCATCGGGGCGAGACGCCGGAGCAGGACAAGGCCCTGGAAGAAGAACTGCTGGCCGACCCCAAAGAGCGGGCGGAACACATCATGCTGGTGGACCTGGGCCGCAACGACGTGGGCCGGGTGGCCAGCATCGGCAGCGTCAAGGTAACGGAAATGTTTGCCGTGGAACGCTATTCCCATGTGATGCACATCGTCTCACACGTGGAAGGTGATTTGGCCCCGGGCAAAGACGCCCTGGACGTGCTCAAGGCCTCATTTCCGGCGGGCACCGTCTCCGGGGCGCCCAAGGTGCGGGCCATGCAAATAATCGAAGAACTGGAACCAACCCGCCGGGGCCCGTATGCCGGGGCCGTGGGGTATTTGGGGTTTAGCGGCAACATGGATTTTTGCATTACCATCCGGAGCCTGACGGTGCACCAGGGTCAGGTGTATCTGCAGGTGGGGGCGGGCATCGTGGCGGATTCCAATCCAGCCAGCGAATACCAGGAGACGGTGAACAAGGCCCAGGCCATGGTGCGGGCTTTGGAGTTGGCGGCCAAGGGGCTGCTGTAAAGTCGTGAGGGAGGGGGCAGGGGTCGAGACCCCTGCCCCCTCCCTCACACTCCCACCCCCAACCCCGACGGGGGTGTTATGGTCAGACCTGAGCGGGTCTAGGGAGATGAAAACATTGAGTGATGCGCAGCAAATGGTAGTGATCGATAATTATGATTCTTTCACGTATAATTTAGTGCAGTATCTGGGTATGTTAGGGGCCAAGCTGGCGGTGTTCCGGAATGATGAGATTGACTTGCCGGGACTAGATGCCTTGCAGCCCAGCCATTTGATCATTTCGCCGGGACCATGCTCTCCCAAGGAGGCGGGCATTTCGGTGGCAGCCATCCAGCATTTTGCCGGCCGGATTCCCATTTTAGGGGTCTGTCTGGGTCATCAGAGCCTGGGAGAAGCCTTTGGCGGCCGGGTCATCCGGGCGCCAAGATTGATGCACGGCAAAACTTCCCTGATTTATCATGATGGCCGGGATATTTTCCAGGGGATTCCGTCGCCTTTTGAAGCCACCCGGTATCATTCCCTGATTGTGGAACGGGAGACCTTGCCGGAATGCCTGGAAGTAGCGGCCCAGACGGCGGTGGGTGAGATCATGGGCCTGCGGCACAAACGCCAGGCGATTTTTGGAGTGCAATTTCATCCGGAATCCATTCTCACGGTGGAAGGCATAAATATTCTCCAGAATTTTATCAAGCGGCGGCGGGGGTGAAAGGCAGGAAAAAGGGAAGAGAGATCAAGGAACAGGAATAGAGATTAATGAAAGGTATCCCATCATTGAGCAGGGTTATTTTGCCAAAGGTATGAGAGAAATATGACGACGGATGCTCGAGAAGATATGACCAGCCGAACCTGTAAAGGCCGAGGGGGCGGTGCCCGCCGAGAAGGAAGAGGCCAAGGAAAAGAAACATTTCGATATTAATGTGTACCGGGACTGGTGCAAAGGCTGCGGCATCTGCGCGGCGCTCTGTCCGAAGCAGGTGCTCTCCCGGGATGAAGAGGGGTGGCCAGTGGTGGTGGATCCGGATGCCTGTATCGGTTGTGGCTGGTGTGAACTGCATTGTCCGGATTTTGCCATCAGCGTGCGACCGCGTCAGAAACGGGAAAAACCGGAAGCGGCAGCAGGGGAATGAGGAAAAAAAGGCTGTCAGCTAGCAGCTGGCGGCGGTCAGCTAAAAAGAATAATTGACCAGCTCGGGAAACTAAGGCGGAGACAATTTTGACTGAATCTGCGGAAAAGTTGCAAAAACCTTTACTGCTGCAGGGCAACGAGGCCATTGTGGAAGGGGCGCTGGCGGCCGGCTGCCGTTTTTTTGCCGGGTACCCAATAACTCCGGCCACGGAAATCAGCGAAGTCATGTCGGCCCGGCTGCCGGCGGTGGACGGCACCTTTATTCAGATGGAAGATGAAATCGCCAGTATGGGGGCGGTGATCGGGGCTTCCCTGGCGGGGGTCAAGGCCATGACCGCCACCAGCGGGCCGGGATTTTCCCTGATGCAGGAAAACCTGGGGTTTGCCTGCGTGGCCGAGGTGCCCTGCGTCATTGTCAATGTCATGCGGGGTGGACCCAGCACCGGTTTGCCCACCAATGTCAGCCAGGAGGACGTCATGCAGGCCCGCTGGGGAACCCATGGCGACCACCCCATCATCGTGCTGGCGGTCTCCAACGTCCAGGACTGCTTTGAGCTGACGGTAAAGGCCTTTAACTTTTCGGAAGCCTACCGGACGCCGGTGATTATCCTGTCAGACGAGGTGGTCTCCCATACCCGGGAAAAATTTGTGGCACCGGAGGCCTCGGAGATAAAGGTGATTAACCGGGAAAAACCGGAGATGCCGCCGGAGTGGTATATCCCCTACGAAGACACCCCGCACGGGGTGCCGCCCATGGGGATTTTCGGGGACGGCTACCGGTATCACGTCACGGGTCTGATCCATGATGTGCGGGGATTCCCGACCCAACGGCCCGACGAGATTGTGGCCTTTCGGCAACGCCTCTTCCGCAAAATCCAGCAACACCTGGACGATATCCAACTGGTGCAGACGGAGTCTGCCGAAGACGCCCAGATTCTGGTGGTGGCCTACGGCTCGGTGGCGCGCTCGGCCCGGCGGGCGGTGCGGGAGGCTAGAGAGTTGGGGGTGAAGGCCGGACTTTTGCAGTTGCAAACCCTGTGGCCCTTTCCGGGGCGGCGGCTGGAGCCTTATCTGTTGAAAGTGCGAGCGGTGCTGGTACCGGAACTGAATATGGGGCAGATCTACCGGGAGGTGCTGCGGGTGAACCAGGGCGAGACCAGGATTGAGCCGCTGAACCGGATTGACGGGAATTTGATTACCCCGGGGGAGATCGTGCAGCGGTTGGTGAAACTTTAAAGAAAAGGCTGTCAGCGGTCAGCGATCAGCTGTCAGCTAAGGAATAATCACGAATAGAGACATTATCCGGTCCGGGTATTGTCAGACGCTGAATTGAGACAACCTCATAATCCCGACTTTTAAAAGCTGGCAGCTGACAGCTGCAGGCTAAGAGCTAAAAATGGCTGAAACTACCAAGCTTATCTATAAATATCTGCGGCACGACAAGAAATTTCCCCATGTCTGGTGTCCGGGGTGCGGCAACGGCATTGTGCTGGGGGCTTTAATCCGGGCCATTGACCGGTCCGGGTACGGCAAAGACGACATTGTGCTGGTCTCGGGCATCGGCTGCGCCGGGCGGATGCCGGTGTATGTGGATTTTAACACGCTGCACACTACCCATGGGCGGGCTTTGACCTTTGCCACCGGGGTGAAGCTGGCCAACCCCAGGCTCCAGGTCATCGTGATCATGGGGGACGGCGACGCCACGGCCATCGGCGGCAATCATTTTATCCATGCGGCCCGGCGGAATCTTAATCTGACGGCGATCATTGTCAACAACAGCACTTACGGCATGACGGGGGGGCAGTATTCGCCCACCTCGCCCTATGGCTCTCTGGCCACGACGGCCCTGTATGGCAATATTGAGCAGCCGTTTTCCATCGCGGAGCTGGCGGTGACCGCCGGGGCCGCCTTCGTGGGGCGGAGCACCGTGTTCCACGCCAATATCCTGGACCAGTTAATCGAGACCGGCATCAAAAAACGGGGTTTTGCGGTGATCGAGGCGGTGAGCCACTGCCACACCCTCTATGGCCGAAGAAACAAATTGGGAGGGCCGGTGGAGATGCTGCAGTGGCAGAAGGACGCAGCGGTGCGGGTGGAGAAGGCCCAAAAGATGACCCCGGAAGAGTTGGCCGGCAAGATTACTATCGGCACGCTGATAGACCGGGAACTGCCGGTATACACTCAGGAACTGCAAAAGATCCGGGAGGCGGCCAAGGCCAGGTCGGTATAGAGAGTGCTGAGGACTGAGGATTAAGTAAGAGATTAGATATGCCGGTGGTGGTCTTATTAATAATTAGCTTCTGGTTAGGGGTCGTGCCGGTTCAGGCGCAGACTGGTCCACTGCCGGGGAGCGACTTTGGGCAGCTCAGTGCCAGCGAGCGCTGGATTGTGCAGAAGCTTGCCGCCGGCGAAGTGGCCGACTTGAAAGAGCAGTTTGGGGAGGATGAACAGCGGCGGCAGGTGCGGGCCGGATTTTTGGCGAAGCTGCTGACGGAGAGGTTCCCCAAGCTTAGGATACCCTACCAGGGAGTCCGGATCAGCCAGGCCATCGTCACAGGTCCTCTGGACCTGGAAAATGCCGAGGTCGATCATTGGCTGGAATTGCTGGATTGTCGGTTTCTGGGCGAGATCAATCTCCGGGACTGCTCTTTCAAAAAGGGGCTGACCTTAAGCCGGAGCCTGTTCACCCGGAAGGTGGAGATGCAGCGAATGCGGGTAGCGCTCAGCGTCAACTTTTCGGAATCGGTGTTTCAAGGTCCCCTGGACCTATGGCGAGCCCAGATATCCGGAGTGTTGCTTGCCGATGGCCTGAAATGCGAGGATCCAGAGGCGGGAGCGAATTTCAATTCCATGACCGTGGGACAGGCGGCCTTTTTCAACCAGGCTGGTTTTCTAGGGCCGGTAAATCTGGTGGGCGGCAAAGTGGGTGATGGAGCCCAGTTCATGGGCGCTGCCTTTGGGGGGCCGCTGAACTTTTTTAGCACTCAGATCGGCAGTCAGTTGGCCATGGTCAAGGCGCACTTTGCCAGCGGGGCTGATTTCGGTTATGTGAGTGTCGGTTCCCAATTTATCGCTGACGGGGCGCGACTTTCAGCACCCCACGGCATTGGCCAATTTTAACGGCCTCAGGGTGGTGCACTCAGCTTCCCTGCGGGGGGCAACCTTTGCCGGACCGGTAAATTTCGTGAGTGCCAGCATCGGGAGCGAGTTCCAGATGGATGGGGCCAGATTTGCCAGCGACAGTCAGGTGGCGGATTTTAACAACCTGAAAGTCTCCCAGCATGCCTTTTTTCGGGGCTCGGTGTTTCAGGGGCCGGCCAGCTTTACCGGGGCCAGCATCGGCGGCGAGTTGGCGTTGCTGCGAGCCCAATTTTTGTTGCCGTCACAACCGGTGAGTCTGAAAGACGTGCAGGTGGGAGCGACGGCCTATTTTTGGGATTCCACCTGGGCCGGCGGCCTGGATCTCTCGGGAGCCCGGCTGCATAAGGTTGTTTTAGGCTTTCCCGCCGAGAGGGTAGGGACGATTGCCAGCCTGAAACTGGAAAATGCCGTCGTCGACCGGGTGCTGAGCCTAGAGAACTTGCAGATCGGGCGTCTGGAGGCTAGAAAATTAGCGGTCAAAGACGGGGCCGAGTTTACCAAGGTGACGATCCTGGACGGCGCTGATCTGCGGGATAGTAGTTTCAGTGCCCTTAATTTTCAAGACACTACCTGGCCCCAGAAGCCTGAGGGGCTGTGGCTAGAGGGCTTGACTTACCAGAGCCTGGGAGCCGGCGCCGATCGGGAAGAATGGCAGACTTTGCTGGCCTGGGTGGAGCAGAGCCGTTACGATACGCGCAATTATGGTCAGCTGGAGACGTATTTCAAGCAAGGCGGCTATAAGGACCGGGCTGATGAAGTCTATATCAAGGGCCAACGCCGAGAGATATTAAAGCAATGGTGGCGGCCGGGCAACCTGGCCACCCTGATATTTTGGGATCTGCTGGCGGGTTACGGCCGTAAGCCCGGCCGCACAGTCTGGATCAGTATGAGCATCGTGCTGGTGGGTATGTTGGTGTTTGGGGAAAAGAATTTTGATCCGACCTTTATCGGGAACTGGAGCTGGCTGCGAGAAGGAGGGCACGGGAGGTCCTGGGTCTTCCGGTTTTTTGTGAGCCTGGACCAATTCTTGCCCGGCATCGATCTGGGTTTGGCCAAATTGTGGCAACTGTCGCAGATATCGTATGGGGAATTGGTCTATTATCATTTTCACAAGCTGGCCGGCTGGATTTTGATTCCCATCGGGCTGGCGGCAATATATTCCCAGTTTAGATGAGGGTAGAGGGGAAAGTGAAAAGGGTAAAGGGTAAAGGGGAGAGAAGTAGTGGAACGATATGAGGTACGGTTGAGCGGCTCCGGTGGGCAGGGCATAATCGTGGCGGGCATCATACTGGCGGAGGCCGCGGGTATCTATGAAGGAAAGCAGGTCTGCCAAACCCAGGCTTACGGCCCGGAGGCCAGAGGCGGGGCTTCCAAGGCGGAAGTGGTCATCAGCGACGTCGAGATTGATTATCCCAAGGCCATCAAACCCAATATGGTTTTGGCCATGAACCAGAAGGCCTGCGATTCCTATTGTTATGATCTCAAACCCGGCGGTCTGATCATCGTTGACGGCACCTTGGTGAAGGATCTGCCAAACCCTCGAGCTATTTCCCTGCCGTTCACCCACATCGCCCGCCAGGAATTAGGTAAGGAGATGGTGGCCAATATCGTGGCGTTGGGCGCCTTGGCAAAAATTTCCGGGGTGGTCGCCGTGGATAACCTGGAAAAAGCGGTGTTGGCCCGAGTGCCCGCGGGCACCGAAGACCTGAACCGCCGGGCCCTGGCCGCGGGGGTGGCTGCAGCCGAAGAATTTTTGCGCGGCAGGTCACCCCGGTGTGTGGACGGTGAAGAAAAACCGCCGGAAGTTTGAAAGAAGATAGGAACTCGAAGCTTTCCAAAAGGCGGGATGCGCTTGGGCTTCGCCGCCCTGCGGGTGCTTTCCCGCCCTACGGAGCTTATAAACATGTGAACATTTGGCAACCGGTATAACAACTTAATTATTCGAGTGGAAAAAAAATAATGCAAGAGTTCATCTATAAGCTGGTGAACCGCCAGGATTTGACGGCCGAAGAAATGACCCGGGCCATGGAAACCATCATGACCGGGGAGGCCACCGACGCTCAAATCGGGGCCTTTATTACGGCCATGCGGATGAAGGGGGAGACGGTGACGGAAATCGCCGCGGCGGCCCGGGTCATGCGGGCCAAGGCCACCCGCATCCCGGTGGCTGATACCGTCATTGATCTGGATCGGGACGAGATCAATATCGACCGGGAAACTGTCGTGGACACGGTGGGCACCGGCGGCGACGCCACCAACACCTTCAATGTTTCCACTACCACTGCTTTTGTGGTGGCCGGGGCCGGCCTCAAGGTGGCCAAGCACGGCAACCGGGCGGTGTCCAGTCGCTGCGGGTCCGCGGACGTCATCGAGGCCCTGGGCATCAACCTGAGTCTGAGCCCGGAGCAGGTGGCGGAATGTATCCGGGAGGTGGGGATCGGCTTTCTCTTCGCGCCGCAGTTACACGGGGCCATGCGTTATGCCATCGGCCCCCGGCGGGAGATCGGCATCCGTACCATTTTCAATGTTTTGGGGCCACTCACCAACCCGGCGGGGGCCAACGTCCTGGTGGTGGGAGTCTATGAAGAAAGGCTGACGGAGTTGCTGGCCGGGGTGCTCTTGAACCTGGGGACCCAGAGCGCCTTTGTGGTCTACGGCGAAGGGTCCTTTGATGAGATCAGCATTACCGGCCCGACTCATGTGTGTGAGCTGAAACAGGGAAAAATTGAATCGGTACTCCATCACTCCGGAGGAATTCGGGTTGGCCCGAGGCACTCTGGATGATATCCGCGGGGGGGACGTTTTTGAAAACGCTGCGATCGTCCGCCGGGTGTTGACCGGGGAGCCGGGACCGAAGCAGGATATGGTGGCCTCTGAACGCGGCCGCGGCTTTTATCGGGGCCGGGTTGGCGCCGGATTTTGCCGCCGGGATCGGGCTGGCCAAAGAGGTAATCGGCAGCGGCAAGGCCATGGCCAAGTTAGAAGCCTTAATCCAGAAAAGTAAATCTTTCGGGCAGCAGCCATGAAGACTTTTTTAGACCGGATTGTGGCGGATAAGTTAAAGGAAAATGAAAAACTGCTTCCGCCTGAGCGCCTGAAAGAATTCCGGGAACGGATAGAAAGGCAGCCGCGGGCCCGCAGCATAAAAGCCGCCCTGGACCAGACGCCGCCGCCGGCCATCATTGCCGAAATCAAAAAGGCCTCACCTTCCAAGGGACTTCTGGCGCCGGATTTGGATCCCCTGGCTTTGGCCCTGGATTACCAAGCCAACGGCGCCGCGGCGCTGTCGGTGTTGACGGAAAGAAACTACTTTCTGGGTGCTCCCGAAATAATCACCGAGTTGCGGCCGCACCTGAGTATCCCCATTTTGCGTAAAGATTTTATCCTGGAGATGATCCAGGTCTACGAAAGCGCGGCCATTGGGGCGGACGCGTTGCTGCTCATCGTTTCGACCTTGCAGCCCGAGATGCTCCGGGCCCTGCTGCTGTTGACCGAGAAATTAGGTCTGCAAGCCCTGGTGGAGGTGTATACCCAAGAGGAATTGACCAGGGCGTTGGATGCCGGGGCGACGCTGATCGGCGTCAACCACCGGAATTTGCGGACCTTTGAGCTGGACATGAATCGGGCCCTGGAGTTGGCGCCGTTCGCACCGGCCGGGGTGACTTTGGTGGCGGCCTCGGGGTTGCATAGTCGCGAGGATCTGGTCCGCCTGGAGGAGGCGGGGATTAAGGCCTTTCTCATCGGGGAGTCGTTGGTCAAGGCGGTGAGTCCGGGGGAGAAGTTGCGGGAGTTCAGGGGAAAATGACTCGGCCTCGAGGCTGGCACACCTTATTATTGGAGATTGATTGCGTATGATGCGGGTTAAAATATGCGGTATCACTAACCTAGAAGACGCCCGGTTGGCTGTCGAGCTGGGGGCTCAGGCCTTGGGGTTTATTTTCTACTCCAAAAGTCCCCGCAGCATTAAGCCGGAAGCAGCCCGGCAGATCATCGCGCAATTGCCGCCCCTGGTGCTCAGCGTGGGAGTGTTTGTGAATGAGGCTGCGGCTTTGGTGCTGGAGGTGGCCGAAATGGTGCGTCTGGACTGGGTGCAACTGCACGGGGAGGAATCGCCGGAGTATTGCCGGTTCCTGTACAGAAATGTCATGAAAGCCATCCGGGTGCAGGACCAAAGCTCCCTGGCCCAGATGGCGCCTTATCAGGGGAGCGTCAGGGCCTTTTTGCTGGACACCCATAAATCGGGACAAAAGGGCGGCACGGGTGAGAGTTTTGACTGGTCGCTGGCCAGGCAGGCCCGAGAATACGGCCCCGTAGTGTTGGCCGGGGGCTTGAATCCCGAGAACGTGGCCGCGGCCATCCGGGAGGCAGCGCCGCAGGCGGTGGATGTGGCCAGCGGGGTGGAGGCCTCGCCCGGTAAAAAGGATCACGCCCGGCTGCGGGCTTTTTTCCAGGCAGTGGCGGCGGCTGGCCGGGAGGAGCAGCAGTGGCCCGGCATGGGCCGCTAACTAATTGAAGATAAATACTTTATTCATTCTCCGTACTTTGTGGTAAGAAAGATTCACCGCAGAGACGCTGAGGCAGAGATGCTGAACGCAGTTACTTTTTAGGAGGCAGATTTTGTTACCAGATAAACAAGGCCATTTCGGTCAATTCGGCGGACGTTTCGTGCCGGAGACCCTGATGCCGGCCCTGCTGGAGTTGGAGAAGGCTTACGGCCGTATCCGGCGGGATCCTGATTTTAAAAAGGAGCTGGCCGGACTGCTCAAAGATTACGTGGGCCGGCCCTCGCCGTTATATTTCGCCAAGCATCTGACGGAGGCGCTGGGGGGTCCCAAGGTATATTTAAAACGGGAAGACTTGAACCACACCGGCGCCCATAAGATCAACAACACCCTGGGGCAGGGGCTGCTGGCGCAGCGGATGAGCAAAAAAAGGGTCATTGCCGAGACCGGGGCCGGTCAACACGGCGTGGCCACAGCCACCGTGGCGGCACTTTTGGGGATGGAGTGCGATATCTACATGGGGACCGAAGATATCCGGCGGCAGCGGCTCAACGTCATTAGGATGAAACTGTTGGGGGCCAGGGTGATCCCGGTGGAGTCGGGGAGCTGCACCCTGAAAGACGCCATGAATGAGGCCATCCGGGATTGGGTGACTAACGTGCGGCACACCCATTACGTCATCGGTTCGGTAGCCGGGCCGCATCCTTATCCCCGTTTAGTCCGGGATTTTCAAGCCATCATCGGCCAGGAGACCAGAGGCCAGATGCGGCAACAGGAAGGCCGGCTGCCGGAATGTCTGGTGGCCTGTGTGGGCGGCGGCAGCAATGCCATGGGTCTTTTCTACCCCTTTCGGAAAGACCCGGTGCGTTTTATCGGAGTGGAGGCTGCGGGTCACGGCATCGAGTCCGGGCGCCACTCCGCCACTTTAGTGGCCGGGAATGTCGGGGTGCTACACGGGGCGTGCAGTTATCTCCTCCAGGACCCCTGGGGTAATATCCGGGAGGCTCACTCCCTGGCCCCGGGGCTGGATTACCCCGGGGTCGGCCCGGAGCATTCCTTTTTTAAAGAATCGGGTCGGGCCCAGTATGTGGCCATTAACGACCAGGAGGCTTTAGAAGGTTTTAAATTGCTCTCCCAGACCGAAGGCATTCTGCCGGCTCTGGAAAGCGCCCATGCGGTGGCCTATGTCCAGAAAACGGCCCGGGATTTTAAACCCGGAGAACTCGTGGTCATTAACCTCTCCGGCCGGGGGGATAAAGACGTGGAAGCGGTGGCCGAAATACTGGAGGCGGTATGAAAAAGATCAATGCTATGTTCAAAGGGCTGGCCGCCAGGGGTGAGAAGGCCTTGATTCCGTATGTCACCGCCGGTGACCCTAGTTTAGAGATAACCCGGGGGCTGGTGCTGGAAATGGCCCGGCGGGGGGCCGACCTCATCGAACTGGGCATCCCTTTCTCGGACCCGCTGGCAGACGGCCCCACCATCCAGGCCGCCTGTCAACGGGCTCTGCAAAAGGAGGTCAACTTGCCCAAGATTATCGATCTGGTGCGCTCGCTCCGCCAGGAAACCGACATCCCGGTGGTGCTCATGGGGTATTATAATCCGATTTTATCATACGGTCTGGAACGTCTGGCCCGGGACGCGGCCGAGGCCGGGGTTAACGGCTTTATTATCCCGGACCTGCCGGGGGAGGAGGCCAGGGACTGGCATCGGGCGGCCTGCGATGCCGGAGTGGCGCCGATTTTTTTGGCTGCGCCGACCAGTGGTCCCGGCCGGATCCGAAAAATCGGCGCCCTGACCCGGGGCTTCCTTTATTACGTCTCAGTGACGGGCATCACCGGGGCGAGGACCGGCTTGCCCGAGGATCTCAAAACCGCCCTGGCGGAGGTCCGGACGCTGATCAAGTGCCCGCTGGCGGTGGGGTTTGGCATTTCCACGCCGGCGCAGGTGCAGGATTTGGCTCCCCTGGTGGACGGCATCGTGGTGGGCAGCGCTATTGTGCAAAAGATTGCCTGCCGCCAAGGTCCGGAGGTGATCAAAGAGATCGGGGATTTTGTGGCCGAGTTGAAGGCGCCGTTGCGGGGATAAAGCATTGGTCAGTGATCAGTGGTTAGTTTTCCGAAAGTTGGAAAAAACTGTCATGCTGAGGGGATGAAAATTCTATTCTTTTCCATCAGGTATAGATAATTCACTTCTTTCAGGATGGCAAAAAAGGGTTTTGCAAGGTCTCGAGGTGGTATTCTATTATCTGGGCCGAATATGGCGTTCATCCAGAAGATGATTGATCATGGTTTATGTCAGCACGTTTGGAATGTGAAAATGTTTCCTTTGCCTATCCCCAAAAGCCACCCATACTGGATAATATCTCCCTGATTTTACCCGCCGGCAGTTATACCTGGCTGCGAGGGCTTTCCGGGAGCGGCAAGTCCACCTTTTTACGGCTCCTGTGCCGACTTCTGGAGCCGAGTGGCGGTCATATAACCTTTAAGGGGCGGCCATTAACGGAAATCGACCCTCCCAGCCTGCGGCGGCAGGTCGTTTTGTTGCAACAAACCCCGGTAGTAGTGGACGACACTGTCCTGGCGAATCTTCTGATGCCGTTCAGTTTTAAGATCAACCATGATTTACCCAAGCCGGATGAGAGGATATTATCACAGCGGTTGGCAGAATTCCTGCTCCATGGGGTTGCCTTGGAAACGCCGGCGGCCAGTCTCTCGGTAGGGCAGAAGCAAAGGCTTTGCCTGCTCCGGGCGATGTTGTTGACGCCGTCGGTGCTCTTGCTGGATGAGCCGGCGGCGGCCCTGGATAAGGAAAGCGCCGGAGTGGTGTTGGACATGGTCCTGCGGTTAAATCGGGAGCAGGGGACGACGATCATTATGGTGGCGCACGGCGAAGAATTGCTGGCCCAACCCGGTATTTGCACCTTGGAGCTCAAAGGGAAAAATATTGTCCGAGCGTAACCGCAGGTTGAGACTTTTTTTCTAAAATACGGAACCTTGCCATGACCGGTCCTCTGGAAATCTCTCCCTGGAATCTAACTGTGACCCTGGTTTTTGTCCTGGTGGCGCAGGTATGCTCCCTGGTCTACAAACTTAATTTGGGTCGGGACCTGACCATTGGCACGATGCGTACCTTCGGGCAACTACTCCTGATGGGCTATGTGCTCAAATTTGTCTTCCAGGCTCAGCTCTCCTGGCTGACCCTGGGTCTATATGTGGTGATGATCACCGCCGCGGTCCAGATCATCAAAGGACGGGTGGGGGAGAAATCAGTGCCGTACCTCCTGCCCATGTATCTTTCCATGATGATCAGCTATTTTCTGGTGGGGTACGTGGTCACCGGGGTGATTATTACCGCGTCACCCTGGTGGCAGCCCCAATATTTCCTTCCCCTGGGAGGGATGATCATCGGCAACTCCATGAATGCTCTGGCCCTGGCTTTAGAGCGTCTCTTTGCCGATCTGCGGGGCAGGCGGGACCTGGTGGAAATGAAGCTGTCCCTGGGGGCAGATTACCGGGAGGCCAGCGAAGATATGGTGCGGGGGGCCATCAAGGCCGGGATGATTCCGTCCATCAATTCACTGATGGGAGTGGGGATAGTATTTATTCCGGGGATGATGACCGGCCAGATCGTGGCCGGGGCTGACCCGGTGGCGGCCGTCCGTTACCAGATTGTGGTCATGCTGATGCTGGTAGCCTCCACCACGATAAGTACTCTCATGGTGGTGCTCCTGACCCGACGGCGGTGTTTTGGGGCGGCAGAGCAACTGATTTTACCTTAGGGTCGGGCAGTCTTGACAGTGATAATTTGAGATTTTTTCTTCCTATAATCCCATAACTACCAATTTTAATACAATAATAGGGAAATATTAGCGTGGTTGATTATCTGGTGCGCAGTATAACCAAAGACGGTAGCATCCGGGGGCTGGCCGCAGTTTCCACCGATTTGGTGGAGGAGGGATGTCGACGGCACGGAGCCTATCCCACCGCGGCCGCGGCCCTGGGGCGAGCTTTGACGGGTGGGATCCTCCTGGGGGCGCTGTTAAAGAGCGGGCAACGGGTGGCCCTGAAGTTTGAGGGAGACGGTCCCCTGAAAAAAATCGTCGTGGAGGCAGAAAGCAACGGCGCGGTGCGGGGGTATGTGGCTAATCCGCAGGTGCACCTGCCGCCGAAAAACGGCAAACTGGACGTGGCCGGGGGGGTAGGGAAAACGGGTTTGCTGACGGTGAGCAAAGACCTGCGACTGAAAGAGCCGTACCGAGGAATCGTGCAGTTGGTGAGCGGCGAGATTGCCGAAGACCTGGCCTTCTACCTGGCGGAGTCGGAACAGGTACCGTCGGCTCTGGCCTGGGAGTGTTTGTGGAAACTGATGGGCGGGTAGGTGCGGCCGGGGGGTTCCTGATTCAAACCTTGCCGCCGGTCCAGGAAGAAGTTTTGGACCGGCTCATAGCCCGCATCCGACAACTGCCGTCGGTGACGGACCTGCTGCGGGCCGGCAGCACCCCGGAAGATATGTTGGCGGACATTTTTACCGGCGTACCCTATACTACCCTGGAAAAATACGCTTTGGCCTGGCAGTGTTCGTGTAGCCGGGAACGGATGGAGAAGGCCTTAATTACCTTGGGACGGGAGGAAATAGAGGAACTGGCGCGGGAAGAGGAGGCGATTGGGGTGACCTGCGAGTTTTGCCGGCAAGAGTATGCGTTTCACAGGGAAGAATTGCACAGGTTGGCAGGGGAATTTCCGGTGTTGCAATAGTCCCGGGGTGGGGAGGAAGAGCTCACCCTGCAAATATCTTAATAACATATTGAAAATATTAAAATGATCTGCAATTTTGTCCGGTTCATTAGGTCGCCAAACCGCTGCCCGGGACGGTAATGCGTCATGAAATGGACCAGACACCGGTCCGCCTGGGGCACTATCTCCGAGAGCGGATAGATTCCCGGCAGTTCCCGGCCCAACTGGGGGTGGCGGCCCAGTTTGCCCCCCAGGAACACCCGGAAGCCGGCGGCGCCGGCCACGAGCGTCCCGGTGGGGCAGACCTTGAGACAATCGCCGCACTTCAGGCAAATCTCCAGGTCAAGCTGCGGCCCGGTTTCATCTAACGAGACGGCTTCTTCCTTACATACCAAGGCGCACTGGCCGCATTGAGAGCAGGGTTCGGGAGTAAGCATCGGGGTGAGGGCGCCGATGAGGCCGATATCCACAATTTGCGGCCGGGAGCAGGCATTGGGGCAGGCGGATAGACTGACTCGGAATTCGTGGTGCATCTTCAAAGGCCCTTTGATCTGGGCCTTTAAGAACTCGCGCAGATTTTTCCCTGTCAGCAAGGCTTCCAGGTCTCGGACCACACCTTGAGCTTCCACGGCCCGGTGGGGGCAGTCTTGGAGGCCGAAACAGGTTTCCAGCTGCCAGCCTTTGACCTCGGCAGCCATATTATTCAGAAACTTTTGTTGGCAGAGCTGGACGTGCTCCAGGTTGACTTGAGTGGCGCCGGTTTGCCGGGCTTCGGCTTCCACCCGGCTACGGACACGTTTACGGACGAAAAAAGGCACTCGGGCCAAGGCCTTTTCGGCTTCGGGACTCCAGGGCAGAGACATACGTTAACTCCAGTGTTTCCAGTAATTATACCAAGATATAAGCTTTATCTCATAAAAGGAATTGGCTTACCTTGACCCAAGTCAAGAAAGCCCCGATCGCAGCTTGGCAGCGGGAAATCGTCAAACGTTCAGGAGGGAAAGTGGAATGGAAAAAGACCGGGCGGGAGAGGTTCTCCCGCCCGGGGTTAAAGGTTAGGGATCAGTGGTTCGGGAGTGAAGCGAGGGCTTACTATTTGTCTGTCTTGGGGGTCTCCAGACCAGGTTTTTTCCCTTGAGTAGTGGTAGTCTTAACCTCTTTGCCGGTAACAGCAGCATCTTTGTCTTTTTTGCCGGTCGCGGTTGACTCGACTTTCTTGGCCTCTGCCGGTGCTACTTTCGGAGCTTCGGTTTTTACTACGTCTTTGGCAGTCTCCTGGGGAGCGGTGGTTACTTTCTGGACCGGGGCCGGGGTTGGTTTGGGTTTCTCGGACGCAGTTTGAGCCTGACCCGCAACAGTCAGTCCCAGAGCAAACATCAGGGCGGTGGCGGTGGTAAAAAGTTTTTTCATGGTAATTTTCATCCTTTTTTTCATTTGATGGTGGCGCTCAGCCACGCTTGTTTTATCTTTAATGCAAGGGGCTTGCCAAAATTAAGCAGGATAGATAATAATACCGTTATTGGTTTCCGGTTTCCGGTTTTAGATAAAAAAGTATTGTATTATCTGATAGTTCGATAATATAGTTGCTTTAATATAAGCATAACTTAGTATAAAAAAATAATATCAGATAGTTATAAGAAATTGCCGACGAGGCGGAACCGGGGTGGATGACTTTGGCGGTCAAAAAACGCCAAGCGAAGCAGCATAAATGAAAAAGACTGTCAGGGTCACTGGGTTCTGTGGTCATTTTGATAATTGGAGCGCTTTGTGGGGGATAGAGCAGTCTGAGCGTCTCTCTTTTCGAGAACGGGACGGTGGCGGGGAAAAGAAAATTATCTGGTAGATAACTTTTTGAGGTTGGTTTTTTTTATAAAAAGGAGATAGTTACCGAAAAATAATTAACTACCAGGGTGGTTGGCCATAAAAAGAGGCGGAGAACTTTCTTGAACAAGCCAACTTGCGCCTGAGGCCTGAAGGGAGGAGAAAAATTGTTCCTGATACTGGCTGGAATCTTTGCGATATTTGTGTTTCTGGTGGTCACCCGGAACTTTACCGGCGCCTTGCCGTTTCCCAGATGGTTGCCGCCGCTGGTGATCCTGGGGTTGGTTCTGTTAGGCAGCATGTTCACCATCGTCCCCGCCGGCCATGTGGGGGTGCAAGTGCTCTTCGGGAAAGTATATCCGGAAATTTTACCGGCGGGGCTGCATCTCATTAATCCGTTAATTTCGATAAAGCAGATGTCCATTCGGACGCAGGAGGTTTTTGAGCACGCCGAAGTGCCTTCCAAAGAGGGGCTCAATGTAGTTTTAGAGGCTTCGCTGCTTTATCATGTCAATCCTGAAGCCGCAGGCGTGATTTATCAGCAGTTGGGGCCGCAATACGACCAAGTGGTGTTAGTGCCGCAATTCCGTTCGGCCATCCGGGGAGTTACAGTCCAGCATGAGGCCAAAGACCTGTATACCTCGGGACGAGAGTTGATTGCCAGCCAGATCGCCGAGGACTTGAACAGGATCATGGCGGAAAGGGGGCTGATCCTGGAGCAGGTATTGCTCCGACGCATCCAACTCCCCCAGATGGTGGAGGCGGCCATTAACGACAAGGTGGCGGCGGAGCAGCAGGCCCAGCGCATGCAGTTTGTCCTGGCCAAAGAGACCCAGGAGGCGGAGCGTAAGCGCATCGAGGCCAAAGGCATCCAGGATTTTCAGAATATCGTCTCCCAAGGCCTGTCGGAACCCTTGTTGCGCTGGAGGGGCATCGAAGCCACCAAGTTGCTGGCCGAATCTCCCAACGCCAAAGTAATTATCGTCGGTGGGCGAGATGGCTTACCACTGATTTTGAACACGGACAACCCACGGTGAAAGGCAGTGATCAGTGGTTAGAACTCAGTTAATAACCTTCTGCCAGGAATTGTTGCTGCCGTCCGGCGTCTTGTGCAAAAGTTGTGACAGATGCACCACCTGTGCTGGAGTTTCTCCGGTTTTCTGATTATCATCTCGGCATAGTGCGGCGAGTAAGTCGTTTCAAATTGTCGGGGAAAAGAGTAAAATTGACTAATCTTAAAGTTTTGTTAAACTTTCACTTTCACTTACGATGAATAATCCGGAAACCGCGGAGGCGGTGATTAATCCCCGGCGGGGGAAACGGGAAGCGGCCGTGGCGCCAAGGCTGCTCATGACCTTCACCCGGCCGGATTACCAATACGCCTGCCGCTTGGCGGCAGCCACGGGGCGGGCGCGGGATATCGTGGATTGCCCAATCCGAGAGGGATACTGGCAAGGCAAGCCCATCACCCTGGCTGGTCCGGCGCCGGGGGCGCCGTATGCCGTGATGGTTTTGGAGAAGCTCATTGCTTTGGGGGCGCAGACGGTGATGGCTCTTGGTTGGTGCGGCTCCCTGCGGGCGGAGGCCAAGATTGGCGACCTCATCATTCCCGAGGCTGCCTACAGCGAAGAGGGGACTTCCGCCCATTATCCAGTAGGGGAGTCAGAGTCCCGACCGAAAGCAGGATTATGCCGGACCTTGCAGCACCGGTTAACTGCGGCCGGGTTGACCTTTCAGCTTGGTAGGGTGTGGACCACCGACGCCATTTATCGAGAGACCAAGGCCAAGGTCCTGGCCTATGGGTCCCAGGGGATGCTGGCGGTGGAAATGGAGATGTCGGCGTTATTTACCGTGGCCCGGTACCGGGGGGTGGCTTTGGCCGGGCTCCTGGTGGTGTCCGACGAATTGTTTACTTTGGCCTGGCGCCACGGACTGCGGGATGAGCATTTTCGCCGCCGCCGCCAGCAGGCCATAACCGCGGCTTTGGATGCCCTGGTGGAGTATGAGGAATCTGTTCCTGAATAGAGAAACCTATGGCTCCGAACCAAGATAACCGGCTCCTGGCCATGGATATCGGTGGGGGCACGCAGGATATCCTGCTGTGGGACCCCCAGGTAACGGTGGAGAACTCCATTAAGTTAGTGCTGCCTTCTCCTACCCAAATTGTCGCCCGGCGTATTCAGAAGTTGACGGCGGCGGCAAAAGATATATTTTTGACCGGCCGTCTCATGGGTGGCGGGGCGGTGACCCAGGCGGTCCGGCAGCATGTCCAGCAGGGGCTTAAGGTATATGCCCAGGCCGGACCGGCCAGGACCTTGCATGATAATCTGGAGCGACTGCGGCAGTGGGGCATCCGGATCGTCGCTGAACAGCCTGCCTGGACGACCTCGGTGATTATGGGTGATGTGGATGTGGGCGCCTTGCGGCGAGCCTTGGCGGAGTTTGAGGTGGAGTTGCCGGAGCACTACGCCGTGGCCGTCCAGGACCATGGTTTCAGCCCGGACGTCAGCAACCGGCGTTACCGCTTCCAGCACTGGGAGAAATTCCTGACCCTGGGAGGAGACCTGCGGCGTCTGGCTTACCACCAACCACCGGCAGATCTCACCAGGATGGCGGCCATCCAGGAGGTTTTGCCGGGGGCGCTGCTGATGGATACCTGCGCCGCCGGTGTCTGGGGAGCTTTGTTGGATAGTCAGGTCCAGAGCCAACGCCAGGCAGGTCTGGTGGTGGTCAATATCGGCAATGAACACACCTTTGCCGTGTTGGTGCGAGGAGAGACCGTGTGGGGAATCTACGAGCATCATACGGGGCTGTTGACTCCCGAGAAATTAATGACCCACCTGAGTCGTTTTCAGGCCGGCCAGTTAAGCAACACTGAAGTTTATGATGATTTTGGGCACGGCTGTGTCATCAGGGCCGACTACCCTGGCAGTCACCCTTTTGCCACCCTGGTGCTTACCGGGCCCCAACGTCGGTTGGGGAGCAAGCTCCAGGCCATCCAGGCGGCACCGTTTGGAGACATGATGCTCACCGGTTGCTTCGGCCTGGCCGCGGCGTCCGGCGTTTTAGGCTAACACTAAATACCATTTACCCCCGTATGATGGTAAGTTAGAATAAGGTTCCAAAGAATTTCATGGCAATCACCAGAGAAATAATTAAGAAACCATCGCCAGAGGTAAATGAGGCGTTATGTATATAAAATTTTGGGGAACGCGAGGTTCCATTGCCACGCCGGGTCCCGATACGGTAAAATACGGCGGCAACACCGCCTGCGTGGAAGTTGTCAGCAACACCGGGAAACGGGTGGTGATCGATGCCGGCACCGGCATCAGGGCGTTGGGTGATGAATTAATCAAATCCGGCCAGCCGGTGCACCTGACCCTATTATTGACTCATACTCACTGGGATCATATCCTGGGCATGGCATTTTTCAAACCGATTTACATGGACACCACGGTGATCAATATCGACGGCTGCCCCAAGGCCTTTTGGGGTTTGGCCAATATTTTTGACGACCGCAAGGGCAACGGCTTTTTCCCGGTGGCGTTCGATGAACTCAAGGCCCGTATCCGCCATCTGGAAAAAGTACCCCAGGGATCGTTGCAGTTGGGTGACCTCACCATCGAGGGTATTGAAACCAATCATCCGCAGGGGGGCATGGGTTTTAAAATCCGGGAGAACGGCAGATGTCTGGTGTTTTTGACGGATAACGAACTCTCGGACAAAGCGCCTTTGGGGAGGCGGCCGGTAGATTTTGCCCACTTTACCCAGGGGTGCGATCTGTTGATACATGACGCCCAATACCTGCCGGAAGAGATTGAAGCCCACCAGGGTTGGGGTCATTCCAGCTTTGCCGACGCCGTTAATTTGGCCTTAATGGCACAGGTTCCCCAGTTGATCCTCTTTCATCATGATCCGGGACGGACTGACCGAGAAATCCGGGAGATTGAAGCCCGGGCCAGAAAATTGGTCAAGGCCCAAAAAAGTTCTTTAGAGGTTTCAGCCGCCAAAGAGGGCGAGACCATCCTTTTGTGACTGGGCCTTGATCAGGGAAAATTGTTTTTAGCGCCGATTCTGGTAGCACCGGCTTCCAGCCTGTGCTACCATTTTTTTTTGATTAAATATTATGACTAATCCAAAATCTGCAAAAAAGTTCAACATCGTTTTAATCGGCTACCGGGCCGTGGGCAAGACTACCGTGGGAGCCCAGGTGGCCCACCGGCTGGGAAGACCATTGATCGACTTTGATGCAATTCTGGAGCAGGAAGCCGGGGAATCCATCCCGAACTTGGTGAGCCGGGAAGGCTGGCCGGAATTTCGGCGGCGGGAAAAAGCAGTGGTGCAGCGTTATGCCTCCCAGGAGGGATTGGTCTTGGCCACCGGGGGTGGGGTGATCCTGGACCAAGAAAACACGGCCCGCCTTAAAGCCACGGGAAAGCTTATCTGGCTCAAGGCGTCGCCGGCCACCATCAAAGCCCGGTTAAGTTGCGACGCACAACAAACGGCAGCCCGTCCTGGTCTGACGGCGAAAGGCACTCTGGGCGAAATTGACGAGGTGCTGGCCAGTCGGGAGCCTTTATACCAGGAGGCGGCCACGGTGAGTCTGGCCGTGGATACGGAGTCGGCGGCCGAGGTGGCCCAACGCATCGTCGACCTGGTGCGGACTTGGGAGCAGGAGAACCAATGAGCGGCAATACCTTCGGCAAATTATTTCGTCTCACCACCTGGGGGGAATCCCACGGCCCGGCCCTGGGAGCAGTCATTGACGGCTGTCCGCCCCGCTTGCCGCTGACGGCTGCGGAAATTGACCTGGAGTTGGCCCGGCGCCGGCCCGGCACTTCCATTCATACGACATCGCGTCGGGAACCCGATAAAGTTGAAATTTTGTCCGGCGTTTTCCAGGGTCAGACCACTGGCACGCCCATCAGCCTGATCATTTATAATCAGGATGTCAAAAGCGAGGCCTATGAACCTCTGAAAGAGATATTTCGGCCCGGTCATGGAGATTTTACCTATCAGGCCAAATATGGTATCCGGGATCACCGGGGTGGCGGCCGGGCTTCGGCCCGGGAAACGGCCGCGCGGGTGGCCGCGGGGGCCGTGGCCCAAAAAATTTTGGATACCGTGGGCGTTACGGTTCTGGCCTACACCCTGGAATTGGGCGGAGTTCGGACCCGGCAGTTTATCTGGGAGTACCTGCAGGAAAATCCCTTTTTTTGCCCGGACCCCGAAGCCGCGGCAACCATGGCGGCCCGAGTCCAGGCCATTAAAAAACAAGGAGATTCATTGGGGGGAATAGTTGAAGTCCGGGTCCAAGGATGCCCGGCAGGATTGGGAGAGCCGGTTTTTGATAAGCTGGACGCGGTGTTGGCCCAGGCGGTGATGTCCATCGGCGCGGTCAAGGGCGTGGAAATCGGGTCGGGATTCGCCGCCGCCGGCATGACTGGCGCCCAACATAACGACGCGCTGATGCCCACCGGCTTTGCCAGTAATAACGCCGGGGGCATTTTGGCAGGTATCTCCAACGGCGACAAGATCATTATTCGGGCCGCGGTTAAACCCATTCCTTCCATCGCCCTGGAGCAGCAGACCATTGACCGACAGGGCCAGCCGCAAACCATCAGCATCGGTGGCCGCCACGATATCAGTGCCATACCCCGCATCGTGCCGGTGGTGGCGGCCATGGTGAAGCTGACCCTGGCTGATTTTGTGTTGCGTCAGAAGGCGGCAGTATGAAGCCAGTGGTGGGAATTATTGGCGGCCTGGGTCAGATGGGCCAATGGTTTAGCCGTTTTTTTACCAGCCAGGGTCTGGAGGTGCTCATCGGGGAACCGGGGTTGACCCCCACCAGCCCTGAAGTTGCCGGCCGGGCGGATGTGGTGGTTATCTCCGTACCGTTACACCTCACGGAAACCATAATTGTCGAGTTGGCCCCGTATATTCGGCCGGAAGCCCTGTTCACCGATCTGACTTCTTTGAAACAGGGACCGATGGCGGCCATGCTGGAACATTTCGCCGGGGAAGTTGTGGGGACACACCCCCTTTTCGGCCCAGGTGAGGAGTCTCTCACGGGTCAGAACATCGTCATGTGCCGGGGGCGGGGGGAGAAATGGTTTAACTGGCTGCACAATCTCTTTATCCAGGCCGGGGCCAAAGTGGAGGTAACCTCCCCGGAAGAACACGACCGGCTTATGTCCTTGGTCCAGGGACTGACCCATTTCACTCTCATCTCCCTGGGCACCACCTTCCGACGGCTGGATGCCAACATCAATAGTATGGAGACCCTGGCCACCCCCACTTTCCGGGCAGTGTACGATCAAGTCTATCATCTGGTAAACCAAAACTTCCCTCTCTATGCCCATATTCAATTGTTAAATCCACAGAATCGCATTACCCACGCCGCTTTTGAAGAAGCGGTGGAGCAGTTGCGGCAGATCGTGCTGGCCGGGGACGCCGGCGCCCTGGTTCGGGTGCTGGAAGAGAATCAGCGCTATTTTGAAAAATGGAACCGAAAACCGAAAACTGAAAATGTAATAAATGATGAGGATGGCGATGTTAGACCTTAAATTCGTTCGCTCCCACCTGGAAGAAGTGAAACAGGCGTTAATTAACCGGGGCCAGGAATTCCTGCTGGATGATTTTGAATCTCTCGATGAGATGCGGCGGTTGTTGCTCGGCGAGGTGGAGTCCCGGCGGCAGGAGCGCAACTCCAGGTCAGAAGAGGTGGGGCGTTTAAAAAAGGCCAAGCAGGACGCCACTGCCCTTATGGAACGGGTACGGGAGATCAATCAGGAGTTGAAAGAGTTGGAGCTGGACCTGCAGGACAAAGAGGCAGTGGTAAATGATTTCCTGCTGAATCTGCCCAATCTGCCTCATGCTTCGGTGCCGGTGGGGACTTCCAGCCAGGACAATCCCGTGGTGAAAAAATGGGGCGACCCGCCGGTTTTGACCTTTCCTCCCAAACCGCATTGGGAGGTGGGGGAAAATCTGGGCATCCTGGATTTTGAAACCGCGGCCAAAATCACCGGCTCCCGCTTTTCCCTGCTCAAGGGGCCGGCCTCCCGGCTGGAACGGGCCCTGATAAATTTCATGCTGGATCTGCACACCGAGCACCACGGCTACCTGGAGGTCTGGCCGCCGTTTATGATTAACGGCGCCAGTGCCTTAGCGACCGGGCAGTTGCCGAAATTTAAAGAGGACCTGTTTAAGCTCGAGGGCTGGGACTACTATCTGGCCCCCACCGCCGAAGTGCCGGTAACCAATATCCACCGGGATGATATTCTGGCTGAAGAAAACCTTCCCATCTATTACACCGCCTACACCCCATGTTTCCGTTCCGAAGCCGGTTCCTACGGCAAGGATGTCCGGGGCCTGATCCGGCAGCACCAGTTCGATAAGGTGGAGTTGGTAAAATTTGCCACCCCGGAAAGCTCGTATGACGAACTGGAAAAATTGTTGGCGAATGCCGAAAAGGTCTTGCAAGAGTTGGAACTGCCCTATCAGGTGGTAGTCCTGTGCACCGGCGACATGGGCTTTGCCGCGGCCAAGACCTACGATATCGAAGTCTGGTTGCCGGGGCAGGGGACCTACCGGGAAATTTCCTCCTGCAGCAATTTTGAGACCTTCCAGGCCCGGCGGGCCAATATCCGGTTTCGGCGCCGCGGCGCCAAAGGCACTGAACTGGTACACACCCTGAACGGTTCCGGTCTGGCCGTGGGCCGCACCCTGGTGGCTATTTTAGAGAATTATCAGCAGGCAGACGGCAGCGTCGTTGTACCCGGGAAGCTGCGGCCGTATATGGGAGGGATGGAGGTTATCGGGGTTGTGAAGTGAGGGGTTGATATAATGACGCCCCTCAAAATATTTTTCCCTTGTCAGAGTCTTTCGTAAGGGCGGGTCTCAGACCCGCCCTTACACTTTTAGAACCACCAGAAACCGGAAACCTATTTAGCCTTGACTTTTATCATTGGGCTGGAATGGCCCGCCACTGACCGCCATCGTGGCTGCAGCATTATTGCCCAAAATCTCGGTGACCCGCAGCTCACCCCGGGAAACGTCGCCGGTAAAGCCCAAAACCGCCTGGGTATGAGGATTCGTGACCTCTTTGCCTGGCTGGACCACCTGCAACAGTTTCCCCGGCTTCAGGCCGGTATTGTTGCCGACGTTCACATAAATCTGATCGCCTTTTAAAAATTCGATGCGGCCAAACCACTCGAGGCTGCGGATTTCATTGGCCAGCAGGGCGGCATCTTTGTTGACCGCGGTCTGCACGACATCGGTTTTGGGAGTTCCAGCTCCGAAAGGTTCCAGGACGGTTTTCACCTCAGAGCCGTTAAAGGTTTCGTACAGGGACATGGCCAGGTACCCGGAACTGTCCTTGTAGCCCGGCGGTATGATCTGGGTGATGATGACCCCCTGGACCCCCAGGGCATTGCCCAGCGCCTGAATATTCCGACTGGTGCCGATCTTGCCGCCCACGAGTTTGGCTTGGGCCTCTTTACTGGCCGCGTCGGGAATGACAATGAGATCTCTCTGCCGCTGCAGGTCAGCCCGCAGGTTATTGGCGAGCGTCAGGTTGAGGCCGTCATATCCCTTAGGAGTCTGGCTCAACGCCGGGAGTACCGCCACGGCCCGGCCGCTGTAAGGGCTGGTGGTTTTCACTTTGGAGACAAACAAATCACCGCCCCGGCCCTGCTCCCGCATAATCCGCTCCACCTCCTGGCGCACCATCTCCTGGACCTTTTCCGGCGGCACGCCGGCCTTCGCTTTCGAATCCGTGCCGGAAATTCTGGCCCGCATCCTGGCCATAGTTTCGCCCAGCCCCACGAACTCTTTGCCTTTTTCGGCATACACATATTCCGGTTCGGCCGGATAGGTCAGATAATAGGGGTTGCGGCTGCGCACGTAGGTCTTCCCGTCAATGACCACGGATTCGCCCGCCAATTCCGGGGGGACAGACGCCTCTTTGGCTTCCCGGGCCACCTCTTCGTCATCCGGGGTGGTCATCCCGGTCCATTTTTTCACGGTGGTGCAGCCAGAAGCTAAAAAAACCAGACTAACAATTAACCCTAACCCGGCGCCTGACAGGCGTAGTAAGGAAGACTTCATCCTTATGCTCCTCAATGATAGTTAATAATAGGGCCTGAATATCCGCCACTGTTTCAATTGTCGAGAATCTGTGTACTCCGGAGGGAACATCATCTTCATATAAGCTAGCAGCACAACCAACATAAAAAAGCCCACAGGAATCATACCCTGTGGGCTTGATTAAGTCAATATATTGCAGCTTAGAACATATACCAGGCGTTGGCCATCAAAGAGTGGTTGGCGCCGCTGAAGCTCCTGCTGCCAACTTGGTTATTGGCGTTGGTGGGAATGCTACCTGCACGAGTATTTGAGGTAGACTGGAAGTAATTAGTCCGCATATAGTTGTACTGCAAGGCGAACTTCACGGCTGCCACCGGGCGGTACCACTGGGTTACGCCCATTCTCCAGGAGCTATTGATCGGATCAAAACCCGTCGGGTTGGCGTAGACAAAGCCGTTGGAGGTCGGGATGAGAGCAGCCAGAGAGGCATCTCTTTGATTATTAAAGCCGAAAGCCTTTTCAAAACCAAAGTTGATATTGGTGTAAATCTCATTGGTCCAATAATACTGCAATTGGGCCCAGCCGCCGTACCGTTTGATAAAGGTCATATTGTAATCGAAGCTGTTTGCCACACCCGCAGTACAGCCCGGTGAATTGATAATAACGATCCGAGCCGGGAAGATCAAGCCGCCAGGCGGACACGCCCTGGCCAATCCACCATTGCTGAGCCAGAGCTAAGGAACCGGCCAGGTTTTTGGTGACCGTGGGGATGATCGGCGTAAAGTTTTCAATCAGGAATAACCAGTGATCATGATACCGTTGGTTCGGAACATTGAAGGTCCGGGTGGCCCCGGCGGCGAGGCCGGAAGCCGGCACAAAGAAGTTATTACTCCCCAGAGTGAACCAGTTGGGCGCCGCGACAACTCCACCGGCGCCGGCCGTGTTAGTCAGAGGAGCGAAGGACTGGCTGCGGGACCGGAAATAGCCGGCGCCCAGAGCCGACATAAAAGGCCCGGGGTTTGCCGTACCAGGCTGCCTTGCCATAGAAATCCTGTTCAAACCGGGCCTTGGCTTCCACCATGGGAGTTTCGCTGGTTTCACCTTCCAGCGGGTTGTTGGCATCGACGTTTAAACCCCAGCGGCCGTTTTGCGAAGAGCACAGGGCCAGAGAGGCATTGAAGGCTTCCGTGAATTTCTGGGTGTAGCGGACCTGGGGCAGACGCAGTTGGGTGGCACCGTAGAAACAGAAACAGCTGCCGTCCGTCATCTCCGGAAGCATCTCATTGTTGATGGACCGGTACTGGCCAAAGAGCATCTCCCGGTCGGGCCAGTCAATCTTGAACATGGCATGCCGCAAGCGCAGTTTGGCCTGATTAAAGCTGGAGTCAAACGTGCCAGGTTGATTAACGACCTGAGCGTCAAAATCAACCTCGATAAAGCCGGTGACCCTGCCGCCCCACAACTCCGGTCCTTTGATGGTGAAGTTAAAGCGGGAGTTATTGGCATTCATCATGAAGCGGCCGTGGTTGGCGTTGCGGACGTTGTCCCGGAGTGAGAAAGCCTGCCAAAGTGTGAGGAATGCCTTGTTGCGAGTTCCATAGAGCGGCGAGGCGAATGTAGCCGCCAAACAAAAATTCGGTCTTCGCCTGCACGGTCAAAGGCTGAAAAATGAGTACTACCGCCCCCCAGAAAATTAAAAATATCTTTTTCAATGTCCCCCCCCTGAAGTGTGACTGATCCCTTTACCCCTTTTTGCTATAAGAACGCTGCTAAGGACAACTTGATGAGAATAATAAAAAATAAATTAACAAATGTTCAACAAACCAGAAAATTATCAGCCAATATACCATGCCAACTGATCTTGGTCAATAATATTTACCTAGAAAAATAATCTCGGCATTATGCGAGAGCGATTAGAATGATTTCCTTGTTTCTCCTGAAGATACTAGCATAGACAGCATAAAAAAAGCCCACAGGGTATGAACCCTGTGGGCTGGATTAAGCCGATAGGTTACAGCTTAGAACATATACCAGGCGTTGGCCATCAGAGAGTGGTTGTCGCCAAAGCGAGAATTGCTGCCAACTTGGTTCGCACCATTGGTGGGAATGGTGGCAGCACGAGTGTTTGTGGTAGACTGGAAGTAGTTAGTCCGCATGTAGGTGTACTGCAAAGCGAACTTAACGGCTGCCACCGGGCGGTACCACTGGGTCACGCCGGCTCTCCAGGTGCTGGCGATCGGGTCGAAACCCGCCGGGTTGGCGTAGGTAAAGCCGTTGGAGGTCGGGATGAAAGCGGCCAGAGAGGCATCTCTGCCATTATTAAAGCCGAAGGCCCTTTCAAAACCAAAGTTGAGGTTGGTGAAAATCTCTTCGGTCCAATAATACTGCAACTGGGCCCAGCCGCCGTACCGTTTGATAAAGGTCTGGTCGTAATTGAAGCTGTTGGCCACACCCACGGTACACCCGCTGAACTGATAATACCGATCAGAGCCGGGAAGATCGATCCGCCAGGCGGACACGCCCTGGCCAACCCACCATTGATGGGCCAGACCCAAGGTACCGGCCAGGTTTTTGCTCACGGTGGGGATGATCGGGGTAAAGTTTTCAATCAGGAATAACCAGTGATCATGGTACTTCTGGTTCCCAACATTCATGGTCCGGGCGGCGGCGGCGAGGCCGGAAGCCGGGGTGAAGTAGTTATTATTTCCCAGAGTGAACCAGGTGGGCGCAGCGACCAACCCAACGGCATTAGAAGCATTAGCCAGAGGAGCGAAAGCCTGGCTGCGGGACCGGAAGTAGCCGGCGCCCAGACCAACGTAAAAGGCCCGGGGTTTGCCGTACCAGGCCGCCTTACCATAGAGATCCTGCTCATACCGGACTTTGGCTTCCACCATGGGAGTTTCGCTGGTTTCACCTTCCAGTCGGGTTGTTGGGATCGACGTTTAAACCCCAGCGGCCGTTCTGCCCGGCGGCGATTTCCAGAGAAGCATTGAATGTCATCGCTGAATTTCTGGGTGTAGCGGACCTGGGGCACCCGGAGCTGGGTGGCGCCGTAGAGGCAGTAGCCGCCGCTGTCCGCCGTATCCGGGATCAGTTCGCTGTTGACGGACCAGTATTGGCCAAAGAGCACTTCCCGATCCGGCCAGTTGATCTTAAACATGGCATGCCGCAGGCGCAGCTTGGCCTGGTTGAAGGTGGAGTCAACGGTATTGGCCGGCTGAGTCACGGCTTGACCATCGAAGTCAACTTCGATGAAGCCGGTCACCTTGCCGCCCCACACTTCCGGTCCTTTGATGGTGAAGTTGAACCGGGTGGCGTTGGCGTTCATCATGAAACGGCCGTGGTTGGCGTTGAGGACGTTATTCCGGGCCGAAAAATTTGATAAGGCGTAGTTAATGCCTTGTTGCGAGTTCCACATGGCGTCCATGCGGATGTAGCCGCCCAACTCAAACTCTGCTTTCGCCTGTGCGGTCATTGGCAGGCAGAAAAGAATTGCCACCGCCAGGACCATTAAAAATATCTTTTTCATTGTTCCCCCCTTAAAAATTGTGAATGGTTAACCTTTTTCCCCTTTCAGGTTAGCAAAACGAAAAAACACAACAGCTTGAAAATATTATGTTTTTCTGACCTCCTCCCTTCTTCGCAAGAATCGCACTATCTGCATAAATATCCATTGCTTGGCGCTAATATAGGTCAAGGGCCAGAATTTGTCAACAAAAAAATCGCCGAAAAAAATGTCCCGGGAAATATTCATCTCTTGATGCCGATGGCAAAAATAGCTTGAAAAAATCTTCTAGATAGGATATAATTTACAGCACCTACAAAAATCATCCTGCCGGTCAGGACCCACCCGGCCTGCCAGAAAAGCCACGGCCGGCGGCTTTCCTTAATTATCCGCCCCTACTGAAAGGATACCTTGATCAACGGACAGCTTTTTGCCACAGCTAACAGCGATCAAGAAATTCAGGCAAGGAATTCCAATCCATGAAAATAATGAGACTAATCATCTTATCGACGATCCTGCCGCTCTGTCTGCTGCCGGGCGTCGCCGCCGCCCGCCAGAGTTTATCGAAACTGGTCTATATCGACAGCATGTACAAACAAAATCCTGGACCAAACGCCTCAACCGGAATGGTGCCGGAACCCCAGTCCACCCAGGTGCAGGTGTATATCTTTAAAAAATCCACCGTCCTCTGGCCCCAGACCATCGCCGGACTGCCGACCTTGGCCCCCGGGGCCCGCCCGGTCAGCGGCCAGATTCTGGTCAAAGACCCACAAGTGGCTAAGATAATCCAAAAAAATGCCAAACAGCATGGGGTTGACCCCAAACTGGTGCAGGCCATGATCCGGCAAGAGTCGGGATTTAACCCCACGGCGATTTCCCCCAAGGGAGCCATGGGATTGATGCAACTCATGCCGGAGACCGCAGCCTCAATGGGGGTGGAAGATCCCTTTGATGTGGAGCAAAATATCAAGGGTGGCATTCGTTTCCTCAAAATCTGCCTGAATCGTTTCGACCAAAATCTCCCCCTGGCGCTGGCCGCCTACAACGCCGGCCCGGGACGAGTGGTGGAGCATCAGGGCATGCCGCCTTTTAAGGAAACTCACACCTACGTGAAGAAAATTGTCCTGGACTATTGCGGCCAGACTGTGGACCCGGCCCAGATCAAACTGGGCCGGGCCGCCGAGACCAACGTGGCTCAGAACCAGCCTGACAGCGCCGCCCACCCCCCCGTCCAATCTCCTGCCCCACCCATAAATCTGACTTTTTTTGCCACCCCTGCCCTGGAGCGGACGGAGGGGCTCACTATCCCGGAGAAATCCGAGCTTAAGAAAACCGGCCAGTTGTCGATTTATTAATACAAAGCGACTGGGCCTCGGCCGGCAAGGGAGGATTTGTGGCGACGGGCGAAAGTTCTCGGAAATTATCACTGCTGTGGTTGGTATGGCTGTTGTGTTTCAGTCTTTGTATGGCCGTATTGCATCATCCGGACACGACCAGAGAAGGTGACCGGGCCGAACCTGAAGTGGCGCTCCAGGGAAAAAAGCCGATTTCGGAGCCTCCCGGACAGCCCCGGACCTCGCCCGGAGGAGTCCAGGCAACCTCATCTTCACCAGATCCAGACCGGCAGCCCTTTGCCTTGCTGGGGCCGCAAGGACTGTTGTCGGCGCCGGACATTAATGCTTCTGCCCCCGCCATAAATAACCGGGGCCAGGTGGTGGTGGAAGAAAAAGGACCGGCCGACATGCTGGCCGCCTTTACAGCCCCGCCTTCCTCACAGCCGGGACAGACGGCAGACCTCCCCAAAATAACCCCGGACCCCGAAGGGATGAAGCAAAAGATTGCCGCCAAACAACAGGAACTCTTTGATGATGAGACTTTTAAGGCCGCGTTGAGAAAATACGAGGCCGAACTGGGCAGCAAGAATTTTTCGGCCCGGGCCAATCAACTCCCGGAACATGGCTTGGGCGGTCTGATTAACAAATACGCCCGGATGCACGGGGTGGACCCGAGGCTGGTCTGGGCGGTCATGCGCCACGAATCCGGTTTCAATCCCCAAGCCGTCTCCCCCAAAGGGGCCATGGGCCTGATGCAGCTCATTCCCAGCACTGCCGCCCTCATGGGTGTCAGTGATCCTTTTGACGTAGAACAAAACATCAACGGCGGCGTCAAATATCTTAAACTCTGTTTGGCGAAGTTTAATAATAATGTCATCTGGGCCCTGGCGGCCTACAACGCCGGACCCGACAACGTCTCCAAGCACCAGGGATGCCCGCCCTTTGCCGAAACCCGGAATTATGTCTTAAAAGTGATGCGGGACTATACCGGCAAGATCATCGATATTCCACTCCCGGCCCTGGCAGCTCTAAAAGGGCGTCAGGATAAGCAAGAGAAAACCGGCACAGCCGCAAGTGTTGCCGAGGCGCCTCAGGAATCTGGCTTGGATTGGAAGGTGTCCGGGGCCAAATTTAAGGTTGCCGGACCCAATTGGAAAATCCCTTTACGGGCCACCATTATTGTGAGCAAAATTCCCGAGGCAGTGCGACAAAACCCGGAAGTGACCCGCTTGCTGGCCAACCAAGGTGCCCGCGCCAAACTGGCTGCCCTAACCCCGGCTAAGGCTCCCCGATCTGTTCCATTATTGTCGTTACCAAGGTAACCCCCTGTTCCATTCCTCACTTTTACCAGATCCTCGTCCAGCGAGGGCTAGCTTTCTAACCTGCCGTACCGTCGCTAGTTTCTTTCAGTCCTCTGTTTCTAGTGTCTTGGACAATGCTTGCAGAGACGGACAGACCGAGCGAAGATGGACATCCAACTGCGGGTAAGGGAATTCGACGCCTTGCTGATTGAAGGCGTCGAAAATCGCGGCATTCAATTCATGGGTGGCGGGAACCCGGTCATCCGGAGTGCGGACAAAAATCCAGATGGTGAAGTCCAGGGAACTGTCTCCGTAGGCATTGAAAAAAATCTGGGGGGGCGGGTCTAACAGCACCCGGTGATTCTGGCGACAGACCTGGTCGATAATTCTGGTGACTTCATGCACATTGGAACCGTAGGCTACTCCTACTTTCAGGGTTAACCGGATAGGACCCCGGCCGTAGAACGTCCAATTAAGAATCTTATTGGAGATTAGGTCGGAGTTGGGAATGATTAGCACAGAGCGATCAACGGCCTGAAAAACCGTACTGCGGACTCGGATCTCTTTAACTCTTCCCCATTGCCCGTCGATGACTAATAAATCCCCCACTTTGATGGGCCGTTCAAACAGCAAAATCAGACCACTGAAAAAGTTGTTGACGATATTTTGCAGGCCGAAACCGATCCCCACCCCCAAACCACCGGCGATGATGGCCAGGTTGGCGTAATTGATTCCCAAAAATCCCAGAGCCACAATTATCCCCAGGGTCATGAGGGAATAGTGGATCGAGTTGGAGATGGTGTGCTGGATACCGAGGTCCCAATGCCGCCGGTGAAAGATTCTGGTCTCCAGGACCAGTCGGATGAATCGGGATAACTTGCTAGCCGACCAGATACTGATTCCGGCCAGGAAGATGGCCAGGGGGGACAAGGTCATCGGCCCCAGGGAAGGACCCCGGGACAGAGTGGCCAGGATCCGCTGCAACGTTGAGACGTCTACGCCCCAGCTTAATAGGATGCCGGCCGCGGTGAGTAAAAAAATAATAAGGGTGAATGTCTGGGAAAAAAAGAGGTGGATACCTTCCAGAGTCTCAGATTTAATGCCGAATTTGACGCCCAAAAAGCCCTGTGGCGAGGAGAGAAAGTTATTCAGGTCTTTCCCCATCTGCTCCACCAGCCAGCCGCCGGCGATCAACAAGGCGGTCAGGAAGGTCGATCCGGCCAGATAGAGAGCCAGGTTTTGGAATCCCAGCAGGTCAATGATAATAATGACGCCTAACCCTGATAGAACCAGGAGACGAAGACCCCGCAGCACTCCGGCCAACCAGGAGCGGGGGGGCAGCCCGGCCCCGGTCAGGAGATTTTCCAGGTAAGGTTTGCGGAGCAGCCAGGCAAACCAGAAGATCATCCCGATCAGGTAGATCAGGACCGCAAAATTTAAACCTGAATATTGATACCCTAATAATTTCAAACACCAAAACAGGTAGTAGCCGCCGATTAAAAAACTCAAGGCCAGGAAGCCGTAGCGGCTGTAAAAGCGGGCCGTGTTTTGGTCGAGGTTAATGACCCCCTGATCCGGTTGCCCGGGAGCAAACACTGCAGTCAACAAGTGTCTCAGGAGACGGATAATGGTAACAGTTATCAAGCCGGACAGGAGAATTATGGCTGCTGAGTGGTCCAGAACGTTCATGACCCACAACGATAATGCCAGCCAGATGTTGATGGCCAGCAGATAATAATTACTCGCCAGAGCGTTGGCCAAAGCCATGATCATTTTCAGGCTGATGGTGGCGGCCCCGGCCGCCAGTTTTTGGCGGAAATCATGGGTGGCCCGGCGTAACCGCTTCATGGCATACAGCAAAATTCCTAAAAAGAACAATAAGCCAATGAGTTGACTGCGATGGGTTTTCACCAGCTGTCCGGCCGCACCGGATTGGATTTTTTCACTTACCCAATCATACAGACGCCCGGGCATGGAGAGGGACTCCGTTAATAATTCTTTGGTGAGGGTAATAATGTCAGTAGGCTTCTGCCGCTCCAGGAGTTGATCTTTGAATTTGTCCTCGACAAACTTCTGCAAGGTTAAAGCAAAATCCTGCAGCGAAGCTTGTGCCTCCTGCAGTATCTCCAAACGGGACAAAGTTACTTTGTGCACCTCTTCCAATTTACTGATCGCGGTCGCCGCCAGTTTGGCATACTGGCGATTTTGCTGATCCAGTGCTCGCTGGGACGCGGTTTTCGCCGGAGTTTTGGCCTGTTGTTCCAGGTCCTTTTGTAATTTATTCGTAGCTTCCGTCAGCTCTGCTTGAATTCTGGAATTTTTCTCCAGATCCGGGGTCAACGCCTCGGCGGCTTTGGCTTTTTGCTCTGCCAGCCCAGCATAATACCGTTGTAATTCTTTCGCTTGGTCCAGAGTTATCTTATCTAACGACAGGGCTGCTTTATGGGTGCTGATAGCCACCCCCAGGGTCCGGGATTCTTCTTGGGTTTTTTTCAACTCAGCCTGGGCCTGAGTTAGCTGCTCAGTCAGCTCTTTGATCTGTTGCTGCAAGGTCTGGGTGAGATCGGTGAGAAATTTTTCTTGAGCGGGAGGCGCCGGGGAGGTGGCTCCGGGGGCTGGTGGGGAAGTTTGCGCCCAACCAGTCAAGGTCAGTAAAAAAAAGAGCATCAGGACGTGTACGGCAAGACCAGCCGAACCACGCCAGTTGTTGAATTTAGGTTTAGAACTCAAAGTTTTATCCTCTAAGTTATCTTCTCATTTTGTAGAGAGTTGTTGAATATATTGAAACTTATCATTTCTTAGCCAGCCTGCCGTCCGCGTCCCGCCATTCCAGGGAGGGGGCCGGCATTATTTTGAAGAACGGCTGTGTGCTGGGAAGAAATAAGGAATTAATCATTTACAGCTTTCAATTTCAAGCAAAACCATTATACCATAGATAATTGGAATGAAATTTTAAAGTACAGGTGGTCCATGGAGACTCTGGAGGACAGATTACAGGAATTGCTGGCGCAGCAGCGTTGGGATGAGTTGAAGACCTTTTTGAGTCAAAAAAATCCCACCGACCTGGCGGATGTGCTGCCCTCCCTACCGGCTAAGGAATACGCCTTGTTTTTTCGTCTGTTGGAAAAATCCAGAGCTGTGGAGGTCTTCGAGAACCTGGAATTCGAAGATCAGCAAAAACTATTGGCCGGCTTCCGGGATGAACAGGTGCGGGACCTGGTGGAACATATGTCGCCCGATGACCGGGCCAATCTCCTGGACGAACTGCCGGCCCGAGTCGCTAAACGCCTGGTTCGCATGTTAAGCCCGTCCGAACGCCAGGCCACTTCTTTGCTGCTGGGCTACAAGGAAGATACTGCCGGGCGCATTATGACCCCGGAATACATCTCTCTGAAGACCTACCTTCAGGTAAGCGAAGCTCTTGCTAAAATCAGAAGAATAGGGCTCGATAAAGAAACCGTCTATTATTGTTACGTCATCGATGAACAACGGCAGCTCTTGGGTATCGTCACCCTCAAAGACCTGGTCCTGGCCGACCCGGAGGCCAAAATCGGCGACATCATGCACCAGGATGCAGTTTTTGTCCACACCGACGACGATCAGGAAGAGGTGGCCAGGCAGATCAGGAAATACGACCTGCTGGCCATGCCGGTGGTGGACCGGGAAGACCGGTTGGTGGGGATCATCACCCATGATGATGTCATGGACATTATGGAAGAAGAGACCACCGAGGACATCTATCGTTTGGGTGCCTTGCCCGTGCCGGAACAGAGCTACTTCAAGGCCCGGATGCTCACCGTGGCCACCCATCGGGTCGGCTGGCTGCTCGTGCTGCTCCTCACCAACACCCTCACCGGTTCCATCATTATGGAACAGAACACGCTGCTGCAGTCGGTGGTGGCCCTGGCCGCCTTTGTGCCGTTGCTTATCGGTAGCGGTGGCAACATCGGCTCCCAGACTTCCACGGTTATGGTGCGAGGTCTGGCCTTGCAGGAGGTTACTTTTCAAAATGCCTTCCAGATGCTGGTCCGGGAAGTGGGGATTGGCTTGATCCTGGGGACTCTCTTAGGGGCCATGGTAATTCTCTGGTCCTACTGGCTCCAGGGAAATTGGCAGGTGGCCATAGCAGTGGGGTCCAGCCTGGTGGTAATTTCAACCATGGCCACTTTTTTTGGCGGTCTCCTGCCCTTGATCTTCGTCCGGTTGGGCATCGATCCGGCCGTGGTCTCAGCTCCATTTATTTCCACGATGGTGGATGTGCTGGGGGTCTTCACCTACTTCCAGATTGCCAGGTGGATTCTTTTTCAGTAAGCAAGCCTGCCACTACCTCTTGAGCCTGAGGCGACGCCTCTCATCGGTTTCACACCTCTGACTCGGATAACCTCATAGGTTACCTGGACGGTGCCGTTCCGGCGATAGCACTTTTCGTATTGGTCCACCACCGCGGCCAGCAGCCGCCGGGGCAGAAAGCTTGGACGGGTGGAGGTGGCCCCCATGCCCCGCACAGCCTTGAGAAACGCCCACGGATCGGGATAGCCCTCCAGCCACAGTTCTTCCTCCACCGCAATGTCGCTAAAACCGGCCAGCCGCAAAAAATCGCGCCAATCTCGGCCGGACGCAAAGTTTTGCGCCGGGATCACTGGAGGGTTCAATTCCGGGAGCCCTGCTCCGGCCTGAGTGAAGCTGGCCGCTAATTCCCGAAAAGTCAGCGGCCCCAGGGTGGTAAAGGCCAGGAGTCCACCCGGATTTAGGTGTTCCCAGTAAAGCCGGCAGGCCTGTCGGGGCTGGCTGAACCACTGGAAAACCGAACTGGCGGTGATGAGGTCGAAGGCGCCCGGCGCCGCTTGTTCGCCGTCGGCCACCAGCCAATCAATGCCGTCGGCCGCGCCCAGCCGGGTGCGGGCGGCCTGCAAGGCAGCCGGGGCCAGATCCAGGGCGGTAATCCGGGCCTCCGGGAAGGCCTGGCGCAGCAACCCGGTAAAGTAACCGGTGCCGCAGCCGATCTCCAGGATGCGGGCAAATTTATTAGGGTGCTGTTTCAAGGTCTGGACCAACTGTTCGGCTAGGCGGTGCTGCACCAGGGCATACCGGTCGTATTGAGCTGCCTGGCGGCCAAAATTGTGTCCCAAGCGATGTTTATCAAGGTTCATAGGAAATCCGCAATTAAGTCATTAAGCTCCTGGCTGCGGCTCACCATCGGAACATGACCGGCTCCGGGCAACATGACCAGGCGCGTCCCGGGCATCTGGTCCCGGAGAAAATAGGCCTGGGCCGCGGCCGCGATCCGGTCTCGGTCCCCATGGACAATAACTTTAGCTCCGGCCGCCACGTTTGGCAGTATCGTCCGGAGATCCTGACGGCGCAGATATTCCAGCCCCTGGGCCAACCACTCCGGCTCCAGCCCCTGGGGCAGCAGGCTCTCTAAACTTTCCTGCCATTGCCCTTCCCGGGGAGCCAGAAGCTGGTTATAAAATTCCTCTACCACCGGCTCGGGAGCCAGGCGCACCTGCTGCCGCATGCCCCGGACCACCGCTGGCGCTACTCCCAGCCCATAATCCGGCCGCCGGCAGAAACTGGCACAAGCCGAAATGGTGATCAAAGCCCGGGGACTGAATCCCGACGCACATACCTCCAGGGCCAACATGCCCCCCAGGGACCAACCCACGAGAACGGTTTCAGCCGGGTCAAAGTCCCGGAGTTTTCCCCCTACCCAGGCGGCTTCCCAAACGGGCAGATCCGGCGTCCACAGATGCGCCCGGTGCCCCAAAGCCTCCCGCTGCTTGTCCCAAATTCGGCCGTCCGCCGCCCAGCCATGTAGTAAAATCAGATTTCTCAAGGTTGAAATTTTCCGCTCTGAAAGAAACTGATCATCCTGGTGGGGCGGGCCTCCGTGCCCGCCAAAAAGTTAGTAGTCCAGTATTTCGAAAACTGGTTCCTAAGCTCCAGCTTGGGAACCCCATTGTTAGCGAAGCTCCCGCTTCGCCACCTTTGCTAATCTAACCTTTACTCGTTCCCAAGTTGTACCTGGGAACGCTAAATTTCCGCCAAGCTGGGCTTGGCCCTTATGCTTTGACTGCAAGCTGACCGCTGCAAGCTGACCGCCCTAGTCTTTTAATCAGCCCCATCTCCCGGCCAACCTTGATAATACTATCCACCGCGTTTACCAAATCAGTCGCTCCCTGCGCCGCCGACAGCGACACCCGCAGCCTGGCCCCCCCCGGCGGCACCGTGGGCGGCCTGATGGCCACCGCCATAAGCCCTGCTTGCCCCAGCCGAGAGGCGAATTCCAGTGTCCTAAGGTTGTCCCCCACCAATACCGGAATAATCTGGGTCTCACTGTCCAGGGTGTCGAAACCGGCTTCCTGCAGCCGCAGCCGGAAACGCCTCGCTTGTTCCAGCAGATAGGCTCTCCTGGCGGGTTCCTGCCTGACAATGGCTAAAGCCGCTTGCATGGCCCCCAACACCGCTGGCGGCAGCGCCGTGGAATACATAAAAGACCGGGCCCTATTGTGCAAGAGTTCAATCAAAGATGCAGTCCCGGCTACATAGGCCCCGAAACTTCCCAGGGCCTTGGAAAAAGTGCCCATATGAATGTCTATGCCGTCAGTTAATCCCATGGCCTCTGCCAGCCCGGCCCCTTTGGCCCCGAAGACCCCGGTGGCATGAGCCTCATCGATCATCAGCCAGCCGCCGTACCGCTCCTTCAAGGCCGCCAACTCCCGGAGCGGGGCCACGTCGCCGTCCACCGAGAAGACGCTGTCGGTGACGATTAACACCCGTCTCACCCCGGCGTGTTTCTTGAGCAAGGTTTCCAACCGATTCAGATCCCGGTGAGGGTAGCGGTAAAATTGGGCTTCGGACAGGCGCATGCCGTCGATAATGCTGGCGTGGTTGAGTCGGTCGGAGAGGATTACGTCCCCTTTACCCATCAGGGCCGCGATAACTCCCACATTGGCCATGTACCCGGTATTGAAAAGCACCGCCTGTTGGGTGGTTTTAAAGGCGGCAACTTCCTCCTCCACCTGTTGGTGCAGGGCCAAGGTGCCCACAATCAGACGGGAGGCGGTGCTGCCTGCCCCCCATCGTGCCGCCGCTTCCTGGGACGCCTTGATTAAGCGGGCGTCGCCGGCCAGACCCAGGTAATCATTGGAGGAGAGGTTGAGGAGTTCCCGGTCGCCAATCTTGACTTTGCCGCCCGGTAGAACCTCGTCAATAACCTGCAGACGCCGCCGCAAATGCTGATCCTCCAGACCTTCCAGTTCTTGCTCTAGATCAAACCCCAAAGCTACCTTCCTCTATTTTTACCTGCCATTCCCCTCGTTCCCAAGCTCCTGCTTGGGAACGCAATTGCCCGCCAAGCTCCAGCTTGGCCACCTCTTAGTTTTCCTTGCTGCCGGCTTTGCTCATCCCTTCAGCCACAAAACTCCCGCCAGGCCGGCGTCTCGAAAATTTCCGCCAGTGATCTAATCAGTGTCGCTCTCCCCGCATCGCTCTCCAGATCGGCAATGACCGGCACTTTGGCCAAAATCGGTCTGCCACTGATAGCCTCGATGACCTCGGGGTTGGTCCTTGCCGCCAGATTCGGGTGCTCCGGGTATTGGTTGATGATGCTCCCCACCACCGGGAGTCCGGCCTGCTCCACGGTTTTGACGGTCATAACTGTGTGGTTGATGGTGCCCAGACCCGGCCGGGCCACCACCACCACCGGCAAGCCCAGCCAGCGGGCCAGGTCCAGGACCAGAAAATCGTTGTCCACCAGGGGAACGTATAAACCCCCGGCCCCTTCCACCACCAGAAAATCGTACCTGCTGGCCAGGTCCCGGTAAGCCTTGGCGATCAGCTCCAGGTCAATGCGCACGCCGGCCTGAGCCGCGGCCACCGCCGGCGCCAGCGGCAGTTTCAGGACCACCGGCGTTAACACCGCTAGTGGCTCTGCCAATCCCGCCATGGTTTGGGCCAGGCGGGCGTCGCTGGCGAGGAGCCGGCCGTTCTCTTCCTGACAGCCGCTCTGGACCGGCTTGAAATAGGCCGCCCGAAGGTTTTGGGACCGCAAGGCCGCAGTCAACCCGGCCGCCACCACAGTCTTGCCCACATCAGTATCGGTGCCGGTGATGAACACCCCTCGCACCCGCGGTATCTCCGGCCAAGACCCGTTCATTCGGCCTCCCGCACCGCGTGCAGGCCCAAATCCTCCAGCATCTGGAGATCCTGGGTCGGCAATTGACCCTTGGTGGTAAGATAATCCCCGGTCATCAGGGCGTCAGCTCCGGCCGCGCACATCAATGGCGCCAGGGAGCGTAAAGCCCCAGCCCGGCCCCCGGCAATAATGAGCCGTTTCTGGGGAAAGAACAATCTAAAGGCCAGAATGATCTGGAGGGCTTCCAGAGGTTCCAGCGGCCGGCGCTTCTCCAGGGGCGTGCCGGGGATGGGCTGCAGAAAATTCAGGGGAATGCCATCCACCTCCAAATCTTTAATGGTGTGCGCCATTTCATACCGCTGGGCCACGCTTTCCCCCAATCCGAAGATGCCCCCCACACAGACGGCCAACCCCGCCGCCTGGGCCTGGCGAATCGTGGCCAGCCGTTCCTCATAGGTATGGGCTGTCGCGATCTCCGGAAAGAAGGAGGCTGCGGTCTCCACATTATGGTGATAGCGATGCACTCCCGCCGCGGCCAGAGCCCGTAAAAAATCCTGTGCCACAATTCCTAAAGAGACGCACACCTTAAGAGGCGTGGTCCCGCGGATCTCCGCCACCGCCCCGAGAATCGTCTGCTGTTCCTCCGCCCCCATTACCCCCCGGCCCGACGTGACGATGCTGAAACGGGCCGCCCCTTGGGCCGCGGCCTGCTGCGCCGCCGCCACCAACTGCTCCTGAGGCAGTAAGGGATACTTGTCAATGGGCGCACTCGAACGCCGGGATTGGGCGCAAAAGGCGCAATCCTGGGGACAGTGCCCGGATTTGGCATTAATAATAACGCATAGGCTGATGCCCTTGCCGCTGCGCTCCTCCCTCAAACGACTGGCCTGAGCCAATAAGGGCCATAAACCGGTAAAATCCAGCCGAAAGATCTCTTCCCACTCAGAAAGCTGCATATCTGGAAACCTTTTAAAAAGTAGGGTAGGCGCGGCCCACCATAAAATTGACCGCCTTCATTGTATCACCATTGTCAACTTTGACAACCGATAAAGTTGACAATGGTATTATTGTTCTTGTTAACGACTGCCGGTTAAGGTAACAATATAATTAATCCCCCTCCGGCCCTCATTCCCAAGCTCCACTTTTGGGAACGCCGATTAACCGCGAAGCTCCCGCTTCGCCACCATAAAGTTCTTTATCCCCTCGCCCCGCTTGCGGGGCGAGGGTTAGGATGAGGGGTATAACCTGAACCTTCATCCTCAAGGAGTCCCAGCTATGGCTTGGTCACTGAGATACCTTCCGTGCCCTCGGACCGTCGCTTCGGATCGGCTTGCTATCCCTTCTCTTGCTGCCGCTTTCGGCCTGCGCCCCCGCCATTTCCAAACAGGTCCGGCAGCAGGCGGACCAAAGCCTCAGCTTCCCGGTATTGTCGGCCGATCCGGACGCCTACAAGGGCAAGATTGTGATTCTGGGGGGCGTCATCGCCCAGATCACCACTAAACCGGAGCAGACGGAACTGGAAATCGTGCAAAAAAACCTGGATTCCTCGGGCGAGCCCGAAACCACGGATACATCCTACGGCAGATTTTTGGTTATCGCCGACCGTTTTTTAGATCCGTTGATCTATAAAAAGGATCGCCGAATCACGGTGGCCGGAGAGGTGACGGGCAGTGAGGTCCGAAAGTTGGACACCTTAGAATACCGCTATCCGGTCCTCAAGGCCCTGGAGCTGAAACTGTGGCCCCCGCCGGGCACGAAGACGCTGCCGTTCTTTCTGGGCTTAGGCATGGGCTATTCTTATGGGGGACCATATGGCTACTGGGGTTGGGGGCCAGGGCCGTATTACCTGCCCTGAGAGGTGAAACTTATTGGTAATATCAAAGAATTGGTGGGGCGGGCCTCCGTGCCCGCCCACTGTCGGGTAGTGATGATCTTTTGTTTGACCTGAGGATGTAATTTCCCCCACCTGGTTCCCAACTCGTACTTGGGTACCGGATATGCCGTCGAGCTGTGCTTGGTCACCTAATCATCCTCATCCATGCTTTTCAGTGTCAATTGCCTCACCTGTCCTGTCTTTTCCCTGCCGCTTTTGATATATACGAGTTCTGAAAAATAATTTCCTACCGTAGTGGCACGGCGTGCCGTGCCCTTTCAGGTCCATGGAAAAAAATATTGAGAATCGCTATAACAGGCTACCTTCTATAAAAATTCGGTTGGTGGTTGACGGTTGGTTTTTGGTATTCGGATGTATTGTCTGGTTTGAGGTAGGGCATTTCATGTTTTTTGGGTTAGGTGGGATGTTTCATTTTTTGGTGGGGCGAGCCTCCGTACCCGTCCCATGGCTAATGCCCATTGTCCCGCGAAAAGTGGCAAGTTGGCAAAAAAGTGGAAAAAGAAGCGCGAAGTAACCGCGAAAAAAGCGCGAAATTAGCGCGAAAAATTTCGCAAAAATATTAATATATGAGCTATATCAATAAGTTTAAAATTATAAAAATTTCCTGGCAATTTTTTCGCTGAACTGGGAAAAAAGTGGGAAATTGCCGGGAAAAATGCTTTGGTGGGGTGGTCCTCCCTGCCCGCCTCGGCTATGTTGGTAACGTCTTCAAGAATACTGGCAGCGGCAAGGAGTGGGAAAAAAGTGGAAAAATACCGCGCCACCAGCGCCAAAGAGCCGCGTACCCGCGAAACAACCGCGAAAAAAGCGCGAAATTAGCGCGAAAAATGCCGAAAAAAATTTAATAATATTTGAAATATCAGCATGTTACCAGGAAGATTAAAATTTCCCGGCAATTCCTCCTGCTGAAGTGGGAAAAAAGTGGGAAATTGCCGGGAAAAATGCTTTTGCTGAGCTATTAACAAATAGAAAATCAATAATATACCAAAATGATAAAGTTATCCCGCTCGCCGCCTTGGGCCTACTCTTTCAACAGGCGGCTGAGCAGTTGATTCACCACCTTGGGGTTGGCCTGGCCTTTGGTCTTTTTCATGATCTCGCCCACGAAGAACCCCATGACCTTGGTTTTACCGGCCTTATAATCCGCCACCTCTTTGGGGTTGGCAGCCAGGATGTCCCGGGCCAGGGCCTCCAGGGAGCCGCTGTCGCTGATCTGGATCAAGCCTTTTTCTTTAATGATAACTTCCGGGTCGGTCCCGCTGGCGATCATGTCCATAAAAACGGTCTTGGCGATCTTGCCGCTGATGGCTCCATCCTCCACCAGGGACAGGAGCCGGGCCAGGGCCTGGGGGGTCACCAGACAGGCTTCGATTCCCAGGTCCTCTTTCTTGAGCTCCCGCATGAGTTCGGACATGATCCAGTTGCTCGCCTTTTTGGCCTGGGGAAAATCCCGGACACAGTCCTCGAAATAGGTGGCCAGGGCCTTTTCCCCGGTCAGCACCCCGGCGTCGTATTCCGGCAGGTCGTACTGGGCCATGAACCGGGCTTTTTTGGCGTCGGGCAATTCGGGCAGGGTGGCCCGCACCTCCTCCAGCCACTCCGGCGAAATGACCAGGGGGGCCAGGTCAGGGTCAGGAAAATAGCGGTAATCGTGGGCCTCTTCCTTGCCCCGCATGGAATAGGTCTTGTTCTGATTGGCGTCCCAGAGGCGGGTCTCCTGAACGATCTCTCCCCCGGATTCCAGAACGCTGCGCTGCCGCCGGATTTCGTATTCCAGAGCCCGCTGGACATTGCGGAAGGAGTTCATATTCTTCAGTTCGGTCCTGGTGCCGAAGGGGATGGCGCCCACCGGCCGCAAAGAGACGTTGGCGTCGCAGCGCAGGGAGCCTTCTTCCATGTTGCCGTCGCAGATTTCCAGATACAGGAGGATATTGCGGATAACCTTGAGATAGGCCGCAGCCTCTTCCGGGGTGCGCAGATCGGGTTCGCTGACGATTTCCAGCAAGGGCACGCCGGTGCGGTTGAGATCCACATAGCTCACCGGTAACTGCTCGTCGTGAATGAGCTTGCCCGCGTCCTCCTCCATGTGAATCCGGGTCAGACCGATGCGTCTATTGGTGCCCTCCACTTCAATCTCCACCTGTCCATGCTCAGCTAAAGGCAGCTCATACTGCGAGATCTGGTAACCCTTGGGCAGGTCGGGATAGAAATAGTTTTTCCGGGCAAACCGGCTGTACGAGGCGATCTGGCACTGGGTGGCCAGCGCCATTTTTAGGCCGAACTCCACCACTTTTTTGTTGAGCACCGGCAGGACGCCGGGCATACCCAGGCAGATCGGGCAGGTTTGCGTATTGGCCGGCGCCCCGAACTGCGTCGGACAGCCGCAGAAGATCTTACTCTGGGTCACAAGTTGGGCGTGAACTTCTAATCCGATAACTACTTCATATTCCATGTTATTTTACCATTAAAGTTAGATTCTCGTGAGCTTGCGAAATCAAATCGAACTTTCCCTCGGTCCCAAGTTGTACTTGGGAACGCCATTACCCGCGAAGCTCCAGCTTCGCTACCTATTATATCTCTAAAATATATACCTCTGGGCCAGTCGATAATCAAGACTGATTTTGGGGCGGCGTAGTGCTCAAATGGTGGTCATCCGGATGTGCGGGACTTTTCCGGGGGCATCCATTTATCTGAAAACCTGTCTGATCCGAAAAAAAAGGAAAGGGCTTTTGAGGGGAAAATGGGTCACCATAACTCGGAATCTTTTCTGGCCTTGCTTCTTGAAGTTTGCTTGACCCTTAGAGGCTTTTTGGATATAGATTAAAGAGGACGCAAGATTGCTCACTACTTTACAGACGTTAGCAGTTATGGCTTTAAAATGAATAAGGAATTATTGACTCAGGAAGGGTATTGGAAGCTGTTGCAGGAGTTGAAGCGACTGCGCCGATTTGTGCGTCCCCTCATCGTGGAGGAAGTAATGGAGGCGGCCGCCGACGGACGTTTGGAGAAAAATGAACCATACTGGGAGGCCCGCAGCCGCCAGGCCCAGGTGGACCGGCGCATTCATAAACTCCAGGAAATAATCTCCCATTCTGAAGTCTTAGTGGGGCACAACCTCACCCCTTCCCAGGTTAGATTTAACTGTCGGGTCAAGGTTTGTAACCTGACCACCGGTGAAATATCGAGTTATCATTTAGTGAGCAGTGAAGAGGCAGATGTTCGCCAGGGATATTTATCCGTCAAATCTCCCATGGGTCAGGCCCTGTTAGGGAGAAAAGTTGGGGAGCAGATCGGTTTCAATCCTCCGGGCGGGCAACGCTCTTATCAGGTATTAGAGATTCAGATGGAAGGCGTCTGATGTCGACGGCGAAGGAAGATCACCAGGCTCGAGACCGCCGGAGTTTGATATTGAGTTTAATCCTCAATTCTGCCTTTTTTGTGGTGGAGTTGGTAGGTGGAATCTGGACCAACAGTCTGGCCCTGATCAGCGACGCCGGCCATATGTTCGGCGATGTGGGGGCGTTGGGATTCAGTCTGGTGGCCATCACCTGGGCGGCTAAACCTCCCACCCAGGCCAAAACCTATGGCTACCACCGCCTGGAAATTCTGGCCGCCCTGATCAATGGCTTAATACTCTGGGGCCTCACGGCCTTTATCTTTTTTGAAGCCTATCAGCGGCTGCAGGAGCCGCCGTTGGTAAAAAGTGGCCCCATGCTGGTCATTGCCGCAATTGGCTTGGTAGTTAATGTCTGGTCAGCCTGGCTCCTGTATCCCTCCAAGGACCGATCCATTAATTTGCGGTCGGCTTTCCTGCATCTTGCCGCTGACGGGTTGGGTTCAGTCGCGGCCATCGGCGCCTCGCTCGCCATGCTTTGGAAAGGCTGGTATTGGTTCGACCCTCTGGTAAGCTTTTTCATCGGTTTCCTGATCATTGGCGCCAGTTGGCAACTCATTCAGGAGGCCACCGAAATTCTCATGGAATCAACGCCTCGTCACCTCGATATCCAAAAGGTGACCCGGAGGCTGGAGCAGGTTCCCGGAGTCATTAATATCCATGACCTCCACATTTGGACCATAACCTCCGGGCTGTATACCCTAAGTGTCCATGCCGTCGTCAATGGCAGCCGGGACCGGGAGGCGGTGCGGTGCGAGATGATGCTCAGTCTCAAAGATCAATTCGGTCTGGCGCATACCACCATTCAGATCGAAGAGGAACTGTATGCCTGTCCCCATTTTTGTTTGTTACGGCCCTTGTCAACCGATTAATAATTGTGCACCTGGCACTAAAATGCCCCGACCCTAATATCTGTTGTGATTCTGAGGAGGCGCCATGCCAAGAAATGACTGGGAACTGAAGCCCGAAGATTTACGTGAGGTCTGTTCACCGGAAAAACTGGGATTTGAAACCACTGCCGAATTGCCCTCCCTGTCGGAACAAGTGATAGCTCAAAACCGGGCTATGCATGCCCTGGAACTCGGGCTGGGGATGAAAGATCATGATTTTAATATCTTTGTCACCGGTCAGCCGCGTTCCGGCCGGACGGTAATGATCCGGAACTATGTGGAGAAATTAGCAGCCACCGAAGAGACCCCTCCCGATATAGTTTATGTCTACAATTTTAAGGAACCGGAAAAACCCGAGGCGATACCTTTACCCACCGGCAAAGGTAAGGTTTTGCGCGACGATCTGGATGAATTAATCAAAACCTTAAAAGTCCAGATTCCAGAGATTTTTGAAAGTGAAGATTACAGCAACCGCCGGGAAGCCTTGGTGCACCAGTTCACCCAGGAACGCAATAACATTCTCAAAGAACTGGATGAACGGGCCACGGTGGAAGGTTTTGTGCTCAATATCTCCCAATCCGGTATGATGATTTTTCCCGGTAAAGAGGGCAAGCCCCTCACTGAAGAAGAACTCAAGACCTTATCCGATGAGGAACGGGAAGAGTTAAGGCAAAAGTCCAATGCTCTCCATACCGAAATGAATGAGGCCTTGCGCAAAATCCGCAAGATGGAGAAAGAGTTCCAACAAGCGGAAAAAAAGCTGGATCAGGATGTCGCCCTCTTTGTGGTGGGACATCTCATTGAAGAACTCGTTGAAAAGTACCAAGGGCAATCCGAAGTAACCGACTACCTCAAAAGGGTAGAAGAAGATATCTTAAAAAATATTGATGATTTAAAGCGCAGACCGGGTGCTCCTAGTCCTTTCCCCTTCCCAACCCCGGAGCCAAGTTTCGTGCAATACCAGGTGAACGTCTTCGTGGATAATTCCGAAACCAAAGGGGCCCCGGTAGTTGTTGAGGGTAACCCTACTTATCCCAATCTTTTCGGCAGCATCGAGCGCAAGGCCCAATTCGGAGCCCTGCTGACGGATTTCACCTTAATCCATCCCGGCGCCCTCCACCGGGCCAATGGTGGCTATCTTATTATCAACGCTTTGGATCTGTTGAAATGGTACTATTCTTATGAAGCTCTGAAACGGACGCTGAAGGAGCGGGAAATCAAAATTGAAGACCTGGGTGAACAACTTGGTCTGATCACCACCAAGTCCTTGCGTCCCGAGCCCATTCCCATCAAACTCAAGGTAGTCCTCATCGGCAATCCCTGGATCTATCAAATGCTCTATTCTTATGACGAAGATTTTCATAAACATTTCAAAATCAAGGCCGATTTTGATTGGGAAATGAAACGGACGCCGGACCATCAGGCCCAGTTACTGGCTTTTGTGTGCAGCTATTGTGATAAAGAAAAACTCTCGCCCCTCCACAATACCGCTGTGGCCCGGTTAGTGGAGTATGCCGGTGAGTTGGCGGGCCATAAAAATAAATTGAGTCTGCAGGTGGGGGAACTGGCCGATATGATCAAAGAGGCCAATTTTTGGGCCAGCCGCAATGGTCACACGGTGATCCGCGGCGACGATATGGAAAAGGCCATAAACGAAAAAATTTTCCGTTCCGACCTGTTCGAAGAAAAAATGCAAGATCACATCCAGGAAGGGATGTTGTTCATTGAAACCAGCGGCTCCGTGGTGGGACAGGTCAACGGTCTTTCGGTCTATATGCTGGGAGATTACGCCTTTGCCCGTCCCAGCCGCATCACGGCCACCATTTCTCTGGGTAAGGAAGGCGTCGTGGCCATCGAGCGGGAATCGAAAATGTCCGGAAATATTCATACCAAAGGGGTGATGATTCTTTCCAGCTTTCTGCGCAGCCGCTTTGCCAAAGATAAACCCTTAACCCTGTCAACCCACCTGACCTTTGAACAGAGCTATGGCATGGTGGACGGAGACAGCGCTTCGGCCGCGGAACTCATTGCCATTCTCTCGTCCCTGGCCGAAGTCCCTCTGTCCCAGAATATTGCCATGACCGGCTCAATCAGCCAGAGAGGGGAATTTCAGCCCATCGGCGGAGTGAACTGGAAGATCGAAGGGTTCTATAAGGTCTGCAAGGCCCGGGGACTGGATGGCAGCCACGGCGTCATTATCCCCCAGGCCAACGTTCAGCAACTGATGCTGAAACGAGAAATCGTCGACGCCGTGCGCGCCGGCCAGTTTCATGTCTGGGCTGCTAAATATGTGGACGAAGCCATGGAAATTCTTACCGGTCTGCCCGCCGGCAAGCCTTTGCCGGCGGGAGGTTTCGAAGCCGACTCCGTCAACTATCGGGTTGATCAAAAATTACGGGACATGATGGATCTCGCCCGCAAACTAATGAAAGAGGACGAAGGCAAGAAGGAAGAAGAGTAATATGAAGCGGCAGGCTACCCGCTGACACGACCAGGCAGGCAATCAGCCTGCCTGCTTGCCGGGAGAAAACTATGGTAACCGCAGACAGCGGCGCAGCAATCGTGGGAAGACCTTTCACAACGTTATAATTTGGAATGGGCCGATATCCAAGTGGGTCAGGTTAAATTAGAAATCCTCCAGATTCGGGACCTGGAGGATTACCTGGTCAGCAATATTGAAGCCCAGGGCCTGTCTTTGGAAAATTTCCCGTATTGGGCCATGGTCTGGGATGCGGCCTTGGTCTTAGCGGATTTTCTGGTCAAACAAGAGCCCCAATTGGGTAGAAAAATTCTGGAAATAGGCGCCGGTCTGGGATTCGCCGGTTTGTGCGCCGCCGCCCGGGGACACCGGGTGACCTTAACCGATAACATAGCTGACGCCCTGGCCTTTGCCCGGTTAAGCATGGTCCGTAATAACTTGACAAATGTCCAGGTCGAATATCTTGACTGGACAGCCCCAACCCTGGAAGAAAAGTTTGATTGGATTATCGGCTCAGATATCCTCTATGAACAGAAAAATTTTGAATCTTTATTGAAGTTACTAAACAGATATCTAAAACCGGACGGGAAGATCTACCTGGCCCAGGGAATCAGGGGAACAGGACCGAAAGCATTTTTTGACCTTATAAAACCTCACTATGCCGTGCGTTATCAGGAAAAAAAGCTGCACAGCGGCGACGAGGAGAAAAAGCTCCTGTTTTTTGAACTGCAGCCAAAAATGTGATTATCATCCAAGGCTTTTGAAAAAGATACATTTTCTCATGATTGTCATTCTGGGCGCAGCGAAGAATCTAATGTTCCCTTAAGGTTAAGATCCTTACGCCATTTATGATGACAAAAACAGCTATTGTGCAGGGGGCTTATCATAGAGGTTTATCTGCCGATAAAATAAACCTTGAGAGTATAGAAATCCACCATATCCATCATGACCAGGGGATTTTCAGATTCGGTATACTGCGCCCCCTCCAGCCGTTTGTTTACCTTATCTTGCACATGTTTCTGTATTTTTTCGGGTAATTCCGGCTTTTGTGGCACTGCTGCTTCCAGGAACTGCTTGAAGAATTCATAATCTCTTAGTACGATGGCTTTGGATCGTTCCCGGAGTCTTATACGGAGGGGTTTTAAACCGTCATCGTAGTAGTCGCCGATATCTTCATAGTGCTTTTTAATCGCCGCCATGTCCCAGCGCACCATTTGCCGGTATTTGTCGGCGTCGCTGTCGGCAAGTTTATCCGTGGACAAGGCGATGACGTTAATGCTGGGAGAGCCGGCCGCACGTGTTGGTATATGTTCAACTGTAATAGATAAATTAGGATAGCGTGTGCTTGCTAAAAGGAATTTTTGGCTGCCGGGGCTGCCGCTTCGACCGGCGGAATCCTTTTGCACACTCCAACCTTTTTGTTCCAAAAACCCGAGTGCTGGCCCGGCGGCCGGCATCAATCGGGCAATTTCACCCAACTCGCCGGAGCTGGGTCGCTGATAGTCCGAACTGGCAGCAGAGGATCTGCTCTCCCCGTATGAGGCGCGCTCTTCAGACGTCGGCGGGGTGGACTCCCGTTCAGAGGGATAGGTTCTGGGTGGCGGGGAAGTTTCGGCCGTTTCCTGGGTAACGGTCGAGGCTCGTCGATCTACTACTAATCCGGGAGAGTAGCCTTCGCCCCCTTGCGAATCAGGCCTGATACCGACCATATATTGATAACCGCCCTTAGACCCATCTCGGCTTGAGCGCCAAAAAGTATAGGGTCGTCCAGGGATTAAATCCAGAATGATTCTTACCCCGTCCCCGCCCGGCAGGGCCACCGTGCGCACCTGTTTAACCAGTTGTTGATCTCCCGCCTGGGCGACAGGAACATTAAAGACCCTGGCCTTGGGAAAGTCAATGAGTAATTGCGGTGCCTGGCGGTCTGCCACGGGTTGAATCTTGGGCTGCTCAGCGCGGCTGAGGATCATGGTCAAGAAGGTGGTCCCCTGCGCTTGGCTCAGACCCACCCGGGAGATAATGAGATCGTTGCTCTGGCTATAACTGAATTGTGGTGGCCAGAAGATCCACCCTGCCAATATCCCAATAAGGAGCAAGAAATCCCGCTGACATAATTTCACTATCAAAAGCCCCTCTTACATATGTGCAAGTTTGCTCTGCTGTCGATTCCCTCGGGCATTAAACACGCCAAAAGCCTCAGGCCGGTTGCCGCGTTCGGCTCACTGGCAGGTTTAACCCAACCATACCTTATTTTTGGCGGGTAAAACTGATGCATTTTTCCGTGGGGCAGCCCTCGTGCCATTCACCGGAGATATCCACGGAGAGGTGTTTGCTGCCATCAGTGGGTGTGCCGATAATAATTGCGCCTTCTTTGGTGTAAAACCAGACGCGGCCATCCTGGACCCGCCACTTGAATTTTGAGGACTTGCCCTGGTCCACCCAACTCCAATCAGCCTCGCCATTATCCCGGAGGACTAATTCAATATGCCCTTTGCCACTCACAGGTTGATCAGATTTATAGGTGCCCACAAAAGGCGTCCGGGATTCGCCGCAACTCCCCAGGATAAGGGAACACGCGAGAAGCAGTCCCAGGGCTGGCAGCCATGTGAAAACGCTTCGGTTCATATTTTAGTCTCCCGCCAGACAAACCCGCCCCGATCCAAAACAAAGAGACGATCATAGAAGAAGATTTGCACGGTCATGAGCAACATCCCCACATTTTTGAGAACCTTCCACCAGTTCACCGGTTCGCCGGTTTCACCCACACACCCGCAGTTGATGGGATAGCCCTGGAGAATGGCGTTGACCAACCCCACAATAAACATGACATTCATACCGCCGATAAAGATAGCCGCGGTCCGGGTCCGAATTCCCAGGATCAGAAAAAGACCGGCAACTAATTCCGCCCAGGGCAGGATGAGGGCCCAGAGATTGACCCCCCAGAAGGGCATCAGCTGGTAGTCCACCACATTCATGCCAAAAACCGCCGGCCGCAGGATCTTGCTTAAGGCGAATTGAATGAAAATTACTCCCAAGAGCATGCGACAGAACATGGACAGATACGGGCTGCGGCGCACCGAAGGGATCAGCATGAACACAAAGATGGAAAGCGGCAGCCATTCAATCAAGCCGGCCAGACCCAGGTGCATAGCTGCCGGAGCCTTTGCCGGTTGCTTTTCCACCGGAAAAGCCTTTTTCCAGGCATCATAATCCGAGCCCAGGACCATAACATTTTCATAACCCTTGGACTTAAGATCCCGGGCTAGATCAAGGTCGAAACGACGGCTAAGGGTGCCGCCATAAACGAAAATGGGGCTGTCTGGGGTTAACTGTTTTTGCTCCAGTTTAAACTGGTACATGGGAAACATCAGATCGAAAAAGACCGCCTGGAAATTTTCGGCTCCCTTGATATGCTCCAGGCGATAGAAACCTTCTTTCCGGGCATCGATGACCATGAGTTTTTGCTCATTGTAGAGCTTTAGAGCCTCATCTATGGAGGTTACCTTTACCGGTTCGCCGCCCAGACCCTGAATAAGTGGTAAGGCGTTGTCATTGTAAAGGTTGAACACCAGAGCGAAGATGATGCTCAGCCCGGCTATGAGGGCGAAATCGAACCAGGAAACTTCCCGGACCTTCACCTGGTGGACCACCTGTTTTTCCAGGCGTTTGTCACCCTCCACCAGCCATTGGGTCAGTTGCTTAATGATCTGGCGGGCTAAAGGCGGGTTGTCGTCCAAGAGTATGTCAAATTCCTCCCGGCTGATTTCCGTCAGGACCGTGTCCTCGCCTGCCTCCACCGAGGCAGTCCGAGGCTGGCCGGTAACAATGGCCAGCTCCCCGAAATACGCGCCTTCCCCCAATTCGGTCAGATCAGTGCGGATGCCTTCCTGGCTGAGACGGAAAACCTTTACCTTGCCCTGGCGGACAACATAAAAGCTCTCCGGGGTGTCTCCTTGCCGGACAATAATGCTTCCCTTGGGAAAGCTTTTTTCGGTGCCGATTTCAGCGATTATTAAATCTTTCGGCCCGGAGGGGGAGGATGGTCCTTGACCTTGAGCCTGGCTGCTGTTTGCGGGCTTCTCTGGCTGCGCCATGACAGGCTTTCCCTTTCTGGCAGATGCTACTGGTAGTAAGTTAAGCGGATTTCCGGGTTCTCTTCTTCAGACGGTTGATTTTCCTTCGCAAGATGTTGATTTTGGCCCGGCTCTCGCTGGCGGCGACGGCCTCCACCTTGGTTTGCCGCAAGATATTGACTTGTTCTTTCAATTCCCGGACGTTTACACTTTTGACTGCCTTGGCAGTGTCATCGCTGATGCCTTTGATTTCTTTGATGGCCGCAATGAGTTCCTCTTTGTTCATGCCGTGGACGCCGACGATTTCACCCAAGGTGAGGGCATGTTCCCGGAGTTCCTTGGCGGTCATGCGGTCCAGGGGCTTTTCCTTTTTTTCTTTCTTTTCTTTTTTTGCCATAATTTCCTACCTAATAGTAAAATAGAGTGCTTATTTTATTCAGATTTGAGTTTATCTGCAAGCTTAATAAACGGGGTTAGCAGATCAATGGGTATGGGGAATAGGGTCGTGGAGTTTTTTTCCGCGGCAATTTCCCGCAAAGTTTGTAGGTACCGCAACTGCAGAGTGATGGGTTCGACGGCCATAATTTGGGCTGCTTCGAAGAGCTTGGTGGCGGCCTGATACTCACCTTCGGCGGCGATGATCTTGGCCCGCCGCTCCCGTTCGGCTTCGGCCTGCTTGGCCATGGCCCGCTGCATCTCGATGGGCAGATCGATGGCCTTTACTTCCACCAGGGTCACCTTGATTCCCCAGGGATCGGTGTGCTGATCTAAAATTTCTGCCAGCTTGATGTTGATCTTCTCCCGGGCACTCAAGAGTTCATCCAACTCCGATTGACCGCAAACGCTCCGCAAAGTTGTTTGAGCTAAAAGGGCTGTGGCTTGAAAAAAATCCTGCACTTCAATGATCGCTTTAATGGGATCCAAGACCCGAAAATAGACCACGGCATTGACTTTGATACTGACATTGTCCCGGGTGATGACATCCTGGGTGGGGACATCATACGTGACTAATTGCAGGTTGACCTTGCGCATCTGGTCAATAATCGGGATGAGGATTATGACGCCGGGGCCTTTGGCGTGCGGCAAAGCCCGGCCGAGACGGAAAACGACGCCCCGCTCATATTCATTGAGAATCTTGACGGCGCTGAACAGGAAAAAAACGACTAGCACCAGTATAATAATGGGTGTTGAAAAAAAAGCCATGATACCCCTCCTTTTCAGGGCTTTGAAATTCGACGGACTACCAATTGAAGATTATTTACCTCCACCACTTCCACCGGCTCATGCCGGGGGATGAATTCCTCGGCCAGGGCTTCCCAATATTCTCCATGCACCAGGACTTTGCCAGCGGGATTGAGGTCGGATAAGGCGACACCTCGTTCTCCCACCAATCCGGATTTACCGGTTAAGGGTTTGCGTAGTTGGGCCCGGACCGCCAGAGAGGTGACCACCAGAAAAAAAGCCGAAACTAAAAGGATTGTGGTAGCCAGTATGCTCCAGGAAACCTCCACCCCCGTTTCCCCGTTTCGGTACAGCATCATGCCGCCCAACGCCAGGGAAATGATCCCGGCCACGGAAAGCATACCATAACTGGTAACATAAATTTCCAAAAGAAAAAAGATAAAAGCTAAAACTATCAATAGGATGCCGATAAAATTCACCGGCAGGGTCTGAAAAGCGTAAAATGCCAGCAATAAGCAGATGCCCCCTAGAACGCCGGGCAAAATCGCGCCGGGATTCGCCAGCTCAAAATAAAGACCGGCCAGCCCAATCATCATCAGAATCATGGCTACGTTCGGGTCGGCCAAACGTTTTAACACCTGGTGTCGCAGTCCTTCCGTTATGGGAACGACTTTGGCCTTGGCTGTTTTCAACGTCCGGCTCACCTGGTTTAGACGCACCACCCGGCCGTCAATTTTTTTCAGTAAATCAGGCAGATCATCGGCTAAAACATCGACTACCTTCAATTTGTGGGCTTCGGCGGCAGGAATGGAAACACTCTGACGGACGGCTTTTTCGGCCCACTCAGCATTGCGGGCTCGTTCCGCGGCCAGGGAGCGGACGTAGGCTGCCATATCGTTGACCACTTTGGTGGACATTTCCTTATCCATTTTTTGGGCGCCGATGGCCACCGGGTGGGCCGCGCCGATGTTGGTGCCCGGCGCCATGGCGGCGATGTGGCTGGCAAGGGTGATAATCAATCCGGCCGAAGCCGCCCGGGCCCCCTTGGGATACACATAGACCACCACCGGAATCTGGGCGTTAATAATGCCTTGGGCGATCTGACGCATGGAGGTATCCAAGCCGCCGGGCGTGTCCAATTCAATGACCAGGGCTTCGGCCTGGGCCTTTTGGGCCGTCTGGATGCCGTCCACAATGAATTCGGCCAATCCCGGATTAATGGACCCCGTGGCAGTCAACACAAACACCTGCCCGGGGCCTTCCTCCGCCCTGATGGTGGGACAGGCGCCGAGAAATATAATGGCCAGTATCGCTGCCAGCCATCTGATCCGGATGCGGTGATGGGATTTTTTTATCATAATCTGCTTGCTCAAAATTGTCAGATCGACACTAGGCCTTGGCGCCGAGGTGGCCCAAAAGCTTGCATGTTGGTGGAACATAATTATATATCTGGGCGAATTTAAGTTAGCAAGAAGCAAAAGAAATTTGAGACTAATTCCCTTTCCCGTGATAAGCCGCCAAAACCTGTTGCATATCCTCCCAGGTTTTTATCCGATCCTGAGGGACCCGCAGGAGGTAAGAAGGGTGAAAAGTCGGCATGACGGCAATGCCGCGCCACTGCTGCCAGTTTCCCCTCAAACGGTTGAGTGGAGATTTTGACTCCAACAGTGCATGAGTGGCTATCGCCCCCAGGGCGACGATTATGCGTGGACGTATGGCTTGGATCTGTTTCAGGAGAAAAGGCCGGCAGGCGGTAATTTCCTCGGCCTCCGGATTCCTGTTGCCGGGAGGCCGTGATTTGACCACGTTCGTGATATAGACCTCCTGACGGCTGATTTCCATCTTGTTCAGTATACGGTTAAGGAGTTGCCCGGCCGCCCCCACAAAGGGTTCCCCCTGTTGATCTTCTTCGGCGCCGGGGGCTTCACCGATGAACATTAATCGCGCCTGGGGGTTCCCCACTCCGAAAACCAGGCGGGTGCGAGACTTCCAGAGTTTGCAGCGCTGGCAATCCCCCATTTCCTGTTGGATCTCTGCCAGACTCAATACCTCGGCAGGTTTTGGGGCCGACTCCGTCCTAGTGGGCTTGGGAAGGCCAACTGGCAAAGCACCTTCAACCGACTGCATACCTAAACGCCGCTGATAGTTAAAAAATTCTTTTAAGCCAGTGGCCAGTCGGCGTAATTCCTCTTGTGGTAACTCCGGCATTAATCTATCACCTCTGGCGTTCGGCCAGCAAAGCGGCAACCTGATCCAGCACCCGGTCGGCCACTTCTTCCTTGCTGAGCAGCGGCAGTGATTCAGTCTCCCCGGAACGGTGGATCAAGATCACCTGGTTGGTATCCACGGCAAAGCCGGAATCCGGCGCCGACACGTCGTTGGCCACAATCAGGTCAAGATGTTTCCGCTGCAACTTTTGTTGGGCATGCCTCAAAATATCTTGAGTTTCGGCCGCAAAACCCACCATGACCTGTCTGGTCTTGAGGGCCCCCAAACTTTCTAAAATGTCAGGGTTGTGGGTGAGTTTGACCAGCATTTCCTCGTGGCCGCGCTTGATCTTCTGCTCGGTAAAACCGGCCGGCCGGTAATCGCTGATTGCGGCCGACATTATTAAGGCATCGGTTTGCGGAAATCTTGTTGCCAGAGCCTGCTGCATCTCCAGGGCTGAGCGGACCAGGTGTCGTTCCACTCCCGGGGGAGGCGCTAGAGCTGAAGGGCCGCTGACCAGACAAACCTCGGCCCCCCGCCGCCGGGCCATTCTAGCCAGGGCATAGCCCATCTTGCCGGTGGACCGATTCGTCAAAAATCTTACCGGGTCCAGGTCTTCATGCGTGGGACCGGCGCTCACCAGAATCTGATAGCCCTGCAAATCTTTGGGCGACAAGAGCGCCGCCAGGGCCTCGACGATGGTGGCCGGTTCCGGCAGACGGCCGGAGCCATAGGCGCCGCAGGCCATCTCCCCCATATCCGGCGTCATAACGTGAAATCCCCGCCGGTGGAGACGTTCCAAATTCTCCTGCACCACGGCATTTTCATACATTTTGACGTTCATGGCCGGACAGACCAGGATGGGCCGGGTAGCGGCCAGAACCAGGGTGGTGAGGAGATCATCGCCGATACCGGCGGCTATTTTGCCGATACAGTTGGCAGTAGCCGGGGCTATGACTAAAGCGTCCACTGCTTGGGCCAGGGAAATATGTTCCAGCGGGTCCGTTCCCGGACCAAAGAGTGCAGTACGCACCGGCTCCCCGGATAGGGTGTGAAAGGTCAGGGGCGCGACGAACTCCTGGGCGCTTTGAGTCATCACTACCTGGACCTGGGCCCCCGCACTCACCAGAAGCCGCAGCAGTTCCACCGCCTTATAAGCAGCAATGCCGCCAGTAACGCCCAGAATAATATTTTTGCCTTGAAAGATAGCCGTCATGGAGTAAAAAGGCTTTCTGCAATCAATTCATGCAGGGTGGGCGCCGCCCACCGTTCCTGCTAAAAAAACGGATTATACTGCCGCTCCTGACCTACGGTAGTGGCCGGACCATGGCCCGGCATCACCACATAATGGTCTCCTAACGTAAAAATCTTCGTCCGCACTGAGGCGATGAGATCTTCAAAAGATCCCCCCGGGAAATCGGTCCGACCGATGGAACCGGCGAATAACGTGTCGCCCACGTAAACAACGGATTCGCTTTGCAAAACCAGGCAAATACCCCCCACGGTGTGACCGGGGGTGTGGAGCACTTTTAACTGATACGGCCCAAACTCTAACACGTCATCTTCCTGCAACAGGATTTCAGCCTGGGACGGTTGCAGCCTCCCGCCGGTGAAAAAGAGCGCTTCAGCCGAAGGTTGGCTCAGCATACCGGCGTCGGCCGTATGGATGGCGATGGGCGCCCCGGTGGCCTCTTTGAGGGCCTGGTTGGCCCCGATGTGGTCGAAGTGACCATGGGTGTTAATGATGGTCTTGAGTCTGAGATTTTCTTTTTGTATAACTGCCAGAATATCCGGACCGTCTCCGCCCGGATCGATGACCACGGCTTCCCGGCTGGCCTCGTCGCCCAGGATATAACAGTTCGATTCCAGCATACCGACACTCATTACTTTTTGGATCATATATTTTCCCATCAATAGATTATTTCTTTGTGGCGCAATTACTTGCGCCCTAGAAGACCTGAGGAACCACGTCCCAACAAATGTATAAGGATACACTGGTGGGTGTTGATTGAAGCGTACTATATCACTTAATGCAAAAATATTAAAAATTATAGGGCGGCCTTAGGCCGCCGATTCTGATTTTCACCGTGAAAAACAACCTTGGTTTGAAGCAACCCTTTTTGTCGGGGCGAAGCATGCCTTCGCCCCCGAGGAGGGCGATCAACAAGGATCGGCCCTACTGTCTTTAGGCCCCCAGCAGCGTCCTAACACCCTGATAACCAAAATAGCAGCCGAAAACTATGAGGAAGAGGGCGCAGGTAACCATGAAGCCATGATAGACCCGGTCCGAGATAAATCTTTTGCCCTGGGCTACCGCCATGGAGACCAGGCTATACCAACCCAAATCCGCCAGAAAATGACCAATGAAGAAAAATATTACCCCCAAGAGGCCGTACTTGTAGGCGAAGAGGACATAGCCTAAGCCCAACGTGGCCCACCAGATGAGCCAGTAGGGATTGGCCAGACTCATGATGATCCCCGCCCAGAACGGATGGAGAACTCTCCCCTGGCCGCTGGTGAGATTTAGCTGGGAGTTTCGGGCCGAGGTTATCAGATCATAGCCCAACCACCAGAGAATCACGGCGCCGGACAGAGCGATGACTCCCGTGACCACGGGTTGATTGATGATGGCCCCGATGCCCAACAATAACAGGACAAGCAGACCCAATTCGAGAAAACCGTGACCCAGCATGATGATCGGGCCAGCCCAAAAGCCTCGCCGGGCGGCCTCGGCCACCGTATAGGTTAACAAGGGCCCCGGCATCAGGGCCCCGGAAAGGGCAATCAGAAATGAGGAGCTAAAAATACCCAGAAAAATCAGGGCAAGTTCCATAATAAGCTTCCTTCAAAATGTGGCCAGACAATAGGATAATACTAACCATTAATGTTAACAAAACAACCTGAAAAAACAAAGGAAAAATCCAGAAGATGGCAGGCAGGCAGGTTGACTAGCTATTAGAAGACGGCTCGCCAGAACAGGTGATGCACCGGATTCAGGCGCCACCCCGAAATTCCGGCCTGTTCAAAGATGGCGGCGAAGTCACTGGCCCTCAGGGCGTGGTTCCAACTCAAGAGTTTGAAACCTAAAGCCACAAGGGCTAGCGGTAGGGCTTCCTCTTGGGCCAGGGCTCGAAATTGCGCCCAGGTTGCCTCCCGGTTCATTTCATAAATCCAGGCAGGGCTCTCCGGTTTGACAAGGCGACGCATTTCCTGGACTCCCCGAACAGGCTGATTCCAGGTATGAAAGCTGAATGTGGCTATAGCCAGGTCACAGCAATCCGTTTGCAAGGGGAGGGCCGCGGCGTCTCCGACCAGGCGCAGCAGTGGCCGATATCCAGGATTATATCCCGGGTGCCGCCGGGATGGGCGCAGCATGGCCGCCGATCGGTCCAGCACCGCCAGGCGAAGGTCCGGGCGCTCCCTGGCCACGGTGTTCATAAGATGGCCGGGTCCGGCGCCCACGTCGACCAGGAGCGCTCCGGTGGGCAAAGCCTCCACCAGATCGGTGGCTAAGCGGCGATACAACCGCTGCATCAGCCTCATCCGGGAAAGAATTCGGTACAGCCAGGGCGGGGGTTCCAGCTCAAAGGGAAAAAACGCACTCATGGCGAAATCCTCTCGACCTAATATAACAATTACTGTACAAATGTTTAATATATCCGAGATGGGATTTTTTGGAAAAACTAGAAATTTTTTGTGCCAATTATCTCTAATTTACTGTACATAAAATCTGATCCGTCAGACCTGCGAAGGCCAGGCTATAAAAAGCCGGGACCAGGAATTTGTGGTACTGGTTTTTAGCCGGATTTCTCATCGTGGGTCTGGCAGGAATCGTTTTATTGCAGGTATAAGCCCTCCAGCAGTAATTTTCTTACAAGAATATGCCGAATATAACTAAATCCCCGGCCGGAGGAAACCAGGCAGGTTTGTAAAATTGATAGACTCTCTAATCGGGCTGGGTTGTAAAAAAATATCGGGATGAGTAACGGGCCCTTTGCCAATCGATAAGGGAAAAATTTCCGGGAAAAAAGGCCAAGGCGGGATTATGACAGTACGTTTTACACATTTGGAACTCCGGGAAGTGAAATTTCCCTTTCGCTTCGCTTTCAAACATGCTCTGGCGGTTCGCCGGGAAGCCCATAATATTATCCTCACCTTGCACTCTGATACCGGGAACATCGGCTATGGGGAGGTAATTCCCCGGCAATACCTCACCGGCGAGTCCATCGACAGCGCCTGGCAGGATATTTGTTCCCAGGTACTGGCCCGCCGTCCGGGAGTTGAAACTCGATGTCAGCAATTACCCCTGGGAGGCTCTGCAGCCGATTTTCACCTGGGCCACAAACCACCGGAAGACCGCGGCCTATGCTGGGATAGACCTGGCCGTATGGGATGCCTGGGCCCGGACCGCCAGGCGGCCGGGCTACGCTCTGTTCGGGCAGCGGCGCCCACTCCCGGCGCTCCTTACCTGTCCCCTGGGGGCTGGATCTTTCCGGTACCTGTGGCGTGTTGCCAGTCTCACGAAGTTTTTAGGGTTTGGGCACTATAAATTGAAAGTGGGCCGTGTCCAGGATATGGCCGCAGTTGGCCTGATACGGCGGATTATCGGGCCCCAGCGCGACCTAAGGGTGGACGCCAACGGCGGCTGGGAGACAGACCAGGCCATCAGCATGGCCAGGGAACTGCGACAATTTGGCGTCAGTTCGGTGGAGCAGCCCATCCCGGCGGGAAATGTTCAGGACCTGGCCCTGGTGCAGCGGGAGGGGGGGCTACCGGTCATGGCGGATGAGTCTTTGTGCACCCTGGCGGATGCCCACACCCTGCTGACCGAGCAGGCCGCGGATATCTGGAACCTGCGACTGGCCAAGATCGGCGGCTTCACCGGTCTGCTGGCCATGTTACAGGTGGCCGGCTATGCCCTGCCGCCGGCTTTGACGGTTAAGACGTCAGCCAATCCTAACAGAGCGCAGCAATCTCCGCCCTATCAGCCCAAAATGCATCTGGGTGTCCTGGTCGGCGAAACATCCCTGATCACTGCTGCGGCCCGGGCTTGTTTGGGACTGTGCCCCTTCCTGCACGTGGAATATGGTTATCCCCGCATATTGTTGCAAATCGATCCCTTTCAGGGGGACCCGGGCGGGTACAGCGGTACCGGCCGACCCCTGGGAGACGACTTCGGTCTAGGCGTCTCCCCCCGGCGGCGTCTGTTGGATAACGTGACCGTGAGGCTTGAGGTACTGACTTAGATCCTATCTGCACTCATTTAGAAGCTCAAAGGGCACAGACGCCTGGTAGGAGGTTGAAAACGTTATCAGTGCGCTTGCCGTTTGTTGATTGTGGAGTATAATATTCGGCATGGAATCGTTTCGACACAACCTCTCTCCGATAGAAGTGAAAATTTTTTTAAAAACCTCTGCTGACCTGACCGAAAACCTTGCCATACGGTATGCCCATAAAATCACTACTCCCTGCCCACACTGCGGCCGGCCGGAACTCTGCTATGGCGCCGCGACCAGTTATTTCTGCAGCAGTTTTGATAAAACTACCCATGAGATTACCGTATGTCTGCACTGCGGCTTTAAGGATTTGGCCACCTTGGGCACCTGTGAGCGATTATAGTTGCCGGCAGGGGTATTGTTCCCGAAATCATTTGAACGGGCCGCAGGGTGCGTCAGGACTTTGAGTTGCCGTTTTAACGGTCCGGTTCTTTTTCAATCTCGCCCAAAAATAGAAAATACCTAATTCTCTGCAACGCCTTTGCCATCCTGGTTAAGCCAAAGGGAACTTTTCTTGCTCTGAAAGTCTCCGATCCGATCTACATATTTTTTAATTGAACCAATTTATTGCTTAATCTAAGGAAGATATTGTGCTAATGTTCATTGAAGGGCAGATGCCAGCATCTCTGTTTGTTGCCCAAAACCTGCCTTGGGGAAACAAACCCGGCGGGCGGAGGAAGGATAAGCACCATGATCGGAAGAAATGCGTCCAATTAATAAAAAATTAAAATTATCCTTGATATTTCTGGTTGGCCTGGTTCTGCTGCTGGTCTGGATGCAGGGCGTGTTTCATTCCCGGGTCGGACCGGAAGCAGTCCCGGTCAAGGGCGTCCCCATGCACGGGCAGCTTTATACCGTTGCCTTGAAAAAGGTCTTGGACTGGCAGGAAGCGCCCGGTCTCGTTGCCTCCCAAAAGCAGCCCCAGGTGGCCGCCCAGATCATGGGACGCATCCTGGAAGTCAGGGTGGCTCCCGGCGACCAGGTGAAGTCAGGTCAGGTTTTGGCGGTCTTGGATGATGCCGAAGTGCGTAGCCGTCTGGGCCAGGCCCAGGATCATCTGGCGTCGGTCCAGGCCCAATATCATCAGGCCCAGAGTGATTTTCACCGTTTTCAAAATCTGCTGGACCGCAAGGTAGTGCCGGTGCGGGAATTCGACCAGGTCAGGGCCCGGTATGAAACCCTTCAGGCTCAGGTACAGCAGGCCCGGCAGGCGGTCAATGAGGCTCAGGCTTACTTCCGATATGGTAAGGTCGTTTCCCCCGGTAACGGCTTCGTGGCTGAAAAGATGATTAATGTCGGCGACCTGGCTACCCCGGGCAAGCCGCTTTTTACCATCTTTGATCCCCGGCAGATGCGGTTGGAAGCCCAGGTGGGGGAGCAGTATGGACCGGCGCTGCATCCGGGCGAGCCGGTCAGGATCGTTATTCCCAGTTTGAATTTGGAACTGGACGCCGCCATCGACGAAATCGTGGCTCAGGCCGCCAGCTCCAGCCGCACTTTTTTGGTGAAAGCACCGCTGCCCTTTCGATCTGACCTGCGTCCGGGCATGTTCGGCCGCCTCTATTTTGACGGCCAGGAACGCCAGACCCTGCTCGTGCCGGCCGCTGCCGTCAAAAACATCGGCCAACTGGAGACAGTACAGGTAGCGACGCCGGACGGCCTAACGGTCCGGCAAATAAAGACCGGCAAACGCTACGGGCCGGACGAGGAGATCCTCTCAGGGTTGCAGGCCGGGGAGAAAATTATCATTCCTCCAGGGAATACTCCATAACGTATCAAGTTTAAACCATGACTACCGCCCCCCATAAATTAGGCTTTACCGCCAGGATCGTCAAGGCTTTTCTCACCTCCAAGCTGCCCATTATCTTTATCCTTATTTCGCTGTTGGCTGGTATTGCCGCCCTGTATGCCACCCCCAGGGAAGAAGAACCCCAGATCGTGGTGCCGATGGCGGATATTTTTATCCAGTTTCCCGGTGCCAGCGCTGAGGAAGTGGAGAATCTGGTCACCATTAATCTGGAAAAAAAGCTCTGGGAAATCGATGGGGTGGAATATGTTTACTCCGCGTCCCGGCCTGGCGGCGCGGTGGTGACGGTCAGGTTCTACGTGGGCCAGGATCGGGAAAATAGCCTTATCAAACTTTATAATAAGGTTTGGTCCAACATCGATCAGGTGCCGCCCGGGGTCACCAGTTGGGTGATTAAGCCGGTGGAGATCGACGACGTTCCGGTGGTCACCTTCACCTTGTACAGCGATCAGGCATCTGATATGGAACTGCGCCGGGTGGCGGATGAGATCCTGCACCGGTTGCAGAGCATTCCCGACACCGCCCGGTCGTATGTGGTGGGCGGAAGGCCTCGGGAGCTTCGGGTGCTTCTGGATCCGGTCCGTCTGGCCTTTCGCCAGGTTTCGGCCCTGGAGGTCATGCAGGCCCTGAAAGGGGCCAACATCAATCTGGGGGCCGGCAGCTTTAATTTGGCCAATCGGGAAATGCTGCTGGAGGCTGGGACCTTTTTCCGGAACGCCCAGGAACTGGCCGATATCCAGGTCGGACAACACCAGGGCCGGCCGGTGTATCTTAAAGACGTGGCCCAGGTGCTGGACGGTCCGGGAGAGATCGACACTTATACCCGCCTGGGATTTGGACCCGGCGTTGCCCACGACCCTCATCTGCAGAACGAACCGCTGGTGCAGGCAGGCCGCCCCTACCAGGCGGTGACCATCGCCATCGCTAAACGCAAGGGCACTAATGCTGTCTGGGTGGCCGAAGGGCTGCGGCATAAAATTGAAGAACTCAAAAAAACGGTCATCCCGGCCGATATCAAGGTGCTGGTCACCAGAGATTACGGCAAGACCGCGGATGATAAAGTCAATGAACTGGTGAAACACCTGTTCATTGCCGTTGTCAGCATCATCGCCCTGCTTACCGTGGCCCTGGGCTGGCGGGAGGCCCTGATCGTGGCCCTGGCGGTGCCCATGACCCTGGCCATGACCCTGTTGGGCAATTACCTGGTGGGTTACACCATCAACCGGGTGACCCTCTTTGCCCTGATTCTGTCCTTGGGGCTGCTGGTGGACGACCCCATCGTGGACGTGGAAAACATCCATCGGCATTTCAAGCTCCGGCAGGAGCCGCCCCTGGACGCCACCTTGAGAGCGGTGGATGAGGTCAGACCGCCTACCATTCTGGCCACCTTTACGGTCATCGTCTCCTTCCTGCCCCTGTTTTTTGTTACCGGCATGATGGGGCCCTATATGCGTCCCATGCCCTTCAACGTGCCCCTGGCCATGCTCATGTCCCTGCTGGTGGCCTTCACCGTCACCCCCTGGGCCGCCTATCACATGCTGCGCCGGGAGGCCGAGATTCCGGCCGAACCATTTATTTTACAGGAAAGCGGTATCTATAAAGCGTACAGTCGGATTCTGACCCCCTTTTTAGAAAGCCGCCGTAAGACGTTTTATCTGCTGGGAGGTCTCACCCTGGCTTTGATACTTTGCGTCGTGGTGGTGCTGTTGCAGTGGGTGCCCATGAAGATGCTGCCTTTCGACAACAAAAATGAATTGTTACTGCTCATCGATATGCCGGCGGGGACTTCCCTGGAAGAAACCGACCGGGTGGTCCGGGAATTGGAAGGCTATCTGGCCACGGTGAGTGAAGTGCGGGATTTTGAATCGTACGTCGGGGAACCCTCCCCCATAGATTTTAACGGTATGGTACGCCATTATTACCTGCGGCAGTATCCCTACCAGGCCGAGATCCGGATTAATCTCTTGGACAAAGAAGAGCGCCGCTGGAAAAGCCACGAAATAGCCCTGCGTATCCGCCCGGACATCGATGCCATCGGCCGCCGTTTGGGGGCCAACCTTAAAATCGTGGAGGTGCCCCCCGGCCCGCCGGTACTTTCCACTCTGGTGGCCGAAGTGTATGCCCCGGTGGGTGAGAGTTATGGCGCGCAGATCCGCGAGGCCAAACGGGTCCGGGAGTATATGGAGCAAACCGTTAAGGTGGTGGATGTGGATGATACCGTGGAGGCTGACCAGATCAAATACCACTTTATCACCGACAAGGTCAAGGCTGCTGGGCACGGCATTTCCACCCAGGACATCGCTCAAACCATCCGGAGCAGCATTGCGGGTGAGTCGCCTGGCATCGCTCACCAACCCCGGGAGCGTACTTCCCTGGACATAACCGTCCGCCTGCCCCGGTCATACCGTGCCGACCCCGAGGATCTCAACCTTATCCGGTTAAAAGGAGCCGACGGGTCCCTGGTGCCCCTGAGCGAGTTGGGACAACTAGTGCAAACTGTCGAGGATAAGACGATTTACCGCAAGAATCTGGAGCGGGTGGTGTTCGTGACCGGCGAAATGGCCGGCCGCTCGCCGGTGGAGGCCATTTTTGACCTGGAAACCAGGCTCAAAAAACAGCCGCCGCCGGAGGGTTTTCGCGTGGTCTGGTCCGGTGAGGGTGAATGGAAAATCACCGTGGATGTGTTCCGAGATATGGGGCTGGCGTTTCTGGGGGCGTTGGTGATGATTTATATCCTGTTGGTGCACGAGACCCAGTCTTTCGGTATGCCCCTGGTGATTATGGTGGCCATCCCGCTTACTTTGATCGGTATCATCCCCGGCTTCCTGCTCCTCAACCTGCTGGGGGCGGCGCCCATTCACGACTACCCCAACTCCATTTTTTTTACCGCCACCGGCATGATCGGCATGATTGCCCTGGCGGGGATTGTCGTCCGCAATTCCATCATCCTCATCGACTTCATTCACCTGCGCCTGCGAGAAGGCTTGCCTCTCAAAGAGGCAGTGGTGGAAACGGGGGCTGTTCGCCTGCTGCCCATCTTACTGACCGCCGGCGCGGCCATGTTCGGTTCCTGGGTCATCACCCTGGACCCAGTATTTTCCGGTCTGGCCTGGTCCTTTATTTTCGGTATTTTCGCTTCCACCCTGTTTACCCTTCTGGTGGTTCCGATGATTTATTACCTCATTTACGCTCCCAAAGCTGAAAAGTCTTGACCAATCCGTCGGCAATGATTACCTGTAAATTGTTTACTAGAATATGTCTTTGAGATGTGGAGAGAGCTATGTCCCGCCGGGTTGTTATTGATGAAGATGCTTGTGTTTTTTGCGGCACTTGCGCTGAAATTTGCCCCGAAGTTTTTACTTTAAATGAAGCTAAACAGAAATCAGAGGTAACCAAACCCGAAGGTGGTCCCACGGACCTTATTCAGGATGCCATCGATTCCTGCCCCGCCGCAGCTATCCGCTGGGAAGATTAAGAAGTCAGACCGATCCGTCATGTATGTGTGCACAAGGTGCTATAAAGTATATTGCATTTACTAAGAACATATTTCACCCAAAGGAGGATTCCCTATGAGCTTCACCTCGGCCGCGATCAGAGAAAAAATCACCGAAATGTATCCTGAAATCGATAAGCACAAGATCATTATGAGTGTGGATTTCGATGCCGCCAAAGATGCCTATATTGTTAAGTTCAAGAAAGATAAGCACGAATTGACCACTCATGTGGAGAAAAAGGACGCCGAAGATTGCATGCGTAACATCAAATGCGTCTATCTAGGGGCCCAGGTCGGACAATTTATCAAAAATTTCGAGAAGGCTTAACCTGACCGGGCGGCCGGTGCGCCGCCCGCCTCTTATCCTTACCGTGGAGATGACCAATTTTCAGTATTACCCGTCCGACTTCAGCCGTACCTTTCGGGAATCGGGACTTACCGGGGATCTGATCACCGATTTTCGGGCGATCATTTACCAGAATTATGAAGAAAATGGCCGGAAGTTACCCTGGCGCCTGACCCACGATCCCTACGAAATTCTCGTCTCCGAGATCATGCTGCAACAGACCCAAGTGGAGCGGGTGCTCACCAAGTACGGCTCTTTTCTGGATCGGTATCCCAGTTTTCCTGATCTGGCCCGAACTCCTCTCCGGGATATTCTGGTGGCTTGGCAAGGTCTGGGTTATAACCGCCGGGCCCAAGCCTTACAGGGGATTGCCCAGCGGGTTGTGGCGGAGTTCAACGGTCAATTACCCGCGGACCGGGAAGCACTGGAGAGCCTTCCGGGTATCGGCGCAGCCACTTCCGGAGCTCTAATGGCCTTCGTCTTCCAGCAGCCGGTGGTTTTCCTGGAAACCAACATCCGTCGGGTCTATCTGCACTTTTTTCATCTTGAGGCAGAGGCGGTGCCGGACAAAATGTTGCTTCCCCTTATCCTCCTGACCATGGATGCCCTTCGGGTTCGTCCATGGTACTATGCCCTGATGGACTATGGGGCCATGCTCAAAAAGATGGTGCCTAATCCCAACCGACGCAGTGCGCATTACTCCCGGCAGTCGCCCTTTCACGGCTCTGACAGAGAAATACGTAGTAAGATCATTCAGTTATTGCTATCTGCCCCAGAGTTGCCGGAAAAAGCGATTTTAGAAGGCATACCGACCGACGCCACCCGAATTAAGAGAATCCTGGGGCAGTTAACCGAGGAAAGCTTTTTGCTCCATCAGGAAGGAAGTTACCGCTTAGTCACCGGGTTGGAAGCCGCCCATTAAGCTAATGAAAGCTTCGTGTCTGGGACTTCGACTCCGGTTCTTCAGCTTTAAAATGCCAGCATTGGCGCATGTTGTCACTTAAGGTTTGGACCAGGGCCGCCATGGCCATGAGGTCATCAGACAGATCTGCTGCCATGTCCTCTCGATGCTCTTGTCGGATGTCTTCCAGAGATTGTGAGATCATCGACAGTGAATCAGTAAAGCGGTCGACTAAGGAGCCTATTTCCGCAATTGTGTAGGCGTCAGAGGAATCATCCTTCGGGTTGCCCAGAACGCCGGTGTTCTCTCCCACTCCAAAGGGTTCTATGAGACCTCTGAGCCTACCGGTCAACTCCTCGCCGGTAAGCGGCCAGTGGATATAATCATCTATTTCCATTTCGTAGGCTTGCACCGGCAGTCCCGGGTCAACGAGGCTGGTAACCACCATCGTTTTTACCCCAGCCCGCTTTTCCTTAACTGCGGCAAGAACCTGCAAACCGGCGATCTGTTCTCTGGAAGCTCCGGCAATGACTGCGGCGATATCATAGTTGGACATTTCTTGTAGCGCGGTGTCGGCATCGGGGGCCAAGATTACGTGAAATCCCTGGCTCTGCAGCATGGCGCCAATTTTGGGAAAAAGGCCGGAGCCATCTTCAACCACAAGGATCTCGGGTTGCACAGAAGCGGTGTACGCTTGGCAGCAAGCACTCCTGGCCCTGGTGAACTTCGACGCTCTGGGGGAATTCATGCTTAAGTCCTCCGCGCTAACTTGTCGATGTTGTTTCGTCTTTTCGACCTATTAGTCGTGGCCGCGGGCGTGGCCGGAACATATTCGCCGCGTCTTTAGATCGGCAGATCTTTATAAGTGCTGAGAAAAACAGGGAGAAATATAAGTCTCTCCCCCTCTAATCAAGTCAATGGCCGACAAAAGTACTCGGTCTACTTCTTCTTTCAGGATATAGCCTTCAGCCCCAATAAGGCGAGCCTGTTCAACATAGGCCGGATTTCTGTGCATGGTTAAAAAAAGCACTTTGATTTGACAGTACTGCTTTTTAACAATCCTGGCGGTTTCTAATCCACCCAGATTGGGCATAGAAATATCTAGAATAACCATATCGGGCTGTACTAGTTGCAAAAGTTCCAGCAGTTGGACACCATCCTCTACTTCGCCGATAACTTCCAAATCCTGGGCGCCTTCTAATTCCAGGCGCAAAAGCTTTCTAAAGGCCTGATGATCCTCGGCGATAATAATATTGAAAGGGCTCATATACTCTCGGGCACTTAGAAAGATTTAAAACTGTTATGGTAGTAGTAGATTAAGTATAAACGGGAAGGCAGGATTAAAGCTACGGCATGGAATGACCATTTCATTTTGAGTAACTATACTCAAAATGGTTTGGGCGGGCGACAATCTCCATCTGACCCCGATAAGGCAGATCAGACATATCCTTTGTGGAGGGCGTATTTGATCAGGTCGGCGGTGCGCTTAAAATTGAGCTTGCGCATGATATTGGCCCGATGATTCTGAACCGTACGCAAGCTAATATAAAGTAACTCGGCGATTTCCTTGCTGGTTTTGCCGTCGGCTAAAAGTTTTATGATTTCTCTTTCCCGATGGGTCAGAACTTCTTTGGGCAAGCCCCCCGGTTCCTGGCGGCGGCGGAGCAGATCAGGAACTAGATCGCTGATATTCGGTGAGAGATAGGTTTTTCCACTTCGTATCGTCTGCACCGCATTTACTAACTCCGGATCGGTCTCCTGTTTCAGGAGGTAACCGGAAGCGCCGGCAGTTAACGCCTGGGAGAGATAATCCTCTTCCTTATGCATGGTCAACATGAGGATATGTGTGTTCGGCAGCAATTTTTTAATTTCTCGAATGGCCTCCAGTCCACGCAAATTGGGCATGGAAATATCCAGGACCACCAAGTCAGGGGTTATGATTTTCAGGAGTTCCAGCAAGGCTAAGCCATCTCCGGCTTCCCCAATGACTTCCACCCCCTGGATCTCTTCCAGTATACGACGCACGCCGCCGCGAAGAAGGGCGTGATCATCCGCCAACACCACCCGGTAAGGGGTCATTGATATCCTCATTTATGCGACTAATTGAAGATTACCGAAAACCGCCACAATTTCTGGGAACTAATTTTGGTGTCAGGTTTCCACAAGGGCTTGCAAAAAACCTGCCCCTTGGCACAATGTAGCGATTCGTATCACCCTCTTTGTCCAAAGGGTTTTTCTGAGAAATCCTTCTCCCCTAAATGTTTGTTATTTTAAACTAAAATTAGTCACTAAGGCAATAACCTTAACATTTAGCAAGAGGTGTATGATGAAAAGCTACGGCATAGTTGTTACTCCCCAATAATTTTTACCAGCACCCTTTTCCGTCGCCCGCCGTCAAACTCGCCGTAAAAAATCTGCTCCCAGGGGCCGAAATCCAGACTTCCTGCGGTTATGGCCACCAGCACCTCTCGGCCCATGATCTGCCGCTTCAGGTGGGCGTCGGCGTTGTCCTCCCCCACATTGTGGCGGTATTGAGACACGGGCGCGTGGGGCGCCAACTTCTCCAGCCAGATCTCATAATCGTGGTGCAATCCTGATTCATCATCGTTAATAAAGACGGACGCTGTAATGTGCATGGCGTTACAGAGCACGATGCCTTCTGTTATGCCGCTTTCCTTAAGACATTGCTCCACCTGGGGAGTAATATTGATGAAGGCCCGGCGACCGGGGACCTGAAACCAAAGTTCTTTACGATAGCTTTTCATAGTTACACCATGCCATTGAGAAAACTTATTTGTCAAGCAAGTTCGGAAGTATCATTCGGTGGTCTCTTAACTCGGTCTTATTTTCTCCTACCGATGGAGTTAAGGAAAGAAACCAATGATAATTTTGATAAAATATCATTATATTTCTTGATGCTATTTTTTATTAAAAAAAAATTGATTTTTATATAAACCTATTTATAATAAGAACTACACAAGTAAATAAGCTGTAATTCCGCCATGGAAGGCAAATCCTTGGAGATAGCCTTGTAGGCCAAAGAATCCTAATACAACGTTCTCCTGGGCCTCGGTCCTCTTTATCTGCCGGTTTGTCTCGCGCCCGGGTAAACTAATGCTCGGTTTCCACCATACCTCCAAGGATATCTCATCAGAACCAGGACAGCTATTTTGGGCTGAAGGGGGCGGCGCCCCTGAACCAAAGATTTATTAAAACCCCACACAAATTATAAAATCGGCAGGCCAAGTTTCGAGCCTCCTGAACAACAAATTGTCCCTTAACCATTGAACGTTCCAAGTGGAGAGGTGGTATATGGGCATCAGGGTTGGCGTCAGGCTTATTTGTTGCCTAATAACAGCAATGGCCGTACTTGTCGATAAGCAAATTTGGGCGGCGCCGCCGCTGGCAGGGAAGCTGGTCTACCTTCAGGGACAGGTTACCATCCGCCGGGGTGGCGCCGGGGAGTGGGCCGCCGCCCAAATAAATCAGCCCCTGTACCAGGGGGACGAGGTCATGACCGGACCGGCGTCCCGGGCTGCCATCCTCAGTCTTGATGAAAGCCAGATCAAGCTCAATGAAAATACCACCCTTTTTTTTCGAAGCGTTGTCCCTTCTCCCCGTCTACGTTTAACCGATACCATCCCGAGTGCCCTGGGGAGCGTGCCCCGCAGCTTGTATAGATTGCTTAAGGGTGAACTCTGGCTGCGGAATAATAAAGAGGAATTCCGTTTTGAGATGGAGACCCCCGCCATCACTGCCACCATTCGCGGCACCGAATTCAATCTGCGGGTACTGCCAGACGGAGCTACCTTTGTCGCCTTGCTGGAGGGGCGGTTGGTACTCTACAATCCTTACGGCGAACTAGACTTAAGAGCAGGAGAAGAAGGGATCGCCTACCCTGGGAAGGCTCCCGTTAAACGTCTTTTAGTGCAGCCTACCGATGCGGTCCAGTGGGTCCTCTACTATCCGGGTATCATCAGTTACCGTGATCTCCCGCTTTCCGGCCCCGGCTCCGGTCCGTTGACTAGGGCTCTGGAGGCCTATGATCAGGGGCGACTGCAAGAGGCCCAGCAGGAGGCCGAACTGGTCCTGAAGCAGAACCCGGAACATGGGTTGGCCTTAACCCTGTTGGGCTGGATCAGCCTCCAGCGTCACCATCCCCAGGAAGCCCTGGCCTATTTCAAGCGCGTGCGCTCCCCGGATTGGCGGGGTGTGGTTGGTCAGGCCTTATCCCAATATCGCCTGGGAGATGCCGGCGGAGCCTATGAACTGGTGCGCCAGGCCCGGCAGAAACTTCCTCCCTCTCCTTATCTTACGGTTATGTCGGGTTATTTTAGTCTGATGGTGGGTAAAGTGGCCCAAGCCCAAAGGGAGTTGGCAAGTGTGGCCTCCCAGTCTTCCCCCGCCGCCGTGCTGGCAGGAGCTTTACTCGCCCAGATGTATGTCGCCCAAAACCGCAAGGACGCGGCCCTCACCGAAGCCTCCCAGGTTCTGGCCCAAGCACCAGCCTCCCCTCTGGCTCACCTCACCATGGGGGTGGTGAAACTCTCCTTTTTTGATCAGGCCGCGGCCCAGTCACAGCTCGAAACAGCCTTGACCCTGGACCCCAATCTGGTGGAGGCTTATCTCTACCTGGGCCGCTTGATGCTGGGAAGCGAATACCTGGGCCGAGCCTGGAATATCGTTAGCCGGGCCCTCAAACTGGCGCCCCATGAAGCTGATGTCTTGTCTTTGGCAGGTTTCGTCCGGTTGGCCTACCGGGACTTTTCCGGCGCCGTTGCCTTTTTTAACCAGGCTGTGGCTGCCAACCCTCATTTTGGCGAACCTCATATCGGATTGGGCATTTATTATTTCCGCTACCGGGAAAACGACAAGGCCCTCACCGCCATGCTCACCGCCACTCTTCTAGATCCCCGGATCTCGTCGCATCAGAGTGAGTTAGGCAAGGCCCTCTACCAGGTTCGGGCTTTTGACAAGTCTTTAGAAGTCTATGATTATGCCAAAAAGTTGGATCCACTGGACCCCACCCCTTACCTTTATAAAGGTCTCGCCCTCTCCGATCTTAACCGGCCGGGGGAAGCTATTCAGGAAATCAATAAGTCCATTGAGCTTAATGACAACGTGGCCATGTTCCGGTCTCGCAGTCTGCTGGATCAGGACCTATCGGTGCGCAATACCAGCTTGGCCAGATCCTACCAGCAGTTAGGGCTGACGGAATGGGCCTATAGTAAGGCGGTTACGGCCGTCAACTATAAACCATACGACAGTTCAGCCCACTTGTTTCTGCGGGATGTGATTATAGCAGCTCGCAGCGGCTCTGAGGCCCCGTTCCTTACTCCGGGTCTCCTTTTTGCCACTCAGGGCGCTGAGGCTGCTCTCTACCGGGTCTTGTCGCACGCCAACCAGAACACCTACAGCAACCTCCAAATGGAAGGGACCGAAGCTTTAGGCCTCACCAACGACTACAACTCCATGTTCGAGATGCCATATATGCGTCTGGGCGTTGCCGGCGGCATCGGGGTTGGGGAAGGGTCCAAGCCTATCCAGGACCACCAGGCCTTAATTTACGGCGGCGCCCCCGGAGTAGCTGCCTTAGGCTATGGCAGATACACCGACGACAGAGCGACAAGCTGGCCATCAGCCTCTACTCTTGACTCCTCCAATAGCAGGCAACGTCTTTACGATATCCAGGCCAACGCCAAGTGGGAGCCCACCGTGCAGGGAACCCTCAGCGGCTTCTTTGAATACCCTGAAAGCCAGGTTGATAATCACAGCACCTTCCGAACGGTTGACCCTACGATGGGTACCATTTATCAATCTCTTGACGAAAACATTGTACGACGCACACGGTTTTACGAACTATCTTATTATTACCGTTTCAATCCCGAGGCGGCTTTTTTGGCGTACTATGCCCACAGAGAATACCCCTCTCATTTTATCCAAAACCTCTACATGGACATTGGCGGCTTTCCTCTGGAGCAATATTTCACCCGGACCTTCGATCGCACCAGCCATAATGTCCAGGTGCAGCAGCACTTTCGAGCCTCCTTTCTGGGACAGCACAGTTTTATCGGCGGCTTCGATTACTACACTATTCCAGGGGTTAGTCAACGACAAAGCCTGACTCTTGCTTCTCCACCCTTGGTGCTGGGAACATGGTACTTTGACTTCCAGTCACCCCACTGGAACTACAGTTTCTACCTCTTGGATTACTGGCGTCCGTTTAAGGATTTGGTGCTGGAGTTAAGCCTCTTCAAGGACTTATATAAAGGTCTGAGCGAAGGCTATCAAACAAATATTTACCGCTCCATGTGGAGCCCCAGCTTTGGGGCCAATTACCAGTTCGAGATTGACGGCGTCCAGCATGTCCTGCGAGGTGTCGTCGGTCGCCGCCTCAACACCCACTTCATTACGCAGCCTCTCCTAGTGCCCTCGGAAACCGCCGGCTTTCCTTGGACCATCGATACTTTTTCAGGTGCCGAGATCCGCCAGGCCGGGGCCTCCTGGGAGGCCCAATGGAACCCTCGCACCTTCACCGTTCTGCGCCTGAACGCCCTGCGGGTCTCCACCCCCACTTACTTTTCGGACGATAATTTTATCGACTACCCCATGTGGCAGACCTGGAAACGCTACCAGGCCTCCTTTGTCCTGAACCGTATCCTGGCCAGTTACTTGGGCCTGTCGGCCGGCGTCATGGGTAAGAGGGTCATCCCCGACCTTGGTTACGAATCGACTGATAACCTCCGGGCTTTTTCTGAAATTAATGCTTTTGTGGGTCTCGCTTACCTGCACCCCAAGGGGTGGCTGGCCCGGCTCAAACCGCTCTTGATACAGCAATACGGGGATATTCAGGGACACCAGGCGGATAACCCCTTTGTCATCGTGAACCTGACCCTGGGCCGGGAGTTCCCCAATAAACGCGGCTTTGCCTTGCTGGAATTCCAGAACCTGTTCAACCGACGGCCTTTTTACTCTCTGGAGCCCTACCGGGATCTAGAATTTTCTAATCAACGCCGGTTCTTGTTCAGACTTGGCTTCTACTTCTAAATTATTTCATCACCCGTCGGGGTGAGGCAGGTGGCACCCATATTAGAGTTTTTATGAGGTTGCATCCCGGTGCGGTTTGCAGACCGTCTCGGCAAAACAAACCCTATAATATCACGAGGAGGTAAAACCCATGCCCCGTTATGAATTAAAAAAAGATTGTTTGTTCGTCGATGCCTATGACCTTGACGAAGCTAAAAAAAATCCTCTCAATCCACCCGACAGGAGCAAACAAGAAATTAAACATGCCCATGTCATGGATAAAGGCCCCGGAATTTCCTCTTCCAGCACTTCCAGATCTCCTGTGTGCCCCTACATTGAGCTCAATGACGTAGCCGGCTTCATCGGGCGCTTCATCGTCATGGGAGTGGATACCGACAGCATACTCCCCCAAATCATTGCTTCCGATTATGGGATATCTGTCGACCGATGCCAAAAAAGAGGTCGACGCTGTCTACGACTTGATGAAGAACTATCTACAGCCCCGACAAACCGTAAGACCATATGAGCCTGTAAAAAGCCTTGCCAAAGGAAAACACCTGGGCAATTATAAGTTGGACTTTAAGGTGAATCCTATGGGAATCGGCGTATTTAAAGGATGAGGGTAATCGGCTTCGAACCCACAAATCAGTGCAATCGGTCCTGCCGGCACTGCTTTCGTAACAAGGCGGACCCCCCCGGCACCCTCTCCTTAGAAACCGCAGACGCAATCCTGTCTCAAGCCGAGGTCCTGGGGTTCAAATTGGTCTGCCTTACTGGCGGCGAAGTGGCCCTCTACCCGCACCTCGGAGACCTGTTGCGGCTCATCGCCGGGCGAGGCTTTGATTTCACCCTGGTCACCAACGGCTGCCGGTTCCCGGACTATGTTTTGCCCCTGCTTTTGGAACCCAGGATAAAGGAGCGGTTACTATCTGTAAGTTTCAGTCTGGACGGCGCCACCGCTGAAATTCACGACGGCCTCCGGGGGCCGAAGTCATTCCGGGAAGTGCTCGAAGCCGTGACCCTGTGCCGTAATCACCAGCTCCCTTTTTCTCTAAAAAGCGTTATCACTACTGCCAATCGGGGCGAGCTCACCGAACTCGCCCTTTTGGGCGCCAGGCTGGGAGCCGCCGAGCATGGCTTTCTCTATCCTTTTCCCAGCCCCACCTTCATCCGAGAAGGACTCCTGCCTTCTCCCGAGGAGACAAAGGCCACGATCCGTTGGATTCAGGATAATCTCAGTGGGGGTCACCCGAAATAAGATCACTTTGGAAGGACACTCCATGGACGGAGTCATCCTCAACTGCGGCCACCTGGTGGATTATTTGAATGTGGATTACCAAGGAAACCTTATCTTTTGCTGCACCCTCTCCCACATGACCCAAGGGGATGGCGTGCCCACTTGCTTCGAGGGCGAGTTTCTGGCCGACCTCAAAGAGGTGCCCTTAAAAGAGGCCATCGTTTGGCAGTTTCGTAAAGCTGCCGAGGTCATGGAAGCCAGGCTGCAACATGGCGGCAAAATCCAGGGCATCTCTCATACCCCTTGCCTCTGGTGCTTGCAATACTTCGGCAAGCTTGATTGGCTGAAAGACTTTCCAAATTCTCCTTGGACATCCTGGTTAAGGGATGGACCGGTCGGCAATCTGGATCAAGCCTGAATGGGGTCACCTGGTCAATCAATAGGTACAGCCCTCTAAGACACAGGAAGGTGCCAAGGGGAATTTTTAACTTGGCAACCTGTTTCTGCTCGACCGGTTCTCGGAGAGGTGCTCTACTTCTTTATCATATTGAAATATCTATAATAATTAATAATTTTAATAAATTATTCATTAATCCTCCGCCAAATTTTTTTCCCAGGCAGAATTGACCAGGAAGATTGCGCCGGAATAATAATGGCATTAGCAGTTCAGATGGGTATTTTGAAAAAAAATCGAGATTCATTTGAGTTTTCTTTGGATTTATTCGATAAATAAATAAGCTAGGTCTCATTTCGTCATGTCTGCTGGAAAAGCGCTTTAAAATCACAAGGACGGTGAATGGCTCTATCTCTCTGCCGGGATTGTCACCAGGAGATCAGCACTGAGGCACCTTTCTGCCCCCATTGCGGGGCGCCTTGCCGTCCAGCGATGTCTTACGTATTTTCAGAGCCGGAGCAGACCCAGACCTTTCCCGAATCACCCCAACAACGGCAAGATTCGGCAAGACGGGTGAAAAGGAAAAAATATGGTTTACTGGGAATTGCCCTCGCCTTTTTTCTAGTCGTTGGTTTGATGGTCCGGCAGACCTATTGGCGAGGCAATGAGTCAGCGTCGGAAGGGCAGATCACCTTCTCTCGACTCAAACACTTCCTGCTTTCCAGCTTTCTCTACGGTCATCAAAGTGCCGTATACAGCGTGGCCTTCAGCCCGGACGGCAAAACCCTGGCCTCGGGAAGCGCTGACAAAACCATCATCCTCTGGGACCTGGGCACCAGGCAGCCCATTGACACTCTTTCGAACGGACCGGCGGTGGCCTGCCTCGCCTTCAGCCCGGACGGCAAAACCCTGGCCGCAGGGACTTGGGATAGGAACATCATCCTCTGGGACGTGGGCACCAGGCAACCCATCGGCCCCCCTCTGACCGGGCATACAGACGCAGTATTTAATGTAGCCTTCAGCCCGGGCGGCAAGACCCTGGCCTCAGCCAGCGGCGACAAAACCATCACCCTCTGGGACCTTGCCACCAGGCAGCCCCTCGGCCTGCCTCTGACCGGCCATGGAAATTGGGTCAGCAGCTTAGCTTTCAGCCCGGATGGCAAGACCCTGGCCTCAGCCAGCGGTGACACAACCGTCATCTTCTGGGACGTGGCCTCCAGGCGGCCTCTGGGCCCGCCGTTGGCCGCGCATCAAGGTCCGGTGTTGAGCCTGGCTTTCAGCCCGGATGGTAAAACCTTGGCCTCAGGAAGCGATGACAAGAGCATTATTCTTTGGGAGGTAAAAAAAAGACAGCCCCGATCCAGGCTGAGAGAACCTTGTTCGGCGGTGCTGAGTTTAGCCTTCCATCCGGACGGCAAAACCCTGGCCGCCGGAACCCTGGAAGAGACCATCATTCTCTTGGACGTGGCAACCGGGCAGACCATAGGCGCCCCTTTGGCCAGACATGATTCTGCGGTTCTGGGCTTGGCCTTCAGCCCGGATGGCAAGACCCTGGCTTCCTCCAGCCAGGACAAGACCGTCCTCCTCTGGGATCTGGCAGAGAAATCCTGGCTGGTCCGGGCCTATCACAACCTGACCCAAGAGTGGCGCCGCCACGTGGTGGGGGACCTCAAAACCAGCCAAGGTCCAAAGGAGCCGGAGGATAAGACTGACTTGGCAGGCAAATAGGGCTTTCCAGACCCAGTCAAGCTTGGGGGTTGGAATTGCATTTTCCCGTAGATTTGAGCTTGCGGCCGGTTTTTTCGATAAGGAGATGGTGCAGTTGAGGCGTCATGGTTGCCAGAAAGATTCCGCAACTTCAAAGGAAGGTTTATGTCTCTCTTGCCGTGTCGGGAATGTCAGCGGGAAACCAGCTCCGAAGCCGCTTTCTGCCCCCTTTGCGGGGCACCCCGTCCCACTGACCTCCAATGGCAGGGCCCTGGTTTCGAATGGCGCTCGTCCCGGAACTTTTATGGCTACCCCTTAATTCACGTGGCCTTCGGTAAAGATGCCCGGGGCAGGTTCAAGGTAGCCAAAGGTATCATCGCCATCGGCCAGTTTGCTTTCGGGGTCATCACGGTGGCCCAATTCGGGGTGGGCCTGCTCTTCGGCTTCGGCCAGTTCATTGTCGGCCTCACTGCCCTGGCCCAGTTCGCCGGCGCCCTCCTCATGGGGGTCGGCCAGATTGCCAGCGGTTATGTGGCCGTCGGTCAGATCGTTTTGGCCAAAATCGGCCTGGCCCAAATGGGTCTAGCCGAATCCCTCTGGAGCCCAAGCCGCCGGGACCCCGAAGCCGTGGAGTTTTTTCATCACCTGTGGGATACCGTGCGCTCCTGGCGGCTCTAGTGATGCTGGGAGCTTTTTCGTTTCTTGAATAGCGATTAACGGTATAATCTACTGTTTTCTAATATTAATCCAGCGTAAATCTATACTTTTGTTCACCCACCGGGACATACCACTTGATGAAATTATAACTGATGCCCGCCGGGGCCGGTTTGATCCCGTGGACACGGCTGCTGATGGCCGGTAGGGAATCGGGAACATACAAGAAGGTATAGGGCTGGTCCTGAACCAGGATTTCCTGAAAGCGGAAATAGGCGGCCTTTCTTTTGGCCTGGTCAAAGGTGTGGCGCCCCTCAACCAGCAGCCGGTCCACTTCCGGGTTATTATAATTGATAAAATTTAACTCTCCGGGGTTGCTTTTGGACGAATGCCAGATGTCATAGACATCCGGGTCCTGGCCGGTCGTCCACCCCAACAGCACAGCCTCAAACCGTCTTTTTTCGATAAACTCCTTTAAAAACGCCGCCCATTCCACCGTCCGGATTTTCACCAGCACCCCCACCTCCCGAAGGCGGCGCTGGATAATTTCAGCGGACCGCACCCGCACTTCGTTGCCTTGATTGGTGAGGATGGTAAATTCAAAGGGTTGTCCCTCTTTTTCCTGCACGCCTTGGGAATTGAGCCGCCAGCCGGCCGCAGCCAGGAGTGTCTTGGCTCTTTCCGGATCGTAAGGAAATGTGGGGACATCGGGATTATAAAACCAGGTGCCGGGTTTATAGGGCCCGGTGGCCGGGGTGCCCAACCCCAGGAGAACGCCGTCGATAATCTCCTTTTTGTTGATGGCCGAGGTCAGAGCCTGGCGCACCCGGACGTCTTTGAACTTGGGATCTTCCAAATTGTAGCCCAGGTAGGTATACGCAAAGGCCGTATAGCGGTATTTATTGAACATTTTTTGAAATTTGGGATATTCTGTCTGCCGCATATACTGCAGCGGTGTCAGTCCCATGCGGTCAATATTGCCCGCCTTCAACTCCAGGAAGATAGTGGCCTGATCCGGCTTCACCATGGAAATATAGCCATTGAAATAGGGCCGGCCCTCAAAATAATCGGGATTGTAGGCCAGAATGATGCGATCCTGGGTCTTCCAGGACTTGAACCTGAAGGGTCCGGTGCCGATGGGATGCCGGGCCAGAGGAGATCGGGTGATATCCTGACCAGCCAATAGGTGCTTGGGAAGCATGGCCAGCCCCCAACTGCCCAGGGCCGGAGCAAAGGGCTGAGGATAGGTGACCCGGAAGGTATAATCATCCAGAACCTCGGCCTTCTTCACCTGCTTGTAATCACCGGAATAGGCCGTAGGGGTTTTGGGATCCACCATTAATTGATACGTGAACAGCACGTCCTGGGCCGTAAAAGGAGCGCCGTCGTGCCAGCGCACCCCCCGGCGCAAATTGAAGGTGATGGTCAAACCATCCGGAGATATTTCCCAGCTTTCAGCTAGGTCTCCCACCAACTGGAGGTCTCCGTTATATTTCACCAGGCCATTGTACACTAAAGAGGCGATTTCATGTGAGGCGGAGTCTGAGGCCAGAGGAGGAATTAAGGTGCTGGCGTCGCCGATGGAACCATCGATGAAAATATCGCCATAGGCCGGTCCGGTGTCCGGCCCGGATGAGGGCGGTTGGTTGTCTCCAGTCGGTTGGCAGCCAGCTAAAAACCAGCCGCTTAGTAAAATAATCCCTAAGACTCGTTGATACTTATTGAGAAAAATCATATGCAGCTTTCGAACCGATAGCAAAAAATAAGCGGGAAGAGTTGACAAATAGTGAGGATTCCCCCATACTTCCTACTAGGATTTTGTAGATACCTAAATCAGCACATCAATGCCTACTCACTTGCCGGCATGGATGTATCATAGCGTCAGATGAAATTCAAGTACCAGGCCTTTTCGGCCTGGCGGCAATTTTTGCTTGCCCAAAGACGAACTTTGGGATACATAACAGTAGGTCGGGACGTGGCTCAGCCTGGTAGAGCACAGCGTTCGGGACGCTGGGGTCGCTGGTTCAAATCCAGTCGTCCCGACCATCGTTTTTTTTAGCGCCCCACAGATTCTTACACCATGGAATTGTGATCCCTTATCAGTGATATCCTCTGTATTCCCTCTTTACCCGGCAACTTAATGTGCCCGAAAAATGGCTAAATATTTACCGAACTCTTTATTAATAAAAGAACCCGGCCTCCAGGTAATCCGACTGAGCGGTTCCCCCTCTGACCTGGGGCAAGCCCACGGCCGGATGCTGGCTAATGACATCAAGCAACTCCGTCGGGAATTCCTGCGCTATCTGGCCCGGCTCTCTCTCGGTATCGGCGCTCTGCCGCTCTATCTAATCGCTTGTCTCTATGCCTGGCGGTTGCGGCCGTTTATCCCCACCCCGCTTTGGAAGGAGATCCAGGCCGTGGCTATCGGCGCCGGGGTGCATGTCAGCCTCATTCTCTTTATCAATGTTATAGATGACCTGCTGAATAATATCCCCCGCTGTTCTACCTTTGCGGCTCCCGTGCGGAACATCCAGCCCACCACTTTCCTTCTTGGGCGCAATCTGGACTATCCCCTGTTCGCTCAGGTGATGTGCCGCTTCAATACGGTCTTTGTTCTTTTTCCCCAGACCGGGCAGCCTTTGGTCTCAGTTGCCTGGCCTGGCTACGTGGGTATATGTACTGGTATGAACCTCTCCCAGGTGGCCCTGGGACAACTGACCGCCTCGACTTCGGACTTTTCCTTGGCGGGGGTGCCGTCGGCCTTGCGCAACCGCTTAGCTTTACAGCATCATACCTCTCTTGTGGAAGTTGCCGCCCGCATTACCAGGTCACCCGGAACCATCGGCGCCAATCTGATCTTGGCCTCGCCTCATGAGGCTCTGCTCCTGGAAGTTTCGGCCCATCACCAAGAGGTCCGGGTGCCGGTCGACGGTATTCTCACCGCCACCAACCACTATCAGTCCCCAAACATGCAAACCTGGAAGGGCAAGGCCTTCCGGCGTCCACCCTTATCCCCTCTGGATGCCTTTTGCTTTTCCCAGGATTATAGTCTGATGCGGAATCAACGTCTGCAAGAACTGCTTAGCCCCAGAACTCTGGACATTGCCCGGGCCCAACAGATACTCGGCGACCCGATTATTGCCAATCCCTGCGATATCAACAGCGTCGTCTTTGACCCCGCCGCTTCGGAACTCTATGTGGCTCAGAGCCTGCGCACCCCCGTTTCCCAGCAGGGCCGCTTCCGCCGCCTTTCCGGCATATTTGGTTCTCAACTCCACATTGATTAATGTCTGACCGTAGGGCGGAAAAGCGCCGCGCCTCCCGCCTGTTATCCAACCACTGATCACTGAACACCGACCACTGACATCTCTTTTTTCACAAACTTTCCTACCGCCTCCAAATATTGTTCCAATCCCCGGATAAACAGGTCGTTATGGTTGGCCCCTGGTATCATCAGCAGGGTTTTGTCTTTGGCCGGGCAAGCCTCATAGAGAGCCTGGCCGTCACTATAGGGAATGATGTGATCCAACTCGGCATGAATGATGAGCACAGGTTTGTGCCAGGTCTTGATTTTGGCGATATGATTAAAACCCGACTCTTCGGTAAACCCCAGGGACCCGGGATTGACGCCCAGGAACTGCAACAGCGGGCCGGCCAGGGCGAAGCCGCTCTCGATGATCAAACCGGCCACCTTTTCCGGATAGGTGGCGGCCAACTCCAGCACCGAGGCGCTGCCCAGGGATCTTCCCATGAGCAGCAGCGGACCACTGTAGCCGTGCTCAAGCAGCCAGGCGTCTGCAAACCGCAAAATCTCATGGCAATCCCGCATCATCCCGGTGATGGTCGGCTGGCCGCCGGAGCGACCGTAACCCCGATAATCCACCGGCAAAAAATTTATCCCCAGACGGTTGTAAATCGGCCCCATTTCGTCATAATCCGCCACGATCTCCCCGTTGCCATGAAAAAATAGGATATTGGGATAACCTTTATCCTGCAGGTGAAAACGGCCGCCGATGGCTATACCTGTCTCTACCGGAATCATAACATCAACCCCGGCACTACCGCCGCCTCCAAAAAGCCCGCTGAACTCCGGCCGCGGGTGAAAAAGCATCTGAAGTATCTCCGGACGGTCATACTTGCTGAAATCAATGCTGCGAGGATCCACCATACACTTTTACCCCGTCATGTAACCGAAAACTCAAAACCGCAAACTGTTACCTTAATGCTGATGCCCCCCCTCGCTATGCCCCCCTGCGGCGACATAAACCACCGGCATTTTCTGACTATTTTCCAAAGTATAGGAGACATCCCCTTTAAGATAGAACGCTTCCCCCACTTTTAAATTCTGGCTTCCCTCCGGACCCGCCAACGTCGCCACGCCGGCCACCAAGCAGAAAATTTCATCATGTCCATTTCCTGGATTTAATGCCCGTTTCTGCCCCGGCTCCACTATGCCGTAAATCAAATAGCATGCCTGGGTTTCCAACTCCTCACTACCCAGCACCGTTTCCCCACCTTCGGCTTTCGCCCTCATCAAACAATCGAATGTTTTTAGCATCAGTTATCTCCTGAAAGTTTTAAGATCAACCCCGTAACGGGCGCACATCACCGGATCGGGGCCCAGCCCGCTCCCGGCCCGAAATCGGCAGCCACCCCGGCAGTCATGGACATAGGCGCAGGGGGCGCAATCCAGTTCGCTCAACTGCAGGTGTGGCAACCGCAGCCAACAAATTTCTAGACCTTCCTCCAGACGGCCCAGGGGCCTGTCGCTGTACAGACCGCACTTGGCCACGCTGCCGTTGGGCAAGACCGCCGCCAAATGCCGGCCGCAGGCAAAATCACCGGTGGCCCCGTGATCCGACCCGCCAAAACCCAGCTCCAAATACTTCGCCCCTGCCTCGGGAGCTAAGCACAAATCCGGGTTCTGGGCCAACCGGCCGCCGATACAGGGGATGTCCAGGTTCCACTCCCGAATCCCCAGTCCCTGCAGCCAGTACTTCATCTTTTCTAATTCTGCCAGGTTGCCCCGGTGGATCATGGTGGCCACCGAGACCTCCACCCCTGCTGCTTGCAGAGCTTCCAGCCGCCCCACAGTTTTTGCCCAGGTGCCTTTACCCCGCATCACCTCATGGCCAGTCTCCAGGCCATCCAGACTAAGCTGCACTTCCTGGACTTTCAGCTCCTGAATCACCTTATCAGTCAATAGCAGGCCATTGCTTAACAGCACCAGGCGCAGTTCAAACTCCGGCAAGCGCTCGTTCAATTCCTGCCAACGGCTGTACAACAGCGGTTCGCCCCCCGACAGCAACACCCGCAGTCCCTGCATCTCCTGAAATTCCTTGAGGGTCTGCAACACTGCCGCTAAGGGCAGTTCCTGTTCCCCAACCTCCCCCAGATAGCAATGCCGACAACGCAGATTGCAGCGCTCGGTGAGCATTAATTCCAGGTAGCGCAGCGAGGGGATGGGTGATCGGCGCCAGGCCAGGCGCCGGGGAGAGGGTGCTGCCGCACAGGCCACTAAAGATTCTGCCAGCAGGAAATCCAAAAATTCCCGATCCGCCGCCGCTGCCAATCCTGGAGTGGCGCCATCGCACTGGGCCAGCCAGGTAAATCCCTCCTCATTAACTTCGTACAACTCGTCAGCCTGCCGGTCATAGAGATGCGGCGTTTCCAGATAACGCAGCGAGACATGCTCCGCCAGCCGCAGATAACCCGTCATCAAGAAACGCTCCCAGGCCCCGGCCAGATCCTCCCCTGAGATGACCCCCTCACCCAGGAGTACGGCCAGGACCCGTAAACCGCCACAAGGAGCGGCCGCCTCGTCTAAGCGCGCCGCAAAATCACAGCCGTGGCTCCGAAAGGCGCACCGGGAACAGACGGTTTCCACCACTCCTTTGATTCCGATCTCAGAAGCCGTCGGCTCATCAAACTTACTGCAAAATCCCACCTCTATATTCCCCTCTCCCCTTGAGGGGAGAGGGTTAGAATGAGGGGTGCCTGCCAGCGTCGCGCCCAGCTTAGGTTCCCAGCCGCTCCAAGCCTCTATCAACTCAAAAGCCAGACACTTTTCCGGTTCGTTCTTCTGAGGCTTGAAATACAAACAAAACTTTTGGCAAATGACGTCACGCAGCATGGCTCATTCTTGATCTTCCCAACTTCCCACCATTATCAATCTTCTCCAGATTTTTGCCAATAAAAAAGGGACGCCCAGGACGTCCCTTTTGATTTGCAGTTCAGGCAGCCTTAGCAGGCTTTTTTGCACTTGCACAAACCGCTGGCAGTTTTGGTTACTTTCTTGATCTTCATGATCTTCCCCCTTCATGGAGTCATTAAAAATTATGAGTAATAGTTACTTTCGTGTAACAGGTTACTTAAAAATTAATCTAAAGGCACGACTCTGTCAAGATTATAAAATTGGGAAGTTCCGCACTTTAGACAATGAAAAAATATATATTCTAATGATCTATCTGGAAAACAAAATCGCTCGCTTGGAATCGAGGGGGATCTCGTCACCTTTTTTATATCTCAGTTGGTCTTGGCCTATCTTTTCTCTGCCTTCAGCAAACCGCTAAATCAGTTACTATCGAGGGAGTGGTATGCCCTGAAAGATATTAAATTATCTTAATATGTATACATGGTGGTTGGAGATATTTACCCGATCAAATTCCAGCGCCCCTAAAAAAATTTATCAAACTCTCTAGACCATGTCTTTCCCTCGTATAAAGTATATAATAAAATGGCAGATCAATGTTCAGAATCAAGTTTTTTAGGAACTGGTGAAAAAATGCCGATACTTGACCGTAATAAAATTTTAAATTTTTAAGGAGTATATTTGATGGACATGAGAAGTATTTCTTCCCCGGACCGCATTGCCGCCGTCCAAGGCGAGTTTATCCGTCGGGTCTATAATTGGATGGGGCTAGGCCTGGCACTTACCGCGCTCATTGCCTATTACACTGCCTCTAGCCCAAACCTGACGCGCCTCATCATCGGCAACCAACTGGTTTTTTTCGCCTTAATCATCGGCCAACTGGGGCTGGTCTTCGCCCTCAGCGCCGCCATCGAAAGGTTGCAACCCTCCACCGCCACGTTGATGTTTTTTGTCTATGCCGGGCTTAACGGCCTCACCCTGTCGGTGATCTTCCTGGCGTATACCCAGGCTTCCATTGCCAATACCTTTTTTGTCACGGCCGGCACCTTCGCCCTCACCAGCCTCTATGGCTACACCACCAAGCGGGACCTCACCAGTTGGGGAAGTTTCTTCTTTATGGGACTGGTGGGCATTATCCTGGCAACGGTGGTTAACTTTTTTCTGCAAAGTGAAGCCATTTACTGGGTGATAACCTACATTGGCGTCTTTGTCTTTGTTGGACTGACAGCTTACGACACCCAGGCTATCAAGAATATGGCCGCGGCCGGCTTTGCCGATGCCGCCAGTGAAAGCAAAGCTGCGGTCATCGGGGCCTTAAAACTTTACCTGGACTTCATCAATTTGTTCTTAATGTTGCTGCGGATCATGGGCGGCCGACGGGATTAAGAGGTTTTCGGCTGTCAGTTTTGGCTAAAAAATATTGAGATCTCGGGAAGCTTAAAACAAATAGCATCGTTCTGAAGAAAAAAAACGACCGAAGAAGCATGTTCGGCTCTATTACGGAAGATCACCCTGGTTTTTCCAGAGCTCTCAACTTAATAATAATTTAATCGGGAAAAAGCCCTGGAGCTGATTGAGCTCTAAGGCTTTTTTACGATCTTATAATACTTGCATTTTATATAATAAAGTTGTACAATAAAGCAACATATCTATAAAAGTGTTAGCAAATACCGAGTTTGTCTGGGAGGGTGGTAAATTCAGCCAAATAACGCTATTCTGATCCGGGACCGACCAGCGGCAGAGGTTATTCGTAGTTTTCTCTACTATTCGAGATCGTCTTCTCCGGTGTTCCACTGCGCTATGCGCCGTGTCAGGAGGCACCATTATGATTGAGAAGAAAATTCCGAAATTCCGCCATAAAGACAAAAAGAGCGACTGGGTTAAACGGGATTCCACAAAGGTTATTGACGAGTGGAAGGCAAGACGCGAAAAACTCAAAAATCTCAAACCCTCCGGCAAGACGATTTGTGTTCGCCTGCCTGAATCACTGCTTGATGATCTGAAGCTGATGGCCAGTAAACTCAAAATTCCTTACCAGTCTCTATTAAAGATATTATTAGCCGAGCGCCTTGAGCAAGAATTTGTAAAATCGAATAAAGAATGATTTTTGAGGGTTCGCTAATCTGCAGATGGCCAACTAAGGCAAGAAATTTCGGCAACTAACATAAAAAAACAAGCGGGCCTAAAACCCGCCTGTTTTCTTTTAACCCTGATTACCAAGCCTGCCACTTTCAGGTTGGCTGTCGCCAAGGCTACTTCACAACCGGCTTGGCCGGCGCCCACGACCATGAGATCATCTTCTTGGGGATAGAAAATCACTGATCGGTTAACTATAAAGTTGAAATCTTCGAGGTAATAGTTTAATAATTAAATCCATCTGAAATGCTTTGCAGCAGCGCCTCTTAATTAATGTAATCCTTCGGATAAAAAGGAGATATAGCATGGATGTTCCTCACCGCACTTACAAAGTTCATTCCCCTGAAGGCGAGATCGCCGTTGTCCAACGTCCCGGCAAATTGACAAAAGTAGTTTTTTATCCCAAAGGAGGAAAGCACCTAGAACTCGAATTGGAAAAGCAAGCCGCCTTTGATCTGGCCATGGAAATGTTACAGCACCTCTACCGCTTAGGGGAACCCGAAGAAATGTAATCGCGCCTAAACAGCAGTTCCAACAATTTTAATAATCTTATTTCCGGGGGGAACGGTGTCATGTTAATGGGGGCCATTCCCCCCGGAGCAATTTGATAAATTCTGCTGATTCAGTGTATTGTTGCACCGCCTCCTGATAGTCCAGCCAATTTTATTATACCGCCATCCACTCCTGATTGTGCCAGTAGAATCGGCTTTCCTCTCCCCTCGTTTTTAAGGGTTATCAGGTCAATAATGAGAAAATAACTCTATCCTCTCACTACTACCTGCTGGCATTGTGCTATGAGAGAATCTCGTCGGTGAGTAACCGGGATAGTTCGGGACAGGGAATTTGCTTGGTGGGGGACTGCGACCGGCAGCGAGATACCGGGGACTGGAAAAGAAGTTTTTGTGCTCCCGTCCCCGGTCCCCGGTCATTTTCTAAGGATTACCATCCCATGGTCAAGAAGTCATGGATGGAGTTGGAGGCCTGACGGCCAGCGCCCGCGGCCAGGATGACCGTGGCCGCGCCGGTGACGATATCGCCGCCAGCCCAGACTTTGGGTTTCATGGTCTTGCCGGTTTTGGGATCCGCCACGATGTTGCCCCATTTGTTCAGTACCAGACCTGGAGTGACTCTTGGTCAAGAGTGGGTTGGCGCTGGAACCGATGGAGATGACCGCAGTGTCGATCTCCACCATAAATTCCGAGCCCGGCACGGTTACCGGACGGCGCCGGCCGGAGGCATCGGGTTCGCCCAATTCCATGCGCAAGCATTCTACGCCGGTGAGAAAGCCGTCATCGGTGCCCGTAAAGCGCACCGGGGCGGACAGCAGCATAAATTCCACCCCTTCTTGTTCCGCGTGGTGGATTTCTTCCTTCCGGGCGGGGAGTTCTTCCCGGCCCCGGCGGTAGATAATGTAGGACTTTTCCGCGCCCAGGCGTAAGGCGGTGCGGGCGGAGTCCATGGCCACGTTGCCGCCGCCGAAGGTGGCCACCTTCTTACCCCGGACCAGAGGCGTATCGTAATTGGGGAAGTCATAGGCCTTCATGAGATTGGACCGGGTCAGGTACTCATTGGAGGAATAAACGCCGATGTAATGCTCCCCGGGAATCTTCAGGAACATGGGCAACCCAGCGCCAACACCTAAAAATACGGCATCAAAACGTTCCAGTAGTTCATCCACGGTTTCGGAACGGCCAATGACGGCATTGACTTCAATGGTGCAACCGAGTTTCTCCAGGTAGTTGCACTCCGAGGCGACGATGGCCTTGGGAAGCCGGAATTCGGGGATGCCATAAATCAAGACGCCGCCGGGGGCGTGCAGGGCCTCAAAGATATGCACGTCATGGCCTTTGAGGATGAGGTCACCGGCCACGGTGAGGCCGGACGGACCGGAGCCCACCACCGCTACCTTCTTGCCGGTGGGAGCAGCCTTGGGCGGCAGGACATCCCGGCCTTGAGTGCGCTGATAGTCGGCAGTGAACTTCTCCAGATTGCCGATGGCCACCGGCGCGTCTTTTTTGCCGATAATGCACAAACCTTCACACTGGACTTCCTGGGGGCAGACCCGGCCGCAAACCGCGGGCAGGGCGTTTTTTTCCCAAATCTTGCGGATGGCGCCCTCGAAGTCGCCTTCCTTGATACACTTGATAAAGGCGGGAATATCAATTTCCACCGGGCAACCCTGCTTGCAGCGGGGGTCCTTACACTGGATACAACGTTCCGCCTCTTTCTGGGCCATCTCCGGGGTATATCCCAAAGGCACTTCACTGAAATTATGGCGCCGCACCTCGGGGGGCTGTTCCGGCATCGCCTGCCGGGGGATCTTTTCTTTTGCAGGGGCTTTGGTTTCTTCTGCCATGATTCTATCCTCCAATTATTTGCCGCAGGAGCACTGGTGAGTGTGGCCTGCCTTAAACTGATCGTACGAAGTTTTTTCTTCGGGCAGGTAGGAGCGCAACCGGAGATTCAACTCATCAAAATCCACCTGGTGACCATCGAACTCAGGGCCGTCCACACAGGCGAACTTCATTTCGCCGCCCACCCGGACCCGGCAGCAGCCGCACATGCCGGTGCCGTCCACCATGATGGGGTTGAGGCTCACCAGCGTTTTGACATTAAATTCCTTCGTGACATTACAGCAGGCGCGCATCATGGGCACGGGGCCGATGCACACGGCCATGCCGATGTCTTTGTGTTTTGTCAGAGTTTCCTTCAGCTTATCGGTGACAAACCCCTTGTGGCCGTAGGTGCCGTCATCGGTGCAGATCATGAGTTCGTTGGAGGCGGCCTTCATGCGTTCTTCCATGATGAGCAGGTCTTTGGACCGGGAGCCGATGATCCCGAAAACCTGGTTGCCCATCTGTTTCAAACCCCGGGCGATGGGGTGCAGGACCGCAATACCGGTGCCGCCGCCCACACAGACCACCTTGCCGACCTTTTCTAAATGCGTGGCCGCGCCCAAGGGGCCGATAACGTCCAGGTAAGAATCCCCCACCTGCAAGGTTTTGAACAGGGCGGTGCTCTTGCCGATCACCATGTAAATGATGTTGATCAAACCCTTCTCCGGATCGGTGTCCGCCATGGTTAAGGGGATGCGCTCCCCCGTCTCGTTGGCGCGCAGGATGACAAACTGCCCCGGTTGGGCCTTAGCCGCAATCTTCGGGGCTTTGATCCAGTTGCTGACAATAGTGCCCTGGGCCAATTCCTGACGTTCCACTATTTCAAACATATGTCCTCTCCTCGATTGATTATAATACCCTTTGCCAGGCAAACTTGTGGAGGCCGCAAACCTCGACCTCCCTAATTAGTTCTCATCCGGAAACTATCATGAGAACTAATCTAGTTTCTGATCTGGAAACGAGATATTTTCTGCAAGATCAAGGAAATCAAAGGCTTGTGCGGAGGCGAACATTTGTTCGCCGCACCAATAAGCCTGCAGATTGACGCCGATATTGTGAAAAATAGCCGTTTCCGGACAGAAACTAATTATCCTTTTCAATCTAGACTTTTATCATGTCCAGGGGAAAAGATGCAAGTGATAAATATCACAATGCCCTGCCCTTAGGAAAATATTCTTTCGCCTGTAAGGATGCGGCATGACAGAGAGAAGGTGGTCAGGCTGGCCAGGTCTTTGCAATCGGAATATCTACCGCTTGCCCAAAGTTTGGTCCTTTATTTTCCCCTCTCCCCTCGAGGCTTGACCTTGCCCACAACTTTATAACTTAATAAAATAGTTTCCTTAATCCCCTCTCCCCTCAAGGGGAGAGGGGCAGGGTGAGGGGTGAATCAGACAGAACGTTGGGCCACGACTGTAGTTTTAAGTGAAACGGTATTTCATTATTAAAGACTAAGACTAAGCGTGCTTATGCATAACCTGAAAATTGGCCTCACTGATACTGAATGTAAGCCGGCTTCGGGATGAATTTCAAAATCTCTTCCGGCTTCATCAGCGGGTCGCCCTTTTTGGTGTCGTTGTGGTAGAAGAGCTTAAAGCCGGTGTACTGCACCGGTTCCGCGATGATATAGTCGTGGTACGAATCCCGCTTCAGCCAGGGCGCGCCCCAGCCGTCCATGTTCATGACGATCTGCACCTTGGGGCGGAGCTGGATATTCTTGGCGTTAGTGACCATGTTGCGGGTAAAGCGGTGCACGATGAGCACCTTGGGCGGGATGTTGTATTTCTCCACCAGCGACTGGAGATAGCTCGAGGCATAGTTCACGTCGGCGGCGTCGTACGTCCCGATCTTTTTGCAAGGCTTCTGGCCGCTCGGGCCCATGTTGAATTCCGGGTCCATCCCCAGGTGCACGTCCGGCTCTTTCAGCAGCCACTCGAAGCGGGGCAGGATGTTGCGGATGTTGTCAAAGCCCGTCTGGATGTCGATGAAAAAAATACCGTTGATCTCTTTGGCCCAGTCGTGCACCATGTTGACAATCTTGTCCGGCATGACCATCCGGTACAGACCCGCCTTGCCCGGCTCTCCTTGGGCCACCACCGTCACCAGGTGCAGAGCCGGTATCACCGGTGTGGTCGGGTCCGCCTTCTCCCAGTTAGCCGCTTCCTTTTTCAGCCGTTGCAGCATCTCCTCCTTGGGAAACTCCCCGAGCGCCCCCATCTTCTTGGACTGGGGGTTGCCATAATAGGCCACGATGCGTTTGGCCGGCAGAATGGCCCCCTCCGGTGTCGGCGGCATCTGCACCGGCCACCCCTTCTTTTTGGCAAATTCCGGGTCCTCGCCCACCTCATATTTTACCTTGGGCTGGGCTGCCGCCTCCGGGGCCACTGCCGCGGCCGGAGCCGCCTTGGCACCCTTGGCAGCCTTGGCACCCTTGGTTTTCTTGGCTTTCGGGGCCGCCGGAGTTGCCGGGACCGTCGGCGCCGCTGGCGTTTCCGGGGTTGCCGCTGCCGCCGGGGCCGCCGGGGCCTCCGGGGTTTTTCCGGCTTCGGCCGGTGCCGGTGCCGCCGGGACGGCGGTGACGCCCGGCGCGGTTTCGGTCGCCTCCAAAGTACTGAGCCAGAGGCTGCTACTGCCGGCCAGGGCTAATGCCAGGACGAGGGCGGTGGGCAGCAAATGAATAAACCTGCGCATGCAGAATCGACAAGATAAGTGCGTCACGAAGTACTCCTTACATGAAATAGGCGGCGCGGCCGCCTTCGCCAGACGGAAAGGAAATTTGGATGAGTTTACCACAAAATTGCCCAGGATCAAGAAATTGTGCTGGAAAAATTGGGGAAATAATGGAAGTTATAACCAGTTCCCCAGAATAATCTCTTCCCGTCGCGGCACGGCGTGCCGTGCCCCCTTCCTCTCCCCCGGTGGGGCGGGCCTCCGTGCCCGCCCAATTATCGAGCCTGTTTCTCCACATTAGTGACATCCGTCCCATCTGTGCTTACTTTTTTGGCGCTCTTTATTTAATATTAAGCCGACGTTGGCAGACGTTGCAGTCCTTTGCCTCGGGTCGGGTTCCGTGGGGGCGAAACCCGGCCCGGAGCCAAAGGCGGCTTAGATCAATGCCGATCCACGCGGGAACTTCATATTACTGCTCCGAAAAGTTCTCCTTTCCGTAGGGCGGCGAAGCCCAAGCGCATCCCGCCTTTTGAAGAGGCTGTGAGTTCGTCTCGATTAAATTTTTTGGAACTTTTCATGATTCGTGGGAGAGCTGAAGGCTCATGAGCAACTGTCATTTTAAATAGTTGCCCAGGCTTTCCAGCCTGGGCAAAAAATCTGGCTGCCGGGATTGTCACTCGGGGAGGAGGGAAAATGACCGAAGAATTATTGAAATTCAACCGAAATCCCAACGACGAAAACCAGCGCGAAAACAAGCGCGAAATTACCGCGAAAAGAGCGCGAAAAACCGATCCTAGAAATACTTTAATAATAGTTATATCAATAAATTAAATGATAGTAAAAATTTTATCGAAAAATCTCGCGAAACGTGTTGGCAGACGCTGCCGGTCCTTTGTCTCGGGTCGGGTTCCGTGGGGGCGAAACCTGACCCTGAGCCGAGGCGGGATGAGAAAGCCAACCGGTAGCTCAACGAAAAACCAGCGGAAACCGGAAATTACCGGGAAATGAGCGGGAAATTAGCGGGAAAACCGGCCTTCAAGAAGATATATTAGTAATTATAACAATAAGTTAATTGGTGATAAAAAATTGTTCGAAAAATTCCGCCGGGCCGCTAGGCAGGCCCGGCCTCAATCTGCCTTCTTTTTTCCATCTAAGACGTCGAGAATGGCCTGCAATTCTTCCCGAACCATCTGGATTATGACTTCCGGGCGGGAGTCGGCAGGGGAGGGGAGGGGAGCGGCTGGACTGGATACTTCCAGGTTGGCCAGGCGCTCTGCCAGATATTGCTTCACCCCTTGGAGTGTGTATTTCTCGTCTTCCAGGAGGTGTTTGATTGTCAGGATCAGGTCGATGTCGGCCTGACGATAGAGGCGCTGTTTGGAGAGTCGGCGGTTGGGAGCCAGAATCTGGAATTCCGACTCCCAATAGCGCAAAATATGGGGGTTGATCCCGGTGAGTTGGCTCACCTCGCCGATGCGGAATAATTTTTTCGGACCGCTGTCCTTGCCCATGGCAGCCTTGTGGTGCAATAGGGGCTTAGGCCCGTAATTTAGCGCCAAATTTTTCCTGCAAACCTTGGATAATGGCGTTATGCCAGGGATTGACCTCCTCGTCGGTGAGAGTGCGCTCCGGGTCCCGATAATAGAGGTGAAAGGCCAGGCTGCGCTCTCCGGCCGGCACCGGCGGTCCGGTGTAGACATCAAAGAGCTGGGCCTCGATGAGCCAGGGACGCCCGCAGGTGGAAATTACTTCCGTCACCTGGGCCGCGGGAATCGCGGCGGCCAAAGTAACCGCCAGATCCCGGAATACTGCCGGATACTTGGGCAGCGGCGTGAAGTGGGCGCCTTCCTGGGCCACAGCCGCTAGGTAAGGCAAAGTTGAGCTGGAAGACCCAGGCCGGCTGTTTCAATTCGAATCGTGCCGCCGCCTCCGGATGGATTTCGCCAAAAAAGCCCAGCTCGTTTGTCCCGGAGAGCACCGCGGTGCCATGGCGCAGGTACGAGACCGTGGCCGGTTGAAAAGAAACCTGACTGACCAGGAGGCCGTTCAACAGGTTCTCCATGACCCCTTTTAAGTCATAGTAGTCCACCATGGTCTCGGCGGGCAGGTTCCAGGCCGGCGCCTGCCGGGCCCCGGTCATCAGACCGGCTAACCTCAGGGTCTCCTGGGGGAGTTGTTCTCCCGGGCGGGGCTGAAAGACCTTGGCAATTTCAAAGATTTTGAGGTCCTTATTGACGTGGGCCGCATTGCGCCGCATGTTTTCCAACAGCCCGGGCAACAGGTCGGGCCGCATCACTGCCTGTTCTTCGCTGATGGGATTGGCCAGGCGGATGAATTCCTGGCCGGTGGTGTCGCCGGTGAGCAGCGCCGTCCAGCGGTCCGGCTGGAAAGCATAGTTGATGACCTCGCAGAAACCCATACCCAACAGCAGTTCCTTGGCCTTTTCCCGTAAACGGGCTTCCTGGGGCGGACGCTGGGCCGACATGGCCAGTCGCGGCAGAGTCACCGGGATATTGTCGTAGCCGTGCAGCCGGGCCACTTCTTCGATAAGGTCAATCTCCCGGGTCAGATCGCCCCGGTACGAGGGCGCCTGTACCGTCAGGGAATCTTCCTCCTCGGCTATGGCCGGCATCTGCAACCGCCGCAGAATGTCACTTACCTGCGGTTTCTGCAAAGCAGTTCCCAGCACGGCATTAGTTCGACTGAGGCGCAGCCGGATCTGGGGCCGGGTAATGGGCCGGGGGCAGGCGTCGATGAGGCCTCGTAAAATCCGGCCGGAGCCCAGCTCGGCCATTAATTGGGCCGCCCGATTCAAAGCTAACAGTACCCGTGTCGGGGTCCACCCCTCTCTCAAACCGGTAAGCCGATTCGCTGGACAGGCCCAACCGTTTGGCGGTCCGGCGGATTGAAGGAGGATTAAAGTAAGCACTCTCAATCAACACCTGACGGGTGTCGCCGGTAACTTCCGAAGCCTGGCCGCCCATTACTCCGGCGATGGCCACCGGTTGCAACGCGTCGCAGATTAACAGGGTTTCCCAGGCCAGGGGCCGGTCCTGCCCATCCAACGTGGTGAAGGTGCTTTCCTCGGGCCGGGGTCGGCGGACTATGATCCGTCCATGTCTCAAGCAATCGAAATCAAAGGCATGCAGCGGTTGGCCATATTCCAGCATCACAAAGTTGGTGACATCCACCAGGTTATTGATGGCCCGCAGGCCGCTGGCCTGGAGCCGCCGGCGCAGCCAGAAAGGGGAGGGCCGCACCTGGAGGTCGACTACCATCCGGGCGGTGTAGCGGGGACAGTTTTCCGGGTCTTCGATGTCCACGGCGGCCCACTGGTCCGTGGTTTCCGCGTCTTCGGCAAATTCCACCGGCGGGACGTGCAGCGGCACGTCCAACAAGGCCGCCACTTCCCGAGCCAATCCCAGAACGCTCAGGCAGTCTGGCCGGTTCGGCGTGATGGCCACCTCCAACACCACATCATGCAGGCCCAGAGCTTCGGCCAGATCAGCTCCCACCGTAAACTGGGGCGGCAGCTCCATCAACCCGGCGTGGTCCTCTGACAATCCTAACTCATCTTCGGCCAACAGCATGCCTTCGGAGAGAATGCCCCGTAATTTGGCCGCCTTCAGGGGCTTCCCGTCTGTCAGCCGCGTGCCCACCCGGGCCAAGGGGTATAAACGTCCGGGCTGCACGTTGGGGGCGCCGCACACCACCCGGTAATGCTGTCGACCATCGAACACTTCCACCACCTGGAGACGGTCGGCCTGGGGATGCGGCTCCACTTTTTCAGCCCGTCCTACGACCACGCCGGCAAATTTGGGCGCCAGCACTTCTAAGGCGTCGATTTCCAGGCCCGCCAGGGTCAGTTTATCCGCCAGCGCCTCGGGAGATATCGCCAGGTCAACAAAATCTTTGAGCCAGTTAATACTCAATCTCATAATATCTTTTAAATTCCTGCCTAATGAGGCTTTCTTGATACTAAGTTCGGTTTGGTCTGAAACCAACGTAATCTCGAAATATTATACCGATTGCCAAAAGTTCTATCCTTTATTTTCCCCTCTCCCCTCGAGGGGAGAGGGTCAGGGTGAGGGGTGAAGCAGACAATACTTTTGGCAACGACTATAGATAATACAGTATCTTATTAACCGAAAACCGGAAACCAGAAACGGTATTATTTAGGGGTAAACCACTGCCAACACGGGTTTGGTGACAAGATGGAGAACGCTGTTGGTGATACTGCCGATAAAAAATCTGGCCAGAGCCGAATGGCCGGTACTCCCCATATAAATGAGAGCGTACTTATTGTCCTCTGCCTCCTGGGCGATGGCCTGGGCCGGATTGCCACTCACCAGTTTCTCCTCAGTGAATTCTGCCAATCCAGCCTGGTCCAGGATCTGACGCCCCGCGGCTAAGGCTTTCTGGCCTTCGTCCAGGAGAAGGTTTCCCTCTTCCGGCAGGGTTAGACCCAGGAGGGCCAGATCTATTACGTGCAGCAGAGTTATCCGGGGATTATGCGTTTTACCGTTTTGAGCCAGGGCTGCTGCCTGCCGTACCGCTTCCAAAGAGGCTTCCGAACCATCTACGGGCAGCAGCAGAGGGAATATGGGGCTGTCAAGCTTGTCTGTTTGCTCCGGCCCGACTACGAAAACGGTCAACCCGGTGGCCCGGGTTAAGACGTGACGGGTGGCGCTGCCCAACAACAATTCCTTGACCGACGACAATCCCCGTCTCCCCATGATTATGGTTGAGTAGTTGCCAATTTGGGCAATTTCCAGGATCTGGTCGCCGATTTTACCTTCAGCTATTTTCAACTCAACGGGCGCCCGGAAACCGTGCTGCAGCAGTAATTCTTGTCCCTGAGTCAGGAGGGGCTTGATTTCTTCTTCCAGGTAACGCTGGCGGATTCTTTGCCATTCCTTGGTTTGATCCAGGCGCCTGACCCGCAAATCGACATTCTGGATATGACGCGCCAGATAGCTCCCCCCGTAACGTGCAGCAGCGTCAGGCTTTGCCTTGTCTCGCCGCTCGCGGTCGCCAGGGCCGCAGCTAACTTTACGGCTAAACGGGCCGAAGGACTGCCGTCATATGGCAGCAGGATTTTCTCCAGGCGCCGGGAAGAACGTTCCATATATAACTTTTATACTCCTAAACCGAGAATTTCAAGGCGCAAATGCGCCCGGCAACATTTTCTCAGTCCGGCCTTCCATTTCCATGCACTAAAGTCTTGTCTGAAACGAAATTTTTGGAGAACTCGGGCAGGGGAAGTTCCTAAGCCGATCAGAATTATGGCAGAGGAAAATCACTGGCAGAAATAAAATTGAACGCGATTCACCAACGACGTCGAAACGTCACCAAGATCTGTTAGAGACCCGGACCAATTGCACCAAAAAGCTAAGCTTTCTTGCCCCGGCGGAATTCGCCCAACCCTTTTTCCTTAGCCAATTGCCGACGTTGCTCGGAATAGTTGCGGGACACCAGGGAATATTTTTTCTGGTCCAAACCAAAACGTTCACAGTAAACCGGCGGGGTCATCGCATGGGCCCGCCGCAGATGCGCCTTCAGGGTTCTGAATCTCTTGCCGCATTCCAAACAAATTATATAGTCATCCTGGATTGATTCTTCAACAGGAACCGCAGGTTTAGGCCCGGCTGTTTCTTTGGTTGCTTCGGTGAATACTTCTAACTCGGCAGATGCACCCTTTTCCCCTGCCAATACTGCCAGAGTATTATAAACTATTTTTATTTCATTAATTAATTGTTGTGAAGTCAACTCGTTCATTGATGCATGGGAGGTAACTATTTGAGTTGTCATCTTTAATAATTCTGTGGACATAATTTTTTCTCCTTGTGAAGCGGTCATTTGTAAAATTAACCATCCTTATTATAAAAATATTTACCAATGCCCGTAATTCTAACTCAAATTGCTAATGTTTTATATATATAAAACTTGGATATGTCAAGCAATCATTTTAACTTAGAGATGTTGGTTTTTTTAATGTGGATGGCCTAAGATTAATTTTAGTCGACAGTTTTATCGCTTTTAATATACTACATAATAGCATAGGGTATTTACTACAATTCATATTGATAAAAGGTGACGGGGAGAATTTTGCTCCAATCAGCATGACCCCCTTTTTTTTCAAGATGGTTAACGCTCATAGCAAATAATTAGCCTCAAAACATTTAGTTTCTATTCCAGATACTATCTACCGGCAAACCTATCCCGGTGTTTCGACCTGAACATGCCACCATGAATTTTTCACATTGACGATGTAAAGAGTTTTCTGGTAGATTGCCAAGGCAACACCATACCTGCGAAGATTTAATATGGGGAGGTCTAGCTCGGAGCCAAAAAATTACCTCTAGATGTCTCTTGTCCTGTCTCCTTGCAAAAGGAGAGGGAAAAATATGGAAAATACTTTTAACCATTGGCGCATCGGATAAGCTGCCCATTGGAAAAGCACCATGGCAAGGGAGGAACGCGCGTAATGAAAAAATTCGGATGGCCGCTGCTAGTTGCCCTGGGCTGGCTGGCCCTGGCTCTCACCTTCTCGGGCTGTGGGGCCAAGTCAGAGCAAGAGGTGCGTCTGGGGATCAATGCCGAACTGACCGGTAGCAAGCCCACAGTGGGTGATTCCTGCAAAAAAGCTATGGAATTGTTGGCCGCCCAAGTCAATCAAGACGGAGGCCTTAAAGTCGGTGACAAGAAAATCCCCTTGAAGTTGTATGTCGAAGATAACGAAGATAAGGCCGAATCGGCCGCCGCGGCGGCCCAAAAGCTGATCAGCCAGAATAACGTTTTGGCCATCATCGGTCCCAATGCTTCTGGTAATGCCATACCTGCCGCCCGCATCTGCGAGGATAACGGGGTCATCATGATCAGTCCCTGGTCCACCAATCCCAAGACCACGGAAGAAAAGAAGTTTATTTTCAGGGCCTGTTTTATTGATGATTTTCAGGGCCAGGTGATGGCCAAGTTCGCCCGCCAGGATCTCAAGGCAACCACCGCGGCGGTGTTGTATGACGTGGCCAGCGAATATAACAAAGGCATTGCCGAATTTTTCAAACAATTTTTTGAGGCCGATGGGGGCAGGGTGGTGGCCTTTGCTTCGTATACTACCGGGGACAAAGATTTTTCTTCTCAGTTAACCACCATCAAGGCGGCCTCTCCCCAAGTGCTTTTTCTCCCCAACTATTACAATGAAGTGCCGCTTCAGGTAAAACAAGCTCGGAATCAGGGACTTACTTGCGCCATCATCGGCTCCGATTCCTGGGGCAGCCAGGAGTTGCTCACCTTAGGCGGCAAGGACCTGGAAGGCGCCTTTTTCAGCACCCATTACGCCCAGGATATCGCCACCCCCAAGGCCCAGAAATTTATCAAAGAATTTGAGGCCAAATACGGCAAGAAACCTGATGATGTCGCGGCTTTGACGTACGACGCCGGGATGCTTCTCTGTAATGCCGTTTCCCAGGCGGGGTCCCTGGATCGGACCAAAGTACGGGATGCCTTAGTGCAGGTGGCGGAATACGATGGCGTTACTGGCAAAATGACATTTAAAGGTAAAGGCGACCCTATCAAGAGCGCCGTCATCTTACAGGTCAAAGACGGTCAATTCAAATACTTTGCCAGCGTGCAACCCTAAACAGCAGAACTCTAGGAGTGGTGACCGGGAAAGCCTTAACCGGTCACTATCCCCAAAAGATGCATGATGGCCTTAGCTCTACAATATCTCCTCAATGCCCTGCAACTGGGAAGCGTCTATGCCCTCATCGCCCTGGGCTATACCATGGTCTATGGCGTTCTCACCATGATCAATTTCGCCCATGGCGATATTTTTATGGTGGGATCCTATCTGGCCATGTGGGCAACCCTCTTTTTGCTGGGGTCAAACCTGCATCTCCCGGCGACCTTGGTTTTCCTGGGGGCGCTGTTATTTACCATGACCCTCACCGCGGCTTTGGGGGTAACCATTGAACGCCTGGCCTACCGTCCCTTACGGCAGGCCCCCAGGGTGTCGGCGGTCATCACCGCCCTGGGGGTGGGGCTTTTTCTAGAAAATTTTACCCTGGCCACCATCGGCCCCGAACCCCGGCAGGTGCCGGCCATCATACCAGTGCTACAACTCTCCTGGGCAGGTATTTCCTTCACCAACATCCAAATCTTGATTATTATTGTCGCCATTATCCTCATGGTTCTGCTGGATTGGCTGGTGCGGCACACCCTGACGGGGATGGCCATGCGAGCCATCTCCTACCACCGCCACATTGTGCCTCTCATGGGGGTGCCGGTTAACCGGGTTATTTCCATGACCTTTGCCATCGGTTCGGCCATCGCTGGGGCTGGCGGTCTACTCTATGGTCTGGCCTATCCAGTGCTGGATCCCTATATGGGAATTCGCATCGGCTGGTGGGCCTTTATTGCTGCAGTGGTGGGGGGTATCGGCAATATCCGGGGGGCAGTCCTGGGGGGTTATTTACTGGGCGCAGTGGAAATTTTCACTCCTGTTTTGCTGGCCTCGTCCACCTACCGGGATTGCGTGGCTTTTTCAATGTTGTTGGTATTATTGATATTTAAGCCTACCGGAATTTTGGGACGGCCAACGTTTGAAAAAGTTTGAAAAGCCGCGAAAGAAAAAAATGCCCACAACTATCCGTTATTTGCTAATCGCTCTTGCGCTCCTTCTTCTGGCCTGGGTGCTGTCGGCCTCAGGTCTGCTCAATCTCTACATCCAACAGGTGTTAATGTATGTGGGGATTAATATTATTCTCACCCTGAGTTTGAATCTCGTAAACGGCTATATGGGGGAGTTTTCAGTGGGCCACGCCGGGTTCATGGCCGTGGGGGCATATGTTGCCTCTTTGTTGACGGTCGCGGTGTTCCCTCGGGCTTGGGGCCCTTTTATTTTTCCCGTCGTGCTGGTGTGCGGTGGGCTGGCCGCAGCCCTGGCGGCACTGATCGTCGCCTTTCCCTCTTTTCGCACCCGGGGGGACTACCTGGCCATCGTTACCCTGGCCTTTAACATGATCGTCAAAAGTGTGCTGGAAAATATCGATGCTGTTGGCGGTCCCCGGGGCTATATGGGCATGGCCAAGCTCACCAACCTGGTCTGGGTGGTCTTCTGGGTCCTGGTCACCCTCCTGGTATTACGGAATTTCATCTATTCCAACCTCGGTCGGGGCGTGGTGGCCATCCGGGAGGATGAATTGGCGGCCAACCTGGTGAGCGTCAATACTCCCCGCCTGAAGATCTACGCCTTTTGTCTGTCGGCTTTTTTTGCCGGGGTGGCCGGAGGGTTGTATGCCCATCTGCTGCAGTTTATCAACCCTCGAAGCTTTTCCATCTTGAAATCCACGGACATGCTGGTGATGGTGTATTTGGGTGGGATCGGTTCTCTCACCGGATCAATCCTGGGAGCCACCCTCTACACCATTCTCATGGAGTTGCTCCGTCCCTTGGAGTTGTGGCGTTGGGTAGTGGGACCCTTGCTGTTGGTATTGCTCATGATCTTTCGACCTACGGGGGTCATGGGTCTGCAAGAATCGCGCTGGATCAGACCGGCGGCTGATAAGCTATGAACAAAAATTGTGGGCCCAAGCCCACCCCATCTAAATTATTGTGGCATTATTAGAAATAATTAATATTTTTCACGAATTCGGTGGATTACAGGCGCTCACCGATTTCTCTCTGAGTCTGGAGGAGGGTAGTCTGGTGGGACTCATCGGTCCCAACGGGGCTGGTAAGACCACTGTCTTTAATGTCGTCTCGGGGGTATACCGCCCGACCTCGGGGAGGATTGTCTTTGCCGGGCAGGATATCTCGGGTTGGCCCAGCTACCGGATCATGGCCGCGGGCATGGGGCGCACCTTCCAGAATATCCGCTTATTCAAGGACTTGAGCGCCTTGGATAACATCCGGTTGGGCGCTTTTGCTCAATATGACTATTCTTTTTTCCAGATCATCTGCCGGACGCCCTTTTTTAGCCGCCAGGAGCGGCAATTCACCGTCCAGGCCATGGAAATGCTGGAGCGTTTCGGTCTGGGAGGCTACGCCCAGACCCCGGCCCGGAATCTCCCCTACGGCGAACAGCGCCGCTTGGAGATTGCCCGGGCTTTGATCAGCCGTCCCAAATTGCTTCTTTTAGACGAACCCGCGGCAGGGATGAATCAGGCGGAAACTGTGGCCCTGGTGGAGCTGCTCAAGGAACTTCGGCAGGAATTCAAGCTCACCATCCTCCTCATCGAACACCACATGGGGGTAGTTCTGGACCTCTGCCAACGGGTGCAGGTCCTGGATTTCGGGGCTATCATCTTCGCCGGGCCGCCCCAGGAGGCCCAGCAGCATCCCCAGGTCATGGAGGCATATCTGGGAAAGGATGAGGAAGAGTAGGTATCGTGAGACTTGGCCGGCCACTTTTCTATACGCCATGGCGCTGTTTTTAGAAACCTTAATGAGAATGGCGTTTTTTGCTAGGCGCTGTTCTCTATTCCGCTATCATTCAGGAGAATAGTTCCTCATCATGCTGCTGGAAATCAAAGACCTTTGGGTTTCCTACGACCACATCCAGGCAGTGCGGGGGGTGACCCTGAATGTGGCCCAGGGGGAGATTGTTACTCTCATCGGGGCCAACGGGGCCGGCAAGTCCAGCATCTTGCGGGCCATCTCCGGCCTGCAACCCGTGGCCAGGGGCGCCATCCATTTCGATGGCCAGGACCTGCGGCAGTGGTCGGCCCATCACATAGCCCAGCAAGGTATTGCCCACGTGCCCGAAGGCCGAGGCATCTTCGGGACCCTAACGGTCCTGGAAAACCTGCGGCTGGCCGCCTATGGCCGTAAGGACGACCAGCTTGGCCATGATCTGGACCGGGTCTTTAGCCTTTTCCCCCGCCTGGCCGAACGCCGCTCCCAATGGGGCAGCACCCTCTCCGGCGGCGAACAGCAGATGCTGGCTGTGGGCCGGGCCTTAATGCGCCGGGGGCGGCTGCTGCTCCTGGACGAGCCCTCCATGGGCCTGGCCCCCTTTCTGGTGAAGGAAATCTTTAGAATCGTCAAGGACATCAACCGCCAGGGCACCACCGTACTGCTGGTGGAACAGAATGCCAATATGGCTCTGAAAATCGCCCACCGGGGCTATGTCCTGGAGACCGGCGAAATTATCCTGGCCGGCCACAGCCGGGAATTACTGGGTAACCCGGTGGTCCAGACGGCCTATCTGGGGCATTAAGGAGCCAACGATTCAGCTACATTAGATAAACGGGTCGATATCAACCCATTCATTCTTCAATAATACCCAAAAATCAACGGCCAATCCCTTTAAGACATATTCATGCGGCAGCCAGCCATACCCGTTGATGCCCCAATCAGTTCCAAAAGTATTTTTAACCAATAGACATAAATTTTTTTCCATTATACCGTAAAACGAAAAGGAGGTTGTTATCATGAACGGTTATACCCTGGAAGCGGTGGATATGAAGGCGGTCGGGCAGCATTGGGGCTGGTTCTTGGCCAAGGGGATTCTGATGATCGTTATTGGCACCCTGGCCCTGGGCAGCTACATGATGGTTACCCTATTTTCCATGATTTTTTTGGGGTGGCTGATGATCTTTGCCGGCGTCGTCGAGGCCGTCCATGCCTTCTGGAAAAAAGAATGGGGCGGACTTTTCCTGAATCTGTTGGTGGGCGTCCTCTACGTCGTTGTCGGCTTCATGGTCTTGGCCAACCCGGCGGCCAGCGCCGTAACCCTCACCCTGGTCATGGCGATTTTTTTCATTCTGGACGGGATTTTCCGTATCATTATTGCCGTGACCATGCACTTTCCCCGCTGGGGCTGGATGCTGTTTAACGGTATCGTTACCCTGATCCTCGGGATAATAATCTGGCAGCAATGGCAACAATTCGGACTGAGGATCATCGGTCTGTTCATCGGCATCGACCTGATCATCAGCGGCTGGGCCTGGGTGATGTTGTCTCTGGCTTCACGGCGGTTAACTGCCGGGCAGCAATTACCTTCCTGAAAGAGACTTCGCCGATATTTTCAGATCGGAGGGCAGGGCTTATGGGCTTTGCCCTTTTTGCTTTGCCACTTAACGAGATAAACCAATGGGCAAGTTCGTTATTATGGAATATAATATTATAAAGTTGACCTGGTAAAAAACATCTACCTCCAAAATAAGAGAAAGTTAATAGCTGCTTAACATGCCCAACATCCGCAACTTCAGCATCATCGCTCATATTGACCACGGCAAGTCCACCCTGGCGGACCGCCTGATCCAGCACACCGGCATGGTGGGCGAACGGGAGTTCCGGGACCAGCTCCTGGACACCATGGACATCGAACGGGAACGGGGTATTACCATCAAAAGCAACACCATTACCCTGCCCTATAAAGCCAAAGATGGCTTACAATACGACCTTAACCTCATTGACACCCCTGGCCATGTGGATTTTTCCTACGAGGTCAGCCGGGCCCTGGCCTCCTGTGAGGGGGTTCTCCTGGTGGTGGACGCCTCCCAGGGGGTGCAGGCCCAAACTCTGGCCAACCTTTACCTGGCCATGGAGCACGACCTGGCCATTATCCCGGTGATCAACAAGATCGACCTGCCCTCCGCGGACGTGGAGATGGTCAAGGATCAAATCGACCAAGAGCTCGGGCTGGACCCGGATCTGGCCATCCTGTGTTCGGCTAAGGAGGGGATCGGCATCGAGGACGTCCTGGAGGCCGTGGCCGCCCACATTCCACCCCCCATCGGCAGCCGGGACAAGCCCCTCTCCGCCCTCATCTTCGATGCCTTCTACGACCCTTACCGGGGCGTCATCGTCTCCTTTCGAGTCTTTGACGGCGTCCTCAAGGCCGGGGACCTGGTCCGCTTCCTGTTTAATAACGCCGTCCACAAAGTGGAGGAAGTGGGACTTTTCGGTTTGCAGCGGCAGCCAGTCAAAGAACTGGCTGCGGGCATGGTGGGCTACCTCATCGCCGGCATTAAGACCGTGGCCGATACCCGGGTAGGCGACACCATCACCCTGGACGCCAACCCGGCGCCGCCGCTGCCGGGATTCAAAGAAGTGAAACCCGTGGTCTTTTCCTCCCTCTATCCGGTGGCTTCGGACGAATACCAATCCCTGGCCGAGGCCCTGGAAAAATACAAACTCAACGACGCCGCCCTGGTCTATACCAAAGACTCTTCGGCGGCCCTGGGCCAGGGTTTCCGCTGCGGTTTTCTGGGACTGCTGCACCTGGACATCGTCCAGGAACGCCTGGAGCGGGAATACGACCAGTCCCTGATCATGACCACCCCCAGCGTCCGTTACGAGTTTATCCTTACCGACGGTAGTGAGGTGGCCATCGACAATCCTCAATTCTACCCCGATCCGGTCCGCATTAAAAAGGCTTTTGAACCTTACATCCGGGCTGCCATCATCATCCCGGAGCGCTATATGGGCGCGGTCATGAAGCTGTGCCTGGAGCGCCGGGGCGTTAACTCCTCCTTCAGCTACCCGTCGCCGGGAAGAATCGAAATACGTATTGAGATGCCACTGGCCGAAGTTGTCTTTGATTTCTATGACAAGCTCAAGACTGTCACCCAGGGCTACGGCTCTTTCGACTATGAACTCATCGACTACCGGGAGAGCGAGCTGGTGAAGCTGGACATCCTGGTGAACGGCGAGAAGGTGGACGCCCTGTCCACCATCGTCTTTGCCGACAATGCCCGGGATTGGGGCGTACGTATCTGCGACCGGCTCAAAGAAGAGATACCCAAACAGCAGTTCAAGATCGCCATCCAGGGGGCCATCGGCGGCAAGATCATCTCCCGTGCCACGATCTCCGCCTTCCGCAAGGACGTTACCGCCAAGTGCTACGGCGGCGACATCTCCCGGAAGCGGAAACTCTTGGAAAAACAGAAAAAAGGCAAAAAACGCATGAAGATGGTGGGCAATGTCATGATCCCCCAAAGTGCCTTTGTGGCGGTGCTCCGGAGCGAAACGGACGATTAACTGCCTGTTACCAGACCTGCTGAAGAAACAGTTACTTAGCTGCGCTAGTGGGATGACCAGGGTGTTAATGATTGCTGAGGAAACAAACAAAAAAGGCAGAGACGAATTACCCCTGCCTTTTCCCCATCAGATAATGCCTTGATTTACTTTTTAAATTTCTTTCTCGCTCCCCACAGACCGAGCAATCCAGAACCGAGAAGAAGCATGGTGGAGGGGACGGGGACTGTTGTGATTTCGAAGTTCGATTCAGTGAACGTGGGGATTGCATCACGGCCGCTCTGACCACTAAGATTGGTCATCCGAAATAGGATTTTCAAGTCGGCAGTATTGTCGTCCAGATCCGTAGAATATACTAGGCGGGGCAGGTCAAGGCCACTGTTAAAGTAAATGAAAAATCCTGCTCCCGGAGAAGTGATCCGAGCTGCAATTAGGTTGGCGGCGTTCCCGGCACCAAATGGAGTTGTCGGATCGTTATCGTTGTCAAAAGTCTGCAACACAACGATGTTCACGCCGCTGGTCGGAAGACTGCCCACCACATTGTTCGCGAAAAGGACCTGATTCACGGCGTTAAATACCGTCGATTCCAACGAGAAGATATCTGATGCAATGTTGAAATTTATAGAGGTTTCGCCACCCACAACCTGTCGCCCCGGTGTGGTCAGGGCGTCGGAACCTGCGAACGGGTCAGTATCGAACCGAAAGGTGGTTGCATTTGCAATACTAACAGCTCCTGCTAAAATTAGCACAGTGCTTAAGATGGATACAAGCTGTTTTTTCAACATGGTACTCCCCCTTTTTATGTTATTTCAATTATATTAAGGGTAAGGTTGCTATCGTGCTCCGAGGGTAACTAAATCACCCATCCTAATTAAAGGCAAGAATGACTTTTTTGCTGTCATGCCGAATTAGTGCCCAACAGAACTGGAGCCTCAGGCCCCAGCTCTGTTGCTTAATAATATTAGATAAGTTCAGCTACTTTTTTGCCTTCTATGTAAGCCCCACACCCCCAACAGACCCGAGCCGAAGAGGAGCAGAGCCGGCGGCAGGGGCACCGGACAAGGACAAATAGATATTGCGGCCACAGAAACAAATTCATTTAGTGTGAAAAATGGCAACGAGCTCGATTGCCCTGATTCCAGCACCGCTGAAAAAATGGCCCCTCCCTGGCCGAAAACGCCGCCGGGAGTGGGCACATCCCTGACAAAAAATTCGGTATCCGCCCCCCAGCTAAAAGCATCACCCGGGCCGAAGGAGCCGGGGGCAAAATTAAAGGTCAGCGTCGCGGGATGCAAGGGGTTGCCGCTGACAAAATTGCTGCCAGCAGAGGATATGTCGCCAGGGATCAAACCAGTTAGTGTGCCCAGGACCGGGGTGGTTTGATAATTAAGGCTCCCGATGTCGCCGTCGAAATCAAAAAACGCATCCGTATCGGCAGAGAGATCAAAGGTTACCGACTGAATGAAGGAGGCTCCCGACGTATAAGCGACGGAGTAATAATTTTTGGCGAGCTCAAAATCCAAAATTTGTTGAGGGGTAGGATTAACCGCGGGTGGGATAGGGGCAAAATTATTGGGGCCAGCGGTGATAGCCACAATCGATTCGAGGGCCGCAGCCTGGGGTATCCCTGAAACCATCCCCAGCGTCAAGATCATGAGGAAACCAAGTAAGCAGATTTTCCATTTGTGTTTCATTTTCTGAACATCTCCTTTATTTTAATTTTCTGAAAATAAGTTAAATAATTACATTGCACTTATTATACCATTTTAATTTATTAAAAAAATCAATAAGATAAGGCTAAATAACTCTGGAGGGTATGTTCATTATTATAAACATGTTGTAAAGTTAATTGGACATCATTACTATAAAAAGATTACTACTGATAATATTATTAGGCAGTTTCACAGACACAATTTGCGTGTTTAGATCATATGGAACTACTTAGGCATCGACTAAAGCAGTGACTGCAGAAACGTTACCCTTGGTCAATAAACCACAATTACCCGGATCTCGTCAGACGGATTCCGGTGTGCCCGGGCTTTACCTCCATGTTCCCTTCTGTCAGAGCAAATGCCATTATTGTGACTTTTATTCCCTGGCCGACCAGTCCCTGGTCCATGCCTGGCTCCAGGCCCTGAAGCAAGAGATTACTCTTTACCTCAATAGGCATGCCCTGTATGACACCCTCTACCTGGGCGGTGGCACCCCCAGCCTGTTGACCACAGCTCATATACAAATCCTTTTTTCCCTGCTCCAGGTCTTTCGTCTCACTGACGATGCCGAAATCACCCTGGAGGCCAACCCCGACGATGTTACCCCGGAAAAACTTCGACTTTGGAAAGAATTGGGTGTCAACCGCCTGAGTCTGGGAGTGCAGTCATTAAACGAAGCGGAACTACTTTTCCTGGGGCGGCGTCATACTGCGGCTCAGGCCCTAGAGGCCCTGAAATGGGCTCGGGAGGCGGGGTTTGACAATCTCGGGGTTGACCTCATGTATGCCCAACCCGGGCAGACCGAAGCCGGCTGGCTGGCCACCCTAAAAGGGGCGCTGGCCTGGCAGCCCGAACATCTGTCCTGCTATCAACTAACCATTGAGGCAAATACGCCTTTGGGGAAAAAACGGGCTCAGGGGCAGATTGAGCCGGTAAGCGAGGAACAACAGCGGGCTTTCTTTCTGCTCACCGCGGCATATTTAGAGGAGCGGGGTTATCTCCAGTACGAAATTTCCAACTACGCCCGGGGAGATCGTCATATTTCCCGCCACAACTCCAAGTACTGGCGACATGTTCCCTATCTCGGTCTGGGACCGGCGGCCCACTCCTTCGATGGCAGCATCCGTCGCTGGAATGTATCTTCGGTGGAGGAGTATTGCCGCTTGTTGGGAGAGGGGAGGGCGCCTAAGGCTGGGGAAGAGCTTTTAACTGCAACGCAGCGGCGCCTGGAGGCCCTCTGCCTGGGACTGCGGACCCGGCAAGGGGTTGCCCTGGCCGACCTGAACCATTTTCCCCAGGCAAACCAGGTCCTGGAAGGCTTCTGCCAGGCCGGCCTGCTCAAAATAAGGCAGGGCCGAGCCCGACCCACGCGAGAGGGTTTTCTAGTTGCCGACAGCCTGGCCCTTATGCTAAGTGAATGATTAAAAAATAAAATGAGGAGAAATCACATGGCCATCTTCACCTGCGAAAAATGCGGCGCCACCGTGGATACCCGCTGTAAACCCAAAAAGTGCCAGAATTGCGGGGAGTCCGAGTGTTTAGTTAAAACCTCGCCACCACCTGAAAAAAAGAAAAAATAAATCGAGACTGGGCCGGGACAGAGATGATCCGGCCCGGTTAGCCGCTAAAATTCGGCTGCTCCTGCAGCCAGGCCAGCAAATCCCCGCCGGCCACCAGATAGCCGCCAGGTCGCGGGTGAAAATAGACCCAGGCTGGCGCCTCCTCGCCGTCATCCATGATTACCGCCACCTGCTCCCGGCGATACTCGCAGGGATGATCCTCCAGATCGTCCAATAGAGCCAGGGTCTGTCCGTCCACCAGGTAGAGTTCTCCCACGATGGGCGACACCGGTTCATCTTGTATAACCTTGGGAAAAAAATCCACATAAAGGGCGTACGGTCTTTTTGTCCTGGCTTCCCCCAAAAACCGGGCCTGGGTCAACAGGGTATGGTTGCTCAAGCCTCGGAGTAAAGTGCCGTAGACAAAAACTAGATGCTGCTCACTCTGATCTCTTCTTTCCCGGATCATTCACCTCACCTTGATTGAATGCTCACTGTTCGTAGAGGCTTCCCAGTCTGGACCGGAAATTAGTTATCGGTCCTCGGTCTCAATACTAAGACAAATTGCCTGAAAGTTCATGGGAAATCAAGAAATCATGGCATTATCACGTTTGACCATTAAAAGGTTTTGGCAACGACTAGTGGAGAAAAAAAAGCAAGGGATCAGAAGGCGAAAGATAATGATAATTTTCACTTAGATAATATTATTAATAATTTAACTATGTCACAGGAAACATATTTACAAGCTCTATGCCATCTTTTAAGGTAACTACAGAACCCTAAGGTATCACTAAAATTTTTTCGTCGATAGCGTTTGCCTAAGGTCATCAAGTATAAGGAGGTAAAAATTCCCCTTCGTCAAATAATCCATCTACCTTTTCCCCCTTCATTCATCCAACCGGGAGAGTGACGTATGACAATTACGCGCCGAAACTTCCTCAAAGGGTTGGGCGGTGGGATGGCCTCCCTGGGACTGGCTGAGGCCGTCTGGCAGTCGCCCAGTTGGGCCTACACCGTCCCCACCGCCAAGATCAAACAGGCCACCGAAACCACCTCCATCTGTCCGTATTGTGGTGTCGGTTGCGGTCTTATCGCCCACAGTATCAATAATCAATTGATTAATGTGGAGGGTGATCCGGACCACCCCATTAATCAAGGGTCCTTGTGCAGCAAGGGGCAGGCCGTTTTTCAAATCATTAATAACGACCGGAGGCTGCAAAAAGTCCGCTACCGGGCCCCGGGCAGCGATCATTGGGAAGAGAAGCCCCTGGATTGGGCCATACAAACCTTGGCCCAGCGGATTAAGGCCACCCGGGATGCCAGCTTTACCGCCAAGTCGCCGGAAGGCGTCACCGTCAACCGCACCGAGGCCTTGGCCTCCATCGGCGGCGCTGCTCTTAATAATGAGGAATGCTACCTGATCAGCAAACTCATGCGGGGATTGGGAGTGGTTTATTTAGAACACCAGGCCCGCCTCTGACACTCCTCCACTGTGGCCTCGTTGGGGCCTACCTTCGGCCGGGGTGCCATGACCAACCATTGGAACGATCTAGCCAACAGCGACTGCATCCTCATCGTCGGAGCCAACCCGGCGGAAAATCATCCCATCAGTTTTAAATACGTCACCGCCGCCAAGGACAAAGGGGCCAAGCTCATCGTCGCCGATCCCCGATTCACTCGTTCCGCCTCCCAAGCCGATCTCTACATCCGTCTTCGACCCGGCAGCGACATCGCCTTATTCAACTGCCTGAGCAATTATACTATTGATAACAACCTGTTCCACAAAGATTATGTGGTCAATTACACCAATGCCAGTTTTATCATCAAACCGGGATTTGCCTTCCAGGATGGCCTCTTTTCCGGGTTTGACAAAGAAAAGAAGGCCTACGACTATGCCTCCTGGGATTACGAGACGGACGCCCAGGGGAATCCCCAGACCGATCCCACCCTGCAAAACCCCCGGTGCGTCTTGCAGTTGCTGAAAGCGGAATTCTCCCGCTATACCCCGGAAATGGCCGAGTCGGTCACCGGCGTTCCCAAAGAAAAAATTCTCGAGATGGCCAAGACCTTTTGCGCCACCGGCCAGCCCGACAAGGCCGGGACCATCATGTATGCCATGGGTGCCACCCAGCATTCCACCGGCGTCCAGGTGATTCGAAGCTATTCCGTGCTCCAGCTCCTGTTGGGCAACATGGGCCTTCCCGGCGGCGGCATCAACGCCCTCCGGGGTGAAAACAATGTCCAGGGCTCCACGGATATGGCCCTCCTTTTTAACACGGTGCCGGGCTACATGGCCATTCCCAGTGCCGCCACGCATCCCACCCTGAAGGATTATCTGGACAAGGAAACCCCCAAGGCGAGTTTCTGGACCAATAAACCGAAATTCTTCGTCAGTCTGCTAAAAGCTTTTTGGGGGGACGCCGCCAAGCCGGAGAACAACTTCGCTTATGATTACCTGCCCAAGATCGGCAAGGGCTACGAAGGCGGGGGCTATTCCTGGATACCCCTGTTTCAGTCGATGTATAAAGGCGGCATCAAGGGCATGGTGGTCTGGGGCATGAATCCCGCGGTCAGTTCTTCTAATCTGAATCAGACCTATGCCGCCCTGGCCAAACTGGATTGGCTGGCCGCCTTTGATCTTTGGGAGACTGACACCTCGGTCTTCTGGAAGCGCCCGGGCGCCAACACCAAGGACATCAAAACCGAGGTCTTTCTCTTCCCCGCGGCGGATTCCCTGGAAAAGGAGGGCAGCGCCAGCAACAGCGGTCGCTGGATCCAGTGGCGCTACCAGGCGGTAAAACCCCACGGCGACGCCAGGAGTGATCTGTGGTACGCCAACCGCCTGGCCCTGGAGCTAAAAAAGCTGTATCAGGAAGACCCCAAAGCGGCGAGCCCCGAGCCCATCGTCCAGCTTAACTGGAACTACGGCGATGATCCTGATGTTCACCTGGTGGCCAAGGAAATTAATGGCTATACGGTGACGGACAAGAAGCAGTTGGCCAACTTCCTGGGTCTTAAAGATGACGGCTCCACCGCTGGCGGTTGCTGGATTTACTCCGGCTACTACCCCGGCCCGGACAAAAAAGATAATAAAGCCGCAGCCCGGGACAAAAAAGACCCCAGCGGTTTGGGTCTCTACCCCGGCTGGTCCTTTGCCTGGCCGGTGAACCGGCGCATTATCTATAACCGCTGTTCCGTGGATGCCCAGGGCCAGCCCTGGAATCCCCAAAAAGCCCTGGTGCGTTGGGACAACTCGGCGAATAAATGGGTCCGCAACGATGTCCCCGATTTTAAATGGATCGATCCGGCCACCAAAACCGAAGTTCCCCCGGCCGAATCCCTGAAAGCTCCTTTTCTCATGCTGCCGGAGGGCAGGGCCAGGCTTTTCGTTCCCAAGGGTATCTGCAAGGAAGGACCCTATCCGGTGCACTACGAAGCGTTGGAATGCCCCTTCATCAATCCGGTCTATCCCGGGCAGCAATCCAATCCGGTGGTCCGAATCTGGAAGTCGGAACTGGACAAATACGCCGAGATCTGTGATCCGAAATATCCCTACATTGCCACCACCTTCCGGGTCACGGAACACTGGCAGGCCGGGGCTCTGACCCGGAACCTGCCCTGGCAGGCCCAGATGGTCCCGGAGATGTTCGTAGAGATCAGCCCCGCCCTGGCCCAAGCCAAAAATATTAAAGCCGGAGACTGGGTCAAGGTTTCCAGCGTCCGGGGCTCCGTGCTGGCCCGGGCCCAGGTTACCAAACGGGTAAGCGCTTTCTGCTGTGGTATCCCGGGTATGGAAAACACCGTGGAAATGGTGGCTTTGCCCTGGCACTTCGGTTTTGCCGGGTTGATAACCGGCGGTCCCGATAAGACCCAGAACTATGCCGTCAATCAACTGGCCCCATCCGTGGGCGACGCCAACACCATGATCCCGGAATACAAAGTATTCCTGGTGAATTTGGAAAAGGCCTAAAAAGGGGGGACGAAACCATGAGTAAAGCCATGCTCATTGACACCACCCGCTGCATCGGCTGCCGGGCCTGCCAGAACGCTTGTAAAAGCTGGAATAATCTGCCTGCGGCCCCGTCAACCTTCAGCGACAGCGGCTCCAATCCACGCTTTCTCAGCAGCAAGGATTTTACCCGGATCATCTTTCGAGAAACCGATAACCCCCAAGGCGGCGTGGCCTGGTATTTTATCAAACGCCAGTGCATGCACTGTAATGATCCCGCCTGTGCCAGCGCCTGTCCGGTGGGGGCGTTAATTAAACTGGATTCGGGGCCGGTAGTCTACGATGACAGTAGATGCATCGGTTGCCGTTACTGTATGATGGCCTGCCCCTTCCAGGTCCCGAAATTCCAATGGGAGGCTGCGGTCCCCTACATCCGCAAGTGCACCTTCTGCGCCGACCGCCAGGCGGTCGGCTTGCAACCCGCCTGCGTCACCACCTGCCCCACCGGGGCCCTGCTTTTCGGAGACCGGCAAGATTTGGTGGCCGAGGGCTGGAACCGCATCCGGATCAATCCCGACCGTTACCACCGGGATCTCTATGGTGAAAAGATCGCCGGCGGGACCGCCAAGCTCTACCTTACCGCCCTTTCCTTCGAGGCTTTAGAATTGGACCACCGGGGCTTCCGCACCGATCTGAGCCAGACCCCCCAGGGTATTTACGGCCGGGAATGGATGGCCAAGGTGCCCTTTGTGGCCCTGGCCATGGGAGGCTTGACCCTGGGACTCTATACCCTCAACAAGCGCCGGGCTGAGGTCGCGGCCCAACAATCTCAGGAAAAACCGGAAACCAAGGAGGTATAAGTCATGGCTGAGAAAGTAGAAAAATGGTATCCCGGCATGCCCAGAGAAAAAGTCAGCATCGGCCGGATGGTTCTCCTGGTCCTGGCCACTCTGGCCGTCATTTCGGCCCTGGTGCGACTGTTTCTGGGTCTGGGCGTGACCACTAACCTCAACGACGCCTATCCCTGGGGTTTGTGGATCAGCTTTGACGTGCTCACGGGCGTGGCCCTGGCAGGCGGCGGCTTCACCATGGCCGCCGTCATCTATGTGTTCAATCTGAAAAAATTTGAGCCGCTCCTGCGGCCCGCCAAGATTTCGGCCTTTATCGGCTACTTGCTGTTTATCGTCGGCTTGTTTCTGGATCTGGGCCTGCCCTGGCGCATCTGGCATCCCATGGTCATGTGGAATCCCCATTCCGTGCTCTTTGAGGTGGCCTGGTGCGTCATGCTCTATACCACCGTGCTCAGCATCGACGTCCTGATTATGGCCCTGGAACGCTTCAAAAAAGATGAATGGGTCCAATTCCTCCGCAATATCTACGTGGTGTTCATCGTCGCCGGCATTATGCTGTCCACTCTGCATCAATCGTCTCTGGGGGCCCTCTATCTCTTGATGCCGGAAAAGATGTCGGAACTATGGGCTACCAACGCCATCGGTCCCCTGTTCTTTACCAGTGCCGTGATCGGCGGTCTCAGCGTCGTGACCCTGGAAAGCATCATCAGCTCCTGGGCTTACGGGCGCAAACTCGAATTAGACCTGCTTTCCAGCCTCAGCAAAGGGCTCGGGATGGCCTTATTGGTCTATTTTGCCATGAAGGTGACCGATCTCTATGCCCGGCGGGTGACTGTCTGGCAGTTGGACTGGGTGCACTTCTGGTTTTACGTGGAACTGTTCGGCACCGTGGCCTTGCCGGCCCTGCTCATCACCTTCCGGGAAGTCCGGGAGAGTCGCCAGGGCTTGTTGTGGGTTGCCGGTCTCGCTGCCTTTGGGGTGCTCTTGAACCGCTTCAATGTCAGCCTGACCTCCTATGGCGGCTACCGGCAGATTTCCTATTTCCCCTCCATCTTTGAGATTATCATTACCGTGGGGATGGTGGCCGGAGGCGTGCTGATTTTCGATTTCCTGACTCAAAACCTGCCGGTGTATCACGAGGAGCTGGTGTCTCATGTCGAGCCGTCCCGACCCGCAGCTTGAAACCGCTCTAACAGCTTACGCCGCCGCCCTCCCCCGCCAGGCCAGGTTGATCCAACTGGCCGGGGAGGTGCTGCGGCAATTAGCCGATGTCAGGGCTGCTCTGCCGCCCTCACCAGAGGTTGACCACCAAGAGACCGTCGCCAGACTGGCCGCCGGCGAGATTATCCTGGCCACAGTACCCGTATCAGTCCCCATCTTCCGGGATACCTTGGCCCGGTTACTGGAAATCTGCCGGGAGTTTGAACTGCTGCCCGCGCTCTCCCCGGACCTCCTTCACTCCCTGTTAAGCCTGGCGCCCCGAGCCTGGCTGGGAGAAACCAACGGACTGGCGGAAATCTGCCAGGGCCGGGAGGCTCCGGTGAAACTACTTTTTTTTGTGGGACAAAAAGCCCTCTCCCCCTTCTACCAGCAGGCCGCGGCCCTTTATAACCCCCTGTTTTCCCAGGGTGTCTGGCAACGGTCCGTTTGTCCTGGCTGTGGCCAGGAACCGGCCCTGGCCTCTCTGGCCCCTGATTCCGGGCAACGGCGCCTGTACTGCAGCCTCTGCGCCGTCCAGTGGCCTTTTACCCGTCGGGCCTGCGTTTTTTGCGGGACCGAGGCTGAAGCTCAATTCTCCTATGTCTTTGTTGAAGACGACCCGGCCCGCCGGGCCGACCTCTGCCAGGTCTGCCACCACTATCTCAAAACCATTGTCGCCGGCCGTTTAACCCACCCCCTCTATCTCCCCCTGGAAGAATTCGTCACGGTGGATCTGGATTCTTTGTTGGCCCGCGACAACCTCGTTAGTTAAATTAATTTTCAAGATTTCTTCTCATTTGCCTGATCTAACGTTGACAGGGGAAAAACGCTTCTATATTATGAAATAAAAAACTGCAGGAGCTTGATGATGCGCAAAGTAGTTCCTTTTGGCCTGATTCTACTCGGTGTGCTGATCTGTGGTTTGGGAATGGCGTCGCCCGGTTGGGGCCAGCCGTTTCTTTTAGACGGTACTCATTGGACCGACATATCTTACGACGCCAAGGTTACTTACGTCAAAGGCGCCGGCAATATGGCCGACTTCGAATGTCAGGCCGGGGCCCCCAAGCAAAGCCGGGGTTATTGCATTGCCATGATGCTGGTGCAAGAATTAAAGTACAAAAGTATCGATTCCGTGGTCAAAGAGATTGACCAGTATTACCTTGAGAATCCTGATAAGTTAAAAACTCCTGTCCTGGAAGTATTGGTGCGGCGTGCTACCAAGCTCTGCCCTCCTGAAACAACCAAATAAAGAGGAATTGCCATGCGGAAAGTTGCAGTTTTAGTCCTGATCGTCTGTTTTCTGGCCGTGGGCTGTTCGGGCATGTCCTACACCGCCCAACGTACCCTCAGCGGTGGCGCCATGGGAGCTGCCGGCGGTGCCGCCATCGGTGCCATTGCCGGTAATCCCGGTATGGGCGCGGCCATCGGCGGTGGCGCCGGGGCTGTGGGCGGTTATGTCTATGACCAGTACAAGAAATCCCGGGGCGAGCCCTGATCTGACATTCTAACTCAACATTCGCTTTTCGTTTAATGTCTTGGGGGTGGCATTGGTTTCACCCCCATTTTTTTATGTTGCGGGCGCTATTCCCCAGTTGTTTTCCTGGTAGTTTTTTTGGGGTTCAAGATGGAAAACCCTATGAAACCCGTTCTGGTCATTCTGGGCTTCCTGTCATCCTGAGCGCTGCGCCGGATCTAGAGTATCTGACCAGGCGCGGTCCTTTCAGAAAGGCAGTGTTCTTCTTATCATGGGAAAGCTCTTAGAGAGCGGCGTGACTGGCAGGGGTAGGGAATTTGGGTCGGGGGATAAAAAATCCCGCGCTCAACAGCACCGGAGCAAGCCTTCATGTGCCGATGAGCCGGAATTCTCGAAAGGGTAAGTGATATTGCTTGGGGCGGAAACGATATTCGTTTCAGCTGCTATTCTCTTTCTTCCTCCACCTCTATTGCTTCAGCCTCCAGTAACTCCTCCTCGGGTGCCTCAGTTTCAAGGGTCTCCTCTTCTGGTTGTGCCTGGAGTTTGTTCTGGCGGCGCTTGGTTTTTTCTTCCTGTTTCTGCTTGCGGGCTATCTCTTTGGCACGTTTTTCATAACTGCATCTATTTCGAGCCAAAAGTACTACCTCCATCTTGAAAATTAAAAAAAAACAAAACTCCGGGGGCTAAATAACCACCGGAGTTCTCTGGACCTGGCTGGACTTTAGTAGTTCAGCTTTACCACGTTCTGAGCCTGGGGTCCTTTCTGACCCTGGACCACCTCAAATTCCACCGACTCATTCTCTGACAGCGAACGGAAGCCGTCGCCCTGAATGGAGGTATGATGCACAAACACATCCGGGCCGTTCTCTCTGGAGATAAACCCAAAACCCTTGGAATCATTGAACCACTTTACCTTACCTGTTTCCTTCATTACTTAAAATCTCCTAAAAAAAAATGAACTAAAGTCCTGCCAAGCAGGTGCTAATAAGCATGCCGCTAAAAAAAAATCGAAAGGGGAGATGAAAGCATACCCTTCCGATGATATCCAGAGCCTTTGGCCCCGGTTCCAGCCTGACATGCTACTTATAACAAAATAATCAATGCAGAAATGAATGTCAAGAAAAATTTAACAAATCATTTGGCTGTGGGTGCAATTGGGGACCACCCGTACCAGACGATCGGGACTCAAATCAGCCTTGCCTTCTCCATCCTTAACTCGAGCCCTGGTTGAATTTGGCAACCCCAAATGGTGCCGAGGTAAGCTTTGCTGCCTAACCTACTTTTCTTTCCCCTGAAAAAGACTGGGAATGGTATAATCCCATGGTTAACGATGGGTTTCGTGACCCACGAAAATTTTTGACCGAGGCCAAGGCAATGACAAAAGACAGGGGCAGGGGCAGGGGCAGGGCGGCAAGGCCAGAAAAAATTGACAGCCATACAATCAATCACCGAGGGTTGGATTTTCTCATTTTTTTCACCGGCGCGGCGACGTTGTCCTTGGAGGTGTTGGCGTCGCGGATCATGACGCCCTATTTCGGGGTGAGTTTGTATATCTGGGCCGGGATTTTAGCCATCACCCTGATCTTCCTGGCCACCGGCTATTACCTGGGGGGCAGACTAACCACCGGCCGCCAGCCGCAGTCCCTCCTGGCCTTGTATCTGCTGGCCCCCCTCCTGGCCGCCCTAATCTTAATGGGCGCGGCCCTCATGTATCCCCTGCTCTTCCCGTTACTGGCCCGGGGCAATTTAATCGTCGCCAGTTTTTTGGGGGGATCAATGCTTCTGGCCCTGCCCCTGATCCTGCTGTCGGCCATGAATCCCCTGCTCATCGCCCTGGACCGCCGTGACCGGAGTGAGGGCGACTCCGGGGCCGGCCGGGTCTTTTTCATCAGCACCATCGGCTCGGTAGCCGGCGTCATTATCACGGCTTTCCTGATCATCCCCATTATGACGAACTTTCGGGCGGTATTGGCGATCAGCCTCGGCCTCTGTGTGGCCGCCGGCTGGACCGCCTGGCAGGCCAAAGCACTGCCCCGGTTGGATCGCCATAAGCTGGTGCTGTTGTGTTGTCTGGTGGCCCTAATGGGTCTGCTGCTGCAGTGGGGGCAGCGTGGCTATCTGCGCCTGCTGGCCGCCAGCAGCGGTTTTGACCAATGGTGGGAGGTGCTGGCCGACTACCCCTCCGTTTTCGGCAACATCAAGGTAGTGGCGGTGTCCGGCGGCGAACCACGCGCCGTTACCGACCTGATGTATGTCCAAGACGGCATCATTCAAAATCATTATAACCACAATGGCGAGGCGGTGGATCATACCCCCATGATGCTGCGTCTGGCAGACCTATTCGCCCCGCAGGCGAAACAGGCGGGAGTGTTGGGGCTGGCCGCGGGGGCCATCCCCAAGCACCTCAAGGCGATTGGCCTCAAGGTGACGGTGGCGGAGATTAATCCCCAGGCCCTGCAGGCCGCCACGAAATTTTTCGGTTATGATCCCCGGGGTATTGAGCACCACTGGGAAGACGCCCGCACCCTGGTGCGCCGCCGGCCCCAGGCCTTTGACCTGATCCTGGTGGACCTCTTCCAGGGCGACGCCACGCCGGAATATCTCCTCACCCGGGAATTCTTTCAAGATCTTCGAAGCTCCTTGCAACCGGGGGGTACCGTGATCATGAATATGTTTTTTGATTCTGTGGACGACCGGCCCAATCAGCACATGCTGGCCACGATCACCGCGGTATTTCCCCAGATTCTGGAGTTTCGGGCCCCATCACAATCCGGCAAGTTCCTCAATGCCTATGTCGTGGCCCGGCTCGGGGAGCTCTCCCCGGAGTTAGCTCACCGGGCGGCCAGCCAGATGCCCCCCGCAGCTGACGATGCGGCCACCCTGGCCTCGGCCCGGCTGGTGCGCCGGCAGGACCTGGCCGGCCTCGCCCCGGTGAGCGATGAACATAATATTTTTCCCTTCCTGCTGGCCCGCAGCCATCTGCGCACCCGGAGTAGCTTTAGCAGGCTGCCGCTGCATCTGCTCATTAATTAAGGGAAGGCCGGTCACCGTCCAGAAAATAACTTTCCCCTCGTGCCCAAGTTGTACTTGGGCACGTCCAGGTGATGCCAAGCTGAGCTTTGCCTTATCTAGCCTTAAAGGCACGGCGCACCGTGCCCCTTGAGGTCCATGGGAAAAACCTTCGAGAAGTGATATATCAGTTCACAACCGGTGGACGCCTATGCTATAGTTAGTTCTCATCCGGAAACTATCATGAGAACTAATGTAGTTTCTGATCTGGAAATGAGATATTTTCTGCAAGATCAAGGAAATCAAAGGCTTGTGCGGAGGCGAACATTCGTTCGCCGCACAAATAAGCCTGCAGATTGACGCAGATATTGTGAAAAATAGCCGTTTCCGGACAGAAACTAGTTAAAAGTGTCTTCAAAAAACTCCATTTGGTCCAAGCTGACAGCCTAAAGCCAGAACGGCTAATATCTCAACCGGGGTAATGGAAATAAGAGCATGAGCGACATCTTTCTCAGTTACGCCAGTGAGGACCGGGAGCGGGTCAGACCTCTCGTCGAGGCCCTCACCGTGGCGGGCTGGTCTGCTCTTCTGGGACCGGACCATTCCCGTGGGAAAAACTTGGCGCCAGGTGTTGGCCGAGGCGCTGCGATACGACCAGCTCCATGTAGTCGTCTGGTCCCGACATGCCATCGAGAGTGATGGGTCAGTGCCGAGGCGGATGAAGGGCGTCGTCTGGGGTTGCCGTTTTTTCCGGTGGTATTGGATGCGGTCTTGCCGCCCCTGGGATTTCGGGATGTCCACGCCGCCGACCTCTCCCAGTGGGACGGCGCCCCGGCTGCCTCCATATTTCAAAGTCTCCTCAGGAGCATTACCAGTGACCTCGGCCAGCCGGCCGCTTCTGAACCTGCCCCTCCCGGGTGGAAACCACCTGCACCAGAGACCGGTCCCCCCGGAAGTCAGGAAGGGTCGTCTCTGGGTGGAATACTGAGCCTGAAAAAGCGACGGGAAGATTTTCTCAACATCCGGGCTGATTTTGCCCAGGGCCTGGAACTGGCGCCGGGAAGTTATCATCTGGAAGTTTCAGCCAATGGCTGTTCCCCAAAAAGGGTCTGGATCGACCTGGCGGCCGGGGAAGATAAGCGCCTCAGCCTTTCCCTCCCGAAGATCATGGCTCCGATAACCGAACCCGCGCCGCGGCCTGTGCTCATTGAGGCCCCACCTACAGAACCGGTGCCACCACCCACGCCACTCCAGTTTCCGCCGGAGAAGGCATTTACCAACAGCCTGGGTATGACCTTCGTGCTCATCCCGGCCGGCATCTTCCTGATGGGCAGCGTCCTCAGCCCCGAGGAAGTGGCCAAGCGATACGGCGGTGAGGCGGCATGGTATGAGGCTGAACACCCGCAGCACCAGGTCACCCTGAGCCGGCCTTTTTACCTGCAGACCACGCCGGTGACCCAGGAGCAGTGGCGGCGCGTGATGGGAAATAATCCCTCCATTTTCAAGAATGGCGGGGATGACTGCCCGGTGGAGCAGGTTTCCTGGGACGACGCCCAGGAATTCATCAGGAAGCTCAACCAGAAGGAGCAGACCGACGCGTACCGCCTGCCGACCGAAGCGGAGTGGGAGTACGCCTGCCGGGCCGGCAGCGCCGGGGAATTCTACTTTGGCGACGAGTCGAGGAACTGGGAAACTATGCCTGGTACGGTAAAATTCGCAGGCCAGACCCATCCGGTGGGCCAAGACAGCCCAATGCCTGGGGCCTGTATGACATGCACGGCAACGTCTGGGAATGGTGCCAGGACTGGTACGGGCCATATGCCCCTGGGCCGGTGGTCGACCCCCAAGGACCGATTCCGGAGACGGGCCGGGTGTTGCGGGGCGGTTCCTGGGGCAACGGTACCATGCATCTGCGTTCGGCCGTGCGCTACTACAACATCCTGACGACCGCGACGACGACATCGGGTTTCGGGTTGCCCGGACTTTTTAATTACCCCTTATTCCTTGAGTCCTTTACTCCTTACCGTCTGGGGGCGGCGGCGCCGTCCCCTGCCAATTCCCATTTCCGGCCGATTCTATCTTTTCCCTAATCCCTGTCCAAAAGAATTGTAGACCAAACCACTGTTTTTAAGACATCTGTCCCAGGTGTTCTGGCCAAAAATCGTCCTTTTTGCTATCCTGTCCCCAAGGTTCCAGTGGTGTTTCTGGTAAGCGGCGGTCAGCAAAATAATTTTAGACCGCTTCCCGAAAGTTTTGTCCTTTATTTTCCCCTCTCCCCTCGAGGGGAGAGGGTCAGGGTGAGGGGTGAGTAAGACAGAACTTTTGGCAACGACTATAGTAACCGATGCCTCCCGCTGATGCCCTAAAAGGCGGTGGGAAAAAAGGCGAAATACAAGCGCGAAAATAGCGCGAAATTAGCGCGAAAAAACCCTAAAAATCGCCGATGAAAATAAATACTGCAAATATATCAAGTGGTATATAAGATATGAAAAATATCTCGAATTTTTCCGGAAAAAGTATCAGCTTCCCACCAGAGGCGCGAAAAAATCTTTTGCCTGGGTAGTTTCCGCCGCTGATGAAAAAGAAGCGCGAAACAACGCGCGAAATTAGCGCAAAAAAATCGCGAAAATCATTCAAGCAAGATTATATAAACAATAATATCAATAAGTTAAGCTATAGATTAAAATTCTTCCGAAAAAAGCGCGAAACTGCTTCAAACCGCAGTCGAGGATGGCAGAGGAGCGGATTTGGCCCTTAACCCCGAGTAAGGGTTGTAGGGCGGGAAAGCGAAGCGCATCCCGCCTTCGGCAACTCAGAGCGGGTTTCGTTGGCGACGCTACCCGGCAGAGCCAAAGGCTTGATATGAAATCAAACCGCGAAACAAACGCGCGAAATTAGCGAAACCGCGAAAATCAGGCGAGCATTATTATATAAACAATAAAATCAATAAGTTAAAATATGATTAAAATTCTATCGAAAAAAGCGCGAAACTGCTTCAAACCGCCGTCGACGAGGACGAGGGCAGGGGCCGGGGGGGCTGGCTTTCAGCCCCCAGTAGGCCAGGGGCAGGAGGCCCAGGCTGATGCCGCCGGAGACGATCAGGGGCCATTGGTAGCCGTAGGCGGCCCCCAGGGGGCCGAAGATCAAGGCGCCGGCAAAACTGCCGCTGACGCTCACCAGGCTGATGAGGCTGGAGTTGCCGCCGATGCGGTCCACGTGGAAAAGCCGGGCGATGGTGGTGTAGCTCTCCATGAGGATCAGAGCATCGCCGAAGCCGTGCACCACCCGCCAACTCAAAGAGATGCCGACGTTGGGGATGGTCATGAGGATGTGCCCCAGGCCTGAGGTGAGCAGGGCCAGGCTCAGGAAGGTGAGGGGAGAAAGACGGCCGTACCAATAGCGGCCGTAGAGATAGGCGGTCAGGGCCAGGACGCCAAATTCGGTGGCCATGTACAAACCCATGCCCTGGGGAGTAAGCCCCAGGCGTTCCTGGAGAAAAAGGCCATAGCTGGTGGTTTCGGCCCCCCAATGCAGGCAGAAGAGGAAAAGCCAGGTGGCGAAAAACAGCACCGGGCGGTGGCAAAAATCCCGGCCATACTGCCACAAGGGGCTGTAATGCACCGCCAGGCGGGGCAGTTTGAACGTGGGCCAGATCAACAGCATCGGCGCCAGGGCCAGGAGTTGGAGAGACTCAGGAAAGCCCAAACGGTAAAAGAGAAAGCCGCCCAACAACGTGCCGGTCATCATGCCGGCCATGCGCCAGGAGTTGTAGCGGGACAGGACCCGCACCGAGTCCGCGCCGGTGGATTTGAATAACAAGGTGTCCAGGGCAATCCGGAAGGCGTGCAGACCCAGGCCGAAGCCCCAGAAGGCCGCCAGATAGGGCAGATAGTCGCTGAGATGGCCCAACCCCCAGAGGCACACGCCGCTCAGGACTAAGGCCCCCCGGAGGAGAGGCAGCAGGGGATAACGGTCTCCGGCCACGCCCAGGGGAAAGGTTACCAGCAGGGCATTGAGGCTGGCCGCGGCATACAGGATGCCGATCTCCAGGCCGCTAAAGTGGAGATTATTTTTCAGGTGCAGCGGCAGGAAAAAATAGACACTGGACATTAACAGCGACAAGGCCCAGATGAAAAATGACGGCAGCCAGGCAGGGGAACTACCAATTCTCATAAGTATTTTTCAGCTTGGTCCCCTCGCCCCCTGGGGGGAGAGGGTCAGGGTGAGGGGGTGTAAAAACTCCCCACCCGTCCTACTCGACGGCATTCCGGTTGATTGCCACTTCCATGGCCCGGGCCGGGCAGACCGGACAGCATAACTCGCAGGCGCTGCATTTATCCGGGTCAAAGGCAATTTCCATCTCCGGACGCTTGACCGACAACGCCCCGGTGGGGCAGACCGCCGTACAGGTGCCGCATTGATAACACTGATCCTCGTTGCGTTTCACCTCATGGGCCACCCGCTGGACCTTAACCCCGGCATCCTTTAAATATTTGACGCCGTCCCTAAAGTTTTTCGGATGACCCCGCAACTCCAGGACGATAATACCTTCCTGGCGCGGATAAATCGTCGCCTTGAGAAGATTGAATTCCAGATCGAAATCTTTGACCAGGCGGTAAATAATCGGCTGGTCGACAATATCTGTTGAAAAATGCAACACCAAAATTTCAGCGTGCATTGTCCCTCCCCAACTAGGAACAGGGCCGCTTGAGCGCCGCGCCCGACCCCGAGATGATGCAATAAAATTGCAAAATAGTATATTGTATTAATATGACAATAATTATAATCAGTTGCTGATCGCTGCCGTTAAATCAAATCCCCGAACCGCTTTTTCCAGGTTGATTTCAACTCCCCGATGTCGGTCTGGATCAGTGGCCGGTCGCCCCAGTGCACGACATAGCGCTGGTCAGCTCGCACCCGGCCCAGCCGCTGCAGCGGCGCCCCCGCCATGAGGGTCTCGAAACGCTCACAGTCGGCCGGGGCCACGCTTACCAGAAAACGGCCGGAGCTTTCGGAATAGAGGGCCGCGACCGGCGTCTGGGCTACCCCGGCCAGGTCCACTTCCACCCCCAGTTCCCCGGCCAGGGCGGGCATGGCCAGATGTATCGCCAAGCCGCCGCGATAGACCCCGTGGCAGGAAGCCAGCAAAGCCGCCTCGATAACTTTCTCTAATTGCTTGTAGTACTTGAGGAAGTCCTTGGCTCTAACTTCGGGGACGTTGAGACCCGTATAACCCAACAGTTCGTAGAATTCCGACCCGCCCAACTCAGACCGGGTCTCTCCCAGTAGGTAAATATAATCACCCGGCTCCTTTAAATCCAGGGTCAGGCACCGTCCCACGTCCGGGATGACGCTGGTCGCCGTGAATAACAGCGTCGGCAGGCCCGAAATCTTGTGCGTTTCCCCAAACTCTCCCGGCAGATGGCCGTCGATATACATGCTGTCCTTGCCCGACAGCAGGGGGATGCCATACGCCAGGCAGTAATCCTTCAAAGCCCAGTTGGCCCGCACCAGTTGGGCCGCCTTAAACTTGCCGTCCGGGTTTTTCACCGGATCGTATTGGATGCTCGGCCAGCAGAAGTTGTCCACCCCGCCCAGATGCTCCAGTCTGCCGCCCACGGCCAGGAGGCGGCGCACGGCTTCGTCAATGGAGGCCGCGGTCATGTGATAGGTGTCGATCCGGCCGTAGGCCGGGTGCAGGGCCATGCTCAGGGCCAGACCCCGCTGGGAATCCTGGCGGGGCCGGATGACCGCGGCATCCCCGGGGATGTCCGCAACCTTGCCCACCAGGGGTTTGATGACGCTGCTCCCCTGGACCTCATGATCGTACTGCCGGACGATCCACTCCCGGGAGCAGATATTGGGCCGGGCCAGCAAGGTCTGCAAGATGGCGGTGTGGTCGGTTGGCTCCCCCAAAACCGGCTCGGTCAAACCCCGGGCCGCGGGCGGCGTCCACTCGGCCTCAAACCGCCAGGGCGGAAATTCGCTCTCCAGAAAGTCCAAGTCGATGTAAGCACACGTTTGGCCCTGGTAGAGCAGGTGCAGGGCCCCGGAATCGGTGTAGCGGCCGATGGTGCTGACTTCCACGGCGTGTTTGCCGGCCAGAGCCAGAAAAGCCGCGGCGTGTTCCGGCTTTACCGCCGTCACCATGCGCTCCTGGGATTCCGAGATCCAGATCTCCCACTGATCCAGGCCCTGGTATTTCAGAGGCACCTGGTCCAACCAGACCTCGCAGCCGCCGGCAAAACGGGCCGATTCACCCACGGCCGAAGATAAGCCGCCGCCGCCGCAGTCGGTGATAAAGGCGATGTAGCCCCGGTCCCGGGCCTCCAGCAGGAAGTCGTGCATCTTCTTCTGGGTATACGGGTCGCCGATCTGCACGTGCCCGGCCGGCGTCTGGGCGTTGAAAACCTCGGATGAGGCCGTCACCCCGTGGATGCCGTCTTTGCCCACCCGGCCGCCGCACATAAAAATCAGCTCACCGGGGGAAGTGGTTTTCTGGGACGACGGTCTGTCCCCTGGAGCCGTCTAGGCATCAGGCCCACGGCCACCACAAAGACCAGGCATTTACCCAAATAGCAGTCGTTAAAATAGACGAATCCCAGGGGTGTGGGGATGCCGCTCTTGTTGCCCCCGTCCTTCACCCCGGTAATGACCCCGTCCAACAGCCGCCGGGGATGCAGGTGTGGTTGCAGGGGGCCCTGGTAATCCCGGGGGCCGACACAGAAACCGTACATGCCGGCCACGAGTTTGGCTCCCCGCCCGGTGCCCATAGGGTCCCGGTAGACCCCGACGATGCCGGTCAAAGACGCCGCCGTAGGCCTCCATGTTGGAAGGAGAATTATGGGTTTCGCCGGTGATGACATAACTAAACTCGTCGTCAAAAGCCCCGGCCCCGGCGTTGTCCCAGAGGACTGAGATCACCCAGGGTTTCTGTGCGGCCAATTCCAGGGTCGGCTGCTCAATGCAGGTTTTAAACAGGCTGTTGATGGTCAGCCGCTCACCGCTGGCCAAGTCCCGGTAAGTGAAAACGCCCCGGAAGGTGTTGTGATTGCAGTGGTCGCTCCGGGCCTGGGCGATATACTCCAGCTCCACGTCCGTCGGCGAGCCTAAACCACAGTTCCTGCCGGCGGGCCTGGACCTCCGGCCGCAAGTAATAATTACGAATGATGGGGATATCCTGGTCCCGCAGCGCCAGATTCCGCTCCCCGCTCAACCGCTTCAGGGTTGCCTCGCTGTCGATGGCCAGGGTGGTCACCGTGGGCTGGCGGTCCAACCGCACCTTGGGGATGATGAGACCCAGTCCGGCTTCCGGGTCCCATTGGTCAGGTGAGAATATCCTGAATTCCTGGACGATATCGTTAGCCAAAAGCTCCCGGGCGATCTTGCTGATCTCCGGCTGGGAGACGCCGTCGCCTTCGAAGACATAGAGCCGGGAGGTGTAGATAGCCGCCTCCGTCCCCAGAGAACGGCCCAGGAAGGCTGCCACCGCTTCCAGACCGGTGGCTCCGGGGTTGTCCCGCACTCCGGGCCGCAAACCCACCCACACGGCCCAATCAAAGTGGCCGGCCAGGGGGCGGTACCCGGAAACCTGGGTCACCGGGTTGGTGAAAACTTCGGTGCGGATGCCCTCCAACTCCTCCGGAGTCAAGTCGGCGTCAAAGGTGAGAACCTGGATGACCCGGATACGGGAGAACTCCAGGGCAAAATATTCCCGGGCCTGGCGGCGGACGCTTTCCCCTTCAGCATCCAACAACTCCGGGCGTAGCATGATTTCTAAACGGGCAGGCATGAGGATCCTTCGATATGCTTAAACTTTTGCGACCAATCAAATCCTATATTATCATGGATTTTGCCCTTGTGAACCAAAAAGCTCGTCGGCATGGAAATCTAATCGGGTGACAGCTGCATGGGGCATTTTGGGGCGCAGACGTTGCATTTGAGCCGAACCTGTCTATTTTTTCTTCAGTCCCAACGCCGCCGCCACCTGCGCCACCATGTCATGGGTAAACTCCTCCACCTCTTCCGAGGTCCAAGGGGAATGGGCCGGGGCAGAAGCAGGAGTAAGCAGCTGGGGGTGATTCTGGAATTCCGGTTTGGGAGTCACTTCGAATTCCGGCGGGAAGCTGTTGTCAAAGTACATCTGCTGAAAACCGATGAATTTCAGATGGTGGGCCGTGGCGTCCACCACTGCCACCTCGTTTTTGTTCACCAATCCGGTCCGCAGAGCGGCGCGCAAACCGGCCAGCGATTCGCCTCCCTGGGTGCAGGCGACGTGGCCGTTGCGGTTGGCCAGCAGCATGGCGTCCATAATCTCCTGTTCCGTCACCTCCACCACCGCAAAGTTGTGGTCGCCGGCCCGGCGGGTGTATTCCTCGGCCAACCGGATAACCCGGGGCATGGACACCGGCCGGCCGATCATGGCCGCCTGGGCCACGCTGGGCTGCACCGTCACCGGCACAAACAGGCGTTTGCTCGGGGTTCTGCTCCTGGTAGTATTTAAAGACCGGATTGGCGTGCCGGGACTGGACGCCGATGACTTTGGGAAGGGTCTCAATCACCCCCAGATCGTGAAAGCGCAGCAAACCCTCCAGCACCGCGGTAATATTGCCGGCATTGCCGATGGGCACCACGATGACCTTGCCGGTCAGCTCATAATCGAAATACTGGGCCACTTCATAGGCGTATGATTCCTGCCCCCGGATCCGCCAGCTGTTCTTGGAATTGAGCAAAGCCACGTGGTAATGCTCCGACAAGGCTTCCACCACCCGCATGCAATCATCAAAGACCCCGGGAATTTCTATGACCCTGGCCCCGGCCCCCAGGGGCTGGGAGAGTTGCTGGGGGGTAACCTTGCCGTGGGGCAGAAGCACCGCCGAGGCCACTTTGTTTCCCAGATAAGCCGCATACAGGGCTGCGGCCGCCGACGTATCCCCGGTGGAGGCGCAAATGGCCAGCACGCCCTCAAGATTTTGGGTCCGGATAATATAGTTGAGATAACTCAAGGCCGCGGCCATACCCCGGTCTTTGAAAGAAGCGCTGGGATTCTGGCCGTCGTTTTTAAAATAAAAGGTCAGCCCCACTTCCTCCTGCAGCCTGGGGTTGGCCTGAACCTGAGGGGTGTGGCATTCTCCCAGGTAGACGATGTCTTCCCGGGGGATGATCGGGGCAATGAGCTCATGATAGCAAAAAACCCCCTGCACCGCCGGATCGTTCAGCATCCGGCGATAATCAAAGAGCCGACGCCAAAAGGCGCCCGGCTGTTTTTTAAGCCGGTCGCCCTCCACATCCACCAGCAGAAACAAACCCTGGCAGTGCGGACAGGTATAAAACAGGTGATCAATATCATACTCGGCGCCACATTCCAAACACCGGTACATCATCTTCCCCGCCGGCTGAGGAAGCAGGTATGGCTGTATATCTTCTGGAAAATCTTTCAGTTTCATCGGGCTCTCCCGTCCGCTTTCATGGCACCCATGGTATATTCTGGGCTAGACGATCATAGTTGCTTTTTCTGTTACTTCATGAGGTTAACTAACCACTGTCTCATCACCCGGTTATCTGATACTTCTTGAGCTTGTACTGCAGCAGGCTTTTGGTGATGCCCAACAATTCCGCCGCCCGCACCTGCACGTAGCCAGATTGGTTCAAGGCCCGTCGGATCATCAGTTCCTCTATTTTTTCCAAAGCTTCAGGCAGGGGAATATGCGAAGGCACCAGAAGATCGATATTAAACTCAGTTTCCGGCGCCGCGGCGACATTGGCCGGTAAATCGGCGGCGGTGATGGTATTGTTACTGCACAGGATTACGGCCCGCTCGATCACATTTTCCAGTTCCCGGACATTTCCCTGCCAGGGATAACGCAGGAGGATCTTCATCACCTCGGGCTCAAGTCGGACCCCATCTCTATTATTGGCTTCAGAGTACTTTTGCATAAAGTGCGTCACCAATAAGGGTATATCCTCGGAACGCAACCGCAACGGTGGCATTTCCATATACACGACATTGAGTCGGTAAAAGAGGTCCTCCCGAAAATTTCCGGCTTCCACTTCGGTTTTTAACTCCCGGTTGGAGGCGGCCACTACCCGCACATCCACGCGGATGGTCTTGGTCCCGCCCACCCGTTCAAATTCCATTTCCTGCAGCACCCGCAGCAGTTTGACTTGCAGGGCCGGAGACATTTCCGCCACCTCGTCGAGGAATAACGTGCCTCCTTCGGCCAATTCGAAGCGGCCTTTGCGCATGGCCAGGGCGTTGGTAAACGACCCCTTTTCGTGACCGAAAAGTTCGCTCTCCAGCAGGGTTTCCGTCAAAGCCCCGCAGTTGACGGAAATGAACGGCCCTGAACTTCTGGGGCTGCGGTGGTGAATAGCTCGGGCGATGAGTTCTTTGCCAGTGCCGCTTTCACCCGAAATGAGAACTGTCGCTCGAGTTTGGGCCACCTTCTCCACCATCGCAAAGATGCTCTGCATGGCTTTACTGTTACCGACGATATTTTCAAAACGGTAGCGCTGCTCCAGATCCTGTTTCAACCTGCGGTTCTCGGTCAACAGGTGGCGCAGATCCAAAGCCTTGGCAATGGTGAGAAGAAGTTCCTCATTCTTAAAGGGCTTTAAAATATAATCAAAAGCCCCTTTTTTCATTGCTTCTACGGCTTTTTCCACCGTTCCGTAGGCCGTCATCATTATTATCGGCAAATCCGGATATACTTGTTTGAGCTGTTCCATAAGCTCAATGCCGCTCATACGGGGCATTTTCATGTCAGTGATGATTAAATCCAGGTCATTGCGCCGGGTTAGTTCCAGGGCCCCTTCACCACTGTCAACAGTGAGAACCTCGTAGCCGGCTCCGTTTAACAAGGTCTCCATGACCAAAAGATAGTTTTTTTCGTCGTCAACAACTAAAATAGTGTCCATAAGAATACGTTTTTTAATGACTCCAAATGGTTATCAGCTTCGATGCTGGCTTTTTTTTAGCCATGGGGGGCAGGCCGCTCCTTAATGCTCAACTTCGGGCAGCACGATGCTGACCTTGGCGCCACGTCCAAAATTGCTTTCAATACTGATGTGGCCCTGGTGACTCTCAATGATACCCTTTACAATGGAGAGCCCCAAGCCGCTGCCCTGGTCTTTGGTGGTAAAGAACGGGTTGAATATCTTTTTGGCATTTTCAGCGGTTATCCCCTCGCCGGTGTCTTGAAAGACGATTTTAATCCCCTTGCCTTGGGGACCGGCTGCCGTGGTTATGGTTAGTTCGCCCCCCTGGGGCATGGCCTGGATAGCGTTAATTAAGATATTGAGAAAGGCCCGGTACAGGAGATCAGGGTCCACCATTAAGGGATGGCCGTTACGGTCAAATTGCCGGGTCAGGGAAATATTATAACGATCAATTTCCGGTTTTAAAAATTCAAGTCCTCTCTCAAGTATGCCTTCCACGTCAAAGGTCTGCCGATTGGGCTCCCGGGGTCGGGCAAAGTCCAAAAATTCAGTTACCGTTTGATTCAAGCGGTTTACTTCTTCTTCAATAATTTTTGCCAGACGGCTGTCAGCTTCGCTTTGTTCCAGTCTTTTACGCAGCAGTTCCGCTGTGGAACTGATAATTCCAAGTGGATTGCGAATTTCGTGCGCCACGCCCGCCACCATCTCTCCCAAGGCCGCCAACCTTTCCGCCAGTTCCAATTGGGCCTGTAATTCTTTCTGTTCCTCCTGTCGGCGTTCTAAAATCGACTCGGCTTTTTTGACAATTTGTCGCAACACCATAAAGAGTAATCCCATGAGCACGATCAGCGTAGCAATCAGCATGAGTTGAAATTTGCCGATCTCAGTCATGTCCCGGGAGATATCTTGCGTAATTTCGAAAACGCCTATTACCGGACCCAATTCCGGCGTCAGTTTAATCTCTACGCTTTCCAAGCGCAGCGGATTGAACGTCTTGAGATATTTGTCCTTCAGAGATTGGAAGAACAGAGTAAATAACATATACTTCGGCACTTCCATACGGATGTTGCGGTCACCATTTTCCAGGGCCTGTTGTACCTCGGGAACAGCCAGATAATTTTTCCCCAATTCTATGGCATCGGTGCTGTAGGCCAGATCTCCTCTCTGGTCATAAATATTTACCTGTTGGACATGAAAGCCGTGAATGGTGTTGCGCACCACAGTATCGAGCAACTCGTATTGAGGGGGATCGCTGATCTGGATCCGACCCTGAAAGCGGATGGCCGCCGGCAAGACAAATTGCTGGAAAACTTGATGATTAAGGTTGGCTGCTAACAACGCGGCATAATCTTCGCTTTTTTTCAAAGCCATTTCCTGTAAGCGGTCGGCGACAAATAAGGTGAGGAAGACCGTGAAAAGGGCAATAACCACAAACCCGGTTAAGGTAAAGAACTTCACCAACCGAAAGGTTTCCAAATCTTGGCGATCCGGTCGCCAGGCATATTTAAGGCGTCGAAACATCTTTTCTGCCGTTTAGCTCAAGCCGAGAATATTAAATAATATACTTGTCCAGAAGGGGGGGAGCGTTTTCAAGTTCTTCGCGCTGAGCTTCATATCCCTGCCGCCCCATCAGGCCATAGGTTGCCAATTTGCCGCCCTCAACCCCCGGTTGATCGAAAGGATTGATATTCAACAGCCCCCCCATGGCAACCACGGTCACTTCGAACAGATACATTAATTGACCGATGGTGAAGGCATTGATTTCTGGAAGTCGGATGGTAAGATTGGGCCGCCCGGCTTTCCTGAGATGATAAGCGGTCGCTTTTTTCTCTGCCGCCAGCAGTTCGGCAAAAGTATGGCCACCCAAATAATTTATACCTTCGATTTCAGGATAACACGACGGGATGGTCAAATTTTGGTTAAATTTCTCCACTTCCAGGAAAGTAATGATTTTATCGGCCGGTCCCTCCATGAAAAGCTGTAATTGCGAGTGCTGATCAGTGGCGCCAACCGCCCGGACCGGTGTGGGGCCGGTATGGACGAGACTGCCATCCAAGGCGAATTTTTTCCCTAAACTTTCGGCCCACAACTGGCAGAACCAATCCGCCACCCCGGTCAGACTGGCGGCATAAGGCATAAGCACCTGAATAGAACGGCCTTGCCGACTAAAGGCCAGGTAATAGCAGGCTGCCAGGCGATAGGCTAAATTTTGGGAGATGGGGGCCGTTTGCAGGCGTTGATCCATGAATCTGGCCCCGGCCAACAGGTCCTCGATGTCGATACCCGCCATGGCGGCGGGGAATAAACCCACGGCCGAAAACACCGAAAATCGGCCCCCCACATTGGGCGGGACACTCAGGCTGGGGAAGCCTTCGGTTTCGGCCAGACGGCGCAGGAGGCCATTTTTCGGATCAGTGGTTAAAACAAAAATTTCCCGGGCCTTGGCAGCACCCAGGCGACCCTGCAACAGGCTGTAAACAAATAGAAATTGGGCAATAGTCTCCGCGGTACTGCCTGATTTGGAGATAACATTAACCACGGTCCGCTTCAACTCCAGATCGTCCAAACGCCCGTAGAAGTTGTCAGGATCAATGTTGTCAGCCACAAAAAGCCGGGAATGATACTGCCTCCTGCCGACGGGAAAATAATTATGCGCCGGATGGCACAGGGCCTGCTGCAAGGCGCGCGCCCCGAGGGCCGAGCCACCGATGCCCAACACCAAGACATCCCGGCACCACTCTTTTAAATGCTTGGCAAGATCCTTAATTTCTTTAACGGTCGCGGCATCGTAAGGCAGGTCAAAAAAGCCGATGTCACCATGGGCCCGCCGATCCTTGATTTGTTGGTCCAGATTCTCCAGGCGCGGGGTAAGTTCCTCTATCTCCGCTTCTTGCAGGCCGTTGGCCTCGCCCACAAATTCGGACATGACAAAATTATAATCCAAGGTAATGGCCATCTTGGCGTGGTCTCTTTTTTCCTGGGGTTCGTGGCGCCCCGGTTTCATATATCGCTGCATGCCATCTCCTTATAAGTTCTGAGTTCTGAGTAAAAGATTAAACCCAAGGTTGCAGTTGAAGTTTGAGTGATTGCATCCTGGTCCAATTTTGATCATAATAGCTGTATGCTAACCTGGTGGGGACATCTCCGGCGTCTGTGGCGGCGCGCCAAAGTAACGCCCCAACCACCCAGTCATTTGGGCGGCCGGGGCATCCCGAAAATCCTGGGAGTTTGTGAAGACTGCGGCGCCGTCGTGGTTGAAGGGCTGCATCAACTCACCCCTACCGGGTGCCTCTGTCAGCGCTGTGCCGACAGTAGCCGCCACCCCTAACCCCTTATTTCGGGGGTAGTCCCGGAATAAATTCCTTATATTCTCCCAGACCTCTTTTCTGGGCCAACTGAAAAACTGCCATTCCTAAAACAAGATCTTGGATCACCAGGCCGGTTGAGTCAAAGACAGTAATCTCCCGGGAATTCTCCCGACCCGGCTTCTTCCCCGCCACCACCTCTCCCAGAGAGGCCCGAAGATTCTCGGCCGGCAGGAGTCCCTGGGCCAAGGCAACATTGATCTCCCCGGAGTGTTGCGCCTGGGCCCAATCATCCACAAAAATTATGGCTTTCGACAAAATGGCCGGGTCTAATTCCTGTTTGCCGGCGGCATCGGCGCCGATGGCGTTAATATGGGTCCCCGGACTGATCCAAGCAGCCTGGACGAGGGGCGTATGACTGGCCGTCGTGGTCACGACGATATCCTGGCCCGCCACGGCCTCCTGGGGATTTTCCACCACCGCCACCTGGACATCATACCTGGAGACGAGTTCCTCCCTGAGCGCCTGGGCCCGGGCAAGAGTTCGGTTATAGATGGTAACCTGGGTAATCGACCGGACTTTTAATATTGCGGCCACCTGCATCCTGGCCTGGACGCCGGCGCCGATCACCCCCAGAGTAGAGGATTCCGGCCGGGACAGGTAGCGGGCGGCCAAACCGCCGGCGGCGCCGGTACGGTAGTTGGTAATATAGGTGCCATCCATATCGGCCAGTTCCAGGGCAGTTTCCGGGTCATTGAGGATGATTTTAGCCATGACGGTGGGCAGACCGCGCCGGGGATTGTCAGGATGAACATTGACCCATTTCAGGCCACAAATCTCTTCTGCCAAAGTGAGGGCGCCATACATGGCCCGAAAATCGCCCTTGGCCAACTGCAGGTAGGATTTGGGGGGCATGTTGACGCGACCTTCGCCGTAGGCCCGGAAAGCTGTTTGGGCAGCCTCCAACGCCAAGTCCATATCAAGAATCTGTAAGACCTCGGCTCCGGTTAAGATCAAAGTCATGGGCGGCACCTTTTGGGGTAACTAGTTTCTGTCCGGAAACGGCTATTTTCCACAATATCGGCGTCAATCTGCAGGCTTAATGGTGCGGCGAACGAATGTTCGCCTCCGCCTAAGCCTTTGCTTTCCTTGATCTTGCAGAAAATATCTCATTTCCAGATCAGAAACTACATCAGTTCTCATGATAGTTTCTGGATGAGAACTAACTAAGATAGTAGAGTCGTTGACAGAAGCTATATCTGAAGCACCTTTTAACTGACCCTCTCCCCTCGAGGGGCGAGGGAAGTTGAGGTGGCCAAGCAGAGCTTGGCGGGAAATTGGGTTCCCAAGTACAACTTGGGAACCAGTTTTTCAACAATCCAATGGCCCACCCGTAACGTCTATAAGGTTGCTGAAGGCGGGAGGCGCGGGCGCTTTGGCTTGCGCCGCCCTGCGGGTCCCGCCCGACATGGCTGTCTTGGGCACCTTCGTATTGTATGCCTAAAGATAACAAAATTCAAACATTTCTGCAAATCTAGCGCAGCCGGCGCGGCCTCAACCACGCCAGGGAGGATTGAAATAACCGAACCGGAGCTGCGGGAAGGACTTTTGCAGGCGTTTTACCATGGTCCTGAGGCCCAACGGTTTTTGGGAGGTATGAAATTTAATCCCTTTGAGATAGTAATCCGGATCGATGTTGAGATTGCGCAATTGGATGAGGTCAAGGCGAGTTTTGGCAATGAGCTCTTCCAGAGCCTGCACCTCATGGGGGAGATCACTGAGGCCCGGAAAGATGAGGTAGTTCAGGGCAACCCGGGCCCCGCCGGACTTGGCCGCGTGGATGGAACCCAGGACGTCGTCAAACCCATAGCCTTGAGGTCGATAGTAGGCGGTGTAATATTCCGGTCGGGCGCTGTTGAGGCTGACCCGCAGACTATCCAACCCCCCGTCCACCAGACTGGCCACGGTTTCCGGCTGGCTGGCGTTGGTATTCAGATTGAGCGTACCCCGGGAGACCTGCTGGCGGATTAACTTCAGGGCGGTCAGGAGGGTCGGCCCCTGGAGGAGGGGTTCGCCTTCGCAGCCCTGGCCGAAGCTGGCCACGGCGCTTTCGGCCTGCTGCAGGTGGGGGACCGCCACCCCGGCGATCTCCGCCGGGCTGGGCACGAAGGTGATTCGCTGCATGGGGGCAGGGAAGGCGCCTTGCTGCTGCTGCGACAGACAGCCGAGACAACGGGCGTTGCAGGCCGGTGAGGTAGGTAGAGGGGCCTCCCAACGTCCCAGAAAAAGATTGCGCGCGGCCGGGCAGCCATACCCCAGGGCGCAATGGGAAAGGTGCTTTAGCAGCCGATTGTTGGGGGAACCGGCGAGTCTGTCTTGGACGCCCTGTTCAATCCGGGCGCAATCAAAATGGCTCAAATCCTGGCGGACATCGGCATCGCTGCGCCAACCGGCCACCCAGAAACGGCCGGCCCGCCAACCCACGGCCGTGTAGGCGAATAAGGGGAGCGTGGGCGCGCCGGGCCTGGTTTTATAGGCAGCCAGATAACTCATGGTGTGGGCCGGGGCCATAAAGGCCGCCACCGCCTGGGCCTCGTCCGGCAAGCCGCTCACTTCCCCGGCAGTGACAAAGCGGCGGCGGCGAGGATCATACCCCACTGCCTGGCGACCCGGCAGCACAAAGAGATCACTGCCCGGCGGCAGAGGAATGAGGTCCTGGTCGGCAAGCCGGGAAAAGTCCCAACCGCTCCGACCCACCATTTGCAGGTGAGGGTGATCAAAAATCTGACCTCGGGAATCGGCGTAGACGAGTTTAGCGGCCATGGCAAGATAGTATCACATCCGAAGGGGAAAGGGGGAAGGGGAAAGGGGAAAGATAGTTGGCGGTTTTCGGTTAAAAGACCAGAAAATAGTTAGTCTCTAAATCTCCAGAGAATCCAGAGCCCACAAATCTCTGATCACGCTTGGCGAAGCAGCGCGGCGCAGGCAATTGGGTTCCCAAGCTGGAGCTGGTGGGAACCAGCAGGTTGCCGTTTCGGAAAGGCCCGGCGACGCCGGGTTGGAAAGATGCCCCGGCGAAAAGAGCGTTGAAAGGGCATTCAGGCCAGGAGATCACCAGAAATTCCTGGGGTTGCCGAAGTCTTCCTCCCAGCGGCGGTCGGGGATGTGTTTGGGAGGGGTTATCCCGGCGGTAGCCGTGGGCCAGGGCGAAGAGGCAGTCGCCGAGGTTTTTCTTGGGGCAGAGGGGCTCCAGGGGTTTGGGAGCTTCGGGTAGCGGGGGTCTGAGGGTCGGGCGGGGGGTTGGCGGGGTCCGGCTGGGGGTCGGGGGGCGCCGGGGTCGGGGGGGCCGCGAGCTGGGCCAGGGCCTCGGCTTTTTCCTGGAGATACTCCTCATAGAGCAGTTCGGAGTCGCAGGAGTATTGGGCGGCGGGGGGAGTTTTGGCCCACTTGCGGCGCAGGCGGACAAAGAGAGATTCGTGGGGAGTTTCGGGTTCCGGAGGAGCGGTCGGGTTGCGAGTTGTCGGTGGCCGGGGAGTTGCGGTGGGCGTCTTTTCCGGATCGGCTGAACGGCGGGAGGCGCGTCGCTTTGGCTGGCGCCGCCCTGCGGGTCCCGCCCGACACAGGGGTTTTTCGCGCTAATTTTTTCGCTGGCGTTATCTTCTTGATATTGTTGGTTAATTTTTTTAGGCAGGGCGCGGTTTTCGCGCTAATTTCGCGCTAATTTCGCGGTTGGTTTCGCGCCTGGTTTTCGGGTGGCGCGGTTGGGTCAAGGTCGAGTCTGGACAGCAGGCGGGAGAGTTCCTCGGCCACGCCGGCTTGGTCAGCACGGTCGTCATTTTCAGCAGCAGCCTCGGCATAGTCGTCTGCTTCGTCATCCAGGTCGGGGAGAGTAAGCTCCGGGCAGGGGAAGAAGAGGCTGGCGGCGATGGCCTGGTGGCTGTCGGTGAAGATCTGCGGGTCGGTGGGCAGGAGGCTGTCCTGGGTGGCCCACTGGGGCGAGGCCAGGAAGCGGTAAACCATGTCCAACTCCAAGGGCAGTTCCTGTTTGGCGAGGGAGGAAATAATCCGGGTCCCGACGGTGGCGGCCTTGAGGACGACGGCGGCGTTGCCCTCGGCGTCGGCGGTCTGGGCGGCGTTCTGGATCTGGGCCAGGAAATTATTGAGCTTGCAGAAAAACCCCAGGCTCAGGTTGTCCCGCAACCTGCGCCCGGGCCCGGCGAGTTTTGGTCTCGAGGTGTTTTTTGTGGCGGTAGATGGCCGAGAGGCTGGGGCCGTATTGCCGGCTGAGGGCCTCGTAGGTGGCGTCGCCGACCAGGAGGGCCTGGTCGATGGCCTGGTGCTGGGGATGGGTGCAGACGGTACATTTCATGGGAGACTCCGGTTTTCAGGTTTCAAAAAACAGTTTTCGGTTTTCGGTTAAAAGCTATAAAAAGGCTGTCAGCGATCAGCGGTCAGCTAAAAAAGACAAAAGGCTTTCAGCTGTCAGCGATCAGCGATCAGCTAAAGAATAAAAATGTTATCTGGGATCAGGTATATAGGAAATTGCCGGATAATCACAGAACAGGTGGGACAGATGTCACGAAATGAGGCGAGGGGCATGGGGCCAGAGGATCAGGGGGAAATTTTAAGGTAGGGTGGCACGGCCGGGCGAGATGGCACGCATCGCCTTTTCTCCATTACAGGTATGAAATCGCTATGAGATTGTCTTTTTAAAATATGATTGGGTGTATAGATAGCATAGAATCTGCTCAATGTATAATGTTGGGTGGCCGAGGCGCTTGCCTATGATTGGAGCAACAACCGATGCAAAGACCGATCCTTGATTGTTCCGTATCGCTGGCGTGCGTCATTCTTGCTGCCGCTACTGTTGGGGACAATGGTTAGAAGCTAATGCCCGAGAGCCTCGTTCACGCTACCGGTGGACTTCGTGTGGCGAGGGCCAATGGGCACATCCGTGCTGGCGTGTGGGTGAGCGGCTCCTCGCTAAATGTAACTTCGGAGGTGCATTTTGATGTCATACCTATGGGACATGTTGCTAGCCGCGATTTTCATCCTCTCGTTTTTGCTAGTCGTGTCAGTCATACTCTATTTCAGCTATCATCAGGCACGCAAGCTGGGCTATCGGCCTCCGGCCGTGGCGGCGATGCTACTGGTCGGCTTCTTGATCGGAATCGCCACCACAGCGGCCATGGCCCCAGCGAATACAACCAATCTCCTCTTGTTTTGGTGGAACTTCTTCTACGTGCCTCTGCTGCTCTCGGCAGCGGCAATTGGCATCATCCTCCTGGTTCTACCGCGTGGGCGGCCCGGGTTTTCGGAGAGCGGCAGGTTCGCTTGCCGTTTCGGAGGCTGGGACAAGCCCTGATTGTTCTGGGAGCGGTCTCGGTGACGCTGGTTGGGGTGACCCGCCCTGCCAAATTCGGATCAGCGCTATCCTTGGGAATCATGCTGGGCTCGGCGGGCCTCTATTTGATCCGGCGTGGACGAAATGTCCTTATACCTCCAATGGAGGAAATCCTTCGCGACGATCCGAGGCCGCCGGTCCTATACCTGCGCGCCTTCAATCAGGAATCGCAGTTTTTCATCATCGGCACGAAGGCTGAATATGGCGCCTGGAGCAAGAGCCTCCACGGGGAAATATCCAAGAGGTATCAGAATATCGGGATTACCCTCGAAGAATATCTGGCGGAGGAGATCACGGATTCCATCGGCCCCTTCGTCGCGCTAGGTAGTCCCGAGGATTACCTTGCTCCACCGGGCGCATTACGCGTGTATGCAAAGGATGAGGACTGGAAGTTGCGATTCGATGAGCTGGCGCGACGATCGGCAGGCGTGATTGTGGAGGTTAGCAAGTCCGACAATTTGCGATGGGAATTGGAACACCTGCAAAGCGAGGGGTTGCAGGAGAAATTGTTCATTCTGACACGCCCATCCCCGACGAAAGGTTCAAAGTTGTCGTGGGCCTTCTGGGAGATGCTTTGGCGGTTGAAGGGAATCCGGTCGATGACGTGGCAGGAGTTCCGGGAGGACCTAACGAAGCTAGGTTATGAGATCGGCTTTGGCGACCCCGGACCCGGAGCAGTGCTCAGCTTTAATATGGAGGGAAGGGGTACTGTTCTGACAACGGGAGCGAACTGGCCAACTGAATTTGTCGAACCGATCCGAGCCTGGATTGCAGGGCGCAAGCGAGCACCAGGAGGTTTAGGGTATAGGCAAGCTTGAGATAAGCCATTTAACCGATCTTCGGGAGTACTTCGCCGAATAAAATTTGCAACAACTGGCCTCCTTCGGGTCGGCTCCAGTCTTGGGCAAGTTCAGCCATGAGGGTGTTGGTGGCCGTCAAGACGACGCCTTCTTTCGCCATGCGCCGCCTGGCCAGCTCCTCGGAAATATCAAAAGGCGACCCAGAGGCATCCACCACGGCCTGTACGTGATAACCTTCCCGACAGGCACTGATGGCCGGAAAGACGAGGCACACGTCAGTCGTAACTCCCGCCATGATCAGGTTCTGGCGTTTTGTTGCTTCTACGGCTTTCTTGAAGTGTGGATCATTCCAAGCATTGACGATGCCGGCGCGCTTTACCCGCATTTCAAAGGCCTGCGGTAAGATTTCCGCCAGTTCAGGGATGAGTGGGCCTTGAAGGCGCTCCTCCTGACTGCTGGTAAGAACCACCGGCATCCCAAAAATCTTCGCGGTCTTGGCCAGGGCCAGGGTATTTCTTTTCACGACCTCCACAGGGATATTCTTGATCAACTGCATGGTTCCCACTTGATGGTCAATGAGCAGCAAGGCCGAGTTCTCTGGTCTAAAGTAATCACTCATGATGCCATTCCTTTCCATCCCCAACAGGATTGCTAAGGTGCAGCGGCGGATGCCGATATTCCGAGCACTATACTCTAAGGTAAGCATAGGCTTGCGCATTTCAAGTCGTCCCGGATCACCTAACCCTTGTTTGCTCAGTCCTTCGAGGAAATGTACCATAGGCCAGCACCGCCATGGAATTATGACACAAGGAATGAGCGCCAACAAGCAGGATAGGGAATTGGGGGTGCCAACAGACCGGATAACCGAGATTATCCGGGGCAAGCGAGGTATCTCGGGCGATACGGCCTGGCGCCTGGGCTGGTGGTTCGGGACGGGACTGGATATCTGGATGAAAGAACCTGCAAAAGAACTATGAGCTGTGGTTGGCGGCGCAGGCAATAGGGGAGGCCCGGGAAAAAATCCCGCTGCGTCAGGGCAAAGGAAAGATGGATAACGAGGTGAGGCCGTAGCCAGGGTGAAATAGTCAGGACAGGTTTATAGGGCGGGAAAACGGCGCGCCTCCCGCCTTTGGCGTCATATGGGGCCGGGTAAGGTCGGTGGAGAAATCAGCACGTATCCAGCAGAGAATACTTATGGGAGGATTGGTGGGATCTTGAGCCGAAAGATCGAGAAAAAACCAGCGGTGTTGAAGGCACCGCTGGTCCGTAGTAATCAAGGGGATTATGCCTGGCCCGCTGGGTGGACTGCCTAGTCCTTCTTGCCGGGTTCGCTCTCTTCGAGCGCGGCTTCCTCTACAACCGGGGCTTCGGTGCTGATCTCCTCTTTTTGGGTGGCGGTAGCAATGGCGATGATCTCTTCCGGATCGGCCAGGATTTTCACCTGGTCTGAAATGACGAGATCGCGCACCCGGATGCCGTCGCCGAGTTCGGCCAGGCCGGAGATGTCTACCACGATTCGCTCCGGCAGGTCCTGGGGCATGCACTCGACTTCCAAGGCGTTCAGGCCGGTGTGGATCATGGCATTGAGGTTCTTGACCGCCGGGGCCGTGCCGGTCAGCTCGATGCCGACCTTGGCGCGCATCTTCTCAGTGAGCGAGACGATCTGGAAGTCGACATGCACCAGGCGCTTCTTGATAATATCGCCTTGCTTCTCTCGCACCTGCGCCAGGTACTGCTTCCCTTCCAAGTCGATCGTCACAAGGCTGGACGAGGACAGGTGGGACGGCTTCTGCGACCCCTCAAAAGCATCCAGCAGGATCGGAGTCGTCTCGATACCGCGCCCATACAACACGGCCGGGATTTTCCCCTGGCGGCGCAAAGCGCCCACCTTCTTGCCGACCACATCACGCTTGGTAGCTTTCAGAATAATTTTTTCCATCTTACTTGGGACTCCTCGTCGAGCGCCTCTCACCCAACTTAATTAGTTTCTGTCCGGAAACGGCTATTTTTCACAATATCGGCGTCAATCTGCAGGCTTATTTGTGCGGCGAACGAATGTTCGCCTCCGCACAAGCCTTTGATTTCCTTGATCTTGCAGAAAATATCTCGTTTCCAGATCAGAAACTACATAGTTCTCATGATAGTTTCCGGATGATAACTAATTAGTCGGATTACCTTCGCTCTTTTTTAGGTTTGTTTTGCAGAGATACCCGCTGGGCTACTCAGGACAGCATGGTGGTATCCGGCAAAACAGGGAAATGGCATTGGGTTTGGCTTCTGATCAAGCAAAAAAAAATCGGCTGGGGATTAACACCCCCGTCCGATTCTGGTCCAGGACTTGTGACCCTGATTTCATGCTTACGTGCTAAATTTGTAATATTTTACAAGAAATACTGCTCAAAGTCAAGTAAAACAAAATAATTATAGCAAAATAGCTAACTAGCCGCAGAAAATCAAGAACCGCCGAGACCTCAATCCGGGCCGAAGAGGGGGACGAAGTCGAACTTATCGACATCCACCAGACCCCGGTCGGTCAATTTCAGGGCCGGGATAACCGGCAGGGCCAGAAAGGACAGGGCCATGAAGGGGTCGGGCAGAACCACCCCGAGGTCCAGGGCAGCCCGGGTGACGGCTTGATGCCGGGCCGCGACCTGGGCCAGTGGTTCAGGACTCATCAGCCCGGCAATGGGCAGGGGCAGGGCGGCGACGATTTCGCCCGCCACCGCCACCGCCAGGCCGCCGCCGGTCTCAAGCAGATGCCGGACGGCCGTCAACATGTCGTGGTCATTGACGCCCACGACGATGAGGTTGTGGGAATCATGGGCCACCGAAGAGGCCAGGGCCCCTTGCTGCAGTCCGAAACCCTGGACCAGACCCAGGCCGACGTTGCCGGTGCCGTGATGGCGCTCCACCACCGCCAGTTTTAAAATGTCCCTTGCAGGGTCGGCCCGAACTAGACCCTGCGGCTGCCGGGGTGGGGATAATGAGCTTGGAGGTGAGTAACTGTCCGGGCAGTACCTTGATTACTTTGATGGTCTCGCCGGCTACCGGGATGGCAAAAGATTGGCGGGAGAGATTTTCGACCCGCATGGCTGTGAGGGGGATGGTTGCCGGTCCCGGGCGGCAGTCGTCCGTGAGGCGGCCGGCCGCGGCCACCAGCCGGCCTTTTTTGAAGACCTGTTCCACCTGAAACTCTTTGAGGTTATTGACGACCACCAGGTCGGCCTGATAACCGGGGGCGACGGCGCCTAGAGCCGGCAGCCGGAAATACTCGGCGGGATTTAAGGTCGCCAGGGTAAGCGCCGCGACCGGGGGGCAGCCGAGGGCCTGGGCCTTTTTGATAAGATGGTCCAGGTGCCCCCGGTGCCACAGATCATCCGGGTGACAGTCGTCGGTGACCAGCAGGGTGCGCCGGAGGGAGGCGGGAGTGACCGCCGGTAACAGGTCGGCCAGATTTTTGGCGGTGCTGCCTTCCCGGAGCATCAGATAGAAGCCCCGGGCCAGTTTTTCCCGGGCCTCGGCCAGCGCGGTGCATTCATGATCGGAGCCGATCCCGGCCACCCGGTAGGCGTTCAGCCCTGGGCCGGTGAGCAAGGGGGCGTGACCATCCACTATCTTTTGGTCAAACAACCTGATTTTTTCCAAAACCCCGGGATCACCGGCCAAGACTCCGGGAAAATTCATCACCTCGGCCAACCCCAGCACGCCGGGATGAGATTGATAACGGCGCAGTTCGGCCAGACCAAAGTTGGCCCCGCTGGTTTCCAAGGGCGAGGCCGGCACGCAGGACGGCAACATCACAAAAATATCCAAGGGCAATTGACCGCAAAAGCTCAGGATATAGTCCAGACCCGGGGCGCCCAGAACATTGACGATTTCGTGAGGATCCAGGATAACGGCCGTGGTGCCGTGCGGGACCACGGCCCGGGCGAACTCGGGGGGGACAGCATGGTGCTTTCCAGGTGCAGGTGGCCGTCGATGAGACCGGGGCAGATGACTTTACCGCGGACGTCGAGGGTGGGCCCGTCGTAATCTCCCACACCCACAATAATCCCGTCGAAAATGGCAACGTCCGCGGGAGCGAGACGGCCCTGAAACACGTCCGCGAGCTGGCCGCCGCGCAGCACCAGGTCAACCGGCGCTTTACCCTGGGCCGCCAAGATTCTGTGCTGGAGTCGTTCTAAGGTCATGGTTAGAGTTCTGAATGCTGAATTCTAAGTAAAAGATAACAAGCAATAGAGCCGGACTTCCCTTGGGGGAAAAATAAAGGAAAGAACTTTTGACAATTGCTATATTTTCCTGGAAATTATTGACAAGTCAAGGCGAGGCGGGAAAAAAATTTTTTATCACAGGAATTTGGCTCTTAAAAAAGGGGAATCGGGGGAGAGAAGGTGGCGAGCCGGCAAAATTATGGGGCGGGGCGACGCGCCCTTGGAGTCTGAAAAGGTTGCCGAAGGCGGGAGGCGCGGCGCTTTCCCGCCCGACATTTTCGAGTATCAGGGATTTTTAACATATTCAGATAGTCTAGTACAGAGATGCAAAATGGCCTGGGTGTGCATCTGGGAGATGCGGGATTCGGTGTAACCCATGATTTCACCGATTTCCTTCATGGTTAGCTCTTCGTAATAATATAATGAGATCAATAGCTTGCCTTTATCAGGGAGGCACTCCAAAGCTTTCATTAAGATTTCCCGCAGTTCGGCGAAATGGACGGAGATAAATGGATCTCGGGCAGACTCGTCCTGCAGGATTTCGTAGAGTTCGTCTTCAGCAATTTTCGGCAGGTTTTTGCGCACCGAATCGATGTCAAGTAATGATATGCCCTTAGTCTCATCCAAAAGGTGATAATATTCCTCCAGGGTGAGACCCAGACTTTGGGCTACTTCTTCAGTTTCAGCAGGCCGCCCCAACTCTTTTTGCAAACTCACGTAAGCTTTTTCCAACTGACTGGACTTCTTGCGAATGGAACGGGGGATCCAATCCAGGGAGCGTAACTCATCCAAGATGGCCCCTCTGATCCGAAATTCAGCATAGGTTTTGAAGTTGATATTTTTCAGGGGATCAAATTTTTTAATGGCATCCAGAAGTCCGATCATACCTGAACTGATCAAATCATCCAGGGAAATATGGGGAGGCAAACGCAAAGCCATGCGAGTGGCGATGTATTTGATCAGGGGAGCGTACTGCAACACCAGGCGTTCCTGGGCGGCGGCATCAATCGTCTCCGGCCAGTCATGATGTTGAGGTGGCGCATCGATAACTTCAGCGTAGTTGGCTAGGATGGGGAACTCCTGGACTAAAAGTATCGGCGGCGCGTCGATTCAAACTTTGCCAGAAAAATTTAATATTGCCGTCCATGGCGGTATAGGGCTCCTGGAACACCAGGGTGCGGGCGATCTCGATAAAAGCCAGGCTGGCAGGGGAGGAAGAGGAGATATCGACCAGGGCCGTTTGAACGCTGACAGACTGGGGAATGGCTTCATCGTGAGGAATGAAGCCCAAATACTCTAAAGCAACCGAGCCATGTAAAAAACGGTCGGCCACTTTGGTCAACTGCTCATACGAGCGTTGGGCCTCGGCCGGCCGGGTAATTTTGTTGAACAGAATCTTAAAACGCTTTTCAGCATACTGGCTGGCCAACACCTTGATGAGAGTATAGGCGTCTATGACCGAGGCCGGTTCTTGGTCGGCCACCACGATGCGCTCTTGGGCCCCCAAATTAAAGTACAGGACATTACTAGAAATACCGGCGCCAGTATCCACCAGGAGGAAATCGAATTCTCCGGCAAAGGCATCCAACTCATCCAGCAGAAATAACTTTTGCGCCTGGCTTAACTCGGATAACTCTGCCCTACCGGGGGCGCCTGGAAGAACCTTGAGACCACCGGGTCCGGTTACCATGACTTCGGCCAGGGATTTGTGCCCGGAAAAGACATCGATAATGGTGTGGCGTGGAGTTAAGCCTAATAAGAAACCGATGTTGGCCAGACTCAGATCTGCATCCAGGATCAGGACTTTCTTGCCCATCCGGGTCAAGGCCAGACCCAGGTTGACAACGAGGCAGGATTTACCCACTTTTTCCCGGCCACTGGTAACGGCAATGACTCGGGGCGCAATCTTATTTTTCAGATTACTCTGCCAATATTGCTGCCCGGATTCGAGTGACGGTGATGATTGTGGCCGATGATCCATGAATTCCCCCTTGACCAAAGCATCTAAAAATTAATAGGTGATAAATAACAACAGCAATCTTCGTACCAACACCAAAAAAATAATTATCTTGCTGAAACGCTTTAGTAAATTATCTATTTAGGTTAAAATAAAGCCTGGGCGTAACTGAAAATCGTCAATATAAGTGTGAATTAGTCAAAAAATTGACGATCAGTAAGGATTGAATGTCAAAGAAGACAATGTACTAGACCTCTTCTCGGCCGATACTAGAGGACCGGAAACCTGGTGGGGTGAAGGGAGATACACCATGAAAATTAAGGAGGGCTGTGGGCAGAGGAGGCTCTTCTGGGGATTAAGTCTGGGGGTTCTGGCTTGGCTGGTGGCTGGCGCGGGTTCAGTCAAGGCCATGACGCCAATGAACAATCAACACCGGGAAGAGGCGATTCGGCAGTTATATCTGAATTATAAAAAATGCTTTCCCGAAGTCCCGGAAGTCTCACCGCAAGAGGCCATGAAGTTAGTGCAAGAGGGTCAGGCGGTGTTGGTGGACGTGCGCCCGGCCGCAGAACGTTCCGTGTCCAGGTTGCCGGGCGCCATTTCAAAGACCGAGTTTTTAAACAGCCGGGAGAGTTATGCGGGGAAGACCATCATTGCCTACGACACCATCGGCTATCGCAGCGGGCTCTTTGTCGAGGCCTTGAGGAAAAAAGGCAGAGACATTGCCAACCTGCAAGAAGGTCTGCTGGGCTGGCTGCGGGCTGGGGGAAAAATCTATGACGACCATGGCGAAACCAGGCGGGTGCACGTCTATGGCCCCATGTGGAATTACGCTCCCAGCAACTGCGAAACAGTGCGGTAAGGGCGGCGTTCTTTTTGTCAAAATATTGACGCAGAAGATCAATCATGGGCGCAGAGACCCGGCCCACCGGGAGAATGACGTTTAGAGCAGTCATTGACGGGCCTTGGATGGCGGCAAAGCTGGAGCTTGGGAACCAGGGAGAAATATTTGTGGGCGGGCCCGGAGGCCCGCCCCACTGGTTTTAGAGCACCCCTTTGGTGGAAGGTATGCCGCGGCGACGGGGCTCCGGCGCCGACGCCTGGTCCAAGGCCCGGCCCGCGGCCTTGAAGATGGCCTCGATGAGGTGGTGGGTGTTGTTGCCGTAGGGGGCTTCAATATGCAGAGTCATGCCCCCGTGTTGGGCCACTGCCCGCCAGAATTCCGGTACCAGTTGCGGATCGAAGCGGCCACCGCCGGGAGTAACATCCATTAGAAAGACCAGGAAAGGGCGGTTGCTCAAGTCCACCGTCACCTGGGCCAGGGCCTCGTCCATGGGCACCCGGGCAAAGCCGTAGCGCTGGAATCCGGGCCGCTGCTCGAGGGCCTGGCGAAACGCCTGCCCCAAACAAATGCCGATGTCTTCCACCGTGTGGTGATCGTCGATCTCCAAGTCCCCTTTGGCCTTCAGGGTCAGGTCGAAAAAGCCATGGGCGGCAAAAAGATGGAGCATGTGGTCCAGGAAGGGAATGCCGGAATCGATATTCACCTGGCCGCTGCCATCAAGTTCCAGTTCCAAAACGATGTCGGTTTCCCGGGTGGTACGGGCCACATGGCTTTTGGGGGACATGGGCGGATTCTCCTGTCGACTAGTATCATTGGGGGTTGGCGTTTTTTTTGCTGATGCTATAATAAGTGGCATATTTTTCGGAACTCGTATAGCCAAAAATGCAACCGGGAGAAGAAAAGTTCTGAGTTTGGCGTTTGCGGTGTCCAAGGAAAAAATTTTTGGCAACTACTATAATCTGGAAGTATTCAATAATACAGAGTCTTTTAACTAAAAACTGAAAACGGTATTAAAGAGGTGACCGGTTATATGGTTCGATTTTTAGGAATAGTTTGTTGTCTGATGGTGGCGGGCTTAGTCGGTCCCGTCGGTTTCCTAAGTTCCACTCCTGCGGCTGCGGCCCCCCGGCTGGAGATCCCCCAGCCGGTGCATGAATTAGGGGACATCTTCGAAGATCAACCCCTGGAACACATTTTTACCTTGAAAAACACCGGCGACGCCCCTTTGCAGATCAAGAAGATCGAACTTGACTGCGCCTGCAGCGCCGTGGATTACGACCGCCTGATACCGCCCGGTGGGAGCGGCAAGATCGTCTTTAAGATAAAACCCTATTCCGCGCTCCACAAGTTTTGCAAAAAAGGGCAGATTTTCAGTAATGACGGCACAAACCCCGTATTAACCATCCAAATGTGCGGCAATGCCAAACCGTTCATCGAGATTCAACCCTCGCACGTCGTCCGCTTTTCCGGTCAGCCCCATGAAACCCTGATAACCCGGGTGCGCCTGATTTCCCATCAAAAAACCCCCTTGATCATCAAAGGCTTTGAAACCGATCTGGGCGATAAGGTGGGAGTGAAGATCAAAGAGGAGAAGCCGGGGCAGATTTTCGAAGTGGAGATAACCAACAACCTGAAAGAGATTGGCGCGTATAAGGGCAAAATTGAAATTTTGACCTCCAGCGACAAGCGCCCCCGCTTGATTTTGCGGGTTTTTGGAGATCTCTATCCTTCGGGCGCGACTGCGGGTTAATGAGTCGCCGGGGCGGCGGCGGGAACGCTCTCCTTAGACCCATTTCCCGGCGAGAGCAGCAATTCGTTTAAAAAGTTCATGGCAAACCGGCGCGCGGCCTGTCGGGCGATGAGGTCAGGTTCCAGGGCCGGCCGGTGCCGGGGATTTACCGCGGGGTTAATGGCCACTTCATCCTGAAAGGCAAAGACCACTTCCTGCCCTTGGCGAATCTCACCCACCACCCGTAACTCGGCATTGCCTTTGCCTGATAAAAAACGCCAGGTGGGGGAGGCCACCGAGAAGCGGTCCACCACGCCGCTCAGGACTAATTGGGGCTTCTCCGGGCTCACCCTGAGGCCGTTGGCCGCCATGGCCTTGAGTAACTCTTCATTGAACAGGACCCGGGCTTTCTCCACGCTGAGGCCGGTAACCTGTTCCACGGGGAAGGCTTCCACCTGGTAAACCGCCGCGGCCGGGTCCAGCTCAGGGCTACGGTAATATTTCTGGAGGTAACGCCCCGGCTGCAAAGCTAAACCCCCGAAGCCGGCGGGCTGCCACGCCGGAGCACAACCGGACAACAACAAAACCCCACAGAAAAACAGGGTTAGCCAGTATCGGATTCTGGTCACCATGCTCCTTTCATACCACAATTGTTGCCCGGGTGACAACCAGTTAGGCCCAATTGGCGGAAGTTTCTTGCTTTATTTTTTCCTTGCCCTGGCACTTTTGGTAAATCTGTAACCCAGGCGCCATATATTCTGGAGTTTTACATGCTTTTAGGGTTATTATCATATCCATGCCCCTGTGGCCTCAGGAAGCTGGCAGCTGACTGTCCGGAAGCAGCTACAAAACCGCAGGAAGCCCAAAAATGAGTAAGCAACTTCATTCTCTGAATTTACCTGGGACTGGCTGAAAACCGGATGATTTCCCTGAAACGCATGATTATCGGGGTTGTGTGGCTGATCGCCATCTTCCTCATCGGCAGCCTCGGTTACGTGGTTCTGGAGGGCTGGAGTTTCTTCGAAGGGTTCTACATGACGGTGATTACCCTGACCACCGTGGGCTATGGGGAAGTCCGGCCCTTGACCCAAACCGGTCGGATCTTCACAATCATGTTGATCTTTTTGGGCGTTGGTTTTATGTTCTATGTGGTGGGCGCTGTGGCCCAGGTGGTGGTGGAAGGACAACTCCGGGACGTATTTGGCAGGCGACGCTTGGAAAGAGAAATTCGCAAAGTTAAAGATCATTACATTATCTGCGGTTTCGGCCGGATCGGGGAGGTCATTGCCCGGGAACTCCGTCACAACCGCATTCCGGTCGTGGTGGTGGATAACCGGCCGCAGCACGCCCAGATTTTGGAGCGATCCGGATACCTGCACGTCATCGGCAATGCCACCCAGGAAGAGGTGCTGTTGGCCGCGGGCATCGAGCGGGCCCGGGGACTGATCTCGGTGGTGTCCTCGGATGCGGATAATGTCTACATCGTGCTCACGGCCAGGAGTATGAACCCCAACTTGTCAATCGTCGGCCGGGCCGGGGAAACCGGGTCGGAGCAGAAGCTGAGACGGGCCGGGGCCAATGAGGTTATCTCCCCCTACGAATTGGGGGGGCAGCGCATGGCTCAAACTATCTTACGGCCCACGGTGGTGGACTTCATGGACGTGGCCCTGGGGGAAGGCATTGACCTGAGCCTGGAAGAGATCCCCGTGGGCGGCAGCAGCGATATCATCGGCCGGCCTTTAAAAGACTCGGGCATCCGCCAGCACCTGGACCTGATCATCGTGGCCATTAAGAGGTTGGACGGCGCCATGCTGTTCAACCCCCAACCGGATGCACCCATCCTCCAGGGTGACACTTTAATCGCCCTGGGTGCCAAAGCCAACCTGGATAAGCTCATGCGCCTGCTGGAGGCTTGAAAAAAGCAAGCGTTCAGCAGTCAGCCTGCAGCAGTTGGCTAGTTTTTCCCATAGGCAGTATAGGGCACGGCACGCCGTGCCCCTACGAAAAGAAATTATTTTTAAGAACCGGTATAATTTGCTTAACTCTTTGATTTTGCTGAGAGCTGATCGCTGGACGCCTAGAAAAGGAGAATTTCATGAGTACAATCGTTATCGGCCAAGGCGTTAAAATTACCTTTTACGGCCATGCCGCCATGAAACTCGAGGGCGCCGGCGCCAGCGTCCTCATCGACCCCTGGCTCAGCAACCCCTTGTTACAGACCCCCATCGCCGCTTTAGGACCGATAACGCTCATCCTGGTGACGCACGGCCACGCCGATCATCTCGGGGAAACAGTGGCGATCGCCCAGGCCACCGGCGCCCCGGTGGCGGCCATCCATGAACTTTCCCACTATCTTTTGGGCAAGGGCCTGACCAAGGTCATCGGCATGAACAAAGGCGGGACCATGCGCGCCGGAGGCGTGCAGGTAACCATGACCCAGGCCGTCCACTCCTCCACCGCGGAAGAAGGGGGGCAGCTCATTCCCACCGGCGACCCGGCGGGTTTTGTGGTGGCCTTCCCCAACGGCTTGGTGGCCTACCACGCCGGCGACACCGCGGTGTTCAAAGACATGGAGCTCATTCGGGAGTTGTACCACCCCCAGGTGGCCATGCTCCCCATCGGCAGCCACTATGTCATGAGCCCGGCGGAAGCGGCTTTGGCCTGCCGGATGCTGCAGCCGGAGTTTGTCATCCCCATGCATTACGGCACCTTCCCGGTGCTCACCGGCACGCCCGAGGAACTGGCGGCCCATTTAAAAGATCAGCCCGAGATCAAGGTCATCCCCTTGCAGCCGGGAGAATCGGTTGAATAAAATCCACTGCTGCAGTCCATTACGATGAGACGCCGGCAACGGTGGCGGGCCTGTCCCTGGCAGACGGATTTAGTGCGGGAATTGAGTCGCCGGCACGAGGTGCCGGAACTGGTGGCCCAGATATTGCTCAACCGCGGTCTGGCCCAGGCCCAGGACATCGACGCTTTTCTGGACCCGACTCTGAGCCGGCTGTTGCCGCCCGCAGGTTTACAAGACCTGTCCGTGGCCGCGGCTCGTCTGGCCCAGGCCGTGGCGCGCCGGGAGACCGTGGTGGTCTATGGCGACTACGACGTGGACGGACTTACCGCCTCCGCGGTGCTGCGGCATTTCCTGGAGAGTCTGGGGACCAGGGTTGTCAGTTACATTCCCAACCGGTTGACCCAGGGCTATGGGCTCCATGCCTCGGCGCTGGCGGAATTGGCCGAAAAAGCCAGGGTGCTGGTCACCGTCGACTGCGGCATCAGCAACGCCGCCGAAGTGGCCCAGGCCCGTGAACTAGGCCTGGAGATCATCGTTACCGATCACCATGAGCCCCCCCCGGAACTGCCGCCGGCCCTGGCCGTGATCAATCCCAAACGCCCGGATTGCGACTATGCCTTCAAAGATCTGGCAGGAGTGGGAGTGGCCCTCAACCTGGTGCTGGGCCTGCGGGCTTGCCTCAGGGAACAGGGCTGGTTCGCCAGCCGCCCCGAGCCCAATATCAAAGACTACCTGGATCTGGTGGCCCTGGGCACGGCCGCGGACGTGGCTCCCCTCACCGGCGTGAACCGTATCTTGGTGAGTCACGGTCTGAAGTTGTTGTCAGAAGGAAGGCGTCCAGGGATCCAGGCCCTCAAGGAAGTGGCCGGGCTGCCTGAAGGCCCGGTGTCCCTGCGAGACGTCGTCTTTAAGCTGGCGCCCCGGCTCAACGCCGCCGGTCGTATGGGCCAGGCCCGGGCCGCCCTGGAACTGCTGCTGACCGAGGACCGGGACCAGGCCCGGCAACTGGCCCGGCTCCTGGACCGGCTCAATAAGGAGCGCCAGGTGGAGCAGGCTGCCATCCTGGAGGCGGCCGAAGCCCAGATCCAGCAACAGGGGTTCGGCAACCGGCCCGCCCTGGTGCTGGTCGAGGCGGGCTGGCATGCCGGCATTATCGGCATCGTGGCGGCCAAACTGGTGGAGCGCTACCACCGCCCGGTGGCCTTACTCACTCAGGAAAATGGGCTGGGGCGCGGTTCGGCCCGCTCCGTCGAGTCCTTTGACCTCTTTGCCGGCCTGACCGCCTGCCGGGATCATCTGAGTGCAGTTCGGGGGCCACACCGCCGCGGCCGGTTTCACCCTGGACCTAGAAAAGCTGGAGACCTTTCGCCAGGCTTTCGAGGCCGTGGTGCTGGCAAGCCTGGGAAGTGATCCCCCCTTGCCGGACCTGTCCCTGGACGCCGAGGTGACCCTAGCCCAGTTGGACGATGATTTCTTTTTCCACCTGAACCGGCTGCGGCCCTTTGGCCAGGGCAATCCGGCTCCGGTTTTGGCCTGTTTGCAGGCCCAACTCATTGATTCCTGGGTCGTGGGCGCCAAACACCTGAAGCTGAAACTGGCCCAGGCAGGACGGGTCATGACTGCCATCGCCTTTGACCGGGGTGCCCTCCACCCCCTCCGGGGCAGCTATGATGTGGCCTTCAGCCCCCGATTAAACTTCTACCAGGGACGCGCCCAACCGGAACTCCTGGTCCTGGACCTGAACCGCGCCGACACGTAAACCAGGAGCCTAAGGAATGGCTGGCTAAAAAATACTTTTGGGGATTTTTCACCGGGCAACTGCTTGACAGACCATTAGTGATTTGTTAATAAGTAGGGACCACCTGCGTGGGGCTGTAGCTCAGTTGGGAGAGCGCTTGAATGGCATTCAAGAGGTCGTCGGTTCGATCCCGTCCAGCTCCACCATTAAAAGCTAATAATAAAGGCAAGTTACAGGGAGAAAACCTGAGCTTGCCTTTTTCTTTTTTAATGGGTGTGCATGTGGTCTGCATTTATTCGATTTGAACCCAAATTTTGGGTGTTCCCCTACCGCCGCTTGCCCCTCAATCACCCCTCCAGTTAATTTATTAATTAATTAAAATAGTTAGTTGAGTTGTCGCTTGCGGTAAATTGGTGGCAGGGGAGGGGAATTAATAAAAAAGAGGATTTCAGCCAAGCACTTAACCACTTGAGTTGCTTTGATAACAGTGTATTAGGGTTAACTTACTGAAAATAATACCTCAATTAAAATGAAAAATTCCGCCCTCTCTGACCAGAATAGGAGGAGGAAGGTTGGCAAACCATGCTTTTTCTCAAGGGACGATTATTCTCTCCGGTAGGGCATTTATCCTAGAAATTTAAAAAATTATTTTTTGTTTATTAATATAAACTATATTATAATTCACCTTATATGTAGCGTTCTGAGGAAAAATCGAGTTTGCCGAATTTAGCAAGTCAAGCTGTGAAAATCAACATTCTGAGGGAGGTTCACGGTTATGCCAAACGCTCCAGTTGAAAGGATTGTGACAGACCCAGCGGAAATCAGGTTAGAGGCCGGAACGGCGCTGTGCCTGTCCGGGGGGGGATACCGTGCCATGCTTTTCCACCTGGGATCCTTGTGGCGACTTTATGAGGCTCGTCTTCTCCAAAACATCCGGAGAATTTCGAGTGTCTCGGGCGGTTCCATCACGGCCGGGGTGCTCGGCTTGAATTGGCAGCAGCTTAGTTTCGATCCGAACCAGCTCTGGTCCGATTTCGTGCCGTGGGTAGTCGCACCGATTCGTTTGCTGGCCGACGAAACCATTGATACCGACTCTGTCGTCTGGGGCGTGGCGCTGCCTGGCCGGGTGAGCGACCGAGTTGCCGACGCCTACGACAATATTCTGTTCAAAGGCGCCACCCTGCAGGACCTGCCGGACGCACCACGGTTCGTGATTAACGCCACCAATGTGCAGTCGGGAGCTCTCTGGCGTTTTATGAAGCCGTACATGCGGGACTACCGAGTCGGGGAGGTTAAAAACCCGAGTATCCCCTTAGCGCACGCCGTTGCGGCGTCTTCGGCTTTCCCGCCGGTGCTCTCGCCGTTTGAAATGCGGCTGGACGCCAGTGCCTTCACCCCCAATTCGGGTCAGGATCTCCAATTTAAGCCCTTCACTACGAAGGTGTTCCTCACGGACGGCGGGGTTTATGACAATCTCGGTCTTGAAACCGCCTGGAAGAAGTATAAGACCATTCTCGTCAGCGATGGCGGGGGTCAACTTGAGCCGGAGATGGAACCCAAAAGCGACTGGGCGCGTCACTCGTTCCGCATCCTTAACCTGATCGATAACCAGGTGCGATCGCTGCGCAAGCGGCAGGTCATCGACTCCTACAGTGCCGGCGTCCGTCAAGGAACCTATTGGGGCATTCGCACCAACATTGCCAATTATCAGCTCACCGATTCTCTCGATTGTCCCTATGACCGCAGCATGGCGCTGGCCCGGACACCGACCCGGCTCAAACGACTGGACGACACGCGGCAAGAACAGTTGATCAACTGGGGCTACGCAGTGTGCGATGCGGCGCTCCGGAAGTATGTGGAACCACAACTGAAAAAGCCCGCAGGGTTTCCATATCCGGCGGCGGGGATCTGAGCCATGACTATGTCGTCACGAGCCTTGGTCGACCTTGTTCTTCTCGGTCCTACCAACGATCGCCGGCAATTGCAAGATTCGCCGATCCTGGGGGACGTCTGGAGCGCCTACGCAGCCAAACCGGCCGCAACGCTTGATCTGCTAATTACGCCGTTCAAGGAATGTCCGTCTGGTCCGGTGGCAAGGGATATCTCGCGAGAGAATTAAAGCAATAAACTTACGCCGTAAGAAAGATCAGGAGGCGAACGTTGCTTATCTGCAGGGGCTTATTGCCGCCCGTCTTTTGTTCCGAGAAGTTGTGCGCATTATTGTGCCGATGACCCAATGGTGGCGAGATCAGCAGGTCCAATCAACACTAAATACTTATTCCCCCGACGTGCTGAATCCTATAGTCAAAACGATCGTCGAATGGGCCAAGACAAATGATGAGGACAAACGAGCCAATCTCACCGTGGCCTTTGGCAAATATACGGCCCTGCAACGGTTTATCGTCTTGGCCGGAATTATTCTCTGGGCTGGTTTGCAGAACGGGAACAAAACGGCCAGAGGTGATATCGGGGACCTGTTGGGGAAGATCAAAGGTTCGGTTGATCCCACTATTGACGCGATTGGCAAAGGGCTGCATCAGCTCTTTGAAGAAATAAAGCAAGATTCGCAGAGGGAAAAAGAGGAAGAAAAGGAAAATACCTGCCAGGGAGCGAAGGTCTGGCAGATTTCTCTCAATCGAAAGGCAATGCCGGCGCTGGAGAAATCGGTGGCGGCCGTTAAGGCTGACGCAGCTTTGACTTTGTTTTCGGTAAAATGCAACGAAATCAGGTGGGCAGTTCTCGATTCCGGCATCGACTATACACACCCGGCGCTTAAGGACGAACTGGGCCAGAATTTCCGCGTCGAAAAGACTTTCGATTTTAGCTATATCCGCAAGATCGTCAGTCTCGACAATAAGAAACTATCACCGGCCCAGTTCAAGAAAAGGCACGGCGAATTTTTCAAAAATTTGAAGAAACCTCTCAAAGAAAGTGATGCCATTAAAATCCTCGATGACTTGGCAAAAGACGCCGAAAACGATCGCCCCCCCCATTGGGGGCTAGTTGAGCAACTCATCGAGATCGATCCGAGCCAGAAGGAACCACACGGTGGACATGGAACGCATGTGGCGGGCATCATCGGCGCCAGGAAAGTTGACAATTTCCCGGCGGGGATGTGTCCGGATATCAAGCTCTACGATTTTCGGGTGCTGTCGCATTCCATGGAGGATACCGAATTCGCCATCATCGCGGCTCTCCAGTATATCCGTTATCTGAACGAACGAAACAACTTTATGGTCATCCATGGCGCCAATCTCAGCCTTTCCATCCCGCATGACGTGCGAAATTTCGCCTGCGGCCGCACTCCTATCTGCAACGAATGTGAGCGCCTGGTGGAGAGCGGCGTGGTTGTGGTCGCCGCGGCCGGAAACCTTGGCTACCATCGGTACGAGACCCAGGATGGCTCGTATGAAGGCTATGCCGCTTTCAGCATTACCGATCCGGGGAACGCGGGCGAAGTTATCACAGTCGGCGCCACCCACCGCTTCTGGCCGCATACCTACGGCGTAAGCTTTTTTTCCAGCCGGGGACCGACCGGGGATGGCCGGTTGAAGCCGGACCTCGTGGCGCCGGGAGAAAGAATCCAATCATTACTACCAAACCGGGGAATGGGAATGCTTGACGGGACCAGCATGGCGGCGCCGCATGTGAGCGGAGCCGCGGCGATGCTTCTGGCCCGTTATTCCGAACTGATCGGCCAGCCACGCCGGATCAAGCGCATTCTCTGTGAGACCGCCACCGATCTTGAGCGGGAGCGCACTTTCCAGGGGCACGGCATGCTGGACGTGCTCCGGGCGTTTCAGAGTATTTAAGGGAGGTGAAGGATGATCTTTAGTCTCGAAGTACGTCCTGCTCTGCATGGCGACTGTCTCATGGTACACTATGGCTCCAAGGACGATCCGGGTCTGGTGTTGATCGACGGCGGGCCGTCACAAGTTTACAAGCCGCATCTAAAGCCGCGGCTCACGGAAATCAGGGAAAAGCGCGGCCTCGGAACCGACGAGCCACTTTGGATTGACCTGCTCATGGTCAGCCATATTGACGAGGACCATATCTTAGGCATCCTTGAACTTACAGATGAACTCGCCACCGCTTATGAGGCAAAAAAGCCGTTGCCGCTAAAAATCCGCAGTTGTTGGCACAACGTTTTCGAGGACTTGATCGACGCTAAAACCTCAGAAGAGCTGTTGTCCGCGGTCACGGCCTCGTTTGGGGCGGCGGCGCTGAGCGGCGAGCCCGATACCGAAGGACTTGATCCAGACGTGGCCAAGGTTCTGGCCAGTGTCACCCAGGGATTAGAGCTGCGCGACTATCTCGTGAGACTGGCATGGAAGAATCGCATTAATCCCGAATTCGAGGGCAAGCCGGTCATGGCTAAGGAGGACGGAAAAACCATTAATATGAAAAAGGGGGGGCTCCAGCTTACTGTGGTGGGGCCGATGCAACCGGAGCTTAGGGCGTTACAGAAGGCGTACGACAAATTCCTTAAAGAGCACCCGGAAAAGAAGAAAGCGACAGCGGCGCTGGCAGCCTTTACCAAAGACAATTCAATTCCCAACCTGTCCAGCATCGTAGTGCTGGCGGAGGTGGGCGACAAACGCGTGCTGCTCACCGGCGACGCCCGGGGCGACAAGATCTTAAAAGGACTGCAGCTCAAGGGTAGACTCGGCCCAGACAAAGCCAGCACCTTACACGTCGACGTGCTCAAGGCGCCGCACCATGGGAGCGCTCGCAATCTCGAGCAGGATTTCTTTGAGCGGATAACTGCCAAGCATTATGTTTTTTCCGGCAACGGCGACTACGGTAACCCGGAACGCGAGACCCTGGAGATGCTCTGGAAGGCCCGGGGCGAGGCGGATTACACTATCCACCTCACCTATCCCATCGAGGAAATCGACGACAGGCGTCAAAAAGATTGGATTAAGGAGCAGAATAAAGAAAGGCGCAACAATAAGCCGGTAAGACCCGATTGGTCGGCGACGCAGCACAGCCTGACAGCTTTTTTCAATGAGCATGAGACTTTTAAGAACAAGATCAGCATCGTCGAAAAGAACAAACCGCATGTCATCAATCTGCTGGATGAGGTTGGATTTTGACCCTTGGTTAAAAATATTTCTTGATGCACCCCTCACCGTGCCCCTCTCCCCTCAAGGGGCGAGGGGACAATAATCGTTGCAGGATGTGTCCTGCCGTATCCCCTGGACGTATCGTAGGAGGACGAGAACATGACCGAAAGACAAGGAATAATAACCATCCACAGCAATCCCCTGACCCTGGTGGGTGAGGAACTCAAAGTAGGGATGCCGGCTCCGGACAGTGAATTATTAGATAATGACCTAAAGCCGGTGAAACTTTCTTCCTTCCGGGGGAAGGTAGTCATCATCACCTCGGTCCCGTCTCTGGACACCCCGGTGTGCGACATCGAAACCCGGCGGTTTAACGACGAAGCCACCATGCTGGGGCCCGAGGTCCGAATTGTCACCATCAGCATGGACCTGCCTTTCGCCCAAAAGCGGTGGTGCGGCGCCGCGGGGGTGGATAAGGTTAAAACCTTGTCGGACCACCGGCAGGCTGATTTTGGCCAGGCCTATGGCATCCTGATCAAAGAGTTGCGTCTGCTGGCGCGTGCTGTCTTTATCATTGACGCCGCCGGCACGGTGCAGTATGTGCAACTGGTAAAGGAAGTCGCCAGTGAACCGAACTATGAGGAGGTTATGCAGGCCCTCCAGAAGATCCTGGCCAAATAAGCGCCTGGAAAATCCGGCAATACTTTTGACCTAAGGAAGGGGGAATGCAAATGTTCCCCCTTTTCCTAGTTTTTCCTTTCCCTCTATCGCCTTTCGCCTCTCCCTCTTCCTTAGTTTTGCGACATCTGTTTCACCTGTTCTGGTTAAGTTCCCCTGCCGCTGATATAAGCTGAATACAGAAATAGATATCTTATCGGTAGGTTTGGCCCTGGCGGCTAAACTTTTTCCCCCAGCCCCGAGCCGCCCCCCGACCTTGGAGGACGACGATGGCGAGGATTGCTGGGATGGGGAGGAAGCGGAGAAAGAGACCCTAAAACCTCCCCTGGCGAAACTGAAAATCGAGAAATAGAAACTCGAAACCAAAAATAATGGCATTCCCCCTCAAGGGCATGCTAAGATGTGTCTTAGGAGTGATATACTATATGACCACTGATCTGCGCACCCTGCGGGACCAGTTGGACCGCCATGAAGACGAGGCCTTATCGCCGTATGCCACCAAAAGCCGCCAGGCCATCCGGCGGCAGTATGAACAGCGGATTGACTTCGGCCACCGCCAGAATTTCGCGGTGGATGCCGACCGGATTCTCCACTCCCGGGCCTATACCCGCTATATTGATAAAACCCAGGTTTTTTATCTCATCGATCATGAGCATATCAGCCACCGGGTGCTGCACGTGCAGTTGCTGTCGAAAATTTCCCGGACCATCGGGCGCTATCTGCGTCTGAACGAGGACTTGTTGGAAGCCATTGCTTTGGGCCACGACATCGGCCATCCCCCTTTTGGTCATGACGGCGAGGCCATTCTTTCCCGTCTCTGCGAGGCCAACGGCATCGGCCCGTTCCTGCATAGTGTCCAGGGGGTCAGATTCCTGGATAAAATCGAAAAAGGCGGCCGGGGGCTAAACTTAAGTTTGCAGGTGTTGGACGGCATTCTGGGCCACGACGGTGAATCCCATCTGGAACGATTGGCCCCTGACCGGGGAAAAAGTTTTGCGGAATTTTACCGGGAGATTGAACTCAAACAAAACGACCCGCGACATAATCTGAAGCCCATGACCCTGGAAGGCTGTGTGGTGCGCCTGGCCGACACCATCAGCTATATCGGTCGTGACCTCGAAGATGCCATCCTCCTGCAACTCGTCCGGCGTCAGGACCTGCCCCCGCTGGTCAAGGAGCGTCTCGGTGAGACCAACGGCACTATTATCTATACCCTGGTGACGGACCTGATTACCCAGAGCCTGAACAAAAATTATGTCTGTTACAGCGGGGAGATCGGCGAGGCCTTGCGGTCTTTGAAAGAATTTAATTATCGGCATATTTATCAAGATCCCCGCATTAAGGCGGAGACCGCCAAAATCGAAGCTCTCTTCGCCGCCCTGTTCACCCGCTTCCGCCAGGATGTGGAACTGGAAAAACAGGACTCCCCCATCTGGGCGGATTTTTTGCTCCAGATGGACGAAGTCTATCTGGACAACCACCAGCCGCCGGAAATGGTGCGGGATTTTTTGGCCTCCATGACCGACGCCTACTTCTTGCGGCAAAGTCAGGACCTCTTTTTTCCCAGAACCATTGCGGTGCCGTTTGCTTAGGGTGGGCCAACTTCCTAACGAGTAAAACTCAGAACCCAGAACTCAGAACTCTATGCGCGTCATGACCTTTAACATCCGATTCCTCAACTCTGTCGATGGCCCCAACCAGTGGCAATTTCGCAAAGAACTGGTACTGGAGACCTTCTGGGCCTTCCTCCCCGACCTGGTGGCCTGCCAGGAGGTGACCTTGCCCCAGTTGGAATTCCTGGCCGCGCACCTGACCGGCTATCAGCCCTTTATCAAACACCGGGACATTGATCCCACCTGCCAATACCCCACGATCTTTTATCGCCCCGAAACCATCATTCCGGGCGTCGGGGAAGAGTTCTGGCTGTCCGAAACCCCCCAGGTCCATCGCAGCAAGAGTTGGGGCAGCGCTTTTCCCCGCATGGTCACCTACGGCCTTTTCCGGGAAATCCACCGGGACCGGTGGTTTTATTTCGGCGATACGCATCTGGATCATATTTCCGGGTTAGCCCGGGAACATGGGGCGTTTATGCTCCGGGATCTGTTCCGGCGTTTGGCCAAACCAGCCATCCTGGCGGGAGATTTCAATGATCTGCCTGGGTCCCTGGTCCATCAGACCCTGACCGGGCCGGAAAGTCCATTCCGAGACAGTTGGGAGGTTTCACAGCAGTCCGAGGCCGGAGTTTCCACCCAGCACAAGTTTAACGGGGAATTTTTTGGCGGCAGGATCGATTGGATCCTGATAACGGACCCTTTTCGGTTGAAAAAAGCACAGATTATCACGTATAATCAAGCTGACCGCTATCCTTCGGACCATTTTCCGTATTGTGTTGATCTGGAGTATTAAAACACTTCCCTGAAAAATCAAGCATATTCGGGGATATGGATAACGCTTGCATCGCTGCCGGCCTACAACAGTGGCGTTTAACTCAAAAACTCAAAACTCGGAACTTGAAACTTAAAGAAAGGTGTGAGGAAAACTATGCGGCCGGTGGTCTGGAAAAGAGTCTTCATCTTCCTATCATGGACCCTGTTTTGTCTTCTTCCAGGTTGGGCTGACCAAATACATGCTGGTGAGATCTATAATGAGGTGTTCTGCAGTCAGGAAGAATACCAGCTCAAAAAAGGAGATCGGTTGCCGTCCCTGGCCCAGCGGTGGGCCATGCGCGTACAGGTTTTAACCAAACAAAACAATGTAAAAAATCCCAACTCGTTAAAACCGGGAACTACTCTTAACATTTACAACTCTTTTATCCTGCCCAAAGAGGTGACCGACGGCCTGGTGGTAAATTTGGCCGAACTGGCGGTGTACCATTTCCAAAATGGCGTTTTCCTGCGCCGCTACCCCTTAGCCGCCGGCCGGAGAGACTGGGAAACGCCCACCGGAAATTACAAGATCCTCAATAAAATTAAGAATCCCACCTGGAGAGTGCCGGAGTCCATCCAAGAAGAAATGTGGGATAGAGGCCAGGAAGTGATCACCGAAGTGCCCCCCGGGCCGAAAAACCCTCTGGGCGCTTATTGGATGGCCACCTCTGCACAGGGGGTGGGATTCCACGCCACCACCAGTCCCGGGTCCGTAGGTCGCTACGCTTCCCATGGCTGCTTCCGGATGTTGCACGACCAAATCGAGGAACTTTTTAACCAGATAGAGGTTGGCGCGCCGGTAAAAATTATGTATAAACCGGTAAAATTGGCGGTGACTGCCGACAATCGGATTTTTTTGGAAGTTCACGGTGATTATTATCAAAGAGTGCCGAATTTCCTCCAGGCGGTGCAGACTCTGGCCAAGAATCAGCAATTGGAAGCAAGAATAGACTGGCAACGGGTGAAACAGGTGATTAAAGAGCGGGATGGCCAGGCCAATGAGGTCACTAAAAGCCCTGATAGCGTATCCGCCGAACTTCACCTCGGCAACCACTTGTACAACGGTGAGATCGTCAACAAGGGCGTTGACACTGCCAACGCCCCGAACCAAAGGCCGGGTATCAGGAAAAAGCCTCAATCGGGCTCCTGATCATCGATAGCAAGTCTTTTAACTCAGAAATCAGAACTCTATAAAGAACTTAGAACTCGAAAAACATGTCCAAAGGAGATGCACGCATGCAGTCAGGTTTAAAAAAAGTATTGGGCGGACTGGGACTGGTTTTTTGCTTCCTGTTGAGCGCTTGGCCGGTAGTTGCCCAAGACACCCCCAAAGACCATACCCAGATTTATAAACGGGCCGTAGCCGCCATCGACGCCGCCGAAAAAAAGCTGGCCGGTAATTACACCGCCGAAGCCAAGGCTTTAATCAAAGAGTCCAGTTCCCTCTTTGGTATCCTCCAGAAAGAGATGCCCGAGAAAATGAAAAATATGGAACTTACTCCCGTTCAAGAAGAACAGTGGAATTCGAACAACAAACTGGGAGAAGACAGCTCGGCCCAGGGCCAGAAACTGGAAAAATCAGCCCAGGAAAAACAAAAGAAGGGCGATACAATGGAGGCTCAGGGGAATCAGGATATGGCCATCAAATTGCAGCAGGAGACGATGCGGGAACTGAGTCTGGCCCAGAAGGCGCATTTAAAGGCGGCAATTTATCATCTGAGAAACCTGCAGCTTACCTTTGGCTTTCTCAATAAATAAACAATTGCTTTAGGAGAATGTTGGGCGGAGGGACGCGGCATGCCTTGCCCTTTGGGGGCACGGGGAAACTATGCCAATTGCCGATAATTTCTTTCGATTGACAGGGCTGAATAAGACAATCCTAATGGCGATGTCTGTCAAAAATACCCGGGCGGGAAAGCGAAGCGCATCCCGCCTTTTGGTCCCATGAAAAGTTCTCTCGAACCTTAACTTTGAACCTGAAACTTTTCAAAGCAGAGGCTAGCAAGGCCTTCTCAGCGAGTAATATCCAGGGGGGCCCCGTTTTTCTCTTCTACCGCCTGGACTAACCGGGTCCAGTTGATCCGGCTGCCCAGTTGCCGGGCGTCCACCAGCTTGACGGCATGCTCCAGCAGGTTGGGAATTTTATGGTAAATGTCTTCATGAACTTCAATGAAGACCCGGCCCTTTAAAAAGCCGATTTTCACCGGTTCGTAGATAATCTGCACCGGCGTGCCCACTGGGGTAACCTCAAAAAGCTCTTTGATATCTTGATTATAATGGCGGATACAACCGTGGCTGACCAGACGGCCCACCCCATAAGGCATATGGCTGCCGTGCAGACCGTAGTGGCTCAATCCCATCCAGTGGGTGCCGATGGGGTTGCCTTCCCCTGGCGGCATGTAGGACATGCCGTATTTCTCTTGTAAACTGGCAGGAATCTGCCAGCCTGGATTTTCACTCTTGGAATTCACCCGAAAGCGCCCAAAAGGGGTTTTGTGCTCAAAGACGCCGATGCCGATGGGATAGGTTCGCACCTGACCCAACTCCGGAAGAAACCGGTAACTGCGTAATTCCGCCACGTTGACGATAATGCCATCCGAAGAAGTTACCGGTGGGATAATCCATCGGGTGGGAATGGCTATTTCCCCTTCCTTGGGCAGATAAAAATGGTCCAGGTTGCGGTGATAGCGGGCCAGTTCCCAGAAGCCGAGATCGTATTTTTCGGCGATTTGATACATATTTTCGTGTTTTTTTAACGAATGCGTCTTATCTGTTCCTAGGACGGTTATCGCCGTGGGGTCGATGCCGTAGTCGCTGGCGGGCAACCGGTACTGGAAAGGCCCGGCCGCCTGCCCCAAACCCGGGACCGCTACTGCCAAGGCCACAGATATGCCGATACAGAGAAAACGATGCCAACTCATAAGATTTCCCATTATTGAAATTCTTACCGGCTCTCAAAAATTATACCGGTTCTCAAGAATAAATTCATTCGCAGGGGGACGGAGTTCCGTGCCTTATCAGGCCCATGGGAAAAAATTTTCGAGAATCGCTGGTAGCCTCATGACTAACTAAATACTTAGCTATTATAAGTATATGCCAAAAACATCGTCCAAGGACCCAAAAAAGTTAACTTCGGCCCAGAAAAAAATCTCTGAGAGTAGGTTTTCAGATCCTTTTCCCGAACCGGTGGTCCTTCCCATCGAAGCGGAGTTGGATCTTCACACCTTCTCGCCCAGGGAAGTAGAGCCGCTCCTAAAAGATTATCTGGAGGCCTGTCACGAGCATGGCATCTTCCAGGTAAAGATCATTCACGGCAAGGGAACGGGACAGTTGAAAGCCCGGGTGCGCAGTCTCCTGGCCAAACACCCCCAGGTTCTGAACCTGACAGACGCCGAGGCCGAGGCCGGCGGCTGGGGAGCCACTACGGTTGTCTTAAAACCAAAGACTGGAAACTGAAAACCATGATTGACGTCCACACACATATCTTTCCCCCCGAGATTGTCCAGCACCGGGAGGATTTTTTCAGCGAAGACCCGGCCTTCCGCTGGCTGTATGATTCTCCCCAGGCCAAACTGGTCAGCGCCGAAGGTCTGCTCCAGGCCATGGCCGACCACGGCGTGGAAAAGTCGGTGATTTTCGGCTTTCCCTGGCGCACCCTGAAAGTCATGCGGCGGCACAACGACTATATCCTGGAGGCCCAGCACCGCTCGCCCCGCCACCTTATCGGCTTCGCCTGCGTCAACGCTCTGGAGTCGGGTGCGGCCGCGGAAGTGGAACGCTGCCTCGCCTCAGGTTGCCGTGGGGTCGGGGAACTGGCCTTTTATCAAGAGGGCCTGGGCGACGACATGATTGCCGCCCTGCGCCCCATTGCCGATCTCTGCCAGGGCTATGGCGTGCCCCTGCTCCTGCATGCCAATGAACCCGTCGGCCACGCCTACCCCGGTAAGAGTCCCATGCAGTTGGGTGATCTCTATAATTTAATCAAGGCCTTTCCTGACCTGACCCTTATCCTGGCCCACTGGGGCGGCGGCCTGTTTTTCTTCAATCTCCTGAAAAAAGAAGTTTCGGCCACCTTAAAAAATGTCTATTTCGACACCGCGGCCTCCCCTTATCTCTATCGACCGGAAATCTACCGTCTGGCCGCGGAAATCGTGGGACCGGAAAAAATTCTTTTTGGCAGCGACTATCCTCTCCTGCCGCCCTCTCGCTACCTCAAGGAAATGGCAGAAGGCGGCCTGTCCCCGGAACACCAGGAAATGCTCACGAAGCAAAACGCCATGAAATTACTAGAAAAATAAAGAATAAAGGAAGGCTTTGCAGACACGTGGCCGGATAGAGGCACGTCAGTGGTGACTTGGGCCCTTGGGGTAAAATGGCGTTGGGCCAAGGAGGAGACAGATATATGATTATTCGACAAGAGAAAGAGGCCGATTTTCCGGTGATTTATGATCTGATCAAGACCGCTTTCCAGACGGCCAAGGTTTCGAACGGCGACGAGCAAAACTTTGTCGATCATTTGCGCGCCAGCGTCAACTACCTTCCAGAATTTGCTCTGGTTGCCGAAGATGAGGGAAAGCTCATCGGCCACATCATGCTTACCAAGACGTCTTTTGAGACAGCTTCCGGCCAGCGGCCGATTTTGTTGTTAGCACCGCTTGCGGTTGTTTTTGAGCGCCGCCGTCAGGGCATCGGGGCGCAATTAGTTCACGAAGCTTGTCGCCTGGCCAAAGCACAGGGCCACAGGGCAGTCATTCTTGTCGGTGACCCTGCTTACTACAGTCGCTTTGGGTTTAGGCCGGCAATTCATTTCGGGATTGCCAACACAGACCAGATTCCCAACGAAAACGTGATGGCATGTGAACTTGTACCAGATGCGTTACAGGGCATTCAAGGCTCGATCTCTTTCCACATTTAGGGGCCGCGGTGGCTGAGGCTGGTGTTCTCAATCTCGTTCCCAAGTTCCATCAGTTCCCAAGTTGTACTTGGGAACGCTCTTATTTGCCAAGCTCAGCTTGGCCACAGCACATCACCCGCCTACTCCACCGTCACACTCTTGGCCAAATTCCTGGGTTGATCCACGTCGGTGCCCCGCAGATCGGCGATATGGTACGCCAGCAGCTGGAGCGGCAGCACCAGGAGAATGGGCGATAGATCCAAGGTCGTCTCCGGCACGGCAATGGTCGTCTCCACCTTTTCCTGGACGGTAAAATTATCGGCTTCGCTCACGGCGATGACCCGGCCCCGGCGGGCGACGACTTCCTCCACATTGGACATCATCTTTTCAAAGATCGGGCTGCGGGTGGCCAGCACCACCACCGGCATGTGCTCGTCAATGAGGGCGATGGGGCCGTGTTTCATTTCCCCGGCCGGATAGCCCTCGGCATGAATATAGGAAATCTCCTTGAGCTTCAAGGCCCCTTCCAGAGCGATGGGATAGTGAATGCCCCGCCCCAGATAGAGGAAGTTTTCTGCCTCCATATATTTCTGGCCGATTTCCCTGATAAGATGGTCTTCGTCCAGTACTTCCTGAAGCAGGGTGGGCAGCTTGAACAAGGCTTGCAAATCTTGCCGAACCTGGTCCGCCTGGCGATACCCCAGCTGTTTGGCCAAGTGCAGCCCGATGAGGTAGAGAGAGACCAACTGGGTGGTAAAGGCCTTGGTAGAGGCTACCCCGATTTCCGGTCCGGCATGGGTGTAGAAGACACTCTCGGATTCCCGGGCAATGGAAGACCCCACCGCATTGCAGATGGCTAGAGAGCGGGCCCCTTTAGATTTGGCCTCCCGCAGCCCTGCCAGGGTGTCAGCCGTCTCCCCTGATTGGGAAATGGTTATTATCAGGGTTTCCGGGTCAACGAAGGGATCACGGTAGCGAAATTCTGACCCCAAATCGACATCCACCGGCAGCCGGCAGAGGCTTTCCAACATAAATTTTCCCACCAGGGCGGCGTGAAAAGAGGTGCCGCAGGCCACCATGGTGATCTTTTTCAAACGCTTGATTTCATCCGGATTGAGGTGAAATTCCTCCAGAATTATTTCACCCTGATCAGGGTTAACCCGGTGCCGGAAGGTGTCGATCAAGGCCCGGGGCTGCTCAAAGATCTCTTTGAGCATAAAATGTTTATAGCCGGCCTTTTCCGCCATGGCCGGACTCCAGGTTATGGTGGTAACCGGCCGCTCAATGGCATTGCCCGCCAAATCCTGGATTTTAACCCCGTCATCGGTCATGATGACAATATCATTATCTTCCAGGAAAACCATGCGACGGGTATGGGAGAGGATGGCGGGGACGTCCGAGGCCAGGAAGTTCTCGCCGTCACCCAACCCCAGGATCATGGGGCTTTCTTTGCGGGTGCCGATGAGCGTCCGCGGCTCACGCGCATTGATGACCACGATGGCATAGGAGCCGCGCACCTGCTGCAGGGCCAGACGCACTGCCTCCCCAAAACCGGCGCCCTGGGAGCTGTATTTATAGATGAGTTGGGAGATGATCTCGGTGTCGGTCTCGGAGGTAAAAATATGGCCTTCGTCGATAAGCTGCTTTTTCAACTCCAAATAGTTCTCGATAATGCCGTTGTGGACTACGGCGATATGTCCGACCTGGTGGGGATGAGCATTGGTTTCCGTGGGGCGGCCATGGGTGGCCCACCGGGTGTGGCCGATGCCCACGGTGCCGTGCAGCGGGGAGGTCAGCAATTGGGTTTCCAGTTCCTTAAGCTTGCCGACGCTGCGGCGGATTTCCAGGCCATTGTTGCCCATCACCGCCATGCCGGCAGAGTCATAGCCCCGATATTCCAGGCGCTTTAAGCCGTCCAGTAAGATGGGCATAGCTTCTTTATTGCCGAGGTAACCGACTATTCCACACATAGGTAACTCCTTGTACCTTTAACTCTTTTTTGGTTTGAGGTTTATAATGATCTGCCGCCCACGGGCTATGGCCAGTTTATGAGGGGGTACATCTTTGGTAATGGTTGAACCGGCGCCAACGTAAGCGCCTTCGCCCACCGTCACCGGTGCCACCAAAGCAGTGTTGCTGCCGATGAAGGCGCCGGCTTCGATGACCGTTTGATATTTTTTCTTGCCGTCATAATTACAGGTGATGGTGCCGGCGCCGATATTGACATTTTCGCCCACGACGGCATCCCCGATGTACGTCAGGTGGCTGGCCTTGGCCCCGGCATGCAGGACCGATTTCTTTAATTCCACAAAGTTCCCCACCCTGGCTTTTTGCCGGACGTCACTCAAAGGACGCAGGTGAGAGTAAGGGCCCAATTGAGCCTCATCAGCCACCAGACTTTCGGCGATGACTGTGCCCATTTTGATGGTAACGTGGTTGCCGATGCGGCTGTCGCTGATTTTAACATTGGGCTCCAAGCGGCAGCCACCCCCAATAACAGTCTTCCCCATGAGGTAACAGTTGGGGTAGATAACCGTGTCGGCCCCGATTTCCACCTCGGTTTCGATATAGGTGGTGTTGGGATCAATGAGGGTGACCCCGGCCAGCATATGCCGTTCGTTAAGCTGTTGCCGGACCCGGGCGGTGACGGCCGCCAATTCCACCCGGGTGTTAATGCCTTGAAAACTATGCTCGTCCATGGTCCTGAGACTTGCTATATGCAAATTCCAGGCCCGAGCCGCGGCAATCACGTCGGTGAGGTAAAGCTCTTGCTGATCGTTATCCGGTCGCAGGGTTTGCAGGGCTTCCTGAAGAAAGGAAAACTGGAAGCAGTAAATACCGGTATTGATTTCTCGAATTGATAATTCCTCGGGGGTCGCGTCCCGGGCTTCCACAATTTTGATAACCTTGCCGTGGGTGTCTTTGACAATGCGGCCATAGTTGCCCGGTTCCGGCAGTTCCACGGTGAGAACGGTGGCGGCGGCGCCGCTGGCCTGATGGTGGTGGTATAACTGCCGGATAGTTTCAGCCTGCAGCAAAGGTACGTCGCCGCACAGGACGACAATGGTGTGTTGTCGGCCATCCAGAACGGTCGCCGCTACCTGGACGGCGTGACCGGTGCCGAGTTGGGGCTCCTGAATGACAAACTCCGCGGGGTAATGCGAAAAATGAGCCTTCACTGTCTCAGCTTGGTGCCCAACCACCACCACGATTTTGGCCAGCCCTAATTGCTGCAGGGTATCCAGCGGGTAGGCCAGCATCGGTTTTCCCATAAGGGGATGCAAAACCTTGGCCAACTGGGATTTCATGCGGGTGCTTTTGCCCGCCGCCAGGACGACGGCGGCTAAATCTGTCAGAGGAGATTGCATTAACCTGTCCTTTGCCGAATATATACTTTCATAAGATATCTACATATTACCATGTAATGGCTTTATCGACCATCGGGTTAACTTTTTTTAAGAAAAAATTATAAAAAAATTGAAAAATCAGAAGGATAAAGCGGGCTGGATGTCAACTTCAGCTTCCCATTTGAAGCAGTAGAGACGATAATCGTCTCCCTCCACCGCCACTGTGGCGACAAAGTTTGGGGCGGGAGTCAGGACGTGGAAAGACCAGGAGCCCACCCGGGATAGTTTTCCAGGAGGATTTGGTCGGGCGGATTCTAGATCCTTGAGAAAAAAATCAACAATATCCCGGGGGCCACCCAGACCCTTGCCAAGTGCCTTGAGATAAGCTTCTCTTTGGGTCCACCACCGGTAAAAAGCCAAATGTTTTTCTTGAGTGGGAAGTTTTTGTAGGGACATGGCTTTCCGGGGGGGAAACCAGCGGCTGAGCAAAGCATCAATCTCGGGGATAGTTTGGAGCGATTCAAGATCAACCCCCAGGTGTCGCTGGCGGCTGACAACATACACGGCTAACCCTTGGGAATGAGAAGTATTGAATTGAATGGAATCACCCCCAGAACGGGTTGAAAGATGTGGTTTCCCGTGAGGGTTATACCTGAACCGAACCATCTGGGGAGTGATGCCAAGATATAGACTTAATAATTTTTTCAAGATGATACGCTTGATTAGGAACCATTGCCGATCCGGCTCGAATCGAAACCTTGCCGCTTTTTGCAATTCCTCGTAATCAAGTATGGCTAAAAAGGGAAGAAAGCTCTCTTTCCAGTCATCAAGCCAGACCCTCCAGACATGAACCTCAAGGTTGGAGATTTTTAATTTCTCAGGAATAGGGGTATGCAGCAAAGAAGGAAAGGTCATAGACCACTTTTTAATCGCCCGACAATCTTAATAATCCTAAAGAGATCGAACTTTTTACTTTGATTACGAAGCATCTTGGCGGATCATTGTCTGAACTTCTTGCAGGCTTTTTTGGAGATAAACAGCCCAAAGCCCCACATGAGGTTGATAGGGTAATTCCTCGTGATAGGCATCGAAGTTTCGAATTTCCAATTGGCCCTTGAGAATATTGGACCAATTGTATTCCGGCCCGGATAAATCCTTAGTACGCCGAATGATTAGCGTACGGGTCCGGAAAGCTTCCGGCATATAATTACATATCATCGACATAGCAACATCATAAGGCAAGCGTTTTAAGAGAAGCTGGGGTATAGGGACCTTGGCCCGACGCAAAGTTAGAGCAATGAGTCTCGGTATTCTATTTCTAATAATCCTCATAATATACGGTAGCTTTTCCCGTGGTTTAAGACGAATAAAACTCCTAATTATATATGCATAATTGATTCGAGCTGCTTTAAGACGGGTTATTTTAGGTGGGGTAGGGTCTAATAAGAATAAGAAAGCTAAGTCATCACCTTGTTCCCTAAGCTGACGGTTTATCTCAAGAGCCAGTAATCCTCCGGCCGAAAAACCTCCAAGGAGATATGGCCCTTTGGGCTGAACCTGGCGGATTTCTTTTAAATAATGCGCCGCAATCCCCTTTATACCACTTTCAATTAAATCCATGTCAGTGATCTCTATGGGGGATTGGAGATTGTATAAGGGTTGCTCACTCCCTAAAAAACCCTTCAAGAATGGCAGAGACCTCCTCATATCAATCAGGAAAAGGGGTGGTTTGGAGCCGTAAGGATTTATGGGCTCCAAGACGGAGCAGGTGATATTTTGCAACAACTGACGTTCACGGAAAATCTCGGCAAGTTGAGCAACCGTGGACCGTTGGTAGAGCAAGTAAAGTGGTAATTTTTTATTATATATTTTTTCAAGGTGAATGAACATCCGGGCACCCAGCAATGAATGGCCGCCCAAGGAAAAGAAATCATCAAACACTCCGATGGGGTGAACTCCTAAAACCGTTTCCCAAACTTGGATTAATTGCTGTTCCACTTCGTCCCGGGGGCGCACGAAGCCTTGGGATGAAATGAGATCGGAGAGCTCCGGAGCGGGGAGGACCTGGCGGTCTATTTTGCCATTAGGATTTAAGGGAAATTTATCTAAAAAGACAAAAAAAGCAGGAATCATATAGGGAGGCAGCAGGTCGTGCAGAAAGTTTCGCAAGGCCTCGCTGGTGATCGATGATTTTTGCGAGGTAACTACATAAGCCAGCAGACGTTTATCACCAGGTTCAGTCTCTCTGACCACCACTAAAGCTTCCTTGACGCCAGCAAATCTTTGTAAAGCTTCTTCAATTTCTCCCGGCTCAATGCGAAAGCCGCGGATCTTAATTTGATGATCAATCCGACCAAGGAACTCGACATTCCCATCCGGAAGAAAACGGGCCAAATCCCCCGTCTTGTAGAGTTGATAATCGGGATTTAGATGAAAAGGGTGAGAGATGAACTTCTCTGCTGTCTGCTCAGGTCTATTTAGATAGCCCAGGGCTAAGCCATCGCCTCCAATATACAGCTGTCCCGTAATGCCAATGGGGACCGGCTGGAGGTTCCGGTCTAAGATGTAGATGGTCGCATTGGAAATGGGCCGGCCGATGGGGATGGACCGGTTCTCTGGTGGGACCTCGGCTACTAAATACCAGGTGGCGAACGTGGTACATTCGGTGGGCCCGTACGCATTGAGCAATCGGGCCGGAGGTCCATGCTGCATCACTTCTCTAACCCAACGCGGTTCCAGGATTTCTCCGCCCATGAGGAGGTCCCGAACCGGATGAAAGGCATCGGGGACTTCCCGGGCACACTGATGAAACAGGGCCGGTGTCAAAAAAAGGACATTAATTTTTTCATCCCGGATAAAGGTGGCCAAATCAGAAGGTGACAAGAGGACATCTTTGGGAAGTCCGACGAGACAGCCACCATTAAGGAGTGCTCCCCAGATTTCGAAGGTGGCGCCATCGAAAGAAACGTTGGAGGCTTGGGCAACTCGGTCAGAAGGAAGGAAATGGACATAATTCGTCTGGCAAACCAAACGAGTGATGGCATAATGCGGCACCGGCACCCCTTTGGGTTTCCCAGTCGAGCCAGAGGTATAAAATATACAAGCGGGGAAATTAGATTTGACTACAGTAGTAATCCTCTCTGTACTCTCTAAGGAAATATTAGGGTAGTCTTTATCCAAAAGAATGGTGCGGAGCTGCATTTCAGGCATATTTTTAGAAAGGCTCTGCTGAGTCAATAAGACTTGTGCCCGAGTATCTTCGAGCATAAAGGCGATTCTCTCCCGCGGGTATTCCGGGTCGAGGGGCACATAACTGCCACCGGCTTTAAGAATGCCAAGCACCCCGATCATCTTTTCCAGCGATGGTTCAACACATATACCCACCGGGATTTTTGGACCGATTCCGAGTTTGATCAGGAAATGCGCTAACTGGTTGGCGGCGGTATCAAGTTGTTGATAGGTATGCTGGCGACCGTTGAAACTCAAGGCCATGGCCTGGGGCGCCCGAGAAGCCTGCGCTTCAAAAATTTGATGAAGACACTGATCTTTCGGGTAATTCGTGGCAGTGGCATTCCATTCCACCAGCAGTTGCTGTCTTTCAGGTGCGGTTAGTAGCGGTAGAGTGCTGATCGGATCCTCGGGAGCAGCCACAATAGCGTTGAGTAACGTCTGGAAATGCCCGATCAGGCGTGTGATAGTAGCATCAGTAAAAAGATCAGTGTTGTAATTAAAAAAACAACAAAGAGAATCACCACGTTGAAGAACTTTTAACGTGAAATCATATGGCGCTATTCCACTATCAAATTCAAATTTTTCAAATATAAGGTCCTTTAATTGGATATGGATTGCCGGAGCAGCAATAAATCTAAAAAGTACCTGGAAAAAAGGCGTTCGACTCAAATCACGATTCACGTGTAATGCTTGGACAATCTCGGCGAAATGAATACCCTGGTGGGCGATGGCATCCCGGTAGGTAATCTTTATATTTTCTAATAATTGGCAAAAGGAAGAGGTTTCAGATATCTTCGTTCGCAGTACCAGGAAATTCTCAAAGGAACCGATACGATTATCAGTTTTCGGCCAGGTTCGCCCAGGAATGGAATAGCCGACAACCAGATCGGGTTGTTGGGTATAACGGTATAGCAAACTTTGCAAGACCGCCAAGAGGATTAGCGGGAGGTCAACTTCATTCTGCCGGCTCAGCTTCTGGAGAGCCCCGGATAAGTGGCTCGGCAGCGGCAATGATTTGGTGGAACCATAATAGGTCTGGATTGGCGGGCGAGATCCGTCGGTGGGCAACTCTAATATCGGCAGGTTACTGAGCTGATTCTCCCAAAAGGAAAGATTTGTTTGAAGCTGGTCTTGAGCCATTGTGCGGCGGCAAGCCAGAAAAATCGGAGTAAACATTAGGAGACACCGGATGTGGTAGAGACGCGCCGGTGGAGATGGTTTGGTAAACATCGATTATTTCGTTTAAGAGTATTTCGATGGAGTAGGTGTCACAAATAATTTGGTGTAAAATAATTAAAATAATACTTTCATCCTTGCTGAGACGAAACAATGTAAGCCGCAGTAGGGGCCATTTTGTTAAATCGAAAGGAACTCTAACTGCGGCGGTCATTAAACGTTCAGTCTCAGATTCCCGCAACTGGTAGGGTATTTGTTTCAGATCTACAATTTCTAAGTTTCGATAAGGAGGTTGAATCAGAACAAGGTTTGGGTTTCCATCAGTGAAAGGAAATGTTGCTTGTAAACTTTTATGACGCTGTATTATCTGATTGAGAGTTTCTTCTAAGGCTCTGATATTTAGCAATCCTTTTAATTTAAGAGCACGATAAACATTATATCCAAAAATTCCAGGTTGTATTTGTTGTAAAAACCAAATGCGTTCTTGGGCAATGGATAACGTCTTTTTGCTATAATTTATTGGAAAATAATTAATGTTAATCATGGCATATTATTTCAATATTCAATTAATATTTTTATTTATTTTGTACTTTACTTAAAAGAAAAAGTAAATATGATGTATATTTCTAAAAAAGATTAAATATATTAGTGATATAATGCCCTATTCTCAGTGTTTTAGCAAGAAATAATTAGGGCTGACAATCAGGTTAAGCCCTTAAATATTTTTAAGAAATAGGATTGTAAAGATTTTCCTCCCGATATATATGTTGTCCTTATTTTAGGGAGTTTATTTTGCATTTGATAGTGCATGAACCTGAGTGGAACTTTGGTCGAATTGGAACGGACTTGATGACAGCATTCTTATTATTGTGGGTTAGAAGCAGAAAAGCAATAAGCCTTCCAACCATTTTCCAAGGTAAAGCTAAACATGAGCACTAGAGCGGGGTGGTAGGCGGCTTTGAACCCTGGACTTTAGACTTTATACCTATTACGGCTTTTACTACAAAAAACTTAATCTCAATATTTTTAAAAATACAAAATCTTTTAACTGGAAAATGATACCAGGAGCATAAAACGGTGTTGAATCTTTAAAGAAACTTCCGAAAAGAAAGAAGGGTGGCTTCAAATAAAAAGGCGCGTCCTTGAGGGCGCGCCTTTTAGTTGATATGGTTTTAGATTATTCCAGGTTTAGCGGGTAGCCACCTTCATCCGGGCGATGGAGCGCCGCAGGGCGGCTTCGGCTCGGGCCCAGTCGATTTCAGCGGTGCGGCCGGCGGCCAGGCGTTTTTCCGCCCGTTCCTTGGCCCGTTTGGCCCGCTCGAGGTCGATTTCTTTACCCCGTTCGGCCGAGTCGACCAGGACGGTGACCTTCTCGCCGGTGACCTCGGCAAAACCGCCGCCCAGGACGATATAATCTACTTGGCCGCCTTTGCGGTAGGTACATCTCGCCGATCTCCAGAGCGGAGAGGAAGGGGATGTGGTTCACCAACACGCCGAACTGGCCTTGGACTCCAGGCAGGACGACGATATCGACCTCGGTGGAGACCACCTGACGGTCCGGAGTAACGACTTCCAATAATAGGCTTTTGTCTGCCATGATTCCCTCCTTAGATCAGAGGGCTTAGCCCATAGCCGCTAAGCGCTCAGCCTTGGCTACGGCCTCTTCAATCCCGCCCACCATGTAGAAGGCTTGTTCGGGCAGGTCGTCATGTTTACCTTCGATGATTTCCTTGAAGCCGCGGACAGTATCAGGCACGGACACGAACTTGCCTTCCATACCGGTAAAGGTGGCGGCCACGAAGAAGGGCTGGGACAGGAAGCGTTGAATCTTCCGGGCCCGGGCCACGGTGATCTTGTCTTCGTCGGAGAGTTCGTCGACACCCAGGATGGCAATGATGTCCTGCAGTTCTTTATACTTCTGCAGGATCATCTGTACCTGCCGGGATACCCGGTAATGCTCCTCACCCAGGACCATGGGGTCCAGAATCCGGGAGGTGGAGTCCAGCGGGTCCACGGCGGGGTAAATGCCCAACTCAGCGATCTGACGGGAGAGCACCACGGTGCCGTCCAAGTGGGCAAAGGTGGTGGCCGGGGCCGGGTCGGTCAAGTCGTCGGCGGGCACGTAGACGCATTGCACCGAAGTAATGGAGCCCTTCTTGGTGGAGGTGATGCGTTCCTGCAATTCGCCCAAGTCAGTACCCAGAGTAGGCTGATAACCGACGGCGGAAGGCATGCGGCCTAAGAGAGCAGAAACCTCGGAACCGGCCTGGGTGAAACGGAAGATGTTATCAATGAAGAGCAGCACGTCCTGGCCTTCTTCATCCCGGAAGTACTCAGCCGCGGTGAGACCGGTCAAGGCCACCCGAGCGCGGGCTCCGGGAGGCTCGGTCATCTGACCATAAATCAAGGCGCATTTAGGAAGAACGCCGGAATGCTTCATTTCCAGGTAAAGGTCGTTGCCTTCCCGGGTGCGCTCGCCCACGCCGGCAAACACGGAGATGCCGCCGTGGTGCATGGCGATGTTGTGCACCATTTCCATCATGATAACGGTCTTGCCGACGCCGGCGCCGCCGAACATCCCCATCTTACCACCACGGGGAAAGGGGACCAGCAGGTCGATAACCTTAACGCCGGTCTCCAGAACCTTAACGGTGGTGTCCTGATCGACGAAGGAGGGAGCGGGACGGTGGATGCCGTAATAAGTCTTGGCCTCAATCGGACCCAGGCCGTCCACGGGTTTGCCCACCACGTTGAGCACGCGGCCCAGGGCCTCATGGCCGACGGGCACGGAGATGGGTTTGCCGGTGGCCTTAACAGACATGCCCCGCACCAGACCATCAGTGGTATCCATGGAGATGGTGCGGACAACATTATTGCCCAGGTGTTGCGCCACCTCGACGATTAGATTGTCTTCGCTGTCGTCAATGGCGGGATTGGAAATTAACAACGCATCTAAGATATGGGGCAGTTGACCTTCCTCAAACTCAACGTCAACAACCGGTCCGATGACCCGGGAGATTTTTCCAATAATCATGGTTTTAAGGTCCTCCTCAATGGGCGGCTTAGCCTTTCAAGGCCTCGGCGCCGCCGATAATATCCATTAATTCTTTAGTAATAGCCGCTTGCCGGGCCTTGTTATAAACCATGGTAAGCGACGTTATCATATCTTTACAGTTGCTGCTGGCGTTGTCCATCGCGGTCATCCGGGCGGCGTGCTCGCTGGTGGAGTTCTCTAAGAACCCCTGATACACCATGACATTGATGTAGCGGGGGAGCAGATATTCCAGGAATTGGTCTGCCGGCGGTTCCGTAATATATTCCTGGCTGATGGCGCCTTCTACGGCAGCTTCCGGAATAACAGGCAGCAAGGGCACCAAAACGGGCCGCTGCACCGCCATATTAATAAAGTTACCATAAATCAGGTATACTTCCTCGACCTCACCGTTAATAAAAGGAGTCACGGCGTCCCGGGCGATGGCCTGAGCGTTGGAGAAATCGAACTTATTCCAAACGTCCACATAAAATTCCCGGATGTCGGCCTTCCGGCGGCGGAAATAATCCCGCCCTTTGCGGCCAACGGCGGTCAGGACTACCTCAATACCCTCGGCCTTTTTTTGTTTGATGAACTTTTCGGCGGCGTTGATCAGGTTCATATTAAAACTGCCGCAAAGACCACGGTCGGCAGTCATCAGGACCAGTTCCACCTTTTCTATTTTTTCGGCCTGTTTGAAGAAGATATGGGCTTCGGGCTCCACCCGTGAGGCAATGCTAGCCAGCATCTGTTTGAAGGCCGCAGCATAGGGGCGGAACTGCTCCATGCGGGTTTGGGAGCCCCGCAGCTTGGATGCCGAGACCATGTTCATGGCCTTGGTGATCTGCTGCGTCTTCTTAACCGCCGAAATTTTCTGTCTGATATCTCGTAATGTTGCCATGGATTAGATTACCCTCCTTGATTTCCGGTTAGCGCCGGTCATCAGGCGGCCAGACTGGCTTTGAATTCGGCTTTGAAGGCCTCCAGGGCGGCTTTCATCTGGTTATCCAAATCGGCGCTGATTTCCTTGGCTTCTTTGATGGTGCCAAAGATTTCCGGGTGTTTGCTGCCGATGTACTCGTAGAGCTGTTTTTCAAAGGCTCCCAAGGTGTCTATGGGCAGGTCATCCAGGATTCCCCGGGTGCCGGCGTAGAGAATGGTAATTTCCCTTTCCATGGGAAGCGGCTCATACTGCGGCTGTTTGAGGATTTCCACCAGCCGGATACCACGGTTGAGCTGGGACTGGGTAGCTTTATCGAGTTCGGAGCCGAACTGGGCAAAGGCGGCCAATTCCCGGTATTGGGCCAGATCCAGGCGGAGAGAACCGGCCACCTGCTTCATGGCCTTCACCTGGGCGGCGCCGCCGACTCGGGAAACTGACAGACCGACGTTGATGGCCGGGCGGATACCGGCAAAGAAGAGCGAGGGTTCCAGATAGACCTGACCGTCGGTAATGGAAATAACGTTGGTGGGGATATACGCCGAGACGTCGCCCTGTTGGGTCTCAATAATGGGCAAAGCCGTCAGAGAACCGCCGCCTAATTCACTATTGAGCTTGGCAGAACGTTCGAGCAGACGGGAGTGATTATAGAAAATATCACCGGGAAAGGCTTCACGACCCGGCGGACGGCGCAGCAGCAAGGAAATCTGGCGATACGCCACGGCCTGCTTGGACAAATCATCGTAAATGATCAGGGAGTGACGGCCGGAATCCCGGTAATATTCCCCCATGGTGCAACCGGCGAAGGCCGCGACATACTGTAAGGGAGCGGGTTCACTGGCGGTGGCGGAGATAACGATGGTGTGTTTCATGGCATCGTGACGTTCCAGGGCGTCCACCACCTGAGCCACGGTGGATTTCTTCTGACCGATGGCGACGTAGATGCAGAAGACACCGGAGTCTTTTTGGTTGATGATGGCATCCACGCACAGGGCGGTTTTGCCGATCTGGCGGTCGCCGATGATCAGTTCCCGCTGGCCGCGGCCGACGGGGGTCATGGCATCGATGGCCTTATAGCCGGTATACATGGGTTCGTGCACCGGCTGGCGTTCGATGACGCCGGGGGCCTTCAATTCGATACGGCGGAATTCTTTGGCTTCGACGGGACCCTTGCCGTCAATAGGAGCGCCCACCGGGTCCAGAACGCGACCCAAACAGGCATCGCCGACGGGCACTTCCGCGATACGACCGGTGCGCTTAACGACGTCGCCTTCCTTGATTTCAGTGACTTCACCCAGAATGGCGCAACCGACATTGTCTTCTTCCAAGTTCAAGGCGATGCCAAAAATGTTGCCGGGGAATTCCAACAATTCCATGGCCATGCATTTTTCCACACCGGAGACGCGGGCAATACCGTCACCGACGGAAAGGACGGTGCCGGTCTCGGCCACTTCTACCTTTTTTTCGTAGTCCTTGATCTGGGTCCGAATAATTTGACTGATTTCTTCTGCTCTGATTTCCATTTAAGCAACCTCACCTCTTATCAAAGTTTCTTTTAAACTCTGGAGCTGGGTCCGCACGCTGCCGTCGAGCACCAGGTCCCCCACTTGCGCCACGATACCGCCGATGATTGAGGGATCATCAGCGACATCTAGAACCACCGTGCCCTTGGTGATTTTTTCCAGCGCTTCACGGATGCGACCGATCATTTCCTCATTGAGAGGAGTGGCCGTGGTAACTTTGGCGCGGCTGATATTCTCCAGCTGATCGACCATTTGTTGATAGACTTCATTAATTTGCAGAACGCCATCGATGCGTTGTTTGTCAAAAAGGAGATTGATGAAGTTGTTGACGATGGGATTGAGTTGAATCATCTCGAGGATCTTAGCCAAGACCTTTTTTCGATCGTCACGGGGATACATGGGATTGACGATGGCGTTTTGCAGTTCCGTTTCTCTTTCGAGAAGGTAGGCAAAGGAGCTCAGCTCCACCCCGTAATCCTTATACTTGCCATCTTCCTTGCCGATGCTCAGCAAGGCTTTGGCGTAGCGACGTGCAAGAGATAGATTAATCAATGAGCTTCCACCACCTTTGCTAAGTAGTCATCAACCAACCGCTGTTGGTCTTCGGGGACGATTTTTTCTTTGATGATCCGTTCGGAGAGTTTGACGGCGGTTTCAACGATCTCCTGCCTCAACTCCGCGGCCGCTTTTTTGGTTTCAGCCTCGATGGTCATGATCGCCATATCTTTGAGGCGCTGGGCCGACTGCTCCGCTTTTTCAATGATTTTGGCCTTTTCGGCTTCGCCCTCGGCGATGTACTGCTGAATAAGCTGATCGCGTTCGGCGGCAACCGCGGCTAATTGTGCTTTAGCTTCCTTCAAGGCCTTCTGAACTTTAATTTTCTGGCTTTCGAGATCCTGCAGTTCAGTGTTGATGTCGGTTTTCCGGCTGGCAAAAAACGCTTTGATGGGCTTGGCCGCCAATTTGTACATAATACCGGCAAAAATGACGAAATTAACGGTCCGCCACAGCAGGTCGTTCAGTTTGGCAGGGTCAATGCCGCCATGCCCCCCGGCTTCGCTGGCCCAGGCCGCGCCTGCCATGGCTAAACCGGAAAGCAAGCCCAGGAGGAGTCCTTGGATCCTTAAGCCGCTCATCGTACCAACCCTCATGCCACTTCCCTCCCCAAAATTTTAGTAGCCAGGTCAAGGGCAAAGGATTCAGCTTGAGGCTTCAAGGCATCCCGGGCGGCGGCGACGTCAGATTTTATCTTTGCTGCCATACGCGCCATCTCTTCGTCAACCTCCCCCTTTGCCTTTTCCATCATTCCGGCTTCCACGGCGCTGCCTTCCTGCTTGATCATGTCGCGCTTGTTGATCCCACTTTTGCGAGCCGCAAGCAACTCACTTTGGATATCCTGGCGCACACCCTGCTCCGTCTCAGTCAAGGAGGAGACATCTGACTGCAGGCCAGAAAAGAGATTCTGACGTTCCTTCAGAGTTCCTCGAATGGGACGAAACAAGACCATGTTCAAGAGAAAGACCAGGATTAGGAAATTGGCAATCTGCATAAACAATGTCCAATCAATCTCAATCATCTACTGGCCACCTCTTATAACGTTTTGTTATTACAATAAAATGACTATGTGAACTTTTATGCAAAGTCAATTTGCATTATTACCTTTTTTGGGCTGTTCTGTCAAAGGTTTTTTTAAAAAATCGGTTTGAGTTTTCCAGGTTTCAGAAACCCCTTTATATATGGCCGTTGGCATAAGTCATTGCTTATTCAACCCTTACCCTGACCCTCTCCCTCTGAAGGGGAGTGGGGAAAATTCCGAAAATACCTTTAAGCCAATGAAATACTGACATAATATAAAAATGGCGGTTAAAATTGTTTAAATTGCATAATAATAACTAAAAATACTATAAAAAATAATAGGTTAGCCATTGATGAAAAAATCACAAGGTCGGTTTTGCGAACAAGAACTGGCGCATCCGGATATTGAGGAGCAGACCGATACCGATAAAGTTGGAGATGAGTGATGAACCGCCATAGCTAAAGAAGGGCAGGGGAATACCCACAACCGGCAACATACCGGTGACCATGGAGATGTTAATGAATATCTGCCAAAATATCATCGCCGCGAGGCCCACTGACAGCAGGTTGCCGAACCGTTCGCGACAGGAGCGGGCGATTTGCAGACTCCAGAGAATAACCAGAGTGTACAGTAAAATCAAAAAAACCGAGCCGATGAAACCCCATTCTTCGGCAAAAACGGAGAACACGAAGTCAGTGTGTTGTTCCGGTAAAAAATTGAGCTGGCTCTGGGTGCCTTTCAGAAAACCCTTGCCCCAGAAAAGTCCGGAGCCGACCGCTATCTTGGATTGTATAATATGGTAGCCGGAGCCCAGAGGGTCTTGCTCTGGGTTTAAAAAGGTGAAAATACGTTGCTTTTGGTAATCTTTGAGGAAGTACCAGAAAACCGGGGAGGCGGCCACAAAGGAGACCGCCAGAGTCACCAGTATATGCCAGCGGACGCCCACAAAGAGAATTATGGTGGAAGCAACGGCAGCAATCAACAAGGCGCTGCCCAAGTCCGGTTGTTTGGCCACCAGTGCGAAGGGAAGCAGCATCAACAGGCATGGGAAGCACAATTCCCGCCAGGATAAGGGTTCGAATCTCTCCTGGCGATAAAAGTGGGCTGCCAGGGCCAGAATAACAGCCACCTTAGCTAACTCGGAGGGTTGAAAGGCCAGAGGTCCCAGGGCGAGCCAGCGTTTAGAGCCCGCCACCACTTTTCCCGCCACCATCACCGCGAGAAGCAGAATTAGGGTGAACCAATAGAAAGGGTAGGCAAGCTTTTCCAGATAGCGGTAGTCAAAGGCGGTCATGAAAAACATCAAGCCTAGACCAATGGCCAGCCAGTAGAGTTGTTTGATGTACAGCTGGGTGGTCCGGGCCGCGGCCTGGTTCAGGCCGGCGCTGTAAAGATTGATAATTCCTAAAACCACTACTGAGAGGACAAGAAATAAGAGGATCCAATCAATATTTTTTAGTAGTCGGCGGTCGATGATCATAAATTAAGTCGAAAGCGCAAAGTTGAAAATTTAAGGTTTGCAGGTCCGGGAGGTATAGGTCCCTTAGTTACGAATCTCTTGCGTCAACCCGGTGGCGCAGGGCTTGTTTAATGGTCTGTTGGTCGGCGTATTTGAGGTCGCCGCCCATGGGCAGGCCATAAGCGATGCGGGTGACTTTTACCCTGCGGGCCTGCAATTCTTTGGTAAGATACGCTGTTGTCGCCTCTCCTTCGAGGCTCGGGTTAAGAGCCAGGATAACCTCCTGGACGGATTCCGGTTCGAGGCGAGCCAAGAGCTGAGCGATATGAAGATCATCCGGACCGACGTTATCCAAAGGAGAGATGAGGCCTCCCAGAACGTGATACGAGCCTTGGAAAAACCCGACTCTTTCCAGGGCAATGAGGTCGCCGGGATCGGCCACCACACAGACCTGACCGTTATGCCGCAGGGGATCGGCGCAGATGGGGCAAAGCTCCTGGTCCGCAAAGGCGTAGCAACTGGAACAGAGTCCGATCTTCTCTTTTAATTCGATGAGGGCCTGGGCTAAATCGGTTACCTCGGTGGCAGAGGCCCGCAACAGGTACAGGGCCAGTCGAGTAGCCGTTTTTTCACCGATTCCCGGCCACTTGCCGAGACCCCGGATGACCTTCTGCAGGGGGCCGGGATAAAAATTTCTTGCCATAATTTTAGTGGTCAGTAGTTAGTGGTTTAGAGTCGTTGGCAAAAGTTCCTTGAAGTAGGGGTGGATCTCAGACCCACCCCTACAACTGGGGGTCCGGGTTAGAACAGGCCGGGGATTTTCATTCCGCCGGTGAGTTTGGCCATCTCGTCGGAAACCATTTCCCGGGATCGGTTGAGAGCATCATTAACAGCAGCCAGGATAAGATCCTGGAGCATGTCGGTATCGTCAGGGGTGACCACCTCGGGATCGATGCGCAAGGAGAGGACTTCCTGGCGGCCGTTGGCCACCACTTCCACCATACCACCGCCGACCTGCACGGTGACGGTGCGGTTACCCAGTTCTTCCTGCATTTCCAGCATCTTGCTCTGTAACTTCTGGGCCTGTTTCATCATATTGCCTAAATTTTTCACTTACGAATCCTCCTGAGAAGCTGAGGTCTGGGTTGAGTCGTTTAGCCAGGCGCCGCCGAAGATTTCTCCGGCCAGGTGTTTGATTTCTGCCAGGGATAACTGGCGAGGAGACCGGTTCGGCTGATTTTGAGAGTTTGAGACAGTTTGAGCGTTGATTTCCAATTGACAAGGCCGGCCAAAAAACTCTCCTGCCAATGCCTGGAGCTGCTCCAGGTGCTGGGATTGGGCCAGGCGCCAGGGAGCGGCTGAAGCAATGTGCAAGCATCCGTCTTCCTGTTTCAGGAAACGGCTACCGTGCAGCTTTCCCGCCAAAGGGACTCTGGCTTTTTTTCCCACAAATTGCAGAAATTGTTGCCAGCGCTCACTGTCGACGGGGGTGGTTTCCGGAGGCGGTTCCGGCTTGGCCTGAGCCATCAAGAATTGATTGTCCCCAGATGGCGCTTCCATAGCCCGGGGAGTGAACGTGGACGGCATGATTGCGTCCAATGGGGGGGCCTGGCTCTGAGCTTTGCTTAAACGGGTCTCCAGAGTCGTCAGGCGTTCCAGCCAGTCCGGCAGATCTAGCAAGGGTTCCAAACTCACCAGTTTAAGCAGTAAAATCTCTAAAGACAGGCGGGGCAGGGGGGAGCGCCGGAGTTCCTCTTCTCCCTTTAAGAGCGTGGTCAAGAGATTGAAAAGATGCGCCAGGCTGGCCGGGCGGGCCAACTCTTGCAGGCTTTCCCACTCCTGGTCGGCGATATCGGCCAAGTGGCGGGCCTCCGGGCCGAGACGGGCAATGACCAGGTGTCGACAAAAAAACAACAGATCCTGATAAAACCGCCGCAGATCATGGCCATGATCATGACATTCGGCGATGATCTCGAGAAGCTGAGCCCCCTGGCGGTGCAACAAGGCTCCCAGAGTCTGCAACAGTAAACGCCGGTCTGTCACTCCCAGAATCCGGGCAATCTCCGGGGGGGAGACTTCGGGACCGCCGAAGGTGATCACCTGATCCAACAGACCCTGGGCGTCGCGCATACCCCCCTCGGCTTCCTGGGCGATGAGCTGTAAGCCTTCCGGTGATAGCTGCCAGCCTTCCCGGTTGGCCAACTGTACTAAATGCGCCTGAATTGCCGTGGTGGCAAGTCTTTTGAATTCATAGCGTTGACATCGTGATAAGATAGTTACCGGCACTTTGTGGGCGTCTGTAGTGGCCATGATGAAAATGGCGTGGGAGGGCGGCTCCTCTAAGGTTTTCAAGAGGGCATTAAAAGCGGGGGTGGTGAGCATGTGGACTTCATCAATGATAAAAACCTTATACCCGCCCTGAGCCGGTAAATACTTGATATTTTCCCGGAGTTCCCGGACTTCCTCAATACCCCGGTTACTGGCGCCGTCAATTTCCAGGACATCGAGGCTGTGCCCCTGGGTGATCTCCAGGCACGCCTGGCACTGGTTGCAGGGCGTCGGCGTCGGACCGTTGTTACAGTTCAGGGCCTTGGCCAGGATGCGGGCCACGGAGGTCTTGCCCACCCCCCGGGGGCCGCTGAAGAGAAAGGCGTGGGCCACCCGTCCCTGTTCCAGGGCATTTTTCAAGGTACGGGTGATGTGTTCCTGCCCCACAACTTCATCGAAATTCTGGGGTCGCCATTTCCGGGCTAAAACTTGATATGACATGAGAGTTGGTGGTCGGGGTTGATATTAGGCAGGTACTTAATAATTTTTGACCATGTCGAGGGCGGAGACCTCGCTTCGACAGGAATAAATTTTGATAATCTGTCTAGATATTGTTTATCATTGATAGGCGGTGGTTAGCAAGTGATTTTCTGCGATCATGCGCTAAAGGAATGGGTCGGAGAGAACGGGACTAGGCGACTTAGTTTATGAACGGAGCCGGCTATTCAGCTTTATTGATTGAGATATTCAATAATGTTAACTTGATGTAAAGCTTATAAAAATATTATTATACCATTTATTTTGGAAAGGTAAGGAAGTCATGCCTAATCTTACCCAAATTTTACAAGGCTTGCGTCTGGCCGATTGGCTGTTGCTGATTACGATCATAGTCCTTTTGGTAGTCGTCATTCTCCTGGTGATCCTTTTGAGGCGAAAAAGCCTGGAAGACCTGGCAACCTCTCTGGCTCTCCAGGGAGAAATGCTGGAAAGAGGGCAAGAACGGCTGGAAAAGGTAGTGAGAGAGGAAATTGCCCAGAATCGGGAAGAATCTCTGGCCAGTTCCAGGCACGATCGCGAAGAAATCTCGGCCACGCTTCAGACCTTTGCCACCGGCATACAAAGCCTTATAACCGGTATGCGGGACACCATCGAGGCCGGACTGCGGGTACTTCAGACCGAAAACAGCAAAAAACTGGATCAGATGCGAGAGGAGAGCAGTTCCGCCGGCCGGCAGCAGAGAGGGGAACTAGGGCATTCCCTCAAGGGCTTCAACGATTCGGTTCTCAAAGGGATGACAGACATGGGCCGACTCCTCAAAGAACAGATGGAGTCCTTTTCTCGACAGATTCAGCAGCTTATGGCAGCCAATACCCAGCAACAGGAGGCCATGCGGCAGCTGGTGGCCACTCGACTCCAGCAGATTCAAGAAGACAACTCCAAACGTCTTGACCAGATGCGGGCTACCGTGGATGAAAAACTCCAGGGGACTTTAGAGAAACGCTTGGGCGAATCCTTCAAACAGGTGTCAGAAAGGCTGGAACAGGTGCACAAGGGTCTGGGAGAGATGCAGAACCTGGCCACAGGAGTGGGGGATCTCAAACGCGTCCTGACCAATGTTAAGAGCCGGGGGGGATGGGGGGAGATTCAATTAGAGGCCCTCCTGGAACACATTCTGGCCCCCGAACAATTTGCTCGCAACGTCAAGATAGGCGACATCAACGGCGAGGTAGTTGAATTCGCCCTGCGGCTGCCAGGCCGGGGCGACGCGGAGGTAGTGTGGCTCCCCATTGACGCCAAGTTCCCCATGGAGGATTATGAGCGTCTGGTGGAGGCCCAGGAGAAAGCTGATACCGAAGCCATGGAACTCGCTGCTAAAAATCTGACACTGTGCATCAAAAGAGCCGCCAAGTCCATAAGCGACAAATATGTGGTGCCTCCCAAGACCACGGATTTCGCCATCATGTTCCTGCCGAACGAGGGACTGTATGCCGAAGTCATCCGCAGACCTGGTTTGGTGGAAGCCATGCAGCGGGACAACCGGGTGGTCATTGCCGGTCCGACGACCTGTGCCGCCCTGCTCAATAGCCTGCAAATGGGGTTTCGGACTCTGGCCATTCAAAAGCGCTCCAGCGAAGTATGGCAGCTGCTGGGGGCAGTGAAGACCGATTTCGGCAAATTCGGGGACATCCTGGCCGGCGTTAAGAAAAAATTGGAGCAGGCCTCTCACACCATGGACGACGCGGCCCGGCGGTCCCGAGCCATCGAGCGCAAACTGCGGGTGGTCCAGGAATTGCCGGTGGATGAAGCTGGGTTGCTCCTCACAGATGAGTGAAAGGTGAAAAGGGGAAAGGAACTAATGGGCGGGGCCTTGCTCCTCAAGTTCGATGAGGGTCAATGAGTGGGCTGGGAAGGAATATTGAAAGGTTGGACCGACGCCTTGAAGTTCTTTGGTTTGTACTGTGACCTGACAGGGATGCGTCTCGTTGTGGGCGGCCGGGGAGGTTCCGTTCAGGCTGCGAACCAGGGCTGTGGGTCGAGGGTGGTATTGTTGAAACGTGACGGAGGTGGTGAGATCCCGGTCCAAGGACCGATTGAGGACGAAGAGTTTTAGGTGCCCCGGGGGATTTAAGGCAGCCAGGGCTTGCAAAGAGGGAATATCCTTAAGGGGCCCGACGTTGCCCACATGGGGGGCGCTGAGAGTCGGCGCCGTGACCTGGACTGGAATAACGGCTCGGCCCAGGTATTTCTGCAGCAGCTCATAGACGAAGAACTGAGGCCGCACGACTCTGGATTCGGATTTGAAATCAAAGCGGATGGCCGCAGTGGTATTGTTCCCGTGGAGATTCCAGGCCGTGGCCAGGTTAACGCCGAGTTCTTGCCCTTGTTTAACAAGAAACAGAAGAAGGTCGCCATCATACAGGGCTCTGGCCAGATTAGCATAATCTTGGCCGGACTTAGAGTCTGCCGGCCACAGGCCGTATTCGGAGACGACCACCCAAATCTGTTTGCCCCGTTTAGAGGATGTATCAATCATGGAACGGATCTCTTGGAGGTGGGCGAGGGCCTGGGAGGCGGCCCCCATAACGGCGGCGAACCAGGTGCGGCTGTGATATGGGACCGGATCTGCCGGGGCGCTGGGATAATAGAGGTGCAGCACCAAGAAATCCAGGTAATTTTTGGTCATTTCCAGCACGGTGGCATTCCACGGGCTATCATGGTCGGCATCGCCCTTGCCGTGGGAGTCGGCAAGTCCCACTGCTCCGATTTTAATCTCCGGGTCCACCAATTTCATCGCCTGGACAAAGAGTATAAAATCCTCACCATAGTGTCGGGCCGAAGTGAAGCCCACTTCATGGCGGTTGTACATTTCATTGCCGATTTCCCAATATTTGACCGCGAAGGGCTCCTGGTGTCCCTGGGCCAAGCGCTTCCGAGCCCAGTGGCTGACAGTGTGCCAGTCGTTGCCCTCCTCATCCTTTCCAAGGGGCTGGTTATCTGCCGGACTGCCGTTGAGGTAAGCCACCCAGGCCGCGGCGCGTCTGATCCGCTGCGACTTGGAGGCGGTGGAACTGACCACACCATTTCTATCCAAGCCGCTGCCGTAGTTCACCGTAATCAGAGGCTGGGCCCCCAGTGACTCACAGAGCTTTAGATGTTCGATGATGCCGTAACTGTTGGAGTGCCAGTCGGGCTGACCGGGGCGCTTTTCCGGGCGTATGACAACCCCGGACGAGTGGGTGTGGCGGAAGCCTTTGACGTCGTCAAGAGAAGACCCGGTCTGCTTGGCAAAGGTACCTATATCTCCATACTTGCCGTTTTCCCTGTCGATCAAGCGCACCTGCGTGACGCCGGTCCATTTAGGGGTGGTTTCGAGGGCAATGTCCTTCGTTGACACGGTTATGGGGGAGGCAGTTCGCACTCCCAACCCGTCTTCCCAGATATAAAGATTGGAGATGCTGCCCCCTGGAAACCGCAGGACGGTTGGCTTGAGTCGGTTTATAAGTTGTGCCGCCCCGGGTTCTAGATCGTTGATCCTGACATCCCACATACCGTTACCGGCAAAGAGGACATTTTGTCCTAACAATGCCCGGTTAATTGCCTGTTGTGGGCCTCCTGTCTGAACCAGAATATGAGCCTGGACAGCGGGGTTGGCAGGTTGGCAGAACCCCAGGACCGGGATTGCCAGCAGACTGAATGACAGCAAGAATTTACAGAGGCCGAAAGCTGACATTATTTAAGAACCCTGAGCAGCTGTTTCTGACGGTCAGAAACAACTATTGCCAGTTTTTCATTGACCACGACAGGTAGTTCCATCGGACAGGAAATTTCTAGGGGTAATTCGACCTCGCCGGTGAGTCGGAAATGGTCCGGCCGTTGCGAGACGAGCACCCCGCGGCTGGGTTTTGGCAGGGACACTATTTTCACCTGATCTTGGGTGACGGCATCGCCGCCCACCAGAATCAGATCTCGGGTCGAGGGGGTTTGGTGGCAGAGAAATACCGTACCGCTTACCAGCCAGGAAGCTAGGTTGAGCAGAGCTGGCTTTTCCAAACTTAAAAGAACGATGGTCGAGTTCAGACCTCCTTTTATTTCGATGGCATACCCTGCTGCAATCTGTTGGAGTTGCAAGGAGGAGTCCAGGTTCCCTGTTTTGGGGGCAAATAACGTGGCGATACACAGGGGCATCTCGATTTTGCCGAAGACACGCAGGACCGGAGAGGCAACTCTGAGCCCGGCTTCTTCAGACAGCCATCCGAAGGGCGGGTCTTCCAGACCCCTGATCAGCTGCATCGTCATGTCCGAAGAAGCACAACACTGTATTTGGAAAAACTTCTCCCCGTTTACAAGACCATCGAGTTGTGAAGCTGCGGTAACAATTTGGACATCTGGATGGAAATGCCAATTCCCCTCAACCGGATGTTTCCCCTGACCGGTCAAGAGGTCGATCACCAGCCAGCCTGTTTCCGGAAGGTCCAGAAGCAGGCGTCGATGACGGACGGGTTGAGGAAGAAGGGTATAGCCATCATGGGAAGCATCGAAAAACCGGACACCGTCACTGAGGATAACATTATCGACCTTCGGGCATGCGAACCGTCCAGCTTCGAAGCATCCGGGTATGGGGGTTTGCTCCTGGTGGGCAACGACTATGGTGTTATGGGCGGCAGGTACTGCGGAAGGCCAGGCGCCAGTTCAGGTCTCGGAAGGAGTAGGTACCTGGATCGATCAGGACCGGCTGATTGCCTAAATTCAAGGTCATACTGAGACAGTCGGCGTGACCATGCCCGGGTGCCGCTTCCAGGCCGAAAGGGCCGCAGTCAAACATGAGCTGGTGAGGACCATCGTCTTGGGAACGGCTCATAACGGCGTAGCCGGAGTCGGGCCAAAAATGGGCTGCAGGCAGCGGAGCCGGAGCAGGCTGGGGCCAGTCGCCGTTTAAAAGCCACAATGTCCTTGATGATGGTTCGCCGCCTGGATAACCGCCGCCCACGAGCTGGGTTCCGACAGCCAGAAGATCATGCCGGAGCAGGATATCAGATTGAAAGCCATCGCCCCACAAGGGATACGTCCCGTCCGGACGACGCACGAGTTGAAGAGTCTCTAACATGTTGGCAACGCGCAGGCGGATAATTTCTGGAAGTTCAAGATTATTCCGGTGGGCCAGGGCGATAATTTCTAACAGCGCCTCCAAAACCAGACGGTGGTAGAAGACCGAGAGTTCACAGTGAAACCCGTCCGGCAGCACCTGCCGGTCTACTTCTTTGGCCAAAAGAGCCGATCCCAGTTGCCGCCATTGCCCGGCGTCAGGATATTCCGGAAATAAAAGTCCCAATTCAAATAGTCGGATTATTTCAATGAGCAAGTGATTATTAGGGGTTTGATACTCCAGGGTGAAAGACAGCCAGACACCGCTGGCCAAGGCGGCGCAGAGAGCGGTTTCCCAGGCAACTTCAGGGAATGACGGCAGCTCCATTCCAAGAAACAGAATCCAGACCAAGGTATGGGCCCTTTGGCCGACTTCGAAGGGATCAGACCAGGGGGCACTACCCGGGGGGTTTTCCTGCCACCAATGACATAAGGCCTCGCCGGCGGCGGCGGCGTAGCTGGTCTCGCTGGTGTAGTGAGAGGCCAGCAGGGCGGCGACAACCCAGTCGAGACGATGTAGATCGCGATTCCAATCAGGATCGTTAGCAGTCGCGAACCGCCAATCAATGTCGTCCGGAAATAAGATGGGGTGACTACCGCGGAAGCTAAACGTGCGGCAGATGGTTTGCTGGTAAGCTTGTTTGACGGCGGCTTCTTTTTGTGGATCAGGGATGGCAGCCACGATCTGGGAAATACGTTCAGGGTCAAAGAAAAAAACGGGGTTTTGGCGTTTTTGGAAATATTCGACCGCCTTACCAGAAATCCCCAAAACCTGGGATAAGGTTGCCGGAGTCAGGGTTTTTAGATGGCGGTCGGCCAGCCAACGACGGAATTTGCGCGTGAGGAGGACATTAACAGTTCGAAGTTTATATGGGTTAGCCAGAAACCGGCGCCAGCGGCTCATGTTGAGGCCAATGCCTGGGTCAGCACCTTAGCCAGGCGTCGAGCTTGATGGTCCCAGGTCCAGCCTTGTTCGATGGTGTGGCGAGCGTTGGCCCCGAGTTGATGACGCAATTGGCGGTTACGGATGAGGATTTCCAGCTTCTGAGTCATGCCGGCCCAATCATTGTCATCATACAATATACCATTCACCCCATCCTGGATCAACTCCTTAATCTGGCCCAGGGCGGTGGCCAGGACGGCTTTGCCGGCAGCCATGTATTCCAACAGTTTCATGGAGGAGCCATAAAATAAATAATCACCCCGGTAAGGACTAATAACAATATTCATGAGGCTCAGATATTTGGGCACTGCCTCGTGTTCAACGGCGCCGGTGAAAAGAAAACGATGGAGCAAACCGTCTGTTTGGCTTAACCGGTGCAGGGCTAGTGCGGTATCTCCTGCTCCTATAAATAAAAAGACGAGATTGGGAAAAGTCTTGCAGAGAGAGCGGGAGAGGTGGAAAAAGCCTTCCAGCTGGCAAAAAAACTGGAAGGAACCCACAAAACCGATAACCAGTTTCCCTTGGAGGTTGAGTTCATTAAGGAGTTCGGGATCAGGCGGTCCGGGCTGGATGGCCAGATGATCAACGCCGTTGGGTATTACCTGGAATTTGGCAGTCGGCGCTCCATACCGCATGAGATAATCTTTTAAGACTTCGGAAATAGAAACCACTCGCTTAGCCCGGCGGACACTGAAGCCCTCGAGCCAGCGTCCCAGGAGGGGATAAGGATAATACTGGGTAAGAAAGAGGGAATATTCATACTCCAGGGGAGCCTCGCAAAAGAGCACCAAAGGCACTCCAAACCATTGGGCTGAAAGGAGGGCTGAGATATTGCAATAAGAACTTACCGCTAAAACCACATCGGGTTGAAAATCTCTCAGATAACTAAGTTCACGGCGAAAAAGGGGGGCATTGCGAAAAAACAGCCGGGGAACATGGCCATAGCGTCTGAGCCAGCGGATTTCTTTGAGGGAACGAGGGGCTATAGTTTCCCCCTGATCATAGGCGGTCAAGAAGCGCACGTCAACCTGGTGGCCAAGGTTTTCCAGGGCCCGGGCTAAGGCTCGAATCTGCACAGCGGCGCCCTGGGTCTGGCCACGAATGTCATGGTGGTAATTGAAATATGAGATTTTCATGGGTTGGGGTTTAGATCCGCCAAAGGACGCATTGGCTTATTCATCAGGCGTTGGAGTAACACCCTTAGTCCGAACAGGGGCAGGCCGAGGAGGTAACGGCGCCAGGTTTGAGGCTCCTGCCAGAGCCGGTAGAGCCATTCAAAGCCCCGTTGTTGCCAGGAGTACGAGATCCGTTGCAGGTCCCCGGAGAGGATCTTGAACATGCCGCCGCAGGTGATGATGAGTTTAGCATTGAGCTGCGACCGCATGACATTGGCCCAGCGGCCCTGGAGCGGGTCTCCTAAACCGGCCCAAACGATGTCCGGCTGGACATCGTTAATAGCGGCAATGGTGTGTGGTGCAAAAATTTCGGCAAAACCGTCGTGGACCCCGACAATGGTCAGGCCGGGACATTGCTGGCTGGCCTTGTCCCGGGCTCGTTCAGCCAATCCTGGTTCACCGCCGAAAAGATAAAATCTCAGACCTTGTTGGACAGCTATTTCGCACATCCTGGGCCAGAGGTCGGTGGTGGTAATCTTTTCCGGCAGGCGGCCGCCCAGTACGCGGGCGGCCAGCAACAAAGAGGCACCGTCGGCATAGACGAGATTGGCTTCGATTAATTGTTGATAAAATTCCTGATTGAGGCAGGCAAAATTGAGGGCGTGGGCATTGACGCCATAGGTGTAAGAGCAGCCGGGAGCCTGGAGCAACTCCTGCAGGCGTGGGAGCAGGGTGGGTAAGGTATAATATCCCACCGGGACTCCTAGAATTGAGATCGAACTGTCAGTCATAGGCCTTTACAAGTGCGGGCGGGAGTTGATTGCCATGGAACAGGCGGTAAAGCTGCTCCCGCTGCAGATAGCGGATGAGCTCCTGATCCCTGACCCGATTGATTTGTGGATTGAAATGGCTGGCGAAAAAACCCCAGATAAAGGCCAGGCCGCCGATCAACCAGGGTCGCTCAAACATGCGAAACAGACCCCGGGCCAGGGCAAAGAGGGGGTGGCTGCCGATGGCGTACGCACCCTTGGGCCCAAATGATCCGACCGCGCACGGCACCGAAGGAGGAGCCCTGGAGTCGATGATGGATGATGACGATCTTGGGGTCACTAAGGGTTAACCAACCGTGGCGCCGGGCATCGGTTTCATCCAATATATCCCAGCCGTACACGGGTTGAAGGCCGCCGATGGCGGCAAAACATTCCCGGCGGTAAAATTTCGCCTGACCGGGGACATGAAAGGCGGTATAGCGTTCGGATACGAGCCGGCCGTCTATTTTCAAAAAGGTGGCGCCACTGGCCATGCCGACCCGGGGGTCGTCGAAATGGTCTGAGGATGGCGGCGAAACATTCGGGGCTAAATTCCAGGTCGCAATCTAATTTAGCGATGATATCGTATTCGGTCTGACCTGCAGCAGCCAGACCGGCATTAAAAGCGTCCACCACGCCGGGCCCCAACTGGCGCTGGCCGCCCCGCTCCCGGCGTATCGGCTTGATCCAGGAATGTTGGGCGGCGTGGCGGGAGATAATTGCGAAGGTATTATCCTGGCTGCCGTCGTCCACCACGATCCAAGACACCGGTCGGTGGGTTTGTTGGACTACGGAGTTGATAATGCCCTCGAGAAATCTGGCTTCGTCCCGGCAGGGACTGATGACGAGGAGGCGGTAAGTCATACCGGACATTCTCCTTGGCCTCGGATTTTTTGCCACCAGAGAGCGAAGATCAAGATAGCCCATAACTGACGGGCATAGTTGCGCCTGCCGCTCACATGTGCCTCGATCATTTGTTGAATGAAGGTCAGGTTAAAATACCCGCTGTCTTTGATGGCTGCCATCATGCCTTGTTCCTGGGAATATTCTATCAGGTGCCTTTTAAGCCAGAATTCCAGGGGTGGATTAAACCCCCGTTTCCGGCGGTGCACAATGCTTGAGGGTAGCCAGGGCTGCAAGGCCCGGCGAAAAATGGCTTTGGTCTCCAGGCCGGACATTTTCAGGTGGAATGGGAGACTCAGGGCAAATTCCACCAGGGTGTGGTCCAGAATGGGGACTCTGACTTCCAGGGAGCAGGCCATACTCATGCGGTCAACCTTGACCAGCATATCTTCGGGGAGATAGACGATGAGATCAGCCAGATTTGCCTGGTATATGGGGTTAACTTTTGGATAATCTTTAGGAATTTGCCGCAAGGCGCTGAGATACGGGAAATTACCGATTTTCTCTCGGAAAGCCGGTGAAAAAAGTTGATTTTGTTCATCCAGGCTGAAAAATGCTACTTTATGTAGGTAACTATCGAAGAGTGGGAAGAAAGAACTGTTAATGATCCGTTCCAGCCGGTGGAGGAAATAACCCATGGGGGCCGAGCCGAAGGTGGGCAGGTGAGGCAACATGGACAAGAAGAGACGGCGCCAACTTTGGGGCAGCGATTGCAGGGTGCGATTTATCTTTAGTCCCTGATATTGGGTGTAGCCGGCAAAAAGTTCGTCCCCACCTTCTCCGCTTAAGGCCACGGTAACGTGATTGCGAGTCATTTTGGACAACAAGTAGGTGGGGAGGATGGTGGCATCGGCCATGGGCTCATCCAGATGCCAGAGTAATTTTGGCAGGATATCGGTGGGCCAATCCGTGAGGCGGAAGTTTTCGTGATGAGTGCCCAGATAGCGGCTTATTAAAAGGGCGGACTCAGTTTCATCATACTGTTTAACATCGAAACCGATGTTGAAAGACCGGATGGTGTCGACGCCGGCTTGGGCCATGGCCGCGGTAACGGCGCTGGAATCAAGCCCGCCGGAGAGAAAAACCCCCAGAGGGACATCGGCTACCAACTGCATTTTGACCGCAGCCAGTAGCCGCTGGCGTAATTCCTCACTCCAGTCCGCCAGGGATCGGTGGGCTACTGAGGTAACTTGGGGGCGCCAGTATTTGGTGAGGGTGTGGTTGCCGTCGGCCGAGGAAAGTTTTTCGCCGGCTTGAAGTTTACGAATATTAGCATAAATCGTTCCGGGACCCGGGACAAAATGTTGGGAAAAGTATTCGAACACCCCCCGGTCATTGATGGCCGAGTTTAGTTCCGGCCAGAGCAGGAGGCTTTTGATTTCTGAGGCAAAGGCCAGGGATTGGTTGGCCAAGGCATAAAACAAGGGCTTGATGCCCAAGCGATCCCGGGCCAAGAGGAGGCGGCGGCGGCGGCTGTCCCAGAGGGCAAAAGCAAACATACCGTTTAACCGTTGCACCACGCCCTCGCCCCACTGTTCAAAGCCGTGGACAATGACTTCGGTATCCGAATTGGTGCGGAATAGGTGTCCGGCTTTCTGGAGATGGACTCGCAGCTCACCAAAATTATAAATTTCCCCGTTAAAAACTACCCACAAAGTCTGGTCTTCATTAGCCATGGGCTGGCGGCCGCCACTAAGGTCGATGACGCTCAAACGGCGAAACCCCAGCCCGACGCCAGGTTCCTGATAATACGCCTCGTCATCGGGGCCGCGATGCTGCAGGACACCCGTCATGCGGTGGAGAAGCTGTTCCTCTACTGGTTTTCCATTCCAGTGAATGATTCCACAGATGCCACACATACCAATGCCTTAGATAGAACCCTTAAGGGCTAGTGAACAATTGCAGCAAGCGGGCTGCGCTGCAGTAGATATTGAATTCTTGCTCCACCAAAGCCCTGCCTTGGCGAGCTAACCTGTGTGTCAGGGTGGGGTTGGACAGCAGGGTCATGATGGCTTCGGCTAATGCCACCGGATCATCGGGCTCCACCAGCAGGCCGGTTTCCTGGTGACGCACCAACTCCGGGATGCCGGAGACGTACGTGGAGATCACTGGAATTTCCATGGCCATGGCCTCCAACAGGACGTTGGGGATGCCGTCTCGATCATTAGCACGCACGCAACTAGGCATAACCAGCATATCGGATTGTTCATAAAAAGTCTTTACTTCCGAGGGCAAACGTTTCCCCAGGAGGTTGACCTGTGACGATAAGTTTAATTTTTCCACCAGAAACCTGAGCCGCTCTGCTTCCGGACCATCACCGATGAGGCAGCAAGAGAAGGCGAGGCCATCATCCCGGAGACGGGCACAGGCTTCGACCAGGGTATGAAAACCTTTGGTTTCCACCAATCGACCCACCCCTAAAATCATGGGGGTGGAGTGCGGAGGTGAGGGGCGGGGGGGAAAAGCGGCCGGATCCAGGCCGTAGCGGATTACTTCCAGGCGGGCTTGGCGCGTGGCCGGAAAATGAGTTTGGAGATAATGGACGTTAAAAAAGCTGCAGGTGGCGACGAATTTAGCGGCTGTGAGTTTTTGAGACAACAACAGGGTGTCAACAAAGACATCGTAGGCGTGGCCCATAAAGCTAAAAGGAACTCTGGCCAGGTGGGTGGCCATGAGCGCCACGCTAGTGGGGGAGTTGGCAAAATGGGCATGGACATGGGTGACCCGGGCGCGGCCCAGACACCAGGCGGCATAAGGGGAGGCGAGGAAATAAAGGAAAAGGCGGCCGCGATTGTTCCAAGTAGTTTTAATCTTGAGGACATAGCGCCAGAGACAACTCCAATAACGGCAGGGATGGCTTATGGCATAATATATATGGATCAGCCAGAAAAGGGGGTGACTGAGGCAGAAAATCGTGGTGACGCGTAAGGGCAACCCTTTGGTTTCCGGGTGGGCCGATAAAGATTCGGGGGGATACAGGCTGAATATAGGCACATTGGCCCCCAACCGGACCAGAGCGGCAATTTCCCGCACTACAAAGGTCTCGGACAAGGTGGGTAAAATTCGTCCCAGATAAGCGATCACCGGGGGACGACTGGGGGAGGCGGGGTTTTGATTGCTTTGTGACATTATTAGCTTATGATGTTTCCAGTTTCTGTTGATAAAGTTTGAAATTATTAATGGGCTAAAATTGCGGTTGGATGCCTTCCAAACGGAAATTATAAATATTTTATGGGAATCAACCTTATCCGGCGGGTTGAGGATTCACGTGGCGAACTTGCCAAACTTCCTTTAGGCTTTGTAATTCTTTGGTAGTCAGGGTTTTGGTAACCAGGAGCATCAGAGCATATATCACCATGCCGGCCAAGATGATGAATCCCAAGGGTAGACCCCGCAGACTCGTAACCCCCAGGCCCATGACGCCGGTGGCAACGGCCGGCCGCCAGGTCAGGCGGACGAGGCCAGCAAAGCTGAGATAACGACGTAATCTACTGAAAATAATAATAAAATAGAATAACTGGGTTGCCAATGTAGCCCAACAGGCGCCAAGATACGAAAAATGAGGAATTAAGGCGAGGTTGGCGGCCACATGGAGGCCGGCGCCTAACCACGCTAACCAAAGCAGTTTTTTTCTTGATTCTGGGCAATCAAGACATTGTCACCAAGATAATTCCAGAAGCTGAATATCAGAGCGAGACTTAAGATCTGCAGAGCCGCCGCCGTGGGTAAAAATGCCTCTTTGAATAAGAAGATGGTGAGTTGCGGCGCCAAACAAAACATGCCCACGGCCAGTGGGGCTGAGAAAATGAATAAATATTTGAGGGTAAGGCGCAAAGTGGTGGTAAAGGCGCCGATGGAACTGCGATAATAACGGCTCACCACAGGCAAAAAGGCGCCCATGACGGCTGCGGGAATCAGAGTCAAATTGTCAAACAGGCGCAGGCCGGCCGCCAGATAGCCCACTTCTGTCTTATCGGCAAAAAAAGAGAGAAGCAAAATACCCATTTGGTTACTGAAGTACAGGGCCGCAACAATGCCGGCAAAAGGTGCGGCACTGATAAAATACTGCCACAAACTTTTCAGGTGCAACCGGCCGCTGACCAGAGTGCTCAGGCGACGCAAGATGATCAAGGCAATGAAGACGGCAGTCAGGACGCTGGCCAACTGACCCACCACCACAGCCTTGAGACCTCGGCCGGAATAGAGCATAAAAAATCCTAAACTCAGGTTAGCTAAGGAAAAACACAGGCGGACCAGAACCTCAAATTCGGTGCGCTCCAGGGCTCGGAAGAAAGCGTCCACAAATTCTAAAAATGAATAGGTAAAGACGAAGCAGCCGATAAGAAGGACCACCTGACTTTCTACTGGAGGGAGGGTTAAGACTACCACGACAGCCAGAATCAGCAGGACGGATAAAACCAAGGCCCCTTTGAGGGCGCTGAGGGCTCGGAAATACTGCCAGGACAAGGTATGATCCCGTCCAACTTCCCGTTGCACCAGACTTTCGAAGCCGAATCTGGGGACCAAAGCAAAAAAGTTAGCCAGAGTAATGGCGTAGGCGTACAATCCGAGTTCTTGGGCTCCCAGGAACCGGGCTAGAAAGATGAAAAAAATTAATCCCAGTAATTTAGTGACCATCTCGATGGCCAGGAGGAAAATGCCGTTCCGGATGAGGCGGGGGGAATCCATAGTGGAATCTGTAAAATGCTGTAATTGTCTCAATTAAGACTCACTTAGGATTGAGAGGGGTTAGGAATAGTGGCAAAGCGGCCCAAGGTTACGGCCAGGCCAAGCATAAACCAGACCACAGTAAACTGAGGCCAATGGGCATAATCAAACTGACCATGGATAAGGTAGGCCATGAACCCCAGCAGGACCCCCAGGCTGGCGGCATGAATAAAGGGATCGGATGATTTCAGGGCTGGCCACAAGACCCTAAAGACGGTGAACATAAAAATCATAAACCAAGCCATACCGACTAATCCGATTTCGCTGATAATAAACAGATACAAATTGTGGGCTGGAGCCCGCCATTGAGCCATAATTTGCTGAGGGGTGTTGTCATACGCGGGAGCCGCTTCACAATAATTATTTAAGCCGACGCCGAATAAGGGATTGCTGCGAATAACATTGAGAGCTACTTGCATGTGGGGGATCCGGCCTATAGCCGTACCATAATCATGTTGCAGAAAGCGCTTGCGAATGGGATTGGACGTAGTCAAGACGATGCTTCCGGCCACAAGACATACCAGAAGGACATAAATAATAGCTTGGACTTTACCCAGACGCCGGGAGAGATGGATGGTCAAGGTTATTATCAGGGCAAGCCCAACGGATAACATACCGCCACGCGACAGGGTTACTGTCAGTCCAACCAAGCCGATGCCGACGGTCAGCAGGAGGAGAAATTTGCGGATGAATTGCATGGGAACAAATAACAGGCTGAAGGCCAGGGGGAGGGTTAAATCGAAAAATAAAGCTAAGCTATTTGGATGTCCCAGGGTACCGCCAGCTCGGGAGAGAGAAATCAGACTGGCATAATCCTTTAAGACTTTTGTCGCCCCCAAAAAATCCAGGCCGAGATTGGAATTGGTTACATGCTGCGCCAGGGCAATGCTGCCTTGAATGGCAACATTGGTAAGTAAGAGGATGACAACAAGCAGCAGTTCTTCTCTTGTGCGGATCTGTGAGGCCATATAGACGTAAAGGAGAGCGGAAAAGAACATGGCAAAGAGGTCAAAGGCCCCATACAATTGATTGGAAGATAACAATATTGAAATGCTGGCCGAGAAAAACAGACCGGCCAGAGCCAGCAGGCCTGTGGTGCAGATTGCCAGGGGCTCTCTTTGCAGAATCGCTCGTGTTAGCCAAATCACATATAAAGCCAGGAGTGGAATATCGAACACCAGAATTTGAAAACCATAGCTTGAACGGCTGATCTCGCTGGGTTGGTAATAAAAATTAATATGAATGCTCATGGGCAGGGACAGGACGAGGAGAATGAGGAGAAATTGTTTTTTATCCACGAAAATCAACCCGGCAAGACCGAGGAGCAGGCCAACGAATAAAATGGCAAACCACTTGAATTCTAATTCCGAGATGCCCAGGAAAACGGCGCCGAGGATGATACCCAACCAAACCCACCAGTTTCCCAAGCGCAACCCGGGGACAGGCGCTACATTCTGAAAGGGTGCAATGTCCATCTTACAATTCTGGGATGGAGGCGCAAACGGGGAGATTCAAATAACGGTCTACGTCTTCCGGCAGATTGATGGTGTCGTCCCAATGGGTCAGGAAGAAAGCAATACTGAAACTCACCACGAGGGATAGGATCAGACCCAGCAGGGTGTTGAGCCATAGGATAGGTCGCACAGGTTTTAGGGGAATGGTCGCCAAGCTGACCACCTTGACATTTTCCAGACGTTCATCCGTATTCTGAGCAATGAGGCTGTCTTGATATTTTTTCCATAAAATTGACAAAGACTCCTGCTTGGTCTCGATTTCCCGGGAAAGGTTGCCTAAGGCTACTTCTTGGGCCGGCAGTTTTTCGATCTCCATTTTGAGGGAGGTTATGGTTTCATCCACTCCCTGCTTTTCCGCCTCCAGGGCTTTGAGCTTGGCAAATTCCCGATCCAGAATCACACTAACCTGCTTTTTAATCTGCGTATTCAAATCTTTGATCTGGGAAGTAGCGGTTTCGACCTGACGGCTGGAATCGGTGTAGCGCTGGGTAACCGAATTCAACTGGTAACGCATATTGATGAGCTTATTTTCCAGATCCTGCACCTGAACGTCTTGGGCGATTTCCGGCAAAGGTATTAACAAGCCTGGCTTAGTTTTTCTCAGGTCGGAGATTTTCTTGATCTTAGCACTGATGTTGATAATTTCTTTGTGGATATTGGAGCGGGCCGTTTCGAAGGTATCCAGCTGTTTCAACAGCAGCTTGGTTTGTTCGTCGAAGGATAACAACCCGGTTTGTTCTTTGATTTTAACGAGTTGATCCTGGAGGTTTTTTAGCTGCCCTTTGATGGTATCGATCTGTTCCGCAAAGAAGGAACTCTGGCCCTGATTCATGTTGATAACCAAATGTTGCCGGAGATACTCTTCGGTTAGCAGGTTGACGACTTTACTGGCCATCACCGGATCACGGTCATAATATTTCAGTCGAATGATCATAGATTCGGGGGCAGGTTCGGCTCGGAAGTTTTTTTGTAATTTTAACACCGCTAATTCTATGGTTTCGGCATCGGTGGGAGGCGAGACCAGACCAATTGTGGTGAAGATCCACTTGGGGATACGCAGGATTAGTCGAATAACATTGCGTATGCTACCGAAAAAGCCGGTCTCCAACAAAGGGGGCCGATCGTAGAGTTTAAGTGTTTTTACCACGGCCTCCATGACCGGCCGGCTTTTAATGATTTCAATTTCAGAATTGATTTCATCTTTGGGATTCATCATTACCGTACGGTTGCTGTCAACGCGGCCGGTGGGAGTCAATAAGTCCTGGTTCGTGCGACCGCGTATTAAAACAGTGGTCTGGGCTTCGTACGTCGGCGGCAGGAAAAGACTACCTACAAAGACAGTAACTAGAATAGTCAGAATGATTTGCACTATCATTTTCTGACGCTTAAACAGACTAAAGATCAGCAAGCGTCCGGTGGTCTGCACATCCATGGTGTTATCCTCGGTTTTTATTGTTTTCGGCGCAGCAACTTAATTCGAAAATTCTCTCCGCGGGTAAGGAAAATAATCTCGCCATAAAACGGTCTGTGTGGGTGTCAAGGTGAAAATGAATTTTTTACTCAGTTTAAAGGTCTGCTCGATGGAGATGATGCGAATGTCAAGTATCGCATGAGGCGGCACGTAGCAATATTGAATAATGTCAGGCTGTAATACAGCCCCCAAAATCGGTTCTTGGTACTTATCCGCGTAGGTGGCCTTAATATTGATTCGCCATTGGCCGTGAACCGGGGGGGCTTCCAGCCAGAACCAGATGGTTTCGACATTTCCCAACAGAACCCTGAAGGTTGCCACATTTTGCTTGGATAGCCGCATGGCCTGAGGGGTGCGCACGATGCGAATTCGCTGTTCCGGGGCGGCGTCTTCCCTGACTTCCACCGGAACGTCGTTGGCCAGCCCATAATCACCCCCGCCGATGTGGTTCCCGAAATTGGGCAAGGCGACATTGAGCACGCCGGGAGGGAGATTCATTTCTCCGGGCGGGAGCCAGTCTTGGCCCCAGGTTAAGGTTGCCCAAGTCAATAACCCGCAGAGGCTTAAAAGAAACTTGCTTAACCTGGAGCTTGGTAGAAGCATAATGAAAGGACCTTCAACCCCTAAAGCGATTAAGCCTAAGGCACCAAAGGCGCCCAATTCATATAATAGTTCGCGGTTATACCAAAGCTGCCGGGCAACGGCAGCAGATCCCGCATGTATTCTTTCACGTATTGGTTGGCTTTGGCAATGCCGGTTTTCGGCACGATGACCACATCACCGCCCCGGAGTTCCACATCGTTGGTGATACTGTTGCCTTTGAGTGGTTCGGCCAGATTGGTTTGGATCCATTCCGGCTTCTCATAATAACCCCGGCGCAAAATGATCACTCGGGAGAGGTCGCCGGAATCTTTGATCCCGCCCCCGCGCATAATGCCCTGAAGAGCAGTGAGGCGGCCGTCTAATTTAATGATCTTGGGAGAAATGAGTTCGCCGCCCACAAATACTTCCTGGGCGGCAGCCTTGGTGAGGGTAACTGCAATATTCTTCTCGCCGGTGTGAATTTTTTTTGCCGTCGTGTCACCCACCAATAAGGCGATATCCGGTTTTTTAATGTACCTGCCATAGGCGCACATTAGATTTTGCCGCAATTCCTCCGGGCGGTAACCCGCGGCCTGCACCTCACCCACCATGGGCATCGACACCTTGCCTTCAGCCGGAATTCTCATCCCAATATTGAGTTCGGGATTATAAACAAAGCGGAGATCGAAATAATCCCCTGCCTTTAAAACTTGCCCATATTGAGTCTGAGAGATAAAATTTTGATATTTCTTGCTGAGGGTTTGATTTAATTCACCGACCGTCAAACCGTTCGCCACAACATCGCCGATAAGCGGCAAAACGATCTTCCCGTCAGGACGAATGGTGACATCGGTGTTGAGTTCCGGATTGAGAATAAATTTGATGGAAAGGGAGTCGCCCAAGCCCAGTCGATACGAATCTTCCGCCACCGGACCGGGGGGCGGTGGGTTTAACTCAGGATAGGTTAATCGCGATACCCGGTCAGGTCCCGAACAGCCTGTTACGAGCAAACCCAGAAAAAGAAATATACATGGCCGGAAAAACTTCATAGCGCGCCTCACATCCATCCTTGTCATTCTGGTGGTAGCCTTTTTAACAGATTTTTATAACCTCTAAGAACCGGCTTTTTGGCAATAAGCCGGTTAAAATCCTAAGTTAGGAGGTCCACAGTTTTTTGTAAATACCTTCAGGGATAGGATAGATTCTACGATTTAAGACTACTTCCAATTTATCCCGAACCTGAGGGGGGAATTTGGCAATAGCGTTATTCACTACCGGCGCACGGGATAGCCCGGCGGCGATTACCAGAAGGACATTTTTGGCAAATTGAGCGTAGAGATTAGATTCCGGTAGAGTATTGAGGGGTGGGCCATCGATGATAACCATCGTATAGTGGCTTGCCAAGGTGGTAAAAATTTTCTGGAGATGGCCTGGCTCCAATTCTCTGGATTGAGACTCAATATTGCTGCCCGCTCCCAAGACCCATAAGTTGCCAAGTCTGGTCTGCTGGGCCAAGTCGTGCTTATTGCAGGTCTTCGTAAGAAGATCGAAGAATCCAATGGTGGTGGGTAGACCCCAGGCCTGGCAGAGGCAGGGGTGGTAAAAATTCGCGTCGATCAAGAGGATTTTATCCTGCTTATCCCGAGCGGCGGCGGCGGCCAGACCCAAGGCAACGCTGCTGGCGCCTTCGCCCGGGTTGGCAGTGCACACGAGTACGAGGCCAGGAGTATCCCTGGTGGTTTTCATGACCAAATAATTATGTAAGTTGGCGAAGATTCTCTGGGCTGACGGTTCTAACACCCGGTTTAATAATCCCTGATAATCCTGGGTTTGATTAGCGATGGGATATTGATGGGCTATTTCAGATTGAGTTTTTTGGGAAAAATTCTTAATAAAGAAATTTTTCCAGCCAGCAGCAAAGGTGTTTTGTTTCCGAAGTAAATTCATCTCTTCATCCTCATCAGAGAGCCTGCGGTTACGTTGCTGGTAGTATTTAATATGCCCCTTTTTCTTTAATAACCGCCGGAAGGGTTAAAAGTAATATTCGAAGATCCAGCCAAAAAGACCATTGGTCGATATATTGCATATCCAACTTCATCCAGTCCTCAAAAGAAAGGGAGCTTCTCCCTTGAATCTGCCATAAACAGGTGAGGCCCGGCCTGACGCTGAAGCGGCGGCGTTGCCAGTCCTCATTGAAGCCCTTATAATCCCGGACCGGCAGTGGTCTTGGCCCCACTAAACTCATGTCCCCGGCCAACACATTGAAAAGTTGAGGCAATTCATCTATGCTGGTTTTTCGCAGGATTTTTCCAATGGGAGTCACCCGGGGGTCGTTTTTGATTTTGAAGACCGGCCCGCTGGCTTCGTTTAACTTTTCCAGATCCCGTTGGTGTTTTTCGGCATCAACTATCATGCTGCGAAATTTATACATGTTAAACAGGCGTTTATTGAGCCCCAGCCTTGACTGAACAAAGAAAATCGGTCCGGGGGAAGTTAGTTTGATGAGAAAGGCCGCCAGCAAAGATATCGGGGAAAGCGCAACGATTAAAATCAAGGCGCCCAGGAAATCAAAGAGACGTTTGGCCGCCAGGGGCAGTTCCCCCCAGAAACCGTTGGTCACCGAAATAACCAGGTTATCATTGAATTGTTCGAATTTGGAGCGGGCCAGTTTGAGGTTGCGCAGGAGGTAAAAACTATCGGAAAGGAAGCGGATCATGATGCCCTGTTCCAAGCAGTGGGTGACAATTTCGGAAACCTGCCGGTAAAAAGTATTCAAGGGCAGATCGATGATGACTTCGTCAACCACATGTTCCCGCAAATAAGGCGGGAAAATCCTTAAAATTGGCCACGCGTGGGTAGCCGGAGGTGTGGAAATCTTTCATACCCCGCCCAGTCATCGTCGACAAAACCAATTACTCGGTAGCCCAATTCAAGTTTATTTTCAATGGAGCGGGCAAATTCCACGGCTCTGCTGTTGCTGCCGACCATGAGAACATAGGTCACATGGAGGCCCTGACGGCGAAAGAATTCCAGGAGGAATCGCAGCAAAACACGAAGCAAAATGGTGATAAGAGTTAAATTAAGCCAGAAGAGGAAAAAAAACAGGGGATTGGCGATGGCGATATCGAAGAATCAGCGTCAGAACAAAAAGCACCAGAGTGCAGACAGTAGTAGCATGCAAGACGTCAATGATATCCGTTTTCCAGGATTCGAACCGGCGGGAATGATAGAGATCAAAAAGATTGAGCAGGGCGTACCAGATTGCGGCCAACAGTAAAAAGATTAAAAAATTGCTGAATTTCAAACGGATGGAGAGGAAACCGGTAAAACTGAGGCCCTCCACTTGACGGGACGCGGCTGCGGCGGCTATGAGCACGCAAGCAACGAAGGTTACTTGGTCCAGAATCTTTATTGCCAACATGATAGCTTGGCGACTCAAGCTATGCATCTACCTGGTAGCCTTTCATCGATAAGGTTTCTGAACTTTACTTAACTAAGGCGCCGTCAACTATATAAGGTCGGCAGAATAAGATAATAAGTTAAAACATAAAATGAATATTATTTAAATTTAAGTCAATTTTTCTGATTAAGTTCCTCATCAGGTTGTAGGGTCAGGCCATACCTATAAAAAGTTGCAGAAATGCCCACCGAGTCGCAAACCTCTGCTAACATGGCGCAGACTCATCCAATTAACCAGTTGTGACTCAATAATAAATACTATTTCAATAAGATTGTAATTGGGTAGGAAATAAATTAGCACAATTTTAGCTTAAATATATTTCATTTGTGATCATATTTTTTGAATTTTTAAGAAATATTCTTTATCAATAATCGTTATAGACAAATAATATACACAATAATTTACATAAGAATGGCTAATAAGCAATAACAGTTCTAAGGTTTAACTTATAGATTAAATTATATAAAAAATTATTATCATGACAAACATACCCATTGTATTAATTAGTTACAATTAAGGATAGTTGTAAAATAATAATCATATTATTGAGATTCACTGTCTGAGGTGAAATTTAAGGAGCGCAGTTCCGGGTGGGCCAGAAAGAAAAAGAGTCCCAGGAGGGCGGCCAGGCTGGTGCCCAAGCGCACTGTCAGGCAGGGGCCGAGATAATGGCCCAAGGCGCCGTACAGGAAGTTTCCCAGGGGGGTAAAGCCGAGAAAGGTGAGACTGAAGAGGGACATGACCCGGCCCCGCATATCATCCGGGACATTTAATTGCAGCAGGCTGTTGCCGGTGGAGATGGTGATGGTCATGCCGAAACCGGCCAGGAAAAGACATCCCAGGGCAAATTTATAGGAGCGGGTGCAGGAAAACAGGAACAGGGCCAGGTACATCAGGTAGGAGCCGCCCCAGAAAAAATACATGGGGGGATGGCGGCGGATAAAGGTGGCCAGGACCAAGGCGCCGAAAAAGGCCCCCAGACCGGTGGCGGCCATCAGGAAGCCGTAGCCTTCGGGGCCGGCGCCCAGAATATCACGGGCAATCAGGGGCATGAGGGCGGTATAGGAAAGGGCGAAAACAGAGTTGCACGCCATAATGACCATGATCCAGCCTAAGGCCGGACGCTGCCGGCGGATGAAGCTCATGAGTTCCCGGACGCCGGCCAGAGTGCTGGGGCGGGCGCCGCGGCTGGGCCGGTGAGGCAGACGCATGAGGGACAGGCAGATGAGGGGAGCAAGATAACTCAGGGAATTGAGGAAGAAACAGTTGGCGATACCCACCGAAGCAATGAGGAGGCCGGCAAAGGCAGGACCCAGGGCCCGGGTGCCGTTAAACAGGCTGGAATTCAGGGCAATGGCATTGGGAAGGTCGGATTTGCCCACCAATTCAAAGATAAAGGATTGACGCCCGGGAATATCAAAAGCCATGGCGGTGCCGACGCCGAAGATCAAAATCATGATCTGCCAGATGGTCACAACTTGCAGACCAGACCAACAGACCCAGGATCAAGGCCAGCAAAAGGCCGGCAGTGTTGGTCAACAGCAAAAGCCGCCGCTTGTTGGCATGATCGGCGATGACGCCGCCCCAGAAGGAAAACAGCAGCATGGGCAGGGTGCTCAAAGCCCCGGCCAGACCCAAAATGAAAGCCGAATTGCTGAGCATCAGGACCAGCCAGCCCTGGGCTACAGCCTGCATCCAGCTGCCGACCAGGGATACCGTTTGACCGAAAAAGAATAACCGGTAGTTGCGGTGACGAAAAGAGGCAAAGGTTTCGGTAATGGCCAGGGGCATGGTAACTCATGGGGAAGTTAAGGTGGCCAAGCGGAGCTTGGCGAAATAATTGGTTCCCAATTACAACTTGGGAACCAGTTAAAGGCGAAAGAACATGGCCGGTTCAGGGACCGCTCAGGACTTGAGAGATTCTTCTTCTAAAATCTGGCGCAGTTCATCCCCCTCCAGGACTTCCTTTTCCAGCAGCAGCTTGGCCACGACGTTCCAGGGTCGGTTTTTTGCCCCCCAGAATTTCCCGAGCCCGATCATAGGCCCGGGTAATCAAGGAGTTTACCTCCCGGTCGATTTCCTGGGCCGTGGCTTCGCTATAATCTTTGGACGATGGGGGCATCATGGTTTCCAAAAACAACGGCCCGGCGTTCCCGTTCAAAGGCGATGGGTCCCAGAGTCTGGCTCATGCCGTATTCCCGAATCATGCTGCGGGCGATATCGGTGGCCCGGTAAGAGATCATTTTGAGCCCCGGTGGAGGCCTCATTAAAAATGATTTCTTCGGCCACCCGGCCACCCAACAGCACGGCCAGACGGTCTTCCAGTTCGCTTTTGGTCATCAGGTAGCGATCTTCGGTGGGCAACTGCAAAGTGTAGCCCAAGGCGCTGATGCCCCGGGGAATGATGGAGACCCGATGCACCGGGTCGCCGGTCGGGACGGATTCCGCCACCAGGGCATGGCCGGTTTCGTGGTAGGCGACGATTTCTTTTTCCTTGGGATTCATCACCCGGTTGCGCTTCTCCAAGTCCCGCCATGACCCGGTCGATGGCTTCCTCAAAGTCATCCATACCCACCGCGGTCTTATTCTTGCGGGCGGCCAAGAGCGCGGCTTCGTTGACGATGTTGGCCAGATCAGAGCCCACCATACCCGGGGTGCGGGCGGCGATTTTATGCAAATCGATATCTTCGCCCAACTTGACGCCCCGGACATGCACCTTGAGAATGTCTTCCCGGCCTTTGAGACTGGGCCGGTCCACCATAATCTGGCGGTCGAAGCGGCCGGGGCGGATGAGGGCCGGGTCCAGGATCTCCGGCCGGTTGGTGGCAGACATGATGATGACCCCCTTGCGGGTGTCGAAGCCGTCCATTTCCGAGAGCAACTGGTTGAGGGTGTTTTCCCGCTCTTCATGGCCGCCGGTGATGGGGCTGACGCTCCGGGCCTTACCGATGGCGTCGAGTTCGTCAATGAAGATAATACAGGGGGCCTTTTCTTCGGCCTGGGCAAAGAGATCCCGGACCCGGGCGGCGCCGACGCCCACGAACATTTCCACGAAGTCGGAACCGGTCAGGCTCAGGAAGGGCACGCCCGCCTCCCCGGCCACAGCCCGACCCAGCAGGGTTTTCCCGGTCCCCGGAGGACCGACTAAAAGGACGCCTTTGGGGATTTTGCCGCCCAAAGACTGGAACTTGCCAGGATTCTGCAGGAATTCGATGATCTCCTGCAATTCTTCGATGGCTTCTTCCACCCCGGCCACGTCTTTGAAGGTGACCTTGGTCTCGTCTTCCACATAAAATTTGGCTTTACTCTTACCGATGGACATGAGCCCGCCGCCGGCCCCGGCCCCGATTTTGCGGATAAAGTAAATCCAGACTCCCATCAGCAGCAGCATGGGGAGCAGCCAGGATAACAGCGCGGTCAGCCAGGTTTTATCCATGCGGGCGGTATAGGAGATACCGGCGTTATCCAGCCGGGCCAACAGATCTTTATCCTCCAAACGGACTGAGGAGAAATGCGGCTCGGCCTTCCCTTCCTGCTTCACCAGGGCCGCCAGTTCGGGATTCTTACCGTCTTTGGTCAAGAATTCCACTCCGGCCGCAGTCAACTTGCCCGAAATGAGTTCATTGGTAAGGGAGAGATCTTTCACCCCTTTTAAGTCAACGAGTTGGCGAAAATCGCTGTAACTTACAGTCTGGACCTGGAATTGACGGAGGTCTAAATAGTTTTGAATTGCTAAAACCGCCAGGAGAAATAAAAGAAAATACCAGATGGAAAAACGATTAAATTTATATTCATGCCCACTAACCTCTTTGAGCTGTTTCCGGACTGACAGACCCACCGCACTGAGGGGCTCTGAAGGGTCAGAATCTGAAGTCATTCCCGGTCCGGCAACGTATCCTTGAATTCGTAGTTTTTAAAATAATTGTTATGGTACTGTTTTGCAAGAGGTTTAGGATAGAGACTATGGGTAATCGGTAATGGGTAATTGGCCATGGGTCCAAAAATGGTTTTGAGGTTCGATTTTTGGAAGAGGGTTCATTACGACCGCCAATTTTCACGAATTTTGAAGGGGGCTCACTTTTTTTAATTTTCACTTTTACCCGGCATAAGCGGGCATTGCAAACGGTGTGGGGTGATTATATATTGTAAGAAAACGAGGAAAGAGGTGCACGATGGCTCCCTTGGCCTTGGTGGTGGCGGATATGATCAACGATTTTTTGGACCCGGCGGGGTCCTTGTCTGTGGGGGAGGCGGGGCGGGCCATCATTCCCTTTGTGGCGGCCAAGATAAAGGAAATGCGGCGGCAGGGTGCGGTGATCATTTTTCTGTCCGACGCCCATGACCCGGCCGACCTGGAATTTCGGCGCTTCCCGCCCCACGGCGTCAAAGGCACCTGGGGGGCCCAAATCATCGGCGAGCTGGAGGTGGCGGCCACCGACCACCAAGTGGAAAAGACTTATTTTAGCGGCTTGCTCAAGACCGGCCTGGAGACCATCCTCCGACGGGAAGCGGTGGAGGAGGTGCACCTGCTGGGGGTCTGCACCTCCATCTGTATCATGGAGACGGCCCGGGACCTGGACCTGAACGGTTACCGGGTGGTAGTCTACCGGGCCGGGGTGGCGGACCTGCACCGGGAAGACCATGAGTGGGCGCTGGAGCGGATGGCCAGGCTGTTTGGGGTCAAAGTGATTTAAGTGGAAGTAAGGGAAGAGGGAAAAAGGATTGGATCTGCATAGATTGGAAATATTCTGCAAAGTGGCGGAGTTAAAAAGCTTTACCCTGGCCGCCGAGGCTTTGAGTTTGTCGCAGCCCACCGTGAGCGAGCACATCCGGTCCTTGGAGGAGATGGCCGGGGACAAGCTGCTGGACCGTTTGGGTCGGGAGCTGCGGTTGACCCCGGCGGGGCTGATTCTCCACCGCTACGCCCTGAAGCTGTTGCACCTGCGGGAAGAGGCCCGGCAGGCCCTGGCCGATCACCGGGGCGAGCTGCTGGGACGGGCGGTCATCGGGGCCAGCACCATACCGGGGAGTTATTTGCTGCCGCAGGTCATCGGGGCTTTCAAGGCCAAACATCCGACCATTCAAATAACTTTGAGGATTGCCAACACCGCGGCCATCGGGGAGATGGTCCTCAAGGGGGAGGCGGGCCTGGGGCTGGTGGGGTCGAAGCTGCCGGAAAAACGCCTGGGTTTTGAGGAGGTCTATAATGACGAGCTGACCTTGGCCGTGTCTCCCCAACACCCCTGGGCGGCGCACCAGGAAGTGGACCTGGAGGAACTCTACGGCCAGCCCTTCGTCGTGCGGGAGCGGGGCTCCGGCACGCAGATGGCGGTGCAGGAGATCCTCGGGGCCCATGGCCTGGATTTTGCCAAACTGACGGTTGCGGCCGAGATGCCCAACACCGAGGCGGTGCGCCAGAGCATCAAGGCCGGGGTGGGCATCGGCATCCTGTCCCGGCTGGCGGTAGCCGCGGAACTGGAGTACGGTGACCTGGCCTCGGTGCGGATTCGGGGGGTGGAGTTACGACGGCCCCTCTACCTGGTACAGCGCCAGGGCCGGGACCTGCCGCTGGTGTACGCGGCTTTCGGGAAGTTTATCCGAGTAAGATGTGAGAGTAAGCGGTAAAAATAGGCTCCTTTTTTTAAAAGGAAAAGGGAAAAAGGAATGAAACGACACCATTCCCTCTTCCCTTATCCCCTGTCCCTATTTTAACCGTCGCCGGGAGCCGGGGCGAAAGGGGGGGACGCCAATGGCTCCCGGCGACGTGCTAAAATTTGTCGTAAGAATATAATAAGCTGGTAAAAATGGACAGGACAGATAAGACAAATGTCACAATAGTTGAGCTTCCTTGGGCCCTTGTAGAGGTTAATGAAATTTAAACTCAAAACTCAGTAAGGATAGTATTATCATGAAAGAACATATTATTGACTGCCGGGGGTTGGCCTGTCCGGCGCCGGTGTTGCGGGCCAAGGAGACCATTGACCGGGGAGCAGGTGGACTGTCTGGTGATGCTGGTGGACAACGAGGCGGCCCGGGAAAATGTCAGCCGGTTTTTGAGCCGGGCCGGGTATGCGGTGCGGCTGGAGGACTGGGAAGGCGCCGCGGCAGTGGTGGGGGAGCGCCTGGGCGCGACCGCGCCTGCCGGGCCCGCCCGGAGCAGCCGGTGGCCCCGATGCAGACGGCGGCCGTGCCCAAGATCATGGTGCTGGCGGGGACGGACCGGTTAGGCACCGGGGATGATTTCCTGGGGGAACGGCTCATGGTGAATTTCCTGGGGACCCTCAAGGAAATGGGCCGGGACCTGTGGACCCTGGTGCTGCTCAATGCCGGGGTGAAGCTGGCCTGTACCGGTTCCGAGGTGCTGACGGTCCTCTCCGAGCTGGAGGCGGCCGGGGTGCAGGTGCTGGTCTGCGGTACCTGTCTGAACCATTTCAAGTTATTGGCCCAGAAGCAGGTGGGGGAGACCACGAACATGCTGGATATCGTCAGCCACATGCAGCTGGCGGACAAGGTGGTGTCGGTGACCTGAGCGGGCCTCAGGCGTCTTTCCCGATTTACGGGGTGTTATAAATGTCAGAGCTTAGGGTCAGCTTCCGGGGCTGGGCTGGAGGATGTTGCTGGGGCTTCGGGCTCGGGGTCTAAGAAAGCGGGGGTCTTGGCTGCCTCTGGCTCGGGGAAGATATTCGACGGCGTCGGTTCTTGCGGGTTTACCGCCTCACTGGTATCGGGTTGGCTTGCGACCTTCGTCTCAACCTTCGCCCAGCTGGCTTCGTCTTTGGGATTATTGCTGATATGGATCGTGCCTTTGGCATCGGTGAAGTGTTTCACCGCGGGAAATGCTGCTTGCCAGGGTGTCATCGTGATCAGCAGGGCCAGAAATATCCCCGGAAGATACTTAACTCTATTCATAAACTTTTATTTGGGACCTTGCCGCTCGAGAGCTCGGGAAGTGCCGATTTGACGGCAGGGGCTTTGAAGTTTTCCATCAGCATCCCTCTCATACCAATTAAGCATTCAAACAACCACTTTCATTCTTAATCCCCTCTCCACCCGTTGCGGGGGGAGAGGGTTAGGGTGAGGGGGCATAATAGCCCGTCGATTGCAACCCGGTATTCAGTTAGTTTTCGGAGCGCTCAATTACGGGCAAGTCTTCTCCATTGAGGATTTTGTCGATTATTTCCCGGGCTGCCAGCAGCATTTGCGGCAAGGCCGCCTGCAGAGTCGGGGACAGCTCAAGTCCGAAGCCGATGGTCTGCGGCTCCATACCCAAAACCAGAACCCGGGGTTTCCTGGCCAGGGGTGAAAATCGCAGGACTGCTAACACTCCTAATTCATGCAGGGATACCTGGCGGTTAGCCTCCAGGATCTCGCTTTCATCGTAGAGATATATGGTGCCGGGGGGTCCTCCGGCTTCCATGGCATCGAGGACCAGCACCAGGTCGGCGGCCTCGAACAGATGCAAGGCTCCGAGAAAATCAGTGCCGACTTCGGCCATGACGACGTCCGGCCGGGGAGATTTGGCCAGTTCCCTGACGGCATGCACCCCGATGCCATCGTCCTGCATCAGGGAGTTACCCACCCCGGCAATTAAAATGTTCAACGTGGACAATCCTTTGGTCATCCTGAGGGAAGCACGGCATCCGGATGCTTCGGGTGTTTCGCTCCCTCAGAATGACAGTTTCACAAATCTTTCAGAGTAAGTTAAACGCAATCCTGCGGCGATTATTGCGCCGAACCGGTGAAAAATATTTTTTGCTCGCCCTGGGGCCGCATGACATGCACCGCACAGGAGAGGCAGGGATCATAGGAATGGATCACCCGCAATACTTCCACCGGTTGGTCTATGTTCTTGACCGGGGTCCCGATGAGGGCCTGTTCAATGGGGCCGCGCTTATTTTGGCCATCCCGGGGGGAGGCGTTCCAGCAGGTTGGCGTGATTACCTGATAGCGAGATATCTTGCCACCGGCTATCTGCAGCCAATGCCCCAGAGCCCCCCGCGGCGCTTCGGTAAGGCCGACGGCGCTGGCTGATGCCGGCGCACTCCAATCTTTGTAGACCGGCTGGCCGATTTGCAGTTGGTTGACCCACTAGGTTCATGGCCTGGGCCACTTTCAGGGTTTCCTGGGCCCGCGCCAGATGCCGGTCCATCACCGAGATGCCTTTCCGATAATCGCCATTGACCCACATCCGGGCCAGCGGTCCGGCCTCATACGGGACATTCAGGTAACGGGGGGCCTTGAGCCAGGAATAGGCCTTGGTTTTTGTGGCCGGATCCACGGGAGTGGTAACGCCGGCGGCTGGTTTCAGATTAGTGGTGTTGTCAGCATACCAGGAATAGGTGACCTGTTCGGTGATGGCATTCACATCCACAGCTTGGACGCTGGCCGAGCCACTCAGAACACGGCCGGCAGCTGAGCAATTTATTGTTCCCCAGGGAATCCAGATCAAAAACCCCATAGGCCAACAGATTGCCATAACCTGAGCCGATAGTAAAATAGTCAGTATAGACCTTCCCAAGTGTTTGGACATTCGGGATATAAGTGTTTTGGATAAAGGGGATTAATTCCGTCAGGTAGCTCTTGAATTTTGAGATACGACTGGCATTGGGCTGGGTGGTGAAGCCGCCGGGCAGATACGCGGGCGGATGCGGCAGGCGGCCGCCGAACAGGGCTCCCATCTCATGGGCCTTGCGCCGCATGTCCAGGGCCTTGACATAATTATTCACCAGGACGTTGGTGGTGGCGGTATCAAGACGCCGGTCCACCGACCAGGCGGGCTGCCAGGGCGGCATAGCCGGGCCGTCGATAAAATCCGGGGCGGTCAGGTGGTAAAAATGGAGGATATGGGAAGCGATAAAGTTGGAGCCCAAGACCAGATTGCGCATAATTCTGGCATTATCGGGCACCACGAGGTTGGCGGCTTTGTCCAGGGCTTTGACCGCGGCCATACCATGCGACACCGGGCAGACGCCGCAGATTCTTTGGGTAATATGCTGGGCGTCATCAGGGGCGCGGTTAATCAGGATATTTTCAAAACCCCGGAACAGGGTGCCGGTGGACCAGGCATCCACGACCTTTTGCACCCCGCCGACTATATCTATCGTGACGGTGATTTTTTGGTGACCTTCTAAACGAGTCACGGGGTCGATGATTTTTATGGTGGCCATACGAAAACTCCTACTTAGGATTAACTTCTATCCTTATAAAAAGGGTTGGTACCGGGGAAAGTGGGTTCGGTGCAGCCGTAACAGGGGGCATTGGCATCAACACACCAGTTGGCCCGGTTGTTCCACAGTGAGCTGGGGCAGTTGGCATGAGTTTCCGGACCCTGGCATCCCAGTTCCTTCAGGCAACCGCTGGTCCCAAAGTTCTTGGTTTCATCAGATTCCTCGGCGGGGACAGCGGTCATGCACCGTTTGATTAAACAGGGTCCGGGGACGGCCAGAGCTATCCAAGGGAATGGTATTACCCAATAACAATTGGGCCACGACCCAGACTATCCAGTCGGGATGAGGCGGACAGCCGGCGATATTGATCGTCGGCTTGCCCACGGCCGCGCTGACCCCTTTCACCTGGGTAGGGTTGGGGGGAGCGGCCGGGATACCGCCCCAGGCGGCACAGGTACCGATGGACAAGATAGCGGCGGCCCGGGAGGCCAAGTCCTTGACCGCTGCCAGGAAGGTTATATCGACATTATTATAGGTCCAGGCCCAGCAGGTCCGACCATTAAAAGCAGTGGGCACCCCCCCTTCCACGGCCAGGATATAACCGCCTTTATTGTAGGCGGCCTTGGCCACCTCCGCGGCTGTTTGGCCGGCGGCGCCCATCAGGTTGGGGTGATAGACCAGATTGATCTTATTGATGAGCAAATCAGCCACGGTGGTGGGAGATGTCGTGGATATGCGATTCAGAAACGACATCGAACATCCGGTGCAGCTGCTTCCCTGGAGCCATAAAACCGTGGGTCCGGTGGTCGCGGCCAGGGCTTCCTCCAGACGCAACAGGTCGGTGCTGCTCAGACCGAGGGCTGCGGCAGTAAGCCCACAGTATTTCAAGAAATCTCTGCGGTTAATTTCCATGCAAAAATCCTCCTTTTTAATCATCCTGATTACAGGAAGGGTTTTTAATTACCACTTCCCCCGGTTTATCGGGAAAACAGGATGGTGGTTGCTGGCTCTCCCTCAGGTCTGGATATATTTGGGGGAGGTCCAGAAGGGGGCTGGCTAATTCGGGCAGCATTTTCCCAAACTGACGCCAACCAGTTTGCAAAAACTGTCGTCGGTTCACGGGAGGTCTCCCTAAAATCTGCTATTTTTACTTTGGGCTTTTAGGAACGAGAAGGGAATAATCTACTTTTTAAAGACTCTTTATATAATTAATTTGTTACTAACAATAATTTATCCATACAATATAAGGTCAATATAATATCTAAATATTATTATTAGTCAATACTAATTATTAAAATAATATTTAATATCCTGTTATATCAGTAATATAAAGAGCAATAAATCAATCTACATCGAGTTGCCGGGATGATATTTAGCAGAAGAATTTTCTTTTTGAGAAAAAATACTCTAAAAAGTTTTCTGTGATTTTTCCAGAACCTGGGCAGAGGGGATTTTTTTTATCGTCAATGGCCGATTTTGACAGTACGGTTCAGCGCCCTGTGACATAAATATTGATGCATTTGACTGAGTCGTGAATAAGATCTGCAGACAGGAATGACCCTGGCTTCGGGCCGCTCAGATGGTTACTATAAAAATATTACGACTGGCGAAGAGATTGTGCTCAACCGGGAAAATCAGCAATCCCGTGCGAGAAATCTGGAAAAGGAGAGCTTATGAAATTACTCCGCCGCACATTGGGACGCACCGGAGAGGAAGTGACCGCCCTGGGGTTGGGGGGCGAGGGGGTGCTGCGCACCTTTGGCCGGGAAGAGGACGCTTATCGGGTGATCCGGGCCGCTTTGGAGGCTGGTATCCGCTACTTTGAGTCGGCCCGGGCCTATTCCGGCAGTGAGGCCTATCTGGGGCAGGGGCTGCAGGGGTTTCGGGAGCAGATTTTTCTCACCAGCAAGTCCCACGGCCGCAGCCGGGCCGAAGCGGAGGAGCACCTGCACACTACCCTGAGGAATCTGCAGACGGACCATCTGGACCTGTGGCAGGTGCACGACGTGCGCACCAGAGAGGATCTTGAGGCGATTGGGGCGCCGGGTGGGGCCCTGGAGGCCTTTTACCGGGCCAAGGAGCAGGGGAAGACCCGTTTCATCGGGGTCACCGGCCACCACGACCCGGAGATCCTGCGGCTGGCCCTGGAGATGTACGAGTTTGACACGGTGCTCTTGCCGGTCAACCCGGCGGAGCCGCACCATGCCAGCTTCCTGCCCCTGGCCCAGGAGGCGATGGCCAAGGGGATGGGGGTGATCGGTATGAAGGTGCTCTGCCGGGGGGTGCTGCCCCAGTTATACGAGGACAGTCTGCCCCTGTTTGTCAACTATGCTCTTGAGCCAGCCGGTGAGCGTCATCGTCGTCGGGGCCGATACGGTGGGGCAGGTCCGGGAACTGGCCCAGGCCGCAGCGGAATTCGAACCTCAGCCGCCGGAATCTGCAGCAGCGGCTGGAGGAGGCCCTGGAGCCGTATGCCCGGAAGGTGATGTATTATAAGCCTTAATTAGGCGATGGGTAAGAGGCAACAGGCGAAAGGGGAGAGGTGAGAGGCTATAGGTGGGGCGGCCCGGAGGCCCACCCCACCTGGGAAATTGGTTCTCTCTTAGTCAGTTCTTATTACTGTCTTATCAGACCCGGCTGTTCATGTGGTTCAAGACCTCAAAGACCGCGGCGAAGTCCTCGTCACCCAACTGGAAGCCGACGCCGGCGCGGAAGAGTTGCAGGATGGCGTGGGCGGCCGGGGCCGGGGCGCCGGAATCATAGGCGGTGTCGATGACGAACTTCAGGTCTTTGGTCATGTGTTTTAAGGGAAAGTTGGGGGGGAAGGTCCGGGTCCGGAGCATGTCGGCCTTCATCTGAAAGAGGCCGTAGCTCAGGGGGCCGGAGAGGATCACGTCCAGGATGGCCTCCTGGTCCAGCCCGTTTTTCAGGCCGAAATTCAGGGATTCGGCCAGACCGGCCATCATCACTCCCAGGAGCAGGTTGATGGTCATCTTCATCATGGAACCCTGTCCCACGGGGCCGCAATAGATGACTCTTTTTCCCAGGGCGGCAAAGATGGGACCAGGGCGGCAATTTTTTCCTGGTCACCGCCGGCCAGAATCAACAGCGTACCCTCTTCGGCCGGTTTTTTGGTCCCCGAAACCGGCGCATCGATGAAAGCGACCCCGAGAGGCTCTAATTCCTCGGCCAAATCCCTGGTATAGCGGGGTGACACGGAACTCATGTTGATAAAGGTTTTTTGGGCCGTAAAACCACTGGCGGCCCCGTGCTCGCCCCACAATAATTCATCCAGGGCCTCGGGCCCGGTCACCATGGCGATGATGACGTCGGCACCTTCGGTTAAGGTTAGGGGAGAAGGCGCCAGCGTGGCCCCGGCGGCCACCAGATCTTTAGCCTTAGCCGGGGTGCGGTTATACACCAGGCAGCGGGAAGCCGGCTTTCAGGATATTTCTGGCCATGGCCGTTCCCATAATACCCAAACCCAGGAAGCCAATTTTTGGTTGCATGCGAATAATCCTTTCTTGAAAAGATTTAATTTTTATGAGGATACGGTAAATAATTCATTATTAGGTAAAAATTTACCTTGTATAAAGAAATTTATGTGATAATGTATACTTATCATTTAATCAGAAGCGAACCTCAATGACCTCTCACCATGTGAAGTAGCACAATCTCAATTGACCTCTCATTTTACAGAAATTGACTGCGGCAACCTGATAGACTATATTAGGGTTTTCAGCAATGCATAAAGGTAACCAGGTTCTCCCAACTGCCTTCAAACCAAAGAGAGAGGAGAGGCTATGATGAAGCGACATTATGCTTCCCAGGACCCGACGCTTCTCGAAATTGCGGAAGTTCTGGGAATTCAGCCCGAAGTAGTGCTCGAATGGATCATTGAAGGCAGACTGCTGGTCGCCTTTCAGGGTTCCCAGACAATTATGATGGTGGATTACAACCAGTCCCTGAAGAATCACAATTCCGGCAAAATCTTGATTCTGACCAAACAACCCTCCACCCAGAAATGGCTGACATTTTCCTGCTGAGGCTAACCTTCCCATCTGAACGAGGTTCAATTAAATCTCCTTCTGCCTAAACGATACCAAGATACGATAACCTAACACGGAGATATCTACCGGCTGACACGAAGGGTTTCCCCTTGATGTCTCCTCTGGGGAAAAATCACACCCTTTGAGCCTCAGTCCAAAACGCTGACCAGGTTTAGCCGCCGTGTCCTCACCTGGGTCTGCCGCTCTGGAAGCGACGGCGGACGTACCAGTCGATCTGCCGGCAGATGCCCCGGATAACCTGGACTTCCGCCGCCCGCAGACCATGACGGGAGAAGAACCGGCGGATCCGCATCATCCAGTGTTCCGGGTTTTGATAGCCGATATAATTGATCTTGAGCAGAGTATCCTGGAGCTCGGTATACATGGCCTCCAACTCAAAGGAATTAGCCAGGCGAGGGACAAACCGGTCTTTCAGGTCCCGGCGGGCCAGAAAAATTTCATACGTAACGACCAATACGGCCTGGGCCAGGTTGAGGGAACGGAAATCTGAAGTGGGGATGGTGACCAGGGTATGGCAGAAGGCCAGTTCTTCGTTGGTTAAACCCCAATTTTCCGGACCGAACAACAGGGCGACCTGATTGTGTTGGGAGATGGGGATAAGCTGCCGGGCCAGTTCCCGGGGGGGCACCGGACTTTGACGGTAGCTGCCACCGAGACGGGCGGTGGTGCCGACAATATAGTGAAACGACCCTAAAGCCGAGGCCAGGTCCTGGTGGATATCCAGGTTGTGAATCAAGGCGGCGGAACTGCCGGTGGCCATCTTCAGCATGCGATCCTGATCCAGATCTTCGGGTTCCACCACCACCAGGCGGGAAGTTCCCATGTTCCGGGCAGCCCGGGCTGTGGCGCCGATATTTTCCGCTAACCGGGGTTTGTGCAAGACGATGGTGAGGTGGTCCAAGTTCACCCGATCATCGTTGGCAGATGCTGGGGGAGAGGCGTAAGGTTCGGTAGCTGTCATTGGTGAAGGTAATTTTCCTCTGGTTTTTCTATTCTTCAATGGCCTGGACTTCGGTATACTTTATGAAAGAAGAATAAGCAAGGAGCCTGCCCGATGCATATCGACTCCTATGAATTCGGCCGGATCGTGGTGGACGGCCGGGCGTTTAGTCAAGATATTATCCTGTTGCCGGACGAGATTCAAGATTCCTGGTGGCGTCTGGAAAGCCACCGGCTCCAAATTCCGGACGTGGCTGCAATCTTAGCTGCTAAACCGGAGGTGCTCATTGTGGGCCAAGGGCAGCCAGGCAAAATGCAGGTGGATGCAGCCTTGGCACAATATCTTCAAGAAAACCGAATCGAGTTAATCGAAGTGCCCACGGCCCAGGCCTGTACGACCTTTAATTCCCTGGCAGGTAAACGGCAAGTGGCGGCGGCGCTGCATCTGACCTGCTGAGTTCAGGACTAATTTATTAAATGGAATGATTATGCCCGGGAGGACGCGTCTTGCCTCGGTGGAGATCACATGGCGCGCTCATGACAAGGCCGCGGCCGCTGGCGGCGGGTCTGGCCGCTTAAATTTCTTGCCAAAATCTCGTTATATGCACCCCCTCACCCTGAACCTCAAGGCTGTTGACTTAAGAGCAGTGGCACAGGCTTCCAGCCTGCGCCACCAATAATCTTTCCTTGGGCTTAAGGCAACGACATTGAGCCTGACCCTCTACCCTCAAGGGGCGAGGGCTAAAAGCAGAATTTTTTATAATCGATATAGGTTCTAGAGGGTGGCTAACATGGCTTTATGCTTGTCAAGCAAGGGCTCGAACTGCTGGTTCAGCTGGGCTTCGAAGTTGCGCCACTGTTCCTGAAATTGGGGGGTTTGCTCCACATCAACATTTAAAGGCCGCTGCATTTGGCTTTCCAAGGCCTTTTTGACCCCGTCCATTTGGGCGTTGAACTGGGCTTTAAACTGCTGTAGGGCATTTTGCCGGACTTGGGCGTAGCCTTTATAAAGCTGGTCGATTTCCTGAAGGACCCGTTGCATTGTTTTTTTATCCCGGGCAACCTGTAGCATCCCGATCTGGGCGCGTTTATTGGCGTCATCCACGACACCCTCCCGGGGCAGGGTGATATTCCGGAGCAGGATTTCTTTTACCTGCTTGGCCAGGGCAGACTGGGCTTCAGGAGGAAATTTTTTAAATTCCGGTTCCAGTTCGATCTTTTCCCGCAAAAAATTCTGCAGCCAGTTGGCGGGCCTGTTCCTGCCACTTGACCTCTTGCATTTCTTCGGGAGAGGCCTTGCCGAAACGTTCGGCTTTTTCCAGAGCCAACTCCAGGGCACTCTTAATTTCGGCCATGGATCAATCCTTTCATGAACGTCTACCAGAAAAAAAAGAGCAAGGCGCCAGGTCCTTGCTCAAAGATGTGCTTCCCTTAGCGGCCGTTAGGTATCTGACGGTGCGGGCGCAGCAGCTGGAGCAGCAGTCTCGGACTTTTTCTCGGTTGCGGCTACTTCCGTACTGGCGGGGGCGCTGCTGGTGGCACTATTGGGTTTTTTATTGCCGTATTCACTGACATACCAGCCACCGCCCTTGAGATGAAAGGCACTATGGGAAATGAGTTTGGAAAGGGTACCTTTACAGTGTTTGCAGGTAGTCAGGGGCGGATCGGAAAATTTCTGTAATTCCTCGGAAATCTGGCCACAGGCTTCACACTGATACTCATAAATGGGCATGGTCAACAAACCTCCTTTAATAAGGACAATTCTTAATTTATTTAATTTAACTATTGCTGGCTATGATAATATAAGGCAATTTCCTCTATATCCGGGCACTTGAATGGACTCAAAATCTCCCGGGTCAGAGAATGGACTCGTTTTTCTTCCTGTTCTTTTTCCTCCGCCGTGGCGTCAAAGAGTTGGTGAAAATGGCTGAAGCGGATGATGTGCACCAGTTCATGCGTAATGACGTAGATTAATAGCGGCAGTAAAGCCAGTTTCGACTGGGTCTCCAAAGTGCTGAGAATGTTGTGATCCTGGAGACAGATACGATACAAATCATAATGGGCGGATTTAAGTTCCCGGCCGGGCAGGCAGCAGGTATATTTGGCTAACTGAGCCAGGGCATGGGGTGATATTTCTTCCTCCCGCAGGGCTTCCAGGGTCAGGATATCATAGCGGGACCGCCGCCATTGACTGTTCGACAGCTTAAAAAAGTCGCTGGTAGACTCTTCGGCGATGAGAACCGCTTCTTGAATGATAGGTCTTTCTGGGCCTTGGAAACGCCGAGCACCATAAGCAATCACCAATCTTATTCAATCATTAATGTTATCATCGGAACTTGCTTTGTCAACGCCTTTTTGCTACAAAATGTGTCAATAGATCAAGATGATAAGGAAATTCTATGCGTCAGCGGCAGCAGCGCCAGGAATCATTGGCCAGGCTTCTCGGTTATATACTGTGCCGTCGACCGGATGAATTCGGTCTGGTGTTGGATGAAACCGGGAGGTTGCTGGTCAAGGAGCTTTTGTGGGCCCTGGCCCAGGAAGAAGGCTGGGGGTACGTGCGGCGGTCGCACCTGGAAGAAGTAGTCAACCTGGTGAGCCCAGGGACCTTTGAATTGGACCAGACCCACATCCGGGCCCTCCAGCCGGAACCGGCCAAGCTGCGGTCCCAGGACGTGGCCTGGCCGCCGCCCCTGTTGTACCGGGCGATCACGGCCAAATCCCATGGGGTGGTGGCGGAGCGAGGCCTGCAGCCCCAAGCAGGGGGTGAGCTGGTATTGACCGCGGATCCGGAGATGGCCCGACGCCTGGGCAAACGGCGGGACCCCCAGGCGGTGCTGGTAATCATTCAGGCCCAAAACGCGGCCAAAAGGGGGGTGGAATTTTTTTCCTACGGCGAGGGACTCTTTCTGAGCGGGGCCATTGGCCCGGATTATTTGCAATTGCCGCCGGCCCCGAAAAAACCGGAAGCCAAACCCGCGCCCGCAGAAAAACCAGCCACGGCGCCGCCCACCCCAGGTTCGGTGTGGCTGGACATTCAGGGCCAGCCCACCAAACCCTGGAAAGAGAAGGGTCGGAAAAAAGATCCGGCCTGGAAGCAAGGGGCCAAGGAGCAACGGCGGCGGAAGAGGGATAAAAGTGAAAAGTGAAAAGGGAAGAGGGAAAAGTGGGGGCAGTAATTTAGTGGTCAGAAACTGCTTGCTGGAAGCTCTTCCAAGTTTCATCTGGTGGTAATAGATTGAATATAGGTAAGGGATGGACACCATAATTATTTTGGGGGCGCTTATTGGCAGGAATGGGCACCCTGGGCGGGTAGCCCGGTTCCGGTTGGAGCATGCCCTGCCTTTAGTGATTGAGGCATATCCCGGGAGTTGGGTGGTAATCACGGGGGGCTTTCTGCCGGGCCGCCAGGTTTCGGAGGCCAGAGCCATGGGGGACTGGGCCGTCAAGCAGGCCTTAGAACACTGGGGTGAGGCAGAAGGGCAGGGGTTGGAGCAGAGGCTGATTCTGGAGGAAGTTAGTTTGACCACCGCGGCTTCGGCGCATCACACGGCTTTGCTGATGCACGAGCGTGGCCTGCAAACCGCAGGTTTAGTCACCGACAACCTGCATATGCCCCGGGCGGCGTATCTCTTCCAGCGTACTTTCCGGCCGCGGCAATTGACGGTAAAAGAGCTGACGGCGCCAGGGCTCTTGCAGGATTACTGGCGGCGGCGCCGGTATCTGCGCCTGAGCAAATTCGTGCTGCGGGAGGCGGGGGCCTGGGTGAAGGTGTGGGGCAGGGGGGTGTGGGGGAGATAGGGCTCTTATCAGAGAAACTTAAGTATCTTATCGTCAAATTATGTATAATTCAAAAGTAAAGGTGATTAAAAGGGAAAGGCAGAATTGGAAACTAACAGATGCCAGGCATAAGTTGAGTCAGGTGGTGGATAAGGCTAGCACATGGGGCCGCAGATTATCACCGGCGTGGGGTGGAAGTAGCGGTTGTCATCGTTGAACGAATATCGCCAGTTAACGGCCTCCCAGGGGAAACTGCCTGACTTTTCCGGCGTCCCCCTAACAGAAGCGATATTGATCTTGTCAGAGATAGACAAGATTACCGGTAGTTGAACAACTCTACTTGGACTATGGAACAATGAAAATCGAGATCACCAAAAAAGAATATAGAACACTTCTGGATATATTCCATATCGCCGATTGGGTTCTCCATGCTTATAAAACCGAGGAAGGCCCGGAAACCGAGGAGTATCGCAACCTGGAGCAGAAATTTCTGTCCTTGGCAAAAGAAATGGGTTTTGAGCCCTTAGTTGAATTTGATGCCGAAACCGGGAAATATTATCCGACTCGGGAATACGAAGATACGAGTTCGGTCATGGATGCCATCGTCGACTATGATAATGAATGTTTTTGGGACGAACTGACCGAGCGACTGGCCTCACGGGACCTCAGCCGCCAGGAGGGCAAAGACAAAGTCTTGGCCATGGATTTTGAGGAACGTTTGGTTAAAACAGAAGCCTTGCGGGAAAAATACTCAGATGAATTCTACCGCAATGGTCTGAATCGGGTGGTTATCAAAGAATAGCCGAAGCAGAGGCAACCGCGTTTTCTCAAACAAGCGGCCCTGAAACTTATACTATCCCGATTTTCCCACTTCTTCAGCAACCAGGCCCCGGTTTCCCGGGCATATCCATCCGTCAGGGCATAGTCCCAGCCGTGTTGTCGAAAGATGGCCTGCACCTGCTGCCGGTAGTTCAGGCGGTCCACCATGAGATGGTCGATATGCGGGGCGATGGCCGCGAACAGACGCTCGGCTGCATGGGGAGCATGGGGGCGACAAATACCCAGGTATGGAGGCCGGCGGCATGGAGGGTTTTCAGGGCTTGCAGGCGGGCGGCGATGGGCGGGGCCTGGGGCTCCAGAAGGTGCCGGACCCGGTCGTCGTCGGTGGGGATGGAAAAACCCACGGAAACCTCCGGCGCTTCCCGGAGGAGGTCCAGGTCGCGGGTGACCAGGGGCGACCGGGTGAGAATATCGATGCCCCAGCCGTGCTCCCGCAGGATCTCCAGGCAGCCCCGGGTCAGGCGGTAGCGGGCTTCCACGGGTTGATAGGGATCGCAGACGCTGGCCAGCAGGGCCCGTCCCGGCTGTTTTTTGCGGCGCAGTTCGGAGCGCAGGATGTCCAGGAGATTGATCTTGACCTCGACGAAACTCCCCCAGGGCGCCGCGGCATGATGGCGGCTATAGCGGCGCATGAACACGGCGTAGCAATAGCGGCAGCCATGCGCGCAACCCAGGTACGGATTAATGACATAATCCACCCCGGGTATTTTCGAGCGGACCAGGGCTGATTTGACTGTTATTTCAGTGACATCCATAAAATGTGGGGACACAGCTGTGCGTCCGGCTGCGGTTTACCAGCGTGTAAGTGCCTTGCCAGCCGCAGTCTTGAACCTGGTCATTACAGTATTTCATTAATATCGTTCAGCTTATAATCATCGTCACCCCGTTTTCTAGGGAAGCCGCCCTTTTCCATTTCCTCCTTGTACTGTTCCCGCCATTGTTTCCGTTGTTCCCGGTCCATTTCCTGCCACTGTTTGCGTTCTTCGCGCTCTTGCTCCATCCATTGTTTGCGGTCTTCCCGCTGTCTTTCCATCCATTGCTTGTGTTCCTCGCGGCTTTGTTCCTGGAAGCGCTGGCGTTCCTCACGGCCTGACTCGAGAGCCTTCTGGCGGAATTCCTTGTCCTTTTCCATCTGCTGTTGGTAGATTTCCCGCACCTCTTTATCCGGTTTCTCGGCGACCGCGGGAGCAGGGGCGGTCAGGGACAGGCATACCAGAGAAGCTAGATAGCAGAGAAGTTTTCTCATAGGGAATCTCCTTTTGATTAGAATCGGGCATAGGTGAGGCTGTCTTTCTCGAATTCGGTGATGATGTCCTCGGTGAGGGAGGGACGAATTTTAGGGAATAATCTCCAGGATAGTGCCGGTGGTCACCCGATAGTCCTGCTTGGTGGCCAGTTCCTGTTCAAAGGCGAATTGAGCCACCTGCTGGAAGAGATATTGCATGTCGGCCGGGGTAAAGCGGGTGGTCATCTTGATGATGAGATTTAGGTCCACTTCCCCGGTGTTCACTTTGGAGAGGTAATAATTCAGAATGGTGGCCCGTTCATCTTCGTTTAAGCCGCCCACCGGAATGATGCAGTCAAAGCGCCCGGGACGCAGCAGGGCATCATCCAACTGGCGGATATAGTTGGTGGCGCAGACCAGGAGGATATGGTTACCCTGGCTTTTCAGCAGCGGCACCTGCTTGAGGAATTCGTTGGTGATGGATTTATCCAGCCGGTCGGCTTCGTCCCGGCGGCCGGCGAGTTCTTCGAACTCATCGATAAAAACCACCGCCTCGTTCAGGCCCCGGACTTTTTCCATGACGGCGCGCAGGTTGGCGCCCATTTTGGCGGCGCCGTCGGCCAGGAGCATGCTGGGGGCGATTTCGATGAACCACCAGGCCAGGGCCCCGGCGATGGCCTTGGCAAAATGGGTTTTGCCGGTGCCGGGCGGGCCGAAGAAGATGATGGCCTTGGGAGGCACGACGCCGTGCTTTTGGGACAGTTCCGGCTCGGTGAGGGGCAGGATGATCTTGCGCTGGACGATCTGCTTGGGGGGCTGGGATTCCGAGATGGTGTCCCAGCGATCCCGGCTGATGGACTGGGCCCCCATTTCGTCCAGGGTATCCTGCCGTTTATAGGCTAAATATTCTTTGTCGGCCTGCTCCATATTTTCCAAAAAATCGATGCAGGCCACCCGCAGGCCCACATCGCGGCCGAGTTTTTCCGACATGAGCCATTTATGCTGGACAATGCGGGGCCACAGTTCGGCCGCAGCCTCCGGCTCGAATTTGGTGCCGCTGATTTCTAATATTTGCTCGGCGCAGGCCTCTGGGGCCAACGCTTCGGTGAACTCTGGCATATCGTTATTTTCCTTAAGTGTCTAGAAGTGGAGTTTGGCTGAGTTTTTCGCTGGCAGGATTGTTTTGGGAATAATTATTAAATATAAGACTCAGAAAATATTTGTCAAGGGAGGGATCACCCACTGACCTGGAAGGGGCGCCTGGCTCCACGAAAGGGGATTTTTCGCGCTATATTTGGCGGATATTTTTCAAAGAGCATATCTTATTGTTTTTATTAAATATATCAGGCGCGAAAGGGTGAATTTTTCGGTAATTTCGCGCTAATTTCGCGGTAAATTCGCGCTGGTCTTGCGGTGGCTGGTTGCCATGTTGCGGTCTCCAGGTTTTAACCGGCGCCATTGACCGGCATGAGGTACGACGGCGAATTTTTCCAGGCTCGGGCGGGGGGGCCTGGGCTTGCGAAGCCGGCGGAAAACGATACGGTCATGGGGTAAGCATGACTGAAAAAGGGAAAAAAGGCCAGAACAGGTGAGGAATACGTCACAAAAGTTACTGGGATAGCGAGAACAAGGCATTTCCCTGGGTTGTAAGAAATTTCGGTCTGCCCGTCCAATGGTCATCTCTGCAACAACGACCTTGAGGAAATGGAGTGGTTTCGTTATTCGTGCCATACCTTTTTTAGTTTAATAGTCTATAATTTGTGAAATAATAGGTAGTAGGCGAATGAGGTTTGGAGGTTGAGCGATTGTGCCAACGGTAAAGGGAATCCCTGGTCCGTACCGATTTTTCTTTTTTAGCTTTGACTGCAATGAACCTAAACACGTCCATGTCCAAAGGGATAAATTTGTTTGTAAGTTCTGGCTGGACCCCTTGGATTTGAGTAAAAATTATGGTTTCTCTCCGAAAGAATTGGGAGGAATTCGTCGTTTCATCCAATTGAACCGGAGCACAATCGTGGAGGCATGGCATGAGCATTGCGGTTAAGTCAATCGAACCAAGACTCTTAAGGGTGCAGGTTTCAGAAGATGAAATTACCGCCATTCTGATTGACGGCAGGACTATTAGTGTACCCATCGCCTGGTCCTGGAGACTTTCTGAAGCTACACAGGGACAGCGCTTGAATTTCGAAATTATCGGTGATGGCCTTGGCATACACTGGCCTGACATTGACGAAGATATTAGTGTAGAGGGAATGCTCTATGGATCGCCAGCGCCACGCCCTCGGGGAAAATAAGCGTTGGTTTGGTCGACAATTCTTTTAGACACCGATTAGGGTAACATAACATATCCTCGGAGGTGACCCTGGTTCGAGGAAAGGGGATTTTTTGCGCTATATTTGGCGGATATTTTTCAAAGAGAGCATATATTATTGTTATAATTTAATATATCAGGCGCGAAAGGGTGAAATTATCTGTCATTTCGCTTTATTCGCGGTAATTTCGCGGTAAATTCGCTGGTTTCGCGATGGTCTTTCGGGGGCCGGTGGCGGTTTTTCGGTATCAAGGTTTTACCGGCGGCATTGAAAGGCATAAGGTGCAGGGCGAAATTTGCCAGGCCTGAGGATGGGTTTGGCTGTCAACGACGACGATCCTGCCAATAATTGGGATCTCGATGCAGATGCATCACCGCGAGGATGTATATTTCACCCGCATCAGGTGAATAAATGATGCCGTAAGGAAACCGGTGGGTCTGGCTGCGTCGCAGATTATCTTCAAGAATGGGCCAAGTATTTGGGAAACTGAGTATATGCTCAATTGTTGAACGAACTTCGATGGCGAAATCGGCGCCGAGACCAGGTTCACACTCTTCATAGTACTCGATGGCAGCAAGAAATTCTGCCTTGGCCTCGGGATGAAAAGCATACTTCATTTGCTAAACCGACCAAGAATTTCTGAGAATACCTGATCTCCAGGAATTGGCTTGACTTTTCCGGAACGAAGTTCCTGCAGCCTTCTCTTTGCCACTTCCGCCCATTTTGCATCAATGGCCGTATCCGGCATATTGAGGCTGCGTAGAAGCGAATCGGCAATAAGTGCCCTTTCCTCAACAGGAAGAGACAGCGCCTCCTCGATAAGCTTTTTAGTCTTCAGCATGATGGCCCTCCCACTTTTTATGAGTTGATTTTACATCAAATTCACAATATTGAAAACCTTCATGATTCCCCTCCGGATAATTTTCGGCATGAATGCCGGTTTGACTAGGCAAATCTTGTCTTGGCGCACGGCGAATTTTTCCATGGTCGGGCGGGGGGGGCCTGGTGCGATGAGAGGGGATTTTTCGCGCTCTTTTTCGCGTTTATTTTTCAAAGAGCTTAGCTTATTGTTATTATTAGATATATCAGGCGCGAAAGGGTGAATTTTTCGGTCATTTCGCGCTAATTTCGCGGTAAATTCGCGCTGGTTTTTCGGTCTCCAGTTGCTGTGTTGCGGTATCGAGGTTCTCACCGGCGCCAATGACCGGCATGAGGTGCAGGGCGAATTTTTCCAGGGTCGGGCGGAGTCCCCTGGGCTTGCGAAGCCGGTGGAAAACGATACGACCATGGGGTAAGCATGACTGAAAAAGGGGAAAAAAGCCAGAACAGGTGAGGAATACGTCACAAAAGTTACTGGGGGCAGGGGAGAAGGCACTTAACTAGTTTCTGTCCGGAAACGGCTATTTTCCACAATATCTGCGTAATCTGCAGGCTTATTTGTGCGGCGAACGAATGTTCGCCTCCGCACAAGCCTTTGATTTTCTTGATCTTGCAGAAAATATCTCATTTCCAGATCAGAAACTAAATTAGTTCCCATTATAGTTTCCGGATGAGAACTAACTAGGGTCAGAATTTCGCTCTGGGCCGCCACTATCCAGAGCAATGGGAAAGAACTTGATCAAGCGCTTTAAAGAAGAACTTTAAGGAGTTAACTACTGCTGCCGATAATAATTTAAAGTGAAAAGAAACCGGATGGTCCTACTGCATTAACATACCAGGGGAAGGATGATTATATGCAAAAAAATAGACGATTATCTGCACGGGAACCGGTAATATTGGAGGTTGAACCAAAGGGAGATTTAATTGGCAAAAAATATTGGCTACGAAATATCAGCCAAGGGGGATTTGGTTTAGAAACCGATCAATGTATGGCTGAGGGGGAACGTTTTGATATTTCTTTCAGCCTGCCGGGAACTGAAGATATAATCAGCCTGTGCGGCAGAGTGATTTGGGTAAAAAAAGTATCATCCATGCCGGAAAATTATTACATCGGTTTGGCTTTTCTGAAAGACCCGGATAATCTTCCGGTATTATTTCCCCTGATGCACAATAAGCCAGAACAAGGGGAATTTAAGATCCATTTTGCAGCTTGTTCCAAAAGTTAGGCCGTCGGCCGGGAAATAGCAGAGCTGAGAGAAAAATCAGCCTGGGGCGGGAGAGGCGGAAGGCCTTGACATTGGCTTAACGGCTGGCAGCCGCAGCTGTGGCCGACTATCTCGAGAGCCAAAATGGGGGCCTGCCTGACACCAATGAGAAGAAACTGCAACATAAAAATATCGTTAGCGCGGCGATACCTGCTGGAAATTAAACTCACCAAAACTTCAAAAACTTGCCATTATAATTCTCATATCTGGAGGGAGCAGCCGGCCGAACCGGCGGCATGGACCGGCAGGAGGTGAGCGGTGAAATTTTCCAGGCGGGAGTCCCATGGGGCTCCCGAAGCCGGTGAAAAAGGATACGGCCATGGGGTAAGCATGACTGAAAAAGGGAAAAAAAGCCAGAACAGGTGAGGAATACGTCACAAAAGTTACCGGGATAGAGGGAACAAGGCATTTCCCTGGGTTGAAAGAAATTTCGGTCTGCCTCCAATGGTTATCTCTTCAACCACGCCTAGGTAATGGAGTGGTTTGGTTAGCCGTATCATGCCTGCAACAATAATAATATTGGAGAAGTTTCCGTTTGGCAAGTAGTACACTTCAGGATCCCACAATGTGGTTAAAGCGGTTTTTCTAACGAAAGGTAGAGTCGGTGGGAAAAAAAGTCGAATCATAATTATCAGAAAAAACTCAGTGGCATAGATGATAAAACTAAGGTCACGATTTGCAATATAACTCGGCTATCTGTCCTGCTCGAATTTATAGTGATCCTGTGATAGCTGATGATGTCACGCTTGATTACGAGTTCAGAAGCTCGAAGACTCAGCTCAGTGGTCTTAAGGTGGTGAAACCAGGGGACTATTGAGGCATTTGAATGTGAATTTGTCACTCCCTATAGCGTCATCCGTGGATTGCTCGCCATTGTTCAATACTTAAGCTGATGTCACGAAATTTTGGTTACGACCTGCTCCTCAAGTAGATACGATTGGAGTATAGATCATAGTTAATTCAATAGACATGTACATTAAGTTACCGAAATTTATAATGCCAAGCCAGCTGAAATCGGTCGGATCTGGTATAAATAGGTTTCAACGCAATCTGGTGCTATTCGCGCGTCTTTTCCCGATCAAAGTTCTTATCGATCTCCTTTAGAACGCTTTTGATTACCCTGGAAGCTACTTTTCCCCGGGCAATAAAGCCGGTATACTCTTGGGAATGGCCAAGCGCAAAGGCGAGATTCGCATGCATTTTTGCGGCGAGACATGCTAAACTACTGAGATATGAGGAATTCTACTATAAAATATAAAGGAATTTAAGTTCCCATATATCAAAGGTATTACCGATGCCCTTATAACACTATGTTTGGACAAGATCTACAATAGTCTGCAAAGCAACGATACTTCGATTGGTTACTGCGAGCGATGTCAATGATAACATATTAGAGCTTGTTAGGAAGTCGAATGGCAAACGACTCCTTGATGAGACTCAGAGGTATGGAGTTTTATTGACAGACTAATGAATCAAATATCAATTTACGAAGTGGGATGTAGAAAAGGATCTTTATCGTTATAAGGAACTATTTCTTGAATCAACGATCAACCGTGGATTCCCATATGAATTTCCATTGCATGACACCCAAGTTGTTTGGGTTGGAAACCACTTTATGCGCCTTCCGTGAGCTAATTTACGCATCTCGAACAAATTCAGGCTGAATATGAGGGAAAGCTAAAGGAAATCGACTCAACAGTTGACGCTAACCGGCAAGAATAATAGCTATCTACATGATTTGTTAACGCAATCTGCTTCTCAGCTCGCTCGAAGATACAGTGCAGAAATTCCTCTAGCTGGCTCAAGCAGGTTTGATACACTCACCGTCAATGACTCGATGAAACCTATCCTGAAGACCCAAAGAAGTAGTTATTAAGTATTGAAATATGCCGAGGGGATAAGTGATAGAACGTGGGTATTAGCGGATTGATGCCACAGATAGCTGTGCTCGAAAAGTCATGCAAGATTAGCATCGCTCCGTCGGTCGAGGAAAGAGGAAAGTTTGATTCTTTGGGTATATGTAAATCACAACGCTATTCCTCATGAGAAACGAGACCAAATGCCCCCTAATCCAACTCAAATACAAGATGCGATATATGAAGATCGAGGATGATTGAACAACCTCCCTGAACTGCTCCACTATGTATTTTAATGAGGAAGATGGATTAGCGATTGTGCAAAAGTAGGAACCTGCGGTAGTTTTTGAAATAAAGGGGTGTCGTTCAAGCCATCAGCCGTACTTGAAATCCAAACCAAATGGAATTCTGCCACGACGCGATTTTTGTTTATCTTAAATGGTGAAGCTGCTATTGAATTTAGGATACAAGGTGATTGGGTATATTGACTCTTGCCACGACTTTAGAACGTTGGCCGACTCTGCATACCGATGCTGGGTCCTCCAAACTCTTGATGGTCACTCCCATCATGATTGTCACGCTACCATTCCTTTCGGCAAGACCGGTGTTAAACTTATCCTGAAAAAGTCACTTTACAAGAATCACTGCTATAATTAAAAACTCACTAAAAATTTCAGAAACTTTCCATCTAGATAAATCATATCTGGATGTATCAGCCTGCCGATACGGAATAAGAAGCCGGGGAGAAAACTCCGGTGTCTTCCAGGCCCACAAGCAGAGTCCCGCCGCCGACACGCCGTCCTGGCAATCATGTCAAAAATGACATATCTAAAGGAAATTATTAGAAAAATTGGGTTGACGATGCCTGGTTGCTTTTATAGAATAGTTATGTGAAAAAATACACGTATACTGGCCGGAAGTCGTGATTCGGGCTACCCGAGATGGAGGCAAAGGAGAAGATGAGCAACCCCACATTAACCATAGACGGCAAGGCCGTCGAGTTCCAAACCGGGCAAACCATCCTGGACGTGGCCCGGTCGGCGGGCATTTACACCATACCCACGCTCTGTTATATGCAGGGGACCCTGCCCACCGGTTCCTGCCGGGTCTGCGTGGTGGAAGTGGCAGGCTGGCGCACCCTGGCCCCGTCCTGCGCCACGGCGGCCACGCCCGGGATGGTGATTCAGACGGAAAACGAGCGGGTGAATGCGGCCCGGAAGAATATCATCGAACTGCTGCTGGCTTCCGGCAATCACAACTGCCTGATCTGCGAGGCCAACGGCGAATGCGAACTCCAGGGCCTGGCCTACCGGTATCAGGTGGCCACCCCGGCGTATGCCAACCCCCCGGGCACCACATATTATTATGAAGACAACAACTCCATGATCGTCCGGGATTTCTCCAAGTGCGTCATGTGCGGCCGCTGCGTCCGGGCCTGCAACGAACGGCAGGTGAATGAAGCCATCCAGATCGGCTACCGGGGACATCACAACAAGATCGTCACCAAGTGCGACTATCCCTATATCGACTCGGACTGTGTGTTCTGCGGTTCCTGCGTCCAGGCCTGCCCGGTGGGGGCGCTGCTGGACAAAAACGCCATGGGCCAGGGACGTCCCTGGGAGCGCCAGGTGGTGCGCACCACCTGCCCGTACTGCGGCGTGGGCTGCCAGATCGACCTGCATGTCAAAGGCGGCAAGATTATCAAGGCCATGGGGGCCCGGGCCATTCCCAACGAAGGCCGCCTGTGTGTCAAAGGCCGGTTTGGCATGGGTTTTGTCCACCATCCCGAGCGGCTCAAGACGCCGATGATCAAAAAGAACGGCCAGCTCCAGGAGGCGAGCTGGGATGAGGCCCTGGACCTGGTGGCCGCCAAGTTGAAAGAGATCAAAGAGAAACACGGGCCCAAGACCATTGGCGGCTGGTGTTCCGCCCGGATCACCAATGAAGAAAATTACCTGTTCCAGAAATTCATGCGCGCCGTGGTGGGCACCAATAACGTCGACCACTGCGCCCGTCTCTGACACAGCTCCACTGTGGCCGGTCTGGCCGCTTCTTTCGGTTCCGGGGCGATGACCAATTCCATCGCCGAACTGGAAGACACTGATTGCATACTCGTTATTGGTTCCAACACCACCGAAAACCATCCCGTCATCGGGGCCCGGATCAAACGGGCGGCGCGCTATAAAAATAAGACCTTGATCGTCATCGACCCCCGGCGCATTGACCTGGTGAAACATGCCACCCTCTGGCTGCGCCAGAAGCCGGGCACCGACATCGCGGTCATTAACGGCATCATGAATGTCATTATCAAAGAAAATCTCCAGGCCGCCGACTATGTGGCCGAACGCACCGAAAACTTTGAGGCCCTGAAAGAAACGGTGGCCAAGTACACCCCGGAATATGTGGAAAAGATCAGCGGCGTGCCCGCGGCGGATTTGATCAAGGCGGCCCGGCTCTATGGCCAGGCCAAGGCTGCTTCCATTGTTTATTGTATGGGTATTACCCAGCACACCGTGGGCACCGACAACGTCAAAACCCTGGCCAACCTGGCCATGCTCACCGGCAATGTGGGCATTTTGGGCGGCGGCGTCAACCCCCTGCGGGGCCAGAACAATGTTCAGGGCGCCTGCGACATGGGCGGCCTGCCCAATGTCTTCTCCGGGTACCAGGTGGTCACCGATGCGGCCAACCGCAAGAAGATGGAAGACGCCTGGGGCGTCACCGGCCTGCCCGATTATGTGGGCATGACCATGACCGACATGCTGCCGGCCATCCTGAAGGGGGGTATCAAGGCCCTGTATATCGTGGGGGAGAACCCGGTGGTCTCCGACCCCGACCTGAATCATGCCATCAAGGAAATGCAGGCTTTGGATTTCCTGGTGGTGCAGGATATTTTCCTGACCGAGACCGCGCAACTGGCCGACGTGGTCCTGCCCGGCGGTCACCTTTGCGGAAAAAGAAGGCACCTTCAGCAACACGGAGCGGCGGGTGGCCCGGGTGCGGCAGGCGATACCGCCGTTGGCCGGAACGAAGCAGGATTGGCAGATCATCGCCGAGATCTCGGGCCGCATGGGCTACCCCATGAATTATAAGAATCCCCAGGAGATCTTTGAGGAAGTTCGCAAGGTGACGCCGTCCTACGCCGGCCTCACCTATAAACGTCTGGACGCCGGCGGCATTCAGTGGCCCTGTCCCACGGAAGACCATCCCGGCACCGTGTTTTTGCACAAAGACAAGTTTGCCCGGGGCTTGGGCGCGTTCTTTGCCATTGACCACAAAGACCCGGCGGAGATGCCGGATCCCGAGTATCCCCTCTACCTGACCACCGGCCGCCTGTTGTATCACTACCACACCGGCACCATGAGCCGGAAGGCCAAGGGGTTGGTGGAAAAGGCCCCGGAATGTCAGGTGGAAATTTCCGATCTGGATGCGGCCAACTATGGCATTGCGGCCGGCGACCGGGTGCGGGTCAAAACCCGGCGGGGTGAAATCACCGCCAAGGCCCAGATTTCTCCCAAAGCCGTGCCCGGCACCGTCTTTGTGCCGTTCCATTACGCCGAGGCCGCGGCCAACCGCTTAACCATCGCGGCTCTGGACCCGGTGTCCAAGATTCCCGAGTACAAGGTCTGCGCGGTGCAGATCGAGAAAGCTTAAGGAGGGCCTTATCATGTCTGCACATTGCCATGGTCACAGCGTCCCGGCCCCGGAGATCACCCCGGAGCAGTGGACTAAAATAGACAGTATTATCGAAGGTTATCGAAACGTTCCCGGTAATCTCATGCCGGTGCTCCAGGCGGTCCAGGAAGCGGTGGGCTGCCTGCCGCCCGCGGTGCAGGACCGCATCGCGGCCGGGTCTCAATGTCCCCGGCAGCGACATCTTCGGGGTCATGAGCTTTTACTCCATGTACACCTGGCGGCCCAAGGGCAAGTACGTGATCCGCTTCTGCGAATCGCCCCCCTGCCATATCCTGGACTGCGACAACCTCCTGGAGTTCACCAGGGCCGAGTTGGGCGTGCCGCTGAACCACACCAGCAAGGACGGTCTGTTCACCCTGGAGAAAACCGCCTGCCTGGGGGTCTGCGAGGTGGCCCCGGCCATGCAGATCAACGAAGTGGTGCACGGCAACCTCACCAAAGACAAGATCAAACAGATCCTGGCGGACTACCGGGCCGGGAAGGCCCCGGAGTATAAAAAGCTGCCCTACAGCACCAACGATTTTCGGAGCTACAAACAGAGCCCGGCGGAACTGGTGCTGCTGAGCAACGTCGGGCGTCATCGATCCGGAGAAGATCGACGATTATGTGGCCCAGGGCGGGTACAGCGCCCTGAAAAAGGTGGTCACGACCATGACGCCGGAGGCGGTGGTGGAGGAAGTCAAGGCCTCGGGCATCCGGGGCAGGGGCGGGGCCGGTTTCCCGGCCGGGATGAAGTGGTCCTTTACCCGGCCCCTGGACGTGCCCCAGAAATACCTCATCTGCAACCTGGACGAAGGCGAACCGGGCACCATCAAAGACCGCTACATCGTGGAAGGCGACCCCCAGAAACTGTTGGAAGGGATGGCCATTGCCGGGTTTGCGGTGGGGGCCAGCAAAGGCTTTATCTACAGCCGGGGGGAGTATTATCTCTGTAAACACCGGCTGAATACGGCCATCGAGCAGGCCCGGGCCAAGGGTATTTGGGGAACAACCTCTTCGGGACGAACTTTTCCTTTGACATCGAGGTGCGCTCCGGGTTCGGCTGCTATATCTGCGGCGAGGAAACCGCGCTCATCGAGTCCATCGAAGGGAAACGGGGCTATCCCCGTTCCAAACCGCCTTTCCCGGGAGTGGCGGGGTTGTGGCATGAAACCCACCGTGGTGAACAACGTGGAGACCCTGGCCTCAGTCCCGGCCATCATCACCAAGGGCGGGGCGTGGTACAAGTCTCTGGGCACGGCCGACACCTCCGGCACCAAGATTTACCAGATCATCGGCCACGTCAAGACGCCGCAGATCGTGGAAGTGCCCGTGGGCATCACCTTGCGGGAACTCATTGACACCTATGGCGGCGGCATGAAAAACGGCAAGAAGTTCAAGATGTGCCAGACCGGCGGCGCTTCGGCCGGGATTGTCACGGCGGAGGCCCTGGATGTGCCCATCGACTTCGGCATGGCTAAAGTGGGCGGCGCCTTGGGCTCCGGCACCATGCTGGTGATGGATGAAAGCGTCTGCGCGGTGGACTTCGCCCGCTCGGTGGCGGTCTTCTTCGCGCACGAGTCCTGCGGCCAGTGCACCCCCTGCCGGGAGGGCACGCCCCAGCTGTTAAATACCCTGACGCGCATCTGGGAAGGGCAAGGGCAAACCCGGTGACCTGGAGTTTCTGGAGAGCTTGGGCCAGACCTTGATGGACGCCTCCTTCTGCCCCCTGGGCCAGACTGCACCGTCGCCGCTCTTGAGCCTGCTGAAAGCACTTCCGCCAGGAGTTTGAGGATCATATCAGCGGCAAGTGCAAGCATGGGGTGTGTAAGGTGGGTTAGACCTGTTTCACGGTAATCTGAGAGATAAAAAATAGGGCAGACTAGTAAAGTCTGCCCTATTTTTTTTAAAAAGGAGTATTGTTGTTATACACAATTTATATGATACAATGGTGTGTATATTTAATAAGTATAATAGGAGGGCCTAATCATGAGGATAAATGCGATTCTCAGTGATGAACTCGTACAGGCTCTGGATACCATCGCCCAGGAAGAAAAGAAAAGCCGGAGCCAACTTTTAAGGGAGGGGGCGGAAAAGGTTATCGTTGAATATGAGCGGAAATGGGAAGAAAAGCGTCGCCGAGCGAAGATGCAGCAGGCCATGGCTGTTCAGGACCGACTCAGACAGAAATCAGGAACCTGGGACGCGGTTGCTGAGATCAGAAAATGGCGGGACAAACTAGCGTGAACCGGTTTGTTTTGGACACCTCGGTGATTGTAAAGTGGTTCAGCACCTCGGGAGAAGCTGATACTGCAAGCGCTTTATGGTTGCGCCAGGCTCTCTTTGAGAATAAATGCCAGGTTACTATTCCCGATTTGGTCTTATATGAATTAAGCAACGCCTTACGCTATAATTCAAACTTTACGGCCGAAGATGTAACCGCAGCTATCCATTCACTGGTTGATATGAATCTGACCATCCGGACCGTGGAACCAGAGATCCTGGCCAGCGCCGTACATTTAGCTTTCCAATATGCTGTGACCCTTTATGATGCCTATTTCTTGGCGTTAGCTGCCGAAGACGATTTGGTGCTGGTCACAGCTGATTATAAATTTTATCAGAGGGTTGGCGAAGAGAAGAACGTTATCCGGTTGGATAAGCTTTTAGGAGAAGATCAAGGGAACATACATTTTTGAAATAGTAAGGGGGCCAAGAAAGAAGATTCGTGGCCCCCGGTGGTTTTCTAACTACCCAATCTTGCGGACGCTGACAAAATGCTCCTGCAAAGCTATGGCGCCGCCGGCCTGTCCCAGATACCCAGGCCGTTGGGCATGAGGGCGTTGTCGGCCACCCCTTTGCCAAAGGCCCGGCTCTCCACCGGCAGGGTATGGCCGAAGCCGTGCACCATAAAGACCGCCTCAGGGTGAATGAATTCAGTCACCTTGGCCTTGATCCGGCCTTGGTGGCCGTTGCTGCCCACCTCCACCAGGTCGCCGTCCTGGATGCCCAGTTTGGCGGCCGCCTGTTGGTTAATCCAGAGGACATTTTCCGCCATCAGTTCGGCCAGCAAGGGGTTGTTGACGGTATGCCCCTGGGTGTGGAACGGGCAGCGGCCAAAGGTAAGCCGGAAGTTTCCTGCCTCCGGCTTCACGGGCGATTCATACGGTTTCAAACATGGCTGCCCATGATTTTCCCAGCGTCCGTTGATGATTTCCACCTTGCCCGAGGGCGTGGTGAATTTTAAATCCTGCCGGGCCCGATACACGGGTTGGTCAATGAGATTGACCATACCGGTGGCCTTGAAATCGGCCATGGTGACTCCGGTCCCCTGCAGCTGATAGTTCCAGATGTCCTGAATGGATGCAAAGGCCAGGGGTTCGATCCCCAGGCGTTTGGCCAGGCCGCAAAGAATCTCCCAGTCGGCCCGGGTGTCGAAACGCGGCTGTACCGCCCGCTGGCGCGTGAAAAAGTAAGGCTTGAGACCGTTCTTGGAGGCCAGGATGCTCTCCCGTCTCCAGGTAAGGGGACAGGGGCAGAACCACATCGGCATTCCAGGCGGTGTCCGACCAGCTAAAGGTTACTGACACCAAAAAATCCAGATTGGCGAAGATTTTCTTCTGGCTTTCCGGGTCCGGCAAGGCCATCATGGGGTCGTGACGATAGGCGATATAGGCCTTGACCGGATAGGGATCTTCCGTGGCGATGGCCTCAAAAGCGGTATGGAGCAACCCGGGGCCGGGGTCCAGATGGGGATAGCGCCAGCCCACGCCATCGGCCCGCTTTGTCCGCCGGCTTGGGAACCAGATCAACCAGTTTTTTCAGACCCTTGCGCCCGACATCGCCAGGGCTGTTGGCATGGGGCAGACCACCCTTGGAGCCGATGGCCCCCAGCAGGGCATTGATGATGTAGGCCGTCCGGGACATGTAGAAGGAATTGCGGTAGCGGGCATTCATCCAGCCCGGGTGCCAGATGACCGCAGGTTTGGCCTCGGCCAGTTCCCGGGTGAAGGCTACCAGGGCGTCGGCCTCGATCCCGGTTTCCTGGGCGGCCCACTCGGGGGAATACGGCTGCACAAAGGCGCGCAGAGCATCCAGGTCTTGAATCCAGAGGTCGGCAAATTCCTCATCATAGAGCTGATCTTTAAGAATTTGGTGGATAACCGCCAGGTTAAAGGCGTAATCAGTCCCGGGGCGCACCAGGAAGAAATTATGGGCCTTGGCGGCGGTGAGGGTGGCCCGGATGTCGATGACCGTGAGTTTGCAGCCCTTGGTCAGGGCCGCCATCAGGTCATTGGACTCCTTGACATTGATGGCCTCAAACATATTGCGGGTCTGCAGGACGACATGGCGGGCGTTCTTGAGATCATATCCCACCCCTTTGCGGCCGAAGCCGAAGATGGACATGGCGGCATGTTGGACATTGCGGGCACAGGTGGCGTCGTGATTGCAGTAGTTGGGCGACCCCAGGCCCCGCATAAAGGCCTGGTGCAGGTCCATGAAAGGACCGCCCCGGTCCGAGAAGAGCACCGTGCGAGGACCGTATTTCGCCATCACCTCTTGTAATCGCTTGGCGGTATAGTCCAGGGCCTCGTCCCAGGTCACCTTTTTCCATTTGCCCTCGCCCCGGGCGCCTTCCCGGATAAGAGGATATTGCGGCCGCTCGTCGTCGTCAATTAAGGCTAACCCGGCACTCCCCCGGGCACAGACAGCCCCTTCGATACCCGAGGCAAAAGGGTTGCCCTGTAAAAATTTGATCTTCCCGTCCTGAACTTCCACCTGAATGGGGCAGCGCACGCTGCACATCCCGCAAACGCTAAAAATCTTTTCACCGGCCATCCGTATCCCTCGCAATAATTTTTCCAAAGCTTAATTGTTGGAGACTCAAACAATTAGATGTTTATTTTGACATAAAAAAACCCTTTTCTGTATATGTTAATTTTAACATGTGATAGAAGGGGAAAGGTGTGCAGTTTTTATCGCCTTAGGAGCCGGAAAGGGCAACAGCACGATGTGACGCTTTCGAAGTGTTTGAGGGGGATTGAAGGTATCTTATCTCCTACAATAATTCATAAAAGTATAAATAATATTCATAAATGTAATATTGGCATTGCTAAGAAATTAATAAAATACAGGTATATTAGTATGTTACATATTGGTACAGATTTAGCATATTCAAACCATAAACGAACCGATTTTACCGGAGGCAGTGGCGGTCAGGATTCCCGGTCTGCCAGGGAAAAAACGCGGCACGGAGAGAGATAGTTATGAGAGGACTAGTTGCTTTATTCGGTATGGTCTGGCTGAGTTTCTTGATGCCTGACACGGTTCGGAGTGAGCAGGAGATTTTGGTATCTGCCGCCATCAGTCTGAAAAATGCTTTTACGGAAATCGGGGAAAGTCTATCAAAAGAGCCATCCCGGTATCAAGGTGAACTTCAACTTCGGGGCTTCCGGAGACTTGATCAGGCAGATTCAGGGCGGGGCGCCGGTGGCGGTCTTTGCCTCGGCGGCCCAGAAAGACATGGATATCTTAGAACAGGCAGGGTTTGCTGATCCCGGGCAGCCGGGCGGACTTTGCCGGCAACAGTGTGGTCCTGGTGCAACCCCGGCAGGCAACCGTCAAACTGGCCGGCTTCTCGGACCTGGCTAAATCCGAGGTAAAGCAGATCGCCATCGGCAATCCCAAGACGGTTCCGGCCGGCAGGTACGCCACGGAGGTGTTCAACTACTTTCAAGCTAGCCGAGGCCATCCAGGATAAGCTGGTCCTGGCGGAAAACGTGCGCCAGGTGCTGGATTACGTGGCCCGGGGCGAAGTTGACGCCGGTCTGGTGTATCAAACCGATGCCATGACCCGGTCCCAGGAGGTGCAGGTCATAGCCGTGGCGCCACCCGCTAGTCATAAACCGGTGGTATATCCCCTGGCCCTGATTAAGGGTGCCGCCAGCGAGGCTGCGGCTAAGGAGTTTGTGGCCCTGGTGCTTTCTGCCCAGGGGCAGGACGGTGCTCCAGAAGTATGGGTTTAAACCAGTCTCCCCGAAATAACCATAAAGTCCAGGCTGATTGACCTATAGAAACCGTGGACGACCCAATACCTAATCTTTTAACCGAAAACTGAAAACTGAAAACCGGAAACTGTATTAGATGCTGGATAGCGCGACACTTTTTTCCCTCAGACTTTCCCTGCAGGTGGCCGGCCTGGCCACCCTCCTGGTCCTGGTGAGCGGGATCGGTATGGCCTACCTGTTGGCCCGGAAAGATTTTTGGGGCAAAGAACTGCTGGATATCTGTCTGACCCTGCCGCTGGTCCTGCCGCCCACGGTCACCGGCTACTATTTGATTATCTGGTTCGGACGCAATGGCGTGTTGGGGCGGTTCATATACGAATGGACCGGCTGGACCATTATGTTCACCTGGCAGGCGGCGGTCCTGGCCGCCTATGTGGTGTCTTTGCCCTTGATGATCAAGACGGCTCGGGCTGCCCTGGAGGCGGTGGATCCCAACCTCATCAATGCCTCTTATACCCTGGGGCACTCGGAGTGGCGCACGGCCTTCCGGGTTGTCTTGCCGTTGGCCAAAAAAGGCATCATCGCCGGGACGGTTCTGACCTTTGCCCGGGCCCTGGGGGAGTTTGGGGCCACTTTGATGTTGGCCGGGAACATCCCCGGCAAAACCGACACCATGCCCCTGGCCATTTACACCCTGGCGGGCAGTGGGGAATGGTCTCAGGCCAACTTCATGGTCCTCTTTCTGACCCTGATTTCCGGGCTGTTCCTCTATGTGGCCAACCGTTTCAGCCGGAGAATGACATGATGGGACTTTCCGTATCAGGTAAGCAAGCGGGTCAACGGTTTCCGGCTGGAGGCTGATTGGCGGATAGAAAATGAACTGGCCGTCCTCTTCGGTTACTCCGGGGCCGGAAAATCTCTGACCCTGCAACTCATCGCCGGCCTCCTCAAGCCAGATTCCGGCCGGATCGCCGCCAATGGTGAGGTGCTGTTTGACAGCCAGGAGCGGATCAACCTACCCCCGCAACGCCGGTCTTTGGGGTATGTTTTTCAGGACCTGGCGCTTTTTCCGCATATGACGGTGCGTCAGAACATCGCCTATGGCGCCACGGGTTTGCCTCGGGTGGCGCGGCAGCAAAGGGTAGGGGAGATGCTGGAGGTTTTTCATCTGGAAGGCTTGGCGGACAAACCCCCGGCGGAAATCTCCGGGGGGCAGAAACAGCGGGTAGCCCTGGCCCGGGCCCTCATCCGCCGGCCCCAGGCCCTGCTCCTGGACGAGCCGTTTTCAGCCCTGGATAATCCCTTGCGCCGGGAAATGCGCCAGGTTTCTCAAACAAATTCATGCCGAATTCAATATTCCGGTGATCCTGGTCACCCATGATCTCCTGGAAGCGGCCAGTCTGGCCGACACCATATTTATTTACCATGGCGGCAAAATCGTCCAAAGCGGCAGCCCCCAGGAGATTATCAGCCGGCCTCTGACTCCGGAGGTGGCGGCCTTGGTGCAGTTGCCGGAACCGATCCATGCCTCACCGCCTGTTCTTGGGTGAGGACCGGCGTCAGGCTCAAGGCTCACCGGTTAGGGTAGGTCGGCAATCAAATCCGGCTCCCATTAAGCTCCAAAGCCACACTTCGGAAAGGTGCAGGTGGGGCATTCCAGGCACATGGCGCCGTGCCCCATGGCCGCTAAATCCTGGCGGGTTATCGTTAATCCGGCCAGCAGGCGAGGCAGCAGCAGATCGAAGCTGGTCTGCTTGAAATAGAGGGCGCAGGCAGGCACCCCGATAACCTGGACAGCCCCGATGTGGGCCAACAGCGTCATGGCCCCGGGCAGGATAGGCGCCCCATATAATAAATCAGCCGCCCCGGCGTCCAGCAAGGCCTGACGGGTGACGTCGTCCGGGTCCACCGACAGGCCGGCGGTGGTCACCAGCAGATCGATGCCTTTCTCCATGAGGTCTATCACCCCCTGGCGGATGGCTTCCCGTTCATCCGGAGCGATGACCACCCCCAGGACCCGGCTGCCCAACTGCTCCGTTTTAGCTTGGATTATGGGAGCAAATTTATCCTGTACCAGTCCCCGGAAGACTTCGGTGCCGGTGACCAGGATCCCCACGCTGGACCGGCGCAGAGGTCGCACCTCAAAGACCGGACCGGATTCCAGCACCGCCAGGGCCCGGTGGAAATCCTCCCTGGGTAGATAAAGGGGAATGGCCCGGGTGCCGGCGACGAGCTGACCTTCCCGGACGACCCGAAAGCCTTGGCGGCCGGCGCCCATGACCCCGGTTCACCAGATTAAACTGCCGCAGACGTTCCCGGTCCACCAGCAGCAAACCGTCGCGCTCGGCCCGGAGGTTAATCTTTGCCTTCCCGGGCCGGTCCGGCAAAACTCACCCCGGGTCCGGCCAAAGCCTGGGCAAAGGCCAGCGCGGCTTCATCTTCATGCACCCAAGCCTGCAAGTCAGCCTGCCGGTCGGCCACAAAAACGTGATAGCGCCCCATCTGATGCAACCGGCAAAGGTCGCCCGCCTGGATCTCCTGGCCGTGGTGGAAGGCTGGTCCTTTACTCACCCCCGGAATGATATGGGTCATGTCGTGTAGGGCCAGGCGCCCCACCGCCTCTTCCACCGGCACCATGGTCAAGGGCGGCAGATCAGGTTGAGCCGGAGCTGGCTTGGCCGCCGTCATATAAGGACCTTCTCCCTGGCAGGCCCGGCAGAGGCCGCCGTCGGCCGCAGGGTAGGCTTCCCGGCATTGGGGGCAGACTATGATCTTCCCGGTGCTCCGGCGCACCAGAAACTGCGGCTGCATCAATATCGGCTCTAGGCTGCAAAAAGAATCTCCGGCCGCTTCGATTTCCTTGTACAGCTGGGGCGAATCCTGTTCTTTTTTGGGCTTGAGCTTTAAAAACCAGGTTTTGATCTCCGGCCAAGCCTCAAGTTTCTCCGGGTCCACAAAAATCCGCCAGCCCTCGCCACTGTATTTGTCATACAGGCTCAGGGCATAACGGCCGAAATGTAAGATCCGCAGCCAGCCGTTGCCCACGGAACAGGGGGTGAGAAGCTGGATGGCATCCGGCAGGCAACTGCGAGTTTCACAGACGGCGTCATAGAGGATGCCGGGTGGCAGCCGGCGCTGGGCGGCAGCAACCATATAGCCGCCGATGAGAACCCCGGGGGCGGGGTAGCCGTGAAAGGCCTGCACCATATCAAAAAATTCCTGCCAACTGTGAGTACCGATATCCATCTTTCTTCCTTTTAGAGTGGGGTCAAATCTGAGAGGACATGAAACCCCTGAAAAAGCAGGGAGAATGGTCATTCTGAGAGAGCGACGCGACCGAAGAATCTATATCCGGCGCGGCCCTCAGGATGACAACAATGAGTTTTGCCAGGGTCTCGTCAGGTCAATTTCAGCCTATGTTAATAATAACATATATTATAACAGTATGTTACCAATTGACAAGTGTTGGGTGGTTCTCTACAATAGCTATGTCAATTATGACATATTTAAGGTTCCGGCCCAAGCGAAAAGGATTAATCCAAGATGTTATCTAAGTTGTGAGGGGCCGCTAGCTTAGTTTGACCTTGTCGGACATTTTATCAGGTTTAACGAGAAGGATGGAGGGAAAAATCGCCATGTCCAAGCCAACGCTGACCCTGGATGGCAGAGCCGTAGAATTCAATCCCGGGCAGACCATTCTGGAGGTTGCCCGCCAAGCGGGCATCTACACCATTCCCACCCTGTGTTACATGAAAAATACCAAACCCACTGGCTCCTGCCGGATGTGCGTGGTGGAGGTGGAGGGCTGGCGTACCCTGGCCCCGGCCTGCGCCACGGCTGCTGCCCCCGGGATGGTTATTAGCACTGAATCATCGCGCCTCGATGCGGCTCGCAAGATGATCATCGAACTGCTGTTGGGTTCGGGCAACCACAACTGCCTGGTCTGCGAAGCCAACGGCGCCTGCGAGCTTCAGGCTCTGGCGTATCGTTACCAGGTAGCCACCCCCAGTTTTGCCGCCCCCCCTGAGACGCCGTATTATTTTGAAGACGACAATAAGCTCATCGTTCGGGACTTCTCCAAGTGCATCATGTGCGGCCGTTGTGTCAGAGGCTGCAATGAGGTCCAGGTCAATCAGGCCATCCAGATCGGCTACCGCGGCTCGCATAACAAGATCGTTACCAAGAGTGACTTGCCGTATAAGGATTCGGACTGTGTTTTCTGTGGCCAGTGTGTGCAGTCCTGTCCCGTGGGCGCTTTGACTGAAAAGAAGGCCAAAGGTCTGGCCCGCTCCTGGGAGATCAAAAAGGTGCGCACCACCTGCCCCTACTGCGGGGTAGGCTGCCAGCTCTGGTTGCACATGAAAGGCAGCCAGATCGTCAAGGTCACCGGGGTGGAAGGCGGCCGCGCCCAACCAGGGCCGCCTCTGTGTCAAGGGCCGTTTTGGCTACGACTTCCTATACTCCCCGGAACGCCTGACCACTCCCCTGATCAGGGACAAGAAAGGGGGCGAACTCAGGGAGGCCTCCTGGGACGAAGCCCTGGACCTGGTGGCGGGCAAAATTAAAGCCACCATTGCCAAGCACGGCCCCGACGCCATAGCCGGGGTCAGTTGCGCCCGGAGCATTAACGAAGATTCTTATCAGATGCAAAAACTTTTCCGCGCCGTGATCAAAACGAATAATATTGATCACTGCGCCCGTACCTGACACGCCCCCACTGTCGCCGGTCTGGCGATTGCTTTCGGTTCCGGGGCGATGACCAATTCATTTGCTGACTTTGCCAAGGCCAAGGCCTTCTTTGTCATCGGCTCCAATATGACGGAGGCCCACCCCGTGGCGGCCACGTTCCTAAAGAACGCGGTTATCAATGGCGCCCAACTCATCGTGGCCGACCCCCGGTACACCAAGCTGGCTGAATTCGCCGATATCCATGTCCCCATTAAGGTGGGCTCAGATGTGGCCTTCCTCAATGGTTTGATGCATGTCTTGATAACTGAAAACCTCTATGATCAAAAATACGTGGAAACCTGCTGCACCGGTTTCGAGGCTTTGAAACAAAAGGTGATGGAATATCCACCGGAACGGGTGGCCCCCATCGCCGGCATCGAACCGGAATTTTTACGGACGGTGGCCCGCCGCCTGGCAGCCATCAAACCCATGATGCTCATCTATACCCTGGGGATTACGGAACACACCTGCGGCGTTAACAACGTCATGTCCTGTGCTAATTTGCAGATGGTTTTGGGGAACGTCGGCTTCGAGTGCGGCGGGGTCAATCCACTGCGGGGTCAGAACAACGTCCAGGGCGCCTGCGATATGGGGGCCCTCCCCAATGTCTTCCCCGGTTATCAGAAGGTTATTGACCCTGCGGCCCGGGCCAAGTTTGAGGCGTTCTGGGGGGTGGAGAATCTTCCGGATAAAAACGGTCTGATGATGCCCCAGATGATGGACGGCCTGCCCACCGGCAAGATCAAGTTGTTCTATGTCTTTGGGGAGAATCTGGCCAATACCGAACCTGATATTCACCACGTGGAGAAGAGTCTGGCCGCGGCCGAGTTCATGGTGTGCCACGACATCTTCCCCACCGAAACCACCCGTTTTGCCGATGTGGTCTTTCCGGCGGCAGCCTGGTGTGAAGATGACGGCACTTTCAGCAACAGCGAGAGGCGAGTCAATCGGGTCCGCCAGGTGAAACCGGCCCCGGGCCAGGCCAAACCCAACTGGTGGATCTTCAAAGAACTGGCCAAACGCCTGGGACAGGAGTGGGCCGCCAACAGCGCCCAGGAAATCTGGGACAACGAGGTCTCCCATGTGGCCCCCTCCTTGACAGGGGTGAAGTATTACCGCATTGAAGGGGACGGACTGCAATGGCCGGTGCCCGATTGCGATCATCCGGGCACCTGCGTCCTCCATAAAGACGGCTGCTTTACCTGCGGCCAGGGCGTCTTTAACCCGTTGGATTGGACTCCGCCGGCGGAAGTGCCGGATGCCGAATATCCGTTGGTGTTAAGCACAGGTCGCCGTTTGTATCATTATCACACCCGCACCCAAACCGGTCGCAGTGTGGGACTGAATGAACGGCTGAGCGAAGAAACCGCTGACATCTCCCCGGCGGACGCACAGCAATTGGGGGTGGCGGACGGAGACTGGGTGAGGGTATCCTCCCGCCGCGGTAAGGTCACCGTCAAAGCCATGGTGACGCCACGGGTGCCGGCCGGGATGGTCTGGATGGCCTTCCACTTCCGGGAGGGCAATGCCAACTGGCTCACGAATCCGGCCTTTGATCCGATTTCCCAGACTGCGGAGTATAAGGCTTGCGCAGTGAAAATTGAAAAACTGTAAAGGAGGCAAGCCATGTCGACTCAATGCCACTGCGCCAGCCATCAGGACTCGGCCCTCACCCCGGAAGTGATGGCCAAGATAGATAGTATCATTGAAAAGCATAAAAACCAGCCCGGCAACCTTATGCCGGTCTTGCAAGAAGTGCAGGATGCCGTGGGCTACCTGCCACCGGAAGTGCAGCAACGTCTTGCCTGTAAGTTGAACATCCCCGGCAGCGACATTTTCGGGGTCATGAGCTTTTACTCCATGTACACCTGGAAGCCCAAGGGGAAATATGTCATCCGCTTTCTGCGAATCCCCCCCCTGCCACGTGTCCGGGGCCGAGAACATGTTTCACGCCATGCAGGCAGAACTGGGCCTTAAAGTGGGGGAAACCACCGCTGACGGCCTGTTCACCCTGGAGACTACGGCCTGCCTGGGCGTCTGTGAAGTGGCCCCGGCCATGCAGATCAACGAAGTGGTGCACGGCAACCTCACCAAAGACAAGATCAAACAGATCCTGGCCGACTACCGGGCCGGGAAGGCCCCGGAGTATAAAAAGCTGCCGTACAGCACCAACGATTTTAAAAGCTACAAACAGAGCCCGGCGGAACTGGTGCTGCTCAGCAACGTCGGGGTCATCAATCCGGAAAAGGTTGACGATTATGTGGCCCAGGGCGGGTACAGCGCCCTGAAGAAAGTCGTCACCAGCATGACTCCGGAGGCGGTGGTGGAAGAGGTTAAGGCCTCCGGCATTCGGGGCAGGGGGGGCGCCGGTTTCCCGGCCGGGATGAAGTGGTCTTTTACCCGGCCCCTGGACGTGCCCCAGAAATACCTCATCTGCAACCTGGACGAGGGCGAACCGGGCACTATCAAAGACCGCTACATCGTGGAAGGCGACCCGCACAAGCTATTGGAAGGTATGGCTATTGCCGGCTTTGCGGTGGGGGCCAACAAGGGCTTTATCTACAGCCGGGGGGAATACTATCTCTGCAAGCACCGGCTCAATACCGCCATCGAGCAGGCCCGGGCCAAGGGCTATTTGGGGAACAACCTCTTCGGGACGAACTTTTCCTTTGATATCGAGGTGCGCTCCGGGTTCGGCTGCTATATCTGCGGCGAGGAAACCGCGCTCATCGAATCCATTGAAGGGAAACGGGGCTATCCCCGTTCCAAACCGCCTTTCCCGGGAGTGGCGGGACTGTGGCATAAACCCACCGTGGTCAACAACGTCGAGACCCTGGCCTCAGTTCCGGCCATCATTACTAAGGGTGGGGCGTGGTATAAGTCCCTGGGCACGGCCGACACCTCCGGCACCAAGATTTACCAGATTATCGGCCACGTCAAGACGCCGCAGATCGTCGAAGTGCCCGTGGGCATCACCTTACGGGAACTCATTGACACCTATGGCGGCGGCCTGAAAAACGGCCGGAAGTTCAAGATGTGCCAGACCGGCGGCGCTTCGGCCGGGATTGTGACGGCGGAGGCCTTGGATGTGCCCATCGACTTCGGTATGGCTAAAGTGGGCGGCGCCTTGGGCTCCGGCACCATGCTGGTGATGGATGAAAGCGTCTGCGCCGTGGACTTCGCCCGCTCGGTGGCGGTCTTCTTCGCGCACGAATCCTGCGGGCAGTGCACCCCGTGCCGGGAGGGCACGCCGCAGCTTCTCAAAACCCTGACCCGGATTTGGGAAGGCAAGGGCCAGCCTGGTGACCTGGAGTTTCTGGAGAAGTTGGGCCAGACCATGATGGACGCTTCCTTCTGCCCACTGGGACAGACCGCGCCGGCGCCTTTGTTCAGCCTGCTAAAACACTTCCGGCAGGAGTTCGAGGATCACATCAGCGGCAAGTGTAAGGCGGGGGTGTGTAAGGTGGATTAGATAAGATCACTGATAAGGACAGCTTTATCGAAAAGCAAAGGGCAGATGATATCTGCCCTTTGCTTTTCGGTTGGTGATGGCTCAGAGGTTAAGATGTCTTATATTTCAATAATATCAGAAACTTAAATACTTAGGCAGCCAGTGGGGTGTAGTAAACCACACCGCTGTTCCGCCAGCTATAGATATACTTGTAGCCTTTGTAATCGATCATATGGTTAACCATCAACACCACTCGTTCTATCAGCCGGCCATGTAAAGGATGCGGCAATACTGCAATTAAAGGTTCTCTGTGGATTTCGCATTCTTGATCGGAACCGAGTCCGAAGCCTTGTTCAGTTAACATAGTGCCCTCTCTTGTTAGTGCTTTGAGGTCGGGCTGAAACACCATGCCAGACGCATGGGTAAATCAGTCAGGCAAGTTCTCAAAGTCGCTTTAATATTAATATATTAATACTTCCCCGATCATTAATCAACTACTTGTTTTAAAAATTTATTAACGTTAGGCTATAACCGGTCCGGGGATAGGCACTGGTAGTCGGGAAAGCTGCAAAAGCATGGTCGCGGCTTTCAGATTAGATACGGGTGCTGAGGCTGGCCACCGGCACTTCGTTCTGCTAGATATACTGGGTTGAGAAATATATTTCAGTATCGCTAATACGTTCAAAGGAGAAATTATGTCCGCTGCCAAAGGTTTCAAAATCATGATCATAACTTTGCTGCTTTCCGGGCTGCTCACGTGGCCCGCGCCCACGGTGCAGAAAGGTAAAGGATATGGCAACCTGAGCTTTCCTGGGGTATTGTCTGAATCAGACCAGAAGTATTTAGGTCTGAGCAGCACCGGGGCTTTCAAACTGGAAAATATCGGGGCTCCGTATGTGGTTCTGGAGGTAATGCGCAACTCCTGCCCCCACTGTCAGCAACAGGTCCCTGGAATGAATAGCTTTTTCAATCTGGTACAGAATTCGGATCTCAAGGGTAAGGTCAAGTTCCTGGCGGCGGCCCAGAGTTGCAGCGCCGACGACGTGAGGAATTTCAAGAAGAGGCATAAAGTGCTTTTTCCCATGCTTGCCGACCCCAAAGGGATGGTGGGGAAGGCTTTAGGCATTTCAGGAGTGCCCACTACGGTGGTGATGAACCGGAGCGGCCAGGTTCTCCAGGTGCATGTGGGCAACATCGGCAGCCCCAAGCAGGCGCTGGCCGAATTGCGGCAAATCGTGAAGTAAGCTGTTTATTTTAAGACATTTTCAGGGGGACGGAGACTGCCTGTTCCCAGTAGGTCACCAATCCCTCCTTCTGCTTGATGAAGCGGGTGGCGCCGTCCTGGGAGATAACGATTCCCAGGGCATCGGGGATCTGATGGCACAGGTAATACACCGAGCGGTGGCGGATGCCGACGCTCTCGGTGGGTTCCTGGCGCCGCCGCTCGCCTTCCACGTCCAGGGCCCGATCCACGTTCGCTACCTGATCAAAGTCTCCCTTGATCATGCCGCCAAAACCCAGTAACTGAGCCCGGTTGGTGAGAACGACGGCGCCATCCACGGCGGCGAAATCAGCCAACTGGTGAGCGACTGCAAAGATGGCCTCATCCAAAAGAGCCAAGCCAGTGCTGTTGCAGGCGATATAGTCCCGCCAACCCAGCTTTTTCCCTTGTTGAATATCTTTCCCGTAAGCCTCCAACAAAGTCTGGAGGGTCTGGTGGATGAGGTTCTGCAGGCGAGGCCGGTCTCCCTTCTTCTGGAATTGGTATTTGATGGAGATCAAAGGGTTGGGGGAGGTGAATTCCGCCCGGTGCTGGTGTGGCAGGTAGAGTAACGTGCCGCCCTGGTGGGACAGGCGCATGGTGCTGATGAAGCGCATGGTGACGTGCCGGCCGATAATACCCATCAGATTCGGATCGATAATGTCGGCCCAATTATGTTCGCCCGCAAAGGAACTGCGGAGGAAGGCCAGCATTTCCGCCCGCACTGGAGCGAAGAACTCCCGCAGCCACCGGGCCTCGAAGACATTGTGATCAGGAGTGAGGATACGTCCGTTCATCAGGGTGGCTAATTCGACCATCCCGCGGAGCACGGCCAGGCGTCCGGGGCCGGCCAGGTGGATGACCGGGACGTCGGGAAGGTCTGGGGGCACTTGCCGGCCGCCATGATAGGTCTGCAGCCAACGGTTGCCGGAATGGACCAGGCCCCAGATCTGCCATTCTTTCTGATCGTTCAAGTCGACTCCCAGAATGGTCCGGGAGAAGTCGGCGGCCGGGGAGAGTTTCCGCAACTCGTGTTCGTGGCACGGCCGGGGTTGGGAAAAGACCTGACGGTGGAGGCCCATGGGAGGAAATTGTTGGGCCGAGAATTGCTCCGGCCCGGCCACCAAGAGGCGCAGCCGCACCGGGCGTTCTTCCTCCCGAAGCAGGCTGGCCTGATAGCAGATGGAAAGGAGATTTTCGAAATGGGGCGAGGCGGGGAGGGGCCGAACTGGCCTTTTCCTGATCCACGGCTGCCACCGGCCAACATTGGCGGATAAATCTCGCCAGGTCATCATGATACTGATGGAGGGCATTTGGATTTGGAACTGAATTTGATGTAACGTTCAGGTAGTTGCATATTTTCTCAACAATTTGGACATGAGCTTGGTTAGTGGCGAAGCAGGAGCTTCGCAGGAAATTGCGTTCCCAAGCTGGAGCTTGGGAACGAGTCTTTTTCATACCTTTCGGTCATAAATATAAGTAAATTAGAATAGTTATATATGTTCCTAAGAGTAAGCCGAACGATACCAAACCCCGTTACCGTTCCGTAAGCCGGTAGATGAGCGCCCCGATCAGAAGCACGCCGGACAACAGGGCTAAGCCCCAGGGAACCTTGGCCAGGGCATAGGAAACCGAGCTAAAGAGCATAAAGAGGCAGCACAGTGAAAAGATGACCGGGGGGAGGGGGTAGCCGCTCGCTCTGTAGGGACGCACCAGCTCCGGCTCTTGGCGGCGCAGGACAAAGACCGACAGGGCCGTGCCCAGGAAAAACAGCCAGACCACTGGGGCGGTGTAGATGATGGTGTCGAGGAAGGAGCCGGCCAGAAGGACAATGGCCAGGCTCAAAATCCCTTGGGTGGCCAGGGCCCAGACCGGGGTACCCAGGCGTTGATGCCAGGTCCCCAAAGGTCGAAAGGCCAGGTGACCGGCGCCCAGGGCATAGGAGATGCGGGCCCCGGTAAAGATGAGACCGTTCACGGCTCCCAAGGCCGAGATGCAGATGAGCACGGCGATGGTCCGGCCGGCGGCTTCGGGAAAGACCCGGGCCACGGCGTCCACCGCGACGGCCTGGGAAGCTGCCATTTGGCTGATTCCCAGGGAGGACAGGAAGGCGCCGTTCATGAGGAGGTAGAGCACGGTGACGGCCACGGTGCCGGCTACCAGGCCCCGGACGATATTGCGCCGGGGGTTTTTGATCTCCGCAGCTACGTAAGCCATTTCATTCCAACCGCCGAAGGTAAACATCACCAGGATGAGGGCCAGGTCCAGACCTCCCCAGCTCATGGGACCGGATGGCTCCGGGCCGGGGAGCAGGGCCGGGGCACTGAAGCCGACGATGATTATGGCCAGCATACCAATGACTTTGGCCAGGGTGAGAATATTTTGGGTCCATTTGCCGGTTTTGACGCCCAGGATATTGATGGCGGTGAGCACCACCACGGCGGCGCCGGCATAGAAGGGCTGAGAGTAGCCGGCCAGGGGATAGAGCTTCTGGGCATATCTGGCAAAGATGAAGGCCATGAGGGCAATGTCGCCGGGCCGGACCACGGCCAGTTGGGACCAGCCGAAGAGGAAGCCGACCCAGGGGCCATAGGCCCGGGTCAGATAGACGTAGTCGCCGCCCTCCTGGGGAATGGCGGTGGCCAGTTCCGCATAACACAGGGCCCCGGCCAGGGCCAGAAAACCACCCAGCAGCCAGATGCCGAAAACGCCGGCTGCGGAACCCAGGCATTGGGCCACGGTGGGGGCGGTTTCGTAAATACCGGCGCCGATGATGATTCCGACGATGATGCAGGTGGAATCAAAGAGGGAAAGCTCCTGCTTGGGGGTTGCGGCCATGGGAGTCAGTTTTCGGTTTCCAGTTTTCGGTTTTCGGTTAGTAGTGGGGTTTGGAGCCAGATTAAGGAGTGCTTGCCAATCCAACCTATTTTAACCGAAATTTAGAGAATTTACTAAAGATTACTTACCCCAAGAAAGAGGAAAAATAATAGAAGGACCTTGGGGCGCCGTACGCCTAGCGCTTCTTGAGCGTCACGCTGAGGCCGGTGGCCGACATATTCAAAAAGACCGTCTCCAGGTCGGGGTTGGTGGTAATGGCTTTCAAGAATGCCGGCGAGGGCGCGGGTTTACTGACGTTGTCGGCCAGGATCAGGCCCCCCGGGCGGATCAGAGGCAGCAGCTTATTGAGATAGTCCAGATAGCCCTCTTTGTCGGCGTCGAGAAAGAGGATATCGATGGGCTCCTGGAGCCGGGAAACGGTTTGGTGGGCATCGCCGGCAACGATGGTGACCAGATGGTCGACGCCGGCCCGTTTGAAGTTGGCCCGGGCCAGGGAGGCGGCGTCAGGGTCGATCTCAAAGGTAGTGAGTTTGCCCCCGGTGGGGCGCAGGCCCAGGCAGATCCAGAGGGCCGAGTAGCCGTTGGAGGTGCCGATCTCGACGACATTTTTGGCATTAGCCGTCTCGGTGAAGAGGCGGAGCAACCGGCCATGCAGGGTGTGGACATTGGCCATCCAGGGGCCTTGGCGGATGTCGTTCAGGACGCCGATGATTTTCTTTTCGGCCTCGTTCTTGGCCAGGGGTGGATTTTTCACCGAAGCCAAATCATTGAGCCAATCCCGGTCAGGGCCAGGGCCCTGACTCCAGGTGTAAGTTGCCGGGATCAATAGGATGGCCAAAACGGAGAGGAATCCTAAGAACTTCTTTGACCGCAACATGGTATTCTCCTGTGAAGCGGGCGTGGCGCGGCCGATAAAGCCTTGCCACAATGATAGGCAGACTATATCGTGTACAACCCGCCGGAGCGCGAAATCCGGCGACAGAAAATTTGGAAATATATTCAACAAATTGATATTATTGTAAAATAAACCTTATTTGGTGAAATTTCCCGCGAATTTCCCGGTAATTTCCCACTAAGGGGGTTGATATTTCGCGCTAAGAAGGGAAAAATTTTTGGTAACGGATAACATATAGAAAAAACAATTAAATTAAGCGATTTAAGTTTATATTGCGCGGCGATTTCGCGCATTTTTCGCGCTAATTTCGCGCTGAAAAAGCGGCGGGAGGCGCGGCGCTTTCCCGGTCGACATTTTTGATATTTCGCGATAAAAGGTGGAAAATTTTTCATACGGTATATCCTATTGAAAGGATTATAAGATAAAGAAAATAAGGATTAGATTTCGCGCTCATTTCGCGGTAATTTCGCGCTAAATTTCCGGTTCTGCACCGCCAGTATTTTGTCACGTGGACGGGATGGCCCCAGGGGCAGGATTGGCGGATCGGATGAGGCTGATATTTCGCGGTAAGAAGTGGAAAAATTTTATTTTATGACAGTTGGACATGAGACTGCCGCTCACTCGCGCCCGACGTCTGACAAAGACCGAATAAAAAATAATTTTGGGATTCATGATAGTTTGAGCAACCGCGATTTTAATAAGCACAAATAAAGCCGACAAGAGAAGCAGGCACAAGGGATGATATACCAGAGTCAGGACCGGAAGGCCAGCACAGGTGGGGAAGTTGTCACAAGGAAGGAAAGGGGCGTGTAAATTGCGCACGCCAAAGGAATTGCGCACATCGCCGGGGAACGGGGCTGGGCGCGAAAGCTTACAGAAGAATTGTCACGGCAGGCGATCCGGATTTTGCATAGTCTTTAAGTCGGGCGGGAGCTCGGTTGAGGCGACGCCATGACGGCGCAGGGATAGAATTTGGGTTGTCGGCCTTCGGCAGATTCAGAAGGCGGAAGGCACTTCGGATTCCGGTGTACGGGCCGGCCACGACTCTTTTGCGTGAAACTAGAAGTGTGCCGGTAAGAGTCGTTAGCCTATGGGTGTACGGCTCAATGCGGTAATGCTGGTTCTTCGTGACAAACGGTCGAATCCATGGGTAGTCGTCGCGATAGAACACGGAGTCTTCGGCACAGCGCACGATCAGACAATTGAGCTTTACAAGCTCTTTGCGGCCGACCTTGCGGCTGCGGCAGACAAAATTCGCGAAAGAGAAGTCCGATCGGCCGTTATCAAGTGTGAGGTCGGGCTTATCCGAAGTGCGAGATTGGGTGCCAGGGGCACGATCCGGTTCAGATGCGCGGGTCGTCTGTCTTCTCAATGGCAACAGGGAAGTCGCTCGTAAAGAACGGGCTATCGTCAAAGTCGTTGTTCAAAATCTCCCATTTGAAATTGCCGAGGTGGCTGTAAGTCCAGGATTGAACTGATGCCGATCGCCTGGGGATACTTGGGATCAATCGTGATGTTGACGGCTCCGTCGCGCAGAAGTTCGGTGAGGGTTGCATCGCCTAACTGGGGAGGAGGGGGCGGCAACAACCTTGCGCCTCCATCATGGCAGCTGTGGTTTCGACGGTGCTTTTGAGTGGTCCAGAATCAATGCGCATGCCCGCCGGCGAACAGGAAATGACATAGGCGACGAAGCCGGCAATCGTGTAAGATGCACGCGTTGTCGATCTGCTCCGGCTATCAGCTTGTCTAGAGCGGCGTCGTAATTCGGCTCGATCGTCTTCAAAAAATCCTCAATCGCTCGATCCTCTAGCAGATAGGCGTTCGTACTCCCATCCATGATTCTGCAGACAGCCCCCGAGTTTGGGGTGAAGCCTTTGAGGTCGGTCTTGCGGATAGCATACATGCGATCGCCGAGAGCCGGCGAATAGAATTTCCTGAGATGCACTTGGGGACGTAGTGGTCGAGTGGCATTGTTTTTCCCCAAAGGTGTAAGCGCTTTAAATGAAGCTCGTCATTCGTGTACGAGCAATCATGGATGCTAAACGCTTCCGGTCGGAGATCTGAGAAGCGAGCTTCCGAGCTCCTTGTACCGCTGCACTGCGCGGTTAGACGCTTCGCTTGTCGCACAATCGCTGAATCTCAGCGATCGATGAACAAGACATTAGCTTGCTCTTGATAGCGTCCAGCGGGTGGAGGAAGGGCTGGTTGGCGTCGACGAAGCTATCGATCGCCGAGTGCAGCTCAGCAATCGGCCAATCGGCAATCGTCATGGTTGGCAACAATCCTCCTAACCGGAGCTTCATGATCTTTATTCCTGTCTGAGCGCAACTGATTGAGGATTCGCTCCCCGCTGTCGAGCTTCAATCGGCAGTAAGCCCCGGCTTATACGTCACGATGGTGGCCATAGGTCCCTCTCAGGAAAACTTGCTGACAAATCAAAACAAGTAGTACCATAAAGAAATTAAAGAACTCCAGTCCTGCCCCGCCTGATAATTTTGCTGTAGGGGAAATACGGAGGCGGTGTCTGGGAGGGGCCAGGGAAACCCGGACCTAGGGGAAAAACACTTTTGGAACGAATATACAGTCGGGGTAATAATGCTCAAACACATGGGAGCTATGGATTACGTCTGACGCGCAAGGCAGTAAGCCGTATTGCCATGTGGGCACATGGTATAGAGAAACGAAAGGCTTTAGAGCAGATCTTCCTGGCGGTCGGGGTCCAGGTTGAAGAGGCGGCGGGTCAGGTCCAGTTCCCGGGAGCGGTGTTTGGGGTGGTGGTGGCGTTTGAGGTAGAGGAAGGGGTCGTGGAGGAGTTTCAGGGCGATGGATTCGGCCAGGACTTCCAGGGATTTTTGTTGTTCCGGGGTGAGCGGTCCTAGTTGGGGCAGGGTCTTTTTCAGTTCGGCCTCGCAGATCTGCTGGGCCTTGTCCCGGAGGGCGACGATGGTGGGGGTGACCTCCAGGGTTTCCCGCCATTGCAGGAACTTGTGGGTTTCGGCCTCGATGATCCGGGCCGCCTTGACCGCCTCTTCCTGGCGATGCTCCAGATTGGCCTGAATTACCCCCTGCAGATCGTCAATGTTGTAGAGGTAGACGTTATCCAGGTCATTGATGCCCGGATCCAGGTCCCGGGGCACGGCGATGTCGATGAGGAACAGGGGCCGTTGTTTGCGCCGGCGCATGGCGCTCTTGACCTGGTCTTTGGTGAGGATGACTTCCGGGGCGCCGGTGGAGCTGATGACGATATCCGCGGTGAGGAGCTGGTTCTCGAGTTCGGGCAGGGAGACGGCTTCACCCCCGAAACGGCCGGCCAGTTCCAGGCCCCGGCTCAGGGTGCGGTTGGCGACGATGAGGCGGGCCACGCCGTGCCTTTTGAGGTGCTCCACGGCCAGTTCGGCCATTTCCCCGGCGCCGATGAGCAGGCCGGTCTTGTCCTGAAGATCGCCGAAGATCTTGCGGGCCAACTCCACGGCGGCGTAGCTGATGCTGACGGCCAGGCCGCCGATGCCGGTTTCGGTGCGCACTTTTTTGGCCACGGAAAAGGTCTTGTGCAGCAGGCGGTTGAGGATGGGGCCGGTGGCCTGCTGGGTGGCGCCTTCCCGGTAGGCCGTTTTGACCTGCCCCAAAACCTGGGGTTCGCCCATGACCATGGAGTCCAGGCCGCAGGCCACGGCAAAGAGATGGTTGACGGCCTCGGCCTCCCGGTATTCATACAAGGCGGCGGTGACATCGGCGGCAGCCAACTCCGGCTGGGAAGTGAAGAAATTTAATACCTGGGGGAGGGCGGCTTCAGGGTCGGGTGTGGCAAAGAGCACTTCCACCCGGTTGCAGGTGGCATAGAGCAGGACTTCCTGGAGTTCGGGAATCTGCCGCAGCCGTTGATAGGCCGCGGCGGGATCGGGGGCCAGGCAGGCCAGCTTTTCCCGGAGTTCCACGGGAGCGGTTTTGTGATTGAGGCCGAGGAGAATCAGGGTCACGGCAGCCGCCCGAAGTCGCCGAAGCGGTGATAGCCCCGCTGCCAGAAATCAGCCCCGACAAAGGTCACCATCAGCACCATAAACCCGGCAATGGCCAGGAGAGCGGCCCGGCGGCCCCGCCAGCCCTTGACCAGGCGTTCGTGGAGCAGACCGGCATAGAGCAGCCAGGCGATGAGGGTCATGGTCTCTTTGGGATCCCACTGCCAGAAGGCGCCCAAGGTATATTGGGCGTAGAGGGAGCCGGTGATGATTCCGAGGGTAAGCAAGACGAAGCCGATGGTGATGCAATAATAATTCAAAGCGTCCAGCATCTCCAGGGAAGGGAGGCGTTTATAAAAGAAGCCGAATTTTTTCGACTTGATCTGATGTTCCTGGACCAGGTAAAGGATACCCCCCAAAAAAGCCAGGGTAAAGGCGGCATTCCCCAGGAGGGCGGCGGCGACATGGAAGGTGAGCCAGAAGCTTTGCAGCAGGGGCGGGATCGCACCGGGACGGGGCAGAATCAAGGCGCCGCACAGCAGCAAACCCGCCATGGGGGTGGCCAGGGCGCCCAGAACCTTGACGGGGTAACGCCAGTTGAGGATAAGGAAGGCGGTCACCAGGGTCCAACTGAAGAGGCTCAGGGCCCCGCCCAGGTTAGCCACCGGAAAAAACCCCTGGGCCACGGTCTGGAGGAGCAGAGACAGACTATGGCAGCCCCAACCGGCTCCCACCACCCAACTGCCGTAGCGGTGCAGAGCGTCTTTTTGAATCCACAGATAACCCAGCCAGATGAGCGTAGCCAGAAAATAGCAGGTGACGGTGAGGATCAGGAGCCAGAAGTCCATAGTTTCACTCTATAATTAGTTCTGGATAGGCTGATCAGCGCAGCTGAGGCCGGCGGCCAGGGTTTGCAGGTCCTGCACCTGGGCGGCCGGCAGCACCGCGCCCAGCAGCTCCGTGAGGAGAGTCTGAAGCCCCGCCAGGTCGCGGGTATTCAGGAGATGGAACAGAGGGCTGGCGACAATCCGGGTAAAGAGGTGGAGATTATCGGGGTGATCCCGGCGGCAGGCCAGCACTTTTTCCCGGATGACGCCCAAAAGCTCCAGATAGGGGCCGTATTCGGGACCGTAGACCTGCTCCAGGTCCCGGCGCAGCTTTTTGGCCAGGGCGGGACTGCGGCCGCCGGTGCCGATGGCCAGGGTCAGGTCGCCTCGCCGGATGGTGGCCGGCACCACGAAGGAGCACAGGGCGGGCTGGTCCACGATATTGACCGGCAGCCCCCGGGCCTGGGCCGCGGCGCTGACGCTCTGATTGGTGTTCAGGTCATTGGTGGCGGCGATGGCCAGCACCATACCACTGAGGTGTGCCGGGGAGAAATCTTCCCGGCGATAGGTGATCAACCCCTGGGCGGCCATGGCGGTTAGGACGGGGGTGGCGTCCCGGCTCACCAGGGTGACCTGGGCGCCGGCTAACAACAGGTCTTCAACCTTGCGTTCGCCCACGGCGCCGCCGCCTACTACCAGGCAGGGTTTGCCGTCGATATTGAGAAAAACAGGATAGACTTTCATTTTTTTAAAAGGCTTTCAGCGGTCAGCTATCAGCAGTCAGCTTATCAAATGGTAAACTTGTTTATTTTATCAGAACTAATCGCCATTGTCCTATGATTTGTGGGAGAAGTTAATAAGGGCAAACGGATAAGAGACTGTCGGCGGTTAGCTAAGCTGATTCTTTTGTTTTTTGCTGAAAGCTGACCGCTGATAGCTGAAAGCCATTTAATGTATATTTGATCTCTTCCAAGCTCACAAAACCATTCATACTATTTTATTCCAACTCGGTGTATTTTTTATTGCTGCCGAAGCTTTTGGAGACAGGATATTTGGCCTGATTTTTGATGAGTTTGGCCTTGACGGCTTCGGACAGATCAACGCCGGCGGCCTCGGCCAGGTATAACAAAAAGATCAGGATATCGGCCAGCTCTTCCTGGACCCGGGTGCCAAAGGGATCATTTTGCAGGGAGGCGAGAATTTCCGGGTCCTCTTTCCAGAGGAACAATTCCTGGAGTTCGCCGGCTTCGATGGCCAGGGCCATGGCCAGATTTTTGGGGGTATGAAAGGGCCCCCAGGCCCGGGCGTCGCGAAACTCGATGACCCGGCGCTTCAGGGCGGCCAGGGTGTCTTGATCGTCCATGCGGTTCCTCAATAGAAAAGGCTGTCAGCGGTCAGCTTTCAGCAAATGAAAAAAACTCTACGGAACATCTTATCTTTCAAGGTATATGAGGCCGCTCAGCAGAGCCAGCAGCCATTTTTCCGGATTTCCTCGTACCACTGCCGCAGGCGGGGTTTTAATTCGGCCTTGGGCAACAACAGGAATTGCCGGGCTTCTCCCAACTGGATAAAACCGCCAAAATAAGCGAATTTTACCAGATCCTCCAGATGCTGGGGAGAATATTCCAGATGCTCGGCCGGCACCCGCTCCAGCATCTCCTGATCGGCGATGATTTGTTTGACTCGTTCGAAGTGGTCCCTGAGTGTGGCTTCGTTTTGAGTATTCATAATGGCTGTGAGAATGAAGGCTGATAGCCGTTATTAGTTGAGCCAGGGCGACACAATCTTCTTAGCCAGGTTAATGGGAATGGCAAAACCGATGCCCTGACCCGGGGCCACGATCATGGAGTTGATGCCGATGACCTCGCCGTTAACACTCACCAGGGGGCCGCCGCTGTTACCGGGATTGATGGAGGCGTCGGTTTGGATAAAATCGCCAAACCTTCCCTGGCCCACCCCCTTGCGGCCGGTGGCGCTGATGACGCCCACGGTGACGGTGTTTTCCAGACCAAAGGGGCTGCCGATGGCAATGGCCCACTGACCGGCCTTCAGCTCATCGGAATTGCCCAGGGGAGCGGCCCGCAAGCCGGATGAACCCACCTGAATCAAGGCCAGATCATAGCGGGGATCGCTGCCCACCAGGCGGCCCGGTAAGGTGCGGCCATCGCGCAAATGAACCTCGAGGGCTTGAGCTCCAGCCACCACATGATGATTGGTCAGGATAAAGCCGCGGGGGTCGATGATGACGCCAGAGCCTTGCCCCACTTGCCGCTGGCGCCTGGTCCGGGGCGGCATTATCTCCCGGAAAAAATCTTCGAAGGGAGAGCCTCGAAAGAACTCTTCGTCGATACCGGCAAACGGTGAGACATTAACGACCCGGACGCATTTCAGGCTTACCACGGCGGGGGAAACCCGCTCGGCGGCTTTGACGAAGTCCTGCTGGAGTTCCAGGGCGCTGGCGGACAGGGTCTGGGCCGGAGGCAGGACTGACAACAGGGTGAAAGCGATGAACACCCAAAATCGTAATTTTACCATAGCAGAAACTTCCTCGGAAAATGACTTCAAAGCTAATGGGCCAGGACGTGATAATCCAGAGACACCGGACTCATAAGGCGGCATCTCCACCAGCACTTTTAATACCCCCCGTTGGGCAGCGTATTCGCAGGCCTCCCGGGCCTGGACCAGGGGATAGACTCGAGAGATAAGTTTTTTGGGGTTGATCAATCTCCGGGCCAGCAGGCGCAGGGCCGGAGGAAAGGGCCCGCAGCGGGAGCCGACGACGGTGATTTCGGGCACCACCAATTCGGCGGGATTAAAGTCCAGGCCCCCATGGTAGGTGCTTTTCACCACCACGATGCCTTGGGGACGCACTGCGGCCAAGGCCGTCTGCCAGCCGGCGGGAGAGCCGGTGGCCTCGACGACCACATCGAAATCTTTTGCCGAAAAGCCCTCGGCCAGATGAATGTGGACTCCCCGGGCGGCGATGGGGTCCATTTTGCGGGGATGCCGGCCCAGCAGATGCAGGTCGCAGCCGTTTAACCGCAGGACCAGGGCAATGAGCAACCCCAATTTGCCGTCGCCGATGATCAAGACCCGGGAATCGGGTTTGAGGTGGGTTTGTTCCAGAATTTCCAAGGCCGCAGCCAGGGGTTCGGTAAAGACCGCAAAGGCGTCAGGGACATTACCTGGCACCGGATGCAGATTGGCCATGGGTAGCGTGATGAATTCCGCCAGACAGCCGGGTTTATCCCGGATACCCAAGACCCGGCGCTCGGAACAATGACGGCTCAACCCCTGCCGGCAACGGTGGCAATGGCCGCAGCCGAGATTGATTTCGCCCACCACCCGTTGCCCCAGCCACTGGTTGTCGGGTGCCGTCACCACCTCGCCGACAAATTCATGCCCCAGAACGCCATGGAAATCCGCATAGCCCCGGGTAATATTGATATCGGTCTGGCAGATCCCGGCCAGACGGACGCGGATCAGGGCTTCCCCGGCCTGGGGTTGGGGCGGGGGGACATCTTGTAATTTTAGTTCACCGTCGAAGGTTAGCGCCAGCAAGGTAGTTTTGAGTTTCGAGTTTAGAGAATAAAATTAAGCAAGTAAAACGATTGTCGCATGTAGTTAAATATAATTGATATTAGTAATAACTGCAAGACAATGGCTATTGACCGGCGATGGTCTCCAAGGCCGCCAGGGTCTCGGCCACGGTTTTGGACCAGGAAAGGTCGGCGACTGCGGCCACAGCCGCGTGTTGGACCGCGGGGTCGGCGGCTCTCTCAAGATATTCATCCAGGGCTGCGGCCAGGCTTTTGAGATCGTCGGGCCGTTCCAGGATAACCCCATTAACGCCGGGATGAATGAACTCGGAAGCGCCGTTGGCGGCAGTGGTGATGACCGGCCGACCGCAGGCCAGGGCTTCCAGGACGACGTTGCTGCACGGATCATAGATCGTGGGCAGGGCCAGAACCTGGGCCCCGGCATAGAAGCGCTCCACCCGGGTTTGGGGGCCCAGGAACCTGACCCGGTGGGCCACCTCCAGTTTTTGGGCCAGACGTTGATAGGGCCCGGTCCGGCCGTGACCGACCACGAGCAGACGGCTATCCCGGCGCTGCATCCCGGCCAGGGCGGCGAGGAGAAAGTGCAAGCCTTTGCGTTTAAACCCGGACCCGACAAAGAGGATGGAGGGTATCTTCGGCTCGAGGCCCAGATCCCCGAAGGTCCCGGCGGGAAGCCCCGCCAGCCGTTCCGGTGAAAAGCGCTTCCGGTCCACGCCGTTATAGATCACCCGGATTTTTTCCGGGGCCACCTGATAATGCCGGCGGACTTCGGCCTGAACCTGACGAGAATTGGCAATGACCAGTTTGAGTCCGGGATCTTGAAACAGTTTTTTTTCCAGAGCCAGAAGAGTCAGGTGGAAGGGGCTGAGGGCCAGATGGAGGCGTTCCGGCCAGGAGTCATAGGGCCGGCGCCGCTCCAGCCATTCCCGGTGGCAGCCGTCCCCGGCCCGATAGGCATCCTGGCGCAGGGTCCGCTCCAGGCTGAAAATCAGGTCGAACCGACCCTGTTGCAGCACCCGCCGGGCGTTGACGGCAAAGCCCAGGACCCGCCCTACCTTGCCCGGCCAAACCGGGGCCGGCAGCCAGTGCAGGTTGGCCAGGGAGGCCAGTTCTGGTGGGGGCTGGGGTTCGGCGGTGACCAGGGTGACCTCGTGCCCTTGGCGCAGCAGTTCCCGGGTCAGGGCCAAGAGGGTGTTTTCAGCGCCGCCCAGGGCGCTCAGGCGCTGGCGGACGAGGGCTAGGCGCATGTCTGCAGTTGCCGGTCCACGGCGGCGAGCACTTCAGCGGGAGTGATGGCGGTGAGGCAGCGGCTGATCTTGGTGCCGTCGCAACCGTCCCGGCCGCAGGGTTGACAGTCGAAATCTTTGGTGAGCACAATGTGCCCTTCGCCCCAGGGGCGCCAGTTGTAGGGCCCGGAGGGACCGAAGAGGACGACGGTGGGGGTGCCGACGGCGGCGGCCAGGTGCATGGGGGCGCTGTCCACACCGATAAACAGCCGGGCTTGAGCAATCATCGCGCCTAGGGCCTTCAGATCCAGACGGCCGGCCAGATTAACGGGGTTGGTATGCAACCGGTGGGCAATGTCCTGGATAAATTGCATTTCCTGGGAAGTCGGGGCTGCGGTCAGCACCACCGGCAGCTTATAGTCGTTTTGCAGGGCGTCGATGACCTGGGCATAACCCTCGGCGGTCCAGCATTTGAACAACCAGCGGGCCGGGGGATGGAGGAGGATAAAGTTTTTGGGGGCGAGGCCATGCTGATGCAAGAGATCCTGAATTTCCTGTTCGGTTTGCGGGTTCCAGAAGAATTCCAGGCCGTGGTGGTGGGGTTCCACCCCGAGAGCCCGCACCAGGTCCAGATTTTTTTCTACGGTATGGTCGTACAAAGGAGGTGGGGGGGCCAGCAGGGTGAAGGCAAAACGCCGCTGCCAGAGCGGCCGCTGGGGGTGATCGAAGCCTACCCGGGTCCCGGCGCGGGTGAGCCAGGAATAGAAGGCGCCCCGATCGCCGCCGGAAAACTCCAGCACCAGATCAAAGCGTGGCCGGCGCAGTTTGGCAGCAAACTTGAGGAAACTCCAGGGATTGCGGTCCCGGCGGTCGATGGTGAAAACCTCGGTGAGCAGGGGATGTTCGGTGAGCATGGCCTCCATGCCCAGGGGAGTCAAGGCGCTGATGGCGGCCCGGGGCCAGGCGGCTTTCAGGGCCGTGATCACCGGCGTGGTCAGGAGGATATCTCCCAGATGCTTGAGCTGAATAATAAGGATATGGCTATAACTCATCGCCGGCAGAGGATTTGGGGCCCATGGCCACACCACGCTTGGAGGCGCGGATAAACTCCAGGAGATACTGGACGTCCGCAGTTGGGGTTACTTCCGCTTCCACCCGTTGCATGGCTTGTTTGAGATTCACCCGTTGGTGAAAGAGGATTTTAAAGGCTGCTTTCAAGGCCCGGATTCCCTCCCGGTCAAAGCCGGCCCGCTTCAAACCCACGAGATTTAAGGCCCGCACCGTATGATCCATGTCACTGATGCAAAAGGGCGGGACGTCCCGGGAGGCCCGGGAGCCTCCGCGCATCATGGCCAGTCGCCCCACCCGACAGAATTGATGGACGACGCAATTGCCGGAAATAAGCGCCCGGTCCTGCACTTCCACATAGCCGCCGATCAAAGACCCATTAATCACGATAACGTTATTTCCCAGGGAGGAGTTATGGGCCATATGGGACAGGGCCATAATAAAGTTATGGTCTCCCACCCGGGTGGCGCTGCCGGGGACGGTGCCCCGGTGAATGGTGGCATATTCCCGGATGATATTGTGATTGCCGATGATGGTATAGCTCTCTTCGCCTTTGAAGGCATAGTCCTGGGGTTCGTGACCGACGATGGCCCCGAAAGAGATGAGGTTGTCCTCGCCGATGGTGGTGTAGGGCCCGATATAGGCATGCGCCTGGATTTTGGTGCCGGCGCCGATGCGGGTGGGGCCATCGATGATGACTCCCGGGCCGATTTCAACTTCCGGCGCCAGTTCCACATCGGTGGCGATTCTGGCGGTGGCATCGATTTTCATGCCGCTGGGCCTCCTTCACTGGCCGGCTGTTGCTTTAGCTCGCGAAATTTATAATATTTTAAAAAATTATAGGTGCTGTATAGAAAAGCCAGGGTATAGCCGTCCCGCCCTTCCAGGAACCCTCTTTGGAGCACATAGAGCTTGAGAAAGGTGAGAAAAGGCCGCCAGACCAATTCCCCCGGGAGTGGCCGTTTTCCCCGCCGCAGCAGTTCCCTGGCCGCCAGGGTAGAATAGCGGTCCATCCGCAGGACAAAATCACTGATGGACTTGTAGGTATAATGGAGCATGGGATGTTGCAGGGTCCCCACCTGGCCGGTTACTTCCACACTTTCATGCACTTCCCGTTCCACAAAACGACCGTTGGCTTTCCGGAACAGCCGGATGGAATAATCCGGATACCAGCCCAGATGTTTAATGAAGCGGCCGCAAAAATGGTTGCGGCGGGGGACGCGGTAGCCGTCCAATGGTCCGTCGGCCTGCAGGATATGTTCAATCTCCCGGCGCAGGGGTGGGGTGATCCGCTCATCGGCATCCAGGACAAAGACCCAGGGCATCCGGGCTTCGGCCACGGCCTGATTTTTGGTTTTGCCGAATCCCTGCCAGGGCACAGAGAGGACCCGGTCGGTAAACTGCCGGGCCAATTCCACGGTGCGGTCGGTGCTGCCGGAATCCAACACGACAATCTCAGTCGCCCACCTGGCCGATTCCAGACACGGGACGATATTGGCTTCTTCGTTGTGGGTGATGACAGTCACGGAAAGACTGGACATGGCCGCTTACGAGAGCTTTTTTGCCTTTTCAATGAGCATGATGGGAATGTCATCCTTGATCTCATACATGAGTTGGCAGTGCTGGCAGATCAAACCACTGCCCTGTTCATTGAGCTTGACCTCGCCTTTACATTGGGGACAGGCCAAAATTTCCAATAGTTCCTTACTTATTGCCATAACAACCCTCCGTCCTGACGAACTGGTGGACTGGCAAGACCGCCGACCACATCCATGCTATCAGAATTATAACGATTTTCAAAAATATTTTCTTATTCTTGGCAAAGCAGAGCTTTACTCCCAGCTGCTTCATTTTTGCCACTCATTGTTTAAAAAATCAAGAACACGTGATTTGATCTATTAAATCAAGCCTCATCATGACCTAAGGATGCCCGGCGGTGACCCGCCATGAGATTGATGGTCTCCACCGCGCCGGAGAACCCCATGGCAAAATAAATATACCCTTTGGGGATATGCATGGTAAAGCCCTCGGCGATAAGGGTGACGCCGATGAGCAGCAAAAAACTCAGGGCTAAAATCTTGACGGAGGGGTGCTGGTGGATAAAACCGCTGATGGCCCCGGAACCCAGGAGCATGACGAAGATGGCGATAATGATGGCCGCCATCATCACCTCAACTCTTTGGGCCATGCCGATGGCGGTGATGACCGAATCCAGGGAAAAGACGAGGTCCAGCAGAATGATCTGCGTAATGACGCCGGCCATGGTGGCTATTACCTGGGGTTGGCGCTCGGCTTCGGACAGTTCCATGGCATGATGAATCTCCCGGGTGGCTTTCCACAGCAAAAACAGGCCCCCGGTAATCAGGATAAGATCTCGGGTGGAAATTTTTAAGGTTGCCAGGGTGAATAACGGTTTGGTCAGGCTGGCCAGCCAGGACAGGCTGAGCAGCAATAATATCCGGGTGAGCAGGGCCAGACCAAGGCCGATGGTCCGGGCTTTGGCCTGCCGGGACACCGGAAGTTTTTGGGCCAGGATGGAAATGACCACGATATTGTCTATCCCCAGGATAATTTCCAGGATCGTCAGGGTAATCAAGGCGATCCAGGTTTGGGATTCAAATAACCATTCCATAATTTTTCTCTTAGTGGCTTGCAACCAAGATCGGCGGCCACGGGCCGCCTATAGAATTAATTTGATTATAGAGAGTTAATTATAGGGCGTGCCAAGCACGCCGTCTTGTAAACGCCAAGGGGAGATGATGCCTGAGAATCTCCAGACACAAGATTGTCAATGACTTCGAAGACGCGGCCTTGGATAACCTGGCGCGGCAATGGCGGTCTGTCTCCGATGGTGCTCTGGTCCAGGATTTCTCTGACGGCTGCCAAAACTTCTACCATACCCAAACCGGTGAGACAATCCGGGGTCGGGCAGCGGCGTTGGAAACAAGGGCTACAGGATAAATTGGTGCGAACTATCCGGTGCCGGAGCCCAAAGGGTCCGGTGCGCCAGGGCGCGGTGGGGCCGAAGACGGCGGCCACCGGAGTGCCCACGGCCGCGGCCAGATGCATGGGGCCGGTGTCGGTGGTGACGGCCGCGTCCGCCTGATAGAATAATCGGGCCAAGGCTTTTAAGTCGGTCCGGCCGCTCAGGTCCTCGGCCGAGGTCTGCATCAAAGACCGGATACGGGAGATCAAGGGGCGGTCGGCCGGGCTGCCGGTCAAAACCACCCGGGCCTGGCGCTCCAGGGTGAGGGTATCGGCCAGGGAAGCGAAAGATTCCGGGGGCCAGTGCTTGCTCGGCCACCGGGTCCCGGGATGCATGACGATCAGGGGACCGGTTTTTTCGGTCCACAGGGGTTCCAGGTCCTGGCTGGCCCCAGCCGGCAGGGCCAACCGGAAGCGCACCGGTTCTCCGGGTGCGCCTAAGTGCCGGGCTACTCGCAAATAGCGCCGGACGGCATGCTCGTCAGGATCATAGGGCGGCAAGCGCTCGGTGAGGGCCAGATAGCTGTATTCCCGGGTGCGGTCAAAGCCGATTTTGCGGGGACTGCGGGCCAGGGAGGTCCAAACGGCGCTTTTCAGCAACCCCTGGAGATCAATGACAAGGTCGTACGGGCGGCGGCGGAGCGTCTGAACCAAGAGTCGGAATTCCTGCCAGGCTGTGGGCAGGGAGCCTCTCTGCCGCCAGGCCGTCAGCCAGGACCGGCGCCGGGAAATTAGCAGGGTGTCCAGGGCTGGATGATATTCGAGGATGGGGGCGGCGGCCTCCTCCACCAGCCAGGTAATTTCGGCCTGGGGGTAAGCCGCCGCGAATGGCCTCCAGAAAGGGCAAAGTCTGGATAACATCCCCCAGGGCGCTCAGTTTGATTAAGAGAATCCTGGCAGGTACGGACGGGTTCGATACTTTCATTTAAATCCAAAAGGTGGGATGCGCTTCGCTTTCCCGCCCTACGAAACCTAATAAAAATCCCCCTAAGTCTCCCTTTAAAAAAGGGGGACTTGGAGTGCACTGATCCACTACTGATGAGGAAAATTCATTTATTCCCCCCTTTTCTAAAGGGGGGGCAGGGGGGATTTTAATAGTTTCCATTTCTCTACCTTTTTAAATCAACAGCATTGACCCTGACCCTCCCTTCAAAGGGAGATAACACAGGCAAAGATCTTTGGGAGGGGTGTCATCTTAAAGCCCCCCGGAGGCCGCGACATCCTTGAGGATCCAAGCGGCGGCGTCCAACAGGTCGGTGGCGATATAATCAGGTTCCACAACCCGTTCGCCCTGATAATTTTCCAGTTCTCCCCGCCCGTAGCCGGTCAGGACCAAAATGCCCTTGGCGCCGACCTTGGCCGCCAGATGAATGTCATTATACCGGTCGCCCACCACATAGGAGCGGCTAAGGTCCAGGTGTAATTCCTGGGCCGCCAGGTGCAGCAGACCAGGCCGGGGTTTGCGGCAGGAACAGTTGTCATCGGGAGCGTGCTGGCAGACATAAATAGCATCTACCCGGGCCCCGTGTTGGGCCAGCAACTCCAGCATCAGGCCGTGTACCTGGCCGATAAGGGGAGCCGGAAAATACTTCCGGGCCACGCCGGATTGATTTGTCGCCACCACCACTTTCAGACCCGCAAGGTTGAGGCGGGCGATGGCCTCGGCGCTGTCCGGCAGCAGGCGGAACCGGCTCAAATGGTTAATATAACCCATTTCCTCGTTGATGGTGCCGTCCCGATCCAAAAATACCGTTCGCATCATGATTGCCTCGTCAGCCAGTAGTGCGCTTGGGCAATGACTTCGTCCACGGAGATTAGGTCCATACACTGGTGATAATTTTCCGGGCACTGCCGCTGCAGGCAGGGACTGCAGGGAACCGAATGCTGCAGAATCGAGGCCAGGGGGGTGAAGGGGCCGGTGGCAAAAGGGTCAGTGGAGCCGAACAGGGCCACCAGAGGGGTCCACAAGGCCGCGGCGGCATGCATGAGGCCGGAATCATTCGTGATTAACAGGTCTGACTGACTTATGAGCGCAAAGGCGGTGCGGAGATCGGTCCGACCCGTCAAATTGACAGGCGGAGACGGCATGGCGTCGGCAATTACCCGGGCTGCGGCTTCATCGCGGCCGGTTCCCAGAAGCACCACCAGGGCGCCGAACTCTGCCTGCAGACGATTTGCCACGGCGGCAAAGCGTTCCGGAGGCCATTGTTTGGCCGGCCCGTAGGCCGCGCCCGGGCTGAGACCGATAATTTTCTGGTGGGGGCGCCAGCCATTGGCCAGCAAGAGCTGTGATCCCACCTCCAGTTCCGCCGGGGTTAGGATCAGTTCCGGCAAACCGTCGGCATACACCTGGCCAAAGGCCTGCAAGATGCCCTCGTGCCGGTAGACATGGTGGAGCCCCGCCATTTTTTCAGGCCCCTGCACTACCTGGGTCAACAGGAAGGACCGGGCCTCGGTGTTGTAGCCCACCCGGTGGGGCGTTCCCTGGAGCCACGCCACCAGGGCGGATTCCAGGGAATTGGGGAAAATCACGGCCAGATCGAACCGTCGTTGCCGCAGCCGGTAGATTGATCGCAGCCAGTCCTTCAGGCTGGAGGCCGGCGGTTTGGGGAGGTAGCGAATTAGTTCAGCCACCTCCGGCTGCTGGAAAAAAACCGGGGCGACGCGGTCCAGGGCCAGAATGCTTATACTGGCCTGGGGAAAGAACCTTTTGAGCTGGCGGATGGCCGGCAGGGTCAAGATGGCATCCCCCAGCCAATTGACGGCGCGCACCAGGATGGATTGTATCTGATGCGGATAGAATTGCCGGCGCTTGTGTACCGTCAACTGCCGGAAGCAGGCTTGCACAGCCAGGGGCAGTGGGGAATGGTGATCGCCGATGGCAACGGTTTGCTTGGCAGAGATTTTGTTCATGACGTTCTCAACTTTTGGGCACAGCCCGGCGGCAGCAGATGTACCGGCCAGGGGTCTAAAAGAGTTACTTCCAGGTGGACAACGTATAAGGGCAGGGCCACGGACCAATTTCCTGCCAGTCTCATCCAGTCTTTTTCAGTGGTTATCAGGCCCTCAGCCCCGAGCCGGCGGGCTGAGTCAACCAACCCGGCCAGTTCGCCGGCGGTAAAGGCATGATGGTCCGGAAAGCTGAAAAAGTCCTTCAGGTCAACACCCACCTCCCGCAGACTGGCGGCCAAGACCTCCGGGCGGGCCAGACCGGCCATGGCCGCCAGGCTCATTGTGGTTAATGCTTCCAGGCTCACCTTCTGGGAACCCGGATACTTGACGGCGTGGGATAGCTGAAACGTGGCGCGTAGGACCACTGCGGCCGGAAAAGCGGACTGGACGGCCTCCCAGGTACTGTGATGCAGATCGGGCTCATAGCGGGTCAGCACCAGGACCAGGGGGCGGTGCAGAGTGCTTACCGGTTCCCGCAGGGGCCCCCGGGGGAGCAGTCGGCCGTTGCCAAAGGGGCTGGCTGCATCCAGGAGAACCACATCCAGGTCGCGGTCCAGTTGAAAGTGTTGAAAGCCGTCATCTAATAGAAAAAGGTCGGGCCGGAAGGCTTCCCAGGCATGTAAACCCGCCTGATAGCGGTCAATTCCGGTGACTACCGGAATACCTGGAAGTTTTTGGGCCAAAAGATAGGCTTCATCCCCGGCTTGGGGCGGCTTCAGGAAAATCCGGCAGCCATCGCTGACCACGTTGATCCCCGTGGCCTGGCCGCCGTAGCCGCGGCTGAGAATAACCACCCGGCAGCCGGCTGCCTGGAAACTCCCGGCCAAAAAAGCGGTCAGGGGCGTCTTGCCCACGCCTCCCACCACCAGGTTGCCCAGGCTCAGCACCGGGGCGGGAAGGCGTTTGGGTCGACGCCAACCCCGGTCATAGAGACGCCGGCGCCCCCAGGCCCCCAAGCCGTACAGAGTGGATAAAAATGTGGCGCCGGCGCGCAGGGCCAGACCCGGAATCGTACCGCCCGGTTCCGCTTGCAAGGTCTGAAAAGCGGTGAGCCAGCGGGAATTCATGAAACAGAAGCCAGACCGCTTACCTGAGATTCCGGTGTCTCCGAGGTTCCTTCCTTTTCTCTGGGCCGGAACTGCAGATAGTACAATTTTGCATAGACCCCACCCCGGGCCAACAGGTCTTCATGTCGCCCTGCTTCCACAATCTTGCCGTCTTCGAGAACCACAATGCGGTCGGCATGCCGGATGGTGGACAAGCGGTGGGCAATGACCAGGGTGGTCCGGCCCTGGATCAAATTATCCAAAGCCTTTTGCACCTCCCGCTCCGCCTCCGAATCGAGGGCGGAGGTGGCTTCATCCAGGATGAGAATAGGAGGGTCTTTCAGCAGGGCCCGGGCGATGGCCACCCGCTGGCGTTCGCCGCCGGAGAGCATCACTCCCTGCTCGCCGATGACGGTGTCCAGCCCCTGGGGCAGATGTTGGATAAAGTCCCAGGCAAAAGCTGCCTGGGCCGCGTTGATGATCTCCCCCTCTCCGGCTTCGGGCCGGCCGTAGGCGATATTGTTGCGCACCGTATCGTTAAACAAAAAGGTCTGCTGCGTCACCACCCCGGTCTGGGCCCGGAGTGACGCCAGGGTCACGTCCCGCAGGTCATGCCCGTCTATGGAGATAGCGCCACTGGTAACTTCATAGAACCGGGGCACCAGGTTTACCAAGGTGGTCTTGCCGGCGCCGCTGGGGCCCACCAGGGCCACTACCTCACCTTTAGGTACGGTTAAATTAATATTTTGCAAGGCAGGCCGGTCATCATAAGCAAAATTTACCTGCTCAAAGCGGATTTCCCGACTGATGGGGGGCAATGATACGGCTTGGGGATTATCTTCTATCTCCACCGGCAGGTCCAAAATTTCATAAACCCGCTTGGCTGCGGCCATGCCTTCCTGCACCGAATTGTTGATATTGCTCAGGCTTTTAATGGGTTGATACAACATCAGCAAGGCGGCCAGGAAGGAAAAAAAGGTCCCGGGGGTGGAGGTGCCCTGAATCACCTGTAACCCACCGTAAAACATGATGGCGGCGATGCCGAACCCTCCCAAAAGCTCCATTACCGGCGGGGAAATAGCCCGGGTGGAGACATTTTTCATCCGTAGCCGGAAAAATTCCAGGTTCTCCTTATGGAACCGGTCAATTTCATAGTCTTCCCGGCAGAAGGCCTTGACGATGTTGTTGCCCACCAGGGTTTCCTGCAAATGGGTATTCAAACGGCTCATGGAAACCTGGCTGGAGGTGGATATGCGCCGCAGACGCTTGCCGAATTTGATGATGGGCAAGACGGCGATGGGGAACACCACGACGGCGATGAGGGCCAGGCGCCATTCCCGGTAAAAAATCACTCCCACCAGACCGATGATGGTGAAGATGTCCTTGAGCAGGTTGGTGACCACTGTCGACACCGAACTCTGAAGAATATTGACATCATAGGTCACCCGGGAAATCAACAGACCGGTGGCAGTGCGGTCAAAAAACACCTGGGGCAGGGTCATATACTGGCGGTAGAGGGCATCCCGCATCTGGGTGATGATCATGCCCCCCACATAGTTCATCATGAATTCATGGGTATAAAAAAATAACCCTTTGAAGAAGTAGAGGACAATGACCAGAGGCGGCAGGAAATAAAGCATATCGAGACGCTTGCCGAAAAAGATATCGTCCAGGGCCGGCTTGATCAGAAAGGCGATGAGCGCGGTGATCCCGGAAACCCCGATCATGGCCAGCATGGCGATCACAACCCGGCGCCAATAGGGTTTGATCTGCTGGAAGAGGCGGGTATATAACTGTCGGTTTTCAGACATGATGGTAAATTAGCCAATCAAGAAGGAGACGATTTTATTTAGGTCAAAAATTATTTATAACTTATTACCACCTGGTTATTCAAGGAAAATAGCAGCCTCCAGACCCAGCCCAACCATTAGCTCGTGACGACTAAATCCTCAGAAAAATTATCTGACAATGCGATGGCACTCCCTATCGGATAATAACAGAGGTAATAGAATAATTTTTATTCATTAGCTGCTCCGAGATTTAAGTATTTATCAAAATCTTCCGAAAGTTTAGAAGCAATCACATCAAATAATCTTTAGGGCTAAACATGAATGCCAAGGAACAATTTCTGGTTTTCGGTTTGAATGGGAACCGTTTTGCCATCTCATTGAACTTCGTTCAAAGGGTGGTTCGGGTTGTGGAGATCACACCGGTCCCCGAACCGCCGGCTGGAATGCGAGGAGTTATCAATGTAGAAGGGCAGATCATCCCGGTAATCGATTTACGGCATCAACTTCATCTCCCCGAAGCTGAAATCATGGTATCGGATTACCTGATCATGGTCCACAACCCCAAAGGCAGGATGGCCCTGCTGGTCAATGAGGTTCTGTGGATCATTGAGCGGGCGGACCATGAAATCATTCCGGCAGGGAATATTTTCCCTGGGTTAGGGCATATCCGGGGGGCAGTTAAAGTGGGGGATGAAATTGTTCTGCTGCCTGACTTTAAAACAGAAAGTTTCCCTGTAATTACTCAGGCTTTAGATATGGCCCAGGTATGAAGCACTGATTGTCTTGCCCCGGAGATTTTGGTCCAGCTCAGCACCTTCACGGCAGAGCAATTAGGGTTACATTTTCCTCCCCAGCGCTGGCGAGATCTGGAGAAGGGCTTAAAGGCCGCGGCTCCGGAATTGGGATTTGCGGACGAAGCCGTTCTGGCAGAATATCTTCTGTCGACGCCGATAACAAAAGATTTACTGGAAGTATGGGCCAGTCATATTACCATAGGGGAGACGTATTTTTTCCGGGAGAAAGGAATTTTCGAGGCCCTGGAATGGCAGATACTGCCTCAATTGATAGGCTCCCGCCGGTTAGAAGGCCGGCGGTTGCGGATTTGGAGCGCCGGCTGCGCCAGCGGCGAAGAAGCTTATTCCATCGCCATCTTACTCCATAAGATTCTGCCAGACCTGCTGGACTGGCGGATCATGGTGTTGGCCACTGATGTCAGCCAACGAGCTTTGCAGAAGGCTGAGGAAGGGGTCTACACCCAGTGGTCTTTTCGCGGCACACCGGCCTGGCTGGTGGAGAAATATTTCAACCGGGTAAAGGGCGACCGTTGGGAAATCATGCCCTGGATAAAAGAGATGGTGACCTTTTCCTACCTCAATCTGGCAGCAGATCCCTTCCCGTCTCTGATCAATAACACCTCGGCTCTGGACATCATTTTCTGCCGGAACGTTTTGATGTACTTCACTCCGGCAGTGGTCAACCGGGTAGTAGAGGGTCTTTCAGCGGCCTTAGTGGAGGGAGGCTGGCTTATAGTCAGTCCGGCGGAATATTCGCTTCTTCAAGACTCCTGCTTGTCAGCCTGTCCCTATCCGGGAGCCATCCCTTTTCAAAAAAGCAGGCAGCCAGATCAGGTACCGAGTGTCCAGGATTAAGGAGTCGACCGCGGGCTCGAATTACCGGCAGTTTCAGGATCAGACCAAAGTGATCCCTCACCTCCACCCTATCCCTTCAAATGGCGAGGGGATAATAAAGGAGAGAATTTTTGGCAATAGCTCTAATTCTCCCCAAGCAATGATACCTGGGAAAACGGGATCAAATCAAGTTTTTGGCCAGGGACCAGAGTTTCCACCCTTAAAAGGAAACGACCGAGCAAAAGATAGGGCAAAACCGAGGTATCTCGAAGAATCGGCGGGTTTGTTGGTGACCGGCAGCTACGAAGAAGCCGCAGCCAAAGTCCAACGCGCTTTAACCGAAGAGAATGACGACGCCGGGGCGATGGCGAGGTTAGCGAAGCTATACGCCAACCAGGGAAAATTAGAAGAGGCCCAGATCATGGGGGAGAAAGCCATTTCCCGGGATCGGCTCAACCCGAGGAATTATTATCTCCTGGCTTCGATCTTAGAGGAGCAGAGCCGGGGAGCTGAAGCGGTAGCACTGCTGAAACAAACGCTTTATCTAGATTATGAATTTGTCCTGGCCCATTTTTCCCTGGGGAATTTAGCCATGCGTCAACACCACTTTAAGGAAGCTGAGAAGCATTTTGACAATGTGCTGGCCTTGCTGGCACATTCCCCCAATGAAGAAATCGTCCCGGCGTCAGAGGGACTGACTACGGGGGCTTTGCGGGAAGTGGTCAGTACCATTAAGCATCGTTTAGCAGAGAAAAAATTTGGTCGTTGTCAAAAGTTTACCTGCGAGGGTTAGGGGACCTAAAGGAAACAACTTGAGAACTCTGAAAGAGTAAGAAAACTGTCATTCTTCGGAAGCGAAGCGACCGAAGGATATTGATCCCTCGCTCCACTCAGGATGGCAAATGTGTTTTTTCAGAGGCCGCAACTTGTGGCAATAGGTATACCTTTATTCAACTGAAAAGGGCGCATGGGAGAAAGATATGGTGGAAACGGCAGGGTTAGGCGCAGTTAAAACAGAAAACCTGACAGTTTGGGGAACTAATTTGCCAGGCGCAACTGAGTCTACTTCATCGTCTGAATCAACTGGTTTGGAGTCGAAGGTTGAAGACCAGCGGCGGATACTAAGAGAGCGCGCCCGGATTCTGGCCCGGGAGCCGCAATCAGCCAACACCGAAGAAATCCTGGTAGTCGTAGAATTTATCTTGGCCCAGGAACGTTACGGCATTGAATCGACATTAATTCGCGAAGTTTACCCTTTGAAGGAATACACCCCTTTGCCGGGGACGCCGCCGTTTATTTTGGGGCTCATGAATGTCCGAGGGCAGATTCTTTCCATAACCGACATCAGAAAATTCTTTGATCTGCCGGAGAAAGGGCTGACGAATCTCAACCGGGTGATCATTTTGAAGAATCGAGATCGAGAGTTCGGCATCTTGGCGGATGATATTGTGGGCATCCGGTCTCTGCCGCTAAAGGAACTGCAAACGAGCCTTCCGACCTTGACAGGTATACGAGCGGAATATTTAAAAGGCGTCACACCGGATCGGCTGGTGGTTCTGGAGGGGGAAAAACTTTTAAAAGATGACCGCTTGGTAGTCCATGTAGAGGTTGAATTATGAACAGAGGAGCAGCCATGAAGGTGGGAATGAAGATAGGTGGCGGCTATGCCCTGGCCGTGGCTATTTTGTTGCTTATCGCGGGAGTTTCCTATTTCACGATAGTTAACCTGATCGATGCCATGAATAAAGTGGAGCACTCCCATGAGATGCTCTCGGAATTACATGATATCCATGCTGGCCTGTTTGAAATTGATCTGAATGGACGCATGTCCCTCTTAACCGGCGAGGAAGGTTATCTGGACACCTACAAGAGAGCCAAAACCGAGGTAAGTCAAAAACTCAATCGTGTCCGTAAGATGACCAACAACTCAAGCATGCTCGATAAACTCAATTCTATGGAGCTCTTAATAGGCGAAGAATTCAAGGAGTTGGAGGGAAGCCTCGAATTGCGCAAACAAAAGGGCCTGGAAGCGGTAGCTCAGGCTATCCGCACAGGGAAAACCAAAAAGCTGCTGGAAGAGATAACCAAAGTGCATGACAGCATGGATGAGGAAGAAAGTAAAATCTTGAAGATCATGGATAAAGAATCGCACGATCGGGCGACGGCGGCCATAAGCACCATTGTCTTGGGTATTCCTATGACAATGATCATTTTAGGCGTGGCGGGATTCTTTATCACCAAAAACATCTCCAGGCCGCTCCAAGAAATGGCCGAAGCAGCGAGATTCATGACCACAGGCGATTTATCATTCGATTTCAGCGCTTATAAACGTCAGGATGAAGTGGGGCAACTGGCCAAAAACTTCGACCAGATGATCCACTATCAACGGGAGATGTCGGATGTGGCCCATCAGATCGCTTTAGGTAATTTAGCTGCCGCCGTTAAGCCTCGTTCGGAAAAGGACGTTTTAGGTCACTCCATGGCTACTATGGTGGCAAATATGCGCCAGCACCTGGAAGCCCTCACCACGGGTATCAGCGCCCTGACCATTGCGGCCAGCGAGATTATGGCGACCTCAGCCCAGATTGCCTCAGGGGCGACTCAGACCGCTTCGGCAGTGACCGAGACGACGGCGACCATCGAAGAATTGCGGCAGACGATTCATCTGTCCAGCCAAAAAGCCAGGGAGGTTTCCGAGTATTCGAACCAAACCGCGCAGGTCTCTTTAGACGGCAAAAAGGCGGTGGATGCCACCATGGACGGTATGAGCCGGATTCGCCGTCAGATGGATTCCATTGCCGAAAGTATTGTCAAGCTTAGTGAACAGAACCAGGCCATCGGAGCCATCATCGCGACGGTGAATGATATGGCGGACCAGTCAAACCTACTGGCAGTAAACGCTTCCATCGAGGCGGCCAAGGCCGGGGAGCAGGGCAAGGGATTTGCCGTAGTGGCGCAGGAGGTCCGAAACCTGGCAGAGCAATCCAAGCAGGCCACAGGCCAGGTGCGGCTTATCTTAAACGATATCCAGAAAGCCATTAGCACGGCAGTCATGGCCACCGAGCAAGGGGGCAAGGTGGTGGAAGTGGGGGTCAATCAGTCATCCGACGCCGGGGGGTCTATCCGGCTGCTGGCAGATGCCGTGAATTCTTCGGCCCAGGCTTCCATTCAGATTGTTGCGGCCACCAATGAACAGTTAGTCGGCATGGACCAGGTGGCGCAGGCCATGGAGAGCATTAAGCAGGCCAGCGATCAGAACGTCCTTGGCATCCGTCAGGTGGAGACGGCGATTCATAATCTCAATGGCCTGGGGCAGAATCTCAAGGAAATGGTGCATCATTATAGGATTTGAGGTTGGGATGTAAATACGGGTTGATTGGAGCACTGGAGGTTAACAGCGGCAATGAAACTGACCGTAGGGATAAAGATCGGTTTGGCATTCGCTCTGGCCGTGGCTTTTTTTCTGGTTCACGGCGGGGTGACTTACCTGGCCAACGACAAGCTCGTGGAAGCCATGGGAAAAGTTGAACAATCCCATGAAGTTCTATCCCATTTGCATGATGTCCAAGCAGATCTTTTTGAGTTAGTCAGCGCCGGGCGGGGTTATCTCCTCACCGGAAATGAGACCTATCTGCAATTATTTCTAAAAGCTTAAACTGCGAATAGCGGAAAAACTCAATCAGACTCGCAAACTAACCGATAAACAGTATATTCAGGAAAAATTAAACCTTTTTGAGCCGAAGCTGGCGGAAGTTATCAGAGAACTGGAGAATTTGTTCGAAGTGCAAAAACAAAAAGGCCTGGAGCAGGTCGGACTAACCATGAAATCAGGCAAGTCCCAGCAACTCTTAGATGAACTAGAACGATTGCATGATGATGTGGACAATGCCGAAACAAAATTTCTCGAGATGATTGATAAGGAATCCCACGAGAGAGTCCATTTTACCAAAAGTTTAATTTTGTTTGGTATCCCAACCATGACGATCCTGTTGGGACTGGCAGGTTGGTTCATTACGCGCAATATCGCCAGACCTATAAGAGAAATGGCCAAGACCTCGGAATATATGGCGGCGGGAGATCTCGGCTTCAATTTTACGACCCACGACCGGGCCGACGAAGTGGGAGTTTTGGAAGAAACTTTTGCCAAGGTCATCAATTATCAAAGGGAAATGGCCGGTGTAGCGAATCAGTTGGCAGTGGGTGATTTATCGGTGGCGGTAAAGCCGCGCTCGGACAAAGACCTGCTCGGACAAGCCTTCGAACGCGCCATTCAATATCAAAGGGAAATGGCTGACCTGGCTCACCAGATAGCTTTGGGCAACTTGGCGGTGACCGTGAAACCGCGTTCCGACAAAGACGTCCTGGGCCAGTCCATGAAAACCATGGTATCGAATATGCGCCAACACTTGGAGCAGATCACCGACGGTATCAGCGCCCTGGCGGCGGCGGCCAGCGAAATTACGGCGACATCCTCCCAAATTGCCTCCGGGGCGACCCAAACGGCCTCAGCGGTCACGGAAACCACGGCCACTATCGAAGAATTAAGGCAAACTATTCATCTGTCCAGCCAGAAGGCCAGGGAAGTGTCGGACAACTCACAGACGACGGCCCAGGTTTCCTTAGACGGCAAAAAGGCGGTGGATGCCACCATCGAGGGCATGAGCCGTATCCGGCGGCAGATGGATTCCATCGCCGAGAGCATTGTCAAGCTCAGCGAGCAGAGCCAGGCCATCGGGGCGATTATTGCGGCGGTCAATGATATGGCGGACCAGTCGAATCTGTTGGCAGTAAACGCTTCCATAGAGGCGGCCAAGGCAGGAGAACAGGGTAAAGGGTTCGCGGTGGTGGCTCAAGAAGTCCGAAACCTGGCGGAGCAGTCCAAGCAGGCCACTGCCCAGGTGCGGTCGATCTTGAATGACATTCAAAAAGCCATCAGCTCCGCGGTCATGGCTACGGAGCAGGGCGGCAAGGTGGTGGAGCATAGGCGTCAAGCAATCGTCTGAGGCCGGTGGCTCCATTCGGACCTTGTCGGATTCGGTCTCATCTTCGGCCCAGGCTTCGGTGCAGATCGTGGCCGCCACCAATGAGCAGTTGGTCGGGATGGATCAGGTGGCCCAGGCCATGGAGAGCATTAAGCAGGCCAGTGATCAGAATGTCTTTGGGGTGCGTCAGGTGGAGACGGCCATCCATAACTTAAGTTCTCTGGGCCAAAATTTAAAACAGATGGTGGAGCATTACCAGGTCTAAAAATTGGACCCGCATTTGCAACTTAATTATTGGTGAATCTAATATGCCTTTAAAGGCGTAAGAGTAATAGTATGCCAAGCAAAGAAGATGAATTTTATCAGAGGCTCCTGGGCACCTTTAAGGTGGAGGCCGAAGAGCATCTGCAAACGATTTCCGATGGCTTGCTCGCCTTGGAAAAAGTTGAGGGACTGGTAGATCAAACTGCCATTATTGAAACTATCTTCAGGGAGGCCCACAGTCTCAAGGGCGCTGCCCGGGCTGTCAATCTAAGGGAAATAGAGACGATCTGCCAGCCTTTGGAAAGCCTTTTGGCTTCATGGAAAAACAACTCCCGGTCACCGACGCCGGAATTGTTTGACCTGGTCTATCGCACGTTGACTGTCTTGGAAGATATGATTTCCACCTCCCAGACCGGGTTTTCTGCGGCCCATATTTCTCAAGTCAACGACCTGGTGAAACAGTTGGCGGAGGCAGTGGCAGGTGGCAAGGAGACGCACGCCACCAACGGCGTCTTTCCAGGCAGTCAGCCCGATCTCCAGTCCCAAGTATCGGCAGTGCCGGCGGGAGATAAGATAACTGCCCGGAGAATCTCCTGACGCCAATTCCATCTGGAATCCAGGAAGCCCTCAAATTTCGTGAAAAACCGGGCTGACCGATACGGTGCGGGTGGCCACAGGAAAATTGGACGCTTTATTGCTCCAGGCTGAAGAGCTGATCGCCGCCAAACTGATCGCCGGCCAAAGAGCGGCAGACCTGCGGGAGAGCTTCTCCGAGTTCGGTTCCTGGCATAAGGATTGGGCCAAAGTTCAACCCCAGTTTAGGCTCGTCGGACAAGTATTAGCCCAACCAGGGGTGGAGCGTGACGCCGAAGGAATGTTCCCGGCGACTGCCAAGTTGATGGATTTTTTGGAAATGAATGCAGCCTTTGTGAAAAATCTGGAAAATAAACTGGCGCCCCTGGTAAAAGCGGCGGAGCACGATCATCGGGTTATCGGTGGCTTGGTGGATAATCTCCTGGAGAATATGAAAAAGGTCTTGATGCTGCCTTTTTCAGTTCTTCTGGAAACGTTTCCAAAATTCGTGCGAGATCTTGCCAGGGAGCAGGGCAAAGAAGTTGATCTCTGATTGAAGGCGGCGAGGTGGAAATCGATAGAAGAATCTTGCAGGAGATTAAAGATCCGCTGATGCATCTGGTGCGCAACAGCATCGACCACGGCCTGGAATTACCCGAAGCAGCGGGTTCGAAAAAATAAACCTCCCCGGGGGGAGAATTATCATCACCATTGCCCAAAAAGACAGCAGTAAAGTAGAAATCTGCGTGGCGGACAACGGCGCCGGCATCGACCCGGAGAAAGTAAAAGCCGCGGCCATCAAGCAGGGCTATTTAACGTCAGACGAAGCTGCCAATCTTAGTGAGGAGGAGGCGAGGAAAGTCATTTTTCGTTCAGGGATTTCCACTTCTCCCATCATTACCAATATTTCCGGCAGGGGTTTGGGGTTGCCCATTGTCCAGGAAAAAGTGGAGAAACTCGGCGGGGCTTTGCTCCTGGAGGCCTAACCGGAGACTGGTGCGACGTTCCGCCTGATTCTGCCTCTGACCCTGGCGACATTCCGGGGAACTTTGATCCAGGTGGGCATAAGGACTTTTGTCATTCCCACCGCTAATCTGGAAAGAGTGGCCCGGGTGAAGTCAGGAAGACGTAAAAACCGTGGAAAATCGTGAAACTATACCTCTTAACGGCAAGTCCATTGCCCTGGCGTCGCTGGCCGCAATTTTAGGGTTACCGACCGCGGAGGCCGGCTCCAAACAAGGAGATTTTCTCACCGTCTTGGTGCTTAGCGTCGGGGAGAGGCGCGTGGCCTTCAGCGTGGACGGGGTGCTGAATGAACAGGAAGTCCTGGTAAAAAATCTGGGTAAACAGCTTTCCCGGGTCCCGAATATCGCCGGCGCCACGGTGTTAGGCTCCGGTGAAGTAGTGCCCATACTTAACGTTGCCGACCTGTTAAAATCGGCGGTCAAAAGTAAGGCCGGTTCCAGCCTCAAGGTGATAAATCAGAAAAATAATGGCGAGCAGACAAAATCAATCCTGGTAGCCGAAGACTCTATTACCGCCCGGACCCTCTTAAAGAATATTTTGGAACTGGCCGGTTACCAGGTAAAGACCGCTGTGGATGGGGTAGAGGGATTCACCACCCTGCAAGAAGGAAACTTTGATCTGGTGGTGTCGGATGTGGAAATGCCCCGGATGAACGGTTTTGACCTGACCAGCAGGATCAGAGCGGATAAGCGTTTAGCTGAACTGCCGGTGGTGCTGGTGACGGCGCTGGAATCAACCGAAGACCGCAAACGTGGCATAGATGTAGGAGCCAATGCCTATTTGGTGAAGAGCAGTTTTGATCAGGGCAACTTATTGGAATTGATCCGTCGCTTAATTTGAACTGGAGGAAGATATATGATCCAGGTACTCATTGCGGAGGATTCCACCGTTGCCAGGGACCTGCTTACCCATATTTTTAACAGCCAACCTGATATGGAGGTAATCGGCGCGGCCCGCCAACGGCGCCGATGCCATCGAAGCCGTTAAACTTCTAAGACCGGATATCATCGTGATGGACGTCAACATGCCGGTGCTCGATGGTTTTGAAGCAACTCGCCGTATTATGGAGACGGACCCGCTACCTATAGTTATTGTCAGCGCCAGTTTGGACCCGCAAGAAGTTAGCACTAGCTTCCGGGCAGTGGAAGCCGGCGCCCTGGCCTTTCTGGAAAAACCGGTGGGCGCTGGCCATCCCAGGTATGCTGACCTAACACAGAGTTTAGTCCAAACCGTCAGATTAATGTCCGAAGTGAAGGTAGTGCGGCGGCGGCGATTTAGCCCTCGCCCAATTTTAGCGGCGGGGCCGGCAATGTCAACACCGCAACGAGAACAGGGAGGGTTAGTGGCCATAGGAGCTTCCACCGGAGGCCCCCAGGTTATCCAGACCATCCTGGCTCGGTTGGCGCCCAACTTAGCGGCGCCGGTTCTCATCGTGCAACATATTGCCCCCGGTTTTATCCAGGGCTTTGTTGACTGGCTGGCAAAAACCACCAACTTTCCCGTCAGTTTGGCGGTGCAGGACGAAAAACCATTACCCGGAAAGGCTTATGTGGCTCCCGGATGGATTTCATTTAGGGGTGGATGCAGGTGGCCGTCTCAAGCTCAATAAAACTCCGCCGGAAAATGGACTGCGTCCTTCGGTTTCTCTATCTTTTCCGCAGCGTTACCGCAGTCTTCGGCAAGACCGCCGTGGGGGTGCTGCTTTCCGGGATGGGCAAAGATGGCGCCCTGGAATTAAAGCTCATGCATGACAAGGGCGCTGTAACCTTCGCCCAGGACGCAGACCAGCGCTGTTATCTTCGGTATGCCGGGAGAGGCCGTAAAGTTGGGCGCCGCCAGCTATATCCTCCCTCCGGAGGAGATTGCAAGGATGCTAAATAAAAACGTAAGCGGCTAGAAATTGCCGGATTGAAGGCAGACCAATCCTGGAAGTTCAACTAAGCAAACTATTAATAGAGGGTGGAGATCATGGAAGAACCAAAGAAATTAATAACCTGAACAGTTAGAAATTTTAATTGCCGAAGACAGCCCCACCCAGGCCGAACGCCTCAAATATATCTTGGAGCAGCAAAAATTTAAGGTTACCTGGACGCGCCACGGCAGAGAAGCGCTAAACTGGCTAGAACATAGTGAACCGGCCATGGTGATCAGCGATATCATTATGCCCGAAATGAACGGGTTTGAATTGTGTCACCGGATTAAAACTGATGATCGCTTTAAACATATTCCAGTTATTCTCCTGACCTCATTGTCCAGCATGGAAGATGTCATGCATGGCTTGAAGTGCGGCGCCGAAAATTTTATTACCAAACCATATAATGATAAGTTACTGCTCACACGGATCGAATACATCCTCCTTAATAAAAATGTAAAAAAAGTAAGCCAGATGCAGGAGGGCATTGAAATTGTTTTTGGAGGTAAGAAGCATTTCATCAAATCGGATCCGGGGCAGATTCTTTCCCTCTTGATCTCAACTTTTGAAAGTGCTGTGGCCAAAAATCAGGAGTTGGAGGCTACCAACCAAAAACTCGCCAGGGCTAAAGAATTGTTGGAAAAGCAGGCGGAAGAACTGCAGGCCCTGTCGCTACGGGACGGTCTCACCAATATTTACAACCGCCGGGGATTTATAACCCTGGCAGAGCATCAGATCAAGGTGGCTTCACGCTCTCAAACCCCTTTATTTCTTCTATTCGCCGACCTGGATGATTTGAAATTTATCAATGATACGTACGGCCATGCCATGGGAGATCGGGCCCTGTTAGCCGTAACCCAGATTTTGCAGACCACGTATCGCCAATCAGACCTGATCGCCCGGCTGGGCGGGGACGAATTCGTGGTTCTCCATTTATGTTCCACCGCCGACTGCGCCGACGTCATATTAGACCGCCTGCAGGACCATCTGAGCGGATACAATGCCACTCCCCAGGATCATCCCTTTCAGGTCTCGTTAAGCGTCGGCTATGCCTGGTACGATCCTCACTATCCTCTGACTTTGGAGGAACTCCTTAAAGTAGCTGATGAAATGATGTACGCCAGAAAAAAGGAAAAAAAGGCGAAGCTTAAAACCCTGCCGTCGTCCGATCCGACTGAGGTGAGAGCCCTACAAAATCCCGGCACTGAGTTGACCAAAGAGTTAAGGAGAGCCTGAAACTTCCGTCCCGGCCTTTTTGAATTTATATGTTTGCCAATTAATAAAGTTCTTTTAACTTATACTAAATCGCCACCAACAACATAATGGTTGGTGGCATAGGCTTTTCAGCCTGGATTATCTTGCCTGGAATAACAAGAAATTTCCTACCACGTTTCTTTCCTCGTCCCCCCATCAGCCCATTCCTCTCTCAAATTCATTTGACCAAAAATATGGATTTGCGATAATGTAGGCAGAAAAGGGGGCACAACCATGAGCTTCTGGCAATGCCGCCAATCTTTACTTTAACCCACTAATAAGACAACATGATTTAACGGAAACCAAAAACCGAAAACCAAAAATTGCATTTGGAGGACGCATGCACGACCATGCCCACGGCCGCAGGGCCATCGAAGCCATGATTCGCAGCCAGGACCTGGGGGGTCTGATGCGGTTAGCCGAGACCTTTCACGGCCATCTCTGCCCCTTTGTCTCTTTGGGGGTTAAGGCCGGGCAATACGCCATGGCCACCCTGGACCGCCCCAACACCGGAATGGAGGAGATTGTCGCCATCGTGGAGTGCAACAACTGCTTCACCGACGGCATCCAGGTGGTCACCGGCTGCACCTTCGGCAATAATGCCTTGATCTTCAAAGATTTGGGGAAAACTGCGGTCACCGTGGCCCGGCGGGAGGATGGCCAGGCAGTGCGCCTGCTGGTCCGGTCGGACTACCGGGAGCAGATGTTCGCCCGCTATCCCAACACCGAGCCCTTATTTCAGAAAATCGTGGTGGAGCGCCAGGGCACTCCTGAGGACTGGCACCGCTTCGAGCACATGTGGGAGGCCATCGCCCGCCGGGAGCTGAAAACTCCCCTGGAAGAACAATTCCTAATCCAATCCCTGACTATTACCCTGCCGGAGTACGCCCGCATTTTTGATTCCACGATCTGCAGCCAGTGCGGGGAACAGATGATGGCGCCCCGGGCCGTGGGCCCGGTAGAAAAACCGTTCTGCCTGGAGTGTGCCGCCTCCCAGTATTATCTGCTCACCGGACAGGGCATCTCTGCGGTCACCAAGGAACAGTCGTGACCCAACCTGAAATGCCCTTTCTGGAGCATCTCCAGGAACTGCGCCAACGGCTCATCATTTCCCTCATCGCCCTGTTCATCGGCATGGCTCTGGCCTGGACCTTTGCTCTTTCGGCCCTCACCATCATTCAGCGGCCTCTGGCCCAGCCGTCCCTGATCAAACGCCTGCAGTATGACCTGGTGAGCCGGGTCCAAAAGTCCTTCCCCCAGATAGCCGAAAAGATCCATCTGGAACCCCCGGACCTGGACGTCCCCGAGCGCAAGCTCAATTACATGGCCCCCCTGGAGCCGTTCTTCGTCCAGATGAAGCTGTCCCTTATTATGGGACTCATCCTGGCCTTGCCGGTGATCCTCTATCAGACCTGGCTGTTCATCGCCCCGGGGCTGTACGCCAACGAAAAAAAATACGTCTACCTGTTTGTGCCCGTAGGCACCATGGCCTTTATCCTGGGTGACCTTTTTTTTCTCTATATCGTCTGGCCCCTTATCGTCGCCTTTTCCCTGGGTTATGAAAGCGCCACCCTATTCCCCTTACTTAACCTGACTCAGTATGTTAATTTCTGCCTGCGCCTGCTGCTGCTCTTCGGCCTCATCTTCGAACTGCCCCTGATTCTGCTGATCCTGGCCCGGCTGGGGGTGGTAAAGCTGGATTTTCTGATCAGGCAGCGCCGTTTGGCCTTGCTCTTGAGCCTCGTTGTGGCGGCCTTCCATGCCGACGTCGTCACCATGACCATGGTGGCTCTGCCCCTGTACGGCATGTATGAGATCAGTATTCTGGTGATCCGGCTGGTAGGCGGGCGCAAAAGTAAGGAGGCGGAAAATCCCCCGGAAACTCCCCTACCGCCGGCAACTGTCTGAGCATTTACCTTTTTTAGCCAAGGAGGTTCTCCGAATGGTTTTAGAAACCTGGAAATTTGGGGCCACGGCAGTCCTGGGCTGCCTTTTAGGCCTGACAACCGTTACCGCGGCGGCGGACAAACCCGCCATCGTCCTGGTGGCCTTCGGCACCAGCACCAAAGCTTTTGACACCTACAAGTATTTCGAAGAAAAAGTCAAGGAGCGCTTCCCGAATCACGAAATCCGCTGGGCCTACACCTCCAAGATCGTTCGGGAAAAACTCAAAGAAGAACAACAGCGGGAACTCCCGGATCTACCCCAGACACTGGAGGATTTAAAAGCCAAGGGAGTTACTCAGGTGGCCGTCCAGTCCCTGCACATTGTCCCCGGCGAAGAATGGGAAAAGAAAGTGAAGATTTGTCAGGAAACCCCGGGGCTGAAAATTGCCCTGGGTAAACCCCTGTTGAGTTCCTTGCCTGACCGGCAACGAGTATTGCAAGCCCTGGCTAAGGATTTTCCCGCCGATTTCAAGGAAAATGCGGTCCTCTTAGTGGGTCATGGCAGTCCCTCGCCAGCGGGCATGCGGGAATATCTCTCCATGTACACCCTGATGCTTTCCAAGTTAAGAGGGAAAAATATTTTCTTCGGGGTGATTGAAGGCCAACCGGAACTGAAAAACGCCCTGGCCGCAGTGAAAAAATCTTCGGCCACCAAGGTAACCATCGTGCCGTTCCTGTTTGTGGCCGGCGACCACTTTGAAAATGATGTTATGGGCGACAAAGACAGCCTCAAGTCCGAACTTTTGGCCGCCAAGCCCTATGAGATTCAGGCCATCGACAAGGGCCTCGGCTACAATGACGGTGTCGTCCAAGTCTATCTGGACCACCTGGCCACCGCCCTGGACACCTTCGTGGAGAAGAAGAAAGAGCAAAAGAAGAAGGGCAAGAAATAGAGCCGGCCCGGATTTTCGTCGGCATTGTTCCGAACCTGCCCCTCCCCCGCAGCTTTATCTTTAGGGCGGGTCTCCAACCCGCCCTAATCGGAATATCCTCTCTCCCCTAAGCGGCTAAATTTTATGAGACCTGCCGGCACCCAGCCGGCTCAATTCCATAAGCCAAACACTAGAAGCCGGATTCGGCTTCCATATTAATCCCTTGAGTTATCATCTTTTTGCCGCTAGCAATTCTCAGAAAATAAAAATTAACCATTTTTATCAAAATGTTTAAAATAATGAACAAAGTTAAATAGTTTATATCATTCAAACTCTCCATATTTCTTAAATATATTGTTCAGTATTTGGAACATGCCGATAGATAATAATTTTGGTTATTGAAATAGATTCAATTATCTTGAGAAGTTATCTGTTTCCCCAAGAAGGAATGAAAATTGCATATCTACAATTTTTACTTAACTCATGAACCTCATGTTTTAAGTATGAAACAATTTCATTGCCTTTAGGGCCGTGGAACCAGAGACTACTCAAATTGTGCCCAGGTTTGGAAAGACCTAACTCGATCTTCAGGAGGGTTCCCGCATGCACCACAAATCATCAATCAATGGCAAGGGTGTAACCTTAGTAGTATCGGTACTGTTGTCAATGGCTTTGGCCCTGTCGGCTGCTGAGGCAGCCACGCCTTACGTGCAGACTAACCTGGTTTCCGATATCACCGGTCTGGCTAAATTTACCGACCCGGACCTGGTCAACCCCTGGGGTATCTCCCACAGCCCCACCTCACCTTTCTGGGTTTCTAACAATGGTACCGGCCTCGCGACCCTTTATAATCCTGCTATTCCTGGTCCCGGGATAAAATTAGGGTTGGTGGTAACGATTCCCCCAGCGGGTGCGGGCACACCCACTGGCCAGGTCTTTAATAGTAACAGCGCTGCCGGGGCCTTTAATAGAGATTTATTTCTCTTCGCCTCTGAGGATGGCACAATCTCAGGATGGCGGGGGGCTCTCGGGACCACCGCCGAAACCTTGCAAGTTGCCGATCCAGCTAACGTTTATAAAGGGCTGGCACTAGGAGCCATCGGTACCCACGCCTATCTCTACGCCGCCAATTTTCGCAATGGCACCATTGACGTCCTCAAAGGCGATGCAGGAGCCCCCTCCCTGACCGGTTCTTTCGTTGATCCGACGCTTCCCTCCGGTTTTGCTCCTTTCAACATTCAAACGCTGGGTAACGAGCTTTATGTTACCTATGCCAAGCAGGACGCCACCGGCCATGATGATGTCCCGGGTGCGGGAAACGGCTTTGTGGACATGTTCGATCTAAATGGCAACCTATTAACACGCCTGATTTCAAATGGCGTCCTCAATTCTCCCTGGGGCCTGGCCCTGGCCCCGGCAGATTTTGGCCAGTTCAGCAATGACCTGCTGGTGGGCAACTTCGGGGATGGCACCATAAATGCTTTTGATCCGGTGAACGGCAATTTGCTTGGCACTCTCTCAGATAGCAATGGTCAACCCATCGCCATCGATGGCCTCTGGGGTCTGATTTTTGGCAATGGCGGTAACGGCGGCAAAACCAACATCCTTTATTTCACCGCCGGCCCCGATGACGAAACACATGGTCTTTTCGGCAGTCTGGCCCCGGTGCCGCTGCCCGGCACCTTCCTGCTCCTGGGCTCCGGCCTCCTGGGAATTCTGGCAGCTATCCGGAAGAGATAGCAATAACTAAACAGCAATCCCCAATTTTGGAAGAACGGAGAACTGTATGAAGTTTTGTAGCTGCCTTTTCTGCGCCCTGCTCCTCCTGACCGGCCTTCTGCCGGTTACCCCGGCGGTAGCTGTGACCCTCGGCCAGACCGACAACTTTGAAGACGGCACCACCCAGGGCTGGCTGGTAGGCCTCCTGGGAGCCCCCCACCCGGCGCCCCCCCAAAACATCCCTTCGGGTGGTCCCGCCGGGACCGATGACAACTTTCTTCTGCTTACCTCGGTGGGCGGCGCGGGGGCGGGGAGCCGGCTTACCGCCATCAACCTGGGGGCCCAATGGGCCGGCGATTACCTGGCCTCAGGAGTTGGCACCATCTTAATGGATGTCAATAATTTTGGGGATAGTGACCTTTCCCTGCGACTGCTGGTGGCCGATCCGACAGTGGGACCGCCTGACAATCAGGCCTTTTCCACCAATCCCGTTATTGTCCTGGCCCATAGCGGCTGGACAAGGGTAATATTTCCTTTCAGCCCTGGCGATCTGACTCCAGACCTGGGTAGTGTGGTTACGGCCCTGACCAACGCCACCGAGTTACGAATTTTCCACAGCACTGCCGTTGATTTTCCCGGCGAGGCGGTGGTGGCGAAACTGGGTGTTGATAATATCACGGCCGTACCCCTGCCTTCCACCGCTCTGCTCCTGCTGGGCTCAGGCCTCCTGGCCTTGTTGGCTAGTCAGAAAAAGTTATTTAATTAAAAATTGCCAAACATCGGGTCATATTGGCAGACCCGGCCTGGGCCCTGCCAATATGACCTTGTCCTGGCAACTGGCAGGTGCGCCATGAAAGAAATCGGTTTGATCGGCCTGACTCTATTTGTGCTGTATGGTCTCTTCAATAGTGCCCCCGTCCTGGCAGCCAAGTCTGATTTCCAAACCTTCGATCCAGCGGTAGCGCACTATACCGGCGTTATCGTGCAACAGGGCCGGGTCCAGCTGGATGCAGACTTCAATAAGACGTTGAGTTGGAAATCTCTGCCCGGGATCTGGGTGTGGCTGATTGGGTCTATGCCAAAAAGATCACCGCTGACCCCTGTAAATGGGTTTTCCTCGGGGAATTAAACAACTCCGGCGAGTGGGAAAAAAATCTTTTCCACCTGTCCCGGGAACTCTACCCCGCAGTCCAGGAGGGCTTGCGCCTTTTCATCGACATCAATGCGGACAGTTCTACTCCAACGTATCTTGAGTATTCCAAAGTGTCAGTGGTGCCGGCCCCGGGCACCCTCCTGCTGCTGGCTACTGGTTTGGTAGGATTGGCCCGGAGGGTTTTCTGGTTTAAAAAGCAGGATAAATTTTAACAGTTAAACCGTAGATTGTTTGATAGGTTTTTCCCCATTAGATCAAGGAGGAAGTTGTGAAGAAAATTCTACGCACCTTAAAGAATCGGTCTCAGGTAATCACTTTGGCGCCTGGTCTTTTGGCGATCCTGCTCTGCTTGAACACCCACGTTCAAGCTGACACGTTCTTCTTCAGCACCGGCAACCCGGATGGCAAGATGGCCACCGCCTCGCGTCCGAGCAGTACCGGCAAGTTCGAGATCGAAGCCGCCGATGATTTTGTCCTGACCAAGTCAACCAGCATTACCAACGCCAGCTTCACCGGCCTGCTCACTGGAAATGCCAATGTCGGCCAGGTAAGAGTCGAGATTTACCGTGTCTTTCCCAAGGACTCCAACGTCGGGCGCACCTCGGGGCCACCAACTTTTAGTACGCCCCAGGTGCCTACCCGAGTCAATTCGCCGTCAGACGTGGAAGTTGCCAACCGGGACACCGCTAGCGGCAACCTGACCTTCACCACCAGTGGGCTTGGCTCATTTACCGCCCTCAACTCCGTGCAACCTGACGGTATTCACCCAATACCGAATCAAACCACGCTTGGCAATGGACCGGTTACCGGTATGGAAGTCCAATTCGACGTGGCCTTCACCACCCCGCTGCTTCTGCCCCCGGACCACTATTTCTTCGTGCCCCAGGTGGAAGTGACTGACCCAGCTGGTGAATTTTTCTGGTTGTCGGCCCCCAGGCCCATCGTCCCTCCCGGGACGCCCTTTCCTCTTGGTGTTACTGATCTGCAATCCTGGACCCGCGACGAAATGTTAGCCCCGGACTGGCTGCGGGTGGGGACGGACATCGTCGGGGCCGGTACTTTTAATGCCACCTTCTCTCTCGTGGTGCGGTCGTACCGAACCCATCAACCCTGCTGCTGTTGAGTTCCGGCCTGGGGCTGCTGGCTTGGCGGCGTTTCTGGTAGGGGTAGCCACCACCAAAAGGTTCTGCAACCACTGAAAAAAGGAAAGCCACGAACGCTCACCCGGTCTTCAGACCAGATAGGGCCTTCGTGGCTTTATTGCAGCAGGACGTGGCTTTCCTTTAGTGGCAGCACTTATGGTCGTGGTCGTGATGACCATCGCCGTGCACATGCTCGTGGGTATGTTTTCCGGCCTCATGGCTATGCTCATGACCATCATGGGTATGAGACATGGTCTTGTGATCATGCTCGTGCTCATGCTTATCTTTGTTGTGGCAGCACATTACGTTTCACCTCCTTATCTTGTTAATAAATATATTATAATTCTCATTATTATTGATGTCAAGGAATCCTGAAGTTGTATCAATTTAAAAAAACTGGCGGCCATGCCCCATAGATCTTGCGAAGCCCGGTAGGTGTTGGTTTCAGACCCACATCGGCGCACAACTTGTTCAGGCGATCTAGTATGGCATTCAAGCCGAAAAACCTGCTCATTTTTTCAGCTCTTGACATTTTCTCGCTTTCACGATACGTTAAGCTCAATATTGGGAATGAATCCCAACAAACTTTAGTTACAACGACATTAATTGAAAGCCACGAAGGCTTGTGCTCCATCAGGGGCCAAGGTTCGTGGTTTTTTTTTGCGGTCAAAGGTTCAAAACATCCGGACTTTGTTTATAAAGTTTAAAGAAAGGCAAGACGTGCATATTTCCGAAGGAGTGCTCAGTCCGGCGGTATTGGCTGGCGGCGCGGCCCTGGCGGCCGTGGGGACCGCCATCGGCCTGAAAAAAATGGACTACGAGGCCATCCCCCGGGTGGCCATCCTCTCCGCCGCCTTTTTTGTGGCCACCCTGATTCATGTGCCGGTGGGTCCGGTGGGCCTGCACTTGGTGCTCAATGGCCTCATGGGCCTGCTGTTGGGTTGGCTGGCCGTCCCCGCCATCCTCATCGCTCTGTTTCTGCAGTCCTTGCTCTTCCAGTTCGGCGGGCTGACGGTGTTGGGGGTGAATACCGTCATCATGGCCCTGCCGGCCGTGGTCTGTTTTTATCTGTTCCGGCCCTTCCTGCGCCGTCAAGGCACCGTGGCCGCGGATGGCGGCTTTCGCCTGCGGCTTTACGGCCATTTTGCTCAGGGCCCTGTTGATCGCAGTGGCCTTGATCGGCACCGGCCAGGCCTTTGTGCAAGGTGGCCGAACTGGCCGTCCTGGCCCATATTCCGGTCATGATCATCGAAGGCATCATTACTCTCATGGTCTATCTTCCTTTTCTCAAAAAAGTCCGTCCTGAAATGCTGGAGGGAATCTATGCTTGAAAATCGCCAATTGCAAATGCCATACATATCGTCCGCCTTTTTACCGCTCGACTCCTGAAAAGGAGGGATACGCTTCTTGTAAGCGGTCGTCAGCCTATCGCAGTCCTAAAAATCTTGCGCCGCTGGCTCATACCAACCATCTTCTGCCTCTGCCTCTTGACCCTCGCCTCCCCGGCCCTGGCCCATCGGGTTCTGGTCTATGCCTTTGCCGAAGGCGACACCATCCACACCGAGAGTAAATTTGTGGGCAGCGGCGCAGTTCAAAAAGGCCAGGTGCAGGTCCAGGACAAGAAAACCGAACAGGATCCTGGTGACCGGGACCACCGATGATCAGGGCAAATTCTCCTTCAAAATCCCGGCCGACAGCCACGGCTGGGAAGCTGGATCTGCTCATCGTCGCCGAGGCCACCATGGGTCACAGGGCGAATGGCTGCTGAAAGCCGACAGCTATCTTCCCGGCGGAAAGAACACGACAGGCGCTGCTGCTCCCGCCATCTGCCTCTCCCGAGGCACCGGCGCCGGCAACCTCGCCGCCGGCAGCTTCCGGAACCAAAGCCGCCACCCTGGACCAGCAAGGCCTGGAAGAAGCCTTAAATAAAGTCCTGCAGCGCCAGCTTGGCCCCCATCAAGGAAATGCTGACGGAATTGACCATCCACCGAACCTCTCTTACCGACATTATCGGCGGCCTCGGCTATATTATGGGCATCTTCGGCTTCTGTGGCCTATTTTCTGAGCAAAAAGAAAGCAAAATCCATGAGCGTCATCCAGGAGCCTTTCTCCGATGGCGCCTCGCTGGTGCACCGTCTGGACCCCCGGGGCAAAATTGTGGTTGCCGCCCTTTTTGCCATCCTGATGGCGGTGGCCAAGTCCTTTCCGGCGACCCTGGCCGGACTGGCCCTGGCCCTGATCTGGCTGGTCCTGGCTCGTCTGCCCTGGAAAAAAGTGCTCGACCAAACTGCTGGTGGTGAACAGTTTCATTTTTTTCCTCTGGTTGGTCCTGCCGCTGACCTATCCGGGTGATTCGATGTGGCAGCTCGGGCCGCTGGTCGTCACCCGGCAGGGTCTGATCTTTACCGCTTTGATCACTCTGAAATCCAATGCCATTATCATCGGGCTGATTGCCCTCCTCGCCACCGTGCCGGTCGTTACCCTGGGACAGGCCATGCATTCTTTGCGGCTGCCCGACAAGTTGTGTCACCTGCTGCTGTTTACCTACCGCTACCTCTATGTCTTTGAGCAGGAATTCCAACGCCTGGTCCAGGCCATGAAAATCCGGGGTTTTCAGCCGCGCACCAATCTCCACACCTATCGCTCCTACGCCTATCTGGCGGCCATGCTGCTGGTGCGCAGCTATGACCGGGCCGACAGCGTTTTTCAGGCCATGTTGTGCCGGGGTTTTCACGGGATCTTTTACAGTCTGAGGACCTTTTCCTGGCAGCGCCGGGATGGGATTTTTGTGACTGATATCCATGCTGGCGTTGACGGTGCTTCTCTTTCTGGAGTGGCGTGCCCAATCTCCTGTGAGAAACAGATGAGTGAACCATTGATTGAGTTGCAGAACATCACCTTTACCTACCCCGGGGCCCCCCACCCGATTTTTGAGGGCTTTAATTTTCAGCTCCTGCCGGGCAAACATCTCGGCCTCGTCGGTTCCAACGGCAGCGGCAAGACCACCCTGTTGCACCTGATTATGGGCTTGTTGCGGCCCCAGGCGGGAAGAATCATTATTTTCGGGCAGGAAGTCAAAAAAGAGAAGGATTTTATCAAGGTCCGGCAAAAGGTCGGCCTGCTGTTCCAAAATGCCGACGATCAGCTTTTCTGCCCCACCGTCCTGGAAGATGTGGCCTTTGGTCCTTTGAACCAGGGAAAGACGCCGGCCGAGGCGATCCAGATCGCCCGGGAGACCATGGACCGGCTGGGTCTGGCGGGCTTTGAAGACCGGGTGACCTATAAGCTCTCCGGGGGTGAGAAGAAACTGGTCTCCCTGGCCACCGTCCTGGCCATGCAGCCCCAGTTGCTCCTCTTGGATGAGCCCACCACCGGGCTGGACGAGACCACCAGGCATCGACTCATCCATATTCTGCAAAACCTGGATATCTCGTATTTGATTGTCTCCCATGAGCATGAATTTTTGGAGCATACCGTCAAGGAATGCTGCCATGTCCATACCACCTTCTGCGAAACCTTGCCGATAAATCAAAAGGGAAGGTTGTCATGAGAAGTGAGCTATTATAAGAAAATTTTATCTTGACAGAAACGATTTCAATTATTATTGAGAATCTATTGCAATTGAAACGAGGAAACTAATTGATTTAGGCCATGTTTGTGAAAATGTAATAATAGATCATTCGGAGAGTCTGTCATGAGAATTGTGCGTTATTTTCCCCCCATCCTTTTAATTTTTTGGCTCATCGCCCCCCAGCCCGGTTGGGCGGCCAAAGAGCCTGCTAAACCGGCAGATGAAGAAGTTGCCACTGGAGCAGGGGAGGTAGCGACGTGTGAAACAGGTCGCGGCCAGGGTTTCGAGCCCTGTCCCCCCGAAGGGGAATGCCCCACCACTTTTGGCCCCATTATTGGTGATGCCGCGATACCCATTGAAAAAGGTAAGTTCGCCATTCAACCTACGTGGGCACTTTCCTTTATCACTGACACTTTTTCGCCAAGCTGGCGGCGGGTTTCAGCCGGAGGAGACTATCAAAACTTTAACCAATTGGTGAAAATATCGTATGGGCTGTGGGATAACCTGGAGGTCTTTCTGGAAATGAATACCTACGAGCACCATTGGGCCAGGAATGTCAACCAGCCCGGCCCCCGGGGTGAGACCTCCGCTGATTTTGGCAGTTGCGGCAATACCTTCCTGGTCTGCAAATATCAATTGGTCCAAGAAACCCCCAAGATTCCGGTAGTAACCGCTTTTTTCGGCACCTTGTTCCCCACCGGCCATTACCGGCATCTGAACCCCAGCCGTTTGGGGACCGATGCCATCGGCACGGGGGGATTCCAGTTTGTGGCGGGTTTCAACCTCCAGAAATACCTGCAACCATTTATATTATATAGCAATATTTGGTACCGGTTAGGGACCTCCTATACCGCTGACGGCGCAGATGCGGCTGGCAATCCCACCCAGGTGCACGTTAACCCCAGGAATAGCGTCATCGTCAATTTGGCAGCCGAATACCCGATAACGAAAAAGTGGGTGGCGCTTTTGGAAGTTGTCAGCAATTGGGATACTGGTCTGCAGATTAGCGGCATCAGATCAAATCAGCCCCAAGGGTCCTTTCTGGCCATCTCCCCGGGCATCGAATATATGGCCACGGAAAAACTCTCTTTCGCCCTGGGAGTGGGTGTGGATGTCATCGGCAAGAGCAATAATGCTACTGTGGCCCCCATATTGTCCATGGTCTATTGCTTTTAAGCAGCAGATTGATTTTGAAATATTTTTATTGAGCCAGGAAAGGAGTACCTCGTGCGCATTATGGCTAACGTATTGGTGATCGCCGCCCTCATTCTGGGATTAACTTCCGTCAGTCAGGCCCATTTCGGCTTGATCCTACCCGACAAAGCCATGGTCCTGCCGGGCGACAACCCCAACCTGGAACTCGCCCTGGCCTTCCTCCATCCCATGGAGCAGAAAGGCATGGCCATGGCGAAACCCAAGGCCTTTGGGGTGCAGTCCGGGAAAGAAAAGACCGATCTTTTGGGCACGCTCCAGGAAACCAAGGTTTTGGACAACCAGGCCTGGAAAACCAGCTACGCGGTGAAAAAGCCTGGTGTGTACGCCTTCTATTTCGATCCCATGCCCTACTGGGAACCGGCGGAAAATAAATTCATCATCCACCAGACCAAAACCTATGTCGCCGCTTTTGGGGAAGAAGAGAACTGGGACCAGGAAGTGGGCCTCAAGGCCGAAATCGTGCCCTTGACCCGGCCCTTCGGTCTCTATGCCGGCAACGTCTTCCAAGGGGTGGTGAAATTCAAAGGCAAACCCCTGCCCAATGCCGATGTGGAAGTGGAATACTGGAACGCCGATAAGAAGGTGACTGCTCCCAACGACTATTTCTTCGCCCAGGTGGTGAAAACCGATAAAAACGGGGTCTTTACCTTTGCCGTGCCTGCAGCCGGCTGGTGGGGCTTTGCGGCCCTGAATGAGGAAAAAAATGCCGTCGTCCACGAAGGCAAGAAAAAAGACGCGGAATACGGCGCCGTGCTCTGGGCCCAGTTTATTAACTGGCCGGCAAAATAAGCTTGAGTTGGAGAGCGCCAAGCCAAAGGAAGAAACTCGTATAAAAGGTCACGCTCGCTGGCTTTAAGGCGTTCTTCATCTAAGCTATTTTTTGACCTACCCGCACTACTCAAAACAACCCTTCCAGTCACAATGAAACGCCTCCTATGCACCCCTCAATGACCCTCTCCCCTCAAGGGGAGAGGGAAAATAAAAGACAGAATATTTGGTAAGTGGTATAAATTAACCAAAAACCGAGAACAGTACAAGATATGAATGACCCATCGTCACCACTCAGTCAACCGAAGGCGCCGAAGCGTATTATCCCCGGCCCGAATCCTATGCCCGGCTGTTCTGGCGCTTCCTGCATTTCGGCTTGCTGGCCTGGGGAGGGCCGGTCCCCCAGATCGCTATGCTCCGTCAGGAACTGGTAGATCAGGAACGCTGGGTCTCCCCCCAGCAGTTCAACCGGGCCTTGGCGGTTTACCAGGTGTTGCCGGGACCTGAGGCCCATGAACTCTGCGTCTATTTCGGCATGTTAAACCGGGGACGCTTGGGCGGCTTGCTAGCGGGTTTAGGGTTTATGCTGCCCGGATTTATTTTGATGTTCGCCCTCTCCTGGTTATACGTGACCTACGGCCTCCAACTACCGGTCTTGGCGGCGCTGTTCTTCGGCTGCAAAGCCGCGGTGGCTGCCCTCATTGTCCGGGCGGTGCATCGCCTGGGCCAGCCGGCTCTGGCAGACTACTGGTTATGGGCCATCGCCCTCGTGGGCGCGGCCAGCAGTTGGCTGGGGGCGCACTTTCTGGTGATTCTTCCCCTGGCTGGTCTGGCCTATGTCTTATACCGTCGGGAGAACTACGTCCTGGCCGCCCTCGTGGGGTTGACGCTGCTGACCAGATCAGTTTGGTATTACCTGAATCCCTGGCAGCAAGGCATGAACTCCGCCCTGATGCTGCTTTTTTCCTCCTATGATTCTACTCCCTCCCGCCTGAGCCTGTTCTTCTCCGGCTTGCGGGCCGGCTTACTCACCTTTGGCGGGGCCTACACGGTTATTCCCTTTTTGCAGCACGACGCAGTTGAAGCGGGCGGCTGGATGACCAATGCCCAATTTCTGGACGGCCTGGCCCTGTCCGGGATTATCCCGGCCCCTCTGATTATTTTCGCCACCTTTGTGGGCTATCTGGGTGGTGGCCCCTGGGGAGGTCTGGCCTTAACCGCAGGTATCTTCCTGCTCGCCTTTGCCATAACTCTGGTGGGACATGCGTATCTGGAAAGATTGATTAGCCACCCCGGGCTCCATAATTTCAACGTGGGAGTCACCGCGGGAGTGATCGGCCTGATCACCGTCACCGGCCTTGACCTGGCGCAGGCGGCCCTGATAAACCTGCCGGCCCTGATTATCTTCGCCGCCTCTCTGATTTTGCTCTACCGCTGGCACGCCAAGATTGCAGCGTTTGTGGTGGTGCTGGGTGCTGGCGGCCTGGGGCTGGTTTTTTCCAGGATGCTTAAATGACTTGTCAAGTAAGCCATCAAAAATTGCGGGTAATATCTAATGCCTCGCCTCAATCCTTTTAATTCCCTGTGCGCCGTGGGCTTCTTGGCCCGCTTCTCCTACGCCCTGGCCCGGACCCCGGTACTGCCCCTATTTGCCCTCTATCTGGGCGCGGGTCCTGAAGCCATCGGTCTCATTGTCGGCATCTCCACGGTCACTGGCATCTTCTTCAAGCTCCCGGCCGGTGCTCTCTCCGACCATCTCGGCCGTAACCGGACGCTCTTGGCCGGGTTGGTGGTCTTTGCCGTCATGCCCTTCACCTATCTCCTGGTGACCAACTACGAGTTCCTTCTGATTATCCGGTTCCTCCACGGGTTCGCCACCGCCATCTACGGGCCGGTGGCCATGGCGGTGGTCATGGATGCGGCCGGTGACCGGAAAGGCGAGTTGCTGTCCTGGTTCTCATCGGTGACCATCATCGGCAACCTGGTGGGGGCGCCGGTGGGGGGCTATTTACTCTACCAGTTCGCCGTGGGCCACACCCTGACGCTCACGAACTTTCAGACCATCTATCTGGTGAGCGGCGCCGCCGGGGTCCTGGCCCTCTTGCTGGCCCTGACGGTCCTGAAGCGGGAGGCGCCCCCGGCCTCTGGGCGTGGGCTCCAAGAATCGCTGCACCGCTTCTTGGCCGGCATCAAGGAAGTCATCAGCGACCGGCGGGTGGTGGTAACGTCATCCATGGAGGGCCTGCAGAATCTGACGGTGGGGGCACTGGAGGCATTTTTGCCCATCTATGCGGTGAAGGTGGCCGGACTCAATGAGTTTCAGGCCGGTCTCCTCTGGGGGGTGCAGGTCCTGGTGACCATTCTCGCCAAGCCCATCATGGGGAAAACTTCAGACAGGTACGGCCGTAAACCCCTGGTCGCTATCGGCATGGTGCTGTGCGCCGTGTCGTTCGCGGCCATCCCGCTGCTCCGGAACTTTTATCTGCTCCTGATTACAGCCATGGTATTTGGTCTGGGAGAGGCCCTGGTCACCTCCTCGGCGGCCGCCCTGGTGGCGGACATCTGCCAGGAGAAACACTTCGGCACCGCCATGGGCACCTTCGGCACCATCTTCGACATCGGCCATGCCTCCGGACCAATCCTGGCCGGCCTCTTAATTGCCCGGTTCGATTATCTGCCTGCTTTTCTGATCCTGGCGGCCTTGCTGATTGTTGCCACGCCGATTTTTCTCGTGTTGGTTAAGGCGGGTCCCGGTAAACCGGCATGTAATCCTTGACCAAACCAGGCCCTGGCTATGCATATTTTGAGAATTTTCTCGCCATTTTTTATCATTAGCTATGACATTGAAATTACTAAACTATATCCTTCATTAGGGATGTTTTTCCCGGTAATTTCCCGCCTTTTTCCCACTTTTAGAAAAGATGTTTTTCCAGTTTTTAGTTTTGGGTTGGGCGGCTGGTTGCTGCACCAGGCTGGGGAAAATCTCTTTGAGCACGTCCTGGGTCAGGTCATCGAGCCCCGCAGCGGTTTTCGAGTTCCCGGTGGCGAGGGGAGGGATTGCGGTCAGAACCGGGGCTGCCGGCGTTTTTGATTTTGCCTCCGAGGTGCAATCCATTTTGGTCATCAAAGTGATGATGCGGGTGACCTCACGGACGGCCTGGAGGACAATCTTATGGTTGCCCTCGGTGCTGGCGGCTTCGGCGGTTTGCATGGCTAATTCCAACATTCGGTTGAGCGTCGCCAGATAGGTCTGGTGGCAGGAAGATTGGATGACTGTGGCTTGCATGTGGAACTCCTTTGTGGTTAGGGGCCAGTGGTCAGTGGTTATGGGCTGCCAGCGGTCAGCATGCAGCTGTCAGCTAAAACATAGACGATGTTATCTGATATCTGCTTATACCAGAGAGGGGAGAGGAGGAGCAGAACAGATGGGACAAATGTCACAATAATCAGAGAACGGGAAGGGTAGGGGGAAAAAGGGAAAAGGGCTCTAAAAAAGTGAGCCCTTTTTATGGAGGGTTGGGTTTACCCAAACAAGGCGGAAGTTTCCACGCCGCGCCTCAGGGGGCGGAGGGAATATTATCCTGAGCTGCTGCTGTCCTGGTTTTCTTCGGTGACCATCATCGGCAACCTCGTGGGGGCGCCGGTGGGCGGCTATCTGCTCTACCAGTTCGGTGTATGCCACACCCTCACGCTCACAAACTTTCAGACCATCTATCTGGTGAGCGGCGCCGCCGGGGTCCTGGCCCTCTTGCTGGCCCTGACCGCCCTGAAGCGGGAAGCGCCCCAGGCCTCTGGGCGTGGGCTCCAAGAATCGCTGCACCGCTTCTTGGCCGGCATCAAGGAAGTCATCAGCGACCGGCGGGTGGTGGTAACGTCATCCATGGAGGGCCTGCAGAATCTGACGGTGGGGGCCCTGGAGGCATTTTTGCCCATCTATGCGGTGAAGGTGGCCGGACTCAATGAGTTTCAGGCCGGTCTTCTCTGGGGGGTCCAGGTCCTGGTGACCATTCTCGCCAAACCCATCATGGGGAAAACTTCAGACCGATACGGCCGCACACCCCTGGTGGCTCTTGGCATGGTGCTCTGCGCCTTTTCCTTTGCGGCTATCCTCTTGCTTCGAAACTTTTATGCTCCTGATCACGGCCACGGTGTTTGGACTGGGAGAGGCCCTGGTCACCTCCTCGGCCGCGGCCCTGGTGGCGGACATCTGCCAGGAAAAGCACTTCGGCACGGCCATGGGCACCTTCGGCACCATCTTCGACATCGGCCATGCCTCCGGACCCATACTGGCCGGCCTGTTAATCGCCCGGTTGGATTATTTCCCTTCCTTCCTGATCCTGGCGGCGTTGCTTATTGTCGCCACACCGGTGTTTCTTTATGCTGGTTAATGTGGGTCAGGGTAAATTGCTGGAGACGATAACATAGCCCAATGGACCTTGACCAGGCTAAACCCTGGTGATCAAAAGTTATTACCTTGAATTTAGTCAACTATAGTCGTTGCCAAAAGTCATCATGTTTAAAAATCACAACGGAGCTTGACTGCCATCGGATTTTCCCGTCCGTTGCCTTGTTTACAATGAACACAACTCACCCATCTGCTGGCTTCTTACTTATTATAGAATGATTGAAAAATATAAATAAATATATTCTAATAAGCTATGATTTAATCATCGTGGGAAAAAGCAGCAGGGAAGGAGGCGCCATGAGTGAAAAGCAGCATATTCAAAATGAGTTGTGGCCGGCGTTGCCTTGGCAGGACTGGCAGGAGACCTGTGTCACCATCCATATGTGGTCGCAGATCATCGGCAAGATCAGACTGGCCCTGGCCCCCATGGTCAACCACTGGTGGCAGGTGCCCTTGTATCTGACGGCCCGGGGTCTGACAACCTCGCCGATGCCCTATAATTCCCGCATTTTTCAGATGGATTTTGATTTTCTGGACCACGAACTGCAGATCAGCACCGACTGGGGGAGTAAGCTGGCTGTGCCCCTCCAAGGCTTATCGGTGGCGGCTTTCTATGGGGAGACCATGGCCGCTTTACGGTCTTTGGGGATAGAGGTCCACATCTGGACGACGCCGGTGGAGGTACCGGAGCGCATTCCCTTTGAACGGGACACCCAACATGCCTCCTACGATCCGGAAGTCTGTCCGAGCGGTTCTGGAGGGTGTTGGTACAATCGGACCGGGTGCTCCAAGAATTCCGGGCCCGGTTTCTGGGCAAGGTCAGCCCGGTGCATTTCTTCTGGGGAGCCTTTGATCTGGCGGTGACCCGCTTTTCCGGGCGCCCGGCCCCGGAGCATCCCGGAGTGCCCAACGTGGCCCGGTTCGTCATGGTGGAGGCCTACTCCCACGAGGTGAGCAGTTGCGGCTTCTGGCCCGGAGCGGGCCTGGGCGAGCCGGCCTACTATGCCTACGCCTATCCGGAACCCGAGGGCTTTAAAGAATACCCGGTCTGGCCAGTCGAGGCTTATTACCACAAGGACTTTGGGGAATTTATCCTGCCCTACGAGGCGGTGCGCACCGCGCTGTCTCCGGATGAGACGCTTATGGGATTTTTACAGAGTACCTATGAGGCGGCGGCAAAAAGGGCGAAGTGGAACCGTGAAGCCCTGGAACGCCGGTGATCTCATCTATACCTGTTTTCAAGAGTTCTTGCCCTGTAGGGGCCGGGTTTCCCGGCCCCTTTTTAGGTCTTCACTTGCCTGATTACCGGGGCGAGATCTTGGTCGCTACGACTTTGCGTAATTCTTCCGCCAGCAGGAGGGCGACGGCAAAGGGAACGAGGGCCAGCCAAATGTTGAGCGGCAGTGAAGCGGTGCCGAAAATCCTCTGGCCCCAGGAGTGATATACGATGAAAAGGGCCAGGAGAATTTCGGAGCCGATCCCCCAGAGGATGAGGCGGTTGGAGAAAAGGCCCAGGCGGAAGACCGATTCGGTAAACGAGCGGCAGGCAAAGACATTGGCCATCTGGGTGACAATGATGCCGGCTAGGCAGGCGGTGGTGGCCTGGAGGTAGAGAGGCGCGCTGGCCGCCAGGGTTTGACCATACACCCAGCCTCCCAGGTAAAGAACGTAAAAGAAGCCGAACAGCCCGGCCGCGGCCTCGATGGGGCCCAGAAAGAGATAGGCCCGGGTCAGGATTTTCAGGTTCAAGAGCTTTTCCTCCCGTCCCCGGGGCGGTTGCTGCATGACCCCGGGGGACGGCGGTTCCGCGCCCAGGGCCAGGGCCGGCAGCATGTCGGTCCCCAGGTCCACGGCCAGGATCTGCATAATGGTGAGGGGCAGCGGAATATTGAAAAGCACAAAGGCGATGTAAGGGACAATCTCGGGGATATTGGAAGCGAAGATATAGCTGATAAACTTCCGGATGTTGTCAAAGACCCCCCGGCCTTCCTCCACCGCGTTGACAATGGTGGCGAAGTTGTCGTCCAGAAGCACCATGTCCGCGGCCTCCCGGGCCACGTCGGTGCCGATAAGCCCCATGGCGATGCCGATGTCCGCCTTTTTCAAGGCCGGGGCGTCGTTGACGCCGTCGCCGGTGACGGCCACGGTCTCACCGGCCTCTTTTAGGAGGGAGACCAAGCGCATCTTGTGGCGGGGAGTCAAGCGGGCAAAGACTAAGTCCTGGCCGGAGTCGAGTTTGGCCCGCAGGTCCTGGTCGGACAGGGTTTCCAGGACCGGGCCCTCCACCACTTGGGGGGCATCGTTCGTCAGCCCGATCTGCCGGGCAATGGCCACGGCGGTTCGGCCGGCATCGCCGGTGAGCATGAGGACCCGGATCCCGGCTTCCCGGCATTTGCCGATGGCTTGGGCGACTTCGGGACGGGGTGGGTCCTCCAGCCCGGCCAGGCCGGTGAAGATCAGGTCCTGCTCCCAGTCAAACCCGGCTGCGGCAGGGTGAGACCCCAAGTCCGTTCCAGCCTCCCTGCTAAAAGCCTTATTCCCCCCATTGCCGGAAGCTCTATCCGGTAATTTCCCCTCTCCCCTAAAGAGGAGAGGCTCAGGGTGAGGGGTGGCTTTTCGAAACGCGAAGGCCATGACCCGTAGACCTGCATCCGTCAAGGTACCATAGGCTGCCTGGATTTTTTCCCGCTGGACCTCGTCCAGGGAGACCTCCTGGCCGTCCCGCAGCACCTGGCGGCAGAGAGGGAGGACGGTCTCCAGGGCGCCCTTGGTGAGTACCAGGGTGTCGCCGCCCACCCGGTTCACCGTGGTCATGCGCTTGCGATCGGAATCAAACGGGATCTCGGTCAGGCGTTCGCCCTGGATGTCCCCGCCTTCTCGGGCGGCTTGCAGCAGGGCCGTTTCGGTGGGGTCGCCGAAGTAGTTGCCCTGATCGAAGCGGGCATTGTTACAGAGCCCGGCGATGGTCAGGAGCCTGATCCGGGCCAGCCCGGCCGCGTCCGGCGAAGCGGTTTCGGGCACCCAGAGGCGGCTGACCGCCATGCGGTTCTGGGTCAGGGTGCCGGTCTTATCGGAGCAGATCACCGTCACCGAACCCAGGGTCTCCACTGAGTTCAGGTTTTTGATGAGGGCCTGTCTTTTGGCCATGCGTTGGGACCCCATGGCCAGGGATAGGGTGACGGTGGGGAGCAGTCCTTCGGGCACGTTGGCGATGATGATGCCGATGGCAAAGAGAAAGTTGGTCCAGAAGCCCCGGCCGATGAGAAAGCCCAGGGCAAAAAAGCCCAGTCCCAGAGTGACGGCGATGACCGCCACGATTCGGGTAACCCGCTGGATTTCCCGCTGCAAAGGGCTAAAGCCGGGTTCCACGCCGCTGGTGAGGTGGGCGATTTTGCCGAATTCCGTGGCCATACCGGTGGCCAGAGCCACGGCCAGCCCGGAGCCGTTCACGATCAAGGTGCCGGCAAAGACCAGGTTGGGGCTGTCCAGATAGTCTCCGGCAAAGGCTTCGGCGGTGCGGGACTTCAGGTCGGATTCTCCGGTGAGGGGGGCATTGTTGACCGCCAGGAGATGTGCTTCCACCAGGCGGCCGTCCGCGGGGACCTTGTCGCCGGCCTCCAGGAGCACCAAATCTCCGGGGACCACCTCCCGAGCCGGGATCTGGAGTTGGCGTCCGGCCCGGAGAACCTTTACCTGGAAAGGTAGGAGGGCCTTGAGGGCTGCCACGGCCTTTTCGGCCCGGTATTCCTGAATGAAAGTGAAAGAAGGCATTAATGAAGATGACCGCGACGATGGCCAGGCCCTAAGGACAGCAGCCCCTCGCCGGGGCGGAGATAATCGGAGAGAAAGCACAGGGCCGCGGCGAGCCAGAGCAGCACGGCCAGGAAATGGCTGAACTGGGCCAGGAAACGGCGGTACAGGGGAACCCGGCGGCGTTCGGTGATTTCATTGGGTCCATATTCCTGCCGGCGTTTTTCGGCTTCGGCCTGGGAGAGGCCGTCGGCCGAGGTCAGCATCGTCCGAAAGACTTCTGCCGGAGAGAGGGCGGGGATATTCATGGTCGCGGCCGGCAGGCCAATAGGATAATGAGATTGCAGGGAGTCTCCCGCAAGACCTGTTCCACGGGATTGCCGCCGATGAGGCTTTCCCACAGACCCTCTTTCGCTGGCCCCCATGATGATCAGATCATCATGGTGAATGGCGGCTGCCTCGGTGATGGCCCGGCCGGGAGGACCATAACCCAGTCGCTTTTGGGAAGGGATGTGGAGTTCTTCCAGGTATTGGTTAAACTGCTCGATCTCCGGCGGCATCGGCGCCTGCGGCGATATCGGGATGCTGCCCCGGAAAAATCCGGCCAGGGATTCGGGGGCATGAAACAGGGTCACCCGGGCCCCGAAGGCCGCGGCTAACCTTGGCCACGAAAAAGGCCTTTTCGTCCTGGAGAGCCGGGCGGCCCCGAAAGGGGACCAGGATCTTTTGGGGGAAAAACTTGCCGGGGTGCACCACCCGGACCAGGGCCACCGAACAGGGCAACCGGAGCATGAGTTGCCGGGACAGGGTCCGGGCAAAATAGCGGCGGTTGACGTCTTGTCCCGACGGGTGGCGCTGAAGACCAGATCCATGGCTTTTTCCCGGACCACGGTGCTGATCTGCCGCAAGGGGTCGCCTTTTTGGATGAGGCTCTCCACTTCCACCTGATTGGCGCCGGCCTCCAGAAAGAGACGCTCCAGCGCCGCTCTCGGCCGGCCGGATCTCCCCAAGCCCGACCTGCGACCCGGCCACAAACATCAGGGTCAACCTGGCGCTGCAGGCCCCTGCTAGATGGATGGCGTAGCGGGCCGCCATTTCGGAGTTGCTGTACTCATTTACTGCGGCCAGGATGTTGTTGTACATGGCAACGACTCTGTAAATCTAGGTCGGGAAAGCGCCGCGCCTCCCGCCTTCGGCAATCTTATGTTCTGGTTCCCAAGTTGTACTTGGGAACCTAGACTTCTGCACCAAGCTTCGCTTGGCCACCGCTCCGGAGCGGCTCAGGGCGAGAGCTGCATCAACCATTGCTTTCAGCTACCCCCTCAACCACAGGGCCAACCAGGCGCTCGTCGAAGACCCGTTTACTTTTGCGTTCGGAACGGGGGAGGGTGCCGTAGTCCACGATATCGACGCTGGCAGAGACCATGAGTTTGTGTTTGATGGTGTAGATGATCTCCCGGCCGAGTTCGTCGCCCCGCTGGGGCTCCACGCCTTCGCCCCGTTCCACTCTCAGCAGCAGGTGGTCCCGACCGTGAGCGTCCCGGCTGAGAAGGACCTGGTATTCGGAACCTAGGCCCGGGATCTCGGAGAGGAGGCGGTCGATGCCCGAGGGGTAGATATTAACCCCCCTGAATTTGAACATGTCGTCGCTGCGGCCCCGGATGCGGGAGTGGCGGGGCAGGAGGCTGCCGCAGGTGCAGGGGCCGGGAATGATGCGGGTAATGTCCCGGGTGCGGTAGCGGATGAGGGGGGCGGCCTCCTTGGACAGGGTGGTGACTACCATTTCACCCCAGTCGCCGTCGGGGAGAGGCTGGAGGGTTTCGGGGTCCACTATTTCCAGGATATAGTAGTCGGCCCAGTAGTGGATGCATTCGTGGTGGGAGCACTCGATACCGGTGCCCGGGCCATAGAGTTCGGTCAGACCGGGGATGTCGAAAAGTTCAACGCCGCCGCAGAGTTCCGAGATCTTTTTCCGCATGGCCACCGAGGAGCGTTCGGAGCCATAAATGATCTTGCGCAGGCTGATCTTGTCGGCCAGACCCCGGCGATGGATTTCTTCGGCCATGAGCAGGGCCATGGAGGCGGTGCAGCACAGCACGGTGGATTGCAGATCAACTAAAAACTCGCACTGGAGATCGATGTTGCCGGGGCCGATGGGCACGGCTATGGCGCCTAACTGCTCGCAGCCGAGCTGAAAGCCGGTCCCCGCGGTCCAGACGCCGTAGCCCACGGCGATCTGCACCCGGTCCAGAGGGGTGACACCGGCCATCTCATAGCTCCGGGCGAAGAAGTGCTTCCAGTCGTCAATATCTTTTTGCGTGTAGCACAGGATTTTGCGTTTGCCGGTGGTGCCGCTGGAGGCGTGGATACGGACAATCTGTTCGAACGGGACGGACCGGAAGGGAAAGGGATAGCCGTCTCTGAGCTCTTCCCCAGTGGCAAACGGCAGCTTCCTCAGGTCATCCAGGGAGGTGATATCATCCGGGGTGATACCGGCCTCGTCCAGCTTGGCTCGGTAGAAGCTGGAGCCTTCGTAGGCGTGGCGTACAGTCCATTGCAGCCCCTGGAGCTGGTGGGCGGCCAGTTCCGCCACAGTCTTGAGATAGGGCATGAAGGTTCGGGTCATAAGGGGTTTCTCCAGTCTGATATTGGTGAGACCGGCAGCGCCCAGGCGCGAGGCGGCCGGGTTGTGGCCGGAAGCGGCGCCTAAAAAGGCGCGTCGCAGTTCGGGGTCCACCAGGAGCTGCTCGCTGGCGCCCTGACCGACGATACGGCCGTTGGCCAGTAGGTAGGCGGAGGTCGACGCCGTCAAAGCCCGGGCCGCATTCTGTTCCACCAACAGGATGGTGACTCCAGAACGGGATAACTGGTGGATGATGTCGAAAATTTCGTCGGTGATCAAGGGGGCCAGACCCAGGCTGGGCTCGTCCAGAAGCAGGAGGCGGGGCTTGGCCATCAGGGCCCGGCCCATGGCCACCATTTGTTGCTCTCCGCCCGAAAGGGTGCCCGTAGGCTGATGCCGGCGTTCCCGCAGTTTAGGAAAACGGGCGTAAACTTCGTCCAGACGGTGGGTTTTATCGGTCCGGCTGACCCGCAAGGCCAGGAGGCCCAGTTCCAGATTTTCCCGAACGGTGAGGTCGCCGAACATCTCCCGGCCCTCGGGGCACAAGGCCACGCCCCAAACAGCCATAGCCGCGGGCGCGGCGCCGGTGACGTCCCGGCCGTCCAGGTATATCCGGCCGCCGGAGGGGGGACTGAGGCCCATGATGGCTTTGAGGAGGCTCGTTTTGCCGGCCCCGTTAGCGCCCACCAGGGCCACGGTCTCACCCGGCGACAAGGCAAGATCCAGGCCGAACAGGGCCTGGGCCGGACCGTAATGCACCGTGAGATCTTTGATCTGCAGGAGGGGCGGCGTTTTGGTGAACATGGAATATTTTTTATACGAGGAAAAGGGAAAAGGGAAGAGGGAAAAAAGCAGGGTGTAGAGGCCGGGGAAAAATCTAAGCAGTCCGGCTGGTCTGGCCCAGGTAGGCTTCCAGGACCAGGGGATTGCGGCGCACGGCTTCAGGGGAGCCTTGAGCGATGCGGCGGCCGCTGTCCAAGACCACAACATGGTCGGAGAGGGACATGACCAAGTCCATATCGTGCTCTACCAGCAGGATGGTTTGGCCGGCCAGGCGGAGTTGCCGGATGAGAGCGGCGATCTGGGCGGTTTCATCGGGATTGAGACCGGCCACGGGCTCGTCAAGCAGGGTGAGAACGGGGTGGGAGACGAAGGCCCGGGCCATTTCCAGGCGTTTTTTATCACCATACGGGAGGGCTACGGCCGGCAGGTCGGCTTTATCCGTCAGGTGAAACATGTCCAGGGCCTCCAAAGCCATCAATTTAAGCTTGCGCTCCCGATGGCGCAGGCCGGGAGTCCGCAGCATGGCTTGGCAGAAAGAATTGCCGGCTTGGGCGGTAAGACCGCACAGGACGTTGTCCAATACCGAGAGACGGGGGAACAGGCGCACATTCTGGAAAGTGCGGGTTATCCCCAGCCGGGCCAGGCGGTGGGCCGGCAGTCCGGCGATATCCATCTCCTGAAACAGGATAGCGCCCCAATCGGGCCGGATAACCCCGGAAAGGCAGTTGATCAGGGTGGTCTTGCCGGCGCCGTTGGGGCCGATGAGAGCGGTGATCCTGCCTGGGGCAATGATAAAACTGACCGCAGCCAGGGCCGGGAGTCCCCCAAAGTGTTTGGTCAGACTGGAGATTTGTAGGAGTATGGGCTCAGAGGAATTAAGCATGCTGTCAGTTTCGAGTTTCGAGTTTTGAATTTCGAGAAAACAAAGACTCCTCTGAATTCTTTGCCTGCTCCAGTCGACGCCGGGCCAGGCGCAGACGCATTAGGTCCACCAGGCCAGTGATAAATCCCTGGGGCAGAAAGAGCAGAATCAGCACCAGAATGGCCCCATGAATAAGGTCGAAGTAGGCTGCCAGGAATTCCAAATAATGGGGCAGCAAGGTGATCAGGGCCACGCCAAAGAGGGTGCCCCAGATGGAGCCCAGACCGCCCACCACCACCATGATAACCAAGTCCACGGATTTGAAGACACTGAAGGCGTCGGGGTTGACATAGCCGAAATAGTGGGCGAAGAGGCTGCCAGCGATGGAGGCAAAGACGGCGGAGAGCACTAAGATTTTTACTTTGTCACGTTTCACGTCCACTCCCAGACAGGCGGCGGCCACCTCGTCCTGGGCCAGGGCGGCCAGACCCCGGCCGGTGCCGGAGCGCACCAGGTTCAAACACAGGGTCAAAGCAATCAGGGCGATACTCCAGACCAGATAATGAAACCGCAGGTCGTTGTTTATCGGTAATCCCAAGAAGGTCAAGGGGGGGACACCGGAGAGGCCGCTGGGACCGCCGGTAAGGCTGTCCCATTGCACCAGAATAATATGGACCACATAATTAAAACCCAGGGTGGCCATGGCCAGATAGTGGCCGTGTAACCGCAGGGTGGGAACCCCGATGATCAAAGCCACCAGAGCCACGGCCAGGGCAGTGACAATCAGGGCAGGCCAGGGCGGCACCTGATAAGTGGCCGTTAGAATGGCGGAGCCATAGGCCCCCAATCCGAAGAAGGCGGCATGTCCCAGGGAGATCTGGCCGGCAAACCCGATAAAGAGGTTGAGCCCCAGCACCACGATGACATTGAGGCCGATGAGGTTTAAGAGGCCCAGCTTATAGGGGTTGGCCAGATAGAGAGGGGTCAGGGCCAAAAGGATAGTCAGCAGACTGATGGTAAGGCCGGTGTGGTGGCGTCGCACAAAAGCTGGAAGAGAAACCTCAAGTTTCATGGCGAGGCGGCCTGGACCCCGGCCTGAAAAGCTTTCAGGTTGGCCTCCCGAAACCGGATTGACGGCAGTCTCGCGGAGGAGCGAGGCGAGGGGTTGGTGGGGGCAAAACAGTTTACCGGAGGCGGCGGTAAAACCCAAGAGGATGAGATTGGCACTCACCGGTGATAAACCGAGGGTGGCGGCCAGTTGTCGGGCATCCAGGGAGAAATAATCTCCAGGGACCGGGGTGTTCACAAAGACGGCGGCGTCGGTTTTGAGGTAAAAACCATGGACAGGAAGGTTGGCGGCCTGGAGAAACAGTCCCAAATCGGCCTGACCGGCGGCAATCAAGGGGCCCTGGAAGGGACCGACCTTGAGCATGGAGATGACGGCGCCGCCCCGTTGGGCCATACCGTGGGTTTCGGAGGAGATGACCTCCAGACCGTGGGCGGCGGCAGCCTGGGCCAGGAGTCGGGTGAGGGTGAGCACCCCCTGGCCGCCCCGGCCACTGATGATGAGCTGTTGTTTCATAAAAGACGGTTTCCAGTTTTCAGAACAATAACAATTAGTCAAAAACGAAACTACTACTCACTGACCGCGGCAATGGCTCCGGCAGGGCAGACCTGGACACAGACGCCGCAGCCGACGCAGAGGACCGGGTCCACCTGCACTTGGCCGGTGATAGGGTCGGCCAACAGAGCTGGGCACTCAAAGTTTTTCAGGCAGTGGTGGCAGGCTATGCAGGCCTCGGTGACTTCCACGGGGAAGTGGGGTTGCTGCTCTGCTGGGCCGCAGCTCTGTTCAACAGGCAGGGGTGACGGGCGATAATTACGGCTATGCCACCCTGGGGGGCAATGGTGTGCTGGGTGGCCTGACGGAGTAGTTCTCGGAATTTGGGCAGCAGGTAAGGATCGCAGATTTCCAGAAAATTGACACCGCAAGCTTGGATAAGATTCTCCAAAGGGATGGCCGGCGTGGGTTCGCCCCAGGCGGTGAGGCCGAGGTGGGGCACCGGTTGGTGGCCGGTCATGGCGGTGGTGGCGTTGTCCAGGATGACTACAATAAAGCGGGCCTGCTGCACCACGGCGTTAATCAGGGCCGGAATACCGGCATGGAAGAAGGTGGAATCGCCGATGGTGGCGACAATGGGGGGGTTATCCCGGCCGCCGAGGCGAAAAGCCTGGTAGAAACCTGCGGCTTGGCTTATCCCGGCCCCCATACAGTGCACCGTGTCCACGGCCCCCAGGTTTATCCCCAGGGTGTAGCAGCCGATGTCGCCGGGGAAAATGCCGTCCGGGAAGGTCTCATGAATGGCATAAAAGGCGGCCCGGTGGCCGCAGCCAGCACAGAGGGTGGGGCGGGGGCCGGCTCCGGTGGAAGCAGGGGCGGAGAGAGGGGGAAGATCCAGGAAGGTTCCCAGTGTCTTCCGGATGATGTCCGGAGTGAGCTCGCCGTAATTAGGGACAGCAGAGTTGAGGCGGCCCTGGATGTGCCGGTTGGCCAGTTGGAGTTCGATTACCGGAGAGGTTTCTTCGAGGACCAGGATCTGCTGATAGGTGGAATTGACGTGCTCGATGAAGTCCGGGGAGAGAGGGTAGGGCATGACGGACCTGGTAGAAGTCGATTTTTCCCAATAACCCTAATTCGGCCAGCCAGTCCCAGGTGTGGGCCCAGGCCACGCCGGTAGAGATAACGACGGTTCGAGGGAAGGAGCCGTCACCCGGAGAGAGAGCGGGGAGGAAATCCGGTTCCCGGGCGATCCGGGCGATTTTGTCATTGAGGTCCCGGTGCAATTCCCTGAGAAATTGGGGGGTGGCGCACCAACGAGCCGGATTCTTCTCAAAGGCAGTCGGGCGGTTTAAAAGTTTCGGCAGGTGGCAGGGCACCGGCTGGCGGGCGTGACAGACCCGGGTGGTGGGCCGGAGCAGCACCGGCAGTTCGAATTTTTCCGAGAGCTCGTAAGCCGGGACCACCAATTCTTTGGCCTGGCGGGGACTGGCCGGATCCAGGACCGGGATTTTGCCGAACATGGCGAAAAACCGGCTGTCCTGTTCGGTCTGGGAGCTGTGAGGTCCGGGGTCATCGGCGACGATGACCAAAAGGCCGCCTTTAACTCCGAGATAGGCGGAGCGCAGAAAGGGATCGGCGGCGACATTCAGTCCCACCTGCTTCATGGCGACAGCGGCGCGCTGGCCGGTATAGCTGTGCCCCAGGGCGACTTCGTAGGCCACCTTTTCGTTGAGGGACCATTCGGCGTGGAGCTCGACGCCGGTTTCCCGGGCAAAAGTCACCACGGCACCAAGAATTTCGGAGGCGGGGGTGCCGGGGTAGGAAGCGGCCAGGGTGCAGCCGGCCTCGACGAGGCCCCGGGCAATGGCTTCGTTGCCCATGAGGATGGGGGCGGAGCTGGTCGAGGCTTTCGCTTTGGGATGGTTGTTTTTCATATCAATTTGATAAGTTATGGTAGTAACTGATAGTCCTTATAGCCATATTCAAGTATTTTCGTTTTTCTTGAGGGAACCGATAAGCTTTCCTTACCCATTTTAGCCTGAGCATGCTACTAAGATATTCTTGTTGCCAAAGATATTGTGAAAATACAGTGATTGGGGACGCCGCCCGCCATAAGTGTAACGGAGGTTAAAGAATTCTGAGGAGGGCATTGTCCACCTAAGCTCAAATAGCATTACGAATCAAGCATTTCCCAATAACCCTTTGGGCCGGACAAAGAGCACCAAAAGGAGGACTACGAAGGCGATGACGTCTTTGTAAGCGCTGCTGAGGTAAGCGGCGCTGAGGCTTTCCAGGAGGCCCAGGGAGAGACCGCCCAGGATGGCGCCCGGAAAGGAGCCGAAGCCCCCCAGGATGGCGGCGGCAAAGCCCTTGAGGCCCAGGAGGACGCCCACGTCATAACTCAACGTGGTGATGGGGGTCACCAGGCAGCCGGCCAGCCCTCCCAGAGCGCCGGCCAAAGCGAAGCTCATAGCCTTCACCCGGGTGACTCGCAAGCCGACAATGGCTGCGGCGACGGGATTGCTATGCACGGCCCGCATGGCCAGACCCATGGTGGTGTGGCGAAAAAAGAGCACCAGAACAAAAATGGCCAGGGCGGTTAAAAACAGAATCCAGAGGGTTTGGGGGAGAATGGCGGCGCCAAAGAGCCGCACTGACTCCTCTCCGGTCAGGGGCGGTACGGCCAACCGGTTTTTCCCCCAGACAAGTTTCATGAGGCCACGCAGGATGATGGAGACGCCTATGGTCAGGAAAATGAGGACCAGGGTATTTTGGGAGCGGGAGGGGCGCAGGCTGAACCACTCCACGGCCAAGGCGACTAAAGTAACGCCCAGGATGGCTGCAGCCAGAGCTGGCAACATGGGCAAGCCGGCGGCAAAAAGAGCGCTATACAGGAGCATGCCCCCAAGGGAGACAAAATCCACCTGGGTAAAATTGACAATACCCATAGTGTTGTGGACCACGCCGAAGCCCAGGGCCACCAGAGCGTAAATGGCGCCACTGGTGAGACCGGCAAAGCTGAACTGGATGAAGTCGGTGATGGAACTCATTTTTTAAGTATCAAGGTGAGAGAAAAATAAGATATTTATTTAGCAACGGCTATAATTCTTTGTAGTTACTAAAAGCTGATAGCTGAAAGCCTTTTAAAAATAACTAAGAGAGCTATGCTTGGCAAGGAAAAAGAGGGTGGCGGGAGAGGGTAGGGCAGGATTTGCCCACAGAAGGTTACGGGTGAGTTGACAAACGGCTTGAAATGATTTAAATAAAGTTGGTTTCTTTTAAGGAGGTGCCGGCAGTGGCCAATGTCGTGGTAGTTGGGACCCAATGGGGAGATGAGGGCAAGGGCAAGATCGTGGATCTGCTCACGGAACACGCGGAGTTGGTGGTGCGCTATCAAGGCGGCAACAACGCCGGTCACACCTTGGTGGTGAAGGGTCAAAAATTTATCTTTCACCTCATTCCTTCGGGGATTTTACATGCCGGGAAGAGGTGTCTGATCGGCAACGGCGTGGTGGTGGACCCGGAAGTATTGATCATGGAGATCGACCGCCTGCAAGCCCAGGGGATTAAGATCGGCCCCGACAAACTCGTGCTCAGCGAAAAGGCCCACATCATTATGCCTTACCACCAACGCCTGGATTTGGCCCGGGAGCGGGCCAAAGGCGACGGCAAGATTGGCACTACCGGTCGAGGCATCGGCCCCTGTTACGAAGACAAGGCGTCTCGCTGCGGTGTGCGGGTGGTGGACCTGATTGACCCGGCCACCCTGAAGGCCAAAGTGGAGCAAAACCTGAAGGAAAAGAATTTTATCCTGGAAAAGTTTTTGGACGATAAACCTTTGGATGCCACTGAGGTTTATGAGCACTACCGGGAGATGGGAGAGTATCTCAAGCCTTTAGTGGGAAATGTCTCGTTATTGCTGGATGAAACCATCCGGCGGGGGAAAAATATTCTGTTTGAAGGGGCCCAGGGCACGCATTTGGATATCGACCACGGCACCTATCCCTTTGTGACCTCATCCAACCCGGTGGCCGGCGGCGCCTGTACTGGGGCCGGCATCGGGCCCAACCGTCTGCAGCGGGTCGTGGGCATTTCCAAAGCCTACACCACCCGGGTGGGGGGCGGTCCCTTCATCACGGAAGCCCTGGATGCCGACGGGGAGCATATGCAGGTGCAGGGCGCGGAATTTGGGGCCACCACCGGCCGAAAACGGCGCACCGGCTGGTTGGACATGGTAGTTCTAAGGGATTCGGCCCGCCTCAACGGCCTTACCGGCTTGGCGATCACCAAGCTGGACGTGATGACCGGCCTGAACCCCATCAAGATCTGCGTGGCCTATGACCTGGCGGGCGAGCGCCTCACCGTGCCGCCGGCCTCACTCTCCGCCTTGGAAAAGTGCACCCCCATCTATGAAGAATTTCCAGGGTGGCAGGAAGACATCACCAAGGTCCGTACCTTGCAAGACTTGCCAATTGCCGCGCAAAACTATCTGAAAAAAATGGCAGAACTTTCGGGAGTGCCCATCCAGATCGTCTCGGTGGGTCCAGACCGGGAGGAGACTATAATGCTGGCCGATCCGTTTGCCGGGTAACAATTAGCCATCGGCTAGCAGCGATTAGCTGGCAGTGACAATCGAAAAGTGACAATTACGGAATATTTTAAACGGGGCGGTCGAAGTTGGGGCCGCCCTGATGATTTTTAACTCCTCAAAGATTAGTAGACTCCATCCGAGTATATGATTATTCGTTCCCTGTTCCCCTATTTCCCCTTAAACACTGGCGACCGTTTTTCTAAAAAGGCTTGCTTGCCTTCGATGTAGTCCTCGCTGTCCCAGACCAGGCGGCGCAGGCCCTGGATGCGCTCGAAGGTTTCGGCGCTGATGGGCAAGGCGTTGGAGAGGATGTGGAGTTGCTCTTTCATGACCGAGATGCTCAGAGGGGAGTTTTGCGTGATGGCGCGGGCCAGTTCATAGGTGAAACTTTCAAGATCTTCGGGAGGCACCACGTGGTTGAGGATGCCTAGTTGCAGGGCGCGTTCGGCGGATACGGGTTGGGCGGTGAAAAACATCTCCTTGGCCGCGCCTAGACCGCAGAGGTTAATGAGGTGTAAAATTCCCGAGGGGTTGTACGGGATGCCGATCTTGGCGGGTGTGATAGTAAAGGTGGCGTTGGGGGCGCCGATAAGGATGTCGCAGATAAAAGCCAATTCGCAGGCGCCACCCCAGACGCCACCCTCAATCATGGCGATGACCGGCACTGGGCAGGACTGGATGGTCCGGATGACCTGTTCCAGGGGGTCATAGTAACCCAATGGGTCACGCCCCGGCCGCTCCAGTTCGTTGATGTCGTGGCCGGCGGACCAGACTTTGGCCCCTGGCTGACCTCGCAGCACCAAGACCCGTACCTCCTGGAACAGCAGTTCTCTAATCGCCTGGATTATTTCGCCAATAAACGCCTTACTTAAGGCGTTGCGCCGGTCATAATTATTGAAAGTGATGGTACCGATGTTATCATGCGCTTCCTGGATTACTAAGGCCATATTTCCCCTCGCTAATTTGGGCTTGTTGAATTGGAGCGGGGGAGCGGTGCTGCCCCGGCCCTTGATTAAAAATCTTTTCGCCATTTTTTCATCATACCTTAAACTTGACCTCCGGCAAGAGAACATTTACTATGAAGGCTGTTTTATTAAACATCGGGGGACTCGACGGAAGTGACCAGACACCGGATTATTATCGGCGACTGTCGGGAGATGCAGGAAGTGGCGGATGAATCCGTGCACCTGGTGGTGACCTCACCGCCCTACTGGCAATTAAAGGACTACGGCGCCCCGGAGCAGATCGGCTACCATGATTCGTATGAGGACTATATCAATCATCTGAACCTGGTCTGGCAGGAGTGCTGGAGGGTGCTGCACCCCGGCTGCCGCCTCTGCGTCAACATCGGTGACCAGTTCGCCCGGGCGGCGTATTACGGGCGCTATAAGATCATGCCGATCCGGACGGAAATTATTAAATTCTGCGAAACCATCGGCTTTGACTACATGGGAGCGGTCATCTGGCAGAAGGTCACCACCTGCAACACCAGCGGCGGGGCCACCATCATGGGGTCGTTTCCCTTCCCCCGCAACGGCATGCTGAAGCTGGACTATGAGTTTATCCTGATCTTTAAAAAGCCGGGGACGACGCCGCCGGTGTTGGCCGAGATCAAAGAGCAATCCCGAATGACTACGGCAGAGTGGAACACCTATTTCCAGGGTCACTGGACCTTTCCCGGTGAAAAACAGGCCAAACACCTGGCCATGTTTCCGGAGGAGCTGCCCCGGCGGTTGATCAAGATGTTCACCTTCGTGGGGGAGACGGTACTGGACCCCTTCCTGGGGAGCGGCACCACGAGCCTGGCGGCGAGGAGTTTGGGGAGGAATTCGGTCGGCTATGAGATAAATGAAGAATTTGTGCCGGTGATTCAGGAGAAATTGGGACTGCGGCAGGGGGCGTTGTTTACTGAGTATGAGATTCAGATAATCCACCAGAAAAAGGGGGGGAGGGACTTTGGGGAGCGGATTTCGGCGCTGCCATATATCTTTCACGATCCGATACGGTTTGATAAAAAGAGTGATCCGAAAAAAAGGACGTATGGGTCAAGAATTGATGTGAACAGCAAAAAGAAAGAAGACTCTTTCCGAGTTCGAGAGGTTATATCTTCCTCAAGACTGCTTTTAGATAACGGGCAATATATAGGTTTGCTGGGGATCAAAGAAATACCTGAAAAAAGTGACGATGCCGTTGATTTTCTTAAGAAATTGATTAAAGGCAATAATGTTTTTTTACGTAGAGATGAAAAGTTACCGCAAGATTATGATGCCGTTTATTTATATCTCAATAATAAAACTTTTATTAATGCCCATTTAATTAGATCAGGATTGGTAAAGGTTGATGATTCCTTGGAATTTAAATACAAGAATAAATTTTTGAGGTATCATCAAGTTTGATCTTCAAGAGCTTAACAATTTTGAGGAAATCCAACCAAAATGGATTCAAAAAGCTCTCAAGAAATTGAATCTAAACCCCAGGAACGAGCGGCCCAATTACGCGACCAGATCCACTATCACGATCATCGCTACTATGTCCTGGACGACCCGGAGGTTTCGGATGCGGAATATGACCGACTGTTCCGGGAGTTGGAGCAATTGGAGGAGCAGTATCCGGAGTTGGTAACAGCTGATTCGCCGACACAGCGGGTGGGCGGCAGGCCAGCGGATAAGTTTGAGACCGTGGAGCACCGGCAGCCCATGCTATCTCTGGAAAATGCCTTTAGCGAGGAGGAGGCCTGGGAGTTCGAGGCGCGGCTGCAGCGGTTTTTGCGCCGGGAAGAGGGCTTTGAGTATGTGGTGGAACCCAAAATGGACGGGGTGGCGGTTAATCTGGTTTATGAAAATGGCCACCTCACCATCGGCGCCACTCGGGGAGACGGCGTCCGAGGGGAAAATGTTACCCAGAATCTCAGGACTGTTAAGACTATCCCCCTGGTTTTACAGGGGGAAAAAGTCCCGGCGCCCGCTTTCCTGGAAGTACGGGGTGAAGTCTATATCGAGCTGGAAGAATTTAAAAAACTTAATGTCGACCGGGAGACCCGGGGGGAACCGGCCTTCGCCAATCCCCGGAACGCAGCGGCGGGGTCATTGCGACAGCTTGATCCAGTCATAACAGTCAGTCGCCCTTTGAAAATTTATTGCTACGGGGTGGGAGAGATGGCGGGGCGAGAGTTTGCCAGCCAGTGGGAGGCCTTGCAGACCTTGAAAGCCTGGGGTTTGCGGGTAAATCCTCTGATCGACCGGTGTCCGGGCATTGACTCGGCCATTACTTATCACCACCGTTTAGAGGGGCAGCGTCACGGCCTCCCGTACGAAATCGACGGGGTAGTTATTAAAGTAAATTCCCTGGACCTCCAGGCTCGCTTGGGCCTCAAGACCCGGAGCCCCCGATGGGCCCTGGCCTATAAATTTGCCGCCACTCAGGCCACCACCCGGGTATTAAAAATCATCGTTCAGGTGGGCCGCACCGGGGCGGTAACACCGACGGCCATCATGGAACCGGTGGAAGTGGGTGGGGTCACCGTAAGTCGGGCGACGTTGCACAACGAAGATGAAGTGGCCCGCAAGGACGTGCGAGAAGGGGATTGGGTGTTGATTCAGCGGGCCGGAGACGTCATCCCCGAGGTGGTGAAGGTCATCACCAGCAAGCGCACCGGCCAGGAGCAACCATTTAAAATGCCGGCCAGATGTCCGGTGTGCGATACGCCGTTGGTGCGGCCCCAGGGGGAGGCCGTCACCCGCTGCCCCAACCCGGACTGTTCGGCCCAATTGAAACGATCTATCCGTCATTTTGCCGGAAAAGGGGCCATGGATATCGACGGGTTGGGCGAAAAAATTGTGGAGCAGTTGGTGGAAAACGCCTTAGTACAGGACGTGGCCGATCTTTTTCGTCTGCAGGTGGAGGATCTGGTGCCCTTGGAGCGATTTGCGGAAAAGTCGGCCCAAAATATCGTAGATGCCATAGAGAGAAGCAAGACCCCAGCGCTGGGTCGATTAATCTATGCTTTGGGGATCCGCTACGTGGGAGAGGCTACCGCCAATGTCCTGGCCCAGCATTTCCAGACCCTGGACGCCTTGCAGGAGGCTAGCACAGACGAACTTCTCCAAGTGGAAGGCGTTGGTCCCCAGGTGGCGGGCAGCATCCGGGAGTTTTTCCAAAATTCCAAGAACCGGATTCTGTTGCAGAAACTGCTGGCAGCCGGCATACAACTTCAGGATCTCGAAAAGTCACAAGTCACTCTATTGGCCGGAAAAACCTTTGTCTTTACTGGAGGTCTGCAAAAATTTTCCCGGGAGGAAGCCAAGTCGCTGGTGACGGCCCTGGGAGGCAAGGTCGCCAGTTCGGTGTCGGCCAAGACCGATTACGTGGTGGTGGGACAGGAGCCGGGCAGTAAATATGCCAAGGCCAGGGAGTTGGGCCTGACCATTTTGCATGAGGCCGGCTTCGAAAATTTGGTGGGGAGGAAGGCATGAGTCAGGATAGGCTGCGGGCCCATGTTACTATTGAGGGCCGGGTGCAGGGGGTTTTTTTTCGGGCTGCCACTCGGGACGAGGCTCGCAAATTGGGGGTAAGCGGCTGGGTGCGCAACCTGCCCAACGGTGACGTGGAGGCCTTATTTGAAGGGGATAAGGCTGTCGTCACCCAAATGCTGGCCTGGTGCTATAAAGGTCCCCCTTATGCCGTGGTCCACAAAGTAAATGTGTCATACGAACCTTTTGTGGGCGACCAGGATGGTTTTCTGGTGGTATATTAAAAGAAGGCGGTCAGCAAGCAGCACTTAGCTTTCAACCAAAAAATAAATGGAAGAACGAGATAATGATAGATTTAGAGAAAAATATTATGCTCAAGAAGGTCTTTACCTCATCCTGGGCAGCCTTTTATCTGTATTATGTGGCCATAGCCATCTGCTGGATTGGTCCCCAGCTTAATCCAGCCTTTGCCGCCAAGATATTTTTGACGCCTCTAATAGGATTTGTCCTCGGGCTGTTGTTGTTCGGGGGGGTCCTTTATTTAAAATATGGCCAACACTATGAGATGGATACCGAGGGAGTGAAAACGATTTATCGCTATCCTCCCCGCCAGGAGCTTATCCCTTGGCATGAGATCGACAAGATAACCGTCCGGGCGGGATTAACTCAAACCATATTAGGCGTTGGCAACATTGCCATTCAACCACGTCAGGGGGAAGAAATGGTCTGGTATGGTGTGGAAAGTCCGAAACTGGTGAAAACATTTTTGGAAAGAGGTCTTGATGAGTCTACCGCCTTGTGATTGGACAGAAGATGCTTTAGACGGGTATGTCCGTGGGGAAGAAAATCCGGTGGAGTGGGAGAATCCGGAGAGGCCAAGCCTGTCGGCCTTACTGGCAACCCTAAGGCGGGTGCTCTTACAGCCGAAAAGGTTTTTTGCCAACCTGCCTCTCACCGGGGGGTTAGGGGAACCCTTGGGCTTTGCGCTGTTGGTAGGGACGACGGGGATATTAAGCTCTTTCCTTTGGCAGTTAGTCCTGGATGGAGGCTTTTCAGAGACGATACCGGCGGTGGCTCTGTCTAAACAAATGGGCAACTTATTGGCAGATCCCAAGGTAGTCGTCGGAATTTTCATGCTGACGCCCTTTTTAGTGGTTCTGGGGCAGTTCTTTCTCAGTGTCTGCCTGCTGTGGGCAGTCCGGTTGACGGGGCCGGAAGTTACTACCTTTGAGAGTGTTTTTCGCCTTGCGGCCTATGCCCAGGCGCCTGCGGTGATCTGTACGATACCTTGGGGTGGAGCATTTATAGCGGGGGCCTGGAACCTAATATTATTAGTCATCGGATTATCTAAAAAATTTGGCTCCTCAACCTTAAAGTCGATGTTTACCCTGTTCCTGGCGACTGTCTTCCAGGGAATGTTATTTTTACTTTTCCTCCTGTTGAGTGGGGCTTTTGGACTCTGGCGCCTTTTCTTCTCTTGAAGTCAGTCCGGCGGTTTTTTGGCGTCTGCGGGTCCAACCAAAGTGGCTCAGCCAGCCAAGGATAAAACCCAGGGCAAAAAAGGAGATAATGATAATAGAAATGTTTAACTGGATTATCTCTCTGCCAAACAGCCTGATATAAGGAGTTTCCACCCAGTTTTCCCAAATAAATATTGCTAAAAAGGCTCCGATAAGGAGCATGAGGATGCTTTTGATTTTTCCCATAAAGGATCTCCTTGGCCAACAATTGCAATGAGAGCAGTTCAATTCTTCAGATGTTTGCGTACTGCTGCCTTTAAATCCTCTAAATCTGATGACTTTACCAGATATTCTTCTGAGGCCCAGGTGCCGAAATCCTGTTTATATTCGCTGTAGGCTGAACTAAGAAGAACGGGAAGGTTTGGATACTTTTCCTTAATTTGTCTGAGGACTTCGATGCCGCTCATTTCCGGCATTTTAATGTCCAGGATAATGAGATCAAGGGGTTCTTTAGCAACGACCTCAAGGGCCTCTTTGCCATTGGAGGCAGTGAACACTTCATAACCCTCTTCTCGTAATTCTTCGCTATACAACAAACGGATACTCATTTCGTCATCCGCAACAAGAATTCTTTTCATGCTAAACCTCCTCTGAGCTAGTTAAACTGCTGGCGAAGTTTTTCCTAGGGGAATCAAACAATACTTGGCAATAGGCAGAGTCACGGTAAAGGTTATGCCTTTGCCGAGCTCATTATTAATCTCGATATCGCCATAATGACGAGAAACGATGCGTTGGGCGATGGATAAGCCCAATCCGGTGCCCTGTTCTTTCGTAGTAAAAAAGGGGTTAAAAATATTATAGACCAATTCTGGGGCAATACCGCCGCCGGTATCGGAGACGGAAATGGCGGCATAGAGACCATCGGATTTTTCCAAGGGAAAGGTGCGAACTGTCAGGGTGCCACCATTTTCCATGGCCTGTTGGGCGTTTTGGAAGATGTTGTAGAAAACCAGTTTTATCTGCCGGTCATCGCAATAGACCGGCGGCAGTTCAGCATATTCCTTTATCACCTGGATGTGGAATTTTTCAAGATCTCTGTGGATAAGGGTCAAAGCATCTTCTACTAATTTGTTGATTTCATGTTCCTGGAAATAGCCAAGAGCATCGCCGGTATAATCGAACATCTGACGAAGAATTTTTTCCAGGCGACCGACTTCATCGACGATGACATCCACATACTGCTTCAAAGCATCTTCGGGGGCCACCTGTTTACTGATACGCCGGGCGAAGCCACCGATGGAAACCAAGGGATTACGGATTTCATGGGCCAGGCCCTCGGCCATACTGCTCATGGCCGCCAAACGGTCGGATTCCAACATCCTTTCCCTGATGAGGGTAAGTTCCCGGCTGCTGGCTTCAATGGTCTGCACTAAACGGGAGTTCTCAATGGCCAGAGCCGCCTGGTTGGCAAACATCGTGAGAAAATGCAGGTCTTCATCTTTGAGTGGCCGGTTCGATTGATGATTGTCAATAACGATGACGCCGGTAGCCTCTTCTTTGACTAAAAGAGGTACAGTGACAAATTCCTGCCCCGACAATTTTTCTCTAATTTGCTGATTTACCTGAGGATGTTTGTCAGCTCGGAGTATATGAAAAACTTTTCGAGATAAAACCGTTTGGGCCAGTATCCCCTGGTCTCCTCGCAGTGTCACCTGTATTGGTTTGTTGCCCGCAGTTGTTGGTCCAAGGGGCATCTTGGGGTCCGTGATCAAAGCTTGCCGCAACGGCAGATCAGGAGGTGAAGTCTGCTGGCAGGCATGTCTGGCTTCCACTAGAAGGTTCTTTGTCTTATCAACCAGGAAGATCATGGCCCGGTCATAGTCCATGGCGTTTTTCAAAGTCAGAGCGCGCACCAGGATGGTGAGAATCTTGTCAAGGTCAATGGTGGTCATTAAGACCGAAGAAATATCGTGCAGAACGGTCAGGATACTCACCATGCGCTCATTTTTTTCTGCCAGAGCCTCGATTTGTTGAAAGGCTAAGGCATTTTCGATGCTGCTGGTAGCCATTCCAGCCAAGGTTTGCAGTAGCTGGATATTTTCTGAATCAAATTGCTGGAATCTATGGTTTGGGGTCATTTTATCATAGAGGCAGAGCATACCTTTAAGATGACCCTTCAAGTTAAGAGGAATACCGACATAATAATGCTTTTCACCTTCAGAGCCGGTCATCTCCGAAGTGACAGAAGAAAATTCTCCACTGGCGACAGGAGTTTTACTGGCGAGTGTTTCCGAGGTGGGGATACCCTTGGGTATAGCGCCGTACTCAGAACTAACGTGTACTTGCTGGGAAACTTCGTCAATGATGAGCAGGGTTGCTCCCCGGGCATTTAATACCTTGGCGCTGATGCTTACTACTCGTTCCAAAATGGCATTTACTTCCATAGTGGAGCCGACTGCCTTGGCAACATCAAAAAGTACCGCTAATTCGGCGATACGTTTTTTAGCCTCCTCGTGCAATAGAGCCTGCCGGATATTGCCGGCCAACATCCGGCAGGCGATCATAACAGTTTCTTGTTCATGCTCACTCGTCTCCCGTCGATCTTTATCGATGAACAATAAGACGCCATATAAAAAATTATCGTCGGCAACGGGAAACCCGGCTAAAGTTTGATAGTCCGGAAAAACGGTTTCAAGAGCTTGATTGCTATTTTTCACTCCGGGTTCCTGGGCTTGGACCACGATGGGAATTCTTTTCTGGGCGGTCTCACCTACAATTCCTTGCCCCAGAGAGAATTCCAGGCGCGGCCGCGCGTCGATTCTACGGCTGTCGGCACTGAGGAAGAGAGTCGCCCGGGTTTTATCCAGACCGAAGAAAAGAGTCAAGTCAACTTTCAGGTTTCGGGCTACCAAGTACACGAAGTTATCCAACCGCTCATCATAGGCGACGGTGGAAGTAAATAAGTCGATTAATTGGGTTAGAAAAGATAGGCGGTTGGGAGACATTTCACGACGCTCTCTTTTCCAGAGCAAGCCTTTTTTGCCGGGCTTTTTCATAAATCTCGACATATTGTGCGGCGGCGTGCGGCCAGGAAAACTCCTGCTGCATTGCCTGCTGGCGCACATGTTCCCAAGCGGAGGGATTGCTATAAAGGCTGAGGGCTCGTTTGATGGCAGACAGAAACTCTTCCGGATCAAATCGAGTAAATTTGAAACCCGTCCCCTGGCCACTAACAGGATTGTATTCTGCGATGGTTTCTTCCAAACCGCCGACGGCCCTGACGACCGGAATGGTCCCATAGCGCAAACAATAAAGCTGGTCCAACCCGCACGGTTCGTAACGCGAGGGCATCAGAAAAATGTCAGCGCCGGCAATAATTTTATGGGCCAACTCTTCGATATAGCCGATCTCCACGCCGACTGAATCGGGATTGCGATCTCGCAGTTCGGTAAAGGCATATTGATATCGTTCCTCACCGGTGCCCTGGAGGACAAAACCAATGCCGGCCTCAACCAGTCTGGGCATGATTGCCTGGACCAATTCAAGGCCTTTACGCTCATTCAGGCGTGTGGTCATTCCTAGTAATGGTTGCTCCAAGGAAATTTTTAAACCGAAATGCTTAATCAATTCAAGTTTGCAGGCTTCTTTGCCGCGTGGATTATTGGCATCGTAGGAGGCCGGGAGATGTTTGTCATGCGCCGGGTCCCAATGTTCATAATCCACGCCGTTTAAGATGCCGAATAAATCTGCCGCGCGATCTTGGAAGACTCCCTCGAGACCGAATCCGAATTCTGGTGTCAGGATCTCCTGACGATACTGGCGGCTAACTGTATTGATAATGTCGGCGCTGATTAGACCGCCTTTCTCCAGGTTAATCTTGCCATAGAACTCTAGCAGTTTGGGAGTAAAATACTCCCAGCCAAGGCCGGTTAAGGCCATGTCATAGTGCCAAAATATCCCCTGGTAGCCCACGTTGTGAACGGTATACACTGTGGATAGGTCTTTACAGAATGGAGAGTTTTGATATAGCGTGCGAAAATAAACCGGCACCAGCCCGGTTTGCCATTCATGGCAGTTGCAAACGTCAAATTCCAGTTCCAAGGCGTTGAGCAATTCCGGCACGGCCCGACTGAAAAAGATAAAGCGCTCGGCGTTGTCTTGATAGTCTCCGAAAGGGGTGCCGTACAAGCCATCGCGGTCATAGAGACTGTCTTGGGCGATAAAATAAAAATTTAATTCAGGAGTTATCCAGGCAGAATAGATTTCAGCTTTCAGGGTCTTAAAAGATAAGGGAATAGAAAGGCTTTTGCCGACGGCATTGAAATTGACCTTGGAGTCTTTCACCTGCCGATAAAAGGGCAAAACGACCGTGACCCGATGTCCCTTCTGAGCCAGAGCTTTGGATAGGCCATAAATGACTTCTGCCAAAGCTCCGGAGCGGGCAAAAGGGTTGGCTTCCGGACTGACGATGAGAACGCGCATAGTCGGTACTTCCCGTTATTAGAAGTGCTCTTTTTCTAAGGCTGTGGAGACCCCTCAAGTTGAACTTCCCGAAGATAGCGGGCGGCATCTTCCGGCGGTGTGGGGTTAATGAAAAAGCCGGAACCCCACTCAAATCCAGCCATCAGGGTTAATTTAGGCATAATTTCAAAGTGCCAATGATAATATTCCAGGTGGGTTTCCCTTACCGGCGAGGTATGCAGGATAAAATTATAGGGGGCCCGGTTTAAGGCCGTATCCAGTCGCTTCAAGGTTTCAGAAAAAATTTCCGCCAGTTTCGGGAAGGTGGCATCAGGCAGGTCAACATAGGATGAATGATGTTGTTTGGGCAATATCCAGATCTCGAAAGGTGAGCGCGGCGCAAAGGGGCAGATGGCCACAAATAGTTCGTTCTCCAAGACTACCCGCACGCCCTGATGCAATTCCTGGCGGATCATGTCACAGAAGACACACCGTTCTTTGAGGCGATAGTGAGCCAAGGAGCTGGATAATTCTTCTAACACCAGTTCTGGAACGATGGGCAAACCAATGAGTTGGCTGTGGCTATGCTCCAACGAGGCGCCCGCCGCCCGGCCCTGGTTTTTAAAAATTAAAATATATCTAAATTTCGGGTCTAGGCTAAGATCTCTGATGCGGTCGCGATAGGCATACAAAACGTCGGCAAACTGCATGACACTGATTGTTGATAAACTCAATTCATGTTGGGTATTCTCAATGATAACTTCGTGGGCGCCGATGCCGTTCATCAGATCATACATACCCTCGCCCCGGCGGTCAAGTTCACCTTCATTGACCAGAGCCGGAAACTTATTGGATACAACTCGCAGTTGCCATCCTGGGGAATTGGGAGCGCCGCCACCCGGGCGATAGGCCATGATCTCAGGAGGGGTAGTATGCTCGTTTCCCGGACAAAAAGGGCAAAATCCACCTTTCGTTACCTCCGGTTCGACGACAAAATCATGTGGTCTCTTGCCGCGTTCGGTGGAAATGATAACCCATCGTGAAATGATCGGATCTTTTCTTAGTTCCGGCATGCAAATATTCTCCTCGAACTCGGCATCCCAGCCTTGGGGGGAGGCCGGCAAAGTAATATGAATTTCTTCTGACTTCGCCCCAATCATAAGGCCGGGGAAAGATAACTCATGAGGAAGAAACGGATTTATCTAGTGTAAGCACGCTAAATTTTTTTCAGTATATCGACCGTTACAAATATTGCAAGTTCTTTCCATAAGAGGTGGTAGCGGTTTATTTACCGACGAAACAAAGAAAAAAGAATGGTTAAAACTATGCTAATGACAATGGAGCTTGCTACTGGGAAATAAAAAGTGAATTTTTCCCGTTGGATAGAGATATCCCCGGGCAGTTTGCCCAGCCAGGGGATTTTGGGGCCATAAAGCAAAATCAGGCCCAGTCCAATCAGGATTAACCCAAAAACCACCAATATCTTGCCAAAATCACCCATCCTGAGGGTCCTCCATGAGGAAAAGTTCAATGGGGAAGCATTATCGGCGCCGATTTTATAGTTTTCTGTAGTGGCCTCAACTTGTACCATAGCAAAACGATGCCATTTGTCAACGCTGAGCATCGTCCCGATAAGAAATTAGGCGGGAATAGGTTCAGTCCAGTAGGAACTGTGGGCAATCAACCTGCGCTACTTTCTAGTTGCACTTTAGGCTGACCCGCTATATAGTGTGGCCATTTAAGAAGGGGGTGACCGGTGAGCAGTCTTTCCATAGGAATATTAGGCACCGGGGCCTATTTGCCCAAATCGGTGTTGACTAATAAAGATTTAGAAAAAATAGTGAACACCTCCGATCAATGGGTTATGGAGCGCACCGGCATCAGGGAGCGCCGTATTGCCGCTCCCGAGGAAGATGTGGCCACCATGGGCGAAGCGGCGGCCCGGCAGGCTTTAGAAAATGCCGGCATTGCCTGGGAGGATGTGCGTTATATTATCGTGGGCAGCAACACGGCAAATTATATGTATCCTGCCACCGCTATCCGCATCCAGCACGGTTTGGGTTTGGACGACAAGTTGGCTGCCTTTGACCTCCAGGCAGGCTGCTCCGGATTTAATTATGCCCTGTATGTGGCGGAAAACCTCATCAAAGGCAACGGCGGCTACGCTCTGGTAGTGGGCACCGACGCCAACACCCGCATGTTGGATTTCACTGACCGGAGTACCTGCGTCCTTTTTGGCGATGGCGCCGGCGCCGTAGTCATCGGACCGACGGACCGCAGCCGTCTGGTGGCATCTTTTCTGGCGTCATCGTACAGCGGCAAACTCTATTTGAAAAACGAATTTACTGAGCTTAACAGCCCCTTCCTGCCCAGACCCACCCTGACCAACAACTATCTCACCATGGACGGCCCGGAAATATTCAAGTTCGCTGTCCGAGCGGTTCAGGAGAGCCTACGACGCATCTTGGAACAGGCCCAGATGACCCGGGAGGACATCGATTTTTTGGTCATCCACCAGGCAAACTATCGCATTTTAGAGACCGGCGCCAGATTCGCCAAGGTACCCATGGATAAAGTCTATGTTAATGTCGACCGCTATGGGAATACTTCGGCCGCCTCCATTCCCATAGCCCTGCATGAAGCCCTGATGGAAGGAAAAATTAAAAAAAATCACAAAGTGATCTTAATCAGCTTTGGGGCAGGAGTAACCTGGGCGGCAACGGTGCTGGAATGGCTGAGTTAGAGAGAGTCCAGAATGTTCCCTGACCTAACGTCAGGTATAAAGGTTGTTAAGAGAAGGGCGGGGCGGGCTTTGACCCGCCCTTGTTGTGCAACTGAACCGAACCTGAGCTACATGATTCTGATTTTTTTCTTGCCGGATTCGCTGGGCGCGGCCGGAGCGGGAGCAGCCGGTGTCTCCTGCGCGGGTTCGGCCTCTGGTTTGGTTGGTGGTTCGGCTGCCTCGGCTGCAGGCACTCTCCGGCGTTTAGGACGAGGCTGTTCTTCTTCCTCTTCTTCCACCGCTGGAACCGGCGTTTTTACTTTAGGTTTGGCTTCCACCGGCTTTGTCTGCTTCGGCTGCACCGCCTCCGAGGGCAGGGCGACATTTTCTGACACCGGGGCGCTGGCTAAATAGCGGGCATCCGCCCATCCCAGGGTGCCATCCTGGCGGGATCTAACCTGGAACCAGCCCTGACTCTCGCCTACCTTATCCACTTCCTGATTTCTGGTAAGTAGGGTTATTCTGGGGCAATCCATGCCCGGGCAGGCCCGGAGATTCAACCGGTCGGCGGCGACATAGAGTACCTGATATTCCGTCTTCGGCGGCGCCTCCGGGGGCGGCGTGGTGGTCCTGGGCTCATCAGGTGGCTTCCAAGTCACTTTTTGGGTACAGCCGGTAGCCAAGAAGAATAGCAGACAACACACCAAGGCGGTAATCAGCCTGAACTTTCGGCTAAGATGCTGAGTAGAGATAAAGGCCATCGGGTTAACCTGTTTCCTTGCTTTCTCGAATCTTCCAGGCGCCACCGCTTTCTTCGAGCATGACGTTGAAAACGGCGCGGTGCATTTCAGAAGCTTTGGTCTGGCTGTTGAGTAATTGGAAGTTCCAGACCAATTCTGCAGCAGCCTGATTCGGCCCGACCCGGCGGAGATTAGAAATGTTATAGCTGACGTTTTTGAAATCGAAATTTTTCCAATTTTCGTAAGTTAAGCGTTCCAATTCTCCCAGATTAGGGTAAGAGGAGGCATAACAACTGATAAAAAGATTCATATCTTTTTTCATGTGGGCAGCCCGAATTCTTTCGGCCAGACGTTCCACATCACGTTGCAACGTGTCCGCTCGATCGGGGGCCGGAGCGGCAACGGGCGGTGAGCCCGGTGCCACGACCAGCGGTTTGCGCTCCGGCGCCTTGGGCCAAAAAAAGTAAACTCCCGCTAAAATTACCAATCCCGCCAAGCCGATGAGCCATTTGGGAAATCCGGCGCGGGGAGGAGCAGGGCGTTGACGGCTACGTCTGGAACCGGACTTATAAAACAGATCATCTTGAACCGCGGGACGAGTGCTGGGCCGGTCTCCAGAGATATTTTTTACCCGTTGACCGCATTCTGTACAAAAATTTTGACCGGGAAAAACCGGGCCGCGGCAATTCGGGCAGGATTGTAACGGAGCTTTTCCCTCCCCCACCAACGGATTGCCGCAGCGCTGGCAAAAGCTATGTTCATCGCCGTGAACAGTATGACACTGAGGGCAGACAGTCATAATGGCTTGTTCCTCATGGTAAAATTGTGCCAACGTGCTGTCTTTTCCAACTATCTGATTTAGAAGACATCAACGTCAATAAAGAAAATTATATATATAATCAAAATATTATATTTCCAACAAAAATTCAAGAAATTAAGGGCAAAAAAACTTATCTGCCAATATCATGAAAATACTAAAATTTTTTTTCGAAGATTATGAACGAGGTCTGAATGACGCGCCGTTCTTCAAGGTTTAAACATTGCCGGGCATTAAGCTATAATGAATAAGAGATTATGGATCAATTCTCTTGGGGAGATTTCTAACCATGGCATTACACTTGATTATTGACGGCTATAATCTCATCCGACAATCTCCCGAGCTGCTGGTGCAAGAATCTTTTGACCTGCGCTGGGGCCGGGAGGCGCTCTTGGAAAAATTGGCCGCCTATCGCCGGCTGAAAAAGCACCCCATCACCGTGGTCTTCGATGGCTGGGAGGGTGGTGAATTCATGGGCAACCGGGATCGTTTTCAAGGAATGCTCATTATTTATTCCCGCCGGGGGGAGAAGGCAGACGAGGTGATCAAACGATTAGCCGACCGGGAGCGGGAACGCGGCCTCATTATTTCTTCGGATCGGGAAATTATGGACCACGCTGAACGAGCGGGGGCCACGGTTATGTCTGCGGAGGAATTCAGCTTCCGTCTGCACTGTGCTCTTGCTGATGATGTCTCCGAAGAAACTGAAGAAGACGAATTTAATGGGAGCGGTGCAAAAAAAAGGGGACCAGCCCACCGGGCTTCGAAAAAATCCCGGCGCCAACGCCGGCGGGTAAAAAAAATCTAACCCTCAGCCACAGTCTTCCATCAAGAAGTCGTCCCCCAGCAACTCCAGTTACCTCGAAACCAGATAGGCCTCCAACCGTTGCAGCGCCAAGGTGATGTTGTCCAGGGAGTTGGCATAGGAAAAGCGCAGAAAGCCTTCACCGCCAGAGCCGAAGTCGACGCCAGGGGTGACGCCGACGTGGGCCTTTTCCAGAATATCAAAGGCCAGTTTATACGAGTCGTTGGACAGATGTCGGGCATTGACAAAGACGTAAAAAGCCCCCGTGGGCTCCACCGGTATCGCAAACCCCAACTTTTTTAAACCACCCACCAGGACGCGTCGGCGTTGATCATAGGTGCGGCGCATGCGCTCCACTTCGGCCCCAGCCTGGGTAAGGGCGGCGATGCCAGCCCGTTGCACAAAAGCATTGGCGGAAATAAAAAAATTCTGCATCAACTTCTGGAGCGGCCGCATGAACTCCTGGGGGGCGATCAGGTACCCCAGACGCCAACCGGTCATGGCATATGCCTTGGAGAAACCGTTGATGACAAAGGCCCGATCGGTAAATTCCAGGATGGAATGCTCCTGGCCCTCATATACCAGGCCATGATAGATTTCGTCAGAGATGACGTACGGCCCTAAGCCGGCAATTTCCCTCAGATGTTCCCTGGTCAAAACCGTTCCCGTGGGATTGGCCGGCGAGTTGATGAGAATGGCCTTGGTTTTGGCGCCCAGATTTTTACCCAGGTCTTCGTGGTGCACCTGAAAACCGTCTTCTTCACGGATTTTTACATAGCGGGGGACGGCATCCACCAGACGGACAAAGTTGGGATAACAGGCGTAATGGGGGTCGGTGAGGACGATCTCATCGCCCGGATCTAGGAGGGCGGCCAGAATCAACAGCATAGCCGGGGAGGTGCCGGAAGTGACGATGATCCGGTCCGGGGTCAACGTGACGCCATACGTCTCCTGATAATGTCGACAAATAGCCTCTCGCAGTTCCAGCAGACCCATGGAGTGGGTGTATTGCGTTTCACCCCGCTGCATGGCCGCAAAGGCCGCCTCTTTGACCACCCTGGGGGTATCCCAATCAGGCTGGCCCACTTCCAAATGGATCACCGAGATTCCCTGGCGCTCCAATTCCTGGGCTCGCTCAAGGATATCCATGACCAGAAAAGGGGTAATTTCCTGGGCGCGTCGGGAAACGGCGGCAAGGGGCATGCAGAACCTCCGATAGATTATAAAGGAAAGATAGCAGGATTGTTAGGGGATTGCAAGGAGATGGCCAAGGCCCTCCGGTGGGAGGGCCTTTTTAATGATTTGTCCGGCCAAGAGAAGTATACTGGTTAGTAGCCCCAGACCAGATCATCATGGATCCAGCCCACCGGTTCATTTTCGAAGTAGTAGCCGATTTTGACCCAGTCACCCCGGACCGCCAGGACTCTATAAATCTGCCCATGGGTGACCTGGGTCACCGGAAAGTTTTTTCGACTCGGGCCTTTTCTGACATTTGCCGTATCGGCCTGGACGATGGTGGTGGGAATGCCGGAGATCAGTTTTTTGTAGACCCATCCTTTCTGTCCATTCCAGTCCTCAACATAGAGCCAATTGTGTGCTCGTTTTTTCACTACAATTGGGAAACCTTTGGGCGCGCTCAAGAGGACCCGCGCCCGCTTACTGGGTTTAGCCCGCACGTTGACCTTGTCCTGGGCAATGCTCATGGTCCTGGCATGTCCGGCAGTTACGTATGCAAATAGCAGCAAAATGGTGATCCACAAGGCGTTTTTCATCTTCTCCCTCCTTGCCAAAATGATCGCCGAGGGGAACATCTTATCCTCCGTTCGTCATGAGGTTGGAGTTATGGCCAAGACCGCGTCGCCGGTTAGGAATGTGCGTGAAACAGCAGAGAATGAAAGAAACTACTACAGGAGACATGCTGCCGGAGGCGAAGCGCCCATCCTCTTCCCGCAGTCAATATGTCTATTTCAGACTACCGAAGAAGCAGTAGCCTTGTCAACCAATTTAATCGAGATATTTTACAATGTTATAATTAAATGATGTTATATCAGCATGATGAACCTATCTGGACAAGCTAGTCAGTTGCCTCAGATGCCTTAAAAGCATTTTAACTATTCACTTGACAACTATTCTTATGTATAGTAATAAAATTTCATGAAGACCTTAACCCCCAAACAACAGGCTGTTCTCTCATTCGTGGAAGAATTTTTTCAGCAGCAGGGCTATCCGCCCACGGTGCGGGAGGTGGCGGCCCATTTCGGCATCCAGCCCCGAGCGGCCGACGATCATCTCAGCGCCCTGAAACGCAAGGGTTACCTGCATCGGGAGCCTGGCCTCTCCCGGGGGTTGGCTCTCACCGGACGCCAGTCGGAGCTGGTGGTGGACGTACCGATTCTGGGACAGATTGCCGCTGGGCCAACCGCTGCTGGCTACCGAACAGGTGGAGGACACCCTGCCGCTGCCCCGTTCCTGGGTGCAGGGCGAAGAGGTCTTTCTCCTGCGGATTGCCGGCGACAGCATGGCGCCGCTCATCCTGCCCGGTGACCTGGTGATGGTGCGGGTGCAGCCCCAGGTGGCCCGAGGCGAAATCGCCGCGGTGCTGGTCTACGACGAGGCCACCATCAAGCGGGTCTATGAAGAGTCCGGCGGCCTGGTCCTCAAGGGCGACAACCCGAGTTTTACCCCCCTGCGCTTTTCTCCCGCGGAAGCCGCCGAGCTGGTGCGGATTTTAGGCAAGATAGTGGGGGTATACCGCTCTTTACAGAGATGAGGTAATAAGAATTTATGCACGTTGCCACCAGGTTAAGTCCAATCCAGGCGGGGCGAGGCATCCTCACCTTTGGCTCGGCCATGCGGCCATTGACCGCCGCGGCCGCGGCCTGGGGGGTGGCCCGGGGCTGGCGGGTGTTCGTGGTGGATGCCGCCAACCGCTTCGATCCATATCAGTTAGCCCGGGAAGGCCGGAAGCGGGGCTTGCGGCCGGAACAGGTTCTCTCCCGGGTGTGGGTGGCCCGGGCCTTTACTTGCCACCAACTGGTGCAACTGGTGCAGGAGGGCCTGCCGGCGGAGTTGGCCGGGGTGGAGAAATCGCTGGTCATCTTGCTGGGGCCGTGCAGCCTGTTCTATGACGAGCAGGTGCCCCTGGCGGAGCGGCGGCGCTTGTTTCGCGCTCTGATGGGCGCCCTGGTCCGGATCAAGCCGTGGGCGGCGCTGTGGTTCCTGCAGCCCAGCCTGCCGCCTCAGGTGGCCAACCAGCACTTCGGACGGCTGCTGGCCCGGTTGGCGGAGCAGGTGGTCCGGGTGGGGGCAGGGGAGGGGGGAATGCAGGGGCGGCCGCGGGCCGGGCACCGGACGTCACTGGTCAGACCGGTGGCCGGCTAGCGGCGGGAAGAGCAGGAGATTGCTGTCAAGCAAGGTACTGGGGCTTCTGGTCCGGTGGCTTGCCGAGTTAGGCTAGACTGCAAAAAATGGGATAAGGGGGCATAGATCATGGGATTTTCAGAGGGTGATAAAATCAAGGTATTATTATGGTGTGATCATCATTGTTGCCTTTGTAAAAAGAGTTGCGGGGTCAATATCGAGGTTCATCATCTGATACCCGGTGACGATGATATCGACAATGGGATTCCACTATGTTTTGATTGCCACAGCGGGTAGGACGATATAATGCCGATCACCCGCGTGGTACAAATTCAAGATTAGGGAACTTAAGACACGCCGTGATCAAGTTTATGAGGAATTCACTAACATTTAGTGCCTCCGATGGACTATCACATAACCCAGCAAATACCTGGCGGAAATTTGCAACGCAAATTTCCAGATACAGGATTTGTTTTAACGCATATGGGAGATTCTTGGCCTGTCCAAATAAGGGTCATTGTAGAATCATTTATTGATAACAATTATGAACTACTCCCTTCTGATCTTTATTCGGGCCAGAAGCTATGGCATCTTAATCCTCGTTTTATGATTTCTGGTAATATCAGGGAAATAAATTTCCCGGAGTTGATATGACCAAGAAGGGTAAAGCCAACGGCTCATTCTTTGGAAACCATATTTATGAAAACCTCTTGGCCCGGCGATCACACCTCCTTTATGAATTGAGCAAGGTGGTGGATTTCAGTTTTGTCCGACATGCTTGCCGAGATTTTTACGTTGATTGGGGCCGGGACGCTTGGGACCCGGTGTTGATGTTCAAGATGGTCTTTCTCCAATTTCTTTACGATCTTTCGGATCGGGAGGTAGAGGAGCAAATTACCTTTAACATGGCTTTCAAGTGGTTCTTGGGACTGAGCACGGAAGAATTTCCTCCGGATCATACCACCCTGTGCCGATTTCGTCAGCGCCTGGGGGCTGAGGGTTTTCGGAACTTGTTCAACCAGGTGGTGGAGCAAGCCCGGACCCAGGGATTTGTTTCTGATCGGCTACATATCCTGGATGCCACGCACATGGTAGCCAAGGTAGACCTGTTCCGGGTCAAAAAGGCACATGCCAACCAGGATAACGATGATGATCATACCTACATCGACCGCGGTTCCCCTGATCCCGAGGCCCGCTTTGGCCGCAAGAGCAAAAAGAAGGGCTTCTATGGGTATAAGTGCCATATGGTCGAAGATGCGGATTCGGAGTTGATCGTCCAGGCGGCAGCTACGCCGGGCAATGTTCACGATGGCAGCATGCTTCCTGAACTCATTGACGCCCATCCTCGGGAGGCTACGGCAGATAAAGCCTACGACAGCAAACACAATCATGCCTATCTGGCCTCGCAAGGAGTATCTTCCGGAATCATTCGCCGGCAAAAACGTCCTGGCCGTCCTCGCCATTCCCGAAAAGAGCGGCCTAAAATTGAAAGAAAGTTCGCTGAATGTAAAAGTTTTCATGGCCTCCAGAAAGCTCGCTACTGGGGTCTGGCCAAGATCATGATTCAAACCTTTATGGTCGCCATCGTGGTCAACTGCAAGCGCCTGGTTAAACTGGCGCACATCCAGACGCAACCTCCAAGGGAGGCATATGTTTAGATTCAGGAAAAACTATCATAAAAACAAGCATTCTCCCTTGTGAGGCTGTCATCTTTGGTTCATTCAACATGGAAAAGTTTCTTTGTGAACAAATAACTATCCGAATGACAATTTCTATGGCGGAACTTTTAATATTTTGGCCCAAATTTCTTTCAGGCCCAATTTAGCCTTTTCATGCTCTCAGTTATAAGTTGCAATAACTGCGGGCAGAAAATGGAAGATTCTACTTGAGAAAATTGGGTTCAAGAGTCAAGTGCCCAAGATGTAGCAACGAGTTTATAACGTCTTCGGAGAGATAAATAGAATGGTACGAGATGAGGAAAGCCGTCACCGCCGCCAATCCCTCCGCCTGCCGCAATACGACTACTCCCAGGCGGGAGCATATTTTGTCACAATTTGTGTGTACCAGCGGGAACGCCTACTGGGCGAGATCAGAAATGGTGGAATGTATTTGAATGATTACGGCACAATAGTCAAGGATTGTTGGCATGATCTGCCGCGCCATTATCCGAATATTGAATTAGACGCCTTTGTTGTCATGCCGAATCATGCGCATGGGGTGGTAGTCCTCGAGGGGCGGGTCTCAGACCCGCCCCTGACAGACGATCCCCTCACCGAAGTCGTTCGAGCCTTCAAGTCATTTTCTTCACGCAAAATCAATGAGGTGCGAGGCACACCAGGTCTCCCTATCTGGCAACGCGGGCGATTATGAACACATCACCGAGACGATACATCCAGTTGCATCCGGGAATATATCGTTAATAATCCCCTGCGTTGGGAACTTGACCGAGAAAATCTTCATGCCAGCGGTAAAGACGAATTCGACCGTTGGCTGGCTTCTTTTTCCACCACACCTAAGAAACAAACGAGGAAATCGTAGGGGCAGGGTCACCCCGCCCCTACGGGGACGTAATGGGCCGCATCGTCATACCTTATACCCAGATCGTCGACCAGGAGCGCAGTCGCTGGCAGAAGTTCCGGCGGGCGCTGCGCAAAGATGATCAAAAGCATTTCGACCAGCTCTTTGAGCTGGCTCGCCTTCACACCCAGGCCGGGGTCTATGCCTCTCAGCCCTGGCCCCATGGAGGCCATCCTGATGTCCATGCTCCTGGAGCACCAAAAGGCCCTGGCCGCGCTGCAGGAACGGCTGCGGCGGCTGGAAGGGGGCGGCGATGACGACTCGGGCCTGGCTCTTTGACCTCTACCCCTGGCGGTCGCAGCTGGTCCTGTGGGTCCTCACCGCCGACGGCCGGCGGCTGCGGCTTACCGACGCCTTTACCTACCGTCTCTATGCCCAGGGGCCGGAGGAGGCGAAACTCCGGCAACTTGCTTGCCCATCTGCGGTCCCAAGGCTGGGTGCAACACGCCTACTTTGAAGACAAAATCGACTTCGCCACCGGCCTGACTCGGCCGGCCCTCTGCCTGGAAGTCGCCGCCTACGACCGCCGGCCCCGCCTGCTGGCCTACCTGGGCGCCCTGGAAGAGGACTTTACCTTTTACAACTGCGACCTGGATATCTCCGCGTATTACCTGTACCGTCGGGGACTGTTCCCCTGCTCCTGGTATGACCTGGAACAGGCGGGAGACAACCTGACAGCCTTTATCGCCCTGGAGGCGCAATTCCAGGAAGACATCGCCCTGCCGCCGCTCTCCACCCTGGAACTCGCCTTGACCGGGACCACCTGATCCCGTTGGGGTCCGGCAACGGTCTGGCTCTCACCTGGGAAGGGCGCACGGTGGAACTGGAGGCCGCGGGACGCGCCCGGGCTGTTAACTGAACTGGCCCGCTATTTTCAGCAGCACGATCCGGACCTCCTCGTCAGCGACTGGGGCGACGAACACATCCTGCCGGTGCTCTGGCACTGGAGCCGGCAGCACCGCCGGCCCTTGCCGGTGGACCGGGAGCCGTTCCCGGCGCCCCGGCGGCTCAATCCGCGGGGCCGCTCCTACTTTTCTTATGGCCGCATCGTCTACCAGGGTCCGTCCGTGCCTTTCTACGGCCGCTGGCACGTGGACCGGCGTAACTCCTTCTTCTTACGGGAGACGGGCTTGACCGGCCTGGTGCAGTTGGCCCGGCTGGGCCAGATACCCCTGCAGCAGGTGGCCCGCACCAGTCCAGGGACCCTCATCACCTCCATGCAATTGGCCCGGGCCGTGGCCGACAACATCCTCATCCCCTGGCGCAAGGGCGCACCCGAGCGTTTCAAGACCGCGGCCGAACTCCTGGTGGCCGACAAAGGCGGGCTGGTCTTCCAGCCCCCGGTGGGTTTTCATACCCAGGTGGCGGAAATCGATTACGCTTCCATGTACCCCACCATCATGGCCATCCACAATATCTCCCCGGAGACCATTGACTGCGGCGGCCCCTGCGCCGAACCACGGGTGCCGGAAGACAACTATGTCCTCTGCCAGCAGCGGGAAGGACTGGTGCCCCGCACCCTGAAACCCATCCTGGATCTGCGGGCCAGGCTGAAACGCCGGGCCAAAACCGCTGCCGATTGGCGCGCGCCGCCGACTTCAAAGCCCGCCAAAACGCCTTGAAATGGATCCTGGTTACCTGCTTCGGCTATCTGGGCTATAAAAACGCCCGCTTCGGCCGCATCGAAGCCCATGAAGCCGTCACCGCCTTTGGCCGGGATAAACTCCTCACCGCCAAGGAAATCTGCGAAGATACACGCGGGGTATGAAGTCCTGCACGGCTTGACTGATTGTTTGTCGATTCTCGGAAAGATGGTGAGATGGTCCTGGGGAGGAGGGGGGAGGGACGGATGGCCCCTCCCCCCTCCCCAGACCACATTCCCAACCCTTTTTGGGGGTTGGGTGGGGGTGTGGGGGAGGGCAGGGAACCCTGCTCCCTGGCCCTCCCCCACAATCCTTCCCGAAACTGACCTACGTGACCTCTGCGACCAGATTACCGCGGCCACCGGCGTCACCATGGCTATAGAGGGCATCTATCGCTGGATCGTTTTTTTGCCGTCGCAGCAGCAGGAGGGCCGGCCGGTGCCCAACCGTTATTTCGGCGTCTTTAACGACGGTACAGCTCAAATATCGGGGCTTGATGTGCCGGCGGCGGGACACGCCGCCGTTGGTGCACCGGGCCCAGGAGGCGGTGTTGGCGCTGTTGGTCCGGGCCGGGGATTGGGAAGAGGGCAGGGCGCTCGGGGGAGGAACTGCAGGACACGGTCACGGACTATCGGCTGCGGCTGGAGCAAGGTTTGGTGCGGCCCGGGGGGTTTGGTGATCACCAAGGTCCTCTCCCGGCCGCTGGATCAGTTCCGGGTGCAGACCCACACGGCCCTGGCCGCCCGGCAGCTGCAGGCCGCCGGTATCAGGCTGGTTCCCGGGGAAAAACTGCGCTACATCGTCCGGGACCGGCAGGGCCGCGGAGACCCGGGTGCTGGCCGCGCCGTTTTTCGACGCCCTGGACCGTTATCAACACGAGTGGCCCTACCTGGAACTGCTGGCCAAGGCAGTGGACGAAGTGCTCTGGCCGTGGCAGTCTGCCCAAATACCGCGGCCCCAGTCATATCGTGACGCCGCCTTGGCTATTACCTAAAGTGACCCGGACCCTGATTACGACCCCTTGATCATCTGACCGATCTGCTGACCCAGGGCCGCGCAATTTTTCAGATCTCCCTCGGTGGGTCCGTACAAAACTTTCAGGCCAGGAGCGGCCAGGGTGAATTTCATATCTTCCAGATATTGGGTGAGCTGCCCGACTGCTTCGCCGCTCCAGCCGTAGGATCCGAAGGCCGCGCCGATGCGGTTGGCGGGTCGTAGACCTTTCATGTAGGTCAATGTCCGCCATGCGGGGCAACATACCGTTGTTGAGGGTGGAGCTGCCAATAATGATCGCCTTGGCATCGAGGATTTCGGTTATCACCTCACTGCGGTGGTTTGACGCAGATCCATCACTCTGGTAGTGATCGTTTTCCCGGATCAGGCCGTCGGCAACGGCCGGGCCATCTCCGTGCTGTGCCACATGGTATCGTAGATGACCACGGCCTTTTCCGTGGCTACCTGCTTGCTCCAGCGGTCATAGGCCTCGAGAAGTGCGGGTGGCCCCGCCAGATCACTCCGTGGTCCGGGGCGATCATGTCGATCGTCAAACCCAGCTTCTGGACGTCGGCGAGGAGTTTCTGGATCAGCGGCGAATACGGCAGCAGAATGTTCGCGTAGTACCTGGCGGCGTGCGCCATCAGCTTCGTTCACGGTCCACCTGGTCATCGAAACGCTCGCTGGTGGCCCAGTGCTCACCGAACGCGTCACTGGATATGAGCAGCTTGTCCCTCGGGGATGTAGGAGAACATGCTGTCCGGCCAGTGCAGCATCCGGGTCTCGATGAACGTGACCGTGTCGTTGCCCAGACTGATCTTTGGCCGGTTTTTACCACCTCGTCCGGATAGTCCGCTCGATGAATATGGGCCAGCAGGGTCTTCTGGGCCCTGGCGGAGCAGAAGACCTTTTCGGGGTTTTATCCGGTCGATGATCTTCGGATCGATCCGGCGTGGTCCATCTCCACGTGATTGACGATCAGGTAGTCGATCTTGCCAGGGTCGATCATCTTGATATGTTTGATCATGTCCTGCTGAAATTCGTTTTTGACGGTATCGACGAGGGTCATCTTGTCGTCTAGGATTAGATAGGCATTGTAGGTCGTACCTTTATTGGTGGAGTAACCATGGAAATCTCGGATGTTCCAATCCACTGCTCCGACCCAATATACTTTTTTCCTTTATTTCCACCGGAAACATCGGACACTCCTTTAGGGTTTTATTCGTTAATCCATTTTAATATATAATGATAAAAGCCCGGAGATACAATCCCCAGGCTAAGTCGGGATGAAAGTTTTTTAAAAACCTCAGGTTTCTTATTCGGCCTCGAACTGGTCTTTGGCCACGCCGCACACCGGGCAGACCCAGTTATCAGGCAGGTTTTCAAAAGGGGTGCCCGGCCGGGACATTATTTTCCGGATCCCCTTTGGCGGGGTCATACACAAAACCGCATACACTACAAACGTACTTTTTCATGCTTAGTTCTCCTTTCTCTTGAGGCATTCAGATAATTTTTCGCAATCAGAACTTTTTATTGAGCTTTTTACTTCTGCCAACCTGCCTTTAGGCTATCGCTTTCACGCCACGGCCAGCGGTTTAAAAAACTCTTTGCCGACGCCGGCATAAAGGGCATTTCCAATCTTCGGGCAGGTCTTCAAAACAGACCTTCGAATTTTGCCTTTTTTGTCTCCCCGGTCCGGATCATAGATGTAGCCGCAATTGGCCGTTTGGCATTGCCACATATCTTCAAACTTAGCCATGTAATTCACCTGCCAGATTATTTATAATGGTCTAATAAGGTTTGAAATTTCGCCTTATCGACTGTTTGTTTTACCAGAGGTACTGCTCTAGACAATCAAAATGCGCTTCAAAGGGCGGCCGATTGTTTTTATAAATGACCCCTACCGGTATTTTATCATCCCATTCTTGGGCCTTCTGCATGGCTGCAGCCCAATCCGTTGGGTCGTATAATTCCGGCAGGGTATAACAGCGATTCTTGTACCATGAAAAGGTATTTACTTTATTAAAAGAAACACAGGGCTGGAGAATATCTATCAGGGCGAAGCCCGGATGCGCCAGGGCCTGTTTGATCATGTTTATACCAAATGATCTTCAAGACCTGAAAAACTACGGGCCACAAATCCAGCATGCAGTGTCACGGCCACGCCGAGCGCATGAAAGTGTTCGGCCGTGACACCCCAGGGCTGCGCCTTGGTGACAAACCCCTCGTCCGAGGTGGGGCTGGCCTGGCCCTTGGTCAGGCCGTAGACCTGGTTGTCGTGCACCACCATGGTGATGTCGAGGTTGCGGCGGATGGCGTCCAGGAAATGGTTACCGCCCTCGCCGTAGGAGCAGCCATCGCCGCTTTCCACGATGACCGTCATCTCGTTGTTGGCGAGCTTGGCGCCGGTGGCCGCCGGCAGGGCGCGGCCGTGCAACCCGTCGAAGAGGTTGCAGTTGAGATAGTGCGGCGCCTTGGCTGCCTGGCCGATGCCCGAGATGAAGAGGAGCTGGTGCGGCGCCAGGTCGAGTTCCGCCAAGGCTTTTTTCCGGCCGGTAATATTTGAAAATTACCGCATCCCGGGCACCAGGCGGTTTCATAATTGCCGTATATTCCTATATCTAACATAATTTCACTCCCTGGCAAGGCTCGATTTATGGCAATTGTTTTAAAATGTTATCGGGCGTTATGGGCAATCCGTCATACCGCAAAATCATTTTTGGAATCTTAAAGCCGGTCTCCCGGCGGATCAGTCTGGCCATCTGGCCGAAGGCGTTACCTTCCACCATGATAATCTCTTTGGCCTCCTGTAAAACCTCCAGGAATTGTTCCCCAACCAGCGGCCAGACCTTGGGAAAAGCACAAGGCCGCCACCTGCCGCCCCTGACCACGCAGTGTTGCCGCTGCCTCCAGCACCGCCCCCCGGCTAGAGCCCCAGGTAACCAGAAGCACCCCCGGATTTTTCTCGCCCAGATATTCCGGTGGTGTCACTTCGGCCCGCAACCCATCTAATTTGCGGAGGCGGCTTGTCCACCATCTGCTGCCGCACGTCGCGGATCTCGGTGATATGGCCGTCGCTGGTGTGTTCGTCGCTGTCGCATACCACCAGATGCTCGCTTAAACCCGGCAGCAGTCGGGGAGAGATGCCGCTGTCGGTAAGGGCGTAGCGTTGATAAGGCAGACCGACCTCCGTCGGCGAACTGCCCACCGTTACCGCTTTCAACGGTTCGATATCAAAGGGAGTCACCGCCCGATCGGAATCGGCCAGGAATTGATCGGTGAGAAGAAAGATCGGGGTCTGATATTTTTCAGCCAGGAACAGGGCCTGGCGGGCCAGATGAAAGCACTCTTCTATCGTGCCGGGGGCGAAAATGGCCCGGGGGAATTCTCCATGGCCGGCGTGGAGCACCAATTCCAGGTCCCCTTGCTCCGTCCGGGTGGGCAGACCGGTGGCCGGGCCTGGCCGCTGGCCCACCACAATAAACACGGGGGTTTCGGTCATGGCCGCCAGGCTGACGCCTTCCACCATCAGGGCAAAACCGCCGCCGGAGGTGCCATCATCGCCGGGGCCCCGGCGAAGGAGGCGCCGATGGCCATGTTGATGGCGGCAATTTCATCTTCCGCCTGTTCCACCACCAATCCCATGGCGTCTGCCGCCGCCTGCAACGTCAAAGGTATGGAAGTGGAGGGAGTCATGGGATAAAAGGCACAAAATTTAAGTCCCGCGGAAATGGCCCCCAGGGCGATGGCTTCATTGCCATTGAGCATGAGACGTTCCTGTCGGTCCGCAACTGATGCCAGCTTGACCTTCCCCGGCAACTGCTTGCTTTCCGCCCAATGAAATGCCCCGGAAAACACCGCGCGGTTTTTTTCGGTAACTTCCGGTTTTTTGGCGCCAAAGTAATCCTCAAGAGCTTGAAATACGATCGTGTCATCCAACCCCAAAAGATTCGTCAAAACCCCCAGATAGGCCACATTAACCGTTCTGTCCTCAGAAAATTGCCCAAAAGGCACCTTGAGATAACGCTCATTACTTTTACCGAAACGCTCGTCCAAGAGGATTAAACTGTCCTGGGCCAGTTCATCTCGGTGCAACTCCACGGTTTCCTCATTCAAGGCAATGAGAAAATCCACCTCTGCCTCTGACGCCGCAATCTCCGAGGTGCTGATGCGAATGGCAAAGGTATTGTGCCCCACGGATGCGGATTGATAACTTTGCGTTACGACAATGTCATATCCGGAGCGCACCAGAGCCTTGGTCAGAATCATGGCAATGGTCACCAGACCTTGGCCGGCCTCGCCCCCGATCAACACATTCAGATCTTGGCGTCCCATGGTAAGTCCTTTATGAGAAAATAACTAAGTCAAATGAATATTATGAGATTGAAAGCTTGGCAATAACGAT
>CAWAEI010000017.1:0-113035 GCA_963780995.1 uncultured delta proteobacterium
ACCACGGCGATGTACGAAGCTCTGAGGCGGTTGATCGGCGACTATGATCTGTGGCTGAAGATGTCCCAGGCGGCCTACGATAAGTCAAAGGAGTTTACTGTGGACCGGCAGGTGGGCCAATTGACGGAATTTATTGAGGCGCGGCTCAATAGTGATAGAGAAGCGGGAAAAGCTTAACCTGGCGGCGCAGCCAGCCACCCTCTGGTCTTGAACGGGGAGAGGCAGTTGCCCAAGCCATTGGGCTCACCCACATTAGAAAATAATTACTGATGGTCAGGCAGAGGCTGGCGAATGAGGATTAGAGGCATGGCGGTTAAGGCTCACATCGGCGACTTTAGTTGGTGGCCAGGCAAGGTGAAAGCCAATTTCCCCCGGTTGCCATTGATCACGTTGCTGAAGCAAGTTACACCAAGGGTAGGCAGATGGATAGAATCATTTACTTGTATCCCAACCAACCACAACTGAAATATAAGGACCAGTATTTCTGCAAGTATACGAATTTTATTGATCTCTTTAACGAGTTGGGACATCTCAATGGAAAATATCGCCTGATTATCCCCTGCCAACGGGTGTCAGATATTGATGAAACAGTTTTCAAATCGATTAAGTTACCTAAAAATACCATCGAAGTAACGTATTATGATAATCATTGGGGCTCCTTAAAAGCTGCAGGCTTTACGGTCTGGCCTCTCCGGCGCCGGTTAGCGTCAGATCTAAGAGGGTATCAAAAGGTCCTTTTTTGTGGGTCAGGCCCCAATACCTTGCTCTCTTTACTCTCCTATCTGCTGCCCAAAAAAGTCATTTTTGTCTTTTTTGTCCGAGGCAATAGAGTGGCAACGATCAGGCACTATTATAAAAACCGGCTGACATATCCACTGGCCTTAGGTTTTTCCAAACTAATACAGCGGCGCATGACAGATTTAATCAGGCAGGGACGTGCCTACGCCTTTTTGTATGGAAGTCAGTTAGAGACCCAGTTTGAACAGGGTTTAAGGGAACGCGTCTTCACCATTTATCCCCTCATCCAAGAACACTTTCTGAGAACCTCCCGACGGCCGGACATTTCCGGAACGCAGCCGTTAAAATTATTGTATGTGGGCCGACTTTCGGAGGAGAAAAATATCTGGGGCTTGGTCAAGGCTTGTCAGGAATATTTAGCCCGGCAGCAGATGCAGTTGACGGTCATCGGTGACGGGCCCTTGTCAGAGGCAGTGCAGACTTACGTCAAGTCGGCGAATCTTACGGACCATATCAGATTCAAGGGCTATATCGGGAAAGAAAGCACCTTGATCGCAGCCTATGACAGTCATGATCTCCTCTGTTTGCCGTCCTTTACTGAAGGCACGCCGACGGTGGTCATCGAAGCGGCGGCACGCCAACTCCCGGTGCTGGCCACGCGAGTGGGTAGTCTGCCGGGTTTATTCCCTCATGACATCAAATTTCTGGATGGTCCAGAGGCGCCGCAGATAGCCGCAGGTATTGCCTGGTGCAATCAGAACCGGGCCTTACTGTCGGAGATGGGAAGAAATTGTTTTACTACGATAGACCGTTTTTTAATTAGTAAAAACGCAGCTAAGGTGAACGACATACTTGAGAGCATTTAACTTCTGACCTCAAAAGGCTCATCTCCTAGTTGCCGATGCCATAGACTGATAACAATAATCTTTGTCTACCAAGTTTTCCGAGTTATCTGGCGAGATGAGACGGAATGGGTGGGGCGAGGAGTAAAGAAACCACTTCTGGTAATTACTATACATCAATGGTGAAAACGGTTCCGTACGGCTTTGGCAAGGCTGCCGAGGACATTTTGGCATATTTTAACTGTCGGGGGTTATTGATCTGTGCGCTTCGTAATTTTGACGCAATATTATTTCCCGGAAATTGGCGCCCCCCAGGTGAGATTGAGGGAAATGGTGCTCGCCCTGAAAAATTTAGGGCATACAACAGAAATAGTAACGGGTTTCCCCAATTACCCCTGTGGGAGGATATTTCCAGATTATAAGGGGAAATTATACCTGAAGGAGAATATTGAAGGTATTTCGGTGCACCGGGTCTGGCTCTATGCTGCCACCGGTGCCGGCTTGAAACGGCTCTGCAATTATTTTTCCTTTGCAATTTCTTCCTTCCTAGCTCTCTGGCGATGTCAGCGCCCCGATTTTGTTTTTATCGAATCTCCACCCTTGTTTCTCTCTCTCCCAGGGGTGGTAATGAGTTTAATCTGGAAAGCCAGGATAATTCTCAATGTGGCCGACCTCTGGCCAGATTCCGTCAGAGAAATGGGCATAATTCAAAACAACTGGATTCTGCGGCTGGCGGAGCGGTTGGAAAAATGGTCATATAACCAAGCCTTTAAGGTTACTGCGGTTACTGAGGGGATCCGCCAGAAAATTAACGCCAAGGGCATAGCCGCCGACAAAATAATTTTTTTGCCCAATGGAGTTGATATCGTACTATTTCAGCCAAACCAACCTGATGAAACCCTGGCCCGAAGTTTAGGACTTGATGGGAAGAAAATGATTCTTTATGCGGGGTTATTAGGATATGCTCAAGGTTTGGAAACAATTTTGGCAACAGCTCAACTGCTTAGCCAGAGGGAAGATGTAGTTTTTGTCTTTATTGGAGATGGACCGGAAAAAGCTAAATTACAGGATCTTACCCAAAAATACTCCCTCAAGAATGTTTTATTTCTAGATGCTGCCCCCTTATCTTTTGTGGCCCGCTTGTACTCATTTGCTTTTGCCGGACTGGCCGTTTTACGAGATTTGCCCTTGTTTCAGGGCGCCCGGCCCAGTAAAATATTTCCGATTATGGCTTCGGGGCTTCCGGTTCTCTATAGCGGCAAAGGAGAAGGGGCACAACTGATCAAAAATGCCCAAGCCGGGTTAGTGGCAAGACCAGAGGACCCCGAGGATTTAGCCCGAGCCATCAAGCAATTATTGGATGACCCTGATTTGGCCAAACAGCTCGGAGCAAACGGGCGGAGATTTGCCGAGGAAAATTTGAATTGGTTATCTTTAGTAAATAATTGGCTTGTGCAATTAAGTAGAGAAAATTATTTCCCGGAGCAATGAGGCTTATTATTACCTCTTGTTAGCAGGAGATATCCCATGCTTAAAAAAGACATCCTACGAACTTACAATCCCATACAAGGGAATAGATTAAAAAAGATAATTGGATGTTTTCGTGCTCCTGGGGTTCATGCCGTCGTTGTCTTGCGATTTGGTCAATGGCTAAGGAAACAAAACTTACTTTTAAGGATATTGCTTGAGCCGATCTATATTCTTTCATATCACCGAATTCGCACTAACTGGGGCATAGAGATTCCACGCTCAGCTGAAATAGGGGAAGGATTTTATATTGGTCATTATGGAGGTATTACAATTTCCGGCTATGCCAAAATAGGTAAGAATGTGAATATTTCACAACTGGTAACAATTGGTGTTGCCGGCCAAGGGGAAAACCGAGGCGTACCTGTCATTGGGAATAATGTCTATATTGGTCCTGGCGCTAAAATATTCGGCAAAATCAAAGTCGGAAATAATGTAAAAATTGGTGCGAATGCAGTTGTTTATAAAGATATTCCAGATGATGCCATAGTTTTCTTAGATCCTGGTTTCAAAATAATTTTCAGACGGAATAAATCTGCAGAACAATAGCTCTAAGTAAGATTTGAGGAATGTGGGAAGGCCGCGGCGAGGTGCACCCATTTTAGACAGAAGAGCAGAGGTCCTTTTCTGATTACAGTTTTATTGACGAATAATTCCGATTAACATAATATATTTTTTTTGGAAAAAACGTGAAAGAAACCGAAAGAATCCGTTCTGCTTATAGTAAAAGGCAAAAATCTGATCCTCGATATTCATTATTTGAGCCAAGCAATCTATGCCGCATGGCGGAGGTTGAACGCCATATATTAATGTTATTAGCACAGAGTGGCTTCAATCAGCTCAATTTGAAACGAATTTTAGATGTCGGTTGCGGTGGTGGTTACTGGATCCGTGAGTTTATCAAGTGGGGTGCTCTACCTGAAAATATAATCGGGATTGACCTGCTCCCGGAACGCATTGCCTCGGCCAGAAAAACCTGTCCATCTGGGGTAACTCTCTTAGCTGGGGATGCGGCGAATCTGGAATTTGTAGATGACAGCTTCGATATTGTGATTCAATCAACAGTGTTTACTTCAATACTTGATGCCGGGATGAAACACCGGATCGCCGCAGAGATGACGCGAGTGGTAAAGCCGGATGGTTGTATCCTGTGGTATGATTATCACTTGAATAATCCGAATAATCCTGATGTCAGAGGGGTGAAAAAGAAGGAAATATATGATCTCTTTCCAGGCTGCCGGATAAAACTTCGAAGAATTACGTTAGCGCCACCCATAAGCCGGCTTTTGGCCCCTTATTCCTATTTGTTATGTTATCTACTCAGCAAACTTCCTTTCCTATGCACTCATTATTTAGGTATGATAAAAAGGTCTCCAGATTCCATCTAAAGATTTTCAGGTTGATTGAGAAGTTGTGATATTGGGAAATCTATTTTCTCATTGTAAAAGGCAGATTGATGAATTTACTTAATAAAATTTCTCAGAAACAAGCTTTGGTTGGAATTATTGGTTTGGGTTATGTGGGATTGCCTTTGGTTCTGCGCTTCGGAGAGGTAGGATTCAAGATTTTGGGATTCGATACTGATCCCCAAAAGGTAGACAAGCTCAATCGGGGAGAATCTTATATCAAACATATTCCCGGCGCCGGGATTGCGAAGCTGCGGCAAAGCCACCAGGGGCAGCCACGATTTGAAGCCACCTCAGATATGCAGCGCCTGTCTGAACCGGATGTCTTGTTGATCTGTGTGCCCACGCCTCTGGATACCAACCGGGAGCCGGATTTACAATATGTGGTTAATACCACTAAACTTATTGCCGCCGTCATGCGACCGGGGCAGCTTATTTCACTGGAATCCACCACGTATCCGGGCACGACGGACGAGGTCATGTTGCCCTTGCTGCCGCAAAACCTGCAGGTGGGGAGGGATTATTACCTGATTTATTCGCCGGAACGGGAGGATCCGGGCAACGCCCAGTTTGAGGTTCGGACCATTCCCAAGGTCGTGGGAGGATTTACCCCTGTCTGCCTGGAACACGGGGTGTCGCTCTATTCCCAGATTATCGATAAGGTAGTCCCAGTATCCTCAACACGGGCGGCAGAATTGAGTAAAATCCTGGAAAATACCTACCGGGCGGTTAATATTGCTTTGGTAAATGAATTGAAGATGCTTTGTTTAAGGATGGGGATAGATATATTTGAAGTCATTGAAGCCTCAAAGACCAAGCCATTTGGCTTTCAAGCCTTTTATCCGGGACCCGGCTTGGGAGGGCATTGCATTCCCATTGACCCCTTTTATCTGACCTGGAAAGCCCGGGAATATGATTTCAGCACCCGCTTTATTGAATTGGCCGGTGATATCAATGCCAATATGCCATATTTTGTGGTGGATCGGGTAATGATGGCTTTGAACGAGCATGGAAAAGCCGTGAAGGGCGCCAAGATCTTGATTTTAGGGATTGCCTATAAAAAGGATGTCGATGATGCCCGGGAAACGCCGGCATTTAAAGTAATCGAACTGTTGAATGAGCGAGGGGCTCAGGTTGATTATAATGATCCCTTTATACCGATTGCCCCAGTAACCCGGAAGTATAAACTAAATCGACAATCCATAGAACTAACTCCTGCTAATCTGCAGGCCTATGATTGTCTTGTGATAACGACGGACCATTCAGTATACGATCCGAATTTTCTTGTTGACCATGCCAAATTGATCGTGGACACAAGAAATTTGATAAAAATAAAATCCGATAAAGTTAAAAAAGCTTAATCAATTCTATGATGAAAATTATAAATATAGTGGGGGCGCGCCCACAATTTATCAAGTACTGCCCTATCATGCGGGCAATCGACCACCACAACCAAACCCCGAAGGGACCAATTAAGGATATCCTTATTCATACAGGCCAGCATTATGATTATATGATGTCCAAGGTCTTTTTTGAGGATTTTGGTATCAGAGAGCCTGACTATCACTTGGAGGTAGGTTCAGGGTCCCATGGCCAGCAGACCGGCCAGATCATGATGCGGGTGGAAGCCATCCTGGAAAAGGAACAGCCTGATCTTATCCTGGTTTATGGAGACACCAATTCAACCCTGGGTGGAGCCTTGGCTGGTGCCAAGATTCATATACCCGTAGCTCATGTTGAAGCCGGGCTGCGAAGTTTCAACAAGTATATGCCGGAAGAAATCAATCGCTTGTTGACGGATGCAATCTCTACCATTCTTTTCTGTCCAAGCAAAGTTGCCATTGAAAATTTGCAGCGGGAAGGTTATGGAAAGCCTGTCATCGATGGTGCATTGCTATCCCTCGAGGCAACAGAATTTGAATCTAACTCAACCCAGGATATTAATAAGAATAATCCATGTATCGCCAATATCGGGGACATCATGTATGATGTGATCTCCTTGGCCCTGGATAACCTCGAAAGCAGGTCCTCGATTTTGGAGACCTTAGGATTGGAAAGCCAATCGTATTTTTTGCTGACATTACATCGAGCTGAAAATACTGATTCTCCCGATCGGCTGAACAAAGTTTTCGATTTTGTCCAACAAGTCTCCAATAATATACCGATTCTATTTCCGATGCACCCAAGAACCAAAAAAATTTTAGGCCAGACGAAGAAAACGCTGGCTGACAATATTAAACCCATCGAGCCGGTGGGATATTTTGACATGGTGCGCCTCCTCAAAAACAGTTCCATGGTTTTGACAGACTCCGGCGGTCTCCAAAAAGAGGCCTACTGGTGCGAGATCCCTTGTATAACTTTACGGGATGAGACGGAATGGATTGAGACTGTCGAAAGTGGGTGGAATATCCTTTACAAAAACTATCATGGCCTTCACCAACCGGTTCAGGCGAAGAGAACTGCTTATGGAGACGGCCAGGCAGCGGTACGGATAATAAACATCATTTCTACTTTGTTAAGGAAGGTTAAATGACATCAAAAAAATTTATCGGTCTGATCGGCTTGGGACACTGGGGAAAAAATCTGCTTCGTAATCTTTACGAATTAGAGGTGTTACATTCTGCCTGTGACACGGACGCAGATATTCTGGAACAAAGGAAAAAACAGTTTCCGGATGTCCGATATAGCCAGTCCTTATCTTGGAAATACTGCAAGATCCGGAAATCAAGGCGGTAATGATTGCGGCTCCGGCTGTCAAGCATTTTGACTTTACCCGGCTGGCTCTCGAGGCTGGCAAAGATGTTTTTGTGGAAAAACCTCTGGCGTTGACAGCCCGAGAAGGGGAAGAGCTGGTGCAGTTGGCCGAGAAAAATAAAAAAATTCTTATGGTCGGCCATATCCTGCAATATCATCCCGCCGTCAATAAATTGAAGGAAATGGTAGCGGCAGGCGTTTTGGGCAAGGTGCAATATATTTATTCCAACCGGTTGAGCATCGGCAAGTTGCGCACCGAAGAAAATATTCTCTGGAGCTTCGCCCCCCATGACATTTCGGTCATTCTGATGTTACTGGAAGAAGAACCTGTGAGAGTTTCAGCCTTTGGAGGTTACTATCTCAGCTCAGGGAATTTTCGATACCACTTTAACTACCTTGGAATTTGCCAATGGAGTCAAGGGCCATATTTTTGTCAACTGGCTCCATCCCTTTAAAGAGCAGAAATTAGTCGTAGTGGGCTCCAAGGCGATGGCAGTTTTTGATGACGTCAGCGCCGAGAAGCTCTATTTATATCCTCACAAAATCGAGTGGAAGGACGGCAAGATACCGGTAGCAGAAAAGGCGGAACGGGAAGTCATTCCGGTAGAAAAAGCCGAACCTTTAAAAAGTGAAGTACAACATTTCGTCGATTGCGTTCTCAACCGACGCCAACCGAAAACCGATGGCCGCGAGGGCCTTCGGGTACTGAAGATTTTAGAGCAGGCTCAAAAAGATCTGACCAGCCAAATCCCGGTTGCTGCAAAGGGTGCCGAGCTGCCTTATTTTGTGCATGAAAGCTCTCTGGTGGACGATGAAGTCAGCATTGGCAAAGGTACGAAAATTTGGCATTTTTCCCATATCTTAAAAGGATCGATTATCGGCGAAAACGTCTCGGTGGGGCAAAATGTGGTGATTGGGCCCCAGGTAAAAGTCGGAGACAGATGTAAAATCCAAAATAATGTCTCCCTCTATAAAGGGGTGCACTTGGAGGAAGAGGTTTTTTGCGGCCCCTCTTGTGTTTTTACGAATGTCTATAATCCCCGGGCTTTTATAGAGAGAAAACATGAATTTCTGGATACCATAGTGAAGCGGGGGGCGACTATCGGCGCCAATGCCACCGTGGTCTGTGGCACTACTCTGGGCAAATATTGTCTAGTCGGCGCCGGAGCAGTGGTCAAAGCGAATGTCCCGGATTATGCCATAGTTGTGGGAGTACCTGCCAAGCAGATTGGCTGGGCCTGCAAGTGCGGGAAAACCCTTAGGTTTGCGGGTGAAATTGCTAAATGTGTTGAATGCAGCAACGAATACCGGCAGGCAGGTGGAAATTTAGTAGCCTTGAAAGAAAATTAAAATTTCTTTTTAACGAATTGATCTCTCAACTTTATGAAAAAAATTTTAAGGGAGTATCTGAGACGATGACCAAAAATATCGATTTTATTGATCTGAAGGCACAACAGGAAAAAATCGCCCCACAGCTCAGGGAGAGGATAGAACGCGTTCTCTCGCATGGCAAATATATTATGGGCCCCGAAATCAAAGAATTGGAAGACCGGCTGGCAGCTTATGCGGGGGTCAAACAAGTGGTGACCTGTTCGTCCGGCACCGATGCCCTGCTCATGCCTTTGATGGCCTATGGGGTGGGGCCGGGGGATGCAATTTTTACCACGCCTTTTACCTTTATCGCCACGGCCGAAGTTATTCAATTATTGGGAGCGACTCCGGTTTTTGTGGATATTGATCCCAAAACCTTTAATATCGACCCGACTGCTCTGCAGCAGGCCATCACCGGGTTAAAACAGAATCCCAAGACTGCGGCCTTAAAGCCCAAAGGGATCATACCCGTTGATCTTTTTGGCCAGCCGGCAGAGTATGATGCCATAAACGCCTTGGCCCGGCAGCACAACCTCTTTGTCCTGGAAGATGCGGCCCAGTCGTTCGGAGGGAGTTATAAAGGCAAGAAAGCCTGTTCTTTGGCCGACGTCGCCGCCACCTCGTTTTTCCCGGCCAAACCCCTGGGTGGGTATGGGGACGGTGGCGCCATCTTTACGAACGATGACGACTTAGCATCACGTTTGCGCTCCATCCGGGTACATGGCCAGGGAAGCGATAAATACGACAACGTCCGCATCGGCCTGAACGGCCGCCTGGACACCTTGCAGGCGGCTATAGTGCTGGCCAAAATGGACATCTTTGATCAGGAGGTGGCGGCCCGCCAAATCGTGGCGACGCGCTATAGCCAGGGCTTACAGGAGGTGGTGGAAGTGCCTTTCGTGGCTTCGGACTGTACCTCGGTCTGGGCTCAGTATTCAGTACTTAGCGACCAGCGCCGCGTTTTACAGGAAAGGCTTAAAGCTGCCGGCATCCCCACTGCGGTTTATTATCCCTTACCATTGCACCTGCAAGGGGCCTTTACGCATTTAGCCTACCAGCCCGGAGATTTCCCCATCAGTGAGAATGCTTCCAAACGGATCTTCAGCCTGCCCATGCATCCTTACCTGGAGGCGGCTCAGCAGGATGTTATCATCAGGACATTGCAGGTCAATTAAGAGACTGCTTTGTATGCTGGCAGGAATAGGATCGTATTAAAGGCCTTGCGAATCTCACTTTTTCAGTCATTGTCGTTTTGAGCGTAGCGAAGAATCTATCGTTTCTCAGAAGTTATAGTGACTCTCGAAAATTTTTTCCGGTCAGAAGGTTACCCCGTAGGGGCGGGTCTCAGACCCGCCCTGATCGATACGAAATTTCTTGAGAACAGATGTAATACCAAGTTGTTCAGAGGCCATCCTCGGGCTGCAGAGATCGGAGCCCCGCCACCGACTCGATATCAAATGTATAAGATCCTTCACTACGTTCAGGATGACAAAACCAAGTGTTTTGCAGTAGGCTCATTAGATTGAGGCGGCCCGTCAGGCCGGCGTCAAAGGTATTGTGTTGTTTAATGGAAAGGCTCTTACCGATGGCTTGCTCAAGAGGTTGAAAGCCGGACCTTTCCAGGCAGCAGCGGCCCCCTATAGTGTTAACGAGGATTAATTTTGCCCATGACCCTTGAGTTTAACTCAAAAATTTTGACCTTTGGTAACGTATGTCGTTCAAAATTATCCCCCGAGCTTCGTTTCCTTCTTTCTTGTCTGCGCCAGACGCTTGATCAAACCACCATTCACGAGAACAAGGATACCGGCCTAGGTGAGATAAACTGGGACAAGTTTTTAAGCCTGGCCAAAACTCACCGTTTAATACCGATTTTATATCCCTACAGGGCTTCGCTCGCCGGTCAAGGGATGCCAGAGCAGCTTGGGGAAAGGATGAGGCCGCAATTTATCGGCAATATGAACAAGGCCATGGCTTTGCTGGCTGAGCTTATACGAGTAGCCGAAGGTATGGCCCAACGGGGAATTACCGTTTTTCCTTTAAAAGGATCTCTCCTGGCTCTCCAGCTTTATGGTGATGTAGCCCGGCGGCATGCCGGGGACCTTGACATTCTGGTGGAATCTGCCCAGGTGGAAAAAGCCTGGCAGATTCTGTATGATCTTGGGTATCAGGGCGCTGATTCGGCTTGCAGGTTGGATCCCGGCCAGCTTGGGCAATTTATGGTACTCAGAAATCAAGAGACCTTTCGGCGGGCACGGCCCAGCATTAGATTGGAGCTGCATTGGCGCTTGGTGGGTGACCGACATGCGGTCCGACATAATGACACCAGCTGGTTCGGTGAAAAATTATCGTATCTAAAAGTCGGAAATCTCCCCCTGCCATATATGAAGCCCGACCGGCTGTTACTATTTCTTTGCCTTCACGGCTCCATCCATTTTTGGGCAAGATTGTTCTGGCTCTATGATGTGGCCAAGTTCTTCCAGCAAAACCGAGACTTGGATTGGCATGAGATCATCGAAGAGGCCAAAGAGTTGGGTTGTCTGAGGAGCCTGCTCCTGGGCACGGCCCTGGCCCACGTCCTTTTAGGATGTGCAAGTCCCCCACGTTTTCCAACATCAGTGGGACCTGGACTCAGCCTTACCCTATTTATGCCGGCACTCATTTCCATTATACCGACCACGCTTTTTCCCCTAAGCAGACATTTGCTCAATCAATGAATTTTTTGTTATTCGCCATCAGACTCAGGGGTAACTACGTTCGGGCCATTACCTCTTATCGTGCAAAAATTTTTTTTACCTGGATATGAGCTGCCTTATGTGCCCATCCCACTGCTTCCCATCTATTTTATGTTGAAACCCTTTTTATGGGCAAGGTTCCACAAAACTTTGCTCAGTCCAACCTATTATAACTTTAAAAAATTTTTTATTTTCCTGCAAGCGAGCCATCTACTTACGAGTCGCCCAGCACCTCTAAAAGCACCTGTAGGAATTACTGTTAACTAAAAAACCGCCTCACTGCATTTACAACGTACTCCAATTGTTCTGTCGTAAGCGTTGGATAAAGTGGCAGAGTCACTTCCCTCGCCGCGGCAGCTTCAGTTTTCGCTAAACCATAATCTTTTCCTGCGTGGTTGAGCCTCTGATAATAAGAAAAACTGTGTACCGGCGGGTAATGGATGCTGGTCTGGATGCCCTGCTGGGAAAGGGTTGTCATAAAATCGGCCCGGTTGATTTCTTTTTTCAGTAATACCGGAAAGATATGATGGGTTGAGCCTTCGGGTGCCTGGAGAAAAGGTAGTTCCAGCTGTTCCAGATCCCGCAATCTTTCCTGATAGGCCAGAGTCAGTATCCGTCTCCTGGTATTGCCGGCCGTTAGTTTTTTCAACTGCACCATCCCTAAAGCCGCCCGCATTTCATCCAGCCGATAATTATAGCCCCGGGCCACCACGTCGTAGCTGAAACTGTGGCCCTTGTGGCGGTCCCAGGTAAGGGTGGTCATGCCATGCGAACGGGCCACCTTAATTTTGCCGGCCAGATCATCATTATTGGTGACGATCATGCCGCCTTCGCCGGTAGTCATGTTTTTATTGGAAAAAAAACTGAAACAGCCTACATCACCAATGGTTCCGGCCTGTCGGGGGCCGGCCTGGGATTGGTATAAGGCTCCGGGAGCGTGAGCGCAATCCTCGATGATTTTAAGGCCGTGTTTGTTGGCCAGAGCAACCAGGGCGTCCATATCGCAGGGGTAACCGGCGTAATGGACGACCATCAGCGCCCGGGTGAGGGGGGTTATCTTGTCGGCAGCATCCTGGGCCGAAAGGTTCAGGTCATTATGGCCGGTGATGTCTACAAAGACCGGCCGGGCCCCGGTGTAGAGGATGGCATTGGTAGTGGCCACAAAGGTGAGGGCTGGACAGAGCACCTCATCACCGGATTGTAGACCCAAAACCTCGCAGGCCAGATGCAGGGCCGCAGTGCAATTGGCCACGGCAAAGGCATATTTTACGCCCAAGAAACAGGCAAAGCGTTCTTCAAACTCCTGAGTCCGTGGTCCCATAGAGAGCCAACCAGATTCTAGAACTTCGGTGACAGCTGCTATTTCTTCGGGACCCAGGGTAACATCGGCTAAAGGAACCTTCCATTGAGTCATATTTTGGTTTCTTCTTTGTTGGGAAAATTAAGCAATATTTTTGCCGGATCAGACATTATAAAGATCTGGTTTATACCGTGCCAGATTGTCCTGAATAAAAGCGATGGTGCGGCCGAGGCCCTCTTCCAGGCTGACCTTGGGCTCCCAGCCCAGTAAGGCTTTGGCCTTTTGGTAATTACAGAGCAGTTCCATGACTTCGCTGGCCTCAGGGCGGACGCGCTGTTCTTCGCAGATGATCTCTTTCTTGCCACCTAAAAGAGCGATGCTAGTCTGAGCCAGTTGGCCGATGGATACCGATTTACCGGAGCCGACATTAATGACCTGACCTATAGCTTGTTCGCTTTCGGCCACCTTCAGGAAACCGGCGACCGTATCGGAGACGAAGTTGAGATCCCGCACCGGTGTCAAGCTTCCCAGTCGGATGGTGTCACCGGTGAGGCCCTGGGAGATGATGGTGGGGATGACCGCCCGGGCTGACTGCCTGGGGCCGTAGGTATTAAAGGGCCTGATAGTGGCCACTGGCGTCCCGAAGGAAAGAAAATAGCTTTCTGCCAGTTTATCCGCTCCTATCTTACTGGCCGAGTACGGAGATTGACCCTTCAATGGGTGCTCCTCGTCGATGGGAGTATATTGGGCGGTGCCATAGGTTTCGCTTGTGGAGGTATGGATAAAACGCCTGACCCGATGTTGCCGGGCGGCTTCCAACAGATTTAAAGTGCCGCCGCAATTTACCGCCACATAGTTGGCCGGAGCGAGATAGGAATACGGGATAGCAATCAAGGCGGCCAAATGGAAGACGACTTCACAATCGGCCACAGCCCGAGAGACACCGAAAGGATCGGTAATATCACCGGCCACTATCTCCAATTGCCTCCTTAAGTCCGGATGGACCAACTCCAGTAAGCCCCAATCATTGCGGGAGTTGTAATGCACCAGGGCCCGAACCCGGGCCCCAAATTGGAGCAAGGTTTCCGTAAGGTGGCTGCCGATAAAACCTCCGGCACCGGTCACCAGGACGCGAGTATTTTTCCAGAACATCGTGAACCCTGATAGTATCCTTTTATGTCAAATTGAGAGGTTAAGAGAAATAACTAGTTATCATAATAATTGAGAAAAACTCTGGCGGGAATAAGTACTCGAAGCCTTTCCACCTCTTATGGCGGGGTTGCCGGCTTCCCACTATACTTCAAAAAATTGGTGCAGACGTCCCGCACAAATCTTTGGGTCTCTTGAATGGGCGGAACCCCCTGGCAGCGTTCCACCCGCCCGGGACCGGCGTTATAGGCGGCCAGTGCCAATGGCAGATTATAGTTAAATTTCTGTAACAGCATGCCTAAATAGCGGGTGCCGCCCGAGATATTTTCCTGGATGTCGTAAGGATTGGCGACCTGCAGTTCTTCCGCCGTGCCCGGCATCAACTGCATCAGCCCCTGGGCGCCTTTGGGCGAGGTGGCCGCAGGGTTAAAGTTCGATTCCACCCGGATCACCGCTTTGATCAGGGCCGGGGGGAGCTTATGGTTCCGGCCGGCCGATGTGATACAGGGCTCTAAGGCATCGGTGCGATTCCTGCTGGCGACCGGAAGGGCGGTGGTTCCGCGTCTGGTTATCAATTCTAGTGCCTAACGTTCGCACCGAAGTCAAATTCTGTTTGCTTGAAAAGTAATAATAAATCACCCCTTGCTTAGATACTCTAATGAATGGTTCGGCCTGCACGATATTAAGATTGCCCGATTACTAAGATTATGGTCAATAAAACTACCACAACCCATAGATGGCGTTTTATAAGACAAGCTTTTCCACAATGGTTCAATCTAATTTCCATACAGATTTTTAAAATGAAAGGCAACCCCTAAGACCACCATATGGTGGGGTTGATCAAAGGTAAAGGTATAATTCGCCGGTAGGGCATTAACCGGATAATTGGGAAGCGTGTTGAAAACTGGAACATCCTGATATTCCAGGGCGAATTGATAGGTGAACTTATATTCCAAAAAGACCCCGACATTTTTATTAAACATATATTTCAGGCCACTTAGAGTTTCCAAAGCGAAGTTTTTGGTGGAGTCATATCTGCCGTAATTGATATTAAAGCCGGAGCCGATGCCAATATACGGCTGCAGGCGCCCAAAGGTTACTTCTTTATCTTTGAGAAAGCCGTAGCGCGCCAAAAGGTTTACCTGTATTGCCCAGATCATACACCAGTCCGGTTCCTTCAGGAGGGGGGACGGCTGGAACGGTTGCGGCGGGGAAATGGTGCCCTGGCCGGCCCGGAATATTGTTCCGGGAAAACCGGGTTTCCAATTCCAAACCGAACCAGGGGGCCCTGTCCAGGTATCGGCCAAACTTTAACCCCCCCATGACGCCGGGTTTGTACGATATGCCCTTAGCGATTACCCCGGTCAAATTTTGGGTGCCGTTAAGAGTAAACTGCCAATCTGTGTCAGGCAGATAAGAATAGCCGAAATACACGGCGAAGAACCATTCGCCGGGCCCTAATTCTTCCGGATAGCCCTTGGATCTCTCTGCCGGACTGTTATTATACATGTAACGGACCGTCCATGACAGGGCCGCAAGGCCCAGGGACCAGCCGGCCAGGTTGATAAAACCTTCTTTGCCCTGTAGGGTCGGGTTAAAACCGGCCAGAGCCGGTTGCTGGAGCTCCAAATATCAGGAAACAGAAGGCGCTGATCAGAACCACTGCCACCAGGCGCATGTTACCCCTGACACGTCTCATTTGAGACCGACAAGACCACACCGGCCGTCAGAGCAATCTGGCCCAGGATAGTGGTGACATCCTTGACCGTTTTGAGCCAGGGGACCCTTTCAAAGTTCTCGGGCACCACGATGGTATCTCCCGGGTCCAGACGGGCGGAGGCGACCCGGCTGCCAAAGATCATCGCCGCCCTTACCACCCAGGGCGGAGCCGTTGACTTTGATGACGTAGATTCGATCAACATCGGCATTTTTGGTGGGCCCGCCCACCTGGGCAATATATTTTTTGACGCTGAGGTAGGGATCATAGACCACTGCCGTGGGATTGACCACGGAACCCAGGACATTGACCGTCTGCTGGATCTGGGGGATCAACAGGTTGTCCCCTTCCTGCAACTCCAGGTCATCCGGGGTGCCGCGCAACCGTTCCGGGTCATCGATCTGGAGGACCACCCGTCCCAGAGGTTGAATCGCTCGCATTTTGGCCAGGAATTGCTGTTGCTGGAGAGCTATAACTTTTTGTCGTTCAACATCCTCCTTTCCAGGGCAGCCTTGGGTGGCCTGAGCGGAAGTTGATAATCATCTCGGCTTCCAGCTTGTCAATGCCTATCTTTAAGTGTTCCGTCTGCATCTTTTTCACGGCCCTGCGGGTGAAAAAAGCGCCTTTGGTGTAGGCGTTATCGGTATAGCCCCCGGCCCGGGAGATCAGCGAACTTAAGGTTTCACCCTTTTTGATGGCATAGTTGCCGGGATATTTGACTTCCCCTTCAATTTTTACCAGCCTATATAAGGCCCAATCGGGTATGGTGCGGATAAAGACATAATCATTCGGCCGGAGGAGGATATTCTCCCGAGGGGAGCCAGTTCAAGGCCTGGCGCAGGTTGATGTAAGAGGCGAGAGGTCACCGGACCATCTGGGGTGATGGTAACCCGGGTGATCTCGGCTTCCTGTTGGTTCGCTTCCATCAATAGACCACCGGCATAGTCGATCAGGTCCTTAACTCGCATCCGGTCGTGGATGCCGAAGTCCCCCGGTTTTTTTACGGCCCCAGCCAACTTGACCATTTTTTCGACAACATCCGGAACCCGGAAAATTTTGACAAAATCACCATCCACGAGCGAGATATCGGGGGCCAGGCACTGCAAGACTTTGTCCAGATCGTCTTCGAATAACACCATTTCCCGATGCTGCTGCACCCGCAGTACCTGGACCCGACCTTTGAAGGCAGTATCCGCCAGCCCCCCGCCCAGATTCAGGAGATCGGTCAAAGTTCTCTCGTTTTTCAATTCAAAAATACCGGGGATCTTGACCGGCCCGCCAACAGCAGGTGCTTCCGCCTCGACAACAACTTTTTCGGCTTTTCCCCTTTCGGCCGCCACCCCCACGGTTTCTTGACTCGGCGCGCCGATGGCAGCCAGGGGACCAATGGGCGGGATGAAGATGACATCCTGGGACTGCAACCGGATATCCTTGCTCTTATCTCCCCGGAGCAGGAAGTCATACATGTCAAAATGGACTCACAACTCTATTGCCCCGCCGAACCTGAATGTCGCGCATAGAGCCGGATTTACTGGGACCGCCGGCAGCAAACAGGGCGCTGATCAGGGTGGAGAGGGAAGAAACGGCATAGCTACCGGGAAACCTTGCCTGGCCCACCACATAGACCTGAATGGTGCGCAGGTTATCCAAGGTCACATTCATTTGGAAGTTCGTGAATTGGCGGGAAAATTCCCGGTCCATAACTTCCCGTAATTGCCAAAAGGTGAGGCCACTGACATGGACTACCCCAACCTTGGGAATGGCAATTTGACCGTTGTTATCCACCGTGAGGCTATATTCGCCCTGCACGCTCCCCCAAATCAGAATTTTGATGGTATCTCCCGGCCCGATGACGTAATCAGGCCCGACGGGAACGGATTGCACCGGCAGAAAAGTCTCCGGAGGCTTATAAAAGAAGCTATAGCCGTACTGTTTAACGGCAAGCCCGTATTCCGCGGCCCGTCTTTCGGCGGCAGAAGTCTCCTCGGGTTGCCGGGGGGCCGTTGTGAGAATTTTAGCAGACTCAGGAGAGCCTGGTTAACGGAGGCCTTAACTGTTGGGGTAATTGCCCCGTTATTGGCCCTGCCGGAATCCGTTGAGGCCCAACTCTGGAGATAACCTTGGGCTTGTTCTTCCAGTATCTTTTGTTCATCCGGTGACAGGTCTCGGCCTGGGGTTAATTGGCCCCAGACCGGGGCCGGAACTAACATAAGGAAGATTAAAATTAAGCTGATAATTTTACGGCCAGTCATTAATACCCTATTTCCGCCTCAAGAATAGTAAAATTCGAGGGCATCTTATCATGATTCTTATAAATTATTAAACACCTAAATGTAAAAAATTTTTATTAACCTAGTAGTTCAGGAGAATTTCAAACTCAAGCCCGACCAGCCTCGAGATGGTTTAAAAGGCATAAGGAATCTCGTGCCGCAGGCGACATTTAAAGTTATCGATCATCAAGTTTTTGATAATTTCCGGACTCGCCGGATAATTCTTGTTGGTAGGGGCAGGGGGGCACCGGGGGATCCAGGGCCGGACCTGCCCGCCGACCCGGGAGTCGGCCTGAGCCATAATTGTCCGCCCATCGGAGGCATTAAAAATGGTCATGGCCCAGTAAATAAAGGCATGGCTCATGGAGTTAGAGGGCGAATTCTGATCTCGGTGCCCGACCCAGATGACGGAGTCAGTCCCGGGGGATAATTCCGACACAATCTCCCCGAGGCTGATTAGACCGCTGGGCATGACCTTGGGGGGCCTCCTGGGCATGGGAAACAAACAGGGTGGGAGCATAATAGCAGAACAAGAACGCATCGACGGGAGGGTAGCTTTCCTGGTAGCGCGCCATGAGCATCTCCACCGTATCTTTTTCATCCGCCATCGGCAGGGTCGCCAGAAACACCTGATAGCCCTTCTTCTCCAAAATTCCGATGAGTATATCCCCCATCAGGCCCGCATCCAAGTCCTGAATGTCAACGGCCCGGGGATTTGATTGCGCTGCCCGTTGCCAGGGCCCCAAAAAAATCGTTTGGGGTTTGATGAAATCTTCACCTAAGTCGTTTCGGCCAGGCTTTTGCAAATAAACCGGCCAGTGCTGCATAAAGACGGCTAGGCGCTGGACGCCCCGGAAAGGAGCATATTTCCGTAAGTCATCACGATTGCTGAGGTTAATGCAAGAGGATAGGAGCGCACAGGCCAGAATAACCATTAAAAATCGGCCTGGTAGGTTTGGAGAGGAAGTCGGATATCCAGAATAAAAAGCTTTCACAATTTGAGTTTGAAAACCCGCTGACCCCCATCCTATGATCAGGACCAGGGCTCCTCCGCCTCGCCCCCTTCAGTTATATACCAAAATAGATAATTTATTAAGCTATCTATATCATCCAGTTAAATTGTTTTTTGATTAATTCCGTTTCTTTTTAACCAGTCAGGAAGTGCATCTTCCCTTCCTGTCGGAGCCCGAAATTAAATCTCCGCCTTTCAGAGCCTCTATGCAGGTTTCTATCCGTGCCGATTCCAATGAGCTGTGTTTAGTCGATTACCGGGTGTGAGATTAATTATTTTATTGATGACTATTTTTATTCAAAATAATAAATTTGTCAAGCTACCGAAAGAAGGATTGCCGGGACCTGATCTCAGAAAAAATTCCCCCCCGCAGCCGGAGAGGTAAAACAAGCCTTGCGTTTTTTTTTTAGTGAGATAACATTGACTTTTTAAAGTGATAAGATGACAGTTTTTTTAGACCCTTTCGGACTTGGCCGGTTCCTGGTTCTAGAGTCGTAGGAAGGGAAAGCGTCCCGCCTCCCGCCTTTCGATTATTCCAGGCTCAGACGCCGGCTGCTATCAGCAGCCACCCAGCTAGATTATCAAGGTAACGAGGATTTCCCCATGGCCTTAACCCCGGAAACCGTGCGTCAGGTGGCCCACCTGGCCCGTTTGTCCCTTAACAGACGATGAGGTGGAACTCTTCACCCGACAATTAAATGATATCCTCAATTATGTGGAAAAACTCAACGAACTTGATACCACCGATGTACCTCGCCATGGCCCATGTCCTGGAGCTGCACAACGCCTTCCGGGAAGACCTGGTGAACGGACAGTCTGCCGCTGGAGGAGGTCTTGGCCAATGCTCCGGACCAGCAAGTCATGCTTTTACGGTGCCCAAAATTATTTAGCTTTCAGCCTAAGAAAACCAAGGCCAGGCTGCCATCTGATAATTCATCCGGGCAGCAGCAACGCTGTGTCAGCGACAATTTAGTCTCTTATTTTTAGATGACAGCTGACCGCCTTTCTCGCTGCAACTATCAGTTTACGTCCAAGACGGTTTCGAGGTGCCTCAGAGATATTATTGGAGTCCCAACCCATGACTGCAGCCTGGCAGCATCTGACCATTCATGAACTTCATCCCCTCCTGCTCAACAAGGAGATCTCCCCGGTGGCAGCTCACCCGGGAAATCTTGCAGAGAATCTCCTCAACTGACTCAAAATTGCATTGTTATCTGACAGTGGATGAACCAGGGGCCCTGGCCCAGGCCCGGGCGGCGGAGCAGCGCCTGGCCGCAGGTCATGCCACCCCGCTCACCGGCGTCCCCCTGGCCATTAAAGATGTCATTATCACCCGGGGGTTGCGCACCACCTGCGCCTCAAAATACCTGGAAAATTATCCTGCCGCCGTACGATGCCACGGTCACGCGAAAAATTGCGTCAGGCCGGCGCCGTGATCCTGGGAAAAGTAAATATGGACGAATTCGCCATGGGATCTTCCACCGAAAATTCCGCCTATGGCGTGACTCATAATCCCTGGAACCTTGATTATATCCCCGGCGGCTCCAGCGGCGGTTCGGCCGCAGCCGTAGCCGCTGACTTATGCCTGGCGTCATTGGGCAGCGATACCGGCGGCTCCATCCGTCAACCCGCCTCCCACTGCGGTGTCGTCGGCCTAAAACCTACCTACGGCCGGGTTTCCCGTTTCGGTCTGGTAGCCTATGCCAGTTCTCTTGATCAAATCGGGCCCTTGACCAAAGATGTCGCCGATTGCGCCTTGCTCCTCCAGGCTATCGCCGGCTATGATCCCAAAGATTCGACCTCGGCGCCTGTCCCGGTGCCCGACTATTCCCTGGCTTTGCAGCAGGATATCCAGGGTTTGAAGATCGCTGTTCCCCGGGAATATTTTCTTCCAGGCATGGAACCGGACGTGGAACAGGCGGTCCGGGCTGCCCTCGAGAAGTTATCGGCCTTGGGAGCCGAACTGGTGGAAGTCAGCCTGCCTCACACCGAATATGCCGTCGCCGTCTATTATCTCATCGCCACTGCCGAAGCCAGTTCCAACCTGGCCCGTTATGATGGCGTCAAATACGGCTACCGCAATCCCGAGGCCAGGGAACTGATGGAAATGTACTCCACCACCCGGGCCCAGGGTCTGGGCGCCGAAGTGCAGGCGCCGCATTATGCTCGGAACCTACGCCCTGTCCGCCGGCTATTATGACGCCTACTATCGCAAGGCCTCTCAGGTCAGGACCCTCATACGCCGGGATTTTGACCAGATCTTCCAAACCTGCCAGGTTGTGGCCACTCCGGTAGCGCCAACCACGGCCTTTCGTTTAGGGGAAAAGACGGCCGACCCGTTGACCATGTATTTGTCTGATATTTTTACTATTTCAGCCAATCTGGCCGGTATTCCGGGGCTGTCCCTGCCTTGCGGTCTGAGTTCTCAGGGCTTGCCCATCGGACTGCAACTCCTGGCCCGGCCGTTCGATGAAGCAACTCTCTTGCGGACGGCCCATGCCTTTGAACAGGCCACGGATTTTCACCGTCTCAAACCGCCGGAACTATAGTTTTATTTCTCACTTTTCACTTGAACTTTGTATGTGCACTGAATAAAAATTCACTCTGTATTCTGTTGCACTTTGGACCTTTCACTTTCCACTTTACATGAGATGAGGCCATGAATAGCTTCCAAGCCATATTTCTCGGCATTGTTCAGGGTTTGACGGAATTCCTGCCGATTTCCAGTTCCGGTCATCTGGCCCTGTTTGAACACTATTTCAACATCACGGAAGCCGGACTGGCCTTTGACATACTCCTCCACGTCGGCACCCTGGTGGCCCTGATTACCTATTTTTTCCATGATTGGATGGATATGTTTAAGGCTGTGTTGCGACCGGAACGGCACAATCGATTTGAACGCCGGCTCTTCTGGTATCTCGTGGTGGCCACCATCCCCGGCGCTCTGGCCGGCCTTTTCTGTTGAAAAAAAGGCGGAAACGATATTTCGGACGCCGATCCACATCGCCATTCTTCTGGGGATTATGGGTATCATTCTCTACTTGGCGGATCGGCTGGCCAGGCACCAACGGCGATTGCCGGGAATTACCCTCACCGACGCCATACTTATCGGCTTGTCCCAGGCCCTGGCCATCATGCCCGGCGTCTCTCGAAGCGGCAGCACCATGACCATGGGTCTGATTTTAGGGTTTCACCCGGGAAACCGCGGCCCGATTTTCTTTTCTCATGTCCACCCCGATTATTTTCGGGGCTGGACTTTATCATGGCCTGAAGCTTTTGAAAAGCGGGGAAATAATTACGTTTTTTACTTTACCCCACGTCCTCGGATTTTTCGCCGCCGTGATTTCCAGTTATCTCACCATTAGATTTCTGCTCCGATTCCTGCAACGTCACACGTTCGTTATTTTTGCCCTTTACCGAGTATTATTGGCGGCAGTGGTGCTGGGCTTGGAATTTTTCAAGATTCACCCGTAATTATCGAGGATCCAAGGCAGGATTCAAACGTAGGGCGGGAAGCGCAGCGGCATCCCGCCTTTCGTTTTTAAAGCGGTTATCATGAGGGCGGCCCGTGGCCGCCTCTCAGCCCTCTGCACCTGTCTCTCCCCTTACAACGCCCGCATAAAAGCCACCAAATCCTTCTTCTCCTGATCAGTCAGTTTCAGGCCTTGGACCAGGTTGAAAAATTCCACCGTATCCTCCAGGGTCAACAGGCGCTCGTCGTGCAGATAGGGGGGCGATTCTTTGATGCCCCGCAGGACAAAGGTCTTGATGGGTCCGTCCATGGCCGCCATGCGGCCGTTGACCATCTGGGGTTTGAAGAATCTTTCGGTCTTCAGGTTGTGCATCAGGTTGTCGGTGTAGTAGGGCGCGGGATGGCAGGCCGCGCATTGGGCCTTGCCGAAAAAAATCTCCTGGCCCCGCATCTCTTCCGGGCTGGCCTTGGCCGGGTCCAGCCGGCCGTAGATGTTCAACTTGGGCGCCGGGGGAAAGTCAAACAAGGCCTGCATCTCCGCCATGAAGTGCACCTGGCTGCCCCGCTCCAGAATGTTCACGCCCTTCTTTTGCGCAATGACCGGGTCGCCGTCAAAGTAAGCGGCCCGCTGCTCGAATTCGGTGAAATCCTCCACCGATTTCAAGGCCCGCTGGGACCCGAAGAGCCGCTGGATGTTCACCCCCCGCAGGCTTGGGGTATCCAGACGATGCCGGAATTCCTGGGGCCGGATATCCCCCACCAGATGGGTGGCGGCGTTGGTATGGCCGTTGACGTGGCAGTCGAAGCAGGTCACGCCCTGGCTGGGTAATTCCGAGCGCCGGTCTTCCGTCTGGTTAAACTGCTGCTGCATGAAAGGGGTGACCAGAAGACGCAAACCCTCCAGTTGCTTGGGGTTCAAGATGCCGTTGAAGAGCTCATAAAAGTTCATCCGGGTAATCAATTTGCCCTGGGAGACGTCTCCCAGGTCGGGCCGGGTGGTCAGGAAGATGGCCGGCGGGAACTCCGGCAAAAAGTGGTCCGGCAGGTCATAATCCAGATCGAAGCGGGTCAGGTCCCGATTCTCCTGCTTTTTCACCTCATCGAGCAGGAATTTGGGGAAGACCATACCGCCCTCTTTATGGTTGGGGTGCGGCAGGGGCAGAAACCCGGCGGGCCACAAGCCTTTCTCCTTAATCTCCTCCGGACTCATGGCCCCCAGCTTCTCCCAGGTCATCCCGCCGGTCAGCTTCACCCGTACCCCCTCCTGAATGGCTTTGCCCCGGGTCATGGCGACCCCTTTGGCCGCCCGGTTGCCCAGGTCGTAACGCATCTTCAGTAAATCTTGCTGACGCCCCATAATCCCGGCTCTTTTCCGACTTCATGCGGGCCATGGTGTCGGCCAGGGGCTCTTTAATCACCACCGGCGCAAAACTGCTGGGTAGTTCTTTCTTTTCGGCCGCTTCCCGGGGCGACGCCATCGCCAGAATCAAGATTAGCCCCAAAATCAAAGTACTGGCCGTCCGGACTAGACCTCTTATTTTTCGATTCATCTTTAACTCCCCTATGGCAACCCACCTGAGTGTTTGGTTGGAAATTTTGAACTTCCGGTTTTTGACGTATCCGCCAGCCTGCCAATATCTTGGCTGGTGCGCCGCAGTAACCTCCAATTTTTGCATTATTTATATTTCTTTATATATTTTATTTACTTATATTTTAATTTATTTATTGTCAAGTTTTGACCATTAGTTCTCATCAATAAAAAATCGCCACAAAATCTGCCAGCAGGCTAGGTTCCTTGATTTATCCTTTAATCTAAGGCCCCAAGCCTTTTTTCAGATACATGCTGATTGCTAAAATCTTTTTACTCGGTTTTCAGTCCTGCCCTTTAATTGACAGAAGCCGGCCGCGGTACTATGTTTATGGGAAAATTATACAGGGGAGAAAGTTCGATGAAAATCCTGGTGGTCTATTACTCGATGTACGGCCATGTCTTGCAACTGGCCCAGGCCGTGGCCGCAGGCGCCCGGTCGGTGCCGGGCGCGGAAGTTGTGCTGCGGCGGGTTGAGGATTTGCCCTTTAATCAGAAGAAACTCCAGGAGAGCAAGCACGCCCAAACGACCCTGGAACTGCAGAAGGACATCCCCGTCTGCACCCTCGAGGACCTGAAAACCGCCGACGGCATCCTGTTCGGCACTCCCACCCGGTTCGGCAACATGACCTCCCAGCTGAAGGCCCTCTTTGACCAGATGGCGGAACTGTGGGGCCAGGGGGCCATGGAGGGCAAACCCGCCGGCCTCTTCGTCTCCACCGCCACCACCCACGGCGGCCAGGAAACCACCGGCTTCACCATGATGGCCCCCTTGCTGCACCTGGGGATGATCATCGTCGGCGTGCCCTATTCCACCCCGGGCATGCTGCACACCGAAGGGCGGGGCGGCACCCCCTACGCCGCCAGCACTGTGGCCGGCGGCCGCAATGACCTGACCCCCGCCCCGGAAGACCTGGAGATTGCCAAAGCCCTGGGAGCCCGGGTGGCGCACCTCACCGCCAAACTGCGCGCTTAAGGGAGCTTAGACCAACCTCTACGGCGGCCACGGGCCGCCTTATGTGTAGTTTTGCATAGGGCGGCCCGTGGCCGCCGACAATATTCCATGTTTTTTCCCCCTGGTTCCCAAGTTATATGTGGGAACCCAATCTCCCGCCAAGCTTAGCTTGGCCGCCACTGACCACGATCCTTTTGGGAACCTGTAGATGTCCCCAAGCGAAGCTTGATCATCTCTAACACGAAGTTCCAAGGAACATACCATGACCAAACTACAACCCGGTCTCATCGGCGAGTCCACGCTGGTGGTCCAGGCCCAGCATACTGCCAGCCATCTGGGCAGTGGCAGCAACGGCGTGGACGTGCTGGCCACGCCCGTCATGATCGGCCTGATGGAGGATGCCGCCCGCCACCTGGTGGACCCTCTGATTGAACCCGGCCAGATGACTGTCGGCGTCAACCTCAACATTACCCACCTGGCCGCCACCCCCATAGGGATGCGGGTCACGGCCCGGGCCGAACTCGTGGCCGTGGACGGGCGCTGGCTGACCTTCAAGGTCGAAGCTAACGACGAGAATGAAAAAGTGGGTGAAGGCACCCACACCCGGGCCATTATCAACCTGGAACGTTTCATGGCCCGGGCCAAAGAAAAGGCCGCCGCTGGCCCTTGACCGCTTCCAGTCCCCGTTGGGGCTATCCTTGTGATCGCCCCCGCGGCATTTTAGATAAAATCCCTGCCCCGATGGGGGCGACCTCGGCACCCAAAGCCGGCCCAGGTTTAAAGATTTTAAGATTTCCTACCAGGCAAAGACATGGAAGCCCCAGGCGGGCAGATCCACGTAGAGGCCCTGGTTGCGGAGATCGTCCCCCTCCCGCTCGTAGCGTTCTGCATTCATTAGATCCTGGAGGATTACCTTTCTGCCCTGGAGATCATCCCAGGGGAAGCTGACATAACACTGCCCCTGGGTGGGACCATAGTTGACGGTGATGATGAGGCGCTGCTTCGTATCACCTTCGCCAGGCGCCTCACCGTCAAAACCGGTACGACAGCCCTCCGGAGATATTGCGGATTTGATAAGAAGTTCCACCCTGCCCCACGCTGTGCGCGTAGAACCCCACGGCCCGCAGGGACAGATGGTAGGTCAACAGATAGTTCATTTCGGCCAGGACATTGACGCCCTTGACCCAGGGATCACTCAATTGGCGGCTATAGTTGAAATTGCTCTCCAGAACCAGTTTGGCCCGCCCCCCCCAGTTCTTCTCCAACACCGCCCCCCAGGTATGTAACTTGATAGACTGAAAATCCGTATAGGCGGGCCCTGTACCTATGGGCGCCAAATCCACGGCCCGGTATTTATAATCACCGTACGTAAAAGAATACTTGATTTTCAGGAGCGGATTCATCAACACTCGATATTGGACCCCGGTTCCCAGGATATGGCGGACATTGCCGTCCGTGTGCGCACTCAGCTCGCCGGCGCCGCTCAGGACCAGCCGTTTCCCCAGAAACTGATACCCCCAAAATGATGTACTATGGGTGTGAACCTTATGCACCACTGCCTGGGTGTTGGCGCCGGTGGTCCCAAAAAAGCTTTGCGACCACAGGCCGATGGGGTTGACAATCACGTAGCGATAACGTCCGTAACTGGTAAAGTCATCGAAATACAACCCCCAGGGTCCCTTGAAGGGGCCGAAAAAATCTATGACGTCGTGAAAACTGTATGACAGGGAGAGTCCCGTCCCCTGCTTTGCCTGCCAATAGGCGGAGGTCCGGCAGGCGCCGGACTGCCCCCAGCGGCCGTAATCGCTGTAGGCCCCGGCCAGCTCCAGGAACACCGTGCGGCTGGGCCGGTATTGCAGGACCAGGGGCAGCACGTGGCGGTGCAAGGTTTTGCCTTGAAAGTTTTCTAGGGAAAAAAGGCGGCACCGCTGTCATAGGTCAAGTAGCCGTAGCCGCCGTACAGGCGCAGCCGGGGATGTACATAAAACCGGTAACTGCTGTAAAGAAAGGTCCGCTGAAAGCCTTCGGCGTCCTCATAATAGCCGGTCAGGGCCTGCACCTGGGGAGTGATTAAGCCCCGGACCTGACTGAGGCCTTCCTGGGCGGCCTGATTTTCCGGCAGCTTTCTGAGGACCAGGTCAAAATGGTGCGCCGCCAGGGTATAAAAGGCCCAGCTTTGGTAGAGGCGTCCCAGACCCAGATGGGCGTCAGGATTGTCAGGAGCAATGGTGAGGATTTCCTGAAACAAGGTCTCGGCTTGGTCAACCTGGCGCAGGTCCAGCAACGTGGCGGCCAGCTTGTTCTTTAACGTAAGATCATCAGGCCGTTGCGTCAGCAGGCGCCGGTAAAGCTCGGCGGCGCGAGAGCGCCAAACCGGCTGGGAGGCATAGATATCGGCTTGTCTTTCCAGCAACTTCGGGTCATCGGGATAACGCACCAGGCCCTGGGCAATGGTGGCCAGGGCCGCGGCGGCTTCGCCCCGGTCCAACTGGGCCGCGGCCAGACCGGCAATTTCCTCAGGCTTTTCCTCCTCGAGCGACGGGACCTCCACAAAGTCCTGGGCGCCCAAATCAGGTTGGATATTGGCCGGGGCGTCGGTCACCCAGGCGCCGGCCCCCAAGAGGAAGGTCAATAAGAAAATGGTGCATCTCAGCATAGAAAGACAGAGCCCGGCTGGTTATTTGTCTTCTTTTTTCCTGGCCTGATCCACGGTCGCGATTCTAATGGCCGGGGCCTCATAATCCGGCGGCAGATAATCTGCCGGAATGGTGGTCTGGTTGCCGTCCCGGACCTGGGTGTAGTGCGGCGACATGATCTCCACCCCGGCCTCGTTGAACTTGTTCTGGATATTTTGGTGCATCTCCCCATAGATCCGAGGCATGGCCTCCGGGGCATCGGTGTAGGCATTCAGTTCATAGGTGACATAAAAATCATTCAGCGCGGTCTGGAGCACGAAGGGAGATGGCTGGGGGAGGATATGTTTGGTGGCCCGAGCCGCCTCGATGAGCAGGGCGTGGACCGTCTCCCAGGGGGCGTCGTAACCGATGGTGATGCTCGTATTTAATATCAAACCGGTCCCATTCCTGACCTCCTGACTGAGATTGGTGACGTGGCTGGAGACGATAGAGCTGTTCGGGATGGTAATGACCTGGTTCTTAAAGGTCTTCAGGCGGGTGATGTAGAGGCGACGTTCCAGGACCACGCCGGTGGAATCCCCTACCTTGATGACATCCCCCACATGAAAGGACCGCTGGTAGGTGAGGCTGACACCGGCAATCAGGTTGGCCACGGCCGAGGAGGAGCCCAGTGAGAAAAGCACCCCGACGAAAATTGAAATGCCTTTAAAAGCCGGTGATTCGGAGCCGGGTATATAGGGATAAGCGACCACCAGGGCAAAAGCAATGATGAGTAATCTTATAATCCTGAAGGTTATCGGGGCGACTTCGGCGTCCAGACCGGCAGCAGTGACTTTACCGGCGCTCACCTGCTCAAAGAAGAAGCGCAGCGATTTCAAGATATACCGGGTTAAGTAAAAGAGCACCACCAGGAAGGCCAGGGCGGGAGTCTGGTCCCAAACGGCCTCGCCCATGGCGCCGATGGCTCCTAACAGGCTCTCATACAGTTTCAGGGCATATCTTTGGGTGGCGGGGAAGAAGCTCAAACCCAGATGGAAATAGGTATACAGCAGGACCAGGACGACCAGGAACCGGATGGCCTTGACGAGGCTGATGCTGACAGCTTTAAGGCGGTCGGCGGTGAAGAATTCAAATTCACCGATCTTGACGGCGCGCACCCGTTCAGAGGCCAGGATGGCCCGGTTGAGGCGGCGCATCCCCCGGTTGACCAGCATGATCAGAAACACCAGACCGAGGAAGGCCAGAAAGGTCTCAACAACACCGATAATCAGATTACGCAGGCTGTGTTTCTCCTGATAAGCGGCAATGGCCTGGCGGATTTTTTCGGCATAGTCCCGGGCCAGTTCCTCCGGGGGCTGCCCTTCAACTTTGGCCCAGAAAGCCCAGACCACAACGATGACCTGGTCCCCTGCCACAATGTCGGAACTCAGAGCCGAATCTTTAACGGTAATGGCTTGGGGCTTGAAGGTAGGGTTCTGGGCTAGTTTTTGGAGAAGTTCATTTAATCTCTGGGCAAACTGTTGCACAGTTTCGGTTTTGGAATTAATCCGGAGATAAAAGAGGGTTTTGCCATCCAATGCCACGGGGGCCCCCGGGTCCGCCACCGTGAAGCCGGGGGGAAGTTCGCTGGGGTCCCAGGAAAAAACCGGGGTGGTCAGGATCGTGCTCAAAAAAACCAAAAAAAATAAGATTCTTGTGGACTTCACAGATTTCTCCAACCTCCACTGGGAACCGGGTTTGATCTACCGTAGGGGTGGGGTTACCCCGCCCCTACAAAGTCTCTCAACTTCCAGAAAACTTCCTGCCCTTATTTTGCCCGTCTTCTTCCCCCAAATTCTACTCCTGGAACTTGCCTACCCCTGACAAGCGGCCTTTGGCCAGAATCTCCTGGGGATCCAGAAAGCCATAAATCTGGATAAGGAGGGCCGCCAAACCGGTCCACCGCGGTGCCCCGGCGAGTCATAGCATTCGTTGTTCCATAAAACCTACCTCCAAGCCCTAATGGACCCCAGCCAATCGAGTTGCTTATGACCGATTCCACTGGGTACACCCGAAAAATATTTAAATAATATATGAAAATCTTTCCAGCGCCAAAAGATATCTTGGTTACAGCAAATACCGGTGAAAATCATAACCATTAGGGGAGGGAGAGAAACCCTGCCTTTTTTAGTTTTCGGATTATCGCGGCTTCCTTACCACACCCGAAACTTCCCAAAAAATCAAAAAATTGCCGATATGATCTCCTGATCGACATAAGCTTTTCGTGCGGGGGACTCAGAACTCACTCCTCAGGCCAGGTTGACCGCTCTCACGCCCTCTAATTCCAACAGGTCCTGGAGAATTTCCCGCTGGGGCTGGATGGCCCGCACTCTGAGCTGAAAGCTGGCTTCCAGTTCCTTTTTTTCCGCGTCCCGTCTTAGGCCGAAGGTTATCACCTCAAAGCCATGCTGGACGATCAGGCCCGTCATCCGGGCGGTCTGGCCAGGCAGGTCCTCGGACAACACCTGCAGATTTTCAAACCAGTCCTTTTTCATCCGTCGCTCCCAGGCCTTCAGTCCGATGAGAGCCAGGAGGGTCATCAGAGTCACCGCCACTCCCACCACGTAGAAACCAGCCCCCACCGCCAGGCCCACCGAGCAGACCAGCCAGACGCAGGCCGCGGTGGTCAGCCCCCGGATAGAATCTTTATAGCGGATAATAACCCCGCCTCCCAAAAAGCCGATGCCGGTAATGGCCTGACCCGCGATCCGCCCGGGATCCCCTTGCAGGCCGAGCTCCGGATATCTGCCGTGATAGGCCACCAGGAGGTACTCGGACATCACCATGAGCAGCGCCGTCCCCAGGGAGAGGATGAGGTAGGTGCGGATCCCGGCCGGCCGCCCGTGTATTTCCCGTTCCAGGCCCACGGCCCCTCCCAGCAGTGCCGCCAGCACCAGGCGGCCCAAAAATTCCGCGTAAGGCATGATCATTCCCCCTTTCAGGCTCAAATGGATTGCAAAACCACCTCGCTTCCTATCATACCGAAAATTGCGTGGTAAACATACCCTTTGACCCGCCCCCGGCCAAACTTCTCTCGGCTATTAGTGCGCCCCTTAAAAAATATCCCCCTTTGCCCCTCAATAAAAACCCATCCGGCGGGAAAGCGCCGCGCCTCCCCCTTTGAAGCTCGCCTTCTCCCCTCGTTCACCCGTCCCCCTTAGGGGCGATCCTCGTGATCGCCTTCCTTGCCGTTCAACGCTCCACGCCCCCCTCCATTCCTTCTTTCCTTCGTGATCTTTCCCCTTGCCCCTCGCCTCATTTCGTGACATCTGTCCCACCTGTTCTGTCTTTTTTTCCCCGTATTTAGTATACCTGATCCCAGAACACCTTTTTCATCTTTAGCTGATCGCTGAGCTGATAGCTGTAAGCTGATCCCTGACCGCTGCCAGCCTTGTTAAAGCTTTTAACTGAAAACCGAAAACCGAAAACTGTTTTTTGAAACTGAAAACCGGAGTCTCCCATGAAATGCACCGTCTGTACCCACCCCCAACATCACGCCATCGACCAGGCCCTCCTGGCCGGCGACGCCACCTACGAGGCCCTCAGCCGGCAATACGGCCCCAGCCTCTCGGCCATCTACCGCCATAAAAAACACCTCGAGACCAAAACTCGCCGGGCCCGGGCCAGGTTGCGGGACAACCTGAGCCTGGGGTTTTTCTGCAAGCTCAATAATTTCCTGGCCCAGATCCAGAACGCCGCCCAGACCGCCGACGCCGAGGGCAACGCCGCCGTCGTCCTCAAGGCCGCCACGTCGGGACCCGGATTATTACCTCCCTCGCCAAACAGGAACTGCCCTTGGAGTTGGACATGGTTTACCGCTTCCTGGCCTCGCCCCAGTGGACCACCCAGGACAGCCTCCTGCCCACCGACCCGCAGATCTTCACCGACAGCCACCAGGCCATCGCCGCCAGCCTGTTCTTCCCCTGCCCCGACCCTCCCACCCTACCGGCTGCCGAGGACGAAGCTGACGACGACGACGAAAATGACTGGAATGAAATACCACCGGAGGATGAGGCCGGTAAGGCTGCCGCCATTGCCCAATTATTGCAAAGACTCGACCTTGGCCCCAGCCCCACTTCACCCTCACTTCTCGAAACTCGGCACTCAGAACTCGAAACTTCCCCAACCGCCAACCCGAAACTGGCAGCCGAAAACCAAGCGCGAATTCAGCGCGAAAAAAGCGCGAAATTACCGCGAAATTCGCGCCCTCCCAAGGAGAAATAACAAACAATATCAATATGATAATATCAGTGAAAAAACTAGCGCGAAAAACCCCTGTGTCGGGCGGGACCCGCAGGGCGGCGCCAGCCAAAGCGACGCGCCTCCCGCCGTTCAGACCTGTCCGTTATGCGCCCCCAGGGAACACCCCAAATCCGGCCAACCGCCAATCAATCAATCGAAACTCCCCACGAATCTCTCTTTGTCCGCCTGCGCCGCAAGTGGGCCCAAACTCCCCCCGCCGCCCAATACTCCTGCGACTCCGAGCTGCTCTATGAGGAGTATCTCCAGGAAAAAGCCGAGGCCCTGGCCCAGCTCGCGGCCCCCCCGACCCCGGCGCCCCCCGACCCCCAGCCAGACCCCGCCAACCCCCCACTCGAACCTTCAAAACCCGGCACCCGATACCCCCAAACCCCTGGAGCCCCTCTGCCCCAAGAAAAACCTCGGCGACTGGCTCTTTGCCCTGGCCCACGGCTACCGCCGGGATAACCCCCCCAAACACATCCCCGACCGCCGCTGGGAAGAAGACTTCGGCAACCCCAGAAATTTCTGGTGAGGCCTGACCTGTAGCCCTTTTCACTTTTCACTTTTCCCTATTTTTGAAACCGGAATGGTAAAACTGATCTTGGTACCCCCGCCCTCGTGGGAGTCGATCTCCAGGGTTCCCCCCAGCATCCGCACCCGTTCCTCCATGGCGGCCAGGCCCAGCCCTTTTTCCCGGGCTTCCCGGGACAGGACTTGGGAGAGATCGAATCCCCGGCCATTATCTGCCACCAGAAAGGCGACGGCCCCGTTTTCCCGCTGCATCACCGCCGCCACCCGGGTAGGCCTGGCGTATTTGCCGATGTTGGTCAGGCATTCCTGGAAAATACGATAGATATTGATCTGGGCCTCCACAGAAAAAAGGCCCTGCACGTCATCGAGCTGGGAAGTAAACTCCCGGATCGCATAATGCTTACTGAAGGTTTCAAAGAGGTTGGCCAGGGCGGCATTAAGACCCAAATCTTCCAGGATGGCCGGGCTGAGATCCCGGGACAGCCGTCTGACGTTGTCGATGACCTCATCGAGTTGCTGGATAATGCCGGCGGTTTTGTCGGCGAGGTGACTCTGGGCGGTGGGCAGGTGTTTCTGCAGGGCGCGGCAGTTGGAGCTTCAGGACCAGCAATGATTGGCCCAATTCATCGTGTAATTCCCGGGAAAGACGATGGCGCTCCTTTTCTTGGGCCCGGATCAGTTGGGAGGTCAGATCCCGCAATCTTCTCTGGGAGACGGTCAGCTCGGCCGCAATCTTTTCCCGTTCCTCCATTTCTTTGATCAGTTGGCGGTTGGCTTCCCGCAGTTGGGCCGTGCGCTCCTGCACGGTGCGTTCCAGGCCGGCTTGGGCCTGCTGCAAGGCGTCCTCGAATCTTTTTCTCTGAATGGCCAAAGCGAAAAAATCGCCCAAGCGCTTTATCGCCGCCAAATCTCGCTCCGTGTAGTCCCGGCCGGAGTTGGCCAGGGCGATTTGCCCTACCACCTCCTGACCCAGGCTCACCGGCGCCGCTAAAAAACGGTGCATCTGAATATGCCCGCCGGGCAGGCCCTGGAAAGCCGGATGCGTGCCCGGGGAGTTGGTATAAAAGGCTTCGCCGGTATTCAGGGAGTGGCCCCAGAGCCGGGGATAGCTGCCGTCCTGACCCCGGGGGAAGGCAATGCGGCGCTCTTGGCCTGATACCTGACATTTGCCCAGCATCATTTCGGTCAGGGTGTGGCTGACGAGGTCGCCGCTGACCGGATCGACCGTGCCGACATACCCATGCTCACTGCCGGTGAGCTTTTGGGCCTGAACCAAAACGCTGGCGGAGATTGCCGGGAGATCGTAAGACGGGGTTACCAGGGGTAGATAGAGTTGGGCTAACGCAGCATTGACCGCAAGTTCCCAGGGCAGACTGTCGATGCAGTCTGGCACCCCGGTCACCCCAATAGTTTCGGGTAGTTTGGCCTGATCGGCTGCTTTTTGGTCCGGAAGTTTTTTCGACATGCCTGGCTTCCAGGCGTGAACGCCATGCGCAAAAAGAGATTATCGACACTGTCTCAATCAAAAAAGTCAATATAACCTAAGGGTTCGGCACGTTTTCGCCTCTCGGCTTCTTGGCCGTATTATAGCGAGTTCCAAGACAGGAGGCAAATTGATTTTGAATAAAGCTCTAACCCAGCACTCAGAACTTAGAACCCATGACCGAACTCTTACGAAAACTCTTGATTTTAATTGTAATCGTGGTAAAATTTCGTGATAATATCGCTCGAAATCTCAATACCCCTATATTTCCCATCGAAAATGTAACCATAAAGGAGGTGATGGTTTGCACAGGGCCTTAAAACCGAAAGCCCCAAGTTTGTCTTGGGCCGATGCCTATGTCAGCGATGCCGTGGAGCAGGCTGAGATGCAGGCGCAAAAGGCGTTGTTGGCTATGCAGCATCCAGATGGCTACTGGTGGGCGGAGTTGCAAGCCAATGTCACCATTACGGCCGAATATATCATGCTCCTCCACTTCCTGGGGCTGGCCGATACGTCTAAGATCACTCGCATGGCCAATTATCTCCTGACCCACCAACTGGATAACGGCGGCTGGTCAATTTATGAGGGCGATGGCGGCGACCTGAGCACCTCGGTGGAGGCCTACCTGGGCTTGAAATTGGCCGGTCACCATGCCGAGGAACCGGCCCTGCTCCGGGCCCGGGAGTTTATTCAAAGCCGGGGCGGCCCCCTGAAAAGTCGGGTCTTCACCCGTATTTTCCTGGCGCTGTTCAATCAGGTGGGTTGGCAGGGCATTCCCACCATGCCGGTGGAATTCGTCCTGCTGCCGGTGTGGACCGGGCTGAGCATCTACGAATTATCCAGTTGGTCCCGGGCTACGGTGGTGCCCCTGTCGGTGGTGATGGCCAGGCAGCCGGTCTGTCCCTTGCCGTTCGAGCGGGGGGTCAGAGAACTTTTTCTCCCCGGCGAAGATCCCCTCCGGGATCATCGGGTGCAGCTCCAGAAGAATGGTTTCAGCCTGGAGAACCTCTTTGTCTTTATTGACAAAATGCTCAAGATTTACCAGACCCATTGCTACTCGCCGGTGCGCCAGCGGGCTTTGCAGCAGGCCGAAAAGTGGATTTTGCAACACCAGGAGGAGTCGGGTGATTGGGGGGGTATCCAACCACCCATGTTCAATTCCATCCTGGCGCTCCATTGTTTGGGATACAGTAATAGCCATCAAGCCATCAGGCGTGGTCTGGAAGCAATGGATTTCTTTACTTTGTCCGAAGGCGACCGCTTGTGGCAACAATCCTGTATTTCCCCGGTTTGGGACACGGCCTTGTCGATCCGGGCCCTGGCCGCCTCCGGCTTGCAAGGATCCCATCCAGCCGTGAAAAAAGCTTGTAACTGGCTACTTGAGAAACAAATTTTCCAGCGGGGGGACTGGTCCGTCAAAAATCCCTATCTGGCGGCCGGCGGCTGGGCCTTTGAGTTCCATAACAACTGGTACCCGGACATCGACGACAGCGCCATGGTCTTAATGGCCCTGGCCGAGGGACTGCCTGATCACCGGCCCCACCGCACCGCTCTGGACCGGGGCATTGATTGGTGCCTGGGCATGCAATCGGCAAACGGCGGCTTCGCCGCCTTTGATACCGATAATACCAAGGCCTGGTTGAACGCGATTCCGTTTGCCGATTTAAAAGCCCTCATTGACCCGCCCACGGAAGATGTTACCGCCCGGGTGTTGGAAATGATGGGACTCTTCGGTTTTAATAACGAGCATCAGATTGCCTCCCGGGCCATTACCTATTTGCAGGAAGTCCAGGAGCCCGACGGTTGCTGGTACGGCCGCTGGGGGGTAAATTATATTTACGGCACCTGGTCGGTGTTGTGCGGTTTAAAGGGCATTGGCGAGGATATGTCCAGTCCTTACATCCAACGGGCCGCGACCTGGCTCCAGGAGCACCAGAATGAGGACGGCGGCTGGGGAGAAACTTGCGAATCGTACCGGCGGCCGGAATTGCGGGGCCAGGGGCCGAGCACAGCCTCCCAAACCGCCTGGGCCCTCCTGGGTCTCATGGCCGCTGGCGCAGTGGGGAGTAAGGCGGTGGCCAAAGGCATCCGCTATCTGGTCCAGACGCAAAACTCGTCCGGACGGTGGGATGAACCATATTTTACCGGCACCGGCTTTCCCCAGCACTTTATGATCCGCTATCATCTCTACCGGGATTATTTCCCCCTGATGGCCTTAGGAAATTATCTAAAAATCAGGGGTCGCAATTCTCATGCCTAAAACTCTGGTAACCGGGGGCACCGGCTTTGTGGGCCGGGCCGTGGTGGCTGCCTTATTGGCCCAGAGCCGGGAGGTCCGGGTTCTGGCCCGGCGTCCCCAGCACCGGGCCCTGCAAGGGCTGGCAGTGGAGGTGGTGCCGGGGGATTTAACCGATCCCGCCTCGCTTCACCGGGCCGTGTCAGGCTGTTCCCGACTCTTCCATGTCGCCGCCGATTATCGGCTGTGGGTTCCTGATCCTTCCAGTATGTACGCCATCAACGTGGAGGGCACCAGGTCCTTGCTCCAGTCGGCCCTGGAGGCCGGCCTGGAACGGGTGGTGTACACCAGCACGGTGGGAACCCTGGGAAACCCGGGGGACGGCGCCCCCGGCACCGAAGAAACCCCGGTGAGCCTGGCCGATATGGTGGGCCATTACAAAAAGTCAAAATTCCTGGCCGAACAAGTAGCCCTGGAATACGCCGATCAGGGGCTGCCGTTGGTCGTGGTCAACCCCAGCACGCCCGTGGGCGCCTGGGACGTCCGGCCCACCCCCACCGGTCAGATGCTCGTCGACTTCTTGCGGGGCAAAATGCCGGCCTTTTTGGATTCCGGCCTGAATCTGATTCATGTCCGGGATGTGGCCCAGGGGCATCTTTTGGCGGAGACCCGGGGGCGGATTGGCGAAAAGTATATCTTGGGCCACCAGAATCTGACTTTGGCGGAAATCTTCGCCAAACTGGCCCAGATCAGCGGCCTGCGGGCGCCCCGCTGGCGGCTGCCGTACTATCCGATTTTAGGGTTGGCTTACGTGAATGAATTCTGGTCCACCTGGATTACCCGGCGGCCCCCCCTGGTCCCTCTCACCGCGGTCAAAATGGCCAAAAAATTTATGTACTTCGACTCCCAAAAGGCCGTCCGGGAGCTGGGCCTGCCCCAGACCCCGGTTGACCAGGCCCTGCACGAGGCGGTGGACTGGTTCCGCCACCAGGGATATATCAAGTCTGCCTAATAACGAAGCACCACTAAGGATGAAAATATGGCTAGGTTCATTGAGTTATTAACAGCCCCTTGCCACTTGCCTCCCGCCTCTCGCCTCTTGTCGTCTAAGGAGAATTAGCGTGCGGTTCCCTCCCAGCCTTAATCTGGCCTTGACGGCCTATCTAGGGAAAAAACGCCTGCAGCGGCAGGAAAAATTTCCCCTCGTGCTGATGCTGGAGCCGACGCATATGTGCAACCTCAGTTGCACCGGCTGCGGTCGTATCCAGGAATATCAGGATACCTTAGGGCAGATGCTGACCCTGGAGGACTGCCTGCACTCGGTGGAGGAATGCGGCGCCCCGGTGGTGACCATCACCGGCGGCGAGCCCCTGGTGTATCCGGCCATTTACGAGCTGGTGCAGGAACTGCTGCGCCGCCGCAAGCATATTTATCTGTGCACCAACGGGCTGCTGTTGGAAAAGGCGCTGCCTCGTCTCAGCCCGTCCTCCAGACTCACCTTGAGCGTCCATCTGGACGGTTTGGCGCCTACTCATGACCGCATCATCGGCCGGCCAGGAGGATTTCAGCAGGTCATCGGTGCCATCAAGAAGGCCAAAGAGATGGGCTTCCAGGTCTGCACCAACACCAGTATTTACCGGGAGACCGATATCCAGGAGATTGAAATCCTCTTTGCCTATTTAACTCAATTGGACATCAACGGCCTGCTGGTGTCCCCCGCTTTCAGTTTTGAGATGTTGGAGTCGGATTTCTTCCTCAGCCGAGAGGAAATCCAGGAAAAATTCCGGCAATTGACCAGCAATGGTCATGGTTACAAGTTTTATAGTTCTCCCCTGTATTTAAAATTTTTACGGGGCGAACGGACCTACGATTGCACCCCATGGGCCAATCCAACCCGCAACCCCCAGGGCTGGCGGTCCCCCTGCTATCAGATTTCCGACGGACATTTCCCGACCTTTGCTGAATTGATGGAGAAAACGGCTTGGGATAAATACGGTGTCGACCGTGACCCACGCTGCCGCCAATGTATGATGCACTCCGGCTTCGAGCCCACCATAGTGCGCACCTTGGGGAAAGATCTCCGTGATCTCTGGGAAATGCTCCGGTGGAACCTGTCCTGAAGCGGCGGGTCCTTGAGAGCCATGAGTTTCAGGCAAAGTTGGTCTAGGGCGCTTTTCCTTAGCGTACTTTGCTTCAGCCTGAGTGGCTGTAGTTTTAATTTTCCCGCCTTTCTGCTGCCGCCGCCGCTGCCCGTGCAGCGAGAAGATAATAAGGTGGAATCAACGTTTTTTCCGTTGCCAGTGGTCGCCACCGACCCCAATACCGGCACTGATTACGGCATCTTGCCGGTCTGGGTCTTCCCCCGGGATGATAAGGCCATCGGCATGATTTTGGCCCCTTCGGCAATTGATAACGACTTTGCCGGCACCTCATTGGCCTTTCGGCTCCTGGCTTACCCCTCCAAGGAGGTCCACTACCGGGCCGTGGTCGACCCCTCCACCCAAACCCGCAGTTTTTTTGAGTGTGCCTATGAAAAGTCTGCCACCCAGCCGGAGGAATGGTTTTACACCGGGCTGTTCAATTATGATTGCGACATCTCCCCCCGCTTTTATGGCTTCGGCAACGACAGCAGTTCCAGCAATCAGACCAGTTATACCTACCGGGGCCGAACCATGTATGGCTCTTTGGGCTACCGGGCTTCCCAGACAGTTGAAATCGGCTGGTACGAACGCTTCAATATTACTTCACTGAGCAATAATCATCTGCCGAACCTGCGTTCCACCGGCTCAGTCTTCCCGGAGGCGATGCAGGACACACGGAATACAGCCTTTATACATGGCATAAATTGCAGTTATGACACCCGTGATTATAAGGAAACGCCCACCTGCGGTTTTTTAGCCAAGGTATATGCCGAAACCTCCAGGACTTTTCTGGGCAGCGACAGCTCGTACGATCGGCTCGGCTTCGAGTTAAAAGGCTTCCAACCCTGGGACCCGATAGACCGGCGGTTTGTAACCGCGGTGCGTCTAGCGGGGGAATTTATGACCCGGGAAACCAATACCCCCTTTTACCGCTGGCCGACTCTGGGCGGCTATAAGACCGACCGGGGCTGGGGTGATTGGCGCTGGATTGACCGGAATATGGTGACCTTAACGGTGGAACAGCGGTTTGACGTCTATCAGTTCAGTCATTTCGGGGTTATCACCCACTTTGAGGTAGCCCCCTTCGTTGATGTCGGCAAAGTGTTCCCCACCTTTGGTAAGTTTAACTTCCGCAACCTCCACCCGGCCGCGGGGATCGCCCTCCGGGCGGTGGTCCGGCCCCAGGTGGTGGGCCATGTGGAAGTAGGCATCGGGCGAGGCGGCAACAACGCCGTCTTTATGGGCCTGGGGTATCCGTTTTGACCAGAGCAGCTTGGCGAGCCGTCGCCGCCGTGGCGAGTCTGATCCTCTTGTGGCTGCTCATTTTTGCGCCCACCCTGGGAAAGCTGCCCCTCATCCGGTCCGAGGCCATGTATGCCCAGATTCCCCTGGAGATGCTGCAATCCGGCGATTGGCTGACGCCCCGGCTGAACGGCGCCCGTTATCTTGATAAACCGCCTCTCTTGTACTGGATCAATCTAACCGCCTTTAAGATAGGCGGGGTATCCGAGGACACCGCCCGGTTAACCACTTTTATCATTGGCTTGGGTGAGGTCACTGGCGACCCTGGCCCTGGGCGCCCTGCTCTTTTCCCGCCTCACCGGCTGGCTGGCAGGCCTGATCCTGCTCACCAGCATCGGTTTTTTTGCCTTGCATGTGCAGATGCTGGCAGATCACCTGATAACTCTGACGCTCAGCTGGTCACTGGTTTTTTTGTGGCTGTGGCGGGAGCAGCCCCGGACCCGGTATGTTGTGGGGTTTTATGGGTGTCTGGCCCTGGGTCTGATGAGCAAAAGTCTTATCGGCCTTTTCTTCCCGCTGGCCATTGGCGGGTTATTTGCCATTCTGACCAGGGACGCCCGCTTTTGGCGTTTTTTCCTCAACCCCTTTGCCTGGCTGGGTTTGGCCGCCATTGTCCTCCCCTGGTTCTGGCTCATGGAACTGCACAACCCCGGCTTTTTGCAGTTTCATCTGGTCAATGAACAAATCAGCCGTTTTTTCGGACAACGTTTCCCTCCGGATATTAAACCCTTATCACTATCGGCCTTCTGGCTCTTTACCCTGGTCTGGCTGATGCCCTGGACGCCTTTTCTGCCAGCCGCGTTCATCGCCATACGGCCCAAACGCTGGCTGTCGCCGGCCCCGGAAGATGCGCCCGGCCTTCTGGTTTTGCTTTGGGCGGTAGTCATTCTCCTCTTTTTTAGCCTTTCCTCCTCCCGGATAGAATATTATAGCCTCCCGGCCCTCCCCCCGCTGGCCCTCCTCCTCGGCCGACGGCTGGAACTGTATCTGGCCCAGCCGGAATCCCGGGCTATGCACTTGAGCCTGTGGCTGTATGTCCTCTTTATTCTGGGCCTGCTGTCCCTGGTGCCGCTTATGGAGAGGACCTGCGTCGACAATCGCCGGGAATTTATCGGGATGTTCCAGCAATTGCAGCCTCTGGTCTATCACTCGGCTCCGCTTCTTGCCGTCCTCTCGGTAGCCTTGGCTCTGGCCTGCTGGCATCGCCGGCCCCGGCTCAGTATCTGCTGCCTCAGCGGCATCGCCCTAACCTTGCTGTATTTCACCTTTCAGAGCCTCTGGCTGTTATCGCCTCATCTCAGCGACGCCTGGGCCGGAAAATTTTTGCAGGAACACGCCCAGCCGCACGACATCGTGGTGATGGGCAACATTGAAGAATTTGAATATGGTATGAGTCTGCGGTATTACGCCCAAACGCGGGTGTTCATGGTGCAGCGGGACGGCTTGCCGGATTTTGGCTTCCCTTTGACGGCCCAGGAAAATTTTCTGCTCAAACCCCAAGCCCTACAGGAACTTTGGCAAGGCCCGCAGCGAGTTTTTTTATTGGTGGATGAATGCGCCCCGGAGGACTACCTGGAGGATGCAGTCACGCTGCAGACCAAGGGTGGCAAGCGTTTAATTGCTAATAAAGCTTTTCTTCCGGCTCCTCCCTTGCACCTTTCCGAAACACCCTTAACATTAGGAAAAGATCCTGGTCCGCTTCAGAAGGGTGCAAAGCAAACCCATGATACCTTTACGCGATAATATTCCCTCCCGCAGTCGGCCGCTCATGAGTTACAGTATTATCGGGTTAAACTGTCTGGTCTTTTTCCTGGAACTGGCCACCGGCCGCCACTTGCCACAGTTCCTCACTACCTTCGGCTTCATTCCAGCCCGTTTTTTCGCCTTGTTAGAGGCGCATCCCGAAAATGTTCTGGCCCTGTACCTGCCGTTTCTTACCACCATGTTTTTGCATGGCGGCTGGCTGCACCTGATCGCCAATATGTGGACGCTGTTCATCTTTGGCGACAACGTCGAGGATAGACTGGGACACTTCCGCTTTTTGCTGTTCTTTCTTGCCAGCGGTGTGGCCGGGTCTCTCTTGCATGCCTACCTGGCGCCCAACTCCTGGGTGCCGGTGGTGGGAGCCAGCGGCGCCATTGCCGGAGTTATGGGAGCCTATTTCCTGCTGTTTCGCCAATCCATGGTCTTGGTTTTTATCCCCTTCTTTTTCGTGGCGCCCATCGTCGAGGTGCCGGCTTATGTCTTTTTAGGAGTCTGGTTTCTGCTGCAATTTTTCAGTGGCGCCTTTTCCATCCTGGGCCCTCGGGCGGCTCAGGGAGGCGGGGTGGCCTTCTGGGCCCACGTCGGGGGGTTTGTGGCCGGAGTATGTTTGATCTTTTTGCTGGGGGCCATACGACTGATAAAACCAGAGAACGAGTCATCTTAATTAATTATTTATACTATTAATTGCCTTGCCAAAGGGAACCGCCTGTCGGCTCGACCCCGCCGGCAAGAGCACCCTAGCCCTCTATTATAAGTGTCTTGTCGTCCTGCCCCATCTTAAGATCATTTCAGGGGAGCGGTGTTTCGGTATAGGCGATATTCGCTTCTTCGGATCTATACAAGGGTAAAGCCTTGCCCTGACGCACCTCCTCCACCCAGTTGGGATTGAGGAGCATGGACTTGGCGCTGAGGGCTATGTCGGCGTCACGCAGGGCGTCGGCAGCCGTGGCCCGGTCATGGATCTTGCCACAGATAAAAATGGGGCGGCGAGTGGCCTCCCGGGTAATCTGAGCGATGTTCTGAGTGGTGTTAAAGGCCGGTTGTTTGTAGTCATAGGCCGAGACGGAGATGGCGTCAACGGGTTCCCGGGAGAGCAGCGAGATAATCTCCTGGTACTCTTCTTTGGTCCCAAAGAGCGACACATCCATATCGGTTACGCCCCAATCCGAAAGCCGCACGATGAGGAGGCGGTTGTCGGGGATGACCGGCGCCACCGCCTGGATGATTTCACGCAGGAAGCGGTATCTGTTGGCCACCGAACCGCCGTAGCCATCGGTGCGTTGATTGGTATAGGCCGACAGAAACTGGCTGATAAGGTAGCCGTGGGCGGCGTGAATCTCGACGCCGTCAAAACCCGCGGCGATGGCCCCCCGAGCCGTCTCCACAAACCCCAGAATGACATGGTCGATATCAAACTGGCTCATTTCATCGGGCACGGCATACGGTTTGCCGGTCAGGGAATTGCTATCCCGGGGTATCAGGGGGCTGGGAGCGATAATCCGGCCGGCCGGGTTAAGTTCCGGCCAGCTGATGCGGCCGCAGTGAAACATTTGCATGATGGACACGGCGCCGGCCGCCCGGATGGCCTCGACTACCGGTCGCCAGGCCTCGATCTGCCTCTGGGTAACCAGACGGGCCTGACCGGGGTAACCCTGGGCACTTTCGTAGTCGGTGATAATCGCCTCGGTATAGACCAGGGCCGCCCCGTTTTGGGCCCGGCGAACCAGGAACTCCAGGACATCCCGGCGGGGGATGCTGTCTCCGGGGGAGGACATGCGGGTCATGGGAGCGACCCCCAGCCGATTCCTCAGAGTAAACCCCTTCAGTTGAAAGGGGGAAAACACTTTATCTTCCGGCATGGCTGATCCTTATTGAGAAAGTATCGAGAGTCTTGACAAATAAATTTCTGCAGATCAAATTCCACTATACTATATTCCTACGGCGATGCCTATCAGGTTGAAGATGTCAAGCGGCTCGGCTTTCCAGGTAATTCTTAATCTGGACAAATGGCGTTCTAGTGATTAATCTTGGGTACAAATCTTGATATACAGGTCATTGTTATGCCCCAGTGCAGCAATCGGGTAGCAGGGCAAAATTTCAGGAGGAGGGTGATATAATGGCAAAAAAAGAAGATTTTAACGCGGCAGAATGGAATTTACTCAGGGTGGCGCCTGTACTGATCATGACCGGAGTGGCGGCCTCTGATCCTGGCGGCCTCATCGGCGCCTTCAAAGAGGCCTACAGCGGGGTGAACAGCATGATGGAAGCTCTCAAGGGGAGCAGCGGGCTGGAACTTATGGGGGCGCTGCTGGCTGAAAAGAGCATGCCGGCCATGCCGGACAAGAAGCAGATGCTCGGCGAAGGCAGTGCCGAGCAACAATCGGCGAATTTTAAAAATGCCGTTATGGGCTATGTGAAGCAGGCCCTGGCCCTGGTCAAAAGCAAAGGCACCCCGGAAGAGGCGGCCGTTTATGGGAAAATGATGGTGGGCGTGGCCGAACACGTTGCCAACGCCGCCAAAGAAGGCACCTTTTTTGGGTTCGGCGGTGAGCGGGTCAGCGCCGGTGAGAAGGCCTTCCTCGATGAACTGAATACTACCCTGAATGCCTAAGCTTGACAGGAAACTTCTTCTCCGATAGCATTTAACACGGGCGGGATATCCTGCCCGTAATTTTTTTGAGGATAAACACAATGCGGTCTTTCTGGCGCCGCCTGGTTTGGACCATCAGCCTGGTCGTCGCCTCCCTGGTCCTGATCGAACTCTTGTGCTTCGGCATTATCACCGCCAGCATTTATTTCATCTACGGCCAAATCCGGGAAGGAGAGCCGGTGCGCTACGATCCCTACGCCCTGTATCTCCTCAGCAGCGGCATTCGACCCACGGCCAACAACCCCCCTGCTGCCGATTCCGGCTCGGTGCCGCTTATCTGGATGTTTGGCGGCTCCACCACCAGGGGGATCTCGGACGATGACAGCCAAACCATGCCCAGCTTTTTGGCCAGAGTTTTAAACCAGGAAGACCCAAAGCTAACCGCCAGAGTGGTAAACTTTGGCAACGACGGCTATAACTGCTTGCTGGAAACGAAGTATCTGCAAAAAATGCTCATCGAGAGTCCGACTCCTCCCAAAATGATCATTTTTTACGACGGCGCCAATGACGGCGCCTATTTTGCCCAATACCGGACTCCAGACGCCCACCACGGCTACCGGCAGGTGCGGGGCCTGATAGAAAGTTATCATCGCAGCTTTTTGGGCTTGTTCAAGTCCTTCAATGCCGCCTGGTATACCTCGTATGCCCGGGAATTGTGGGACAAAATGCGACAGGGAGTCATCCCCCTGGCTGCGGATGATCCGGCGCTCCAGGAATTTAAAGCGGCGGCCGCGCAAAGATACGATTATGTCAACAAAATCGCCCGCAGTTTCGGTGCCGACTTTCTGCTCTTCTGGCAGCCCTGCTGGTGGGTGGAAACCGCCCCCGTGGAACCGGCCGTACAAGCCAAAGAACAGCAAACCATCATTATCGGCGACCGCTGGGCCTTAAAGCACAACTTCGTCACCATCAACCATGCCTTGGCGGAGAGTTTACGTGATAAACCGTATTTCATCGATTCTCGCAACATCTTAACGCCACGCCAGCAAGAGGTTTACGAATCCGACGGCATCCACCTCAACCCCACCGGCGATGCCATGCTGGCCTCACAGCTGGGACATTTCTTGAAAAAGAGGTTGGCGGGACCGAAATAGCTAGGGCATCTTGGTTGCAATACCATTTGCTTTTAGAAGTATTGCAATAAGATGCCCTTTATAAAAAACTCTCTGGGTGAGTGTCACAGATCAGTCGTTCGGACCTTTACGCTGCCCAGAGAGTTACCTCGGGGAGCCTTTAAACGGCCGCATCCCCGGTTTCGCCGGTGCGGATGCGGATGACTTCGGCTACGGGGTAGACAAAGATCTTGCCGTCGCCGATGCGCCCGGTGCGGGCCTGTTCAATGATGGTTTTAACGATGCTCTCAGCTTTCTCATCGGGAACCACAATCTCAATTTTGACCTTGGGAAGGAAATCAACCTGGTATTCCATGCCCCGGTAGACTTCCCGGATGCCTTTTTGGCGGCCGAAACCTTTCACTTCCATCACCGTCATGCCCTGAACGCTCATCTTGTGCAAGGCCTCCTTGACCGGCTCCAGTTTGAAGGGCTGAATAATGGCTTCTATCTTCTTCATAACAGTATCCTCCTTATAGAATTACAGGCTGTAACCGGTTTCCTGATGTTCCGCAAGATCCAACCCCGTTTCTTCTTCGTCAGCCTTGACTCTCAGCCCCATGGTGGCGTCCAGAATCTTTAAGAGGATAAGGCTGATGACAAAGGAGTAAACCAGAGTCACTCCAACGGCGATTACCTGGATGCCAAACTGGGCCGCATTGCCGAAGAACAAACCATCGGCGCCGGCGTCATTGACCGCTTTAGAGGCAAACAGACCAGTTGCCAAAGCGCCCCAGATGCCGCCCACCATGTGCACGCCCACCACGTCCAAAGCGTCGTCGTAACCCAGCTTCGGCTTGATCAGGACCGCCATGTAGCAGAAGAATCCGGCCAGGGCCCCGATAATGATGGCGGACATCGGACCGACATAACCCGCCGCCGGCGTAATAGCTACCAGGCCGGCCACCGCGCCAGAGGCGACGCCCAACATGGTGGGTTTGCCCCGGACCAGCCATTCCACGGCCATCCAGCCCAAGGCCGCGCCGCAGGTGGCAAAGTGAGTATTGACAAAGGCCACGGCCGCCAAGCCATTCGCGGCCAGGGCGCTGCCGGCATTAAAGCCGAACCAACCAAACCACAAGATGCCGGCACCCAACACCGTCATGGGCAGGTTGTGGGGAATCATCGCTTCCGTGCCATAGCCCTGGCGCCGGCCAATGATCAAGGCCGCAGCCAGGGCCGCAATACCGGCGTTAATATGGACGACCGTCCCCCCGGCAAAATCCAGGGCTCCCAGACCTTTGAGCCAGCCGCCATCACCCCACACCCAGTGCGCCACCGGATCATACACCAGCGTGGCCCATAGTAAACTGAAGACCAGAAAGGTGCTGAACTTGAACCGTTCCACCCAGGAACCGATGATCAGGGCCGGAGTGATAATGGCAAACATGGCCTGAAAGACCATAAAGGCCTGATGGGGAATGGTTTCGGAATAGGTCTTGAAAGGTTCGGCGCCGACGCCCTGCAGCCCCAGATAACTGAGGTCACCGATGATGCCGCTGCCGGTGTCCGGGCCAAAAGCCAGACTGTAGCCGAAGAGGGCCCACTGCACTCCGATCAACCCGATCATAATGTAATTTTGCAGCAAGGTGTTCAAGATGTTTTTGCTGCGCGCCATACCGCCATAAAAAAGCGCCAACCCGGGGGTCATAAACAAGACCAGAGCCGAGGAGACTAAGACAAAGGCAGTGTCACCTGAATTCATGAAAAAACCCTCCTTAATGTATAAAAAATGATTTCTTTATTTGTCTGTCTAAGTTAGCAATAATAATGCCAACTTGATTTTGTTATTATTTCAAGATGTTATAAATTTCGCTAATTACATATTTGTACATTGTTTAACATGGCAATACAAAATTGTAAGCTGGCGCTTCTCGCCGGGATCAAGCCGCGAGGTTCGGCTGCTGCGGGTTGGGCCAGGTATGGACACCAGGCTGCAGACGGAGATTTTCTTCAAGATCTACGACAGGAGGCAGGGAAACAGAAGGGTTGGCAAGTAGCTGGCTGGCAGCTTTTATGGTGTTGGCCGGTTTGAAAGGGTTAGGGTTTTAGGTTTATCGAGGAGAACTAACGTACGGTTGCCAAGCGCAGCTTGGCAGATTAGCCGGTTCTCAAGGACAGCGTGAGAATCAGAGGTATTTGGAGGTGAAGCTGGAGCTTCGCTGATAATGGTGTTCCCAAGCTGGAGCTTGGGAACAAGAGATATAACATCTTTCCTTGTACCAGACCCCTCCCGGTCAGCGCTCCCGAAGTTCTTGAATGACCTTTTCGATACCGTCGGCCACCTGGCGCCAGGCGCTGTCCCGGTCAGGCCAGAGGGTTACCGCTTTGCCGTCTTTGGGAAGGGCCTGCAGTTTGCCGAACGGCGCCGACTGCCAGTTCACGTCCCGGACGATGATGGGGATGACTCTGGCCTCGCCGGCTTGGTGGCGTTCCAGGGCTCGGGTCATTTCAAGATCGTAGCAGTAATCCGAGGCGAGGAAATCGGCGCTCACCAGGAGGAGGATAAGGTTGGCTCTTACCAGGGTGTCGTCAATTTCCCCTTTCCACTCCTGACCAGCGGTGATGAGACGGTCGTGCCAGAGTTTAATAAGCTTTTGACGTTGCAAGAGTTTGAGGTGGGGCCCCAACTGCTCTCGGAACTGGTCATCTTTGTGGGAGTAGCTGACGAACACCAGGATTCCGGCTCTTCCCGGCCGGTCTCGGCTCTACCCGCCGCGTCCCTTCCAGGTCGACGCCGTTGAGGAGTTCCTGGACATTAAGCTCTATGACATCATCACCTAAAACTTCATCAAAGGTTTTTTTGCCTTTTTGTTCCATAACACACAGTTTTTGATAGGGGATGACCAGATCCGGTTGGCCGGAGACCGGCACCATTTCCTGGGGCTGGAAGCTGAAGCTGCGGTGCAGGTGGTCGAAATCAGAGCGGATCACCGCCAGGAGGCGCCGTCGCCCAGGCCGAGGCCCGTCGATGCGGATGCTGACACGTTTTGTCCTGCCGGTCGGCCTTCACCAAGGCCCGGTTGCCCTCGAACTTCAGGATGACCCCGGTCCGCCAGCGGGGTTGGCCGGCGCTGAGCACGTGGGTGCGGACGATGAACCGGGGCAGGAGTCCCTCGGGCAAAATAGGGTACTGGTAGCGGAAGTTCAGGCAGGCGTCTGGTTGGAAATCTTCCACTGCTACTGGCTGCTGCTTGTCCAGGAGGTCCGGCAGCAGGTAATGGCCCTCCTCGTCGGGGAAGCTGAAGCAAAGCTCGAACCGGCGCATCAGGTCCAGGAGGAAAGGATGGCGCTCCCGGGGATAGGCGGCGGGGTCCAGGATGCCGGACAGATCGTGAGCCGCAGTTCGCCCTGGTTTTGGGCCACGGTCTCGGCCCGGAGGATCTGATAGACCCCTTCGGTGAGCCAGTGGGGGTTCAGGACGTGCATGTCCCTGAGGCGAGGGTCGTCCTTGTAGTTCAGGGCGAGGCCCAGCCGGTGCAGGTGCCCGGCCAGGGACTCCTGGGACCTCGGGTCGGTTTCCCCCAGCCCGGCGCAGATCTGGCGGTATTCGGCGAAGGTCAGGTAGTTCTCCTTCATGCCCGCCAGCCGCTCCTTGATGGCGAACCAACTGGCCGGGAAGGCGTCCCGGAGGCCCGACAGGCGGTCCGTCTCCCGCTGGATGAGCTCGCCGCAGATCGTACGAGACCGGTGCCGTCCGCACAGTCGGTGGGCACAAAGGCGGCGATCTCCGGGAACTTTTGCCGCAGGCCCCGGCGGTTGACGTCAAAGGGATGGAGCGTGATCTTGTTGAGCACCACGACCACCGGGGAGTCGCCGCCAAAGCTCTGGATGAGGTTGAGCCAGTAGTCGGCGTCGTGCTCCTCCTGGCCCTGGCGGCCGTTGAGGACCAGGAGGTAGAGGCTGCGCCGGGTGAGGAAGAACTGGTGGGTGGCGTGCATGATCTCCTGGCCGCCGAAGTCCCAGACGTGCAGCCGGATGTCCTCACCGGCCGGGAGCGTTAACGGCCACTGGGTGATCTGGATGCCCTTGGTCTCCGGTTCGTCGGGGTTGAAGCGGTCGTGGACCAGACGGTTCACCAGGCAGGTCTTGCCCACCTCCCCGAAGCCCACCAGGATGAGCTTGGCCTCGTGCAGGGGGCGGCTGGCTTTGCGGGTGCGAAAGTAGTAGTCCAGGATGACGGCGGGAGGGGCTGGAGTTATATTCTCAAATTCAACGTCTTGCCAAATCGGGCCAAGCACCTCGGGGGGCAGATCCAGGGACTCGTTGCCGTGGAGATAAAGTTCTTCAAGAGAAGTGAGGTGCTGAAGCGCCTCCGGCAGGGTTACCAGCAGGTTGTTATCAAGATAAAGTGCCTGTAATTGGGTCAGCTGACCCAGGGACTCAGGCAGGGACGATAGCTGGTTGGCGTTGAGGGAAAGACTTTAAGCCGGATTAACTGCCCAATAGACTCCGGCAGCGTCGTCAACCGATTGCCGCTGAGATAAAGTATTTGCAGCCAAGTCAAACGCCCGAGGGATTCCGGTAGGGATGTCAATTGATTGCCTTTAAGATCAAGTGCCTCCAGACGATTCAATTGTCCCATGGATTCCGGCAGATACAATCAGTTGGTTGTAATCAATATAAAGAATTTTTAGCTGACTCACTCGCCAAGAGACTCCGGCAGGGTGGTCAGCCGATTGCGGCGAAGGAAAAGTGCTTGCAACTGGTTAACTGCCCAGGGACTCTGGTAAGGATGTTAGCTGTTGTTGCTGAGGTCAAGTCTTTGGAGCTGGGTCAACTGCCCAAGCCACTCGGGCAGGGATGTTAGCTGATTGTTACTGAGGTAAAGTTCCTGCAGCTCGGTCAACTGCCCCAAAGACTCCGGCAGGGATCCAGTCCAAAGTTTGACAAGTCCAGAGCAGTCTGCCGGTCCTTCAGGACCTGCTGAATCCGGCGTTCAGCTTCTGCCAGATTGTTGTCTTCTTTGCTTCCCGGCCTCTTGGGCATGACCTGGCTCCCTTCTCGCCTGCGGTGGCTACCGGTTTCGGTAGATGGAGAAAAACGTGAACTTAGCTCCGGGGCCTCGGGGCTTTAAGCCAACAGTTCAAAACAAGATTTCATACCCCCTGACCCCCATTTAAGAAAGGGGGGAAAGTATTGCCTGATCCCACTGAGTATTACCCCCTTTCGTTATCTCGACCAGTAGACCCGCACAAACTTGTTCATGTGGGACCAGCGGAAATCCAGATTGCCTTTGTAGGCCCGGTAGACCGCCTTACCCAGCCGTTGGGCCAGTTTCTCGGTGGTGGTCTCGACGATGAGGCGGTCGTTGCCCTCCGGCACTATCTGGATCACCCGGTCCAGGGGGTTCTTCTGGGACACCCGCTCCGCCTCCCGGTTCAGGAGGGTCATGATTTCGTCCCGGTGGCCGGCCAGGAACTCTCCTTCCAGGGTCAAGACCCCTTCGTAATAATGGTCCTGGACTTTTTGACAGCCCGGGCAGGTGACCCGATTGGTGGTTTCTATCTGAAACTTGTCCCGGTACAGTTCTTCATCATAAAACCAGCGCTTGTTCTGATAGATGGCCTTGCAGGTGGTGCAGATGGCCATTTCATGGCGGCCGCCGGCCGGGAGGTAGGGATCATCCTCTTTCCCGAATTTTTTGCCCTTTTCACCGCTCCACTTCCGCTCTTTATACTTTTCCATGGGTAGCCTCCTCATTGCGGAAAAAGTTTACAGTTCTTTTCAGGTATTCTTATTTTCGCTAAAGGGTGAGGGAAATTCAAATGAATTCGCGCCGCGCGGAATTTTCGCGCTTTGGCAAACGCTGGGAATAATTACGGTGGGGCCGTTGCATTCTTTGACATTCCTTGCTGTTTATGTTAAAAAAACATTAATTATCGAGTGTTTTGGCAGCTTACCGCTTGGATCCGAAAGAATTCGGACTGAGACCACAAAGGAGAACACCGTATGTTCCGGCTGCAAATGCAAAAAGAACCAGGCAGCCTTGACCTGGTGACAGAGAACGACTTTACCTGGGCCTTGGACCAGATCGTGGGGGAAGTCAGGTACGTCCTGGCCCGCGTGTCCCCCGCGGAGGCCGAGAACTTTATCCAGGAACTGGAAAAAGCCAACCGTATCTTCTGTTTCGGAGCCGGCCGTTCCGGTTTTGTGCTCCGCACCTTCTGTATGCGTCTGATGCAGTTGGGTTTCAGCGTCTTTTATGTGGGTGAAACCATCACCCCCCGCATCCAACCGGGCGACCTGCTCATTGCCATCTCCGGCTCCGGCGAGACCGGCCACACCTGCGGCCTGGTCAAACAGGCCCACAACCGACAGGCCCGCACCGTGGCCCTCACGGCCCACCGGGATTCAGCCATCGGCCGGCTGGCCGATCTGACTCTAGTCATCCCCGGCACCACCAAACTGACTTTGGCCAAAGAAGAAGACTCGCACCAGTGTCCCGGCAGCCTTTTTGAACAGGCTGTCTTCCTTTTTATGGAAGCGGTGGTCATGCAGCTCTTTCACCTGCGGCTGGGGCGGGACCGGGAGCAGATGCTGGCCAGGCATGCCGATCTGGAATAATCAGGAAATTTTGGCAGTTGAGTAATGATCAAAGAGCTCTGATTAGGGCGCCGCAAGCAGCGCCCCTGCGGCCGGGGACATAATTTTACGGTAGTTATTTTTGAGATCTCTCATTAAACGATTATAGGTTACGAACTGTCATGCAGATACACTTACAATTGGCCCTGGATTTTGTGGATATCTCCCGGGCGTTGACCGTGGCGGAGTTGGCGGTCCCGGCCGGTGTTGACTGGCTGGAAGCCGGCACGCCCCTCATCAAAAGCGAGGGTCTGAACGCCATCCGGGAACTGCGGCGTCGCTTTCCCCAGCACACCATCGTGGCCGACATGAAGATCATGGATGCCGGCCGCATCGAAGTGGAAACCGCGGCCAAAGCCGGGGCTAACCTGGTGGACGTCCTGGGTGCGGCCAGTGATGCCACCATTGCTGAATGCGTCCAGGCGGGCAAGAATTACGGCGCCAAAATTGTGGTGGACCTCATCAGCGTCTCTGATCCAGTGGCCCGGGCCCGACAGGTTGAAGCTCTGGGAGCAGACTACATCACGGTCCATGTGGCCATTGACGAGCAAATGACCGGCTGCGACCCCCTTGAGATTCTTCGTCAAGTAAGCCAGGCCGTATCTATTCCCGTGGGCGTCGCCGGCGGCATTCACTCCGGCACTGCCTGGCAGGCTGTGGAAGCCGGGGCCAGCTTTGTCATCGTTGGCGGGGCCATTACCAAGGCCACCGATCCGGCCCAGGCAACCCGGGAAATCCGCCGGGCCCTGGACGAACAGGCCGTCATTCCCACCACCTTGTTCCAACGGGTGGGAGCTGCGGACATCAGCCAGGCGCTCAGCCAGGTATCCGCGGCCAATCTTTCCGATGCCCTGCACCGTGGCGGGGTTCTGCCGGGCATCCGGCCCCTGACCCCCGGTCTCAAGGTTATGGGCCGGGCCTTGACGGTGCGAACCTATCCCGGCGATTGGGCCAAACCGGTGCAAGCCATCGACCAGGCTGAACCCGGAGAGGTTATCGTCGTGGATGCCGGAGGTGTCGGCCCGGCCATTTGGGGGGAACTGGCCACCCATTCGGCCATTCAACGCCGGGTTGGAGGTGTGGTTATCCATGGCGCCCTGCGTGATGCCGGCGAGATCGCCCAACTCCGCTTTCCCGCCTTTTCCAGCCTGGTAATGCCCAACGCCGGTGAACCCAAGGGTTTTGGCGAAATCGGCGTCCCCATCCGGATCGCGCAGATGACCATAGAAACCGGCGATTGGGTTCTGGGAGACGATGACGGCGTGGTTATCCTGCCCCAAAAGCTGGCCGTGGAATATGCCAATCGGGCCATGGATGTTTTGGAGCGGGAGAATCGGATCCGGGAGGAAATTAAGGGAGGCCGAACTCTGGCCGCGGTGACGGAATTGTTGCGGTGGGAAAAGAAGGTTTAATAGCAGATTTTGCGGCCCAGTCGTCGTGGAAGTTTAGGAATAAGCATAAAAGGTCCTGGTTGTAGGAGCGGGTCCGAGACCGCCCTTACTAAATGCCTGCTTGTCGTAATTCCGGCTTTTTAGCGATTCCGGGTGCATCTTTGGGGGGTGGGGACGTGGCGGCACAGACAACTATGGGGGATCCCCAGGCAGCGGCCCGGGCGCGCATGGTCCAAACCCAGTTGGTTCCCCGGGGCATTCGCGACCCTAAAGTTCTGTACGCCATGAGCAAGGTGCCCCGTCACCTCTTTGTGGAAGAAGCCCTGCAAAATCAGGCCTACGGCGACTTCCCCCTGCCCATTGGTGAGCAGCAGACCATCTCCCAACCTTATATCGTCGCCTTCATGACCGAAGCCCTGGAGTTGACCGGGGTGGAAAAAGTTTTGGAAATCGGCACCGGCTGCGGTTATCAGGCTGCCATCCTGGCCGAGTTGGCGCCGCAAGTCTACAGTATCGAAAGAATCCACACCCTGGCCACCCATGCCCGGCGCATTTTGGAGTCACTCCGTTATTTCAATGTCAACATCAAGGTAGGCGACGGCACTCTGGGTTGGCCCGAAGAAGCCCCCTTTGATGCCATTATCGTGACCGCCGCCGCTCCTGCCATCCCTCAACCACTTTTAGATCAATTAGCCATGGGGGGACGACTGGTCATTCCGGTGGGCGACCGCTACAGCCAGACCCTGGATGTCGTGCACAAAACTCCCGAGGGCCTGAAACATGATTACCGGGGTGGTTGCCGCTTCGTTAAACTCATCGGCAGTTATGGCTGGGAAAAATAATCCTCCCAACCTCTGATAGCAAGTCACAGGCAAAATGCTAATGGCGGGATGACATCTGGGACTGCACCGGCTGGAAAGCCGGTGCCACCATTGAATTGCATATTGTTATCACAGTTTATCCGAATCTTTAGACTTTAATTGGAAAAATTCCCGCATCACCTCTCGGGCCACCGGCGCCGCAACTTTGCCCCCATGGCCGCCATGTTCGATTATGACGGCAACGGCGATCTGGCTGTTTTCCACCGGAGCAAAAGAGACAAACCAGGCATGGTCTTGGGTCTTGCGCCGATTTTTCCCTTTCCCTTCCTTGCCTAACGAGACCACCTGAGAGGTGCCGGTCTTGCCCCCAACGTCGACATAGCCAAGTCGGGCCGCCGAACCGGTCCCACCCTCATGCACCACTCCCCGGCAGGCCCGGCGCACCGCTTCCAAAGTCTTGGGGGAGGCATCCAGTCGAGAAGAAATTTTCGGCTCGAAATGGTAAGCAATTTCGCCATCCGGATTGATAATTTTCTCTACTACGGTGGGCGCGTAAATGATGCCGCCGTTGCTCAGGGCGCCTGCCACCCGCACCATTTGCAGGGGGGTGGTAAGATTATACCCCTGGCCGATGGAGACCGAAGGGGTTTCCCCTTCATACCAGGGCTGGTTGAAACGCTTCTTTTTCCAGTCGGTGGAGGGAACCAGACCGGCCTTCTCCGAGTCCAGGATCACACCGGTGGGGGCTCCCAAGCCAAACTTTTTGCTCCATTTGGCGATCAGGTCCACTCCCAATGTCAGCCCCACATTATAATAGAAAACATCACACGATTGTACTAAGCTGCGGTGCAGCGCCACACTGCCGTGCCCCCTCTGGGCGTGACAATTAAAAACCCGGTTGCCGATGGGCATCCCGCCGCGGCAAACAAACGTCGTTCTGGGATTAATCACCCCCTCCTCCAGTCCAGCCACGGCCATGATGATTTTAAAGGTTGATCCGGGTGGGTATTGACCTTTCAGCACCCGGTTTTCCAAGGGATGGTCTTTATTGTCGATCAGTTCCTTCCAATACTGGGCTGAAACTGTTCTGGAAAACATATTCTGGTCGTAAGTCGGCGAAGAAGCCAGGGCCAGAATCTTGCCGGTCTGAGGATCCATGGCCACGACTGCTCCGACCTTGCCTTTTAAGACGGCCTCGGCTTTGGCCTGCAGACGCCAATCAATGGTTAAATGTATATTGGCTCCGGGGCTGGAAGGCGTGTTTTGCAGACGACGCAGTTCCCGGCCATAGGCGTCAACTTCAATCTGCCGGGCCCCCCGCTGGCCGGTGAGAACATCATTATAGCCCAGTTCAACGCCGCATTTGCCGACGTCATCACCAATTTTATTATTGGGAAATTTATTGCTCTTCAACTGAGCTTCGGTAATCTCCCCCAAATAACCGATGATATGGCACCCCAGCGAATCCGTCCGATATTCTCGTTTCGGCTGAATTTGGATAACCACCCCCGGCAGTTCGTACTTGAACGTTTCCAAAAGGGCCACCTCATCCAGGCTAAGGTCCTCTTTGATCCTGATGGTGCGGGCCACATTATCCTCCTGGGCAGTCATAATTCTGGTGAGGATATCCAAATAGTTCATTTTTAAAAGTTGTCCCAGATACTTGGCCAATTCTTTGGCATCGGGGACATCTTCCAAAATCACCATAACATCATAGGATTCCCGGTTGTTTACCAATACCATACCGTTAGCGTCATATATCATACCTCGCCAAGGCGGCAGATCCCGATAACGCACCCGGTTACTTTCCGATTTTTGGCTGAATTCATTCCCTTTTACCAGTTGCAAATACCAGAGCCTGAAGATCAGAAAGCCAAAAAGCAAACTTACCGCCAGAAACAAATATAAAAGCATTCTGCGAACGGTTTCATACGTCTCCGGCGGCATGGGACCTGGGGTCCCCAACCCTCGTGAGGCTTTCACGGCAACTGGCCGGGCTAAAAACAATCTTTCTCTCATGACCTCAGGTATTAAAATGGCAGAAAGTATTCGTTGCCATACGCTTTCATGTTTTAATAAAAAACCAGCGCCGCCACAATCTCTCCAGCAGCCCAAACAAGGCCAGAACGATGGGAGCGCTCAGGGCGGTAATGCCAATTTGTAATAATCCTTCCCGAACCACGGCGGGATAGATAACCGGCTCCGGCATCAGGAGTTGCAGTAACAGAGCCATGACCGATGACTGCAGCATGGTTATGGTGGCCACGCCGACGATCTGAGGAAAAATATACTCAAAATTTAAATGCCGACGCAAAATTTCAACTCCCAATACTGCCAGAAGTAACAGCGCGGCTTGCAAACCCAACGGCGCCATGCCATAGCAGTCCATCGCAGTCCCGAGGATAAGAGCCAGGGTGACGGAAACGATGAAGCTGGTCCGCAGACTGAGAAAAACCATCAGCAAGGTCAGCAGGTCTAGTCGCATCTGGGAAGGGAGAGGCAGCAAATTCTGGAGAAAAAAAAGCAGAAAGGCCAAGATCAGATAGAAAAAAAACATCAGCAGGGTAATTAATGCTTAGTGAGAACGGACTGGACCGTTTTCACCACCAAAACTTCTTCCAGACGCGTAAAGTCAACGGCCGGTTCGACCTCAACTTCCTGAAAGATCCCTGGAACTTTTTTGTCCACGGCCGTCACCGAGCCCAACATCATGCCTCGGGGATAGGCTCCCCCAAGCCCAGACGCCAATATGACATCTCCCACCTGCACATCCTGATTTTTATGGACATATCGCAAAAAACAGCGGTTGGCGCCAACTCCCTCCAAAATTCCCCGCAGGCGATTTCGTTGGACTAGCGCATCCACGGCACTGCTCCGATCTATTAAGAGCAACACTTTGGCATAATCCGAAAAACATTCCACCACCCGGCCGACGACGCCGGCGGCGTTAATAACCGGCATGCCCCACTTTATGCCGTCATCCACACCTTTATCCAAAAAAGCGCATTTAAACCAGATGGAAAAATCAAACCCGATGATCCGCGCTCCGGTAACTGGCAGAGCAGCTTGCGCTCTAAACTCCAGTAATTGGCGCAGACGCTCTTTTTCTAATAAAGTTTCCTGGTACAAAGCCTCCTTGCTTTGATTCTCGAAAGTCTTCTGTTTGAGAATTTCATTTTCGGCCTGCACTCCCACCAGATAGAAATACCCTCGCCAAATCCGGCTTAAGGCCGCACCGGTCTGGCGGAAGAAATTGAATACCGGTGCGGTAACGTTGATGACCACGGTCTCTAAGGGTTTTAGAGGATGAGGGTCCCTTAAACTGACGGAGATCAGGGTAAATATCAAGAGGATGGAAAGTGCGAGAACGATGGGAATTTGAAATCGCCGCCAGATGTCAAAGCCAGGCTTTTTATTCAACCGTCACTTCTCTTAAAATATCAATATTATCCAACGCTTTGCCAGAGCCCAAGACCACGGCGGAAAGAGGATCATCCGCAATTTTTATCGGCACCCCGGTTTCCTGGTGGAGAAGAACATCCAGATGTTTCAAGAGGGCGCCCCCGCCGGTGAGATAAATCCCCCGATCCACGATATCTGCCGCCAATTCCGGGGGAGTCTGTTCCAGCGCGGTTTTCACCGTGTTGACGATGGTGTCGATCTGTTCCTGGATTGCTTCTCGCACTTCCTCAGAATTAATGGACAGGATTTTGGGAATGCCGCTGACCAGATCACGGCCTTTAACCTCGAATTCCTCTGCTTCACCCATAGGATAGGCATTGCCGATGGAAGTTTTAATGATTTCGGAGGTTCTTTCCCCGATCAACAGGTTATATTTTCTTTTGATGTACTGCAAGATGGATTCGTCCATCTTATCGCCGCCGGTGCGCACCGATTTGGAGTAGACGATCCCTGCCAAAGATATCACGGCCACCTCCGTGGTGCCGCCGCCGATATCCACCACCATGTTGCAGGTAGGTTCCGTAATCGGCAGACCGGCCCCAATCGCCGCGGCCATGGGCTCTTCGATGAGATACACTTCCCTGGCCCCAGCTGATTCGGCGGATTCCCGCACCGCCCTTTTCTCCACCGGGGTGATGCCCGAAGGGACGCAAATAATGATTCGGGGACGGATTAAGGTCCGGCGATTGTGAACTTTCTGGATAAAATGCCGCAGCATGGCCTCGGTAATTTCAAAATCAGCGATAACCCCGTCCTTCATGGGACGGATGGCCACAATATTTCCCGGAGTGCGGCCCAACATCATTTTGGCCTCTTTACCTACCGCCAAAACTTTATTTCTATCACGGGCGTTCTTACGCACCGCCACTACCGATGGCTCACTGAGAACGATGCCTTTGCCTTTAACATACACCAAGGTGTTGGCGGTGCCCAGATCAATGGCTAAATCATTCGAAAACATTCCCAAGATCGGGTCTAAAAACATAGAAAACTCCTTATCTCATGCTTTCCCGGTGGACTTGCCTCCCCGTCAGCAAGAATGTCCAGCCGCAGCGTAAAAAAAACATTTTTTTGCTTTTTCTAGTCTATACCTGATATACTAATACTACTTTCGTGGTCGAAATCTAATAAATGTTACCATAATTCGCCGGACAGTCGAAGAAGAGTTTTGCTGAGGCAGAGGTGGCAACCTCTATTTTGCCATGATCCCGTAAAAATTCAATATCAAAAATCAATTAAGGCCCGGCAAAAATTTTTTTTCAGACTGGTAAATTGGCTGGGTACCTTGACAAACAGTGCGAATAATGTTTTAAATTTTATTTTTGGATATTAATTTGAGATAAAGGTAATGGTATTGTAATTATGAAGCGAACTTATCAGCCCCATAATCTTAAGCGCTCCCGGGCCTACGGCTTTTTGACTCGTATGAGCACTCGGGGCGGCCGTCTGGTTATCAAACGCCGCCGGGCCAAAGGCAGAAAAAGATTAGGCATTTAAAACGGAATTAGGTTAGGTCGATAGCCACTTCCCATATCATCCACACCATTGCAGACGAAGCAATTTTTCGGGGCCAGGCCAGATTTTCCAGAGCCGACCGACTGCTGAAACGGGTTGAATTTCAGCGGGTCAAACTTATAGGTAAAAATCGGCACACCGCTCATTTTATCGTCTCCCTGGCCGCAAATGATCTTCATCGGCCCCGCCTGGGGGTGGTTACGACCAAACGACTGGGTAAAGCTGTACAACGGAATCGGGTTAAACGACTACTGCGGGAATTTTTCAGACTCCACAAGGGAGTTCTACCCCCTCAAGATATCGTTATCATTGCCAAGAGAGGTGCTTTCCACCTGAATTATGCCGAGGTTCTGGCAGAGTTGGGAGCCGTGTTCTCGTTGTCTGGAGATAAAGATGGAGCGTGTGGTTAAATTCACTCTCTTGCTCCTCAGGGGTTACCAGATCTTTATTTCTCCCCTTTTACCTCATTCCTGCCGTTTTTACCCTAGTTGTTCCGAATATGCCTGCCAGGCCTTCAAAAAATTCGGTTTTGGGAAAGGCCTGCTGCTAAGCTGCCAACGGATTTTGAAATGCCATCCCTTTCATCCGGGTGGTCTAGACCCTCTGCCCTAATTTTTGGCGAATTCATGGACAGCAACCTAACTGGTTGAGTTCTGCAGGGAGAATTATGTCTTGATCAGGCCTCGATGCCTGACTACATCTTTTATTCCGCCGATTTTGATTCTACTGTGGGACGGTTGTCCGCTGAGGAGAATTTATGGAAAAACGAGCGCTGATAGCTCTAGCGATAAGTTTCATCATTTTTGTGGGGTTCGGCTATGTGCAACAACATTTCCTGCCCCCCCCGGCGCCGGTAGCCAAGCCAGGAGAACAACCACCAGCCGCGGCGAAGGCAACTCCCGGTCCCACACCCGCAGCACCCGCATTGCCTACTCCGGCTCCAGCCGCCGGCAATCAGCAACCCAAAGACATCATTGTTGACACTCCTCTGTACCAGGCGGTCTTCACGGAGCAGGGGGCCCGAGTCAAAAGCTTCCGGCTGAAAAAGTTCTGGGATCAGCTGCCGTTTAAAAAAATTGCTGATTTCACCCTCTGGATGTTCAGTATTGATATTCAAAAGTATCGGCCCTTAGGCGAGATCACCGATCCCAAGGAACTGGTCCGAAGCAGCAACCCTGAAATGCTCCCATTGAGCCTGACCTGGAAAGCCGCGGCCGGCGCCATCGGCCCCGATGAAATCTATACCGCCGATAAAAAAGAGCTTACCCTGTCAGGGAACGACGAAGCCCGCCTCAGCTTCACCTTTGTCCGGCCTGACGGCGTCACTTTGGTAAGAACCTTTACCTTTAAAGGGGACAGCTATCGCCTGGACATGGCGGCAGCCGTCCAAAACCAGGGCCGTCAACCCCTGCAAGGGAATCTGGCTCTGAGTCTGTATGGTGAATTCAGCCATACCGAGGGCTCGGGGTTCTCCGGCTTCGCCTGGTCCGAAAGAAACAGCCGGAACGAAGTTGCCAGCGGCAGTCTCAAGGAACCTAAGATCATCAACGATTTTGACTGGGCCTCTCTGGAGACCGGCTACTTTATGATGGCGGTAGTGCCGCCCCCGGCAGAGTTCAAGCCAGCCGCCGTTATCCAGGATTTACCGCAAAAAATGATGTCTGCCACCCTTAAGACCGAAGTCGAATCGCTGCTCCCGGGACAGGAGGTTGTGGTTCCCTATATTTTCTACTTTGGACCCAAAGATCGAACTATCTTGGCGTCTGTGGGGTTCGGATTGGAACGGACGGTGGACTTCGGGTGGTTCCATGTTTTGGCCATGCCTCTGTTGTATGTTTTACAATTCTTTTATCGCTATCTCCATAATTACGGCTGGGCCATCATCGCCCTTACTTTCCTGATCCGGGTGCTCTTTATCTATCCCAACCACAAAAGTTTCAAATCCATGCAGGATATGCAGAAGCTGCAACCCAAGATAGCCAAATTACGGGAAAAGCTTAAAGATGACCGTGAGGCTCTGAACAAAGAACTCATGGGATTATACCGGACCTACAAGGTCAACCCCATGGGCGGCTGCCTGCCCATGTTGCTGCAATTGCCGGTATTCATTGCTCTCTACAATATCTTGGGGTATTCGATAGAATTGCGTAACGCCCCCTTTATCTCTACCTTGCCATTCACCAACATCGTCTGGTTGGCCGATCTGTCCGCCAAGGACCCTTTGCTGATCACGCCCATCATCATGGGAGCCACCATGTTTATCCAGCAGAAGATGACGCCCTCCCCCGGGGATCCCGCTCAGGCCAAAATGATGTTGTTTATGCCCATTATCTTCACCTTTATGTTCCTCAATTTTGCATCCGGTCTGGTGTTATATTGGCTGCTTAATAATGTCCTGTCCATCATCCAGCAATATTACACCAACAAGTATATGTCCTAACCATGGTGGAGGTCTGAATGAATTTTTTGGAATTCGAAGGGAAAGATCCTGAAGATGCCATGTCGCAAGCGGCATCACATTTCAACGTCCCCCAGGAAGAATTAGAAATCGAAATCATTTCTTTAGGCTCCTCGGGCCTCTTTGGTTTATTAGGTGGGAAAAAAGCCAAAATTCGCGCTGCTGTCAAGGTGAAAACCGCGGCTAAAGCTATAGAGAAAACTATAGAAAAAACCGTAAGAGAAACCGTCAGCCGAACCGTCAGCGAAACCGCCCAAGAAAGCGTCGGCCAAACCGTCGCGAAACCGCCCAAGAAAGCGTCGGCGAAACCGGCGAAGATATCGATTTAGCACCCCTGGCTCAGGAAATCCTGACCCAAATACTCCAGAAGATGGGGGAAACCTGCAGCATCCATGGCGTCCAGGATCTCAATCAGGTCAATCTCGTCATCGAAGGCGAGGATGCCGGTCTGCTCATCGGCAAACAAGGTCAAACCTTAGAAGCCCTCCAATATCTGGTGACCAAAATTCTGTCCAAACAAACCAAGAAAAAGCCCCGCGTGGTCATCGACATCGAATCGTACCGGGAACGGCACAAACAATCTTTGATTGAAATGGCCATGAAGCACGGCGAAAAAGCCAAACGCATCGGGAAACCCGTAACTCTCAACCCCATGAATGCCCATGATCGGCGGATCGTCCATTTGGCCTTGCAGCATGACAAAGACATCAAAACGAAAAGCCGGGGTGAGGGTCTTTATAAAAAAGTCATTATCTATCCGGTGAAAAAGAAACGAGCCTTGGAGGCAGTGAACGAACTCGGGTGAAACGCGAGACCATCGCCGCCATTTCGACGCCGCCGGGGCAGGCCGGCATCGGTGTCGTCCGCCTCAGCGGTCCCCAGGCCCAGGCGATTGCCGCCCGCCTTTTTCGGCCGCATACGCCCCATAACCTTCCCTACCCTAGCCATCGTCTGATCTTAGGGCACATCGTTTCCCCTGACGACGGCCACGTGGTGGATGAAGTCCTCCTGGCCTGCATGCACGCCCCCCACAGTTATACCCGGGAAGAGGTGGTGGAAATCAATTGCCATTCCGGCTACGCCGTCCTCCAGTATATCCTGCACCTAGCCCTGCAGCAGGGCGCCCGTCTGGCCAACCCCGGCGAATTCACCTTACGGGCTTTCCTGTCCGGCCGTCTTGATCTCACCCAGGCCGAAGCGGTGTTGGAAATTATCCAGGCTAGAGGCGACGCCGGTCTCAAAGTGGCCGCAGCCCATTTAGCCGGCGGCCTGGGCCAAAAGATTGCCCGCCGGCGGGAATCTCTCCTGGACCTGTTGGCCCGGGTGGAAGCTGATTTGGATTTCGGAGAAGAGTTGCCGGAATTAAACTATCCGGAGTTGATCCCATCTCTCCAGGCTCTGGAGGCGGAACTTGCCGGTCTCGGCCAATCCTATGTCCAGGGCCGGTTGCTTCGGGAAGGGCTGCAGGTTGTCCTGGCCGGCCGTCCCAATGTTGGCAAGTCCAGTCTGTTAAACCAGTTGCTGCAAACCGACCGGGCCCTGGTGACTGATATTCCCGGCACGACCCGGGATGTCATTGCCGAAAATCTGGTGATCCAGGGCTTACCGGTCTGCCTGCTGGATACGGCCGGACTGCGGCAGGCGCACAATAAAGTGGAAGAACTGGGGATTGAGCGGACCCAGCAGCATCTGACCCAGGCTGATCTGGTGCTGTTCATAGTTGACGCCAGTCAACCCTGGCATCCGGAAGATACCCTCCGGCTGGCCGCGTTGGCCGAGCAACCAGCTTTGCTGGTGCTGAATAAAGGTGATCTGCCGCCGGTATTGACCGAAACCTCAGTCCCAGCCGCCTGGCCGCATCCGGTGATACGAATTTCGGCGCGCACCGGCGACGGCCTGCCGGCGCTGAAAGAGGCCATTTTTCAGGCTGCCATGGGAAAAACCGGACCTTTGACGCCGCAAGTTGTGACCCAGGCACGCCATAAGCAACACCTGGACAGGTGCCGGCAAAACCTCAAACAGGCCTTGGAACTCATCGGGTCCGGCCACCCGCCGGAACTGCTGGCCCTGGAGTTGCAGGCCGGAGTCCAGGAATTAGGCGCCATTCTCGGACTGGAGATCGGCGAGGACGTGCTGGAGCGGATATTCTCCCAGTTTTGTTTAGGGAAGTAATGGACGGTTTTTCAAATTTCGCGTCAATCTGCAGGCTTATTGTGCGGCGAAGTTTTCGCTGCTCAGCCTTTATTTCCTTGTCTTAGAATCGTTCAATAGAATTTATTAGTTGTAGTTTACTTCGGATGAAATGTGCGAGTCGGACTCTCCCTACGAAAACGATTGCCGCCCCGTGACTTCCAGAACTCACCTTTGCCACTGCTGAACCCGAAGAACTCCTCCGGGCTGGAACTGAAGCGCTGGGTCTCTCCCTGAATCCGGCAACACTCCGCCAATTTCTGCGGTATAGCGACGAACTCCTGAAATGGAATACCCGGATCAATCTCACCGGACTCAAATCAGCCCAGGACATTGTGGTTAAACATTTTCTGGATTCCCTGGCGGTCTGGCCCTGGGTCAAGGACCTGGCCAGCCTGGCCGATATCGGCACCGGCGCCGGCTTCCCGGGCCTGCCCTTGAAGTTGATTCTACCGCACCTGCACCTGACCCTCATTGAACCCACCGGGAAAAAAACTGCCTTCCTGCACTATGTCATGGCTCAGCTCGGCCTGTCAGACGTGGAAGTACGTCAGGTCCACCTTACCGCTCCGGAGGCCCAGCGATGGGGGCCCCGGTTTCAGGGGGTGATTACCCGGGCCACTTTTCCCCTGGCCCACTACCTGGAAATTGGCGCCCCTCTGGTCACAGCAGGCGGACGCTTGATGGCCCTGAAAGGCCCCCTCCTGGAAGCAGCCCAGTGGCAGGAAGCGGTGGACCGGGCTGCCCAATACCATTGCCGGACTCCGGAAAAATATGAATATAGCCTGCCTCTCAGGGAAGAACGGCGGCTCCTGGTCATCTGGGAGAAGCTGGGATCAAGCCAGGAAATTCAAAGGTAAACCTACCGTCGAGGTCTGGGCAGGAAAATGGCGGCCGGTTTCGGCGCTGATTTCCCGGCAATTTCCCGGTAATTTCCCACTGGTGGCGGGAAATTTTCGCGCTAGTGGGACGCGAAAATCTTATCACAGTATATCTTATTGATAACATTGCAATTGTTTATGTTTTCAGGGCATTTTTCGCGCTGATTTCGCGGTTTTTTCGCGCTAAATTCGCGTTGGTGGCGCGTTCTTTTTGCCGGCGGTGGCCAAGGCAGGAAAGCAGGCGCATGAGGCTCAGCCATACAGGTTGAAAATATTAAGAGTGGCGAAGCAGGAGCTGCGCGATAAATCGGCGTTCCCAAGCAGGAGCTTGGGAACGAGTAAGAATATGGCGGAGCAAAGAAAAAACCACCGGGAGCGCCGGGGCCGACGGGGAGGGGCAGGTTTAGAGGCACGGGAGTGCCGGCCTTTTCGCGATGAAACGGCGCGAAAATTTTATCTTTATATAACCTATTGATATTGTAGATATTATTCATATTGTAAAGGCATTTTCGCGCTGATTTCCCGGCAATTTCCCGGTATTTTCCCACTTGAGGCGGGAAAATTTCGCGCTTGTCGAGCGGAGAATTTTTTATCATTTAATAAGCTATTGATATTGTTGTTAATGTTCATATTGTGAAGGCACTTTTCGCGCCAATTTCGCGGTTTTTTCGCGAATGTTTCGCGCCGGTTTTTCCCGGCCTGGGTGAACCTGGCGGAAAAGGTCGGATGATATTTTAGCATAAGGACAAAGAGGGCACGGCCGCGCCGGGCTCCAAGGAAAAGAAATTATTTTCGAGAACCGGTGATTAGCACAAGGCGGCAGCCGTTCAGGATATTAAAGCAGAAAGGCGGAAAAAACGACAGCACAGGTGGGGCGAATGTCACGGAAAATAAAGATGCAGATAAGAAAGAGATAATGGGATGGCGATGGGTGGTTAGGGGAGCGCGTATATGCGGCAGTGATTGTAACCTTGAAGGGTATAGGTGATAATTTTCGCTTTCCAGGAATGGAATGTGACTAAAGGCGGGAGGCGCTTTGCTTTCCCGCCTTACGCGCTACTGGACTCCAAGAAATTTGAAATGCGTGCTAGTGGCGCTGTAGCGTAGCGAAAAGTTGAGTGGCCCGGATTTCTCGCCCGCTAACAGCGACCCCTACCCCCACATGGGTATAGTCCGGGTTGAGAATGTTCTGCCGGTGACCGGAGCTGGACATCCAGGAATCCATGATGCGCCGGGCCAGGGCCCCATGGTCGACGGCGGAGTGGTTGGAACCCTCCCAGATGTTTTCCCCCCAGGCATAAATGGGGCCGGAGTAGAAGGGTTTGAGGCGCTCGCCGGCAGTTAGGCCATCGGGATTGGTATGGCTGAAGAAGTGCCGGACCAGCATATCCATGGAATAGGCTTGGGAAACCTTTGAGAGTGCGCCTTCCTGGCCCACGGGAGGAAGGCCGTTTTGTCGACGGACATCATTAGTTAAATGCCAGATTCGGTCTTCCAGATCACGGAGGTGTACCGGGGTTTGGATTGCACTTTTGTTTGGTTGGCCAGCTGGTTTGGCAAGGACCGGCACTGCGGCTAGCAGCGAGACCCAGCCTACCAGTATAAACCAGAATATAGTTTTGCGTGGTCGCTGCATCCTTTTCTCCTTTAGGATTCTCCTTCCCGATTTTAACCCAAGAAATAGACTATACTTATGAATGACATTTTAACACGCTGACTGAGGAATTCAGCCATTTTTTAGAGATCTAATACCAAGGTGCAGTCAATGGGTTATTTACCCCCCTCACCCTAACCCTCTCCCCCCGCGAGCGGGTGGCGAGGGGACTAAGGATGAAAGTTTTCATTTGATTGCTAATCGGTATAAGCATACATAGAAGATCACTTGTCAAAACTGAAATCTTATAAAATTTAAGTTAATTACAAGGAAGATAACCATAACGAAATGAGCTTATCGTAAGGGTGACTCGGCAATTCAATGACTGATGACAGAAGGAGAGAAGGGAAAAAGAACCTATCCCGGGCACTTATTTTCGGCCGCTGCCCCGAACTTATCTGTGAGAATTTCTCAAATTGCATACCAGCTTATCCTGAGTTACAATAACGCGGAAGGCGGGAGGCGCTTCGCTTTCCCGCCCTACAGGCACTGAAGAACATGGAGCAGAGGCACCCTCGACTGTGCCCGGAAAATGTTAACCCAAAGTAATGAAAAAATCCTGACTTTCTCTTGCAATCAGGAGCCGCCAAAACTTCCGTAACTGAAAATAATCCTTTGACATTAGGAATAAATAAGGGATCATAATAAGTGAATTTAGTTATTAAACTTTATTGCTTAGACGACAGACTTAGGGAAGACTCACCCATCGACTGTTGAGGTTTAATACCTTCCGACCTGGCCCAACCCCGGCAAACCATACCTCCTGGAGGAAATCCATATGAAAAAGATGCTAGGTGTTCTCCCACTCCTAATCGTTTTTCTGGTTTTTTCCCCAGTTTTCGGACAAGCTTCCTTTTACAACATCAATCCACAGCCCACAGAAACTCAGTCTTCGCTAACGATTTTGACCCTCAACGTTATGCAGTATGCCAATGTTGACAGGGACACGAGATTCCAGGGCATTGCCGACTTTCTCAGTAATAAGAATGTCCAAAGCCTGACACTTCAGGAACTTTCCGGAGGGCCCTACGATACGCCTAACACCACCGTCGATAGCGGCATCGATCTGGCCCAAAAATTAGCCGGCCAAGGACAATATTATGGTTATTACACCCGAGATGCCTTCGGCCACCCACCTTATTTAGCCTTTAAAGTCGGCGTCATGCCTAAGTATTCCATGCTCTTTACCAATGCCGCCAAATTGGATCCTGCGGGCGAAAATTGGTCCGATGGCTGGGAATTTGACGGACGTAGCAACGTGGTTATGTGCGGTCTGAATATTCCCGGGATAGGCAGGGTGAATCTGTATAGCGTTCACGTTTACTCTCCTGCCACCCTGACACAACAGCAAACCCAGATTCAAAATCTGATAAATTTTGTTGATCAGGTAGACCAGAACAATCCCGCCAGGCTCTCTATCATCGGCGGAGATATGAACTTTGCCGTTTCACCTGACACCCAGAGTATTTACCAGATCTTTCTTAATGCCGGTTTTATTGATTCCTATCCGGCGGTAAACCATAATCCCGGCTATACCTTCGGTTTATCTGACAATCCCTTCACCGATCCCAGTGTTACCTCTCCTTCCCGCATCGACTATCTTTTTGTGAGAGGTAAACATTTTCGAATTGACAGCAGTGAAGTAGTCTTCAATGGCGTCAACGGCCCTTTCGTTTCTGATCATTGCGGCGTCTTAACCAGGATAACCTTGACCCCTCTACCTTTTGCGGGGCCCCTCCTATTGCTGCTTTTTGATTAACATGAATTGCGGCTAAGGGGCAGAGGACCAGGGGCGAGCCGATGTTTAGAAGGCAGGACGATGGCGCCCTGCCTTTTTTCTTGGTCTTTGGTTATAAACCATTTCAAAACCTGTTCTTCCCTGTCATTCTAATTATCTTGAGAAGAATCAATCTTTTTGAGTTTATAAGATTTTTCGCGAGGCATTTATTGGGCCGCGGCCTCGAATTTACCTGGGAGAAACTCTCAAATTGCATACCGGCTTCATCCTGAGTTACAATAACGCGTAAGGCGGGAGGCGCGGCGCTTTTCCGCCTACAGACTGAGTTACAACAGCGCCGTGTAGGGCAGTTATCGTGATTCTCGAAAGTCTCTTCTCATGGGCTGCAGAGGGCACGATGCATCGTGCCCCTACGGAGAGAATTTATTTTTGAGAACCGCTAAGTTAGACGATGCGCTTGTACCAGCTGCCGAAATTAACCTTGCCATGATTGGGAATAGATGGTCCCCATGCAGCTTCCCGCCCCTGCCGCCAATATTTTTGAAGCCCTGGTAGCCTGTCAGGCCGACGGCACGCCGGCGGCCCTGGCCATAATTGTGGAAGCGATCGGCTCCACGCCCCAGAAAACCGGGGCCAAGATGCTGGTCAAAGCCGATGGCGCCACCGTGGGCACGGTGGGCGGCGGCGAAGTGGAGGCCCAGGTGATCCAGGCAGCTTTAGAAGTTATCCGATCCGGGGCGCCCCGGCTTTTGGACCTGGAATTGACCGAGAGCGGCGGGCTATCTCTGCGGCGGACGCCTGCAGCATTTATCTCGAACCCATTGCTTCGCCGCCCCCTCTGATCATTGTCGGGGCCGGGCATGTGGGCCTGGCTTTAGCCGCCCTGGCCGCCTTCGTCGGGTTTCGGGTGACCCTGGCCGATGACCGGGAGATCCACCTGCCATCCGGGCTGGCCCCAACCAGCCTGGTGCAGATCGAAGATTATGGCCATACTTTTGATAGCCTGACCATCGGTCAACAGACTTTTATTGTCATCGCCACCCGGGGTCACCGCCATGATCTGGAGGCCCTGGCCGCAGCCTTGCGCACCCCGGCCGCCTATGTCGGCCTGCTGGGGAGCGCCAAAAAGAGCGCGGCCATGGCCCAGGCCCTCACCGATATGGGTTTTCCCCACGAGTCGTTAGGGCGGGTGCACACCCCGGTCGGCCTGGCCCTGGGCGCGCTCAGCCCCGAAGAAATCGCCGTCAGTATTGTGGCGCAACTCATTGCCTATCGGAGAAACCATGCCCCCAACGATTTCGGCCCTGCTGCTGGCCGCCGGCTCGTCAACCCGGATGGGTCAGCCTAAGGCCTTATTACCCCTGCAAAACCAACCGGCCCTGCTGCGCTGCCTGGGAACCCTGATCGGCGCGGTCACGGAAATTATTGTCATCCTGGGAACCGGGAATGAAGCAGCAGCTGCTCTCCTGGAAACACATGCCGGTAAGAATTATGATCAATACCTTGCCCGAGAGCGATATGGCCAAATCCGTGCGCCTGGGATATCAGGCCATGAAACAGCAGTCCACCGGCGCCCTGATCTGCCTGGTGGATCACCCCCTGGTGCAGCCTGAAACTGTGAAGCACATGAGTCGCCTCGGCCCTGAAGTGCTCCCGACCGGATCATCATTCCCACCTTTCAGGAACGGCGCGGCCATCCCACCCTGTTCCCCCGGGCCTTGTTGGCGGAAATCTATCAAGGTTTTAACCTCCGGGAGATCATCGGGCGGCATCCCGATAAGGTGACGCTCTTACCCGTGGCTGACGAGGGCGTCGTGCTGGAAATGGACACGCCGGAAGACTACCGGGAAATCTGCCGGCGGCTGGAGGAAACAACTCATGACGAGTGAATTAGTCCCGAGGTCAGCATCCGGGTCAAGGGCATGCTGCAAAAGGGCGGCTTCACCTGAAGCGGTTGCCCGGACGCGGTGCGCGCCGAACTGATAGCCCTCCCAGGGATGAGGTCAATTCAGTTATCAAGCGGAACAAGATATCTTTGTGATAACCTACAGGCAGGACAAAGTTAAGGTTGCCGACATGTTCGCCGCCATCTGGATGGCCGGCCGGAAGCAGGGCCGGGAGTTCATGCCGGAGCAGGTGGGCTGATTAAATTAATGATATTCAATGGAGCCTGTAGCATGCTAAGATAGTTTTATTTTTTATAATTTTAGATCTCGCTTAGGAGGTTCGACCCATGCTGTTATCAAGACGGTTGCCGATTTGGCTTATGTTCGGTGTGACTGCTATCGCCGTATCCCTTTTCCTCACCGGAGCCGGGATCTGCGCCAAAGCAAAGTCGCCATTGATCGATCTCAACACGGCGTCACCGCAGGAGCTTGAATCCCTGAAAGGTATCGGGCCGGCTACCGCCAAGAAAATTATCGAGGCTCGCCCTTACACGTCGGTGGCTGATCTCACCAAGGCAGGTCTTACCGCCAAACAATATCGAGGCCCTAAAACCTCTGGTGACGGTCAAGCCGGCCAAAGAAACCGCTCCCCCGGCGGCCGCAGTCCCGGCAAAGCCGGTTAAATCTGCCGAACCGACCAAATTAATCGATCTCAACACCGCTTCCCAACAAGAACTCGAAGCCCTCCCCGGGATCGGCAGAATTTCTGCCAATAAGATTATCGCCGGTCGCCCTTACACGTCGGTGGATGGTCTTACCAAGGCAGGCATTCGCCGCCAAGAACATCGGCCGTCCTGAAACCACTGGTGACGGTCAGTCCGGCCAAAGAGACTCCAGCTCCCGGTGGGGTTCCGCCAAAAACCGGTTAAGGTCTGCCGAGCCGGCCAAAATAATTGATCTGAACACCGCTTCCCAGCCGGAACTCGAAACTCTCCCCGGGATCGGGAAGATCTTCAGCCAATAAAATTATCGCGGCTCGGCCCTACACGTCGGTGGATGATCTCGCCAAGGCAGGTCTAACCGCCAAGAGCATCGACGCCCTGAAGCCATTGGTGACGGTATCGTGCTGTCCGGTCAGGGTCAGCTCCGCCGGTACCACCGACCAAGACGGCTCCAGCTCCGGCCCCGGCAACCCGCAGCACGCTCCAGGCTGCCAACGAAAGCAGAGCCCCCTGCTGGACCCAAGACTGCCGCTCCGGCAGCCAAGCCGGCCCCTGGCCAAATGGTCAACATTAATACGGCCAGCCAGGAAATGCTGGAGGCCCTACCGGAAATCGGCCCGGTAAAGGCTCAGGCCATTATCAATAACCGCCCGTATAAAAAGATCGACGACATTATGAAGGTTAAGGGTATCAAAGAGGGGACTTTTAGCAAAATCAAAGATATTGATTACGGTGAATTGACGGCTGGCAGGATTACCGGGAATTATTGCGAGGTAAGGAAGAGTTGCCCCCAGGATCTATTTTTCCGCGGATCTTTTTATTGAGATTGCTTCGGCTTCACCAGGGGCACGAAGGCCACCGGGCTGAGCATCTCTTCTTTAAAGGTATTTCCCTGTTTGGTGAGGCGCAGGAGGATATTGGGGGCCGTAGGTGGGCCCCACGGGAATGACGAGCCGGCCGCCGTCTTTGAGTTGGTCCTTGAGCGCCGACGGGAATTTCCGGGGCGGCGGCGGTGACAATGATGGCGTCAAAGGGAGCGAATTCCGGCCACCCAAGGTAGCCGTCGCCGCTTTTGACCTGCACGTGCCGATAGCCCAGCCGGGCCAGCCGTTCACCGGCACTCTGGGCCAATTCCGGGATGAGTTCGATACTGTACACCTTGTCGGTCAGAGTGGCCAGGATCGCAGCCTGGTATCCCGAGCCGGTGCCCACTTCCAGCACCCGTTGTCCAGGTTTGATCCCCGCGGCCTGGGTCATCAGGGCCACAATATACGGTTGGGAAATGGTGACGCCGTAGCCGATGGGCAGGGGATGGTCATTATAGGCCTGCTCCTCCAAGCGCGGCGGCACAAAGAGATGCCGGGGCACCCGGCCCATGGCCGCCAAGACCTGGTTATCAGCAATATCCCGGCCCATGAGGTCACGCTGCACCATGAGGCGTCGGGCTTCGGTCATATTGGTCTGCAGCGTCGGAGGCAATTACCATAGTCAGTATACCTAGATCATCACTAACCCCATAACAACTGCACCGCACGGTATTTTCCCTTTCAAGGCAGCACCCACGGTTCAGCCCTCAGCACTCCAGACTCAGTCTGGCAGCTCACGTCCCCGGTCTATCAGGTCCCGCATGGCGGTGATTCGTGGCCTGGTAATCGATTCCGCCAAATATGGCACTACCGGCCACAAAGATATCCGCCCCGGCCTGGGCCAGGGTTTTAATGGTATCAAGGTTGACGCCGCCATCTACTTCAATGGTGATGGGCAGATTCATTCTATCGATGACCTCCCGAAGCCTGACCAGCTTGGGCACCATGGCGCTGATGAATTTTTGGCCCCCGAAACCGGGATTTACCGTCATGAGGAGCACCATATCCACTTCTTCCAGCACGTATTCGATGGCTTCCGGGGGGGTGGACGGATTTAACACCACTCCGGCCTGACAGCCCAGACGGCGGATCTCGGTTAAGGTCCGATGCAAATGCGGGGAGACTTCGGCATGCACCGAAATGATGTTGGCCCCGGCTGCGGCAAAATCTTCCAGGTAGCGCTCCGGCTGGCTAATCATCAGATGGACATCAAAAGGCAGATTCGTCAGCTGGCGCAGTGACTGGATGACCGGCGGGCCGATGGTGAGGTTGGGGACAAAATGCCCGTCCATAACGTCCAGGTGGATCCAATCGGCCCCGGCCGCAATCACTGCTTGCGATTTCTTCCCCCAGGCGGGAGAAATCCGCCGACAGAATGGAGGGGGCAATAATTGCCATGAATTTTCTCCTTAACTAAGTATCTGTCCGGAAACGGCTATTTTTCACAATAGCTGCGTCAATCTGCAGGCTTATTTGTGCGGCAACGAATGTTTGCCTCCGCACAAGCCTTTGATTTCCTTGATCTTGCAGAAAATATCGCGTTTCCAAATCAGAAATTGATAATTCTCATCATTGTTTCCGGATGCAGCGCTAGCCAGATTTACATTGATAATATTGAAATTTCTCAGACAAAGCGAACCTTTTAGCTTTTTCCGGCTCTTGAACCCCGGACCGGTGGCAGTTCATCAACTTTATGATAAGTAACCGGACAGATACTGTCAATCGGGATATACTAAGGTGGACGGAAGACTATGAGGGCGGTAATACAGCGGGTAAAATCAGCGGCGGTAACGGTGGACGGCGAGATCGTCGGACAGATCGGCAAGGGTCTCTTGGTCCTGGTGGGCGTGGCCAAGGATGACGGTCCAGGCGATGTTTCCTATCTGGCCAACAAGATTGCCAACCTGCGGGTTTTTCCGGAAAACGACAAATTGTTGCATTTCACCACGGCTGAGGTAGGTGGCGGGGTGCTGGTGGTGTCGCAGTTTACGATTCTGGGGGACTGCCGGAAAGGCCGCCGCCCTTCCTTCGACCAATCCGCCCCCCCGGAATTGGCGGAGAAACTCTATGAAGAATTGGTGGCGGCTTTGGCCCAGGCAGGTCTACCGGTGGCCACCGGCCGTTTCCGGGCCATGATGGAGGTCAGTCTGATCAATGACGGCCCGGTGACGCTGCTGCTGGACAGTAAAAAACTCTTTTAGCCAAAGAAGGCGGTAGGCGCTACGCTTTCGCCAGCACCTACATAATCTAACGGCCCTTTGCAGATAAGCTGGTGGCGGGACGGCTTATTTCCGGGAATATTCCTGGAATAACTGTTCCGGGTATTCCGTTAGCAGGCGCTGGGCCAGGGCTTGGTGCAGCCCGTCGGCCTCCTGGTCGTCGTGGCTCTGCCGCACCAGACACGGGTTAGTTAACTTAAATCCCTGGGGCAGAAACAATAAATTAGCCCGGAAGACTGCGGTTTCAAAAGTATTGTCGTCTTTTTTGATAGTAGAAATAAGAAACCGTTTGCCGGTCAACTTGTTGCGAACTTTGTTAAATAGGCCTGGCATCTACCTTAACTCCTGGATTTAGCGCAACTGCTGGAACTTGCCTTAGCTTTGCTGCTTTTCTTTTTCTGACCTTCTTGCCGATCTGTTTGAGGCAATGCTGGCCTTGACGACGCTCCGCTTTGAAGTTGATTCCCTGAGATACCTTTGGTTGCCCGACCTGGGTCTAACATTCTTATATCTTCCCCGGGGGGGGCAGAGGCTGTTGTTACCAGCCAGGGCATACCCATCTTCGGTTTTTTGCAGGCGCTCTTCCAACGGCGGCAGTGCGGCAATGGGAGCCCCGATCTCCGAAAAGCCTTTGGCAATCAAGATCCTGAGATCCGGCCATTTGTTCGGACTTCCCATCAAGGCCACAATGATCCGCTTTTCACCGTTTTGGAACATACCCACATACGTGTGTTGCGAGGACCGGGTCCATCCGGTCTTCCCGGACACGGCGTAGTCCGTGGTAAAGAGAAACCGGTTGTGATTCCTGACAGTTTTGCCGTCCGTCAAGGTGTAGGTCTTGGTGTTCATGATCTTGGCCAACGTGGGATTTTCTATGGCCTTGCGAAAGATCAGGGCCAGATCATAGGCCGTGCTATATTGCCCGGTCGCCGGCAGTCCCGAGGCGGTTTCGAAATTTGTCCGGTAGGCCCCCATCTGCCTGAGTCGACTGGTCATAAAACCGGCGAAACGCTCCTCCGAGCCGCTCACCTTTTCCGCCAAAGCCCGGGCCGCATCGTTGGCAGAAGCCAGGAGCACGGCATAGAGGAGATCATGAACGCTGTAGGTTTCCCCTGGTTGTATTTTAATCTTTGAAGGCTGCGCTTCGGAAGCATGACAACTTACGGGCACGGTATCGGTCAACTTCAAACTAGTGACGGCAATCAGCGCCGTTCCCACCTTCAGCGTGCTGGCCGGCGGCAGCATCATCTGAGGATTCAGGGAGGACAGCACCTTGCCAGTGTCTGCGTCCATGATACAATAGGCTTTGGCGCGCACAAATTCATCGAGTCCTTGCGCCTCTGCCCTGGCAGCGACGGCAATCATCAGGCAAATCCACACAACGGCCAGGCTCCTGCGGCCCATCAACACCTCCTTGTTTAACTGGCATAGAGTATAATAAAAATTAATTATAGAAGGGATGACGCCTTCTGTAAAGGCAGGAGATGGCATGATTCAGGAATTATTCCCTAAAAAGTAAAAATTTTCGGCCTCTCAAGTGCTGTTTCCGGACCAGATCCCGGTTCTTTGATCTTACCCCCGGCCCCTCCCCCTGGGCAGCAGGATGAAGAGCAGGTTCAACACTCCCAGAGTTACAGACAGGGCAAAGGCCCGTTGAAAACAGGTCCAACCCAGGCATTGTCCGGCCTTCAAACTTACCTGGTGCTTATCCCCCATGGCCACCATGGTTACCATCAGCGCGATGCCCAGCAGCGCCCCGACGTTTTTCAATACCGCATTGGTCCCGGCCGCCAACCCCAACACCTGGGGCTTGACACCCAGGAGCATCTCATTCAAATTGGGGGCTTGAAAAAGTCCGAAGCCAATGCCGGTGACCGCAAAGACCAGGACCAGGAGTCCTTGGGAAATTGCCGGGCCCAGCCACCACAAGGCGCCTAAACCACCTACCAGCAGAAAAGCTCCCAGACGCAATACCAAAAGATTATTCCACCGGTCGCCGTACAGTCCCCCCAGCGGTGATACCAGAGCATTGGAAAAACTTAAGACCGCCAGCAGCCAGCCCACCGTCCTGGGAGGCAATTGAAAAATTTCTTCCAGATAAAAAGGCAGCAGGAAAAAGGTTCCCATGACCGCCGCAAAGGTCAAGACTACTGCCAGGGCGCCCAGGCAAAAAGCCCGGCTGTGCCAGAGCACCCCGGATAGCAGAGGCATTTCCTGGCGCCGCTCCACAAGGTTCAGGAGCAGAAAAGCGGCGCCCGCTCCGCCCAGGGCGCCTAAAACTTTAATATCCCCCCAGCCCAGAGTTCGCACCTGGGTCAGGGCCCACATGAATAAAGAGATGCTGAGCGTAAATAATATTCCCCCCTGCCAGTCAAACGCCCGCCACTGCCAGCCGGTCGCGGGTTGTAGCTTCATCAAAAGCCGTCCACCCGCCAGCACCGCCAAGACGCCGATGGGCAGCGTGATAAAAAAAATCCAGGGCCAACCCCAGACCGAGGAAATAAAGCCCCCCAGGGGAGCCCCCACGCTGATGCCGGTGGCAAAAGCGGTGGAAAACAGTCCAAAAGCCAAGCCCCGCTCACCTTCCCGGTAAATCATGGTGATGATCTTGGGCGCCACCCCCAGCATCAAAGAGGCGCCCGCGCCCTGAATAGCCCGGGCCACTACCAACTGCCAGATTTGGGTACTAAAGCCGCAGAGCGCCGAAGCCAGACTAAAGATCAGCAGGCCCGCCAGAAACAGGCGTCCCGGCGCCAGCATGTCCCCCAATTGGCTGCTGCTCAACAGCAGCGAGGCATTGGCAATCAGATAGGCCATCATCACCCAGGAAATGGCCGCCAGCGAAACTCCCAAATCCCGGGCCATCTGGGGCAGGGCGATGTTGACGATGCTCGTGTCCAAGGTGGCCATAAAAGCCCCCACACAGACAGTGAGCAGCGTCAAACCGCGCTTCTCAACCCTCGCCGGCGGCGTCACCGCGGCCATGGGCTATTTGATCTTTCCCAGTTCCTGAAGATACTCCGCCGGGCTTTGGAAACCTACAAACCGATGTTTTTCCTCTTCCTGGGGCGATAAGATTAAAGTCGTCGGCGCCCCCTTGACATCAAATTTTTTCACCAGGTCCATGCGGCCCCGGCCTTCGATACTTACTGCCACGAATCCGGCGTTCACCGCGGTCACCACCTGGGCATCCACCAGGGTCTCCTTGTGCAGTTTGGCACAGTGGCCGCAGCCGTCCATGTAGAGTTCCAACAAAATAGGTTTGTTTGCGGCAGCAGCTTCTTTCACCGCGGTTTCATAATCCGTTTGCCACTTAATCTCACTCATCTCGGCTCCTTGTTTTTCTGCAATCAAGGTGTGCAGATGCCAATAAAAAATTTTTACCTTAAAACCTTAGTCGTGCACCGACCCTGCAACTCACTCCCACTGGCCAGTTCATTTCGGGATGGGAAAAAGGTTTACGGTTCCAGCCTGTTGAGATACAGTAATTACCCGAGGCCCCAGCGTCAACCTTTTTCTACCGAGCTTACGTCAAATGACCATTGGCATTTTAAAAATCATTCTCCACTGAAAGTCAATCTGAGGTGCTGCCAGGCTAATAATCCCTCTTTCCTGTTTATTACTGTTAAAAGTTTTTGCCAACTGCTACCGATATGCTATACAATTGGAAAATTATCGAAATTTTTCCGGCAGCGGCCCCAAGGTTGCCGCAGAGAAGGAGAGATCAATGTTTGGGCAAAGACCGGCCGGCATCTGGCTGGCCCCGCTGGGCATTTTTATTGGTCTGATACTTTTTTCGGGAATCTGCCACGCCGCCCCATCCTCCTCGTATGTGGCGGAAATCATCGGCATTAATGGTCAGGTGGAATCAAGAAGGGGGGGTGGCTCCTTTTCCCCGGCCCCGTTAATGCAAAGACTTTCCAGCCGGGATGCAGTCCGCACTCTGGTGAATTCCAAAGCCGAACTCACCTTCATTGACCAAAGCATCCTGGTCCTGGGCGAGAAGACCACCATGGAAATCAGCTCTTATCGTCTGGGAGAACGAGAGGCCCGGCCCGCCCGGGCTTTGAAAGTTCTCAACGGTAAGGTCCGGTTTATTGTCAATAAATTCTTCGGCAGCAGCACTGGTGAGGCTGAATTTTCCGTGGATACTCCCACCATGGGAGTGGGGGTGCGAGGCACCGACGGCATCATTGAAATTAAAGGGACCGCTGACTATGTCTATCTTCTCCAGGCCGGAGCGCCCGTGGCCCTGCGCAGCAAATCCACCGGTGAACAGGTGGACCTGCGAGCCCGGCTTATTTGCTGTTTCCCAGGCAGGCCGACCTATCCGGATATTCCCGCTCACGGATGATCTCCGCCGGCGTCTGCTCCGAGAATTGAGTTTAGCCTTTGAGGTCCGTCCCCTGGGAGTTGAAATCGAACCGGATATCAAACCGGAACAGCCCAGTCAAATTGGCCCGGAAGCTGGTCCGACCCAGGCACTGCCACCGGTGTATACGCCTCCAGTCCCGGGGCGCCCCAACCTCAAGTCAGCAGCCCACAAGGTGCTCAGCCGTCCCCAGCGCTATAGCGCCGGCTGATACCTGACTATAAGGCCCTGGTCAACGGGTTGCGGGTTACAGTAAGGGACCTAATGACAAGGGGTGAGGAGTGTTGCCTTATCCCCCAACAGGAAAAAACCATGGCTTACCCCGACTGGTTGCGCCAGCTTTTACGGTCAAGCCCCGGCCAGGCCTGGACTCCAACAGCCGCCCGCCTGGAGCAGCTGGTGCAATCTCTGCACCTGAAGACCATCTGCCAAACCGCCCGGTGCCCCAATCTGGGCCACTGCTGGTCCAGGGGAACGGCCACATTTCTGATCTTGGGGGACATCTGCACCCGGGGCTGCCGCTTCTGCAACCTTCGCCCGGGACATCCCCAGGCGGTGGACGATGACGAACCCTGGCGGCTGCTCCAGGCCGTCCGGGAACTGCGGCTCCGGCATATCGTCATAACTGCCGTAACCCGGGATGATCTGCCCGACGGCGGCGCCGCTCACTTCTGCCGAAACCGTCCGGGTGCTGCGCCGGGGAGGCAAGCGTCTCACTATCGAAGTCTTGACCCCGGATTTCCAGGGCCAGGTCTCGTCCCTGGAAACTCTTGCCGCGGCCGCCCCGGACCTGTGGGGCCACAATGTCGAAACCGTCCCCCGCCTCTATCCCGAGCATCCGCCTCGGCGCCGATTATATCCGATCTCTCAAGCTCCTGGCTTGGATCAAAGACTCTCCAGGCCGGTATCACCACCAAATCCGGCCTCATGCTGGGTCTGGGAGAAACCCCGGCAGAAGTCGCCGCCGTCCTCCAGGACCTGCGCCAGGCAGGAGTCGACCACCTTACCCTGGGCCAGTATCTGGCCCCCTCCCCCCGTCACGTCCCGGTGGCCCGTTACGTCACCCCGGCAGAATTTGCCGCTTGGGGTCAAAAAGCCGCCACCCTGGGATTTGCCTCCGTCCAAAGCGGCCCCCTGGTGCGCAGTTCATACTCTGACACCCTCTCTGCCCTCTAAACCAAACTCTCAAGTTGCAATCACAGACAGGACTGGTTACAATAGGGGCAATAAAAATACCAACATTTTCTTATGCCTACCCCTAAAAGACCGAAAAAGAAAACGATTGTTAGATCCAAACAGCCGACACCGATGCCGGTTGATCCACCGGGTCGTCGCCTCAGTCAGGAATTGTTCGCCCTGATTTTGCTGGTGCTGGACCTCTTTCTTATCTTAAGCCTGGTCTCGTACAATCCGGCCGACCCCCAAACCCTGGCGGCTTTGGGCAAAGTTCCAACCGTGTCCAATTGGGCCGGCAAGGTTGGAGCCCTCGTCGCTGCCTGGCTCATGGGCGGTATCGGCCTGGCGGCCTTCTGGTTGCCCATCATGCTGAGCTGGCTGGCCCTGCAATGCTACCAGGGAACTTTGGGGGCTATTTCCCTCTGGACCGGGGTGGCTTACCTGACCCTGCCCCTGGCCACCGCCGGACTTTTGGCCCTGGGCTGGCCGGTAATTACTTGGGAGCGCGGCCTCCTGCCGGGAGGCGGCGCCTTAGGCCGCTGGCTCACCGGGCATTTACAGCCGGTCTTAAACCTGGCCGGGAGCCTGCTGCTGTTCACCGCCGTGGCGCTGGCCAGTTTCATGGGTATTACCCGCCTGTCGTATGTCGCCCTTCTGGGGCGATTGGGCGACTGGGTCAGCAGCCTGGGTCGGCCACGACGCCAAGTCTCAACGCCAGAATTTGAACCTGAACTAGTCATCGACCGCAAGCGAACCTCCCCCAAGATCGCGGCCCTGGAAATCGATCATCCGATCAGGCCGGAAACCACTCCCACCATTACCACGGCGACGTCTCCTACGCCTGCTGCCGAAACTGCCCCGAGGCCGCCGGGGACCAACGGCGGGTCTGGACCTGCCGCCAAACGCCCAAAAAAGACGAAACTGCCGCCCATCAGCAACTTTCAGTTGCCCCCTCTGGATTTTCTGTCGCCCCCGCCTCCCTATGATCAGCAGGTCCAGGAAGAGGTCCTGCTGGCCCAGGCCCGGAAGCTGGAAAACACCCTGATGAGCTTCGGGGTAGAGGGCAAGGTCGTGGCCATCCGCCCCGGCCCGGTCATCACGATGATCGAATTCGAGCCGGCCCTGGGCGTTAAAATCAGCAAGGTCACCGGCCTGGCTGACGATCTGGCCCTGGCCCTCAAGGCTCTCTCCATCCGTATCGTCGCCCCGGTCCCGGGCAAGGCCGTCATCGGGATCGAAGTTCCCAATCCCAAACGGCAGCTTGTCACCCTTCGGGAAGTGCTGAGTCACGAAGTCTATCACAAGTCCGCCTCCCGCCTGACCATTGCTTTGGGCAAGGACATCACCGGCCAATCGGTGATCACCGACCTGGCCAAAATGCCCCATCTCCTCATCGCCGGAGCCACCGGCACCGGCAAGAGCGTGGGGCTCAACTCCATGATCGTCAGCATTCTCTACAAAGCCACCCCGGAAGAGGTGCGCTTCCTCATGGTGGACCCCAAGCGTATCGAACTGTCCACCTATGAAGGCATCCCCCACCTCCTGCATCCCGTAGTCACCAATCCCAAGGTGGCCACCACCTCCCTGCGCTGGGCCGTGGAAGAAATGGAACGACGCTACAGCCTGCTCTCGGACCTGGAAGTGCGCAATATTGAGAACTATAACCAAAAATTGATCAAAGAACAGATGGTGTATACCGACGACGAAGATGAGCCGAGACTGCGGCTGCTCCCTTATATCGTCATTATTATCGATGAACTGGCCGACCTGATGCTGGTCTGCTCCCGGGAGACCGAAGAATATCTCATCCGTCTGGCCCAAAAATCCCGGGCCGCCGGCATCCACCTCATTCTGGCCACCCAGCGGCCTTCGGTGGATGTCATCACCGGCCTCATCAAGGCCAACTTCCCCACCCGGATTTCCTTTCAGGTTTCTTCCAAGGTAGATTCCCGGACCATTCTGGACACCGGCGGGGCCGAGCGCCTCCTGGGCAACGGTGACATGCTCTTCATTCCGCCCGGAACGTCCAGGCTAAATCGTATTCACGGGGCCTACGTCTCCGAAGAAGAGGTGAAAAGGGTAGTGGAGTACCTCAAAACCCAGCAGGCCCCGGTGTTTGAGGTGGGCATCCTGGAGATGCAGGACGAAGAGACGAAAGAGGAAGAAATGGGGGAGAGAGACGACAAATACTCCGATGCCATTGAAATCGTGGCCGAAACCCGGCAGGCCTCCATCTCCATGCTCCAGCGCCGCCTCCGCATCGGCTACAACCGGGCCGCCCGCATCATCGAAATGATGGAAAAAGAAGGCCTGGTGGGGCCGTCCGACGGCATTAAGCCCAGGGAGGTCTATGTCCCGAGGCGGTGAAACTCAGATGCAATGTGTCATTTGTAAGCATGGTCTAACCCATCCAGGCAAGGTAACAGTAACCTTACAACGGGGAGAAAGCCTGATCATTTTTAAACAAGTAGTAGCCGAGGTCTGTGAAAATTGCGGAGAATATTATCTAACGGAAGCAGTCACTGAAAAGTTACGGCAACGGGCCGAAAAGGCCGTGAAACACGGTGTTGAAGTCGAAATTTTGCGGTTTGCTGCTTAGATTATTATGTATTACCAGCCATTTTCCGATTTAGAATTCATCACCGAGATCGAACAGTTCCACGAATTCGGGAAGGCGACCGAAGTCGTAGCTTTTCCAGATCCCGCAGTCAATCTACCAGTCTATATCAACGAATTCTGGACCGCCAAGCAAAGAGCCGCCCATTCGCTGCATGAAATCTCCTATCGCGCCTGTTTTAAACCCCAACTCCCCCGTTTTTTTATTGAGCGTCTGACGCATCCCGGAGAGTTTGTCTATGACCCCTTCATGGGGCGGGGCACCACGCTTATCGAGGCGGCCTTACTCGGCAGAATTCCCTTTGGGTTGTGACATCAACCCCCTCAGCGAGATACTGACACGCCCTCGTCTTCAACCTCACGCAACTATCCAAGAGGTGAAATCAAGGCTGGCCGCCATTGATTTTGACCAGCCCGCTGAAATTGCCGATGATCTGCTGGTTTTCTACCATCCCGAGACGTTTAGGCGCCATCACCAATCTGCGCTCCTACCTCCTGGAGAGGGCCCAGGCGGGTAAACTTGATATTGTCGACGCCTGGATTCGCCTGGTGGCCACCAACCGGCTCACCGGACATTCCCCAGGGTTCTTTTCCGTCTATACGCTGCCGCCCAACCAGGCCGTCTCGGTGGCTTCCCAGCGCCGGATTAATGAAAAACGCCAACAAACCCCGCCTTTTCGACGCGTTCCGGAGATAATCCTCAAGAAAAGCCGTTCCTTGCTCAGCAAATTGACGCTTCCAGACCGGCACGTTTTGCAAGGCATTGCCCCCCAGGCCCTCATGCTCACCGGCTCGTGTGAAAACACTTCCGCCATCCCGGCTCAGACAGTTTCTCTGGTCGTTACTTCCCCGCCCTTCCTTGACATCGTCAATTATCAGACGGATAATTGGTTACGGTGTTGGTTCAATGGCCTGGACGCGTCGGACGTCCAGATCTGGCAGGTGAAAAAACCTGCCGAGTGGCAGGAAAGAATGCAGCAGGTCTTTACCGAGCTGAAACGAGTTTTAATTCCCGGCGGCCATGTGGCCTTTGAGGTAGGCGAGGTTCGAGGCGGCCAACTGCTTCTGGAAACCCTGGTCGTCCCTGCAGCTCAAGCAGCCGGACTAACGCCTCTCATGGTTATTATTAACGATCAAACCTTTACTAAGACCTCGAATTGCTGGGGTGTCGATAATCGCAAGAAGGGAACGAATACCAACCGGATCGTTCTTTTGCAGAAAAGGTAGCTCATGACCCAAACCCTGGTTGGTTTTAACCAACATGGCATCATCATGGCCTCCGACAGCCGGGCCACCCGGTTTGACGCCCAGGGCCAGAAGGAATATTTTTCGGTGGAGAAGCTCTTTCCCCTGGGGCGTTATACCGGCATCGTCAGCGGCGGCTCCGGGGTCAGTATCCCCCTAACCTATTTACTGCGCCGGGAGGTGTTGCGCCGGGGGCTGCTGGCCGTAGAAGACATCCTGGAGTTTGCCGTCCCGTTTCTCTCCGATCACTACGGGGCGTATCTAACGGCACATGGCCCCGAAAAAGAGGAGGAACTCCGGCGGCTCAATTTCATTATCGCCGGCTACTCCCTGGAAGACCCGGACCACCAGTACCAAGTCTACCTGGTGGAGAGCGAAAATAACGCCCTGCCCTTCAAAGTCACTCCAGTTAAGCCCTTACTGGTGATGCCCCGGAACCTGAGCATGGAGATGCGCCTCTTCAAAGCCTTGAGTGCGGGCGAGAACCTAGACGAATTGACCCGGATGTGCCAGGAATTTTTGGAAAAAGTTTCCGGCCTACAAGAAGAAATCGGCCCCCCCTTCTACTTCGCCACCATCACCCGGGCCGGCTACCGCAGCGTCACCCCTTCTGCTCTATCAGGCTGATATTCGAGTAATAATTAATGGCTGTTAAAAAGGGAAAGTATTGGGGTAAGGCGTCTGGCCTGTGCTGACGCCGCCTGTAGGGGGTGGGAGGGAGTTTGAAGGCGGCGGCAGGGGGCTTGTCCCCTGGTCCTCTCCCTCAAAAAATAAAAATGGCGGAGAGGGAGGGATTCGAACCCTCGGAACACCTATTAAGCGTTCACGCGATTTCCAGTCGCGCCCCTTCAGCCGCTCGGGCACCTCTCCGCAAAAAAGCCGGGATAATGAAAAATCACTTATCCAGTTATTCTGTCCTGATTAATGTAATTTGTCAACCTTAGATAGATAAAAAAATGGCGGAGGGGGTGGGATTCGAACCCACGTGGGAGTTATGAGCCCCCAAGTCGATTTCGAGTCGACCCCGTTACGGCCTCTTCGGTACCCCTCCGCAAATATTGCTCAAAATCAATGTCTGTTTAATCCTGCCCCTGGGAACTCCGGCGCCGTCGAAAAAATTCCTGGAGCAGGCTGCGGCATTCAGCTTCGGCAACGCCCGGCACCACCTCCATACGATGGTTCAACCGGTCGTCCTCCGGCAAACGGTACAGCGACACACAGGCCCCGCCCTTGGAGTCCGGGGCGCCGAACACCAGCCGCCGTATCCTGGCCTGCAACAAGGCCCCCAGGCACATGATACAAGGTTCTATGGTAACATACATCGTGCAGCCGGGCAAACGGTAATTACGCTGCCGGGCCGCAGCCTGCCGCAGAGCCACGATTTCGGCGTGGGCCGTGGGATCATGGCTGACAATGGGTTGGTTGTGGCCCCGGCCGATGATCTCCCCCTCTGGATCAACCACTATCGCCCCCACCGGCACCTCTTCCTTCTCCCAGGCCTGCCTGGCCTCCACCAGGGCCGCCTGCATAAAGGTCTGGTCATGCAGTCCGTCGGGAGGAAGTTCTGAGTCAGGCGGGTCGGATTTCACGATGGGCGGGAAAAGTCGGATTTTCAGGTTTTTTCACCAGGTCCTGGGCTTCCCGGACATACCGTCCCAGAAGTTGCAGGGCTTTGTGCTCTTCAGTTAATATCTGCTCATAGCGGCGGACCGTTTCGGGATCGGGCTCCAGCCGCAGCCTCTCCTCCAGACTCTGGACCCGGTGTTGATGGTCCTCCCGGAGCATGCGGCAGCGAAGAATCAGCAACTGCCCCACCATCCGGGCCTGGGCCTTGCGGTGCGCCTCGGCCATCTTCAGGTAGCGCAGGCATTCCGGAAAATCATTTTCCTCCAGCGCCCCCAAGGCCTGGGACCGGTAATACTTCCCCGGCAGCAGGCCGGAATCTTCCAGCGGTTCCGCCAGCAACTTCCGGCCCACCCGGAAAAGCAGGTTAATCCCTAAGGCCATGTATCCTTCATCCTGAACCCTTTAATGAGTTCAATTATACCTTTAAATCTGATCGCTGCCTTTCTGCCCCGTAAGATTTAACTAATCTTGGGCTGACAGCCATTTTACGCCTTCTGGGCCGACATGCCGGCTTCCACCAGACGCAGGATGGTCTCCCGCAGTTCCGGCAGGTCCATGGTCATTTCGTCAATGCGTTCCGCCACCTGGCGGTAATCTTCATCGTCCTTTACCTTGGCCCGGGCCAGGGTGTCTTGAATAGCTTCATACATGCGCCGGTCCAACCGGAACATGCCGATGCCGGCGCCGATAAGTTCCAACAGACCGATAGTAATATGGTGACCGGTCAGTTCCGTAATTGCTAAATCCGCAGCCAGGCCGGTCAACCCGCCGGCCAGAGCGCCGCGCATAGAAATATCTGTTTTTGCCATTTTTTTTCTCCTCTTGAGGCAACCTTAAACCAGCCTGTAAATTCCCAGCCCTACTGTAACTGCGGGGGCGGTGAATGCTTGATCTGGGACAAGCCCTGCACCAATTTCTCGGTTTCAGTGAGCATCCGGGCCACATGGCGGTCTTTTTCCTCCATCCGGCGTCTGAGCTGCCGCACTTCCTCCCGCAGCTTTTTCACTTCCGAGTTTTTAAACAGGTTCTTGAACTTGGCCACCGCCAGGGTGAGACCAACCCCCAGAACCAGGCCGGTGCCCAGCCCCAGGATATATTCCATGATGTTTATCTCCCAAGAAGGCATTATACTAGAAATTAACAATATTTCACCTGGTTGTCAATCACCTGCGGGTAATCTAGATCCCACAGGGTTAGGCTGTATCTTCTGAGCCCATGGCCGGACTCGTTCCTTGATGACCCCCCAGTCCAAGGTCAGAAGGTGCCGGTCGCGCATCAGCCACCGGCCCTGCACCATCACCTGCCGCACATCCCCGGCGCCGGCGGCATAGACCAGATGCGAGTAGGGGTCATACAGCGGCGTCAGGTGGGGCTGCTTCAGCTCCACCATGATGAGATCCGCATCTTTTCCCGGGGTCAGGGACCCGGTCACCTCTTCCAGGCCCAAAACTCGGGCTCCTGCCAAAGTGGCCATTTCCACCACCTGCCGGGCCGGCAACACTGTGGGATCAAGGCCGGCTACCTTGTGCAGCCTGGCTGCCAGACTCATCTCACCCAGGAGATTGAGGTTGTTATTGGAAGCAGCCCCGTCGGTGCCCAAACCCACGACCAGGCCCCGCTCCAGCAGGTCAACTACCGGAGAAATCCCCGAGGCCAGCTTCAGGTTGCTCTCCGGGCAATGGCACAGTTTTACCCTCCGGTCGGCTAACAGCTGCTTGTCAGCCTCGTCCAGCCATACCGCGTGCACTGCCACAGTTTTCTCGTCCAGCAGGCCCAAACTGTCCACGTAGCCCACGGGACTCAGTCCTGTCTGGTGTCTGAGCTGCTCCACTTCCTGCCGGGTTTCGGCCAGATGAATAAAAAATAATAGGTTATTCGGCCCTGGTTATAGCCTTGGCCCCTTGCAGGGTGGCGGCACTGCAGGTATAAGGTGAGTGACAAAAAAGCGTCGAAATGATGCGATTAGAGCCCGAATTCCTGCCGGAGTCGATAAAATCCTGGGCCACCCTGAGATTGTCCGTCGACTCCGGCACGCCGGGAGCGGGAAAGTCAATCACCCCCTGGGCCACCACCGCTCGCAAGCCGGCCTCGGCCAAGGCCTGGCGAGCCCCGGTTTCCCAGAAATAGGCGTCGGCCACCGTCGTCACCCCGCCCCGGATCATCTCCGCCGCAGCCAGCAGCGTCCCGCTGTGCACAAAATCAAGATCCACCCAGCGAGCTTCGGCCGGAAAAATATGCTGGTGCAGCCATTGGTCCAGGGGGAGATCATCCGCCAAACCCCGGAACAGGGTCATGGCCGCGTGAGCATGGCAGTTGACCAACCCCGGCATGACCAGACTGCCCCCGGCATTCCATATCTCTGTGGCCGTCGGCAGGTTTTTCATACCCGCGGCCTGTCCCACGGCAGCTATTTTCGACCCCTGAATAGCCACATAACCCTGAAACCGCGGTTGGCTGTCGGGCTCCATGGTGAGCAGCAGGGCATTATAAATCAACTGGTCGTAGGTCATGCGGGAATCATAAAGAAACTTGGGAAAAAACTCAAGTACACCTGGTGCAGTTGTCATACTTCCGAGTTGAGGTGATAAAATCCTAACTATTTTTCGACTTAATTTCTAGTCAAATTTCTTTTTTTGTATGGTAAAATTGCCATAAAATTCGGCTTGCGCTCCGGCGGATTTTAATGTTGGGTCAGCAAACCTGCCCAGGTTAGACTGACCAAAAGGCTAAATGCAATTCAATCTATGAGAAAATTTAAGGATATTAGATAGTACTGTTACCTGACCACCCAATATCATGGATAAAAATAAGCAGATAACTGCTGATATTTTCTTTGCCCTCCAGCTAATCTTGTCGGCGGTGTCCGGTGGCAGCCAGTTTATGCGTCTGCTCACCACCTCCCAGGGGCTCAACGTCAGTTGGCTGGCCAGTTGGCTGGCCTTCCTGCTCATCAACCTGGCGCTGACCATCCGGGCCCACCGCACCCAGCCGAGCCGGATCACCCTGCAGACCGTCCTGAGCTACGGAGCCTGGACCACGGTCATTACTGCCAACCTGACCCTCCTGCTCTGGAAGGGCACGGAAGTGTGGGACGCCAAGGACACCGTTACCACCGTCGCCGTGATTTTGGGTCTGCTCTTGACCTGGGTCTGGGCCCGGTGGCAGGGCCTGCCCTGCACCGACCCTTTGGTACACGGCCTTTTTGCCGTCTGCTTCATCGGCTTGCCCCAGGTGACCCTGGCTTATAAAATCTTCCAGGTGGGAGGCGCCGGCTTGGCCGCGGGGATGCTGCTGGCCGGACATGTCGCCATCATGACGCGTCTGGGCCAACTCTGGTTCGCCATCCGGGAGGCGGGCTGGGAGCGCAACCGCGTGGGCGCGGCTATGAGCGAAGCGGCCAATGAGATTACCTGGCTCCTGGTCACCTTCGCCTGGCTCCGTAATCCTTAAGCTTCATGCCAGATCATCTTTCTACTATTTCTTGTGGAAATCTTGCGTTATAATGTCTCAACTCACCGACTGGATACTCTGGACGGTTGGCCAAGGGCAAACGAATTTGAGACCTCTGACAATTTTCCCTACTTTTTTCAAAGGTTTTTAAACTTGGTTAATTGACGTTTTCATTTTTTCAGGTAAATAGAACCAGAGAAAATCTCAACAGGTCCACTAATGTCCAAAATCTGGAAAATCCTCAAACATGAGTTTCTGGAACTAATCGGCCCCACCGTCTTTTTCTTCGTTGCTTTTAATGTCATCGCCTTTACTAAAAAACTCTTCCTGGAGGGTTATCACATTAATTTCTCCGGTTTTTTCGTCACCGCCAGCATCGGCGCCCTGCTGGTGGGCAAGGTGGTGCTCCTGGCCGATGAGATTCCTTTGATCAACCGCTTTCCCCGCACCCCTTTAATCTACAATGTCGCCTGGAAAACCGTCATCTATAGTCTGGCCGCCCTGGTCGTCCAATTCCTGGAAGAATTTTTGCCCCGCCTCTGGCATCACCAAACCCTGGCCATCGCCGTGGCCCAGATTTGGGATGAGATTCATTGGCCGCATTTCTGGGCGGTGCACATCCTGCTCTGCTATTTTTTATTGATTTATGTCTCTTTCCGGGAACTCGCCCGCACCTTCGGGGAAGTACAATTCTTTCGTATTTTCTTCGGCTTCCCGAGAACCGTATCACCTGACCAACCAGAAGGAAAGATCTCCGGGGTGAAGAAACTGGCACAACCATGATTGCAAATAGTAACCCATTTGTTTTCAACATCTAAAAGAGGAAATAGCATGCGCTCCAAGAATTACCCGAAACTTTTTCTTCTGGCCAGTCTGGCTGTTGCCACCATCATTCTCTCCCTCCCCGCCTGTAAAACCGCTCCCCCGCCCCCAACTCCGGTCGTCACCCTGCCACCGGTTATCGAACCCGAACCTGAGGTGGAGGAGCCCCAAAGGCTGCCGGCCGTATCCGAACCGCGTCTGTCCCGGCTCAACACCATTATCCCATCTCAACTTGCTGCCGGGGGTGTCCCAGGCGCTGTGGTCATCGTCGGTCACCAGGGAAAAATCGTCTACCGCCAGGCCTTTGGCCAGCGGATGGTCAGCCCCCAGGTCCTGCCCATGACCACTGATACCATTTTCGATATCGCCTCCCTCACCAAGGTGGTGGCCACCACCACTGCCATCATGCAACTCGTTGATGCCGGCAAAATCAACCTGGACAAACCTGTGGCCGCCTATTGGCCGGCCTTTGGCGCCAACGGCAAAAACCGGGTCACCATCCGGCAGCTCATGACTCACTGCTCCGGTCTGCGGGCCGACGTTAATCCGAAATATCCCTGGTCCGGGTACGACGGGGGCATGGCCGCCATCGCCGAAGATGAGCCGGTGTATTGCCCCGGCAACGGCTATCGTTACAGCGATGCCAATTTTATCGCCTTGGGCGAAGTTGTCCGCCGGGTTTCCGGCCAAACCCTGGACGCCTATTGCGCTCAAAAGATCTTCGGTCCCCTGGGCCTGCGCCAGACCTGTTTCCTGCCCAATCCGGGCCTCAAGAGCCGTATCGCGCCCTCGGATGTGCGCTGGGGCGCAGTTCATGACCCCTCTGCCCATCGCCTGGGCGGGGTGGCCGGTAATGCCGGAGTCTTCGCCACCGCCGATGATCTGTCTATTTTATGCCAAATGATTTTGAATCAAGGCACTTTCCAAGGCAAACGCCTGCTCACCCCCAAGGCTGTGGCTACCATGACCAAACCCCAGCGTCTGGCCGGCTCCTCCGCCACCCGGGCTCTGGGCTGGGATATACGTTCACCCTATAGCCGGGCTTTCAACTTGGCATTTCCCTACGGCTCCTTCGGGCATACCGGCTACACCGGCACCTCCATCTGGATGGACCCGAGGTCAAAAACCTTTTTGATCATTCTCACCAACCGGCTCCATCCCAACGGCAGAGGAGAAGTCAAGTCTTTGCGGACCTATGTCTCCGCCGCGGTGGCCGAGGCGGTGCCCATGGGACCGCCGGCTCTAGTGGCTTCGCATGAGCCTCTGTTCTCGACTGCGGATCTGCTGGGCTTCGGGGCCAGCGACACCCCCGACCGGGTCAAACCCGGAATCGATGTCCTGGCCTCCCAGGGTTTTGCCCCCCTGGCCGGGAAAAATATCGGGGTGATCACCAACCACACCGGTCGCAATGCCGCCGGCAGATCCATTATCGAAATCCTGGGACGCGCCCCCGGCGTCAAAGTTCGGGCGATTTTCAGTCCGGAGCACGGTTTGGGCGGCAACCTGGATGAAAAAGTCGCCTCCGGCCGGGATCCGGTCACCGGTCTGCCGGTGTACAGCCTCTATGGCGAAGTCAAACGCCCCACCCCGGAGATGCTCCGGGGCTTGGACGCCCTGGTCTATGATATTCAGGACGTGGGCGTCCGGTTCTATACCTATATTACTACCCTGGCCTATTCTATGGAGGCGGCCGCCTCCCACGGCCTGGACTTTTATGTGCTGGACCGGCCCAACCCCATTACCGCCTCGGCGGTGCAGGGCCCGGTGCTGGAACCCGGTTTGAAATCGTATGTGGGCTATTTCGCCTTACCCGTGCGTTACGGCCTGACCGTGGGCGAATTGGCCAAGCTCTTTAACCAGGAGAACCGCATCGGGGCCAAATTGCAGGTCGTGAAAATGTCGGGATACCAGCGGGAACTGTGGTTTGACCAGACCGGTCTGACCTGGGTCCCCCCCTCCCCCAACCTCCGGACTGTGACTCAGACGATCCTCTACCCCGGCGTGGCCATGGTGGAGTCCGCCAATCTCAGTGTCGGCCGGGGCACCACCACCCCCTTTGAAGTCGTGGGTGCCCCCTGGATTTCCGGGGAGCGACTGGCCCGCTACTTAAACGACCGGCAGATCCCCGGGCTCTCCTTCACCTCGGTGTGCTTCGTCCCCACCTCCGACCGCTACCGCGGGCAAAGCTGTGCCGGCGTCCGGTTGCGCCTGACGGATCGAAATCTGTTGGATAGCCCGTTTCTGGGTATCGAGTTAGCTGCCGCCCTGTATCACCTGCACCCCGGACAATTTCAGATTGACCGCAATGTCGGCATGATCGGCTCCAAAGAGGTCCTGGCGGAAATTAAGAACGGCATCGACCCCCGCCAGATCCGCCAGAGATGGCAGCGCCAGTTAAATGCTTTCGTGACCCTGCGACAAAAGTATCTCTTGTATTAAGATAAGACGATTTCGGTTTCCGGTTTTCGGATAAGAGTTTTTTAATTAAGGTTTTGCACCTCGATTCTAAAGCTACAATTCGATACCGGCCGGACTGGTCTTTTTACTTTGCAGAATTCTTTGCATCTTGGCTAAATCATGCTATCTTTAAGCCAGAAGTGCGCTTCCCTGCCCTGATATACCAATTGCCAAAAGTTGTTTTGCTTTATTTTCCCCTCTCCCTTTGAGGGGAAATGGTCAGGGTGAGGGATCAATAATACTGCACTTTTAACAAGGATTAGAAATCACCCTGAACCCCAAAGAAGCTTCACGGTAAAGAGGTCTTGTGTGAAATTACTTACCGCGGCGCAAATGCGCCAGTTGGATCAGCAAACCATCGCAGAGATCGGTGTCCCCTCCGTGGTGTTAATGGAAAACGCCGGCCGCACCACGTATCAGATTCTGCGGCAGGAATTTCCCGACCTGGATGACCCGGTGGTGGTCCTGGCCGGCCGTCATTCTTCTTTAAAAAAGCAATTGGCGTGGGGAATATTGAAATATCTGATGATGTATATCTAATTAGGGCAGAAGAAGCTGAAAAACATATCAGGCCGCCTGAATTGACTCGAATATTTATCTCTCCTTCCCATGCGATGATTCGGCCAGGTAATAAACAGACTTTTACGGTCAAAGGTTTAGAGCCTTTTGGCCGCGACTGTGATACCGAAAAGATCGAGTGGGCTGCTACAGGCGGCCAAATGTCAGATGACGGTGTTTTCCAGGCTGGAAAGGATGAGGGTAACTTACGTACGTGACCGTCAAGGCTGGCAGAGAAGAAAAGCGGCGAGGCGACTATTTCAATTAGCAAAGAAGAAGAAATAACGTCGAAACCGCCCGTTCCAGCAAAAGCCGGATGTCTGGCTTGGTCAGGCAGAGTTCCGGCGCAGAAGTGGATGAACTTCTATACTAAGGTCCTAACCAGGCTCGTAAAGGGTAGTGACCTGATCATAACGGTATCTTTCGAAGCCTCTCCCGAGGGTGGCGTTTCTGATCAAGTTGCAGAGGAGACAAGAGCAGCCCTCCGTGAACTTGGCTTAGATGATGAAATACAGACTGACTAGCTCCGAATTCTCTTGGCTCTGGTCTATGGGCCGGTCCACTTACCCAATGAGAGATATGGTTTTGTATAGTATCTTGTAGCGGAACTTACCCCACCAATCAAGCGGAGGCTATTTTACTAATAGACTGGAGTAATTTAGACTCCTCGGACTCCATGTTGGCCTTCATCCGCTCATATCTTTCGAGCCGCTCGATCATCTCGGGTGTGATCTCTATGGATACTTCTTTCTTCTGAATGTCTACGTCAACCTTCGTCGGGGCGTAGGCACCAAACAACTTCATTGCCAGGTCGGTATAGCCTCGTCGGTTGTAGTTATCCGGCTGATCGGGATGCAGCGGATGCATGGATTCTGTCACACCACGCTTTAGTTCTCCGATGATGGCCTCGACGGTTAATCCCTGCCGATGGGCCTCCTCCATGAAGTAGCGATTGCAGGCGAGCTTATCGGTCAGCCTCTTGGCCATGAGGCTAGCGGTGGAAGGGGCATATCCGGCGGCCATCGCCGCGGCGCTTTGTTCATTCCGCTCATCCGGTTCTTTAGAAAGGCCTTTTGCTTATCAGTGGTTAGGACCTTCGAGAGTTTGTCCTCAAGCCCTTTCGAGTTTCTATCGTCCTTCATTCCGTTCACCTCATTGTTCACCAGAAACATACAACAAAATTATCCTGTTGTAAAGAAATGTCATTGACAATGGTAATAACATAGGTACTATTAGATATGTAACAATAAGTAATATCGGTAACAACAAGGAGTTCTCATGAACGAGAAGAAGGGCTATCGGTTCGAAGACTTTGAGGAAGCGCCAAGGCACAGGAACGATGTTCAGTTAGCCACAATCACAAAGGCGGGGAATATCTACCTCAACAAGAGATTCCGAGACGTGCATTGGGAAGAGATTCAGCTCGACCAAGTCATTTTCGGATACGATCGAGAAAACTGTGCCATCCGCCTGCAAATGGTTGGAGATCCGGCGCCTAATTCATACCCGATAAGAGAGATGCCAAGTGGAAAAGGGCTGGTTGTTTCAGCAAGAGCATTCCTAAACCACTATGGGATTCCTTATCGCGAATCGAGCTCATATGAAGATTCAATATTTTCCCCCTCTGAAGGGGAATACGGCGCGCTATATCATCATAGACCTAAAGAACAAGAAGATGTGAAATTGGGAAGAGGAACCCGTGATACCACGAGCCCCCTGAATCAATAACGGCAAAGACAACGAAGGCGAAGTGTTTCCACTCCGCCTACCCAAGGATCCCGAGCCGTAGCAAGCTTGATCACCCCAGGCAACCCCATTTTATGGGCAGCCAGGGGCGGTTGTCAATCCGACGAAAGGACCAACAGCCCCAATGTTGAACGGGCATAATACAAATCAGATGCCGGCCAGCAGCTCTTAGCAGTTTAGTCCTTAGGCAGGGGCGCTTTGGAAGGCTGGTTTCGCTATCATCGTTCTTTTGTTGACTCTCCCTATTTTCGTAATCACCGGCTCAGCAATCTATGGACATGGTGCCAATCAAGAGCGTGCTTCAAGCCCCAGGAGGTCCTGGTCGGAAGAGTCACAGTGACCCTCAATGAGGGGCAATTTCTCTATGGTAGAAAGATGCCGCAGAGAAGCTCAATATCCCTGAGACGACTCTTCGAGACTATCTGAAAATACTCGAGTCCGCCGGCCTTATTGCCATCGAATCTACACCTTCATATTCAATAATAACAATTATATACAAGCCTGATAGCCAGACAGACCCGCCGGGTTGTCCGCCATCAAATGGACGGCAAATGGACACATATAAGAATGTTAAGAATGATAATAACAATATATCTCCGGACCATAATCATCATCCAAATCAAAAGCATAAATGGGGGAATTCGTTTCGTAGAGATGGCTATAAATTCGACCCACAGGTTGGTAGCTTCTCGGCGGCAGAGCCGACAGAAGAGGAGAAAGGACTATTGCCCAAGATTCAATCTGAGTATCGCAAGAAACTCGCTGACTATATGAAACGCCAGGGGATAGAAAATGAAGATGATGTCGATCCGTTCAAATTCCCGTCTCTGACCGAATTCACAAAATTAAGTTTGGACCTGGTCCGAAAAGGCGAGCCACCTGAATGGCTTAAGTCGCATCCGGACTTTACCAATATCTAAAGGCTTGAAAAAGAGAAGGCGAATGAAGGAATCAAGTGCGATTAAATTGCATTGTGTAGGCTGCGCAGATGAAACGGACCCTTGATGTGACGCTATGTGGAATTAACGGCTGCTCCTTTATGGGAGCATCTGCTGGGCTACCCTCCGCGGATTCGGCGGTATCAGAACCGGGTCACAAGAGAAGGAAAGGCTCATCCTGGCCTGATTGAGGAGCTTATCGGGGCGGGGGTAGATATGGCCATTATCACCACTACGCACGGCAAAAGGGAGCCTTCCCGGCGCAAACGATTGTCGGGCAAGGGTATTGGCAGGGGATTCTCTAATAAGGGCAAAATGGCAGAAATAACGGCTGCTTTCTATTCCTGACGGGTCGATGGCTAGTTCATCTTACGTCCACTGGGTCAATGGAAAATAATCTGCGAAATCTGTTGACGGTGAAGGAAGCGGCTGCGGTCCTGCGGCTCTCCCCTTGCACCGTCTACAGATATGTCCAACAGCGCCAACTCCCGCATATTAGAAAGCCCTGTGGCCTTCGGTTTAGGGAGGACGATCTTCTGGCTTGGCTCGACAAGGATCTGATCAAGCCGTTGGCGATACTCCCCAGCAGTCCCTTGACGGCGAGGCTATTGGGAGGCGAAGGAGAAACTCCCAATATGGCCAAATCAAAAACTCGGAGCCGATACAATCTCGGCTTTGGGGCAGTCTACATGAGGAAATATGAAGGGGGCCTTACGAGGTGGGCCATCGATTTCAAGGACTCCTCGGGAAAGAGGGTCCAGAAGATCGTTCCCTTGGCAACGACCAAGGAAGAAGCCCTCACAGCACTTCAGGAGGAAGTTCGTCGAGAATTCGATGCCGAGTACCGCGCCAAGAGAGACCGGGAAAAGATTAAATTCGACCGGCTTGCGGAGGTATATCTCGAAGACTATGCCAAGGTGAATAAGAAGAGCTGGCGGGACGATAGATACCGGATCGAAGCCAAGATGAATCCGTTCTTCGGAGAATTCAGGCTGGACGAAATCTCATCGCTACAGATCGAGAGATATCGAGCTGAGCGACTGAAGGCTGGCGTTACCAAGTCGACGGTCAACAGGGAAATCACTATCCTGAAGACCATGTTTCGCTTGGCCATCGACTGGGGCCTGGCGGAAACAAACCCAGTTCTCAAGATCAGGCTCTTCTCTGAGAAGGATACGGCGAAGCAGCGTGTCCTCAGGCCAGAAGAGGAAACAAAGCTGCTGGCTGCTTGCCCACCCCATTTGAAGCCTATCGTGATTGTCGCCCTGCATACCGGGATGCGGAGGGGAGAGATCCTTGGTTTACGATGGAAACAGGTCGATCTGGAGGCCCAGATCATCCGTGTAGAGAACACGAAAAGCGGCAGCAACAGGCTCATCCCAATCAACCGGGTTCTCATGGGCGAGTTCGAGGCTCTACGGGCCTCCCAGGGGACTTCGGGACTCATTTTTGCCAATCCCAGAACTGGCGCGCCATATACTGAAGTGAAGAAATCCTTTAAGGCAGCCTGCAAGGCAGCGGAGATCAAAGACCTACGTTTCCATGATCTGCGACACACTTTTGCCACGCGCCTTATTGAGGCTGGCGCCGACATCGTGACCCTCAAGGAACTCTTGGGTCACTTCTCGATTCGGGTGACCCAACGGTATACTCACCCGAGTCAAGAGCAGAAACGGGCGGCAGTTGAGTTGCTATCCGGTACAAGGGCAGGAAAAGAAGCAAATCTGTTACGCATTTGTGACGCAGCTGTGACCGATACAAAAGATGGCCCTGCAACCTCAAATATATCAATCAATTAAGCCATGACGAACAATCCAGAACGCCGGCCTGTCACGCCGGAGGTCGCGAGTTCGAGTCTCGTCGGCCCCGCCACTCCACCTTAAAAGCGCCGTCCGGCCGTTTTCCCCCTAATTACAGAGGGGGATAAGGGGGTTATTATCTACGAAGAGTTTTGGGAGGCGCTTTTGTGTCCGGACGTCTAACCTCTCCCGAAGGCCCCTCAAAATTCTAGGAGGGGTTGGGGAGGTTAAAATTGGAGCCATTCCCGGAAGCGTTCCGGGGCATTTTAAAGAGCCGTCCGCCGGATTTATCCTCTATGCCCTTTATCCAGGTAATCGTCCCGGTATTCGATCGCGGCCTGCTTGAGATTTCTCTGCAATTCCTCCGGCAATTTCTCATTCGACTTGAACGGACTCCACCAGCGGCGAGCCTCTGGGAGATCATCGAATGAATCGCAAAGACTCATAGAGCTTCTGATCCTATAGCGTCCCCTACATACTCCCTGTCTGACTTTCTCCAGTCCATGGCATGATAGACCTCCCAGATCATCGTATGAATCCCCTCATGAGGTTCGATCGCCCCCTCGATGATCGCGTCGATCAGGAAACGGACAAGAATCCATGCGGCTTCATCACGTGTGGGGAGTGCTTCGCCGTCCAATTCCCAAAGCACCCTTTCCAGATACTCGCGTACCTCGACATGGTCTTTGCCGTCCAATCCGGCCAGAATGCGTAAGGAGGGAGAATCAGATCCGTCCTCGAGGGCTGAACACGCAACTTCTGGAAGGCTATCCTCGTTTTGAAGCCCAAACTGGAGCTTTGCCGCTTCCAACCTCCAATTCACTTGGGACATGGCAGCCATCATCCTACCGCAAATGCGGCCATTTTATAACCCCTGCTGAGCCGGAGGCTCGATCTCAGCGACCAGCCCTGGTTCCAGACGCAACATCGGAACCCCGGCTCTCTCCACCAGGGGGCTCCAGGTCGTGATGCCGGCGACATCCAGGTAGAATTCGACCGGCACGTCATCGGGGCGGCCAGGATCCAATGAATTCTGATGTCCAAGACCAATACTTTAGGAAGTCCTTGGCTAAAGTCGCCGACAAAAAGGGCGAGAACCGGGGTTCGGGTCAAGGGCATGCCGCTTGGGCCGCCAGGTAAACCCACGTCCACGTTCTTGACAACCCGCGAGCTGAGGTCGATACTTAGAATAGCAAAGCAAGAGGGGGGGAGATAGGCCCGTCCGACGGGTGCATCTTCCCTTCATCGATATTCAAAAAAGGAGGGATTCTATGAAACGCATCGTTCTCGTGGTCTGTGTGATTGCCTTTGTCTTCACAGTCGGCCTCATCACCCAGACATTGGGCCAGTCAAAAAGCGAACATAAGGAACAGGAGTTGATATCGCTGGAGAACGGTTGGAATGATGCGGTCGTCAAGCACGATTGGGCGTTCATTGACGGGATTCTTGCGGAAGACTACATCGGCACGAATACCGACGGCATCGTCAAGACAAAAGCCCAGAGTCTGGCGTCGCTAAAGTCTGACGAGACTGAAGTCACATCCGAGGTGGCTGATGACTATAGGGTTCGTTTCTATGGAGACACAGCGGTGGTCACCTTCCGCATCTTCGAGAAATCACAGTTAAAAGGCAAGGATACCAGTCTGCTAGAACGAGTAACGGATGTTTGGGTCAAGACTGCCGGACGTTGGCAGTGTGTAGCCGAGCACGCTTCGAAAATAGCCCAAAAATAGTCCGTCGCTTCGATTTTCGTCGGCATTGGCGTCAGAGAAAGAGCACTTTATTTGACGCCCCTATCTCTGTGTGATACACAAAAAGATAAGGCTTAGGCTAATGGATTCACCAGAAAATTTCCTCCCTACCCTGGCCAGATTCACCGCGCAAGCCGGGCTCCTTCCGGCCGAGGAGATCGACGAGATCCTCGAAGAGGACATCCTCGCGTCATGAGCGAAACCCGCGCATCCCGCAAGAAGCCCCTGGCTCCCGCTAAACCCCATCAGGCCCCTCCCGCCCCGCTCATCAAACCTGAATTCCCCCGCTCGGCCAAATACGACCCGGACTGGATGATGGACAACCAGATGGGACCGAACGCCCTGTGGCTGATGGAGTGGCTGTGCGAGGCCCTGCCGCTCGCCCCCGGCATGCGCGTCCTGGACCTGGGCTGCGGCAAGGCCGTGACCAGCATCTTCTTGGCCCGCGAATTCGGCGTCCACGTCTACGCCGCGGACCTCTGGATGAGCCCCGATCACAATTGGCGGCGCGCCGTCGAGGCCTCGGTCGCCGACCTGGTCTGCCCGATCAAGGCCGAGGCCCACGCGCTTCCCTTCGCGCAGGGGTTCTTCGATGCGGTGGTCTCCGTCGACGCCTACCAGTACTTCGGCACGGACGAGCTCTACATCGATTATCTCTCCCGCTTCGTCCGGCCGAACGGCTCGCTGGGCGTCGTCGTGGTCGGCCTCATGCAGGAGATGGGCTCGCAGCCCCCCGCCCACCTCACCGAGCCGCAGTCGAACGGCAAAGTCTTCTGGGAAAGCTCCTGCCGCAGCTTCAAAACGGCGGAGTTCTGGCGCACCCTCTGGTCGGGCAGCCCGATGGCGGCCGACGTCGCCGTCGCCACGCAGCCCGACGGCTGGCGTCACTGGCGGGATTTCGAGCGGGCCCTCTCGGCCGCCGGCAAGAATATCTTCCCCTCGGACGCCGAGGCGCTGGACAAGGACCAGGGGAGATATCTGGGCTTCGTCCGCCTGACCGCGCGGCGAACGGACGCCATCGCGGAAGACCTCTACGATCCCGCCCTGGGAGCCAAGGTGGGCGTGGACAAGTGAGGGCCCGCGCCTTGATGTTCGCGCGCATCGGTGATATTGATAGCGGGTGTCGGGCTCAGCCCCCGCCCGGGCGGAGCCGGCCCTTACCCTGATGCTCCTCGAGATCCTGATCGTACTCGCCCTCATCCTGGCCAACGGCTTCCTGGCCATGTCCGAGCTGGCCATCATCTCGTCGCGGAAAAGCCGCCTCGGGCACTACGCCAGCCAGGGACGCCGGGGCGCCCGGACCGCGCTGCGCCTGCTCGAAGACCAAGGCCACTTTCTCCCGACTGTCCAGGTCGGCATCACCTTCGTCGGCATCATCTCCGGCGCCTTCAGCGGGGCGACCTTGGGTCGCCGGATCGGCGCCTGGCTCGACGCGTTCCCCGCCATCTCGCCGAACGGCCCCAGCCTCGGCGTCGGGATAACGGTGGTCGGTATCACCTACCTGGCGCTGATCTTTGGCGAGCTCGTGCCGAAGCGGATCGCCCTGGCCCGGCCCGAGCGGATCGCCTGTGTCATCGCCGGGCCGATGTGGGCGCTGTCGAAGGCCGCGGCCCCTGCGGTTTGGCTACTCCATAGGTCCACGGAAGCGGCGCTGCGCCTGATCCGCGTGCCGGCGTCCCGGGAGACATCGGTCACCGAAGACGAGGTCAAGTTCCTGGTCGCCGAGGGGACCCGGGCCGGGATCTTCGTCCCCCAGGAACAGGAGATGATCAAAGGCGTGCTCCGCCTGGCCGACCGACCCATCCGGGTGGTCATGACGCCGAGAGCGCGGATCGCCTGGATCGACGTCCACGCCGGCCGGGAAGCGATCCTCGAGCAGGTGGAGCGAGGCCGTTTCTCGCGTCTGCTCGTCTGCGACGGATCCGTGGACCATCCTGTGGGCTCCGTCCATTGCCGGGACCTGCTCGTGCAGACCTTGCGGAACCGGGATCTCGACCTGGCGGCCTCGATGGCTCCTCTGCGCTTCGTGCCGGAACAAACGACGGTCCTCGATCTTCTCGAAATATTCAGGCGCGAGAAGACGCATCTCGCCATCGTCATCGACGAGTACGGGGCGACCGACGGGCTCGTGACGCTCACGGACATCCTCGAATCGATCGCCGGCGACCTGCCCGAGCAGGGGGAGAGCCCGGGCCCCCGGATCACCCAAAGGGCCGACGGCTCATGGCTGGTCGACGGGGCCGTGCCGGTCGACGAGGTGGAGGCGGCCACCGGGATCGAGATGGGAGAAGACGTCAGCACCCTGGCCGGGTTCATCCTTCATCATCTGGGGCGGTTGCCCGGCCCCGGCGCCGGTATCGAGTACGGTAACGCCCGCTTCGAGGTCGTCGATATGGACGGCCGGCGGATCGACAAGGTGCTCATAACGGTCAACAGGGAGCCCCCGCGAACAGACGAGCCCGGGACGGACTGATGGGTCCGCAAAGTCCTCTCAGCGAGCCTGATTCCTAAAAGGGAGACACCCCATGAAAAAGCTCACCACCGTCCTGGCCCTGGCGGTCCTCGCGATCGTCCTCCTGCCCTTCGACCTCCGGCCCTGCACGACGTTCTGCTTTAAGAGCAACGGGGAGTGGATCTTCGGCCGGAACTACGATTTCGAGACCGAGGCCGGCCTGATCTTCGTCAACAAGCGCGGCGTGGCCAAGACGGCCCTGCTGCAGCCGGGAACCGTGGGCCAGCCGGCCAAATGGGTGTCCAAGTACGGCAGCGTCACGTTCAACCAGTTCGGCCGGGAAATGCCCCTGGGCGGGATGAACGAGGCCGGCCTGGTCATCGAGCTTATGTGGCTGACCCCGACGGAGTACCCCAACGTCGACCGGCGCCCGACGCTCCGCGAGCTCCAGTGGGTCCAGTATCAGCTGGACACGGCGGCGACCGTCCAGGACGTCATCGCCAGCGACAAAACCGTCCGGATCGAGGTGAACGAGGGCACGCCCATCCATTTTCTGCTCTGCGATCGCAAGGGCGGCGCGGCGGCCATCGAGTTCCTCCGCGGCCGGATGCGGGCCTACACGGGCCGGGACCTTCCCGTCAAAGCGCTGACCAACAGCACCTACGAATACTGCCTGGACTTCCTCGCGCTCTCCGGCGCGAACGAGGCCCAGCCCTCGTTCACAAAAGCGGACAACTCCCGGAGACGGTTCGTCTATGCCGCCAAGGGGATCGAGGCCTGGGGCGCTACGCCATCCGGCGACCCCGTGGGCCACGCCTTCGGGATCCTCGACAAGTGCGATCTCCCGCACAGCAAGTTCCGCATCGTCTACGACGTCAAGGCCGGGGTCATTCACTTCCGGACGGCGTCGACGCCCCGCGTCCGCACGATCGACTTCGGGAAGTTCGATTTTTCGTGCGGCACCCCGGTCAAGATGCTCGACATGCTCGCCGACCTCGAGGGCGATGTCACCGGCCAATTCCAGGACTATGCCTGGGAGGCGAACTACGACCTCATCAAGAAGGCCTTCTCGGAAACGGGCTTCCTGAAGAACACGCCCGAGCTGACGCTGACGATCCTGGCCAAGTACCCGGACGGCCTGCGCTGCAAATAGAAACCAGACGGATCACGATGTAGCCGCTCTGCCGGGGAGCCACGAGGCGAAATGAACCCCTCGTTTTCCGGATCAAAAGGTCGGAGATTCGAAACCTCTCAGACACGCCACGTTTTCTTCCCATATGGCCAGTGAAATCATCGGTTTAGGCCCGATTCGGGGCCGAGGCCGATTTGCCTGGGCTTGTCCAGATTTGCTCCCGTTTACTCCCTGACGTGGCACCGATATGACCCAAATGTGGCACAAGATTATGGGACGGACCATTTTATGGGCTGAACGAAAGCCCCGATTGAGGCTTATCAATAAAGTATCTGCCAAAATGGGCGAGAACCGGGATGCAGGTCAGCCCAGCTGCTTCTCGGGATCGATTCCTTCTCTTCTTTGACAGACCCTCGGGATTTTGTCTATACTTGACCTCTCATCTCAATGGATCCGCGACTGGAGTTCCTTCCGCTCCTTCTGATCCTCTTCCTCGCCTTTCTCGTCCCTCCTCTGTTGTCCCGATTCCGTTGGCTGCCCGTTGTGGTCGGCGAGATCGTCGTCGGTATGGTCGTCGGGCGGTCAGGTTTTAACCTTGTCCGTTCCGACCCGACCCTTGAGTTCCTAGCCGAAATAGGGCTGGCCATTCTGATGTTCCTGTCCGGGTTAGAAATCGATTTCTCCTTGATGCTCTCGCGACTCCCCGGAAAGAAAAGCCGGGCTAGCCCACTCTTTCTCGCGGGGCTATCTTTCATTCTTACCGTGCTGCTTGCGGGGGCTATCTCGAGGGAACTCGTCTCTCGCGGTTTGACGAACGACGCCCTGATGGTCGGCCTCATCCTATCGACGACGTCCCTCGGCGTCGTCCTCCCTGTCCTCAAGGAGCGGGGTCTTAGCGCGGGGCCCTTCGGGCAAACGCTGTTGCTGGCGGCCCTCCTCGCCGATTTTGCTACGATGTTGCTCATAACGGTCTACGTCACACTCAAGGCAAAGGGTTTGACGCTGGACATCCTGCTTGTCGGTCTTTTATTCATCGCGGCCCTCGTTGCCCTTCGGGTGGGGCGGGCAATTCTCGCCAAATCTGCCGTAAATATCGCATTCGATGAAGCTATCCCGGTCTCGTCCAAGACGCGCCTACATGCCTCCATAGCCCTCCTTCTCGCCTTCGTCATCCTGGCCGGCCTGCTCGGTGCGGAGATGATCCTGGGCGCTTTTCTGGCTGGAGCCGTGCTCTCCCTCCTCAGCGGCCCTCGTCAAAAGGCCCTGAAAGAGAGCTTGGACGCCATTGGCTTCGGCTTTTTCATCCCAGTTTTTTTCTTGATGGTCGGAGTCAAATTCGATCTGCCGGCGCTTCTTCGCAGCCGGCGAACCTGGGTCCTGGCCCCTTTGCTCCTCGTCGTCGCTTATCTCATCAAGGTCTTGCCGGCTCTTCTGTTGAGGCTCCGATTCACCTGGAGGGAGAGCCTCGCCGGAGGCATCCTGCTGTCTTCTCGATTGTCCTTGATCATCGCGGCTTCGGGGATCGGCCTCCGCCTGGGCGTCATTGACGAGCCGACGAATGCGGCTTTCATACTCATCGCGGCGGTGAGCGCAACTCTCTCCCCCGTCCTGTTCAACTGCCTTGTGCCGGAGGGGCGGGCGCGAGACCACAGTGCGATCGCCGTGTTTGGCGTCAACGATTTCTCCCTGCAAGCCGCTCACGAGCTGGCCGCTCAAAAAGAAAGAGTCTTGTTCATCGAAGCCACGCCGGCACTCGCCGAAAAGGTCCGGGCCGCAGGATTCTTGGTACTGGCGCCTCCTGCGCCTTTAGTCAACCTTGGCGAGGTCGATCTTCCCCCGTTGAAGAGTCTCCTCGTTTTGGAGAACGATGACGATCTGAATGCCGAAATCTGCCGACAGGCGCGGGAGCTTGGTATACCTCACGTGATCGCCTTGGTCAATGAGCCGGCCCGTCTTTCCTCCATTGCGGCGCTTGGCGTACAGACCTATACTCCGGCTATTTATCGAGCGGCCTTACTCGCGCTCATGGCCCGCCATCCCAATCTATTCAGCCTCATGACTTCTGGCCGGACGGCCCATCAGATCGGCGAAATCCTCGTCCTCGACCGGACGTTCGACGGAATATCGTTGAAGGAACTTAGCCTTGGCGGTGATATCCTCGTACTCTCTGTCAGGAGAGGACGCGAGACTATCATCCCGCACGGCGAGACCCGACTCCGCGCAGGCGATTGGGTTACGGTTTATGGAGACGCGGGCCCGGTCGAAGATCTTCGGGCCCGGCTTGAATCTCCGTAAAGCGCTTTCGCCTGACGTCGCTTTGACAGACTGGAGACCATCGGCTATAAGGATAAAACAGGATGTCCCGTGAAGGATATTGAATTCCATCCCGCCCGTGTGCTTGCGGCAAGCTTTCTGGCCGCGATTCTCGTGGGCACGCTCCTTCTCAGCTTGCCTTTCAGTACTCGCCAGGGACAGACGCCGGTCCTCGATGCCTTCTTCACCGCCACATCGGCCGTTTGTGTCACAGGACTCATCGTCAAGGACACTCCGGCCCATTATTCGCCGGCGGGTCTGGCCATCATCCTGGCCCTCATCCAACTCGGCGGTCTAGGGATCATGACATTTTCAACTCTGATCATCCTGGCGGCCCGGGGCAGGATTTCCGTACGGGAACGACTGTTGATCCAGTCCTCGTTCCATCCGGGCATTCCCAAAGACCTGCCTTCTCTCGTGCGAAGCATTTTCGCTTACACCCTAGCGATCGAATCCGCTGGCGCAGTCCTGTTGTTTGCGTGGTTCTCTGCCGACTTCGGGTTCTGGCGTGCCGCAGGGCTGGCCATATTCCATGCCATATCAGCCTTTTGCAACGCAGGTTTCTCGCTTTTTTCAGATAGCTTAACGGGCTATCGCGGCCACGCGGGTATCGTCTTGACCGTCGCCGGGCTGATCGTGCTCGGCGGCATCGGCTTTCCCGTGCTACGGGAGATGCGGCAGCTTTCCGTTTCCAAGCTGACAAGGCGCCCGGCCAGGCCGTCCCTTCATTTGAAGATCATCGTATCGACGACCTTGATCTTCATTCTGGCCGCTTTCGCTCTTCTCTATGTCATGGAGGGGTCTTTCTCGATGGCTTCCTACTCCATTCGGGAGCGAGCCCTTTCGTCTTTCTTCCTATCGGTCACTGCGCGGACGGCGGGTTTCCAGACAATGAGCATTGCGGCCCTGGGGCCTGCGTCGGTTCTTCTGATGTTCTTGCTGATGTTCGTCGGGGCTTCTCCGGCTTCCACGGGGGGCGGGGTGAAAACGAGCACGGCCAGCCTCCTTGTTCTGCTCATACGGTCGCGCGTAAGCAGTAGACAAACAGTATCGGCCTTCCGCCGATCGCTCGCGGCCGACCTTATGACGAAAGCCTTCACACTTATCGTCCTGGCGTTGGCCGTGATCTTTCTGGCAACCGGAGTGCTCCTGGCCAGCCAGCCCGCGATCGGCATGAAAAGCGCTCTTTTTGAGGTCTTCTCGGCGTTCGGAACTGTCGGGCTATCTATGGGGGTCACGTCCGGATTGACTCCGCTTGGCAAGGTTGTCATTATCCTGACGATGTTCATCGGGAGGGTTGGTCCCCTGACCCTCCTTTATGCCTTGAGCCGGCGGAGGCCCCGAGGACGATTCGAATACGCCGAAGAGTCCGTGCTTGTTGGCTGAGGTGGCATAGAGCATCGGCCGGATCAGGACTGACTGGTCAAGGGAGGATAGCCATGAAGATCGCCGTCATCGGGCTGGGCAGCTTCGGGATCCAGATCGCAAAAACGCTGGCGGAAAATGGGCATGATGTCACGGCCATTGATATCGATAAATCCCGGATCGACGAGGCCAAAGCGAACGTGCCCTTTGCGGTGGTCATGAATGCCGCCGATAAGGAATCCCTCAAGGCGATGGGCACGCAGGACATGGATATCGTTGTGGTCAGCATCGGTCCGGGCATGGAGGCGTCCATCCTTACAGTTCACTATCTCAAGGAGTTGGGGGTGCGCCGGATCGTCGCCAAAGCCCTCAGCGATGACCACGCCCGGATCCTCGAGGCGGTCGGTGCGTCCGAGGTCGTCTATCCAGAGCGCGACATGGCTATCAAGACGGCGCATAGGCTTTCCTATCCGAACGTCCTAGAATATGTCGAGGTCTCGGCCGGCGTCCATATCCAGGAAATCGCGGCCCCGGAGGCCTTCCTCGGCAGGAGTCTTCGTGAGCTCGACCTGATCAATCGCTTCGGCATCCAGGTGCTTGCCGTCAGAGAGGTCGTGCCTGAGCGTCTGACCTATGTCCCTAAAGCGGATTTCGTGGTCAAGGAAAGCGACATCCTCATCGTCATGGGAGATGAATCCAAACTCAACAAGCTCACTTCCCGTTAAGCCCCTCTCGTTCCGCAACAGATGGCCTTGATGCCTTGACCTGTTCCTTGAATCTCCGCTAACATTGACATATGACATTTCGCATCCGCCGCATTTATGACGATGTTCTGCCGATCGACAAAGATCAGATCGCCCAATCCATCTCCATCCTGCGCTCCCAGTTTCCCTTGGTCAAAGAAGACGAGGTCCACAAGATCCGCGGCCAGATCCTCCGATCCCATCGGCAGGGCTTGTTGGCCATGCTGTTCGTGGCTGACGACATCCAAACGCAACGAGTCAAGGGTTTCGCCTACGCCCTCCGTGATCCCGATCTGAGATTCTTGTTCCTGGATTACCTCGCGGCCCCCAAGGGCATGACCGGACGCGGGATCGGCGGGGCCCTCTACCAGCGGGTTCGCGAAGAAGCCCTTCAGGCCGGGGACATCGGCGTTTTTTTCGAGTGCCTGCCCGATGACCCGACTCTGAGCCGTGATCCCGAGATCCGGAAGGAAAATATCGCACGGCTCAAGTTCTATGAGGAGTTCGGAGCCAGGCCCATCTCTCGAACGGCCTATGAGACGCCGGTCATTTCTGGGGACGATAATCCGCCATATCTTGTTTTTGATGACCTCGGAAAGGACGTCCCCCTCCGCCGGGATGCGGCCCGGAGGGTTGTCCGGAAGATCCTCGAGACGAAATATCCGAAATATTGCTCCCCTGAATACGTGGACATGGTTGTCGCCTCGTTCCGTGATGACCCTGTTCACGTCCGCCCGCCACGCTATCGGAGGCCGGCGGTCATATATCAGGAGCTCGCCCGTGTCCCGGAGGACCGCAAGGTTCGGTTGGTCGTCAGTCGTGAGCACGTCATCCATCACATCCGGGAGCGCGGTTATGTCGAGGCTCCGGTCAGGGTCCCGGCCATCCTGCGTGAGATCGAGCCGACGGGCCTCTTTGCGGCCGTTGAGAAAAAAAGGTATTCGGAGGGCCATATCCGGAGGATCCACGATCCGAGGCTCGTGGATTATATCAAGCGCATGAGTGCCTCTCTTTCGCCGGAGGAATCCGTTTATCCCTACGTTTTTCCGATCCGGAACGCAGGCCGGCTTCCAGATGATCTGGAGTTGAGAGCCGGGTACTATGAGATCGACACATTCACGCCTCTCAATGGGAATGTCTTTCCGGCGGCCAAAGCGGCTGTCGACTGCGGCTTGACAGCAGCCGAATGCCTAACGATGGGCTATCGACTTGCTTACGCCCTCGTCAGGCCACCGGGCCATCATGCGGAGCGACGCGTTTTCGGCGGTTTCTGTTATTTCAACACGGCGGCCATTGCGGCCGACCATCTGTCCCATTGGGGCCGCGTCGCCGTTCTGGACGTCGACTATCATCATGGGAATGGAACTCAGGAGATCTTTTTCGACAGGGCCGACGTTCTTACGATTTCCCTTCACGGCCATCCGCAATTCACCTATCCGTATTTCAGCGGTTTCGCGGATGAGAAAGGCCGGGGAAAGGGAGCGGGCTATAATCTCAACTTTCCTCTCTCGGAATCCTTATCGCCCCAACGCTACAAGCTCGTCCTGAGACGCGCCCTCCGTCGGATCTCGCTCTTCAATCCCGTTTTCATCGTGGTCTCCCTTGGCCTGGATACGGCCAAAGGGGATCCTACAGGGACTTGGGCGCTGAAGGGCAAGGATTTCGCCGATATCGGGTGGATGATCGGATCCCTGAGGCTCCCGACCCTCGTCGTCCAAGAAGGCGGATATAACACGCGCAATCTCGGATTGAACACGAGACGTTTTTTTGAGGGGCTTTATCGAGCGTACTACCAGTTCCCCAGGAAGAGTGCCGTTTCGACGGACGCCACAGCGGGTGGAAATCGATCATGAGTGCGCCGAGAAGCGGCGCGTTGCTCGCAGTCGCGGCGATGGCGCTGTCCATCTGCGCTTGCCGGGCTCAAGATAGCGACTTGAGCGCCTCCTTGAAAAAATACCTCCTCGCCGCACATAACGCCTGGAATTTCCAGGGCGCCGTCCTGGTCGCCCGTAGGGAAAAGGTCGTGTTTAAAGCGGGGTTCGGATTCGCCGACGAGGCAGGGACCCGCAGAATCACTCCATCAACACAATTCTCGATCGGATCGGTCACGAAAACATTGACGGCCGCGGCCATTCTCCGGCTCAGGGATGAGGGCCGCGTGGATCTCGATGATCCAGTAACTATATATATCCCCGAATTTTCGCCGCCTGGAGAGGCGAAGGTGACGCTCCGTCATCTGCTCTCTCACACGTCAGGCGTGCCGGACGCCGGGCTAGACCCCAGAGCTCTCGGGGACCTTTCCCAGCCCAACTCCTCGGCCGGTCTCCTCAGCTTGATCAAGGATAGGCCCCTCGACTTCCCGCCGGGAACAAGATCGCGTTACAGCAACGCCGGATTTATCCTCCTCGGCCTCGTCATCGAGCGCGTCTCCGGGATGCCTTACGAACGTTTCATCCAGGGTCACATCCTTAGACCCCTGAAAATGGAACGGACGAGCTATGGCGCAGGAATAGGTGCGGAATCCGCCGCGGCTAGAGGCCTCATCGAGGACGGTGAGGGGCGCCTGAGGGAAGCCCCCTGGTTCCACCCCTCGGTCGGGTATTCTGCCGGAGGACTTTTTTCGACCGTCGAAGATATGTGGAAATGGAATCGAGGCCTCGAAGGCGATAGGATCCTTTCCGCAGCCTCCAGAAGGCTAATGCAGGCCCCCCAAAGAGACGGCTATGGTTTGGGTTGGTTGGTCATGGAGACTTGGGGCCGCAGAGACATCGCACATGGGGGCGGTGCGCCCGGATACAGCGCTTGGGTCGAGAACTGGCCGGACTCCGGGGTATTCGTCGGGGTCCTTAGCAATATCGGGGGATCCCCTGTCGGGGAGATCGGCCGGAGCTTGGCCGCGATCCTTTTTAGACAAGATGTGCAAACGCCGGTTGCACGACGGGCCATCGCCGTGGATCCCGCTGTCTTGAACGAATACGCGGGGACCTTTGAGATTCCCAAGGGGGGCCAGCGTGAGATCCTGATCGACGGAAGACGGATTTTCGTTCGAAGAGGCGACGGCCCGAGATATCCGATCGTTCCCTTCGAGAAGGACGCTTTTTTCTTTCCCAACGATAAAGGGGCGACACTCAGATTCGTCAGAGACGAAGGAGGCCTCGTGTCCGGCCAGATCTTTCATCAACTTGGCCTCGATGAGGTCGCGGCGAAGGTTAGAGACCGAGGCAAAAGCTGACCTGACGCTCTTCCTTCCTTGATGAGCCTTGGCCATCGGGCGAAGATCAAGGACTGAAGCGCGTTGTCTTGAAATTTCCGCCGTTTTCCAGTAACATATTTACATCACAGGGGTTATGAGGCTCGCTCACTCCGGTGGCCTCTTAGAACAATGATCATGGGGATCCGGTGGAGACGTCTTGCCTCCATCGGGGCAAACCTTTATAAGGAGTGAGATCATGTCGAAAGAACCGCGCGAATACTTTGAGGATAAGTGTGCGGCAAGGATCAATGAGATCAAGGCCGAGCTCGATGAACTCGAGTACAGTTCCGAGAATGTCCCGTGGGATCCCGGCGCGGACGAATATCGCGAGATCGCGAACCTTCGCTTTCAAGTGCAAGACCTCGAGAAGAAGCTCCACGAGATGCGCACTGCCGTCGATGTCCTCTGGCCGACTTTTAGAGACGAAATGGAGGCTGGCCTATCAGCGTTGGGGCAGGCGGTCGGTCAGAAGCTCTCGGCAGGGAATCGTTAGATCGATGGGAAGACGTTCCGGGTGATGAAGAGGATCCGCCCCTGCTTTCTGCTCATCCTCGTCTTGACCATCCTTGCGCCAGGATGTCATGAAGAGGGTCCCGAGCTCACGCCAGATATAGCCTCCTCTGACGAAGCCCTTTACAGGTTGGGAGAGATCGCTTCGAAGAAAGACTCAGATAAGGCCGTTCTTTACCTCCGACAGGTCGTCGATTCATTCCCTAAGAGCTTCTATGCTCAGCGGGCTAAACTCCTCATCGCCGACATCTACTTCCGCAAGGGTGACGAGAACCATATGACCTTAGCCGCCGCCGAGTATCGGGAATTCATCCGTACCTACCCTTATTCTCCGTCGGCAGCCTACGGCCAATACCAGATCGCCATGACATTCTTCAAGATGATGCCGAAGCCCGGCCGCGATCCGTCCAAGACGATCAAAGCCCTGGCGGCATTCAAGAAGGTCGTTGATGACTACCCCGTGAGCGACCAGGCTGAACCATCCCGTGAGAAGATCCGGGAGTGCGAAGAACGACTGGCTTTCCACAGTGCGGAAATCGGGATCCTCTATCACAACCGCAAGGCTTATCGAGCCGCCATCAGCCGTTTGACCGAGGTCATGACTGATTATCCGGAGTACTCAGGGTTGGGCCAAGTCTACTATTATCTAGCCGATAGCTATTGCCAAATGAAACAATATGATCAGGCGATACCTTTCTTTGGCAAAGTCGTCACGGATTATGCTGGGCTCAAATTGGCCAAGGCCGCGATGCGAAAGCTCGCGGAGATCGAAAGAATAGACAAGGACGCTGCAAAGAAATCCGGCCGTAGGTTGACACCTCCTGCATCGCGTGATATAAAAATAGATAAGCACTGAGTACTGACGCTGCCCGATCGGTGAATGGTTTCGGCCGGTCGGCGGCTTCAATCAAAACCGCGGCCTGTTCTGCTTGCGCTGCTTTTTTCGCGTCTGCAACGGCTGCCCCGCTGTGCGTCAGCTTGAGAGAATCAAGTCTTCGGCGGGAACCTTTTTCAAGGAGGCTCAATTAATGCCCGGAAGGCCCATCACCGCCGTAATCATCCCTGCCGGGATCCTGCTGGCTTCCGGCGCGCTGGGGATGTTCCTGCAGATAGCTGTTTTCGGCCGCTTGCGCCGCGCCGCCAAAAGATCAGCTGCCGCGTGGGACGACATCTTGACCAACAGCCTGAGGGTCTATCCTCTTGCACGCTTCTCGCCGGCGCCGCCGCCGCCGAGAAATACCTCCGGCTCCGGCCCGGACTCGACAGGCCCCTGAGCCAGGTTTTGACTATTCTCGCCATTCTCTCCGTTACCCATTTCCTGAGCCGGCTGATCGTGGGGTATGTTTCGCTCGGGCTAAGCCGGGCATCCGGATTTCCTATCTCCCTTCTTCGCAACCTGACAGCCACGCTGGTCTACGCCCTGGGCCTGCTGATCGTTCTGGATTACCTCAAGATCTCCATAACCCCCCTCATCACGGCTTTGGGCGTCGGTGGCTTGGCCGTCGCCCTCGCCCTCCAAGACACGCTTTCCAATCTTTTTGCCGGTATTCATATCCTAGCCACGCGGAAGGTCCGGTCGGGCGACTACATCAAGCTCGAGTCGGGAGAGGAGGGCTATGTCCGCGATATCACTTGGAGGAACACGGCCATCGAGGTCTTGGCCGGAAACCTGGTCATCGTCCCGAACAACAAGGTAGCCTCGGCGATCGTGACGAATTTCGATCTTCCGGCGCAGGCGATGGGGCCTTCCTCGTGGAGGTCGGCGTCGGATACGACAGACCGACCTGAGACGGGGGTGGGAAAAGCTCCTTGTCGAAACGGCGATCGGCGACGATGGGCGAGGTCGAGGGAGGGGTCCCGGGCTTCGCTGCCCTATGTCCGGTTCCACACCTTCGGCGAGGGCGGCGTCGTCGGCACCGTCATCCTCCGGGCGCGGGCTTTTGCCGACCAGGTACCGGATCAAGCACGAGTTCCTGGCCCGCCTCCACGAACGCTTTTGCCGGAAGGAGAGGGATCCTCGTTCCCGGTCCCCGCGCGCACCGTCGTTCTCCGGAAGGATGAGGAAGGGGGAGCGCCATGACCTGGGACCATCAGGGATTGAAGGCGGCCATCCGGGAAAAGGTCGGCGGGCGCAAGTTCATCGTCGTCTCGAACCGGGAGCCCTACATCCACGTCTATTCGTCGGGCGGGATCCGGTGCATCATTCCGGCCAGCGGGATGACGACGGCCCTCGATCCCGGTCATGGCGGCGAGCGGCGGGACATGGATCGCGGCCGGGATGGGCGACGCGGACCGGGAGGTCGTCGATGGCCACGACCGGGATCCGGGTCCCCCCGGAGTCTCCCACGTGATACGTCCTGAGGAGGGTCTGGCTCAGCCGGGTGAGGAGGCAGAACGCTTTCTATTATTCCTATTCCAACGAGGGCCTCTGGCCGCTCTGCCACATCGTCCACGTTCGCCCGGTCTTCCGCGAAAGCGACTGGCAGGGTCTACGTCGCGGTCAACAAGAGGTTCGCCGACGCGGTCCTCGAGGAGGTCGGGGACGACACGGCCTTCGTCTTCATCCAGGACTATCATTTCGCCCTCCTCTCGGCGCTGATCAAGGAGAGGCGTCCGGACATCGTCGTGGCCGGTTCTGGCACATCCCCTGGCCCAATTCCGAGGCCTTCCGTGTCTGCCCGAACGCCGCCGAGATCCTCCAGGGCCTCCTCGGCAATGACATCCTGGGATTCCACATCCGCCATCACTGCCTGAATTTCCTGGATTCCGTGGACCGGTTCCTCGAGGTCCGCGTCGATCCCGGGAACGGCTGGTCCGGTGGTTCAAAGGGGGGCTGGAGACCCTGGTCCGGCCTTTCCCCGTCAGCATCGATTTCGAGAGGGATCGACGGTCTTTCCCGTTCGCCGGCCGTTCGAGGGACCGGGTCCAGGCCCGTCCGCGGGGATTTCCGGTTTCGGGGGCGCCTCCTGGCCGTCGGCATCGACCGCATGGATTACACGAAGGGCATCGTCGAGCGCTTCGCGGCCGTGGATCGGTTCCTCGAGAAATACCCGGAGTACGTCGGGAGAGTTCGTCTTTCTTCAACACGGGCCTCCTGTCGCGGATCCACATCCCCAGATACAAGCAGTACAACGACGAGATGTACCAGGCGCGATGGTCGATATCAACGAGCGCTGGGGGAGGGAGCGGCTGGGAGCCCGATCGTCCTCAGGAAAACGCACCTGGGGCTCGAGGAGGTCATCAGCCCACTACCGGGCGGCCGACGTGTGCGTCGTGAGCTCCATCCATGACGGGATGAACCTCGTGGCCAAGGAATTCGTCGCCGCCGGACCGACAAGCGGGGTGTTCTCGTGC
>CAWAEI010000018.1:0-26723 GCA_963780995.1 uncultured delta proteobacterium
TAATCCTGGAAATTGACGGCCCCCTGGCCATGGTGACCTTTAATCGCCCTGATAAATTAAACGCCTTAAGCGCCGAATTGATGCAGGAATTTTCCCAGGCCCTGGAGGACATTCAGATCAACCCCGCTATTCGGGTGTTGATCCTCACTGGCCAGGGCCGGGCCTTTATGGCTGGCGCAGATGTACGCCAGTTCCTCGAATTCGACAGTCGCCGCGCCTATGAATTCATCCGCACGGGTCAAGCGATCCTGGAGAAACTGGAGGCCTTACCCATTCCGGTCATCGCCGCCGTGAACGGCTTCGCCTTGGGTGGGGGGTGCGAAGTGGCCCTGGCCTGTGACTTTATTTATGCCTCGGAAAACGCCAGGTTCGGCCAACCGGAGGTCAATCTGGGCCTCATGCCCGGCTTGGGAGGTAGCCAGCGCCTGGCCCGACTCGTGGGCAAGGGCTTAGCCAAGGAATTGTGTCTCACCGGCCGGGCCGTGGATGCCTCCGAAGCCAAGGCCATGGGTTTGGCGGTCCAGGTCTTTCCGCCGGAAGCGCTGCTGCCGCAATGTCGTCAGATCGCTTTGGACTTGGCTGCTAAAAGCCGTTTTGCCCTGAGCCAGATCAAACGGGTGATCAACCTGGGCTATGATCTGGACCTCCCCAGCGCCCTGGAGTTGGAGGCCCAGGCTTTTGGGTTGTGTTTTGCCTCCACCGACCCGCACGAGGGCGTCAATGCCTTCCTGGAAAAACGGCCTCCAATATTTAATCATTAATTATCCTGCAGGTCTCGATACGCTTATTAAGCAAACGGGGGCGAAGCGCCCCCGTTTGCAGGCCTTTCAGCCTTTTCGCAAAGATTGTAAAACAAAGTTTTTTTAATGCCCCGGCTTTACCTGCATGCCTCTTTTCATCTCCCGGAGACGCCGCCATTTATCCTGTATCTGTCCGAGTTCCTCAGTGTGTTTCTTTTCCAGGCTGGGTCCGCTGGGACTGCTCATCTCCTGCATAACGCGTCCTATCTGGTCTATATGGTTAATCACCTCCCGTTCTTCCGCCGGGCTGAGTTTACCGCTTTTCAGCATCTCGGTCATTTCCGTTATCATCGCCGAACATTGGCCGAGATTGGTGCACATCTGCGGGGTCATTTGGTGCACCTGTGCCTGTAAGGCCTGTGGGCCCATCACCATAGAAAAAGCAGCCAGAAAAACTAACGTTAGAGTAACTAGTGTTATCCTTTTCATTTTGTTCTCCTTTGCCTTTAGGAGGTCCTGTTTTGAGTTTTGATCCTATTCCCATTGTTTCAAAATAACCTAATCGAATTTCATCGTATAAATTATCTTGTATTTAAATATAATCTTTGTAAACGAGTGAATCAAGTATCCTCGGCTTGCCTGAACGCTTCCTGGCAAAATGCCACGCGCAGCACGATCAATAATTCCAACATTGGGTATTTCGACAATCTTGTCGGGATATTGTTGCTTAATTACAATTATGTAGTATTAAAAATTATAACAACCTGAAATAACTACATTGTTTTTTGGCATTCTCTTTGCTTTAATAATCGCCTAACGAAATAAAGATAGTCGTCTTTTATGTCACTGCCTAAAAATTAAAGGGGGAAATACAAATGAACATCGAATGGAGAAAACGGGCCGGCCTGATGTCGGCCATAGGGATAATGGTGCTGCTACTTGTCATGGGTCTGCAGCCGGTAGCCGCCCAAGAGAAGGGTGAGTATCCCGGCGAAAGTCCTGCCGCACCCGTGCCCGGCACGGCCGCGGACGAAGACAAGCCCACTGCCAGCATCGGGGTTGATATTTTAAGTCAGTATATCTGGCGTGGTTTTGCTCTCAGTCGGCAAAGTGCGGTCTTACAGCCATCCGTAACCGTGGGCTACAAAGGCTTTTCTTTGAATGTCTGGGGCAATTTTGATACCAGCGAAAACGCCCCGGCTGCTTTTACGCCGAGAACCGGGGCCAAGTGGAATGAAACCGATTTCACCTTCGGCTATACCCGTGAGATCTACAAGGGCGATCTGGTTAAATCCCTGGCCGTCAATCTCGGCGGCATCTATTATGCCTACGATTCCACCCTGTATCCCCAGGGAGATTCATTCGAGCTTTACTATGGTCTGGCAGCCGACTTCGAGATCGTAAAATTAAGCGTTACGGGGAACAGCGAAGTCTCCCATTACCCTGGCACCTGGCTCACCGTGGGTGTCTCCCGGGTTTTTGAACTACCTTATTATAAATCCACCTTGGAATTGGGCAACAACTTCGTCTTCCTGTTTTCCCGTGACAACGCCGCGTTCCCGAACACGCCTATTTCCAATCCGGCCAGCGCCAAAGCCTTTTCCGGTCCTTTGGCCGGTCAGTTGTATGCCACCCTCACCATTCCGGTGCACCAGTATGTCTCTATAGCACCTAAAGTCGGTTTTTGGTATGGCCTGGGGGGCAATTCCACCCAACTCTTAAGGTGGGGTTCCTGGGATGCCCAGCAGAACCACGTTTACGGCGGCCTCAACGTAAATTTCGCCTTCTAATTATTTGCCAACCCGCTTGATTGTAGGGGCACCTATGCCCCTACAATACAATAAAATCACACCCCTGCTTTCGCCACAAACGAACCATAAAAAAATTTACGCCTGCTCCAACGCTTTTTCTTTGCCCAGGTCCAAAATAGCCTGAGCATATTTCTGCCGCAAAATCTCCATATATCCCTGGTCGACCTGCCCCTTCCAGGTGGTTACTTCTGAGAACCGCTGCAATCTTTACTCCACTGGGGTCATAGCCCGTGGCCAGGCGGGTCTGCCACTGCAGTTGCTGAATCCGGCCGGCCAACTCCCCCATCGCATCGGCCATGGTTCCATAGCCCACGACCTTCAGGCAATCGGCCAACAATGGTTCTTTATATACCTCCCGAGCAAAAAGGCAGGACACCATGGAAGTTAAGAGGACCCGGCCCGCCTCATCTTTAATCAAGAAAGCCAGGGCCTTTTAACATCCCGTCTTCGTGCTTCTGGTCATAGCATACCCGCCGCTGTCCAAATGCGAGATCCGGAAGCCCAAAGCCTGGGACACGAAAAAACCTCCCCGGTGGCATAGCCCGCCATTTCCTGGCCGAGGTGCTCCAGGACACCAACCTCCTCCAGGAGGCTGATCCCCTCATGCGACCGCGCCCTAAATATTTTGATCCACTTAACCCGCGCACCGGTCATCAGCACCCTCACCTGGAATTTTTTGTCAACAACTATACAAGCTTGCTTGCGGCCATGGGGCGCATCCGAAGCAGAAATCCCGGCCCGGCTGCATGAATTGGCCCCGGATTTCTTCGCCGCCCCCGCAGATTAGCTCAAAGCGCCTCCCCCCTTTCCCCCGCCCCTATCGCCTATCGCCTTTAGCCCATCGCCTTATTTAGTGACATCTGCCCCACCTGTTCTGTCTTTTTTTTCCATTTCATACAAACTAATCGCCGGAACCGGAAAAAATATTCCCTGGCTGACCACTGCCAGCTAGTATTTTTGCTTTTTACTCGAAACCCGAAACTTGAAACTCGAAAAAGGAGTCATCCATGCCGTGCTTTGTCTGTAAACACAACCAGGTCAAAGACATCGACCGCGCCCTCCTCAGCGGCGTTTCCATCAGCCATCTCTCCCAAACCTATGGTTTCAGCACCTCGGCCCTGCTGGCCCATAAGGAGCAGTTGCGTCAAAAAATGGCCCAGGCCGACAAACGCTTCCACGACGGCCTGCGCCAGGGCCTGTTCTGCAAACTCAATATCGTCATGGAAATGGTCCTTGGTGTCGTCCGGGGCGCCAGGGCCGGCGAGGATTTTAAATTGTTCCTCCAGGCCAGCCGGGAATTCACCCGTATTGTCAGCCTCATGCTTAAAATGGACGTGCACCTGGAACCGGAGATGATCTACTGCCTCATGGCCTCACCCCAGTGGGATCTCCAGGACAGCCTCCTGCCCAACTCCTTCCAGGCCCTGGCCCAAACCCGCCAGACCCTGAAAGTCAACCTCTACGCCCCCTGCCCGGAGCCGGCTCTCGAAACCACCCCGGAAACGGCCGCAGGTTCTCCTCTCGAAACTCAAACTTGAAACCCGAAACTCCTCCTGCCGACCAAGGCCCGGACCTCTCCGGAGAAGCCCCGCCCCGGCCCGGCCCCATGCCACCCAACCGAAAACTGACAGCTATCCGAAACCCAAGCGCGAAATTACCGCGAAATTCAGCGCGAAAAATCCCGTCGACAAAGAATATTATGAATAATATCAAATAGATATCCTGTGAAAAAAATTTCTCCGAAAAATCGCTAAACTCTATCCCAGAGGGTCTGGCGCAAGTGGGAAAAAAGTGGGAAATCGCCGGGATAAATTACTTTATTGAATAATATTATTAGTTTTATCAATGAGATACCAGTTATCGAGATAATTTTTTCACGGTCGCGGCACGGCGTGCCTTGATTGTTTTGGCTACGGAAAAAATCTTTCGACTTTCGCAATAAGCGCCCCGAGACCGGGAAAATAGCGGAAAATTGCCGGGAAAAAGCTTTTCTTTTCAATATTTTTACTTTTTATTTCAATATATTATCTTTAATAAAAAAACTATGGCATGCAATCCCGCTGATCAGGAAAAAGCTCTCAGTTTTTATTGACATTTCTTAGTAAGTGAAGAATCATAGATCCATCAGATGGAATTACCCTTACCTAGAGCAGCGGCAAGCCTGCTGTGGCGGTAATCATCAAGAATTCGAGGCTTAACAAAAGGTCATCTATGCGCTTCCTGTCACTGTCGTCAGGGAAGGGAAACTGTTGTCAGAAGCCTAAAAAGATTGCCGAGGACCAGGCTCCCCAAAGACCTGCGCCCCCGATAAAAGGAATGGCTTGACGAAGCATCAGGTCCTGAACCTGCTGCGCCGGGCGTTGAATCAACCGGAGGCTGAATTGCGGGAGGGCCAATGGGAAGCCATCGCCGCTCTGGTCCTGGATCGGGCCCAGCTTTTGGTGGTGCAGCGAACCGGTTGGGGTAAAAGTGTGGTGTATTTTCTGGCCACCCGGTTGTTGCGGGATCAGGGTAAGGGGCCCGACCCTGTTAATTTCCCCCTTGCTGGCTTTGATGGCAACCAGGTAAGACATGGCGACCCGGCTGGGGGTGCGGGCCGCGACCATCAATTCCGCCAACACCAATGACTGGCAGGAAATTCAAAAGCGTCTGTTAGCCGGCGAGGTGGATATTTTGCTGGTATCGCCGGAGAGGCTGGCCAATGAGGCCTTTCGGGAAGAGGTGCTCATGCCTGTGGCCGGAGCCATCGGCCTGTTCGTGGTGGATGAGGCCCACTGCATCTCGGACTGGGGGACTGATTCCGCCGGACTACCGCCGGATTACCCGGATTTTACAGGCGCTGCCGCCAACGATCCCGGTTTTGGCCACCACCGCTACCGCCAATGACCGGGTGGTGATGGATGTGCAGGCGCAACTGGGGCCGAGATTGGCAGTGCAGCGGGGGCCGCTGAGCCGGGCCAGTTTACGGTTGCAGAATATTCATCTGCCCAGCCAGGCGGCCAGGATGGCCTGGCTGGCGGAACACCTGCCGGAAGGCTCCCCGGCACCGGCATCATTTATACCCTGACCATTCGAGACGCACAGAGGCTGGCCAGCTTTCTGCAGGGGGAAGGCATCGAGGCGGCAGCCTATTGGGGAGGATTGGAGGCGGACCGGCGGGTGGAATTGGAGCAGAAGCTGCTGGACAACCGGCCTCAAGGCCCTGGTGGCCACCAGCGCCCTGGGCATGGGGTTCGATAAGCCGGACCTGGGGTTTGTGGTTCACTTTCAGCGTCCGGGCTCCGTGGTGCATTACTACTGTCGGCAGGTGGGCCGGGCCGGCCGGGCCATGGCGGCAGCGTACGGCGTTCTGTTGAGCGGCAGGGAAGATGAAGACATTTCCGATTATTTCATCAGGACGGCGTTCCCGCCGGAAGCCCATACCCGGGACGTTTTGGCGGCTTTGCATAAGGCCGAAGATGGCCTGGGTGTGGTGGGGCTGGAGGGCTGCCTGAATTTGCCGGCGGCGCCAGATAGAAAAGGTGTTAAAAGTCCTGGCCGTGGAGACGCCGGCGCCCATTGGATTGGCGAGGTTGGCCACCCGGATGGCGATGAGTCCCTGCTGGGCGGAATAGAGATTGCGTTGGGCATCCAGAACGTTCAAGTAGATATCGATCCCCTTGTCATAACGGCATTGGAAAGCTTATAGGTTTTGGCGCTGGCATCCACCAGAGATTGTTGCGGCCAGCTGATCCCCCACGGTCCCTCGTTTGGCCAGGGCATCAGCAACCTCCCGGAAGGCCGACTGGATCGCTTTCTCGTATTGGGTCAGAGCGATCTCTTTGTCCACTTCTGTTACTTTGAGCCCCAGCAGGTGCGGGCGTCGAAAATCGGCAGGACGATGCGAGGGGCATAACTTCAGACGGCGGAACCGGATTGGAAGAGGCCCGCCAGGTCACCGCTGGCAGTTCCTTAGAGCCGAGGTCAAGGCAATGCGGGGGAAAAAAGTCGCCCCAGGGCGGCGCCGATATTGGCATTGGCACCTTTGAGGACGTGTTCCGCCTGCAGAATATCCGGGCGACGCAGGAGCACTTCGGAGGACATGCCGGGGGACACGTCCGGCAAGGGTTTGACGAGGCTCAACACCTTGGGTAAGGTGTGGGCGGGCGCCGGCGAACCGGCCAGCAGGTTCAGGGCGTTTTCATCCCGGGCCACCATTTCCGTATAGCGGGCCACGTACACCCGGGCCGCGTCCACCCGGGTCTGCACCTGGCGCAGATCAGTTCGGGCGAGATACCGACTTCAAAGCGCCGTCTGATGACATTATAGGCGGCCTGCTGAGACTCAGGGTGGACCCAGCCAGTTTGAGATTTTCCCGATCCGCAGCCAAGAGAGTCAGATAGGCATTGGCAACTTCGGATACCAGCAAGATCTGGGCACTGCGCCGGGCCTCGGCCGTGGCGAAGTATTCTTCCGGGCGCTTTCGGCCAGGCTGCGGATGCGAGCAAAAATCAAGCTCCCCAGGAACTGACGCCCAGATTGACGCCGTACGACTCCAAGGTTACCAAACCGCTGGTTTTGGCGCCGGAAAGCATGACACGTTGCCTAATGGCGCTGGCGTCCGTCTGGACGGTGGGATAAAGCTCAGGCCCGCTGGACCCGGTACATGGCCCTGGCCCTTTCCACATTCAAGGCGGCCACCCTGAGATCCCGGTTGTTTTGCAAGGCGGTGGCAATGATCGTCTGAAGCCCTTGATGGGTCAGACTGCCGCCACTGGAGGTCGGCGGGGACCGGCGCCGCCGGTGGCGGCAGGGTCTTGATAGGCCGGACCGGTGGGCCACTGGTCCGGGACGGGGGGCTGCCGGCCGATCATATTTCGGCACCATGGTGCAGCCATTGAGAAGTATGGGGATTATGGCCAAGAAAACACAGGTTCCTGAGCATGTTACTGGGCCTCCGGAGGAACTTTCCGGTGTCCGCATCGGGCTGTGGGCCGGGGAAACACCTTGCTTTTTGCTTCCGAACAGTTGCACCACCACCACAAAAAAGAGGGGGATGAAGAAAAATGGCCAAGAAAGTGGCGGCAATCATACCTCCCAGGACTCCCGTCCCGATGGCCGTTTGCGCACCAGCGCCGGCCCCTTTGGCCATTGTCAGTGGAAGAACACCGAAGCCGAAAGCAAGAGACGTCATGACGATCGGACGAAATCTCAATTTCGCGCCTTCCAGTGTGGCCTGAATCAACTCTCCTCCCTCCTCCATTTTGGCCTTGGCGAACTGGACGATCAAAATCGCGTTCTTGGTCGTCAATCCCAAAACGGTGAGGAGCCCGATCTGAAAATAAACATCGTTAGGGAATCCCCGAAGCGATGAAGCCACAACTCCCCCGATGACACCCAACGGCAACATCAACATGACCGAAAATGGGATGGTCCAGCTCTCGTAAAGGGCGGCCAGGCAGAGGAAAATGACGATAATGGAAAAGGTGTAGAGAATCGGCCCTCTGCGCCTTCGCCATGCGTTCCTGGTAGGAGATGCCGGACCAGTCAAAACCGACGCCCTTGGGCAGCTTTCGCAGACGATCTCTTCCATGGCCTGCATGGCCTCCCCGGAGCTTCGGCCGGGGGCCGGTTCACCCCAGATATTCAACGCCGGGAAGCTGTTGTAACGCTCCAACAGCGGCGCCCCCTTGAACCAGTGGCCAGTGGCAAAGGAGGTGAACGGCGTCATCGTCCCGACGGCATTGCGGACATAGAGCCGCTCCAGATCTTTGGGCAGCATGCGATAGGGCGCGTCGGCCTGGACATAGACCCGTTTGACCCGTCCCCCCTGGATGAAGTCGTTGACATAGGCGCTGCCGAAGGCCGCCGAGATGGTGTGGTGGATGGAGTTGATGGGAACCCCCAGGGCGCCGGCTTTTTCCCAATCCACGTCGATGCGGTATTGGGACACATCTTCCAGGCCGCTGGGACGGACCCGGACCAGCCTGGGATCCTGGTTGGCCAGGCCGAGCATCTGGTTACGGGCGGCCATCAAAGCTTCGTGCCCCAGTCCGGCCCGGTCCTGCAATTGAAAATCGAAGCCGCCCGCCCGGCCCAGTTCCAGGACGGCCGGCGGCGGGAAGGCAAAGACCTGGCGTTGCGGAACTGGGAGAATTTGGCCATGGCGCGTCCCACCAAGGCGGTAACTTTCAGATCCGCCCGGGGGCGCAGGTCCCAGTCCCTGAGCTTGACGAAGGCCAGCCCGACGTTTTGCCCGGCGCCGGAAAAACCCCGGCCGGCCACCGTGAACAGGGATGCCACCGCTTCCTTCTCAGTCTCCAAAAAATGGTGGCGGACTTGATCCTGGATCTGCTGGGTCTGCTCCAGGGTCGAACCCGGCGGCAGCATGGTTTGGACGAACATGATGCCCTGATCCTCATTCGGAAGATAGGCAGTGGGCATGCGCTGGAAGAGGAATACCAGGGCCGCCACGATAAGCAGGTAGATAACCAGATAGCGCAGCTTCCGGCCAATGATGTGACCGACTACCGCCAGGTATTTATCCCGGGTCCAGACAAAGCTGCGGTCGAACCAGCGGAAAAAAGGGCGCAGGAGCGAAAAGCCGCTCTCGGCCGCGCTGTGTCCGGGCCCCACCGGCTTGAGGAGGGAGGCGCAGAGCACCGGCGTCAGAATCAAGGCCACCACCACCGACAGCAGCATGGCGGCGATGACGGTCACGGAAAACTGGCGGTAGATGACCCCGGTGGAGCCCCCGAAGAAGGCCATGGGGCCGAACACCGCGGCGAGCACCAGCCCGATGCCGATCAAGGCGCTGGTGATTTCGCCCATGGACTTGCGGGTCGCCTCCTTGGGGGAGAGGCCCTCCTCGCTCATGACCCGCTCCACGTTTTCCACCACCACGATGGCGTCGTCCACCAGGAGGCCGATGGCCAGGACCATGGCGAACATGGTGAGCATGTTGATGGAAAACCCTAACAGGCCCAGGACGGCAAAGGTCCCCAGGATCACCACCGGCACCGCCAGGGTGGGGATCAGCGTGGCCCGGAAGTTGCCCAGGAAAACATACATGACCAGGAAGACCAGGAAAATGGCTTCAAACAGGGTCTTGACCACCTCGTTGATGGCCACCCTCACAAAGGGGGTGGTGTCGAAGGGGTAGATGACCTTCATGCCGGGTGGGAAATATTTGGAAAGCTCCGCCATCTTCGCCTTGACGCCATCCGCGGTTTTCAAGGCGTTGGCCCCGGCGGCCTGGCGGACGGCCAGGGCGGAGGCGGGTTGGCCGTTGTAGAGCACTTTGGCGCCGTAGCGCTCGGTGCCCAGCTCTGTCCGCCCTACGTCCCGCACCCGGACGATGGAGCCGTCCGGGTTGATACGCAGGGGGATAGCGGCGAATTCCTCCGGGGTCTTGAGCAGGTTCTGGACGATGATGGAGGCGTTCAACCGCTGGCCGGGCACGGCGGGTATCCCACCGAACTGCCCGGCGGACACCTCCACGTTGTAGGCCTGGAGCCCCTGGATGACATCTTCCACGGTCAGGCGGTAATCGTTCAGTTTCTCCGGATTGAGCCAGAGCCGCATGGCATACTGGGACGTGAAGGTTTCCACTTCACCCACTCCCGGCACCCGGGCCAGCACCTGCTCGATGTTGGCCTGAGCGTAATCCGCCAGGTCAAATTCATCCATGCTGCCGTCTTCCGAGGTGAGACCCACAATGATGAGCCAGTTTTTGGTGGACTTGCTGACCTTGACGCCGCTGCGTTGCACTGTATCGGGCAGACTGGCCATGGCGAGTTGGAGCTTGTTCTGCACCTGGGCCCAGGCCAGGTCCGGGTCGGTCCCCGGCGCGAAGGTAAGCTCGATCCTGCCGGCCCCGGAGGCATCGCTGGTGCCGGTCATATACAGCAACTTATCGAAGCCGGTCATCTTCTGCTCGATGATCTGCACCACGCTATTTTCCACGGTTTCGGCCGAGGCTCCGGGATAAAAGGCGTCAATGGCGATGGAGGGGGGGGCGATGGGCGGATACTGGGAGATGGGTAGATTGTAGATGGCCAGCCCACCCGCCAGCATCATGATGATAGCGATAACCCAGGCAAAGACTGGGCGATCCAGAAAGAAGTTGGATAACATCACCGTCCTCCCTTAGTTCGATTTTGCCGGTGAGGGTTGGGCCTTCGGTCCTTCCTGGCCGGCCTTGGGGCCCTCCCAGGGGACGGCCTTGACCGCGGCGCCTGGCTGCACCCTCATCATACCTTCAACAATCAGGCGGTCTCCGGCCTGGAGACCGTCAGAGATCAGCCATTGATCGCCGATGGCCCGGTTGAGGGAGAGCTGCCGCTGTTGGACGGTGTTGGCGCCATCCAACACCAGGGCGATGGGATCCCCTTTGGGGGTGCGGCTCACCCCTTGCTGGGGGACCAGGAGGGCCTGTTCGGCAGTACCTTCCTGGACCACGGCCCGGACGAACATGCCCGGCAGGAGCATATATTTCGGATTCGGAACGACGATGCGCAAGGCGAAAGACCCGGTGGCCGGGTCCACGGTGATATCGCGAAATTGCAGAGTACCTTCCAGAGGATAGGGGCTGCCGTCTGCCAGGAGAAGGCTGACTTTTTTACCGCTGGCGCCAGTATTGCTGAGCTGGCCGCTTTCCATCTGGCGTTTTAAACGCAGCAGCTCCACGGAGGCCTGGGTCACATCCACGTAAATGGGGTTAAGCTGTTGAATGGTGGCCAGAGCCGTAGGCTGGTACGCCGTCACCAGGGCGCCGTCCGTGACGCTGGACTTGCCGATGCGCCCGGATATGGGGGCAGTGACGCGAGTGTAACCCACATTGATGCGGGCTGCGTCCACCTGGCTTTTCCAATAGGCAATCTCGGCCCGGGCCTGTTCCATGGCGGCCGAGGCGTCGTCGTAATCCTGCTTACTGACAGCCCGGTCAGCCAGCAGTTCCCGGTAGCGTTCGGCCCGCAAGCGGATGGAGGGGAGATTGGCCTGGGCCTTGCCCAGGGAGGCCTTGGCAGAATCATAGGCCACCTGAAAGGGCGCGGGATCAATCTGGTAGAGCAGTTGTCCGGCTTTGACCTCGGCGCCCTCTCGGAAAAGTCGTCCTGAATGATGCCATTGACCTGGGGACGGATCTCCGACACCAGGTGGGGTGATGTCCGGCCCGGCAACTCGGTGCTCAGCTCCACCTGTTGGGGCTGCAGGGTAACCACAGCCACTTCCGGGATCGGGGGCGGCCCACCTTGTTGGCCGGAACCGCTGCCGCAACCGGTCAGCGCCATCGTCAGGGTCAGGAAAGCCGTGATGCCTTTAAGTAGTTTCATAAACATTTTTGCTTCAGTTGCATCAAAAATCTCCCCCAAGATCGGTGATGAGCGTTCTGCAGTTGGCAAATTCTGACACACAATCACGCCTCAATCAGTCCTCTGGAAAAAAATATTCAAAATGGTGTCCGGATCTTCCGGATATGGATAACGCTCGGGCGCATCGAGCCAGAGCAGTAGCGAAGCATCGATGACACTGTCGAGAGCTGCTGCCAAAAAATACGGCTCGGCGATCTTCTTAAACCGCTGGTTTTTAATCCCGCTGGCAAAGATTGACAGCCAGTCTTTCCAGGAAATTGTAATAGCGGTTGCGCAACTCATCATCCAACCCTGCCTTGAGGTTAAAGCTCACCCCTCGGCTTTCGGCCAGAAACAGGCGAATAAAGGAAAGATTGCTGCGAAATCTTTCGCTTTTGGTCCGGACATAATTTTGCAGTTTTTCAATCTTCGTCATCCGATTTTTCGAAGCGATTGCGTGAGAGCCTCTTCGAAGTTGTCGCACTGCTCCAGAACCAGGGCCTTGTAGAGGTCTTCCTTGTTCTGGAAAAACTTATAAAGGGTGCCGACGGCGAACTCGGCCTGCTCGGCGACCTCGTGCCATGGAGACGTTGTGATAACCCTTCTGCGAGAACAGATCGAGGGCCGCGGCGAGTATCTCTTGACGTTGCCGCAATTTTTCTCTTTCCCGCCTGGGGAGTTTCTGGTCTTCCATAATTTGACCTTAAGAATAGAATTTATTATTCATAAAATGAATATATTGTCACTTTATATAATTTATCGTCATTCTGTCAAGGAAATTTAGCAGGAATTCCGGGATAGAGGAAAGGACAAGCGAGGATATGAGGTATGGAGCCACACCAGCTCTTTTTTCTTTGCTTGACGCGGGTGTAGCAGTAGCCATATTAAAAATTAATTTTTTTACCATGAGAGTCTTGACATTGGAGGGGATGATTTTTAGATTGGAAATATTAATAACTAAGAATGATAACTATTATTAAAACTTTATGAAACGACACAGTTTGCAACGACAGGTTATTTTGGAAGAGTTGCGCCGGGAAAAAGATCACCCGTCGGCCCAGGAGATTTATGAGCGGGTGCGCCACCGGCTGCCAAAGATCAGTTTAGGTACAGTGTACCGGAATCTGGAACAATTGGCGGCCCATGGCCTGATCCAAAAGATTGAGGCGACCGGTGGTCAGCGACGGTTTGACGGCGATCTGGCGGAGCATTATCATGTGCGCTGTCTGTATTGCGGCAGGGTGGAGGATGCTTCACTGCCGATGCTGTCGCGCTTAAACCAAACCTTTGGCAAAATGAGCGATTATACCATTCTGGGACATCGCCTGGAGTTTTTCGGGATTTGTCCTCGCTGCCGGGAAGCAACAAACAAGAAAAATTAAGCGACTTGGAACCCTATGGCTATTTCAGCTTTACAGCTCTTTAAATATCTTCCCCGGACCAACTGCGGGGAGTGCGGCTACCCCACCTGTCTGGCCTTTGCCACCCAGGTCGTAGTGGAAGGGGCGGATTTGGGAGGCTGTCCGTACTTGCCGAGGGAAGCCCAGGCCCTGTCGGAGACGATCACGGCGCAACAACAGGATGGCGTAGGGCGCAAAAGGGACAATTTTGCCATTGCTCTGAATTTCTTACAGGAAAAGGTCGAGCCGTTGAATTTAGCCGCTCTGGCGGATGGATTAGGGGCGACCTATGGCGAAGAAGACGGCCGGCCCTCTCTGATTCTGCCTTATTTTGGCCGTGACGTCCAGGTTTTCAAAGATGAGGTTCGGCATCCGCAAGGGGTGGAGGGAAATCCCTGGGACGCCATACTGCTGTATAATTATATCGCCTCCCAGGGGCAGCGGCCGCCCTGTGGCGAATGGATCAAATTTCAGGGCTTGCCCAATTCGGTCTCAAAAACCAAGACCCTGCTTCGTTTACAAAAACAATTGGCCGAAGCCCTGACCGGCAAGACCGAGCTGTTGGCTCGGAAAGCTCGGGAGCTGGAGGGTAAGCCAGTGACCATAACCCAAGATGCTGATCTCCAATTTCTTTTTCAACCTTTGCCCAGACTGCCGATTTTGCTGGTCTTTCACGATGCTGAACCGGAAGAGAATTTTGAGGCCGAAGCGCATTTTCTCTTCGATGCCCAGGTTATGGATTATCTGGATCTGGAGTCGTTGTTGTTTCTGGTGGAACGGCTGATGGACCGATTGCTGGAAAAATATGAGTAAAGGTGGCGACGCTGGAGCTTCGTATGAAAAGGAGTTCCCAAGCAGGAGATTGGGAACGAGGTGAATAAACTAAAATATTATGAAAGCTGAGGAAGGCGCTACGCCATGAAATGTCCGGTTTGTGGCTCCCAGAAATTTTTCGTTAAAGACCCGGCTGATGAATATGAAACCTGTGAATTTGAGTTAAAGGATGGCCAGGCGGTATTCTCGGCCGAGCCTCAGGAAATGCTGCCTGAGACAGAGACCTATTGCCACCGCTGTTCCTGGCACGGCAGGTTTGCAACGTTAACATAACACAACCCTATTTCCCGGCTCATCAAGGCTGATAAGAGATATGACATAATGTATGGCTGGAGGACTTATGCACAAGGTAACATTCTTTCGCCCTTACCCCTTTCAAGTCGGCCAGAAAATAACTATCCAAGGCGGGCCCCGGGGAGGTGATTGGGAAGTAATCGGAGTGGATGACAAGAAGGTAAAATTTCGCTGCCCGGTATCCTTCCGGGAATTTGAATGGGCGCACTTTTGCTATTTTGCCGAAGCTAAGGAAATTGCTGAATGGCCGCATAAGGACTAACCGGCCAACCTAGTATATACCAAATAAGGAGGAGTACAATGTCTAAAACCGAAGAACATCTGCAGGAAGCATTTGCTGGAGAATCTCAAGCCAACCGGAAGTATCTGGCCTTTGCCAAAAAGGCGGACCAGGAAGGTTTTCCCATGGCCGCGAGGTTGTTCCGGGCGGCGGCGGCGGCGGAAACCGTACATGCCCACGCGCACTTGAAGGTGTTGGGCGGCATCAAATCGACTAAGGACAACCTCATGGAAGCCGTTAAAGGCGAAACCCATGAATTCAAAAGCATGTACCCCCAGATGATCGCCGACGCCACGGCAGAAGGCAACACCCAGGCCAAAAGGTCCTTTGAATATGCCAACGAAGTGGAAAAGGTGCACGCTCAGCTTTATCAGAAGATGTTGGACAATCTGGACAACCAGAACATGGTGGACGTCCATATCTGCCCCGTCTGCGGTTGGACCGTGGAAGGTGAAGTCCCGGAAAAATGCCCGGTATGTAACACCTTAAAGAAATTTTTTGAACGTATTGATTAATGCCAAAATGGGATTATCTTTTTGATACCATAAGCGGCAGAAGGCTCATTGCTTTACATACTCTTTTCAGGGGTCGGCCAAGGATGGCCAACTGCTGAAAGCTTCACTGAGAGACGTTAAAGGAGATTTTCATGAGTTCTCTCAAAGGAACCCAGACAGAGAAAAATCTGTTGACTGCCTTCGCCGGGGAATCCCAGGCCCGCAACCGCTATTCCTACTTTGCCTCAAAAGCCAAAAAAGAAGGGTACGTGCAGGTATCTTCAATATTTGAAGAAACCGCCAATCAGGAAAAAGAGCATGCCAAGAGGTTTTTTAAGTTTTTAGAGGGAGGGGAGGTGGAATTCACCGGCAGCTTTCCGGCCGGAAGGATCGGCAACACGCTGGAGAACCTGAAGGCTGCGGCGGCAGGTGAGCAATACGAAAATACCACGATGTATCCCGGATTCGCCCAAACGGCCCGGGACGAGGGATTTTCTGAAATAGCCCTGATTTTCGAAGCTGTGGCCGTGGCGGAAAAATATCACGAGAACCGCTATACCGCGCTGGCAGCCAACCTGGAAAACGACCGGGTATTTCAGCGAGAAACCCAGGTGGTCTGGCGCTGCCGCAATTGCGGTTATACTCAAGGCAGGCAATGAGGCGCCAGCCCAGTGTGCGGCCTGCGCCCACCCCCAGGCTCATTTTGAGATTATGGATGAGAATTATTAAGGTTACCTAGTTAAAAACCCAATACACTCAGGAGGTAAGAATAATGACAGCGCAACTGGAAATCTATAAATGTGAAATCTGCGGTAACATCGTGGAAATGCTGCACGCCGGTCCGGGACAATTGGTCTGCTGCGGCCAGCCCATGAAACAATTTAAAGAAAATACGGTGGACGCGGCCAAAGAAAAACATGTGCCGGTGGTGGAAAAGGTTGCCGGCGGCTTCAAAGTGAAGGTCGGCAGCGTGGCCCATCCCATGGAAGAGAAGCATTACATCGAGTGGATTGAAGTGATTGCCGACGGCAAGGCCTATCGCCAGTTTCTGAAACCCGGTGACGCCCCGGAAGCAGTATTCAACATCGAAGCCGCCGAGATTACTGCTCGGGAATATTGCAACCTGCACGGACTCTGGAAGGCTTAACGGTTATGCTTAGTGACAAGATGGAACAAGCCTTGAATAAACAGCTGAATGCTGAACTCTATTCGGCCTATCTCTACCTGTCCATGGCGGCATACTATTACTCCATCAATCTGAACGGTTTCGCCAACTGGATGACCGTTCAGAACCAGGAAGAAACCATGCACGCCATGAAGTTTTATCATTTTATCAATGAACGAGGCGGCCGGATCTGGCTGGATACCATTGACAAACCTGCCACCACGTGGTCCTCGTCCCTAGAGGTTTTTGAGGAAACTTTGAAACACGAGGAGAAGGTCACCGGTCTGATCAATAGCCTGGTGGATTTGGCCATAGCCGAGCGGGATCACGCCTCCAATGCCTTCCTGCAATGGTTTATTACCGAGCAGGTAGAGGAGGAGGCCTCGGCTAATGAAGTCATTCAAAATTTGAAGATGGCAGGGAACGACCCGCACGCACTTTTTATGTTGGACCGTGAATTAGGCACCCGGGTTTTTACCCCTCCCGCCGCTGGGGCATAACGGCACGTCTCCCAAAGGAGGAGGTCAGGGCTGTATCCGGCAAGCGCGTCTGATACAGGCCCCTGCCCTCCTCTGCAAAATCGTTATTGCCAAGCTTTCAATCTCATAATATTCATTTGACTTAGTTATTTTCTCATAAAGGACTTACCATGGGACGCCAAGATCTGAATGTGTTGATCGGGGGCGAGGCCGGCCAAGGTCTGGTGACCATTGCCATGATTCTGACCAAGGCTCTGGTGCGCTCCGGATATGACATTGTCGTAACGCAAAGTTATCAATCCCGCATCCGCGGGGGGCACAATACCTTTGCCATTCGCATCAGCACCTCGGAGATTGCGGCGTCAGAGGCAGAGGTGGATTTTCTCATTGCCTTGAATGAGGAAACCGTGGAGTTGCACCGAGATGAACTGGCCCAGGACAGTTTAATCCTCTTGGACGAGCGTTTCGGTAAAAGTAATGAGCGTTATCTCAAGGTGCCTTTTGGGCAATTTTCTGAGGACAGAACGGTTAATGTGGCCTATCTGGGGGTTTTGACGAATCTTTTGGGGTTGGATGACACGATCATATTTCAAGCTCTTGAGGATTACTTTGGCGCCAAAAAACCGGAAGTTACCGAAAAAAACCGCGCGGTGTTTTCCGGGGCATTTCATTGGGCGGAAAGCAAGCAGTTGCCGGGGAAGGTCAAGCTGGCATCAGTTGCGGACCGACAGGAACGTCTCATGCTCAATGGCAATGAAGCCATCGCCCTGGGGGCCATTTCCGCGGGACTTAAATTTTGTGCCTTTTATCCCATGACTCCCTCCACTTCCATACCTTTGACGTTGCAGGCGGCGGCAGACGCCATGGGATTGGTGGTGGAACAGGCGGAAGATGAAATTGCCGCCATCAACATGGCCATCGGCGCCTCTTTTGCCGGGGCCCCGGCGATGGTGGCTACCTCCGGCGGCGGTTTTGCCCTGATGGTGGAAGGCGTCAGCCTGGCGGCCATGACCGAAACCCCCGTGTTTATTGTGGTGGGCCAGCGGCCAGGCCCGGCCACCGGTCTGCCCACCCGGACGGAGCAAGGGGACCTGGAATTGGTGCTCCACGCCGGCCATGGAGAATTCCCCCGGGCCATTTTCGCCCCCGGCACGATAGAAGAGTGCTTTCATCTGGCCCGCCAGGCCCTGTTCCTGGCTGAAAAATATCAGACCCCGATCTTTCTTCTCACCGATCAGTTCCTGGCCGATTCCTATCGGGCGGTGACTCCCTTTGATATCGAACCGTTGGAAGCGGTAACGGTGGGCAGTTCGCCGACGATAGTCAGTCTGCCTTATCAACGCTACGCCCTTACCGACAGCGGCATCTCTCCCCGACTGCTGCCGGGTTTAAGCGAGCATCTGGTGGTATGCGATAGCGATGAACACACCAGCGACGGCCATATCACCGAAGATCTGGACGTGCGGCAGCAGATGGTGGAAAAGCGGCTCCGCAAATTAGATGGGTTGCGGGCCGAAGTGACACCACCGGAATATCTGGGCGAGAAAAATCCGGGGGTGCTTCTGGTTACCTGGGGCTCTAGCCGGGGGGCGGTGCTGGAGGCAGCGGCAACACTGCGTGGTCAGGGGCGGCAGGTGGCGGCCTTGTGCTTTTCCCAGGTCTGGCCGCTGGTTGGGGAACAATTCCTGGAGGTTTTACAGGAGGCCGAAAGAGATTATCATGGTGGAAGGTAACGCCTTCGGCCAGATGGCCAGACTGATCCGCCGGGAGACCGGCTTTAAGATTCCAAAAATGATTTTGCGGTATGACGGATTGCCCATAACGCCCGAGGACATTTTAAAACAATTGCCATAAATCGAGCCTTGCCAGGGAGTGAAATTATGTTAGATATAGGAATATACGGCAATTATGAAACCGCCTGGTGCCCGGGATGCGGTAATTTTCAAATATTACCGGCCGTGAAAAAAGCCTTGGCGGCAAGCGACCTGGCGCCGCATCAGGTGATTTTCATCTCGGGCATCGGCCAAGCAGCCAAGGCGCCGCACTATTTGAATACCAACCTCTTTAATGGCTTGCATGGGCGCTCGCTGCCCGTGGCCACCGGCTGTCGGCTGGCCAACCACCGGATGCCTGTTATCGTGGAAAGCGGTGATGGATGCAGTTATGGCGAGGGTGGCAACCATTTTCTGGCGGCTATCCGGCGGAATCTCAATATCGTGATGCTGGTGCATGACAACCAGGTATATGGTTTGACCAAGGGGCAGGCCAGTCCGACGTCGGATGAGGGGTTTGTCACCAAAGCCCAACCGCATGGCGTTTATGCCGAACACTTCAATCCCATCGCCGTGGCGGTGACACTGCATGCTGGATTTGTGGCCCGTAGTTTTTCAGGTCTTGAAGATCATTTGGTAAGCATGATCAAACAGGCCCTGGCGCATCCGGGCTTCGCCCTGATAGATATTCTCCAGCCCTGTGTTTCTTTTAATAAAGTAAATACCTTTTCATGGTACAAGAATCGCTGTTATACCCTGCCGGAATTATACGACCCAACGGATTGGGCTGCAGCCATGCAGAAGGCCCAAGAATGGGATGATAAAATACCGGTAGGGGTCATTTATAAAAACAATCGGCCGCCCTTTGAAGCGCATTTTGATTGTCTAGAAGAAGTACCTCTGGTAAAACAAACAGTCGATAAGGCGAAATTTCAAACCTTATTAGACCATTATAAATAATCTGGCAGGTGAATTACATGGCTAAGTTTGAAGATATGTGGCAATGCCAAACGGCCAATTGCGGCTACATCTATGATCCGGACCGGGGAGACAAAAAGGGCAAAATTCCTAAAGGCACTCGTTTTGAAGACCTGCCCGAAGATTGGAAATGCCCTTTATGCGGCGTCGGCAAAGAGTTTTTTAAACCGCTGGCCGTGGCGTGAAAGCGATAGCCTAAAGGCAGGTTGGCAGAAGTAAAAAGCTCAATAAAAAGTTCTGATTGCGAAAAATTATCTGAATGCCTCAAGAGAAAGGAGAACTAAGCATGAAAAAGTATGTTTGTAGTGTATGCGGTTTTGTGTATGACCCCGCCAAAGGGGATCCGGAAAATAATGTCCCGGCCGGCACCCCTTTTGAAAATCTGCCTGATAACTGGGTCTGCCCGGTGTGCGGCGCGGCCAAAGACCAGTTCGAGGCCGAATAAGAAACCTGAGGTTTTTAAAAAACTTTCATCCCGACTGAGCCTGGGGATTGTATCTCCGGGCTTTTATCATTATATATTAAAATGGATTAACGAATAAAACCCTAAAGGAGTGTCCGATGTTTCCGGTGGAAATAAAGGAAAAAGTATATTGGGTCGGAGCAGTGGATTGGGATATCAGAGATTTCCATGGTTATTCCACGTATAAAGGCACGACCTACAATGCCTATTTAATTATAGACGACAAGATTACCCTGGTGGATACCGTTAAAAATGAATTTAAAGAGGACCTGATCAAACAGATCAGTCAGATTATCGATCCTGGCAAGATCGACTACCTGATCGTCAATCACGTGGAGATGGATCACGCCGGCTCGGTCCGGGAGATGGTTGACTTGATCAAACCCTCGAAAATTTTCTGCTCCGCCATGGCCCAGAAAACCATGCTGGCCTATAATCTGCCGGCAGATTATCCTTACGAGGTGGTAAAAACAGGCCAAAGCATTAGTTTGGGCAAGAAAACGGTCCAGTTCATGGAAACCCGGATGCTGCACTGGCCGGACAGCATGTTTTCCTATATCCCCGAGGACAGGCTGCTCATCTCCAGCGACGCCTTCGGTGAGCATTGGGCCACCAGCGAACGTTTCGATGACCAGGTGGACCTGAACGAACTGATGGTGCATGCCGCCAAATATTACGCCAATATTTTGCTGCTGTATTCGCCACTGGTCCAGAAACTCCTGGCCGACGTCCAGAAAATGGGGTTGGCCATCGACATGATCGCCCCGGACCACGGGGTGATCTGGCGGGGCCAGCCGCAGACTATTCTCGAGGCCTATGACCGCTGGAGCAAGCAGGTTACCACGGACAAGGCCGTCGTTATCTATGATACCATGTGGCACAGCACCGAAAAGATGGCCCTGGCCATTGCCGAGGGCCTGATCCGGGAAAACATTTCTACCAAAGTGTTAAATCTGCGTTATAACCACCGCAGCGAGGTCATAACCGAAATTCTGGATGCCAAGGCCATTATTATTGGCAGCTCCACCCTGAACAATAATATGTTACCCCGCATGGCCGACATTCTGACCTATATGAAAGGTTTAAAACCGGTGAACCGCATTGGCGCGGCCTTTGGGTCCTACGGCTGGAGCGGGGAAGCAGTCGGGCAGCTCACCCAATATCTGGAAGATATGAAATTCACCCTGGCCGCTCCTGGCCTGAAAGTTTTGTACGGACCCACCGAGGGAGATCTAAAAAATTGCGCGGCCCTGGGTCAGCAGATCGGTCAGATGATCAAGGGGTCGTAATCAGGGTCCGGGTCACTTTAGGTAATAGCCAAGGCGGCGTCACGATATGACTGGGGCCGCGGTATTTGGGCAGACTGCCACGGCCAGAGCACTTCGTCCACTGCCTTGGCCAGCAGTTCCAGGTAGTACTCCGTGTCATAACGGTCCAGGGCGTCGAAAAACGGCGCGGCCAGCACCCGGGTCTCCGGCGGGCCCTGCCGGTCCCGGACGATGTAGCGCAGTTTTTCCCCGGGAACCAGCCGGATACCGGCGGCCTGCAGCTGCCGGGCGGCCAGGGACGTGTGGGTCTGCACCCTAAACTGATCCAGCGGCCGGGAGAGGACCTTGGTGATCACCAAGTCCTCGGGCCGCACCAAACCTTGCTCCAGCCGCAGCCGATAGTCCGTGACCGCGTCCTGCAGTTCCTCCCCCAGCGCCCTGCCCTCTTCCCAATCCCCGGCCCGGACCAACAGCGCCAGCACCGCCTCCTGGGCCCGGCGCACCAACGGCGGCGTGTCCCGCCGCCGGCACATCAAGCCCCGATATTTGAGCGTACCGTCGTTAAAGACGCCGAAATAGCGGTTCGGCACCGGCCGGCCCTCCTGCTGCTGCGACGGCAAAAAAACGATCCAGCGATAGATGCCCTCCAGGGCCATGGTGACGCCGGTGGCCGCGGTAATCTGGTCGCAGAGGTCACGTAGGTCAGTTTCGGTAAGGGATTGTGGGGGAGGGCCAGGGAGCAGGGTTCCCTGCCCTCCCCCACACCCCCACCCAACCCCCAAAAAGGGTTGGGAATGTGGTCTGGGGAGGGGGGAGGGGCCATCGGCCCCTCGCCCCCTCCCCAGGACCATCTCACCATCTTGCCGAATCCACAAGCAGTCCGTCAAGCCGTGCAGGACTTCATACCCCGCGTCTTCGCAGATTTCCTTGGCGGTGAGGAGTTTATCCCGGCCGTAGGCGGTGACGGCTTCGTGGGCTTCGATGCGGCCGAAGCGGGCGTTTTTATAGCCCAGGTAGCCGAAGCAGGTGACCAGGATCCATTTCAGGGCGTTTTGGCGGGCCTTGAAGTCGGCGGCGCGCTTCCGGATCGGCAGCGGTTTTGGCCCGGCGTTTCAGCCTGGCCCGCAGATCCAGGATCGGTTTCAGGGTGCGGGGCACCAGCCCTTCCCGCTGCTGGCAGAGGACATAGTCGTCTTCCGGCACCCGTGGTTCGGCGCAGCAGCCGCAGTCGATGGTCTCCGGGGAGATATTGTGGATGGCCATGATGGTGGGGTACATGGAAGCGTAATCGATTTCCGCCACCTGGGTGTGAAAACCCACCGGCGGCTGAAAGACCAGGCCGCCTTTGTCGGCCATCAGAAGTTCGGCCGCGGTCTTGAAACGCTCCGGTTCGCCTTTGCGCCAGGGTATGAGGATGTTGTCGGCCACGGCCCGGGCCAATTGCATGGAGGTGATCAGGGTTCCGGGACTGGTGCGGGCCACCTGCTGCAGGGGTATCTGGCCCAGCCGGGCCAGTTGCACCAGGCCGGTCAGGCCCGTCTCCCGATAGAAAAAGGAGTTACGCCGGTCCACGTGCCAGCGGCCGTAGAAAGGCACGGACGGACCCTGGTAGACGATGCGGCCATAGGAAAAGTAGGAGCGGCCCCGCGGATTGAGCCGCCGGGGCGGCGGTGAACGGTTCCCGGTCCACCGGCAGGGGGCGGCGGTGCTGCCGGCTCCAGTGCCAGAGCATCGGCAGGATGTGTTCGTCGCCCCAGTCGCTGATGAGGAGGTCCGGGTCGTGATGCTGAAAATAGTGGGACAGTTCAGTTAACAGCCCGGGCGCGTCCGCGGCCTCAAGTTCCACCGTGCGCCCTTCCCAGGTGAGGGCCAGACCGTTGCCGGACCCCAGCGGGATCAGGTGATCCCGGGTCAGGGCGAGTTCCAGGGTGGAGAGCGGCGGCAGGGCGATGTCTTCCTGGAATTGCGCCTCCAGGGCGATAAAGGCTGTCAGGTTGTCTCCCGCCAGTTCCAGGTCATACCAGGAGCAGGGGAGCAGTCCCCGACGGTAGAGGTAATACGCGGAGATATCCAGGTCGCAGTTGTAAAAGGTAAAGTCTTCTTCCAGGGCGCCCAGATAGGACAGCAGACGGGGCCGGTGGTCGTAGGCGGCGACTTCCAGGCAGAGGGCCGGCCGGGTCAGGCCGGTGGCAAAGTCGATTTTGTCTTCAAAGTAGGCGTGTTGCACCCAGCCTCGGGACCGCAGATCGGCAGCCAGTTGCCGGAGTTTCGCCTCCTCCGGCCCCTGGGCATAGAGACAATAGGTGAAGACGTCGGTAAGCCGCAGCCGCCGGCCGTCAGCGGTGAGGAACCACAGGACCATCTGCGACCGCCAGGGGTAGAGGTCAAAGAGCCAGCCCCGGGTCGTCATCGCCCCCCCCTTCCAGGCGGCGCAACCGTTCCTTCAGCGCGACCAGGGCCTTTTGGTGCTCCAGGAGCATGGACATCAGGATGACTTCCATGGGCCAGGGCTGAGAGGCATAGACCCCGGCCTGGGTGTGGAGGCGGGCCAGTTCGAAGAGCTGGTCGAAATATTTCTGATCCTCTTTACGCAGCGCCCGCCGGAACTTCTGCCAGCGGCTGCGCTCCTGGTCGACGATCTGGGTATAGGGTATGACGGTTCGGCCCATGACGTCCCCGTAGGGGCGGGGTTACCCCGCCCCTACGATTTCCTCGTTTGTTTCTTAGGTGTGGTGGAAAAAGAAGCCAGCCAACGGTCGAATTCGTCTTTACCGCTGGCATGTAGATTTTCTCGGTCAAGCTCCCAACGCATGGGATTATTGACGACGTATTCCCGGATGCGGCTTAAGGATTTATCGTCTCGGACGATATGCTCATAATAACCGCGTTGCCAGAATCTGGTTCCCGGCGCCTGTCGCATTAAATTGATTGCTTTGGTGGATTGATATTTGTAATAGGCTACAATTTGTCCCAAGGTGGGCTGTTTTGGCGGATACGGAATTGCGTCGCCGTAGGGGCGGGGTAACCCCGCCCCTACGATCACTATCACCCCATGCACATGATTCGGCATAACTACGAAGGCGTCTAATTCGATATTAGGATAATGCTGTGACAGGTCATGCCAACAATCCTTGACTATCTTGCCGTGATTATTTAATTGCATTTCACCTTCCCTGATCTCACCCAGCAGACATTCCCGCCCCTGCACACAAATAGTCACAAAATACGCTCCTACTTGGGAGTAGTCATATCCTTGCAGGCGGAGAGAGCAGCGTTGCCTGGTCCTTGACAACTTATTCCTCATAGACACTATTTACAAAGCTTAGACCTTTGTCTTTAGCAGGGATGACATTAAGGGAAAAAATTTACTATCTCGTCAAGGTTCCAAATACCAGTAATCACCATCTCGATTATATATAAAGCTGATCGGAAGATTGAGGTGTTCTCGAAAATATTGATCTATTATTGATAGTCTTACGCGTAATTCAAGATTATTTTCTTTTGGAATTAATTGATCTGGCATATGGAAGTGACCAGAAATCATAAAACGAGGATTAAGATGCCATAGCTTCTGGCCCGAATAAAGATCAGAAGGGAGTAGTTCATAATTGTTATCAATAAATGATTCTACAATGACTCTTATTGGGACAGGCCAAGAATCTCCCATATGCGTTAAAACAAATCCTGTATCTGGAAATTTGCGTTGCAAATTTCCGCCAGGTATTTGCTGGGTTATGTGATAGTCTATCGGAGGCACTAAATGTCTAGTGAATTCCTCATAAATTTGATCACGGCGTGTCTTAAGTTCCCTAATCTTGAATTTCGTACCACGCGGGTGATCGGCATTATATCGTCCTACCTCGCTGTGGCAATCAAAACATAGTGGAATCCCATTGTCGATATCATCGTCACCGGGTATCAGATGATGAACCTCGATATTGACCCCGCAACTCTTTTTACAAAGGCAACAATGACGATCACACCATAATAATACCTTGATTTTATCACCCTCTGAAAATCCCATGATCTATGCCCCCTATCCCATTTTTTGCAGTCTAGCCTAACTCGGCAAGCCACCGGACCAGAAGCCCCAGTACCTTGCTTGACAGCAATCTCCTGCTCTTCCCGCCGCTCAGCCGGCCACCGGTCTGACCAGTGGCGTCCGGTGCCCGGCCCGCGGCCGCCCCTGCATTCCCCCCTCCCCTGCCCCCACCCGGACCACCTGCTCCGCCAACCGGGCCAGCAGCCGTCCGAAGTGCTGGTTGGCCACCTGAGGCGGCAGGCTGGGCTGCAGGAACCACAGCGCCGCCCACGGCTTGATCCGGACCAGGGCGCCCATCAGAGCGCGAAACAAGCGCCGCCGCTCCGCCAGGGGCACCTGCTCGTCATAGAACAGGCTGCACGGCCCCAGCAAGATGACCAGCGATTTCTCCACCCCGGCCAACTCCGCCGGCAGGCCCTCCTGCACCAGTTGCACCAGTTGGTGGCAAGTAAAGGCCCGGGCCACCCACACCCGGGAGAGGACCTGTTCCGGCCGCAAGCCCCGCTTCCGGCCTTCCCGGGCCAACTGGTACGGATCAGAAGCGGTTGGCGGCATCCACCACGAACACCCGCCAGCCCCGGGCCACCCCCCAGGCCGCGGCCGCGGCGGTCAATGGCCGCATGGCCGAGCCAAAGGTGAGGATGCCTTGCCCCGCCTGGATTGGACTTAACCTGGTGGCAACGTGCATAAATTCTTATTACCTCATCTCTGTAAAGAGCGGTATACCCCCACTATCTTGCCTAAAATCCGCACCAGCTCGGCGGCTTCCGCGGGAGAAAAGCGCAGGGGGGTAAAACTCGGGTTGTCGCCCTTGAGGACCAGGCCGCCGGACTCTTCATAGACCCGCTTGATGGTGGCCTCGTCGTAGACCAGCACCGCGGCGATTTCGCCTCGGGCCACCTGGGGCTGCACCCGCACCATCACCAGGTCACCGGGCAGGATGAGCGGCGCCATGCTGTCGCCGGCGATCCGCAGGAGAAAGACCTCTTCGCCCTGCACCCAGGAACGGGGCAGCGGCAGGGTGTCCTCCACCTGTTCGGTAGCCAGCAGCGGTTGGCCCGCGGCAATCTGTCCCAGAATCGGTACGTCCACCACCAGCTCCGACTGGCGTCCGGTGAGAGCCAACCCCCGGGAGAGGCCAGGCTCCCGATGCAGGTAACCCTTGCGTTTCAGGGCGCTGAGATGGTCGTCGGCCGCTCGGGGCTGGATGCCGAAATGGGCCGCCACCTCCCGCACCGTGGGCGGATAGCCCTGCTGCTGAAAGAATTCTTCCACGAAAGAGAGAACAGCCTGTTGTTTGGGGGTTAAGGTCTTCATGAATTAATAAATACTATACAAAAAAATAGTTGTCAAGTGAATAGGTAAAATGCT
>CAWAEI010000019.1:0-130815 GCA_963780995.1 uncultured delta proteobacterium
GCTGAAAAATATCAGACCCCTATCTTTCTTCTCACCGATCAATTCCTGGCCGATTCCTATCGGGCGGTGACTCCCTTTGATATCGAACCGTTGAAAGCGGTAACGGTGGGCAGTTCGCCGACGGTGGTCGGTCTGCCTTATCAACGCTACGCCCTTACCGACAGCGGCATCTCTCCCCGACTGCTGCCGGGTTTAAGCGAGCATCTGGTGGTATGCGATAGTGATGAACACACCAGCGACGGCCATATCACCGAAGATCTGGACGTGCGGCAGCAGATGGTGGAAAAGCGGCTCCGCAAATTAGATGGGTTGCGGGCCGAAGTGACACCACCGGAAGATCTGGGCGAGAAAAATCCGGGGGTGCTTCTGGTTACCTGGGGGCTTACTGGGGGCGGTGCTGGAGGCAGCGGCAACACTGCGTGGTCAGGGGCGGCAGGTGGCGGCCTTGTGCTTTTCCCAGGTCTGGCCGCTGGTTGGGGAACAATTCCTGGAGGTTTTACAGGAGGCCAAAGAGATTATCATGGTGGAAGGTAACGCCTTCGGCCAGATGGCCAGACTGATCCGCCGGAGACCGGCTTTAAGATTCCAAAAATGATTTTGCGGTATGACGGATTGCCCATAACGCCCCAAGTACATTTTTAAAACAATTGCCATAAATCGAGCCTTGCCAGGGAGTGAAATTATGTTAGATATAGGAATATACGGCAATTATGAAACCGCCTGGTGCCCGGGATGCGGTAATTTTCAAATATTACCGGCCGTGAAAAAAGCCTTGGCGGCAAGCGACCTGGCGCCGCATCAGGTGATTTTCATCTCGGGCATCGGCCAAGCAGCCAAGGCGCCGCACTATTTGAATACCAACCTCTTTAATGGCTTGCATGGGCGCTCGCTGCCCGTGGCCACCGGCTGTCGGCTGGCCAACCACCGGATGCCTGTTATCGTGGAAAGCGGTGATGGATGCAGTTATGGCGAGGGTGGCAACCATTTTCTGGCGGCTATCCGGCGGAATCTCAATATCGTGATGCTGGTGCATGACAACCAGGTATATGGTTTGACCAAGGGGCAGGCCAGTCCACGTCGGATGAGGGGTTTGTCACCAAAGCCCAACCGCATGGCGTTTATGCCGAACACTTCAATCCCATCGCCGTGGCGGTGACACTGCATGCTGGATTTGTGGCCCGGGCAGTTTTTCAGGTCTTGAAGATCATTTGGTAAGCATGATCAAACAGGCCCTGGCGCATCCGGGCTTCGCCCTGATAGATATTCTCCAGCCCTGTGTTTCTTTTAATAAAGTAAATACCTTTTCATGGGGACAATAATAATTGCTGTTATACCCTGCCGGAATTATACGACCCAACGGATTGGGCTGCAGCCATGCAGAAGGCCCAAGAATGGGATGAAAAAATACCGGTAGGGGTCATTTATAAAAACAATCGGCCGCCCTTTGAAGCGCATTTTGATTGTCTAGAAGAAGTACCTCTGGTAAAACAAACAGTCGATAAGGCGAAATTTCAAACCTTATTAGACCATTATAAATAATCTGGCAGGTGAGTTACATGGCTAAGTTTGAAGATATGTGGCAATGCCAAACGGCCAATTGCGGCTACATCTATGATCCGGACCGAGGAGACAAAAAGGGCAAAATTCCCAAAGGCACCCGTTTTGAGGACCTGCCCGAAGATTGGAAATGCCCTTTATGCGGCGTCGGCAAAGCGTTTTTTAAACCGCTGGCTGCGGCCTGAAGGCTATGGCCCAAAGGCAGGTGGGAGGAGCAAAAAGCCCATTAAAAAATTCTAATTTCTAAAAACTATCTGAATACCTCAAAAAAAGGAGCACTAAGCATGAAAAAGTATGTTTGCACTGTGTGCGGTTTTGTGTATGACCCCGCTAAAGGGGATCCGGAAAATAATGTCCCGGCCGGCACCTCTTTTGAAAATCTGCCTGATAACTGGGTCTGCCCGGTGTGCGGCGCGGCCAAAGACCAGTTCGAGGCCGAATAAGAAACCTGAGGTTTTTAAAAAACTTTCATCCCGACTGAGCCTGGGGATTGTATCTCCGGGCTTTTATCATTATATATTAAAATGGATTAACGAATAAAACCCTAAAGGAGTGTCCGATGTTTCCGGTGGAAATAAAGGAAAAAAGTATATTGGGTCGGAGCAGTGGATTGGGATATCAGAGATTTCCACGGCTATTCGACCTACAAAGGCACGACCTACAATGCCTATCTGGTCAAGGATGAAAAGACAGCCCTGTTTGACACCGTCAAGAAACCCTTTTTGAGCGACCTGCTGCATCGCATCCGACAAATCACGGAAGTCTTCCAAAATCGACTACCTCATCGTCAATCACGTGGAGCTGGATCATTCGGGCGCGATACCGGAAATGATCGATCTGATCAAACCCGAAAAGGTCTTCTGCTCGGAGATGGGAAAGAAATCCCTGCTGGAACATTTCCACCGGGAAGACTGGCCGTACGAAGTGGTCAAGTCGGGGCAGACCTTGAGTCTCGGGAGCAAGACCGTACATTTCCTGGAGACCCGCATGCTGCACTGGCCCGACAGCATGTTCTCCTACCTCCCCGAAGACCGGCTGCTCATCTCCAGTGACGCCTTCGGGCAACACTGGGCCACCAGTGAACGTTTCGACGACGAAGTGGACCAACGGGAATTGATTCGCCCACGCCGCCAAGTACTACGCCAACATTCTGCTGCTCTTTTCGCCGCTGGTGCAGAAGCTCTCGGCCAAAGTACGGCAAATGAAGCTGGACGTCGACATGATCGCCCCTGATCACGGACTGATCTGGCGCTCCGATCCCGGAAGAATCATTCAGGCCTACGATACCTGGAGCCAGCAGCAGACCACCGACAAAGCAGTGATCGTCTACGACACCATGTGGCGGAGCACCGAGCTCATGGCCAAAGCCATTGCCGATGGCCTGATCCGGGAAAACATTTCTACCAAAGTGTTAAATCTGCGTTATAACCACCGCAGCGAAGAGGTCATAACCGAAATTCTGGATGCCAAGGCCATTATTATTGGCAGCTCCACCCTGAACAATAATATGTTACCCCGCATGGCCGACATTCTGACCTATATGAAAGGTTTAAAACCGGTGAACCGCATTGGCGCGGCCTTTGGGTCCTACGGCTGGAGCGGGAAGCAGTCGGGCAGCTCACCCAATATCTGGAAGATATGAAATTCACCCTGGCCGCCCCTGGCCTGAAAGTTTTGTACGGACCCACCGAGGGAGATCTGAAAAATTGCGCGGCCCTGGGTCAGCAGATCGGTCAGATGATCAAGGGGTCGTAATCAGGGTCCGGGTCACTTTAGGTAATAGCCAAGGCGGCGTCACGATATGACTGGGGCCGCGGTATTTGGGCAGACTGCCACGGCCAGAGCACTTCGTCCACTGCCTTGGCCAGCAGTTCCAGGTAGATCCGTGTCATAACGGTCCAGGGCGTCGAAAAACGGCGCGGCCAGCACCCGGGTCTCCGGCGGGCCCCGCCGGTCCCGGACGATGTAGCGCAGTTTTTCCCCGGGAACCAGCCTGATACCGGCGGCCTGCAGCTGCCGGGCGGCCAGGGCCGTGTGGGTCTGCACCCGGAACTGATCCAGCGGCCGGGAGAGGACCTTGGTGATCACCAACTCCTCGGGCCGCACCAAACCTTGCTCCAGCCGCAGCCGATAGTCCGTGACCGCGCTGCAGTTCCTCCCCCAGCGCCCTGCCCTCTTCCCAATCCCCGGCCCGGACCAACAGCGCCAACACCGCCTCCTGGGCCCAGCGCACCAACGGCGGCGTGTCCCGCCGCCGGCACATCAAGCCCCATATTCTGAGTGTACCGTCGTTAAAGACGCCGAAATAACGGTTGGGCACCGGCCGGCCCTCCTGCTGCTGCGACGGCAAAAAAACGATCCAGCGATAGATGCCCTCTATAGCCATGGTGACGCCGGTGGCCGTGGTAATCTGGTCGCAGAGGTCACGTAGGTCAGTTTCGGTAAAGGATTGTGGGGGAGGGCCAGGGAGCAGGGTTCCCTGCCCTCCCCCACACCCCCACCCAACCCCCAAAAAGGGTTGGGAATGTGGTCTGGGGAGGGGGAGGAGCCATTCCGGTCCCTCGCCCCCTCCCCAGGACCATCTCACCATCTTTCCGAATCCACAAACAATCAGTCAAGCCGTGCAGGACTTCATACCCCGCTCTTCGCAGATTTCCTTGGCGGTGAGGAGTTTATCCCGGCCAAAGGCGGTGACGGCTTCATGGGCTTCGATGCGGCCGAAGCGGGCGTTTTTATAGCCCAGATAACCGAAGCAGGTAACCAGGATCCATTTCAAGGCGTTTTGGCGGGCTTTGAAGTCAGCAGAGCACACGCCGAATCGGCAGCGGTTTTGGCCCGGCGTTTCAGCCTGGCCCGCAGATCCAGGATGGGTTTCAGGGTGCGGGGCACCAGGCCTCCCGCTGCTGGCAGAGGACATAGTTGTCTTCCGGCACCCGTGGTTCGGCGCAGCAGCCGCAGTCGATGGTCTCCGGGGAGATATTGTGGATGGCCATGATGGTGGGGTACATGGAAGCGTAATCGATTTCCGCCACCTGGGTATGAAAACCCACCGGGGGCTGGAAGACCAGCCCGCCTTTGTCGGCCACCAGGAGTTCGGCCGCGGTCTTGAAACGCTCGGGTTCGCCCTTGCGCCAGGGGATGAGGATGTTGTCGCCACGGCCCGGGCCAATTGCATGGAGGTGATGAGGGTCCCCGGACTGGTGCGGGCCACCTGCTGCAGGGGTATCTGGCCCAGCCGGGCCAACTGCACCAGGCCGGTCAAGCCCGTCTCCCGTAAGAAGAAGGAGTTACGCCGGTCCACGTGCCAGCGGCCGTAGAAAGGCACGGACGGACCCTGGTAGACGATGCGGCCATAGGAAAAGTAGGAGCGGCCCCGGATTGAGCCGCCGGGGCGCCGGGAACGGCTCCCGGTCCACCGGCAAGGGCCGGCGGTGCTGCCGTGCTCCAGTGCCAGAGCACCGGCAGGATGTGTTCGTCGCCCCAGTCGCTGACGAGGAGGTCCGGATCGTGCTGCTGAAAATAGCGGGCCAGTTCAGTTAACAGCCCGGGCGCGGTCCGCGGCCTCCAGTTCCACCGTGCGCCCTTCCCAGGTGAGAGCCAGACCGTTGCCGGACCCCAACGGGTTCAGGTGGTCCCGGGTCAAGGCGAGTTCCAGGGTGGAGAGCGGCGGCAGGGCGATGTCTTCCTGAAATTGCGCCTCCAGGGCGATAAAGGCTGTCAGGTTGTCTCCCGCCAGTTCCAGGTCATACCAGGAGCAGGGGAAGAGTCCCCGACGGTACAGGTAATACGCGGAGATATCCAGGTCGCAGTTGTAAAAGGTAAAGTCCTCTTCCAGGGCGCCCAGGTAGGCCAGCAGGCGGGGCCGGCGGTCGTAGGCGGCGACTTCCAGGCAGAGGGCCGGCCGAGTCAGGCCGGTGACGAAATCAATTTTGTCTTCGAAATAGGCGTGCTTAACCCAGCGTTGGGACCGCAGATGGGCAGCAAGTTGCCGGAGTTTCGCCTCCTCCGGCCCTTGGGCATAGAGACGGTAGGTAAAGGCGTCGGTAAGCCGCAGCCGCCGGCCGTCGGCGGTGAGGAACCACAGGACCAGCTGCGACCGCCAGGGGTAGAGGTCAAAGAGCCAGGCCCGAGTTGTCATCGCCGCCCCCTTCCAGCCGCCGCAGCCGTTCCTGCAGCGCGGCCAGGGCCTTTTGGTGCTCCAGGAGCATGGACATCAGGATGGCCTCCATGGGCCAGGGCTGAGAGGCATAGACCCCGGCCTGGGTGTGAAGGCGAGCCAGCTCAAAGAGCTGGTCGAGATGCTTTTGATCATCTTTACGCAGCGCCCGCCGGAACTTCTGCCAGCGGCCGCGCTCCTGGTCGACGATCTGGGTATAAGGTATGACGGTACGGCCCATGACGTCCCCGTAGGGGCGGGGTTACCCCGCCCCTACGATTTCCTCGTTTGTTTCTTAGGTGTGGTAGAAAAAGAAGCCAGCCAACGGTCGAATTCGTCTTTACCGCTGGCATGTAGATTTTCTCGGTCAAGCTCCCAACGCATGGGATTATTGACGACGTATTCCCGGATGCGGCTTAAGGATTTATCGTCTCGGACGATATGCTCATAATAACCGCGTTGCCAGAATCTGGTTCCCGGCGCCTGTCGCATTAAATTGATTGCTTTGGTGGATTGATATTTGTAATAGGCTACAATTTGTCCCAAGGTGGGCTGTTTTGGCGGATACGGAATTGCGTCGCCGTAGGGGCGGGGTAACCCCTCCCCTACGATCACTATCACCCCATGCACATGATTCGGCATAACTACGAAGGCGTCTAATTCGATATTAGGATAATGCTGTGACAGGTCATGCCAACAATCCTTGACTATCTTGCCGTGATTATTTAATTGCATTTCACCTTCCCTGATCTCACCCAGCAGACATTCCCGCCCCTGCACACAAATAGTCACAAAATACGCTCCTACTTGGGAGTAGTCATATCCTTGCAGGCGGAGAGAGCAGCGTTGCCTGGTCCTTGACAACTTATTCCTCATAGACACTATTTACAAAGCTTAGACCTTTGTCTTTAGCAGGGATGACATTAAGGGAAAAAATTTACTATCTCGTCAAGGTTCCAAATACCAGTAATCACCATCTCGATTATATATAAAGCTGATCGGAAGATTGAGGTGTTCTCGAAAATATTGATCTATTATTGATAGTCTTACGCGTAATTCAAGATTATTTTCTTTTGGAATTAATTGATCTGGCATATGGAAGTGACCAGAAATCATAAAACGAGGATTAAGATGCCATAGCTTCTGGCCCGAATAAAGATCAGAAGGGAGTAGTTCATAATTGTTATCAATAAATGATTCTACAATGACTCTTATTGGGACAGGCCAAGAATCTCCCATATGCGTTAAAACAAATCCTGTATCTGGAAATTTGCGTTGCAAATTTCCGCCAGGTATTTGCTGGGTTATGTGATAGTCTATCGGAGGCACTAAATGTCTAGTGAATTCCTCATAAATTTGATCACGGCGTGTCTTAAGTTCCCTAATCTTGAATTTCGTACCACGCGGGTGATCGGCATTATATCGTCCTACCTCGCTGTGGCAATCAAAACATAGTGGAATCCCATTGTCGATATCATCGTCACCGGGTATCAGATGATGAACCTCGATATTGACCCCGCAACTCTTTTTACAAAGGCAACAATGACGATCACACCATAATAATACCTTGATTTTATCACCCTCTGAAAATCCCATGATCTATGCCCCCTATCCCATTTTTTGCAGTCTAGCCTAACTCGGCAAGCCACCGGACCAGAAGCCCCAGTACCTTGCTTGACAGCAATCTCCTGCTCTTCCCGCCGCTAGCCGGCCACCGGTCTGACCAGTGGCGTCCGGTGCCCGGCCCGCGGCCGCCCCTGCATTCCCCCCTCCCCTGCCCCCACCCGGACCACCTGCTCCGCCAACCGGGCCAGCAGCCGTCCGAAGTGCTGGTTGGCCACCTGAGGCGGCAGGCTGGGCTGCAGGAACCACAGCGCCGCCCACGGCTTGATCCGGACCAGGGCGCCCATCAGAGCGCGAAACAAGCGCCGCCGCTCCGCCAGGGGCACCTGCTCGTCATAGAACAGGCTGCACGGCCCCAGCAAGATGACCAGCGATTTCTCCACCCCGGCCAACTCCGCCGGCAGGCCCTCCTGCACCAGTTGCACCAGTTGGTGGCAAGTAAAGGCCCGGGCCACCCACACCCGGGAGAGAACCTGTTCCGGCCGCAAGCCCCGCTTCCGGCCTTCCCGGGCCAACTGGTACGGATCGAAGCGGTTGGCGGCATCCACCACGAACACCCGCCAGCCCCGGGCCACCCCCCAGGCCGCGGCCGCGGCGGTCAATGGCCGCATGGCCGAGCCAAAGGTGAGGATGCCTTGCCCCGCCTGGATTGGACTTAACCTGGTGGCAACGTGCATAAATTCTTATTACCTCATCTCTGTAAAGAGCGGTATACCCCCACTATCTTGCCTAAAATCCGCACCAGCTCGGCGGCTTCCGCGGGAGAAAAGCGCAGGGGGGTAAAACTCGGGTTGTCGCCCTTGAGGACCAGGCCGCCGGACTCTTCATAGACCCGCTTGATGGTGGCCTCGTCGTAGACCAGCACCGCGGCGATTTCGCCTCGGGCCACCTGGGGCTGCACCCGCACCATCACCAGGTCACCGGGCAGGATGAGCGGCGCCATGCTGTCGCCGGCAATCCGCAGGAGAAAGACCTCTTCGCCCTGCACCCAGGAACGGGGCAGCGGCAGGGTGTCCTCCACCTGTTCGGTAGCCAGCAGCGGTTGGCCCGCGGCAATCTGTCCCAGGATCGGTACGTCCACCACCAGCTCCGACTGGCGTCCGGTGAGAGCCAACCCCCGGGAGCGGCCAGGCTCCCGATGCAGGTAACCCTTGCGTTTCAGGGCGCTGAGATGGTCGTCGGCGGCCCGGGGCTGGATGCCGAAATGGGCCGCCACCTCCCGCACCGTGGGCGGATAGCCCTGCTGTTGGAAAAATTCTTCCACAAAAGAGAGAACAGCCTGTTGTTTGGGGGTTAAAGTCTTCATGAAATTTTATTACTATACATAAGAATAGTTGTCAAGTGAATAGTTAAAATGCTTTTAATACCAAGTTGCAGTCTATAGACAATTAATAATCCAATCGAAGCCTGTGGTGGAGGCGACCAATTCTCTCTGTCGTTTTCCAAGGCGACTAACGCTTCCACGAGACGATCTTCCACGGCCTCCAAGCTGTTAAAAACTTCGTTGGCGAACCATTTTCCCTGATCTCATCCCAGACCTCTTCCACGGGGTTGAGTTGGGGGCTGTAAGGTGGCAGCGCCTCAAGCCTCATATTTTCCGGCACGGTTAGGTCATTTGCCCGGTGCCAGCCAGCTCCATCCAAGACCATCAGAATAAACTCTTCTGGATGGCGCCGCGCCACTTCCTCTAAGAAGATGGACATGGCTTCGGCGGTTACTACCGGCAAAACCAGACTGTCCAAAGTGCCGCCATAGGGGCTTACAGCTCCAAAGGCAGATGTATATTCCCGGACGATCTGCATCCCTGCAGGAGGTCTTATACCAAATTGCTATCTAACAAGTAATATTAAGGTAAGGAAAACTTGTCATCGAACGAAGTTTTTCCGGATTTCTGTTTAGATCAGTTAGACCCTGACAAAGTTTATCCTCTACTTCATCGAGGTCCCTGAATGCCTTATTGGCAAAATTCTTCTCCCGTAACTCTTCCCAAATATGTTCGGCAGGATTTAACTCTGGACTTCTCGGCGGTAGTTTAATTAGCCTAATATTTTCAGGTAACTCCAATTTCTGGGATGTATGCCAACCGGCCTGATCTGTTAGCATGAGGATAAAATAATCCGCCACTTGTCTCAAAAAGAGGTTCATCATCGCCGTATTAGCCCAGGGCAAGATAAGGGAGGTCATCTTCCCCAAGGCTGGGCACACCGCCGTAAAGACATAAAGATAAGTTCTAATGATCTGCCTGGGTGCTTGCGGCCTCGTTCCCAGAGGCGACCAGGCACGCCTGACATCACTGATACGGCCAACGCGTCCCTCGTCTTGAGCAAAAAGTAATACCGGACGTTTATCTTCCAGGTCTCTTGCCTGCAGTTTTTCAGCAATTATTTTCGGAAGTTTTTTTAAAAGCCTCTTGCTCCTCCTTGTCGGCATCGACATGGAACGGTCGGGGAACCACTTTCCGCCAACCCTGTCGTTTAAGTAGCCTATAAACGGTGGTCTTGTGGACTTTTTTCCCGATACGTCTTTCCAAAGCCTCCTTGATTTCTGCAACAGTAGCGACCTGACCGATAAGAGCCGCCTGTCTGAATGATTCTAAAAAAGAAGTTTCTTCATCCCAGCTTAGATAGGAGCGGCGCCGGCCACCTTTCCCCGGCCCCTCTACTGCTTCCGGGCCCAAGCGATTATATCGGGATATCAGATTGTGAACTGATTGCTCCGCAAGCCCAGTGTGCAAAGCAATTTCCCCGGCAGGCCGAGGATCAACTAAAGCATTCCAAATAACCAGCCACTTTTGCACTCGCCAAAATCCCACCGTTGCCTTGATCCTCTCCTGAACCTCCTCTTTGGAAAGGTGGGGGATGCTTTTGGTAACTTTTCCCATGACTGCCCCCTTGATTATTTTGGGAACAGTCTATCATATTACCTATAAGAACGCATCTTGGTATTAATTGATCGGAAACCCGGATAATCAGGCCGCGGACTTCTGAAGGATATTTGACGCCTTCCATGCGAGCGATTTCGGCGGACCGCATTTGAAAGAGCTTATTTAGCAGGAACCATTTCACCCCCCTGGGAAAGCTTCCTGACCGGTCTTCCACCATTTGCTTCCAGGGGTCAAAGTTATGGGGACCAACGCACAGAAAATCCCCGGTGGGATTTGCCTAAAGGAAGACCTTGGGATCGAGGTTCAGGGCCTTACCCAGCCGCTTGGCCATCTCTTTACCGATGGGGCGTTTGCCGTTTTCCATCTCGGAAATATGCCGCTGCGGGATGCCGGTGCGGTGGGCAAGCTCTCGTTGGGTCAGGCCTTCTTTGACGCGGGCGCCCCGCAAACTTCGCCCCGGTAATTCCTCCGGGCGCAGGTCCGGAAAACATTCCCGCCAAGGAACGGAATCAGCCACATCCATAAAACCCATGGTTTTGAGGGCCTCGATGGCCTCTTGGCGCCGGGTTGCCGGGCCAATGAACCGCAGTTCCACGGTATCAATAAGGGGCGTCCTCATGGGTGCCGACATACATAATCTCCACGATGTAGTAAAGCTATCAAGATATCCTGCACTCTACGGGGCAGGCGGCGGATTATTTTTTGCGTTTTTTTAAAGACAGTAACTGTCCATGCCATACAATATACTATTTTTTAGTATCCATAACAAGAGGCACAAAGGTAAAGGCTTTGGTTATCGGTTCCCTGAAGTGTTGGGGTGGGGGACCGATGGCGCCGCCGGATCAGGCTGTCGGAGGGGTTCCCAGCCGCCCCCTAGGGCCTTGTAGAGCTGGACCAGGGTCAGGAGTTGGTCACGCTGCACCGTCGCCAGGTCCAGTTCGGCGGTGAAAAGCTGGCGGTCGGAATCCAGCACCGTCAGGAAGGACTCGAGCCCGCCTTTAAACCGCTTGGCAGCTAGCTTGGAGTACATTTGATAGCTCTGCACCAGGGCTTCCTGTTCCTGACGGAATTCCTTGAACTTGGTATGGGCCACGAGGCCGTCAGAGACTTCCCGGAAGGCCTGGCGCACGGTGAATTGATACAGGACCAGGGCCTGTTCCTGTTGGGCCTGGGTGGCCTGAAGGGTAAAGTAGTTGTAGCCGCCGGTGAAAATCGGCAGCGTCATGGTGGGGCCGATATTCCAGATGCTGGATGGTCCGGTGAACAGGCGCCCCAAGTCGATGCTTTGGGTGCCGGCCAGGCCGGTGAGGGCGATGCGGGGGAAGAAATTGGCCCGGGCCGCGCCGATGCGGTAGTTGGTGGCGATGAGGACCTGCTCGGACTGGCGGATGTCCGGGCGCCGCTCCAGCAGGGCGGAGGGGAGACTCGCGGGGACCTGGGGGCGCACCACCAACGCGGTCAAAGGCTTGCCCCGCCGGATGGGTTGGGGGTTGTCCCCCAACAGGATGCTGAGCTGATTTTCTTTCTGGGCGATCTGGCGCTCCAGGTCGGGGATCCGGGCGCCGGCGGTATGCACCAAGGCGTTCGCCTGGGCGACTTCCTCTTTGGAGATCAGGCCCCGTTCGTTACGCAGCTGGACCAGGCGTTGGGACTTCTTAAAGGATATCAGGGTGGACCGGGCGATCTCAAGTTGGCGGTCCAGGGCGCGCAGCTCGAAGTAAGCCCGGGCGACGTCGGCCACGACGGTGGCCCAGACGGCCCTTTGGCCCCATTCGGAGGCAAAAAACTCGGCTTGGGCGGCCTTGGTCAGGTTCCAGAGACGTCCGAACAGGTCGATCTCCCAGAAGAGATCGAAGTTGAATTGGGCCAGGCTGTCAACCGCAGGGACACCCGCGGGTAGAGGCGGATAGATGCTGGTGCGGCTGATTTTATCCCGTCGATAGAGGGCGGTGCCGCCCACCTGGGGAAGCCAAAAGGAACGGCTCACCCCCACCGCGGCCCGGGCTTCAGCCACCCGGGCCATGGCCAGACGGACATCGTAGCTTTGGGCCAAGGCGGTGCGGATCAGGTTCTGGAGGGCCGGGTCGTCGAACATCTGCCACCAGGTCAGGTCGGCCAGGCTGTCGAGATCGGGCTGGGGCTGAGCCTGAGGAGACTGAAAGCGATACTCCTGGGGCACTTCCCCGGCCTCGCGTTCGTACCTGGGGGCCAGGCAGCCGCTGAGGAGCAGAGCGCCGAGCAAAAGCAATATCAACTGTTTCATGGCCGCCCTCCTTCTCCCCGGCCGGCGGGGTTGGCCGGGTCCGGAGGGACACCGGCTGGCACGATCTGGGGCCCCTGTAACTTATCCACCAAGGTCTGGACGGCGTAGTAGAGCACCGGAATGAAGAACAGGCTCAGGAGCGTGGCGGTGGCCATACCGGCCACAACGGTAATACCCACAGACAAGCGGGCCGCGGCGCCGGCGCCAGTGGACAAGACCAAAGTCATCAACCCGAAGACTTCGGCCAGGGCGGTCATGAGCACAGCCCGGAAGCGCAAGCCGGGCACCCTCCACCGCGGCCTCAAAGGTGGAATAGCCCTCCAGGTCCCGCTTGTTTTTGGCGAATTCGACGATCATGATGGAGAGTTTGGCGTTGAGGCCGATGAGCATGACGATGCCGACCTGGACGTAGACATCGTTGGCCAGGCCCCAGAGCCAGATCCCGGAAAGGGCACCGAAGACGGTAATGGGCAGACCCAGGAGCACCCCGATGGGGATGGCCCAGCTTTCATAGAGGGCGGCCAGGGTCAGGAAGACAAAGAGCACGGAGAAGGCGAAGATGTAGCCGGCTTGACCACCGGCCAGCTTCTCCTGGTAGGCCAGCCCCGTCCATTCATAGCCGAAACCACGGGGCAGGTCCTTGGACAGGCGCTCCATGGCGGCAATGGCCTGGCCGGAGCTGAAGCCGGGCGCGTACTGGCCGGAGAGTTCGGCGGAGCGGAACATATTGTAGCGATTGATGTGGATGGGGCCGCTCTGGGTACTGACTTGCACCAGGGTTTTCAGAGGTACCATCCGGCCGTCCGTGTTGCGGACATAAATATCGCCGATGTCGTCCGGGTTCTGGCGGAATTCCGGCTTGGCCTGGACCATGACCCGGTAGACCCGGCCGAATTTGTTGAAGTCGTTGATCATAAAGCCGCCCAGGTAAAGCTGCAGACCATCAAAAACATTTCTCAGGGGTATGCCGAGAGTCTGGACCTTGTCCCGGTCGATATCCAGTTTCACCTGGGGCACGTTGACCTGGAAGGTATTGAATAAGGCGGCGATGGCCGGTTCATGGGAGGAGGCGGCCACCAGATTCTGGGCCGCCTGAAAGAGTTCCTCGGGAGTGCGGGCGGAGCGGTCCTGAAGCTGGTATTGGAAGCCGCTGACGTTGCCCATGCCCGGAATCGAGGGTAAGGAGTAGACAAAGGCCCGGGCCTCGGGGTAGCCGGCGAACTCCCGGCGCAGGCGCTGCATGATGGCGGTGATCTGGGTGTCCTTAGAGGTGCGCTTATCCCAGGGGGCCAGGGTCATGACCAGGGTGCTGGCATCAGAGCTGAAGGTGTTGGTCATGAGATTAAAGCCGCCCCAGCCGAGGACAGTCTGGATGCCCGGGACTTGGGCGGCAAATTGTTCGGCCCGGGTGAGAACCGCGTCGGCACGTTCCAGGGAGGCGCCCGGCGGCAGGTTGAAGGTGGCAAACACGACCCCCTGGTCTTCATCGGGCACCAATCCCCCGGGCAAGATTTGCAGGAGACTGCCGGCGCCCAGATATACTGCCGAGCAGAAGAACCAGGGCCAGGGCCAGGCGGCGCATAAAGAATTTTACGCCATTGAGATAACCGGTGGTGGTGCGGTCGAACAGCCGATTGAAGCCCCGGTTGAAGGCCCCCAGAGGACCCTTGAGGTCTTTTTTGGGGCGCAGGATTTTGACGCATAAAGCCGGGGTGAGGGTCAGGGCCACCAGGATGGACAGTATGGCGGCAAAACAGAGGGTGAGAGCGAACTGCCGGTAGAGTTGGCCGACGATGCCCCCGAGAAAAACCACCGGGACATAGACCGCGAGGAGGGCGCAGGCCACCCCGATGATGGGCCGGGAGACTTCGTCCATGGCCTTTTCGGTGGCCTCGAGAGGACTTAAGCCCTCGGCCATCTTATACTTTACCGCTTCCACCACCACGATGGCGTCGTCCACCACGGAGCCGATGGCCAGGACCAGGCCGAACAAAGAGAGGGTGTTGATGGAAAACCCCAGGGCGGCAAAGACGGCAAAGGTGCCGATCATGGGTATGGGCACGACCAGGCAGGGGATCAACGTGGCCCGGAAGTTTCCCAGGAAAGATCAAGACAACCAGCATGACCAGGCTCAGGGCCTTGAATAAGGTAAACACCACTTCGGTGAGGGCGGCCCGGACGAACAGGGTGTTGTCGTAGGAGACCTCGTATTCCAGACCCGGCGGGAAACTTTTTTTGGCCTCGGCCATGAAGGCCGGATCTTGTCGGCCACGTCCAGGGCGTTGGCCCCCGGCAGCTGGTAGATCACCAGGGTGGTGGCCGGCTTACCGGCCCGGCGGGAAAAGGAGGTGTAGCGCCGGGCACCCAGCTCGGTTTCCGCCACGTCCCGGACGCGCAGGATAGACCCGTCCGGCAGGGTGCGGACGATGATATTGTCAAATTCTTCCTTGGTCAGGTCAAACGGCCCTTGACGTCCACGGTGTACTGGAAGTTCAAACCGGTCTTGGCGGGGGGCTGGCCTACCTGGCCGGCGGGAGCCTGGAGGTTCTGGTCTTGCACCGCCTGGGCGACGTCCCGGGCCGTGAGTCCCAGTCTGGCAAGCTTGTCGGGCCTGACCCACAGGCGCATGGCATATTCCCGTTCTCCGACGATGGCGATGTTGCCGACGCCATAAATGCGGGCGATGGGATCGTACAGGTTCAGGGAGGCATAGTTGCTGAGAAACAAATCGTCATAGGTGTCGTCCGGGGAATATAAGGACACGACCAGGAGCATGTCCGGCGAGGCTTTCTGGACCGTAATGCCAAAGTTTATTACCTCGGCCGGCAGGGCCCGGTTGGCCCGGCTCACCCGGTTCTGCACTTCCACCTGGGCGATATCGATGTCGGTGCCCACAGCAAAGGTGCAGGTGAGGAAGTAGCGGCCGTCGCTGGTGCTGTTGGAGGACATGTAAATCATGTTCTCGGCGCCGTTTACCTCCTGCTCAATGGGGATGGCGACATTTTCTTCCACTACCCGGGCGCTGGCCCCGGTGAAAAAGGTCTCAACCGTGACCGTGGGAGGACTGATGGGGGGATATTGGGCGATGGGCAGGCGAAAAATGGCCACCACCCCGGCAATGACAATCACCAGGCCGATGACTATGGCAAAGATGGGGCGATGGATGAAATATTTAGACACAGCCCTCAGCCTCCCTTCTTTTCCTGGCTGACAGGTTGTGCCGTGGGGGTTACCTGCTGCCCCGGGATGGCCCGGTGCAGCCCTTCCACCACCACCCGGTCACCGGGCTTGAGTCCCTCGGTGACAATGAAAAAGTCCTGGTAGCGCTCCCCCAGGGTGACGGTGCGGAGGGCCACCTTGTCATCGTTGCCCACCACAAGCACGTTTTGCACGCCCTGCATGATCTGCACCGCCCTCTGGGGCACCAACAGGGTGTTGGGTCGCTCCTCCAACAGGACCCGGACGCGGCCGAAGAGCCCAGGCCGGAGCAGCCGATTGGGGTTGGGGAAGCTGACATAGACATTCAGGGTGCCGGTGGTCAGATTCAGGGCCCGGTCCACAAAGCTGAGCTTGCCTCGGAACGGGAAGACGGAATTATCGGCAATGAGCAATTCGAAGGGTGCGGGATTCTGTTCCGGAATGAACGGATTACCTTCATGGAACCTTTGGGCCCGGAGCAGGTAGTCAGCCTCGCTGATGCTGAAGACAACCCGCATGGGATCCCAGGAAGACACTGTGGTCAGAAGGGTCTGGTCTCTGGCGACCAGGTTGCCCACTGCGACCTCTTCCTTGCCGATGGTGCCGGTGATGGGGGAGCGGATTTCGGTGAATTTCAGGTCCAGCTCGGCCTTGGCAATGGCGGCCCTGGCCTTTTCAATGGAAGCCCGGCTGTATTGGACTGCGGATTCGGCGTTGTCCAGGTCCATCTGGGGGGCGGCGTCTTCGGCTACCAGCGGTTGCAGACGCTCCACATCCTTCCGGGCCTTTCCCAGGGAGGCCTGGGCCTGGGCCAGGCTGCCCCGGGCATCTTGCAAGGCCGTCTTATAGGGCCGCTGGTCGATAACAAATAAAAGCTGTCCGGCCCTGACCTGGCTGCCTTCCTGGAAGAGAACCTTTTCCAGAAATCCTTCCACCCGGGACCTTATCTCCACGGTTTGGCGGGCCTCGGTCCGGGCCACGTATTCTCCGTAAATAGGGACGGTGCTGAGGGAAACCGTTGCTACCTCCACAGTCGGAGAGGGAAGGCCTGACGGAGTTCCAGCTTGATCCTTGGAGCCACAAGCCACAACCAGAAGCAGGAAAATGGCGCAGCCGACCCGGGTAAATTGCTGAAGACTCCGATAGCCAGGGTATATGGTCTTGAGCATAGGAAACCTTTCAAGGCGGCTAATCCGCCAGGACGGTTAAATTAAGTAAAATCGTCGCGGCCCGATATCCAGTTCCCCAGGCCTGGGCCGCGGCAGGTGAGTTATCTTAAAGCAGCTGATTAGGCTCCAAAACAATGGGGTAACTGTAAAGAACAAAACATACCTTTAATCAAGCTTCGGGTCAAATTATATACCAAATTTAAACGAGTATTTCATTACATTTATTAGGAAGAACCATTATTTTCTATAATTACCTATCCGAATTTGGTTTTAGAAATTGGAGGCTGCAAACCATTTATCCCGACCAATATTAAGCAATAAAAAGTGAGCTCGAGAGAGTATCTGCTTGCCTGGTTAATTTCTGAAGTGGCGGGCATATTTCTTTGAGCCCTGGGCGACTTTATGGTAAATATGGACAAGATACTAAGATATACCTCTTTGGTCCCTTTGAGTGAATGACAAGCCACCGCCGGAGCTCATGCCGGCATAGATCCTTATTGCCCCTAAGCAAATCTCGAGCAACCTTCGCTGTCCATAACGATTTAGGACAAAGCTTTCTGGAGATTTAGCAGTGATCCTTTTGCATGCAGGCTTTCTAACCGGCCAGATTCTCTTATGGGGTGAGATTCCGGCTAACGCTGAGGCACCCCGATCCAGGTCAAAAGAGCCCAGAACCGGGCATTCGGAAACGCCATGCCTCCCCTTTGAGGCCTGCCAGGACCGCTTACGGCAGGCCTTTAAAGAGGCCGGCCTTGCCTGGCGCCCCGGCCATGATCTTCTCCAGACCGCTATTATCTGGCTCCCGACCATTCACAAGCAGCCGGCGCCGGGCAGCCCGCTGATTGCTGAACCGCTTCCCCTTAACCGCCCCCCGAAGCTTGCTCCTTGGAAAATTAACGTGATCCGTCTTTCTTGGGCCACAGCGTGGAGTTTCTCTGTGCCTGTGTAGGGAAAGAAATTCTGGCACCGGGAGTGCTTTTTGGACAAGATGTGCGATTTTGGACCACGGCCTGGCGGTGGGCCGGATCCCTGGTGGCCCGCCAGCAGTTTCTCCCCGGGGTGGAGGAAACTGCCGGAGTCTATCGGGCCTGTTGGCAGCCCCTAATAACCGGGTCAGACCAACACCTGGCAGCGCAACTGGCGGCAGCCATGCCTTCGGCCTGCCGGTCATTGACCGGAGAGGCAGCTGCCCCACCGGTCTCTTCGCCATCGGCAGTGCTCTTAGAATTTCTTCACCAGGCGGTGGACCACCTGGTGCGCCTGGCGCCCACGGCCCCTGCTGAGCCTGAGTCGCCGCGCCGGGGCCGCGGCCCTGGCCGCAAAAAAAGCTTTGACAGTGTCCATGACCAATGGCTCGAGGCTTTAGGCACCCCCACCGGGGTTATAGACGGTAATCCCGGCGAGCTGGCACAGCTTAAATTCGAGTTGGAAAAATGGCAACGCCCCCTGTCGGTAACCACCAAAGCCCCCTTTCGATTGTGCTTCCGCCTGGAAGAGCCGGAGCCCTTGGAATCGGACTCACCTGGTGAGGAAACTTGGTTTGTCCGGTATCTCCTCCAGGCCGTGGACGACCCGAGTCTCCTCCTGTCGGTGCCAGACGCCTGGGGGGGCAAAGGCCCGGCCGGAACCTGGCTCCGCCGGGGAAACGGTAACGCCCGGGAATATTTGCTGGTATCCTTGGCCCAGAGCGCCCGCATATCTCCGGCCATCGAGTCCAGTTTGCAAGCATCCTTGCCCTGCGGTCACAACCTGGACACCCCCGGGGCGCAGTCTTTTCTCACCAGAGAGGCACTGTTGCTGGAGCAGGCCGGGTTCGTGGTGATGCTGCCGGCCTGGTGGAGCGGTCGCAACAAATTGTCCGTTTCGGTCCGGGCTCAGGTTAAGACTCCCACCATGCAAGGCGGGGCCAGCCTGAATCTGGAGCAAATCCTTAATTTCGATTGGCAGGTGGCCCTGGGAAATGAAGTTATTTCCCTGGATGAACTCAGGGAACTGGTTAATCTCAAGGCATCTCTGGTCAAGTTGCGGGGCCAATGGGTGCAGGTGGATGCCGCAGAAATTAGCGCAGCCCTGGAATTTTGGCAGAAAAAGGCAGCAACGGGAACGAGTGCCCGGGAACTCCTGCAGATGTCCCTGGGGGGCATGCCGGGTCCCACCCGCCTGGCCCCGGCAGAAGTCACGGCCGAAGGTTGGCTGGGCGATCTTTTAGCCCGACTATCGGACCAGGCTAGTCTGGAGGAATTGCCGGCTCCAGAACATTTCAAGGGTAGTCTGCGACCTTATCAGGCCAAGGGCTACTCCTGGCTGTACTTCTTACGGCAGTGGGGTCTGGGGGCCTGTTTGGCCGACGACATGGGACTGGGTAAAACCATCCAGGCCCTGGCCTTAATCGCCCGGGAATGGCAGGAGCATCGTCCCGGACCGGTATTATTGGTCTGTCCCACATCTGTGGTAGGCAACTGGGAGAGGGAGGCAGCCCGGTTTACGCCTCACCTGCCGGTTATGGTCCACCATGGCAGCGGCCGTAGCCGGGGCGCGTCCTTTGCCAAAAAAGTGTTGCACCAAGCCCTGGTCATTTCCAGTTATGCCCTGCTGCACCGGGATGTGGAGATTTTTCAGGACATTTCCTGGTCCGGACTGATCCTGGATGAAGCCCAGAATATCAAAAATCCGGAGACCAAACAGTCTGAAGCAGCCCGGTCGCTGCAAGCCCAATACCGTCTGGCCCTCACCGGCACCCCGGTGGAGAACACTGTGGGGGACCTATGGTCCATCATGGAATATCTCAACCCCGGTTTTCTGGGGACCCAGGCACAATTTAAACGTACCTTCTTCATTCCTATACAGGCCAACCGAAATCCAGAGGCAATCCAGAGCTTGCAACGCCTGACCAGCCCCTTTATTCTCCGCCGGCTGAAGACCGACCCGGCCATCATCAACGATCTGCCGGAAAAGCAGGAAATGAAGGTGTTCTGCCCGTTGACTAAAGAGCAGGCCTCTCTCTATGCGGCAGTGGTCAAAGAGGTTGGCCAGATTCTGGAGGGATTGGAGGGTATCCAACGCAAAGGAGCCATTCTGGGTGCCTTGACCAAGTTAAAGCAGGTCTGCAACCACCCTGCCCTGTTTTTGAGTGACAATTCCCTCACTACCGGGCGTTCAGGGAAACTGGCCCGGTTGACCGAGATGCTGGAAGAAATGCTGCAGGTGGGTGACAAGGCCCTGATCTTTACTCAATTCGCCGGAATGGGCAAGATCCTGCAGCGGCATCTCGAGGAAACCTTCGGACGGGAAGTTTTATTCCTGCACGGGGCCACCCCAAAAAAACAGCGGGACCTCATGGTGGAGCGCTTTCAGACCGGTGATGGCCGTTTGTCCATGTTTATCCTTTCTTTGAAGGCTGGAGGGACCGGTTTGAATCTGACTGCCGCCAACCAAGTCTTTCATTTTGATCGCTGGTGGAATCCGGCGGTGGAAAACCAGGCCACGGATCGGGCCTTCCGCATCGGCCAAACCAAAAATGTCCAGGTCCGCAAATTTGTTTGTCTGGGCACCCTGGAAGAAAAGATTGACGAAATGATCGGGCGCAAATTGGAAGTGGCGGAAAAGGTGGTGGGGACCGGAGAGGGCTGGCTGACAGAACTATCCAACGCCAGCCTCAAAGAAATCATGGCCCTGCGCCGGGAAGCGATAGGAGAGTGACATGGCTTGGTGGCGTTATTTCACCCCCAAACCCCCAAAAGAGGTGAAAGGGGGGATCAAGGCGCAATCACGACGGGGAGCCCTGGTGAACAGTTGGTGGGGCAAACGCTGGATTGCTGTATTGGAGAGCTTCAATATCGGGGAGCGTCTGAACCGGGGACGGTCTTACGCCCGCTCGGGCCAGGTGGTTAAGATCGAGATCGAAAAGGGCAAAGTCAGGGCCACGGTGCAGGGATCGCGCTCCTATCCCTACAAGGTGGAAATCCTCCTGAACCCACTGTCACAAGCTCAGTGGCTCCAGATCATCGGGACCTTAGCGGACCGGTTCTTCTCCATGGCGACGCTGCTGGCTGGGGAGATGCCCCAGGACCTTGAGGAAATATTTGCCGATGCCAAGCTCACGCTTTTCCCCCACAGGCTGGAAGACCTTAAAACCGACTGCACCTGCCCGGATTGGTCCAACCCCTGCAAACATGTGGCCGCAGTCTTCTATTTGCTGGGCGAAGAATTTGATCGGGACCCCTTTCTGATTTTCAAATTGCGCGGTCTGGACCGTGAGGAACTTTGTGCATTGTTGGGCGGCAAGGCCGCCTCGCCAGCCGGTCACGGTGAACCGACGCCAGAGGAGGTCCCGCGGCTCTCCCGGAACCGCTGTCCCTGGAGCCTGCTGCTTTTTGGGGCGGTCAAGAGTTACCGGAAAACCTGTTCGGGGAGGTAAACCTCCCACCGGTGCCAGCCTCTTTGCCCAAGCGTCTAGGGAGTTTTCCGTTCTGGCGGGGCCGGACGCCGTTCTTGGAGGCCTTGGAGCTTAGGTATGTTGCAGCAGGAGCCTCAGGCCTTAATATGTTTCTGGGATTAACGGCTTCGACGGCGACGGAGGAAACCATGACTCCCAAGGAAAAGTTTCAAGTGCAGAAAATTAAGAAAACTTCAACGACTAAATCTAGTGGAAAAGGACGGACTGTTTCCCGGAAAGTTTCCAAGAGCAAGAAGCTTATTAAAAAATCTAAGGGGTAAGCTGAGTTATCTAAGCCTATACTTAAGAAAAGCTCGTTTTCCAACACTGAAAGGATATTGGATCGTGTCCAAACCAAAAATTACCGATAGTGGCTTTTGGGACTTTAAAACTCAGAGAAGGCCAGTGGTTTTAACTAACCAAACTGAAACCCTCCTACCGGAAAATCACCGAGGGATTTGTATCTGGTTTACCGGCCTGAGCGGGGCCGGAAAGACCACCACGGCGGAAACGCTGACTCGGATCATTGAATCTTATCAACGTCCGGTGACCCTGCTGGATGGAGATGTTGTCAGGACTCTCCTCTCTCGGGGACTGGGTTTCAGTAAAGAGGACCGGGATGTTAACATCCGGCGAATAGGTTTCGTGGCCGCAGCCATCGTGGAGCATGGGGGAATCGTTATCTGCGCGACGGTGAGCCCCTATCGGTCAACCCGAGAGGAAGTACGAGAGATGATGGGTCCTGATCAGTTCGTTGAGATCTTTGTGGATACTCCCCTGGAGATTTGTAGGCAACGCGACCCCAAAGGATTATATGCCAGGGCTCGCCGGGGGGAGATCCGGGGACTTACCGGCATAGACGATCCCTACGAACCACCGGAAACCCCAGAGATCGTACTGGATACGATAGCTCTAAGTCCCATGGAAAACGCCCGCCTGATCCTGGAGTTCATCCGGGGGTGGTTAGGCAGGAAGAACCGACCCCAATAAAGTATGAGAAAGGAAGAACCTCAGAAATGTCGATTTGCGATTGACATATGGCTGATCTTTCATTATTTGGTCCTTCCGACTTTTCCGTGGGTGGTAATGTGATATAAAGAATCCCCGAGGAGGGGGTTCTGATGCGTGACACCGAGCTTTATAAACAGATTTTGGGGCTTGAAAGTCCTTGGTATGTATCCAGAGTTGAATTGAAGGTGGCGGCGCAAAGGGTTGATATTTGGATCGAGCATGATTTTGGCGTCCATTGGGAATGCCCCAAGTGTAGCCAGACATTCACCTGCCGGGACCATGCGGAGGAAAGGTCTGGCGCCATATGGATACGTGTCAATTTCGGACTTTTCTGCATGCTCGTATCCCACGGATTGATTGTCCCGAACATGGGGTATTACAGGTCAAGGTTCCCTGGTCAGAACCACGTTCTCGCTTTACCCTTCTTTTTGAATGTTTTGTTGTTGATGTTATTGAACAATGTGCCACTATCCAGGGAGCCTGCCGCCTTTTACGGCTTAACTGGGAGGAGGTGTGGGGCGTTATGAGCCGAGCCGTGGCCAGGGGGTTAGAACGTAAACAGGAGCGAGTCATTCCGGCTATTGGTATTGATGAAAAAGCGTTTAAAAAATGAGCCTCTTTCAAAATTGATTGAATTCAGCTGTCAATACAGGACCACGGCCATCAATCGGAAGTAACAAGTCAATGAAGCCGTGATTTTTAGTTTAAGTTAGTAAAATTCGCTAAAATTGTGCAAAAATGGACATACCTCACCTGTATTTGTCGAAAAAAACTCTGTTATCCCTTATGAGCTCAGCTTATCAGCTTGAGCACTTGATCGGCAAACAGGGCGATGACACCAAACATGAGATGAAGCCTGACTTTTTTTACTCCCCGAACCATCACGTTTCTGGCCCCAAACTCTTCTTTCAGCCGACTGTTGAACCGCTCTGCCACGCTCCGTTCCCGATAGCGCACCGCCTCATGGGGGGCCATGGGGATAACGTCCTTCCCCCGGGAATTTTTATCGATGATGGGTACATGCCCCAGAGTGCGGCTAACTTCGTAGATCGGCTTAGCATCATAGGCTGCATCCATCAGATCATACAGGTAATCTACCCGCTCGCTGGTCATTTTCATCAGAGGAATAGCAACCTGGCTGTCATGCAGAGAGGCCGCCGTCAGTTCCACGCTGATGGGCAAACAGCAGTCATTGACGTCGGCGTGCAGCTTGTAACCTCTCCAACTCTCCTTATACCCTTGAGAATTCCTCTTCGTCCCAACATCACAGTATACCGGCAGTTCCGCCAGAGCCTCGGCGGCAGATTGCCGGCATTGACGCTCCAGACGCGTTTCCGCTTTGGGTTCTCGCACCTCCCCTCGACGGGGACGTCCTTTTTTCCGGGGAGCCGGTTTCTCCACCGGCGGCTTGACCACAGGTTTTTCCCGACCTCTGATGGCTGTGGCGTCCCGGCTGATATGCCCCACCAATTCCGGTTTCACACATCGCTCCACCATGGCCTCGTGAACCCGGTCTCCCAGCCCCTTCTCAGCAAACTCCGCAAAAGCCCGAGAAAAAGTGGCCTCGGAGGGAATATCGCCAGACCTGACAAAGCCACAAATACGCCTGAAAATCGGCGAAGCACTCAAGGCCTCAAGGGTGGCTCGAGTGGTCGGGTGGTTATATACCGCCTTGCCCACAAAGGCCCGAGCCATGGCACGGCGTTCACACAACTTCCGGCCACATCTCTTCGGCCGGGGCTGGCCGACAAATTTCTCAATTTGGATCAGTTCCAAGATGCTGACTAATTGCTGCTCCTTATCAGTTAGGGAACGCTCCCAACATTCTTCCAGGCGAGGAAATAAATGCCGTTGTAAAGTCCCCATTATCCATGATACTGTTTCTTTGAGCTTCATGGGCGCCTCCCTATGCTCTGGTTTTTTCTCTCAAAACTACCTTAGCACAAGAGAAAACGTTCATGAAGCTTATTTTCTTTCAAAAAACACCTTTATGAAACAGTTTTGCAAGAACCTCCCAAGTAATTGGCTTTTAGCTCTCGGCTTTGAACCGGCCTCAGCCAGGCCCACCGACTCCCACCCGGTGCCATGAAAGGCCTGCCGGTAGTCTACCCCATTTTTAGCCTACCTCACTTTCCGGAACGGATCTGCCCGCGCATGTATAAGTATTATCTTTATAACGCCTTGCGATTTTTGGAAGATACGGAGATCGGTAAATGGGAGAGTTTCCTGAGCCCTGAGGAAATCAGGCTATTCGACGATTTCGCAAGTAATTGGCTTTTAGCTAACGGCTTTGAACCGGCCTCGGCCAGGCCCACCGACTCCCACCCGGTGCCATGAAAGGCCTGCCGGTAGTCTACCCGATTTTTAGCCTACCTCACTTTCCGGATCGGATCTGCCCGCGGATGTATAAGTATTATCTTTATAACGCCTTGCTATTTTTGGAAGATACGGAAATAATCGTCTGCAGTAACTCCAACTCCATCAGACAATTTATTGAAACCATACCTCCCTGGTTGAAACGCAACCTTTTTTATGAATATTTTTCCCCCGGGAAACGTGCCTTCTCTTTCGCGACCTTTATGACCTGCCTACCATGAAAAAATCTATGGCCTTGGCCACTGTGATCCCCAAGTTTACCCCCTTTTTCCGTCTGGGTCTTAAAGATTATCTGCACCTGGACATGGATACTTTGGGTTCATAAACTTTCCATCAGCACCTTCGGTCGGCCGGAGGCGCCTTTTTCCCTGGCAAACGTCCTGGAGCAATGGCCCAACCCGGAAATTCACGATTACCTTACAGAAATATTAAAGGACAGAACTTCGCTACCCATCTTGGAAGAGCACCGACAGATTTCCTGGATCAACACCGGTATCTATCGCATTTCTCCCCACATACTCATGGATATGATCAAAGAAGAAATCTTTCCTTTATATCTCTACTTTCGTAATAATTTCAGGGAGGCTTTTAAGCAAAAGCCGCCCATGAATGATGGAGATGAACTCATTTTCAGAATTTTGATGTTGTTTCTTTCAGAGAAAGAAGTTGGTAAAGAGAGTGTCCAATATAATTATATGCCCCAATGGCTCAAAGGGATAAAATGTGACCTCAGCGAGGCTAAAATTATCCATTATTCTGGTCCTATAAAGCATATATTATATCAACTTCAGTTATTCCTGGAATGTAATTTGCCAACTGCTGGTCTTCTGCCAGACTTTAAATATGATACAAAAGTTGATGAATTATTAATTTTTTCCTGAATAGGCGGCGATTTATTGATGATATTATGAAAACGGATATCGTTTTTTTCTGAAGCGGTCATCCCATGCTAAAAACTTTTCACCCAGATTTTCGGAGGCAACAACGTGGCCGGGATGAACTTCAGGCGGGTCCGGCAGGATGCACTGGTCTGGTTTCGCTGGACGTTACTGGATGAGTTCCCGGAATTAGAGCACCGGGTGTGGACTCGTCACGGCGGAGTCAGTCAGCCCCCGTTTGACGGCCTGAATCTCAGTTTTTCGGTGGGTGACGCAGCGGACCGGGTGAGTCAGAATCGCGTTTTGGTGCGACAGGCCATGGAGGTGGAGGAACTTATCAGCGTCGGCCAGGTCCATGGGGCCAACACCCTGATCCTCACGGACAAGAAAAAAGTTGAGTCAGTCAGAGAGGTAAAAGGGATCGATATTCTTATCACTGACATTCCCGAGATAGGGCTGTTGATCAAGCAGGCGGATTGCCAGGCGGTGGCGCTCTATGACCCGGAAAAGCGGGTAATAGCCAATATCCACTGTGGCTGGCGGGGCAACGTGCAAAATGTCATCGGGCAGGCGGTGCGGCAGTTACAGGAGGTCTTCGGCAGCCGACCAGAGGTCATCCGGGCGGGGATCAGTCCGTCGCTGGGACCCTGCTGCGCCGAATTCATCAACTACAAACAGGAAATCCCCGAAGAGTTATGGTCATATCAAGTCCGCCCGACTTTTTTTGATCTCTGGCGGCTCAGTTGTGACCAACTGAAAAACGCTGGCATCAGGCCGGAACATATCCAGCTGGCGGGTTTATGCAGCCGCTGCCAGGAAAAAGATTTTTTTTCCTACCGCCGGGATAAAGTCACCGGTAGAAATGGTACGGTTCTGGCGTTGCGTACCATCTGAATAAGGAAGGGAGGGGAAGGTTGAGGGTGCGCCTTTCCCCTACCAGTTTACCTTGGTTATCGTCGTTGCCCAAAAAATTTTCGGCTCACCTTTCATCTTACCCTTCCCCTCGAAAGGAAACAAAAGACAAACCTTTTGGCAATCAGGAGACGCGGGTGACTGTTTCTCCGACAACCTGGGGTTGGCGGTTTAGGCCTGGGGCGGTTCGTTTTTCTTGGTTACTTTGTCTTTGACTTCACCAAACATCTTCTTGGCGGAATCAACCACATTTTGGACCTGTTGGGGGTATTTGTAGCCGATGTACACTCCCACGATGAATAATAAAATGCCAAACCACATGTTACTCTTTCCTTTCTTTTTTATTATATCACTAAGTTAGGTGTCCGCTGGGGTGGGTGATTCCAGGCGCTGCAGCGCTTCCCGGGCTACCTGGCCCACGGTGGTTTTTTTTAAGTTACCGGCCTCATAGAGCTTGACCGGTTGGGGATCAGCCGTTAGTTGGCGGAGTTCAGCTGCGGCTTGCTGCTCCCCGATGATACCCAAACACCAAGCGGCGTAGGTTCTTACCTGGGGGTTGGCATCAGCCAAACATGCCCGGATGCGGGGTGCAGCCTGCTGCACCACCTGGGGGTGAGTTTGCCCGAGACGTCCCAGACCCCAAAGCATGCCCTCCCGAGTGAAATCCTCTTCCAGAAAATTGAACAGCATGAGAATTATATCTTCGACGATCTTATAATTATTTCTGCCGATTTCGCCCAAGACGGCGGCGGCGCCCCAGCCGAAGCTGGCCGAATCTTCATTTAACGACCAGAGTAGTCGAGGTATGATTTCTTTGATTCGTTTTGGCTGGATTTTTCCAATATAGCCGATAGCTTCGGTGGCCCGCCAATGTTGCAAGCTGTCAGGCTCGAACAGCATCTGTAATAAAATTGTGACCACACCACCGGTATTGGCGGTGAGGTCCGCCACCGCCGGGATGTCTCCGGCTGATAACAATTGGATGATCTGGTCACGTTTTGTTTTACGTGTCGATGGCATAGTTCAGAATTATGGCTCGGCCTAATTCCCCTGAACGGCAGGGGTTAGAAGGGGAAGTCATCCTCTTCGGCAGGTCCGCCTGGAGGTGGCGGGAAAGGTTCTTCCAACTCTTTGGGTGGCCGCTCTCCAGCCGGCCCCAACATTTGCATGTCCCGGGCTTCAATTTCGGTAGTGTAACGTTTGACCCCGTCCTTTTCCCACGATGTGGTCCGAAGCCGCCCTTCAATATAAACCAGTTTCCCTTTGGAGAGATATTGGCCGCAGATTTCTGCCAGTTTGCGCCAGACGATAATTCGATGCCACTCAGTCTTTTCCTGGCGGTTGCCGTCTTTATCGTTAAATGTTTCGCTGGTGGCAAGATTAAAACGGGCCAGGGCGGCGCCATTGGCAGTGTAGCGCACTTCCGGGTCTGACCCCAAGTGGCCGATGAGAATGACCTTATTTACTCCTCTGCTCATACCCACATCCCCCAAAGATGATTCAGGAGTACTTATCAAAAACAGCCTGTGAAAATATTCTCTACCACAAAAATCTTAAGGTGGCAAGCATCATCCCAAAGTTAGCAATCCCACCTGTTTTTTTTTAGATCCTTCGTACCCCGATGTCCTTGCCATCTCAAAGTGAAGGCGGAAGAAGGACAACCTCCCCAAAAAAACTGATCTTGGCACGGCCGTTGAAGCATAATCAATAAAAATTACTTCGACTAATGACAATATAATTTGCAATGTGTTATTATAACAATATTAGTTTGCTCCTGGTGATATGCCGTTTGGCGGTGGGGCTGGCCGTCCGGAGCCAGGAACGGTAACCTCAAGAAAAGACCCCGTTATGGCTTCTTGCCCGAACATCACTCATTCTCCAACATTACCACGCGATAATTATCCATAGAGGAATCAACCATGGAAGCCAATTTCTTCGCCCAATTTGCCGACGAATGGGGACCGGCTAAAATTGTCCACATCTATGAGCCTCGGTTACCTTTACAAGCAATAGTAGTCATCGATAACACCGCCTTGGGACCGGCCATTGGCGGGATCCGGATGGCGCCGGATGTAACCACCGAAGAAGTCTTCCGTTTGGCTCGAACTATGACTTGGAAAAATGCCGCGGCCGGCCTGCCGCACGGGGGGGCCAAAGCTGGCATCATCTCTGATCCAATGGCGCCCATGGGCCAGAAAGAGCGAGTAATTAGGGCCTTTGCCCAGGCCATTGCCGATCTCACCCAATACATCCCGGGTCCGGACATGGGGACGGATGAAACCTGCATGGCCTTTATCTACGATGAAACCAGGCGCAGCACGGGCCGACCCAAAGTAACCGGGGGTATTCCTCTGGATGAACTAGGCGCCACTGGTTTCGGACTGGCGGTGGCGGCGGAGCAGATGGCCGGATTTCTCTCCATGAGTCTATTGGGCGCCCGAGTGGCAATACAAGGTTTCGGCAACGTCGGCAAAGCGGCAGCCAAGTCCCTGGAGAAAAGGGGTTGTGTTTTGGTCGCAGCCAGCGATTCGGCGGGAGCAATCTACAATCCCCAGGGATTAAATTTGCCGCAACTTATCGTTATCAAGGAGAATAAGGGCAAAGTACAGGATTATCTGCAAGCCAAGGCCATACCACCAGAAGAAATTTTCACCTTGCCCTGCGACATCCTGGTTCCGGCAGCCCGGCCAGACGTCATTACCATGAATAATGCCCCACGTCTTCAGGCCAGGATTATCCTCCAGGGAGCAAACATCCCCGTTGATCTGGAAGCGGAAAAATATCTCTATGATAAGGGAGTCTGCAGTCTGCCAGATTTTATTGTCAACGCTGGAGGAGTAATTAGCACGGCGGTGGAATATCGACATGGCTCCATTGCCGAGGCCTTTGGGGCCATAAGTGAAAAAATTCAGGAAAACTGCCAGGCAGTCTTGCGCTTGGTAAAAGAAGAAAAACTTTACCCCAGAGCAGCCGCCCATCAATTAGCTCAGGCCCGGGTAAAAGAGGGCATGGGTTATCAACGACATTTTTAAGAAGGGTGGGGCTTGACAAAATCATAATTAGCGTTAAATTATTGCTAATGGTTCTCAATTTCTTTAGGAAAGATATGCCGCCAGAATTAGAAATTTTCAAAGAATTTATCCGCTCCCGGGGTTTGAGACAAACGCCGGAACGGGAAAATATCGTGGCGGAAATCTTTCGTAAACGAGAGCATTTCGATGTCGACGAGTTGTTTCTGCGGCTCTTGGCCCAAGGCAAGAAAATTTCCAAAGCCTCCATCTACCGGACGTTGCCCTTGTTAGTAGACTGCGGGCTTATTCGAGAAGTAAATTTTGTGGATGGACACTGGCACTACGAACAGATTTATGGCCAACCACACCACTGTCATTTACGCTGCCTCAGTTGTGGGGCCATGGTGGAGTTTGAAGAACCGCTGATGGCTGCCGTAGAAGCAAAATTATCCAGCAATTATGATTACCACATCACCAAACATGTTCTAAAAGTACAGGGTTATTGTCCACGCTGTCAAAAACACCATCCCGCCGGGGACCAGGAGTCTAAGTATGTCTGACCAGCAGGTGGCATATCCGCTCTCTCCACAAGTTCAAGCGCTGGCCGCTTTTACGGCGGGACAGGGTGCCGTCATCGCCGCCATTATCGGAGGGCGGAAACTGCAGGACCGTATGGTGGCTCTTGGTCTGTTCCCAGGCCAGCGGCTAATTATTTGTCAAAATAATGGCCGCTCGCTGATCGTGAGTTTAAACGGCAATCGTTTGGTACTTGGTCAAGGCGTCAGCCAAAAAATTCTGGCAACACCAGCAGTTAACGGCTGCCACCAACACGACGCATGTCCGTGTCCGGCTTTGGGCCCCAAGAATCTCAGTTAGCCTCATCTCTTTCTAGGTTTTACCCGCCCCGCAGCCCTCCCGGGTATACGACTATTTCTCGAAAATACCTTGACTTTTTATCTTCAGAGAATAAAATCTAAACATGATATAAAAGAAAGGAAGCTCAAGTGGCCTTAGAATTATTTGAGGTTTTAGAGCGTAAGTTGGAGCAGGTTCTGGGTCAATACCAAACTCTGCAGAACGAAAACGCCACGCTTATGAAGATGTTGGAGGAACAGGAAAAGGCCTTGGCAGAGACGCGGGAAGCTCTCGGTAAAATGAACAAAGAGAGAGATGCGGTGCGCCAGAGGATCGACCAGTTATTAAATAAATTAGAAGTGCTGGGTAAAGAGAAATAGGAGACTGGTCTATTTCGACGCCAATTACCATACATTTTGAAATCCTGGGACGGCCACTTACCTTAAAGAGTGAAACCTCACAATTACAACTTGAGGGTGTCGTTCAGTTGGTTGAAGAAAAAATACGAGAAACCCGCAAAGCTTTGCCAAAAGCCGCCAGTGAAGAAATTGCCATAATGACAGCCCTGAACATTGCATTTGATTATCTTGAAATGAAGGAGGAATTTCACCATCTCCGCCAGGAGATCGAATCAAAGTCCAAGCATCTGATTCAATTGATCGAAACGAGAAGTTCACTTCCCCTGCGGTGAAAGTGATTGGCAGGACCATTTTTGATCCAATACTTTTGAACCGGGACACCAGTCAGACTCCGGTGCGCAGATCCCTTCCAGGGAGAGCCTAAAGGAGAACCATGGTAGACCCACTTGACTAACTTCGGTTCAAGAACGTGCTGTCAACACGTCATTTTCGCGGGGGAGTGAATATATAAGCAGTTTAAAGGAACCGCACCGGAAAGAATAAGGGATGCCCGAAGGAATGGCTCATATAGTACTCGTTGACAATAATTTTATTCACCCTCGAACCCTACTGGTTCTGTATATAAAAAATGTTGTCCATTTATTGGAGTTGGACAACGTTGCAGAATGATACCAAAAGTTTTCAGAGGAGGTTTTACATCAGGATAAAAGTTTGTCGTTTTCTATTTATTTTGCCTGTGTCTGAGCCCTTGTAAGCAATCATTCAGCTTTTCTCGCCCCTTATTACCATCCTCGTGCGGCTGGTAGCCGATCTCGTGTTATCGTCCATTTCACAAGCGAACGTTTGAAATTTTTTTCACAATCTCTCGTTTTGCCCTAAGCGGGCAGGCGATTATTCATATATCCATAAGGGGAAGAAACCAATGGGATTGCCGCTGGAATCCATTTCTCTGTTGGCAGTGGGCTTGAGCGGCGTTATAGGAGTCCTCGCCGGCTTTTATCTACGCCGCATGATCATCGAATCAAGGATTGATTCGGTGGAAAATCTGGCGAAAAAGATTTTAGACGAAGCCCGTAAGGATGCCGAGGCCTTAAAAAAGGAAACGGCATTACAGGCCAAGGACCAACTCTTCCAAATGAAGGTGGAATTTGACAAGGAAAGTAAAGAACGCCGTTCGGAACTCAATATCCTGGAAAAACGCCTCCTGCAGAAAGAAGAGCATTTAGAAAAAAAGATCGGGGTCTTGGACGGCAAAGAGGCCGAACTCAGTAATCGCCAGAAAGCTATTGAAACTCTTGATAAGGAGATCAAAGAAAAGGATTCCTACTATCAAGGTCTTATCCGGGAACAAAGAATCAACCTGGAACGGTTGGCCGGGATAAGTTCTGAGGAAGCCCGCAATCTCCTGCTAAAAACCCTGGAGAGGGAAGTTCGAACGGACGCGGCCCGCCTGGTAAAACGCATTGAGACTGAAGCCCGGGAATTCGCCGACAAAAAAGCCAAGGAAATAATAGGGTTAGCCATCAAACGGTATGCCAGCGAGTATGTTGCGGAGCAGACCGTGTCGGTGGTTAATCTACCCAACGAAGAGATGAAAGGTCGGATTATCGGACGAGAAGGACGAAATATTCGAGCTTTGGAGGCGGCTACCGGGGTTGATGTCATCATTGACGACACCCCCGAGGCAGTTATCCTATCAGCCTTTAATCCCATCCGCCGAGAGGTGGCCCGCCGCGCTTTGGAACACTTGATTACTGACGGCCGCATCCATCCGGCCCGCATTGAGGAAGTAGTGGAAAAAGTCAGCCAGGAGGTGGAAGCCAACATCCGGGAAGCAGGCGAGGAAGCCGCCTTTGATGCCGGTGTGCATGGTCTGCACCCTGAAATGATCAAATTGTTAGGGAAACTGAGGTATCGCACCAGTTATGCCCAAAATGTGCTGCAACATTCCATTGAAGTGAGTTTCTTATGTGGTATTATGGCTGCGGAGTTGGGTTTGAATGTCAAACAAGCCAAACGCGCCGGGTTGCTGCATGATATCGGCAAAGCCGTGGATCATGAAGTCGAAGGGCCTCACGCCTTGATAGGGGCGGAGTTAACCAAACGGTACGGAGAGTCCGCCAAGGTAATACATGCAGTCCATGCGCATCATGAAGACATTCCGCCCGAATCTGTCTTGGCAGTCCTGGTTCAGGCTGCGGATACCTTATCGGGAGCCCGTCCGGGAGCACGCCGGGAAATGTTGGAAACCTATGTCCGGCGACTGGAAGAATTAGAAAAGATCGCCCGCAATTTTAACGGCGTCAGCAAAACCTACGCCATTCAAGCCGGCCGTGAGATTCGCCTCATCGTTGACAGTGATAAGATCAACGATGAAGAGGCCTTTTTGTTATGCCGGGATGCGGCCAAAAAAATCGAGGCGGAACTCACCTATCCCGGCCAGATTAAAGTAACCGTCATCCGGGAAACCCGGGCAGTGGAGTATGCCCGTTAATTTTTTCCGGATTAAGGAAGATTTAGCTTTTCAATTTTTGACGCTTTGAGTAAAAGGTTATGGGGTTGGCAGAAGTCAGGATACAGGGTTGTCAATGAGGATTTTTTTTGTAGGTGACATCATGGGGTCGCCGGGCCGCAAAGCTATCTCGGGACTGCTCCATAAGGTGGTGGACAAATATCGTATCGATCTGGTGGTCGCCAACGGTGAAAACGCCTCCGGCGGCATCGGCATCACCCCTGAAGTGGCGGAACAACTCTTCCAGATGGGAATCGATGTTATGACCACAGGCAACCATATCTGGAAACATAAGGAAATTCAATCGTACATAGAAACCAACGACCGCTTGTTGCGACCGGCCAACTACCCGGCCGGGACGCCTGGTCGGGGTCTAACCATAATTGAAACCGCTGCCGGCGAGTCGGCGGCGGTTTTGAATCTGGAGGGCAGAATTTTTATGAATCCCCTGGAGTGCCCCTTCCGGACAGCAGACCGTGAACTAGCCTCCTTACCTCCGGAGGTAAAGGTTATTTTAGTGGATATGCACGCCGAGGCTACCAGCGAAAAACTGGCCCTGGCCTGGTATCTCGACGGACGGGCCAGTGCCGTGATCGGCACTCATACGCATGTGCAAACCGCGGACGAACGCCTTTTACCCGGTGGTCTCGGGTATCTTACTGACGCCGGCATGACTGGCCCCGCCGACGGGGTCATTGGTATGGAACGGCAGGTGATTATTGATCGTTTTCTCTCCCACCTGCCCCAGAAATTTAAGGTAGCCAGCCACAACATTCAATTGCAAGGAGTGGTCCTGGACATCGAGGGCAATGGCAAGTGCCGGGAATTGGAAAGAATTCAAATGCATCTGAAATAGTCAGCGTCCATCAAAATAGCTTTTACCGAATGTTTTGATGGTTACCAGAGGTTAAGAAATATGATCCTGTGCTCCTTCTCTGTTTTTCTGGCATTAGTGCTCATTACCTCTTGTTCAACGTACAAACCACAGGCGACGCCGTTCCGTTTGCCCCAGGCCTATACCAACGTCCAGAACCTGAATGGTCTGAGCGTCGCGGCCTTCAGTTGGCAGAATGAAGAAGAAGCCAAGGCCGCGTTTGGGTTCGATGTCATTAAAGCCGGACTGCTACCGGTGCAGGTGGTGTTTGATAATCAAACTCCCCAAACTTTTCAGATAAATGCTTCCCAAACGTTTCTGGTGAATGACCGGGAGGAATTGTTTCCGGTTTTGGACAACCAGAGCGCCTATGAACGGGTGCAACGCTCTACAGGTTTCAAGGAAGCCGCCAAAGGATTGGCGAAAGGAGCCTTTTGGGGTAGCGCCGCCGGAGCTGTTATCGGCGCCGCCATCGGGGTCGCGGCCGGCCGCAGCGCCGGAGATTATGCCATGCGTGGAGCGGTCACCGGGGCTGCCGCGGGAGCAGTTTTGGGGGTTGGGCAAGGCGCCGGGGATTCTAATGTGGCGCGCCAGATTTCTGATGATCTTTCTAACCGGTCCCTAAAAAATAATCCTATCAAACCTCAGGAAATTTCCCAGGGAATTATATTTTTCCCTGCCGAAGCAGGCACTCCGAAACAATTAAGACTGCAATTGCGGGAAAAAGATACTGATAAGGTTATGAATCTCAATTTCTCCATGTGAGCTTTACTAAAGGTTAGCGAGAAAGGCAGATACTGATGTTGCAATATGTTGACTTGGAAGGCCTGAAACATGAATTCGTCCAGGAAAACAGGCAAGAAATTCCTCCCGAATTCTCCAACTATGCTGATTTGTGGGAAAAGTCGGCGGAGAATTTTGTGGACCTGTTTCTTGGCTACCTAAACCGCCGGGGACTGGAAATCCGCTTTAAACAACCGATTATATAATAATGCCGGTCAGTTTTAAGTCTTTCGGGTGATCCCGGCGTTTATCATTGACCCCGTTTAGGGAATACAATAAATTTATTTGTTATGATCAATCAGCGACAGTTTAGCTCCGGAAAGGATGGACCATGAAAATTCATGAGTATCAAGCCAAACAGCTCCTTGAGAAATTTAAGGTACCCATTCCCCAGGGCGGGGTAGCCGTCACCGCCCATGAGGCTTTTCAGGTCGCCGAATCTTTGGGCGGAGACCGGTTCGTGGTCAAGGCCCAAATTCATGCCGGCGGCCGGGGTAAAGGTGGCGGCGTCAAGGTCGCTTCTTCCCTGTCCGAAGTGTCAAGGTTTGCAGACGCCATCCTGGGGATGAACCTGGTGACCCACCAGACTGGTCCTGAAGGCCGTCTGGTAAAAAAAGTTTTAGTGGAACAAGCTTTGGATATCAAACAGGAATTGTATCTGGGGGTGGTTATTGACCGGGCCCAGGCCCGACCGGTGATCATGATGAGCGCGGCCGGCGGGATGGAAATTGAAGAGGTGGCGGCCCGGACCCCGGAATTGATTGTCAAGGAAATCATCGATCCTGCCGTAGGACTACAACCCTATCAAGGACGCAACCTGGCCTTTGGCGTCGGTCTTGATCCGGCGCTGCTGCGTACCGCCTCAAGCTTTATTACGAATTTATATCAAATGTTCCAGGCCTATGACTGCTCATTGGTGGAAATCAACCCCTTAGTAGTGACCGCCGACGGGCAGATGTTGGCTCTGGACGCCAAAGTCACCTTTGATGACAACGCCCTCTACCGTCATAAAGAACTACTTGTTCTGGAAGACCCTGATGAGATGGACCCCCTGGAATTGGAAGCCACCAAGCATAACCTGAATTACATCCGCTTGGACGGCACTGTTGGCGCCATGGTCAACGGCGCCGGACTAGCCATGGCCACCATGGATCTCATCAAGTTGGCGGGAGCCGAACCGGCTAATTTCCTGGATGTGGGCGGGGGGGCCAGCGCCGAAATGATCGCCAATGGGTTTCGGATTATTCTGTCGGATCCCCGGGTCAAAGCAATTCTGATTAACATCTTTGGAGGCATCCTCCGGTGTGATGTGTTGGCTGAAGGAGTCATGGAAGCCGCCAAACAGGTGCAGGTCAACGTCCCCATCATCATCCGCCTGGAAGGGACCAACTGCGAAATCGGCCGTAATCTGTTGGGGGACTCGGGGCTGAACTTCACCGTGGCCGGAGATATGTTGGATGCCGCAAAGAAAGTGGCGGCCCTGGCCTGAGGGTGAGCTTTGTCGACAAGAGATATCTCTGCTGTAAAGAAATTATCCCAAGTGAAAGAGGTTTTCGATGAGCGTTCTGGTCGATAACAATACCCGTGTGGTGGTGCAGGGCATCACCGGCAAAGAAGGTTCCTTCCATGCCCGGCAGTGCATCACCTATGGTACTCAGGTGGTGGCGGGTGTAACGCCTGGCAAAGGCGGCCAAAAGATGGACGAGGTGCCGGTATTCAATACGGTCAAAGATGCAGTGGCCCAAGCCGGCGCCAACACCTCCTTGATTTTCGTCCCCCCGGCCTTTGCCGCTGACGCCATTCTTGAAGCCGCGGGCGCCGGTATTAAAGTCATTGTCTGCATCACCGAAGGTATTCCCACCCTGGAGATGGTCAAAGTAGCCCGGCGGATGGAGGGCACGGACATCCGCCTCATCGGCCCGAATTGTCCGGGCATAATTTCCCCGGGCAAAGCCAAAGTCGGCATCATGCCCGGCCCGATCCATGAGGAAGGACCGGTAGCGGTGGTGTCCCGCAGCGGCACCCTGACCTATGAAGCGGTGTATCAATTAACCTTGCGGGGATTGGGACAATCCACCTGTGTGGGCATTGGCGGCGACCCCATTATCGGCACTAATTTTATCGATATGCTGAAACTCTACCAGGCAGACCCGCAAACCCAGGGGATCGTTCTCATCGGTGAGATCGGCGGCACGGCCGAAGAAGAAGCCGCAGCCTTCATCAAGGCACAGGTTACCAAACCAGTGGTGGCTTTCATCGCTGGCATGACCGCACCGCCGGGCAAACGCATGGGCCATGCCGGTGCTATTATTTCCGGCGGCAGCGGCAAAGCCGTGGATAAAATCGCCGCTCTGGAAGCCGCCGGCGTCACCATAGTACGCAACATCGGCGAATTGGGTGCTATCTGTCAACAAACTATGCGTCTCTAAGAGAGTTTCCGGTTTTGGGTTTTCGGTTTCCGGGTAAAAGATAAGCTATTAGTTCCTGGCGTTAAGGTTTGCTGCTTAGCTGATCCTCTCCCTGGAGGGGACAAGATCAGGGTTAAAGGTGAACAAAACCATGCTTTTGGCAACGACTATAGCTTTGAGCTGTTTTTCATGAAATTGTTACTCCATATCTGTTGCGCTCCTTGTACTATCTACCCGCTCAAAGTTCTGCGTGAGCAAGGGATGAAGGTGCATGGTTTTTTTTGCAACCCCAACATCCATCCGTACCAAGAATTCCAACGCCGGTTGACGGCTTTGCAAGAGTATGCCCCGGCCGTTTCCTTGCCCCTCCTGGTGGACGGACGCTATGAGGTAGAAGAGTTCCTGCGGTTAGTGGTCTTTCGGGAGGAACAACGCTGTCGCTACTGTTACGGTCTGCGGCTACAGGCTGCGGCAATTACGGCCAAACAGGGCAATTTCGAGGCCTTTACCGCTACCCTGCTCTACAGCCGCTTTCAGAAGCATGAGGTAATCCGAGAGATTGGCGAGCAAATCGGGCGGGAGGTGGGAGTGCCTTTTTATTATGCCGATTTTCGCCCGGGCTGGCAGGAGGGCATCAGCGAATCTAAGCGCCTGGACCTCTACCGGCAAAATTATTGCGGCTGTATTTACAGCGAAAAAGAACGGTTTTATAAAGCTGAACCCTTACAAAATTAATATCTTATGACCAAACCTCAATCAGGCATTGTCTATCTCATCGGCGCCGGTCCAGGCGATCCCGGTCTCATGACCGTGCGCGGCCTGGAGTTAATCCGCCGGGCCGATTGTCTCGTCTACGACTACCTGGCCAATGAGGCCTTTCTGCTGGAAGCCTCACCCCAGGCGGAAATTATTTATGTGGGAAAAAAAGGGGGCGACCACACCCTGCCCCAGAAGGATATCAATCAACTCCTGGTTGATAAAGCCCGGGCTGGGAGGACTATTGTCCGCCTCAAAGGCGGTGATCCCTATATTTTCGGCCGGGGCGGCGAAGAAGCCCAGGAACTGATACGCCATGGCATCCCCTTCGAAGTAGTGCCCGGGGTCACTTCAGCCATCGCGGTGCCTGCTTATGCCGGTATTCCATTAACTCACCGGCAGCATGCCTCTTTGGTCTCTTTTATTACCGGACACGAAGACCCCACTAAACCGGAAAGTGCCATTCCCTGGGAAGTTTTGGCTAAAAGCCCCGGCACCCTGGTATTTCTCATGGGGATTAAGAATCTGGCGGATATCTGCCGGGAACTCCGGTCCCACGGTAAGGCTGCCTCCACCCCCGCTGCGGTTATCCACCGGGGTACAACCCCGGCCCAACGCACCGTTGCCGGAACTTTGGCGGATATCGCCCAAAAGGTCCAGGAAGCCGGCTTGGCGCCGCCGGCCATTTTTGTGGTGGGCAGCGTGGTGGAGTTGCGGCAGCAGTTAAATTGGTTCGAAACCCGCCCCCTGTGGGGCAAACGTATCCTGGTGACCCGTTCCCGGCACCAGGCTAGCGCCTTTGTCAAACTTTTAGCAGAATACGGCGCCACCTGCCTGGAGGCTCCCACCATTGACATCCTGCCCCCGGACGATGGCTATGCCGCCCTGGACGAGGCTTTAAAGAAGTTAGATCGATATCACTGGGCCATTTTCACCAGTCCCAACGGGGTTGAGGCCTTTTTTAACCGGCTCTTTAGCAGCGGCCAGGATGTCCGGGCCCTGGGAGCTTGTAAACTGGCGGCCATCGGCGTGGCCACGGCCCAATCGCTCCGGGAACAAGGTCTGGTGGCCGATGTAGTGCCGGCAGATTTCCGGGCCGAGGGCTTGGTGGCCAGCCTCAGTCCCCTGGTTCACCCCGGCCATCTCCTTTTGTTGCCCAGGGCTCAAGAAGCCCGGGAAATTCTCCCCGAAGAAATGGCCAAAAGAGGTGCCATTGTACATGTGGTGCCGAGCTATAAGACCGCGCCGCCAGCAAAGTTGTCCCCGGCTGCCCAGGCGGCTTTGCAAAACGGTGATCTTGATGTCTTGACCTTTGCCAGTTCCTCCACCGTAACTAACTTCGCCCGACTTGTTGGTCGGGACCTCTTTCAGAAGCTGGCAGCCAAGTTGGTTATCGCCGCCATCGGTCCCGTTACTGCTAAAACTTTGGAAAAATTCGGCCTTCGAGCTCAGATTCAGCCCCAGACCTATACTATCCCAGCCCTCACTGAAGCTATTGTCGATTATTTCCAGACTCCGAACAGATGAGGTTTTTCTCTTGAGTCTGAGTTTTTCACACCCGGGCAGGCCAGTTCCTCACTCTGGCAGTTCCCGCATCGATTACCAGGGAGATTTAAATCCGGCTCAGTTTGAAGCGGTCACCCTGACCGATGGCCCGGTATTGGTCATTGCCGGGGCCGGCAGCGGCAAAACCAGGACCCTGGTCTATCGGCTGGCCTATCTGGTGGAACACGGCGTTGCCCCCTGGAACATTCTGCTGCTGACCTTTACCCGGAAAGCCTCCCAGGAAATGCTGCACCGGGCCTCCCAGCTGATCGATCGGCCTCTGCAGCAGGTTGCCGGCGGTACCTTTCATGCAGTCTGCCATGGCTGGCTGCGCCGTTACGGCTCCCGTTTGGGCTACGACAGCGGCTTCACCCTGCTGGATCGGCACGATCAGGGGGATCTGGTACGGATACTGCGGGACCGTCTCGAAATCAAGGCCAGCCCTGGCCAGTTTCCCCGGCGGGAGACCATTGTCGAGATCTTCGGCGCCCTGGTGAACAAAAATCTGGACCTGGAAACCTTGATGGCCCGGGAATATCCCCAATTTATCAACCAGGCTCCAACTATTACAACCCTCAACGAGCTTTACCGGCAGCACAAACGGGAGCACTATCTCCTGGACTACGACGATCTGCTCCTGGAAGGTCGGCGGCTCCTCAGGGATCATGAAGACCTACGCCTGGAGTTATCCCAACGCTGCCAGTATATTATGGTGGATGAGTATCAGGACACCAACCGCCTGCAATCCGAGCTTGTCAAGCTGTTGGCTTTTACCCACGACAATGTCATGGCGGTAGGGGATGATTCCCAGTCCATTTATTCTTTCCGGGGGGCCAATTTTCACAACATCATGGATTTTCCTGGGCTTTTTCCGGGCACCCGAATCATCAAGCTGGAAGAGAACTATCGCAGTACCCAACCCATCCTGGACCTGACCAACACCATCATTGCCGAGGCCAGTGAAAAGTATACCAAGTGTTTATTTACTCAGAAAAAAGAAGGCCCCAAACCGGTTCTGCTCCAGGCCGGCAGCGAAAACGAACAATCTCGATTCGTTTGCGAGGCCGTGGCTGAACTGCAAAAACAGGGGACATCGTTGCACAACATAGCGGTGTTGTTCCGTTCGGCCTATCACTCCTTTGATCTGGAGATCGAACTGCTCCAGCAACACCTACCCTTCATGAAATTCGGGGGCTTTAAATTCATGGAAAGCGCCCATATCAAGGATCTTTTGGCCCACTTACGAGTAGCCGCCAATCCCCGGGATTCCGTAAGTTGGAACCGGCTGCTGCAGTTGGTCCCTGGGATCGGCAAAAAGAGTGCCCAGAAGTTCCTGGCCCAATTAAAACAAGAGGAGTTTTCCCTGGAAGGAGCTTTACAATGGCTATCCTCCCAGAAAAGCGCCAAGGCCCGGGCCGGGCTGGAAAGCCTGGCAGACCTGCTGGAGCAGCTCCGAAACCCTGATCTGGGTCCGGCCACCCGGCTGAGTCTGGCTCTATCCTATTACGAACCAATTCTCCAAACCCATTTTGATGATTATCCTAAGAGACAAAAGGACCTTAAATCACTGTTCGATATTACTGCCCGTTACCGGAAGCTGGACGATTTCCTAAACGACCTGACCTTGGAACCTCCCAACAGCATGGCAGAAATCGCCGCGGACCCAGGGGAATATTTGACTCTCTCCACCATTCATTCCGCCAAGGGGCTGGAATGGGACGCGGTCTTTATTATCTGGGCCGCGGAAGGACGGTTTCCCTCCGCCTATTCCCAGGAGCGAGAAGAGGAACTGGAAGAGGAGCGGCGGTTGATGTACGTGGCCGCCACCCGGGCCAGACGCTATTTGTACATCTCCTATCCCGCGGTGAGTTATACGAGATATCTGGGGACAACGTTCAATACGGTCTCCCGGTTTGTCCGGGATTTGCCCCAATCCCTTCTGGAATCCATGAAGGTGGAGCCGGCTTGGTAGAGTAAAGAGTAATAGCTCGTTAAATCGATAAGTTTAATAACCATTAGAGAGTTTCTAAGCTTTTAGCTATAATACCATGATTAATTTATGCTTTCTTTAGAACCTGCTTACTTAAAAACCCAGCGCGCCGGCCTCCTCCAACCCAAAATTGAGGTCGCCTATGACATTATGCTCTCCTGCGAAATCTGCCCCCATCAGTGTCGGGTGGATCGCCGCCACGGGGAACTTGGTCTTTGCCGCCTGGGCGACAAACCGATCGTCGCCAGTTATGGCCCGCACTTCGGTGAAGAGAACCCGTTGGTTGGACAACATGGGTCCGGGACCATTTTTTTCAGCAGGTGTAATCTCTTCTGCATCTTCTGCCAGAACTGGGAAATCAGCCATGGTGGCGAGGGAGAGGAGATTGAGATAGCGGACCTAGCCGCCATCATGCTGCGGCTCCAGACCCAGGGCTGCCATAATATCAATTTCGTCACCCCTTCCCACCAGGTTCCCATGATCCTGGCCGCCCTGCCCGACGCCATCGCTGGAGGGTTAAAAATTCCTCTGGTCTATAATACCGGCGGCTATGATGCCCTGGAAACCCTGCAGCTGTTGGATGGCATCATCGATATTTATATGCCGGACTTTAAATTTTGGGACGAGAAAGTTGCGGCCGAACTAAGCAATGCCCCGGATTATCCGGAGGTGGCCCGCCGGGCTATTAAAGAAATGCACCGCCAGGTGGGCGACCTGGTCCTGGACGATGACGGCGTCGCCTACCGGGGGCTTTTGGTGCGGCACTTAGTCCTACCGGACGGTTTAGCGGGCACCCGGGAAATAATGCAATTTATAGCCAAAAAGATTTCCCCTTTGACGTATATTAATGTTATGGGGCAATATCGGCCCTGCGGCCAAGCTAACCAGCATCCATCTCTGGGTAAATTTCTGAGCGCCCAGGAGCATCGTGAAGCCCAGCAGCTGGCTCGGGACGCGGGTTTGACCCGTCTTGACCAAAGAGAGAAACTCTTCCGCTGGCTCTAGAAATTGGTAAGATGCGGCTCTCTACTCTTTTGGCTTAGGAATAATGGAATCCATCAATAATTAATAAAAATTTTCTAACTGGGAAATAATTTAGCAAAGCTATGATCTATGCCATTGGTGACATCCACGGCTGCCTGAATCATCTAAAAAATCTGCTCAATTTGGTAAATCCCGATTTGGAAAGACATCAGTTGGTGTTTGTCGGCGATTACGTGGACCGCGGTCCCCGATCCTCAGGGGTCGTAGATTATATTATTGACTTGAAAAAAAAGTATAATCCTGAGAATATAATCTGTCTAATGGGTAACCACGAACGAATGTTCCTCGATTTTTTGCAGGGTCACGAAGAAATGTTCTTTCTCATGAACGGAGGAGCATCGACTGCGGTCAGTTATTGGGGGAATCAATGGGAACGCCGGGAGAGGCGTCTTCCCTCTGAACACGAACATTTTTTTAACACCTTAAAGCTGTATTACGAAACCGACGACTATATCTTCGTACATGGCGGTCTGCGGCCCGGTCTGCCGTTAGCCGCTCAAAAAGAGGAAGACCTCTTATGGATCCGGAAGGAATTTATTCTCTCGGAATTTGATTTTGGACGTCGGGTTATTTTTGGCCACACCCCGGTTCGGACCCCCCTGGTCCTGCCGAATAAAATCGGTATTGACACCGGGGCCGTGTATGGGAATAAACTTACCTGCGTCCTGCTTCCCGAGGAAAAATTTTTTTCAGTTTCCGAATAGCCGACTAGGCGACCTCGTGGAATTGAACCTGACCGGCCGTGTCAGCAGTCGGTTCTGACGATTTTGAACAACTTATTATTTATCCTGCCTGTGCTAGCCTGATTATTTTATGATGTTTCCAAAATGGCACATTGCTTGTGGGATGGAGGAGTCTGAAGGATGTTAAAGAAAATTCGGCTAAAATTTCTCTTCCTGGTGTTGCTGACCTTAGTGTCAATCATGTTAATGCTGCCTTCCGTGGTGCCCAATTTACCAAATTGGTACACACAATACATCTGGAAACAAGGTTTCCAACTGGGATTGGATCTTAAAGGCGGCACTCACCTCATCCTGCAAGTAGATTTGGATCAGGTCGTGCAGAATAATCTGAACATGCAAGGTCAGGACCTCAAAGACATTGCCGAAAAACGCGGCCTGGATGTGCAGATCGGCGCCGCCGACAAGAGCGGTTCCTTAACCGTCAACCTGTCCAAACCCGATGAGCAGGCTGCTTTTACCCAATTGATCAAAGAAGAACTCCCGCAACTGGAGATCAAAAACTCGTCCCGGCAAGACAGCGGGGTCATGTTCACCCTGGCGTTACGCCCCGGCGTGGTCACCGAACTCCAGGATAACACCCGGGCCCAAAGCCTGGAGATAATCCGCAACCGGATAGACCAGTTCGGGGTTACGGAACCGGTTATCGTCCCCCAGGGCGATGATCAGATTGTGGTTCAGTTGCCCGGCTTACAGGACCCGCAGCGGGCCATCGATCTCATCGGGCAGACGGCCCAGTTGGAATTTAAATTGGTGGAAGAACAGCACGGCCTTACTTTGGAGGAGCTTATCGATCGAGGTCTGGCCCAGGGAAAATTAAAACCTGGTTACACCAAGGAGGAATTAAATCAGGCCCTGGCCGATAAATTACCTCCGGATACCGAGATCTACATAGAAAAAACCATCGACAAGAACACCAAGGCCGTTAAACGCCAACCCATTTTAGTCCAAAAAAAGGCTTTATTGACCGGAGCTGCCATCAAAGGAGCGGTAGTCCGCATCGGTGACTATAACGAACCGTATGTTTCCGTGGATTTTAACTCCTCCGGGGCCCGGCAATTCGGCCAGATCACCGGCGCCAACGTCAACCGCCGTCTGGCCATTATTCTGGATGGGGTGGTGCGCTCTGCTCCCGTGATCAAAGAACGTATCGGCGGCGGTAAGGCTCAAATCACCGGCTCGTATACCTCCGAGGAAGCTGCTGATTTGGCCATTGTGCTTCGGGCCGGCGCCCTCCCCGCCAGTGTCAGAGTTGTCCAGAATATTACCGTCGGCCCCACCCTGGGGCTCGATTCCATCCATAAAGGCATGATCTCCGGCATCATCGGCACCTTATTGGTTATTGGCTTCATGATTTTTTATTATCGCCTCTCCGGCCTGGTGGCTAATTATGCCCTCATCTTGAACATTATCATGTTGTTAGGCGTGCTTTCCCTGTTCCACGCCACCCTGACCCTGCCGGGTATTGCCGGTATTATTCTCTCCATCGGTATGGCCGTGGACTCCAACGTCCTGATCTATGAACGCATGCGGGAGGAATTTCATGCCGGCAAGCCATTGAAGGCCGGTATCGACGGCGGCTATGACAAAGCCTTTTTGACCATTGTCGACTCCCACGTCACCACCCTTATTACCGCAGTGGCCCTCTTTCTGTTCGGCACCGGACCCATTCGGGGTTTTGCCGTCACCCTCAGCGTCGGCGTCCTGCTCAACCTTTTCACCGCCTTGTACGGCACTCGGGTGGTCTACGATTATCTCATCTATAAGAAGTGGCTGACCCAGTTAAGTTTCTTTGAACTTTTCGGGAAGACTCATTTCGACTTTATTGGCCTCCGAAAATATGCCTTTGTTTTTTCAGGCTTCCTCTGTGCCTTGGGCCTGCTGGCCTTTATCCAGCTTGCCAGAGGCCAGGGCAATCTGGGCGTGGAATTCGCCGGCGGCGCCATGGTCCAGTTCAAGGCCCAGCAACCCTTTACCGTCGAAGCCGTGCGTGACGTTATGAACCAGAAAGGTTGGGGGCATGCTGAAATTCAGCCTACCGACGCCGGTCAGGGTTTGATGGTGAAGCTAAAAAAATCAGAGGAATCAGTGGGCAAAATGGCGGAGGAAATAGGTGCGGCCCTCAATCAAAGCCTCGCCAACAATCGTTTTAGCATCGAAGGGACCTCCGAAATCGGCGCTTCCGTGAGCAAAGATTTGCAGAAATGGGCCCTGATCGCCATTTTGGTTTCAATGCTGGGAATTATTATTTATCTGGCCTGGCGGTTTGAATTCGTTTTTGGTGTCGCGGCCGCCATGGCCACATTTCATGACGTTCTGGCGGTATTGGGGATATTTTATCTCCTGCACCGGGAAATAACGCTGCTGGTGGTTACCGCCCTGCTTACCCTGGCCGGGTATTCTCTCACCGATACCGTCGTCGTCTTCGACCGCATCCGTGAGAACCTGATCAAGATCCGGGAATCTCTGGGAAAAACCATCAATATCAGTATCAACGAAGTCCTCTCCCGGACGATCGTTACCAGCACCACCGTCTTTCTGGTAGTTTTGGCCCTTTTCTTGTTCGGGGGCGTGGTGATCCGAGACTTTGCCCTGGCCATGTTGCTGGGAGTCATTATTGGCACCTACTCATCCATCTTCGTGGCCAGCCCCATTATTTATGCCTGGCGCAAGGATACCAAAAAAGTGTCGATCAAAAAAGAAAAGGTCATCGAGTTAGCGGCTCAACAGCAAAAGCGGACCCAGAAAAAAGAGTCGTCTCAACGCAAAAAAAACTCCCGGAAATAGCCTGGTGACCCAATTGCTTCTGACTGACCGGACAGAAATGATCTAATAACTCGAAACTAAACTACCATGGACTCCATAAAAGCAATCGTCTTATACGGCTATGGTCTTAACTGTGATCACGAGACCAAGTTTGCCTTGGATCAAAGCGGCGCCGAAGCCCACCGGGTCCACATCAATGAGTTGATATCACGGGAGGTGCTTCTCCAATCATATCAATTACTAACGCTGCCAGGGGGCTTCAGTTGGGGGGATGACCATGGCGCCGGCGTGATTCTAGGTCTACGCTTAAAGATGGCCCTGCAAGCAGATCTGAAAGAATTTATTCAGGCCGGTAAAGCCATTATCGGCATCTGCAACGGGTTTCAGGTCCTGGTCAACATGGGCTTGCTTCCTGGTCTGGACGGCGCCTACTTCCAACGGCGGGTAGCCCTTATCCATAACGACTGCGGCAATTTCAGGGATGCTTGGGTCAATCTCCGGGTCCGCCCTACCCTTTGTCCTTTCGTCAAGGACATCGAGCGGATGGAATTACCCGTGCGTCATGGGGAAGGCAAGTTTTTCGCCCAGGAGGACATGCTGACAGAATTATTCAATCGCAAGCAGGTGGTATTGCAATACGCCACGCCCGCCGGTGACCTGGCCCAAGGCCGCTTCCCCGACAATCCCAATGGCTCTTTACGGGATATCGCCGGCATTTGCGATGCCAGCGGCCGTATTTTGGGACTCATGCCCCACCCCGAGGCCTATATCAGTGCTTTTCAGCATCCCACCTGGACCGTTCAGAAAGAAGCCTGGCGGCGGCAAGGCCTCCCCTACTCTGCCCCTCCTGGCGCTGGCTTAACGATTTTTCGCAATGCCGTAGAGTATCTCAAGGCGCATTTCTCATGAAAAAATCTTTCCACTCTTGAACATTCGATCAAATAAGCTGTATAATATATCACCGTATATGTCTTAGAATTTACCTTTTCGTAGGGATAGGTCAGAGCCCCCCCCTACAACAGCCTATCCCAACCGGATACAATTTGTTGCCGGCTTTAGTATCCATTTACTCGGAAAGTAATCCATGTCCCAGGGAAAACCGGCACCGACGCCATCGCCTGACATCTTCCAACAGATCAAGGCCTTACTGTCATCCCAAAAGCTTGCCGTGTTAGCTACCCACCGCCAGGGACAGCCGCACGCCAGCCTGGTGGCCTTCGCTGCCACTGCCGATGGCCGGGAGCTCTTTTTTGTCACCACCCGCACTTCTCGTAAATTTGCCAATCTCCAGGCTGATCCCCGAGCCGCCCTGCTCATCGACTCCCGGACCCATCAGGAGGCTGACTTTCACCTGGGCCAGGCCCTTTCGGCCACCGGGACAGCAATTGAATTGTCCGGCCCCGAAAAGCACTCCCGAATACAGCTCTTTTTGACCAAACACCCCCACCTCCGGGAATTTGTCCAATCCCCCTCTTGCGCCCTCATGTCATTGCAAGTTCAAGTATATAATATAGTAAGTAAATTCCAGAAAGTCATAGAATACCGGCTATCGCCATGAGCTATCTCCTGGCCCTGTCAGACATTCTGCCGGCAGACCGTCCATGGGTTGGCGGTAAGGGGTATGCCTTGTCCCGACTGGCCGGGCAAGGCTTTCAGGTCCCGGCAACGTTTTGCCTGACCGTCGCCGCGTATAATGACTACATTGATGCCACCGGGCTCCGGGAACGCATTCTCATGGAACTTAATCGTAAGGATTTCAAAGAGATGCGTTGGGAAGAAATCTGGGACGCCTCTTTGCGGATTCGCAATCTGTTCCTCACCACCCCCCTGCCCGGCGCCATGACCGCAGAATTAGAACACTTTTTCCGCCATCATTTAACAGATCGAGCCGTGGTGGTGCGTTCTTCGGCCCCTGAAGAAGACTCCGCCCGAGCCTCTTTCGCCGGTTTACACGAATCCTTTGTCAATGTGATCGGGGTGGAAGCCATCTTACACCATCTCAGGCTGGTTTGGGCCTCCCTGTGGTCAGATGCCGCCTTGCTCTATCGCCAGGAATTGGGTCTAGATATTGAAAAGAGCTCCATGGCCGTGGTCATTCAGGAACTAGTGTCAGGAGTATGTTCGGGGGTGGCTTTTAGCCGCAACCCTAATGATGAGACCCAAGCGGTAATTGAAGCGGTTTACGGTTTAAACCAGGGTCTCGTGGACGGCGTTGTTGAGCCGGATCGGTGGTTGATTGACCGTTCCTCCAGGCGGCTGGCCCACGTTCCTCCCTCAGAGCGCCCATCGTTTTATCAGCCTGACGGCGACACCATTACCCTGCAAGAACTTCCGGAAGATCTGGCCTCTTCGCCACCTCTGAGTGCGGAGCAGGTCTGGCAGGTGTACCAAATGGCGCTCAAGGCCGAAACAGCCTTTGGCGCCCCCCAGGACGTGGAATGGACCTTCCAGAACAGTATCTGGTACATGCTCCAGTCACGCCCCATCACTACTGTGGCCGCTGATGACCAGGACCAGCGCCCCTGGTATCTCAGCCTGCGCCGCAGCTACGAAAATCTTAAAATTCTGCGCCGACGCCTCGAAAACGAACTGCTCCCGGCCATGACGGCCACTGCTGAACAGTTACAGCAACAAGACCTTAGCGCCCTTGATGATGCCGCCCTGGCTGCTGAAATTAAGCGCCGCCAGGAGATGCACGCCCATTGGGTGGCCGTCTACTGGCGGGATTTCATTCCCTTTGCTCACGGCATGCGTCTTTTCGGTCAGCTCTACAATGATGCCCTGCGCCCGACCGATCCTTATGAGTTTATGAACCTTCTGGGAGGAACGCCTTTGGCCAGCCTGGATCGCAACCGCCGACTGTCCGAAATGGCCGCCAGGGTGCGCCAGGACCCGGACATCGCCGCTAAAATCCGCCGCAACGACGTCGAAGGTTTGAAACCCGATTTTCAACAGCTCCTGGACGCTTTCCTCGAGACATATGGCGACCTCTCCTGCCCGGTCACCGGCGGCCAATGCCGTCAAGGCCCTGACGCCGTGCTGCAACTGGTTCTGGAAATGGCCGGGCACCCACCCCGCCCCTTACCTGCCACTCCTGCCGATGCCGAAGCTCAGGTCCAGGCCTTTCTTAGCCGTTTCTCCGGTGTCAAACGGACGGAAGCCGCCGACATCCTCGATTTGGCCCGGGCCAGCTATCGCTTGCGGGATGATGATAACATTTACTTAGGCCGCATCAAAACCCAGGAATTAAGCGCCCTTCAGGAGGCCCGGCGGCGTTTGGCCGATCGCGGCCTCCAGGTGCCAGCTGACCTGCCTGAAGCCGAAATCATCCAGGCCCTCCAAGACCAGCACTATCAACCCCAGGCCCCGGACCGATCCACTGCTGTTTCCGACCTGCCACAGATCAAAGCCCGGCAACTCATCGGCCAACCAGCCGGTCCCGGCCTGGCTCAAGGTCCGGCCCGGGTAATTCATTCCTTTCAGGACCTGGCTCATTTTAAACATGGCGAAGTGCTGGTGTGTGACGCCGTGGACCCCAACATGACCTTTGTCGTCCCCCTGGCCGCGGCCGTTGTAGAGCGCCGGGGCGGTATGTTAATCCACGGCGCCATCATCGCCCGGGAATACGGCCTGCCCTGCGTTACCGGCGTCCCCGAAGCCACCGTCCTCATTCATACCGGCGATACTCTCACGGTGGACGGCTATCTGGGTATCGTTGTCGTTGATTAGCCTCTTTACCTCGGTTCCAAAGTTTTACTTAGGTGACTGAAGAATGCCTGTTCTATGCGCAACCTCATCCTGATCTTAGGCGACCAGTTGGATCATAACTCCGAGGTCTTCCAGGGTTTCGACCCTGACCAGGACGCGCTCTGGATGGCCGAAGTCCAAGAAGAAGCAGCCTACGTCTGGAGCCACAAGCTGCGACTGGCCTATTTCTTCGCCGCCATGCGCCATTTCCGGGAGAAATTGCGGACCCAGGGACTTACGGTCCAATACCACGAGCTCACCCCTGACCCGGCCGCCGACCAAGGTAATACATTCTCCGAGATTCTCCACCAAGACGTCCGACGTCTTCAGCCCCAAAAACTGATCCTGGTCCGCCCGGGAGATTACCGGGTGCTCACCGCCTTGCAGCAGACTGCTGCCGCCTTGGGTCTGACCTTGGAATTACACCCTGATAATCACTTTTTCTGCTCCGTCTCCGAATTCCAAGACCACGCCGCCGGCAAAAAAAATCTACTCCAGGAAAATTTTTACCGTTATATGCGCCGTTCTCGCCGGATTCTCCTAACCCCCCAGGAAAAACCCATGGGCGGACTTTGGAATTTTGATAAATCTAACCGCCGAACCTTCGGCCGCCATGGGCCACCGGAAATTCCGCCCCCCCTGCCCTTTCCCCCGGACGCCCTCACCCAAGAAGTCATCACTCTGGTGTCCCGACGTTTCCAACATCATCCCGGCAGCCTGGATCATTTCACCCTCCCGGTGACCGCAGCCCAGGCCGACGACTTTCTCCTGGATTTCATCAAACACCGCTTGCCCTATTTTGGCGAATTCGAAGATGCCATGTGGACAGATCAACCTTTTCTCTATCACTCCCGGCTATCTGCACCCCTGAATCTCAAACTTCTCAACCCTCGCCGCTGCCTGGAGACGGCGCTGACGGCTTACGAAGAACTGAGAGCGCCCTTAAATAGTGTAGAGGGATTTATCCGTCAGATTTTAGGGTGGCGGGAATACATCCGGGGACTATACTGGTTGCATATGCCGGGCTACCAGGATCTCAACTATTTTGATCAGCAATTGGACCTGCCCACTTTTTATTGGGACGGTGACACTCAGATGAATTGTTTCCGGCAGACCATGAAACTAATCCTTGATTACGGCTACTCCCATCATATCCAGCGCCTCATGGTGGTGGGTCTGTTCGCCCTGTTGTTCGGCGTCCATCCCAAGAAATTTCATGACTGGCACCTGGCCATGTACGTGGACGCCATCGACTGGGTCTCTCTCCCCAATACCCTGGGGATGAGCCAGTTCGGAGACGGGGGAATCGTCGGCTCCAAACCGTATTGCGCCAGTGGCAATTATATCCACCGGATGAGTAATTTTTGTTCCGGCTGCACCTTTCAGCCTGATAAAAGCGTGGGCGCCGACGCCTGCCCCTTCACCACCCTGTATTGGGATTTCCTGGACCGACAGTATGACCGATTGAAAAAAAATGTCCGGCTGGCCTATCAACTGCACGCCTTAAATGTTAAAAAGTCTCAACCCGGCCACATGTCGGCCATCCGCCGTCAGGCCGCCCAACTCAGACAATCTTTTGTTTAACTGATCCTCGTGAGGTTCTTATGGACGATGCTTCTCTCCGACTAACATTGCGCGGTCTCTTCACCTCTCAAAAACTGGCCGTGCTGGCCACCTACGGTATTGACCAACCCTATTGCAGTCTCATGGCCTTTGCCGTCAGCGACGACCTTAAACATATTATCGTGGCAACGAAACGACACACGCATAAGTACGCGAATATCCAGCAGCATCCGCGCCTTTCACTACTGGTGGACAACCGTAAAAACCAGGTGGATGACTTCCAGCAGGCCATCGCCGTAACTATTCTGGCGACGTCCTCCGAACTCCAACCTCCTGAGCTTGAACCGTTCCTCAATCTCTATCTTTTTAAACATCCCTATATGAACAGTTTCTGCCAAGCCCCGGACTGCGCCCTGTTAAAATTAAGCGTCGAACGCTATCTCATGGTGGCTTCCTTCCGCAACTTTTTGGCTTCGGAGGACGATTACCTGGAGGTTCGGGAACTGCAGCCTTAAGCTATTTGGCAAAATAGAGCCACTCACCTCCAGGAATAACCTTGTTTTAATTATTTTTAAAAAGTAGTTATGCGACTTTGCTGCCCCTACCATCCCAATCAAACCCAGTTTGTCCGTCAGGCCTGCGACGATCAGGGCCAGATGCAAAACGTCGAACTGGTGAATCAATATGGCTGTTTCCAAGATTGCCAGGTGGATTATTTCCGCGACGATCTAACCTATCGTTACCTGTGTCTGGAATGCGGCTTAGAAGCTCAGATTAAATCTGACTAATAGGATTCTGCGACGTTTAAACAGTTCCCTTCTAAGCTCGCCGGCTGCCAATCTGAGTGTAAGACTTCTCACTTCAACAAAGAAAGTCTGCTGCTACTGGAAACTCCCAACGGTTGAGGTGCACCAAAATGATCGGACCATCTCTCCAATTTGCCCCCACTCCCGAAACTGGGGCCATGGTCAGTCTCATCACCGCCTTTGTGATTCTCCTGCTGCTGGAGGCCATTTTCCCCCTCCGCCGCCGCACCCGCCCCTGGGGTCGGCGTTTCCTGACCAACCTGGTCATGACTATCCTGGTATTTACCGTGGGCGGCCTCATCGTCCGCCGCAGCGCCCTAGCCGTCTCCGAGTGGGCCGCCGCCCACAACCTGGGCCTCCTCAATATGGTCCCTCTACCCGCCTGGCTCCAAATTATCCTTGGCTTCCTTTTTCTGGACTGGACCTTCTACCACTGGCACAAAATTAATCATAAATACCCCTTGCTCTGGCGCTTTCATAACGTCCACCATATCGATCCAGATATGGACGTCTCCACTTCCTTCCGCTTCCACTGGCTGGAAGTCCTATACTCCACCCTCTTCGGGTCTTACAGGTGGCGGTCTTCGGCATTCCCCTCTTCACCTACGTGACTTATGAGATCATCTTCCAGTTATGCACCATGTTCCACCATGCCAATCTGCGCCTGCCCTTCCGTCTGGAGAAAGTCCTAAACTACGTCCTTGTCACCCCCCGCATGCACGGCATCCACCACTCTACCGTCGCCAATGAAAACTATGCCAACTTTTCGGTGGTCTGCCGCTGCTGGGATTACCTCCACAAAACCCTGCGCCTCAACCTTCCCCAGCAGCAGATTACCATCGGCGTCCCCGCCTACCTCCAGCCCGATGACAACCGATTGGACAACCTCCTCCTCATGCCCTTCCGGCAACAGCGCTACTACTGGCGTACCCCTGAGGGCGAACGCCCCCTGCGGCAATTAGGCCCCGAGGCGCCAAAACAGACGGAGTTGGTGCCATAAAAATAGTCTTGCCTTTTGATAAATGTTCCACGGGATGCTATTATGAAGTTATAGCTGTTCTCAATAGTCCTAGTGGCCGGGGTTTCTCGGACCTCCTTTTTGGATTATAAGAAGAATACTATGCCGAATTGGAGTTAAATGCGGTTCTCGATCAATTAATTGAAAAGGATTTTATTAAAATATGTGCTGGTTATGTGGAAAAAATAATTTTGCAAATCCATTACCGCCTTTGGAGCAAGATCCAGATGCTCTCTGCATACTCCATTCCTCCCTGCTCGATAAAGATAAGGATGGCAGTTTTAGTGATGCTATCAAAATTAAAATGTGTAATAACGATTATGACTTTACAAAGGTTATTTTCCCGGGCGTTATCTCATTTGAAAATTTTAATGGAGAAAACAAAGCAATTTTTAACGAATCGATATTTTTAAAAGATGCAATATTTAAAGGCATAACATTTGAATGCCCTGTGGATTTTAGAGAAGTTGAATTTTGTGGATTGGCCAATTTTGAAAAATCTATTTTTAATAAACATGTAAATTTTATGCAAGTAAAATTCTTCGGAGGTGCCGATTTCTCATTTGCTAAATTCAATTATGAAACAAAATCTATATCAATGTATTCTTTAATTTCTATAGGATGTGATTTTAACAATGTTCAATTTCACAAAAAATGTAATTTTAGTTGTGCATTATTTAAATGTGCTACTAGTTTTATCGGCGTTAACATATTTTGTGGGGCAGCATTCAATCAGACAACATTTGAAGATTATTTTGGATTTCAAAGCATAACATCGAATAATTACATTAATTTTATGAGTTCCGAATTTTTTGGAAATGCTACATTCAGTCATTTGATGACTGATAAATTTTATTTTAATGGTGCAAGAGTTTTTGGCAAAATGAATTTTGATTTGTTTTATTCATTAGAAAGTAATAAAAAAAAACCAATTAACGCAGAATTTTTCTCTGTTTTAATAGAACCAAATGCAATAGTGAAATTTTCTAAATCAACTTTAGCAAAGATACAGCTTTCTGGCACAAATTTGCGCCAAATCTCGTTTCATGAAGTCAAATGGCATCAATATTTCCCTCAATTTTTTACTTATTTTCCTCGGTTCATTAAAAAAATGCTAAGTCGCCAAACTGTTTACGATGAAATCGTGTTAAGAACGAATAAACAAGGCTCATACGAGGAAATTGAACGACTCTACCGTGATCTTAAGGTTAACTATGAAGAAAAAAAAGATTTCCAACGAATGGGCGACTTCCACTACGGCGAAATGGAAATGCACCGCTTGGGCAGCCCCTGGCGGCGGCGATTCCCTCTCTCCTGGTACAATCTTTACTGGGCCTTAAACGGTTACGGTGAGCGTCCCCTGCGGGCCCTCACCTGGTTTGGCGTGTTTCTCTTTGCCTTCACCGGCCTCATCTGGTCCCAGGGGCTGACAGCCACCGGCTTCGGCCAACCCGCCGATTTCAGGCAGTCCTTCCGCTTTGTTCTGGAAAAAGCCACTTTCCAGCGCCCGGAATGGGCAAAGCCAGTAACCGAATTAGGGCAATGGATCGCCAATAGTATTGTACTTGTCATCCCAGGCCAACTGGCCCTCTTCTTCCTGGCCCTGCGCAACCGTTTGGGCCGCCGGCGGTGAGGTTTAGTTGTTTGTCATGAAAGTAAATTTCCACCCCCATGCCTTACAAAGAATGACCGAGCGCGGCGCCACCGAAGACGAAGTCATTGCCACAGTCCAGACCGGTGGGCGATTCCCCGCCAAATATGGGCGTGAGGGTTTCCGGCAGAATTTCGTTTTTCAAGGGGTCTGGCGTGGTCGCCATTTTGCCGCCAAACAGATTGAGGCCTTCGTAGTCCAAGAAGAAGATTGTTGGCTTGTGATCTCAGTTCTGGTAAAGTATTTTTAGAGGACGAATCCATGAAGCTCACCTATGATCCCCGATATAATATTGCCTACTTGCAGTTGCAAGAAAAAACGGCTCAGGTTGAGACCATAAGGGTGGGCGAGGATCTAAATATCGACCTGGCTCCCGACGGTACCGTCTATGGCATCGAGTTTCTCAATGCCCATGAACAGCTTTTTACTAGGGATCAGGGCAAATTTATTCTATCTGATGAAGCCCGTGGCAAACTTCAGGAAATTTCTCTAATCTAAAAAATTTTTACGCGTCCCCCTAATAGCCGCATAAAATTGCCCACCCCCACCAACCCGGCCCCAAGGCAGGTAAATTTTTTATTTCGGCAAAATTTTTTGGTAACCGGTATAAATAATGACATAACGGCAGGTGCTATGGACAGACCAGGTTTTCCCCAATGGACGATTATTGGCTTTTGTGGAGCAGTTGGCCGAGGGCACCCCAATGCCCGGCGGTGGTTGTGCAGTGTCGGTGGTGGGGGCTCTGGCTGCGGCCCTGGGGTCTTTGTCCGGGCAGATCAGTCTGAAAAAAGAGACTGACCCGGCCCAGAAAGAGCTATTGCAAGACCTGCAGCCGCAGATGGATCGGACCCGGCAGCGATTCCTGGATTTAATCGACGCCGATGCTTTGGCCTACCACGAAGTAGTAGTAGCCCGGCGTCTGCCCCATAACACGGAGGCGGACAAAGCCAAACGGGCTGAAGTCGCATCGCCCGGGCCTTTACCCAGGCTTGCGAACCGCCCCGGCAGATGGCCCGCTTGGGGCTGGAGGTGCTGGATTGGGCGCTGCTGCTGGGCCAAAAAGGCAACCCGGTAATCCTGGCCGATGTCGGGGTTATGGGCTTTCTGGCCCAGGCGGTGGTGCACGGTGGTTTGATCAACATTTTCTCCAACCTGACCATGATGGCAGAAGCGCCCCAGGCCCAGGGCTTACGGGCGGAGGCGGCAGGACTGCGGGAGGAGTTGGCGCACCGGGGTCGGGAGTTTACGACCTTGATTTATCAGCAAGTGGGCGCGGCTCGTATTATGGTGGGCGGCGCCCACCCTATGGATTAATGGACAGGTGGCCACAGAGGTATAATATCATAGCAAGGATAGACAAATGGTACATAGATTCGATCCGGCCCGGATGGGGTCGCTGACCAGCGAGCGCCGACAACAGGCGATTAAGCCCTTGGAACTGCTGCAACGGGCGGGAGTACAGGCGGGAGACCAGGTTTTGGATTGGGGGTGTGGGGCCGGTTTCTTTGCCCTGCCCGCGGCCAGGCTGGTTGGCGAGGCAGGGATTGTTACCGCCGTGGACGTCCAGGTGGAGATGGTGGCCGCGACGCAACAAGCTGCGGTCAAGGCAGCTCTGGCCAATATAAAGGTCATGGCCGCCGGGGAATATGAACTTCCCACAGAGCTGCCGGCCTTTGATTGGGTCCTCCTGGCTTATATTCTCCACGAGGTGCACGAGCCCGGCCGGCTGCTGGCCCTATCCCAGGGGGTATTGAAACCAGGCGGCCGCTTATTGATCGTGGAATGGCCCCAGGAAGCAGGATCTCACGGCCCGCCTGCTGCCGAGCGCCTGGCCCCTGAGACTCTGGCGACTCTTTATCAGCCTTTAGGATTGCAGGAGGTGAGTTTCTGGGAAGTCCGGCCGGAATATTATGCCCTGGTGTTGCGGGGAGCGGTCGGTGGTTAGTGGTTGTGGGAACAATAGTGAAAGAAAAGCTGACCGCTGACAGCCATTTTTCCCTTCCCTGACCAGGGGGTTTATGGTAGTCTGCGCCTTAAATATAATTTTACAGATTTGAGGAGGTTTGTGTGAGAAGAGTTTCTCTGTTTGGGCTGATCCTGATGTTCCTGCTGTCTTCCGCAGCAATAGCAGTGGCCTACGAAAAAAGTGATGTTTCTCCAGATACAGCCCTGAAAATGCTCCAGGATGGCAACGGGCGGTTTGTCAGCGCGGCGGTCAAGCGCCCCAACCAGAATGCCAGGCAGCGCGTGCAGACTGCGGAAAAAGGCCAGAAACCTTTTGCCGTAGTGTTGTCCTGCGCCGACTCCCGGGTGCCGGTGGAGGTTCTCTTTGACCGGGGTATCGGCGATATCTTTGTAGTCAGGGATGCGGGCAACATCGCCACGATAACCGATATCGGCTCCATAGAATATGCCGTAGACCATCTGGGTAGCCCTCTGGTGGTGGTCCTGGGACATTCCAAGTGCGGCGCCGTGACCGCAGCGGTGGAAGGCGGCGAAGCTCCCCCCAACATCAAGGCCATCGTGGATTTTATCGCGCCGGCAGTTACTCAAGCCAAGTCCGCCAACCCCGATAAGTCCGGAGACGCCCTGGTGTCGGCGGCCATCACCGCCAACATCTGGCAGGCCATGGCGGATACGTATAAGAACAGCCCGATGCTGCGAGAAAAGGTCAAAGACGGCAAGATCAAACTGGTGGGGGCCGTCTATGATATTAAAAGCGGCAAAGTAAACTGGCTGGGCCCGCACCCCCAGCAGGCTCAACTGGTGGCGGGAGAGGCTAAATAGAAGATTTTTAACAAGGGTTAATTCAAGCAGGGTCAAGGCTGGCCCTGCTTTTTTTATTGATAGAATTCTCCTGGGGGGTATTCAAGCCGGGCCGGTCAGGTGGAAAGCACTTGCAATGACGGCAAAATCATCGTAGAATTGCCCCAGGGGAATGTATGGAAACCACGGAAAAATTAGTCGCGGGGTTGACGAATCCGAACCAACTGGAACGTCTGCTGACCTGTTTTGAGTTCTCCAAGATTTTGGTCACCACCTTTGACATGGAAGCTTTAGTGCGTACGGTGGTGGAAAAGTTCAACGAGCTCATTCCGGCAAGTAATTGGTCAATTTTGCTCTTGGAACCGGAAACCCAGGATCTGCAATTTTTCGTGGCGGTGGGTTTGGATGGCCAGCAGATCATGGACCTGCGTCTGAAGGTGGGCGAAGGCATTGCCGGGGCCGTGGCCCAGGATGGCAAGCCGATTTTTATCCAAAATGTGCGCGCTGATAGCCGTTTCTGTTCCCGGGTGGATGATATGACCGGCTTTGAAACCCGTTCCATCATCTGCCTCCCCCTGCTGGTCCGCCGGGAGATTATCGGCGTTTTGGAAGTTATTAACATCGAAAACGAAAATTTCTTTTTAAATACCTATCTGCCCCTGCTGAATATTCTGGCCGACTACATCGCCATTGCCGTGGACAACGTCCGGAATTTCAAAAAATTACAGGAAAAATCATTCATCGACGACCTCACCGGCTTTTACAATACTCGATATCTGACTTGGACCCTGGACGACCTGGTAAACCGGGTTATACAGGAGGGCTCCCAGCTTTCGGTAGTCTTCCTGGATTTGGATAATTTCAAGAAGGTGGTGGATACCCACGGCCATCTGCTGGGGAGCAAGGTGTTGGTTGAAGTGGCCAGCGTGATCGGCCGCCTCCTTGACCGGCAAGATAGCTTGATCCGCTATGGCGGCGATGAATTTATTGTCCTGCTGCCCAACCGGGATAAAAATTCGGCTTTTGAATTCGTCTGCCGCCTGCGGCGGGCGGTCAACCATAGTTGTTTTCTGTTCGAGGAAGGCTTTAACTTGCACCTTACTGCCAGCTATGGCATCGCCACGCTGCCGGACGATGCCAGAGATAAAACTGATCTCCTGAAATTGGCCGATGCCGCCTTGTTTTCCTCCAAAGGCCGGGGCAAGGATATGATCATAATGGGCGGGGCCTTGAAGAAGGATGATTAGCAAGCCACTCTCAGCGTTTAACGAGAAACAAAAGGAAAATTAGCCGACTTGCCCGGCATCTCATCCATGGCGACCAAAAGAAAACCTGTCAAGACCTCGCACCTGCTGAAATTAGCCAAGGAAGTGCTCACCATCGAAGCGGAGGGTGTCTCCGGGCTCATTGCCAAACTAGACCACAATTTCACCCAGGCGATACAAATAATTTTTAAAGCCGCAGGTCGGCTCATCGTCACCGGGGTGGGCAAATCCGGCATTGTGGCCCGGAAGATCGTGGCTACCATGAATTCCACCGGCACTCCGGCGCTGTTTCTACACCCGGTGGAGGCGATGCACGGTGATTTGGGCATGATCTCTCCCCAGGACGTGGTCCTGGCCCTCTCCAATAGCGGTGAGACCAGTGAATTGAACATCCTGCTGCCCAGTCTGAAGAGGATAGGGGTTCCGCTCATCGCCTTGACCGGCAGGATCGCATCTACTCTGGCTCGTCACAGCGACGTGGTCATCGATGTCGGGGTGCCTCGAGAGGCCTGCCCCCTGGGGTTGGCCCCCACCGCCAGCACCACCGCGGCTCTGGCCATGGGAGATGCCCTGGCCGTGGCGCTTTTGACTCAAAGAGGTTTCCAGGCCAGCGACTTCAGGCGGTTTCATCCTGGCGGCAATCTGGGAGCCCGTCTGTCCCTGGCCATCAGCGAAGTAATGCTCAGCGGCGAGCAGGTGCCCCGGGTCAGCCAGAATCTGAAGTTAACCGAAGCGTTACAAGAAATAGACCATAAGGGTTTTGGGGCGACGCTCGTGGTGGATGAGGCGGGGGTGCTGCAGGGCATCTTTACGGACGGCGATCTGCGCCGCTGTTTGAAAAAATATCCCACCATTCAGGACAAAACCGTGGCGGAAGTAATGACCTTTTCGCCCTATGCCATCGGACCAGAGTCTCTGGCTTCCCAGGCCTTGGAATTCATGGAGCAGAAAGCCATCACGGTATTGCCGGTGGTGGACGGACAGCAGAAGGTTTTGGGGATCGTCCATCTGCACGATCTGCTGGGACGAGGTGAGTTCAGGTTCACGGGTTCAGCTGAAAAATTAATTTGAGTGTTCTGAAAAAATTGAGCAGAACTGTTATTCTGAGAGGACAAAAAAACCGAGCCTTTAGATTCTTCACTACAATCAGGAAGACCAACAGGGTTTTTCAAAAGTCTTCAATTTTACCGAACAGTTAGGAAATCACCGGTTTGCCGGTCATACTTGCCAACATGAATGCCAATCTGCCGCCATTACCCGAAGGGTTGCTCATTGAACTGGCGACCCCACTTACGCCCACAGGCACCCTGGACCAGGGCAGCCTGGTGCGGCTGTTAGACCGGGTAATCCAGTCGGCGGGTGCCCTGGTAGCCGGTAGTCCCGGAGTTGGAGAGGCATTGGAACTCCCCCGTTCGGTGCGCCTGGAGCTTTTTGCCGGCTTGATTTCGAACCTGCCGCCGCATCTGCCGCTGTTTTTCGGCATCACCGGAGCCACCCCGGAAGACACCCAAAGATTAGCCTTGGAATTAGAGAACGAGTTAAGGGGGCAGCCGACCTCAAGGGCGGTATATTGGGTGGACCTGCCCTTGTGGTGGCACAGCAACCGGGGCCTGCCCCAAACCTACCTCAACCTGTGTCACTCTCTCAGCCATCCCCTGGTTTTGATGAATCACCCCCATTTGATCCGGGGAAAAGTCAAGCCTTTAAAACATGTTAACCTTCGTACGGCAGTCTTCAAAAAACTGACCGCTCTGCCTGGAGTAGCCGCCCTGATCTATCGGGGGGAAATGCGGCGTTTTCTGCACTATTACGCAGCCATGGCGGCACGGCCTGAATTTATACTCTACGAAGCGGATGAGCGGCGTTTTCTCACCCAGCCGGGGGCTCGCGGCCTGGTTTCGGCCGGGGCCCAACTTTTTCCAGCCATCTGGCAGCAGGTAGCTAAAGCCTGTTTGTTTCCCGAGGAGACCGATGGTTTGGGAAGGCAGCGCAGCCTGCTCTGGGAATGGAGCAACCTCCTGCTGCGGCTACACGAACTATATCAGCTGCATCCGGCGCCGCTGCTGAAACTGGGGCTCCATCATCAGGGAGTCATCGAGTTTCCTGCCATCTGGCCATCAACCCCGTCCTATCCCGCCCACCTGGGAGAACGTTTTTTGGAGTTCCTCAATAGCGTTAAGGATACCCTGACTGCCGATTAAAGTCTTCGCATGAGCCAATCCCGAGATAAAACAAATAAGATACTGGATTTTTTAGCGGGCCCGGAGGCCCGCCCCACCATATAACTTGGGGAGTGTATGGCTAAAAACGTCCTGGAGGTGTTTTTCAAACCGGCTTCGGTGGCGGTCATCGGCGCCAGCGACAAGCGCAACAGCATCGGCCGGGTGCTGCTGGAAAACCTTAAAACCAGCGGTTTCACCGGCGCAGTGTACCCCGTTAATCCCAACTATCCGGAAATTATCGGCTATCCGGCCTATCACAGCATTACCGAGGTGGGTGAGCCCATCGCCCTGGCTGTCATAGCCATCCCCATACAAGACGTACCTGGCGTGCTGGCGCAATGCGGCCAGGCCGGGGTTCCTGCGGCCATTATCATTTCAGCCGGCGGGAGAGAAATCGGCGAGGCTGGCCAAAAAATCGAGGCTCAGATCACCCAGGCGGCCAAAGAAGCGAACATCAGGTATTTGGGACCCAATAGTATGGGCATTTTTTGTCCCCTGACCGATCTCAATGTCAGCCTGATGTCTTATCCGGCCCGCCGGGGCGATATTGCGGTGATTTCTCAGTCCGGGGCGATCTGCAGCACCATCCTGGGCTGGGCCAACCGCAAGAATCTGGGCTTCAGCCATTTCATCAGTATCGGCTCCATGGCCGACCTGGATTTCGATGATTTCATTGACTACCTGGGAAATGACATCAACACCAGGAGCATCGTCATTTACATGGAGAGCCTCAACCACCACCGGCAGTTCATGAGCGCGGCCCGGTCGGTTTCCCGGGTGAAACCCATCATCGTCATGAAAACGGGACGCAGTCCGGCCGGGGCCCGGGCCTCGGCCTCGCATACCGGCGCTCTGGCGGGAGAAGACGCAGCCTATAGTGCAGCGTTCCGACGGGCCGGCATCATCCGGGTCAATACCTTCACCCAGCTCTTCGACTGCGCCGAGGCCCTGGGAAAAATGCGCCGACCCATTGGCGGCGCCCTGGGCATCATCACCAATGCGGGTGGTCCCGGGGTTATGGCCGTGGATGCCGTAAGCAGCTGGAACCTGGAGCCGGCCACCCTGAGTTCTGAGACCTTGGCCCAACTCAATGATTTTCTGCCCTGGTCCTGGAGCCGCAGTAACCCCATAGACCTCATGGGGGATGCCACCGCCAAGGATTACCTCAAAACCCTGGAAATTTGTCTAACCGCCCCGGAAACCAATGGTCTCATAGTGATTCTGGCGGCCCAGGCCCTGACCGACCCCATCGGTATTGCCAGGGCCATCGCTCCCTTGCTGCCTGGACAGGGCAAACCTGTTCTAGCGGTCTGGATGGGGGGCGAAGACGTGGCGGAGGGGCTAAAAATTCTGAATGAGGCAGGCATCCCCACCTTTGAAACCCCAGAGCAGGCGGTGGACACCTACATGGAGATGTATTTTTATAACCGCCATCTGGAACTGATCCAGGAGACTCCGCCGCAACAGTCCTCGGATGTCAAAATCAACGCCCGGCAGGGCCGCAGCTTCATTACCCAGTGTCTGGAACGGGGAGCTTGCGCCCTCACGGAACTGGAGTCCAAGGCTATTTTGTCGGCCTACGGCATCCCGATTAATCCCACCGTGGCTGCCGCCTCTCCTGCGGAAGCGGCTCATGCCGCTCAGGAACTGGGTTATCCGGTGGTCTTGAAAATCCTGTCACCCGACATCACCCGTACATCCGACCAGGGTGGGGTGCGTTTCTATCTCCGGACTGAGGCCGAAGTCAAGACGGCCTACGAGCAGATCGTCGCAGAAACCCGGGAAAACTATCCCGACACCCGACTCCTGGGAGTCACCGTCCAGGCCCAGGAGCGGCGGCCCGACCTGGAGCTGCACCTCGGCTGTAAGCTGGACCAGCATTTTGGCCCTTTGCTTCTCTTCGGTTGGGGCGGGGTGTACACCGAAGCCCTCCAGGACTTTGCTCTTGATTTGCCCCCCCTGAATCTCCCATTGGCCCGGCGCTTGATTCAAAAAACTAGGATATTTAAGGTATTGCAGGGTTATCGCCATATCCCGCCGGTTTCCCTCGACGTCCTGGCCGACATTTTAGTACGCCTGTCCCAACTGGCGGCCGACTGCCCCGAAATCACGGAATTGGACATCAACCCCTTGATCCTCACCGGCGGCCGGCCGGTGGCCGTGGATGCCCGCCTCAGTATTGCTCCCAGCCGGGTGCCGGCCCCCCGCCACCTGATCATCAGCCCCTACCCCAACCAGTACGAAAGCGACCTGCTGCTGCGGGACGGCACCCCGGTTTTGCTCCGACCCATCAAGCCGGAAGATGAGCCTCTCGTGTACCGCCTGTTGCAGAGCTGTTCCGAACAGACCATTTATTTCCGGTATTTTCACCGCATCAGGAAATTCACCCACAATCTTCTCATTCGCTTTACCCAAAACGACTATGACCGGGAAATCGCTCTCATCGCCGTGGGCCAACCACCGGGTCCACCGCTCATGCTCGGCGTCGTCCGTTTAGTCATGACCCCCAACCGGGAACAAGGCGAATTTGCCATTCTGGTAGGCGACCCCTGGCAGGGCAAAGGCCTGGGAGCGACCCTGATGGAACGCATCATCGGCGTGGCCAAAGACTACGGTGTCCACTACCTTTATGGCGATGTCCTGTTGGAAAATGAACCGATGCTGGAAATGATGAAGCGTCTAGGATTCTCCTTCCGGAAAAACTTTGAGGAGGGGACTTTTCGGGTGGATATGAGACTGTAGGTTAATTTCGGTTTTCAGTTCCGTGGGGTATTTCCAGGCTTTGAGGCGTTTATCCAGAAATAAGTAAGCACATCGTTTTTTCTTTAAGTGATTGACCTTTTGGCCGGCAGGCGTTATATAAAATTAATATCTTCGCAATCTTTGTCTCCAAAGAGGAAAACGTAACTTTGTCGGACGACAGTAGTAGTATCTCAGACTTTGGAACTTGTTAGGTCAAAAAGCCTGAAGCCGCAGTATGCCGCAGTATCTCCTGCTCCTCAGGCTGGTTGACTGCCACAGGCAGCAGGGAGAAGTCTTCACCATTCCACTTTCTCCCCCTGAAAAATAACCCGTTTCCCCAAAATCTGCCCTGAACTCTCAGGTAGGGTTGGCGTCCGTCCTCAGGTCGTCTTCCTGCCAATGCGGGTGAATCCTTACCGGTTGAGGTTTAGTTCCGGGCAATTGAAGGCCATTAAACCAAGATTGGCATTTAGAAATACGCCTTTTGGGGATAAGGCTTGCAATCCGGCCTCAAGCAAGGAGGAGGAAGATGGACAAAGTTAAAGTGCTGGATGAATTTTTTTTCAGCCAGATTAAAGCAATACCCATCTTCGACCACGAGGGACACAAAGTGGGAAACCTGCGGGATCTGGCCATTTCCTGGGAAAACGACCAACCCCGGGTCACCGGCCTTAAATATGCCAAGAACGTCCAGAAACATATCCCGGTGACCCAGATTGCCAACATCAGCGCCAGTCAGGTGGAGCTTTCCGGCACCCTCGACGAGAGTTCCCTGATTCCCTTGGAACCCGATGAAATTTATGTAGGAAAATGGCTAATGGACAAACAGATCATTGATCTCAAGGGTTCAAAGGTGGTCCGGGTCAACGATATTCGCCTGTTCTGGCTGCAGCGGAACAGTAATAAATATCTGGTTCCCGTGGCCGTGGACATCGGACTGCGCGGTCTGGCCCGGCGCTTGGGGCTGGAGTTCCTCATGAGTCGGGTGGCTAATCATTTCGTCCGCTGGCAATCCATCCAGAATCTGGAAGAAAAGACGGCAGCCTTGAAGTTGTTAAGTGAAAAACAACAACTGGATCAATTGCATCCCGCGGATCTGGCTGACTTGATTGAAGATCTGGATTACCGGACCCGCACCGATCTGATTGAGGAGCTGGATGCGGAGACGGCGGCAGAGGCCTTTGTTGAAATGGAGTTGGACACCCAGGTGGAGATCATCGAAAACCTGGACAGTCAACAGGCCGTGGATATTTTGCAGGAAATGCCCGTGGATGAAGCAGCCGACCTGTTGGGCGAAATGTCAGAGAGAAAATCTGATGAGCTGCTCAATCTCATGGAACCTGAGGATGCCCAGGAGGTTCGGGAACTCATGTCTTATGAGGAAGATACCGCCGGCGCCCTGATGACCACGGAATATATCGCTTTGCCGCCGGATATCACTGCAGTCGAGGCCATCGTCAGGCTGCGGCAGTTGGCAGTGGAGGCCGAGACCATCTATTACCTCTACATTCAAAGTAAAAATGAGAAATTAATGGGCGTGGTTTCTTTGCGGGAACTACTCATTGCGGAGCCTGAGACCAAATTAGAGGATCTAATGCAAGACCGCCTGATCTTTGTGCATCCTGAAGACGACCATGAAAAAATCGCCGACTTGCTTAATAAATACGGTCTCCTGGCCATACCGGTACTGGCCAGGAATAATAAGATGTTGGGCATCATCACGGTGGATGACGTGTTAGAACTCCTGGTGCCCGACCGCGGCAGTTTGGAGACCTTCTCCCATTTCTTTATCAGCAAAAGATCCGCCCGGGGGTAGTGTCCATGTCGCGTTTCAGTCTGCGCCGGGTTTGGTTATTCCTGGCGGTTATTGGTCCCGGACTGGTCACCGCCAACGTCGATAACGACGCCGGCGGCATTGCCACCTACTCCATTGCGGGTGCTTCTTTCGGGTATAAGCTGCTCTGGACGCTCATCCCCATGACTCTGGCCCTGATCATGGTGCAAGAAATGTGTGCCCGCATGGGCGCGGTTACCGGCAAGGGTCTGGCGGATCTGATCCGGGAACGGTTTGGGGTAAAAATTACTTTCTATGTCATGATCGGCCTCCTGTTCGCTAACCTGGGCACCACCGTCAGTGAATTTGCCGGCGTGGGGGCCAGCATGGAGCTTTTTGGGGTCAGCAAGTATATCTCAGTGCCCCTGGGGGCCATGCTCGTCTGGTGGCTGGTATTGAAGGGCTCCTACAAGGTCGTGGAACGAGTGTTTCTCTTCCTTTGTTTGATCTATTTCTGCTACGTGCCCTCGGGTATCATGGCGAATCCGCCTTGGGGTGAGGTCATGCGGCAACTGGTCATCCCCCATTTCAGCTTGGAAAGCCAATATCTCACTCTGTTACTGGGAGTGATCGGCACCACCATCGCTCCCTGGATGCAGTTTTACATCCAATCGGCAGTCGTCGAAAAGGGTATTACCATCAAAGACTATGGTTATTCGCGCCTGGACGTCATCGGCGGCTGTTGTATGACCGATTTCATTGCCCTGTTCATAATCGTGGCCTGCGCCGCCACCCTGCATAAACATGGCATCAAAATCGACTCCGCTCAGGAAGCGGCCCAGGCCCTGGCCCCCCTGGCCGGACAGTGGGCCTCATACCTTTTTGGGTTGGGTCTCCTGAACGCCTCCCTTTTTGCTTCGGCCATCCTGCCCCTGTCCACTGCCTACTTCGTGTGCGAGGCCTTCGGTTTGGAGGCCGGCGTGGATAAAGCCTGGGATGAGGCGCCGGTATTTTACTGGCTGTTTACCTCATTAGTTATTCTGGGCGCCATCGTTGTCTTGATCCCCAATATTTCGCTCATGCACGTCATGCTCTGGCCCCAGGTGATAAACGGCGCCTTGCTGCCGTTTATACTCATCTTCATGCTCATACTCATTAATAACCAAGACATCATGGGTGACTACACCAACAATTGGGGCTATAATGTGCTGGTGGGAATAACCATCGGGATAGTTATTCTCATTACCCTGATGATGCTTGCCACGTCATTCGTGTCTTAGTTGAGGAAATATATGGGGCTGCGAAGGTTGGCCTTGGGGATCACATTGCTGGTGATACTGCTGGGTGAAACGGGATTGACCGCCGGCCATCCAGCCGCCGACCCCGCATCTCTGGGTCATGACCTTTACCAAAGGCTTTCCTGCCATGGCTGCCATGCCCTGCAGGGGCGAGGCGGTGAAGTGGGGCCGACTCTGGACCGGGTGGGCAGCCGTTTAGCGCGGGAAGAACTGGAGACCCAGCTTTTAACTCCCCGCCGCCGTCAGGCCAATTCCCGCATGCCCAGCTTTGCTTTTGTCAGGCCCTTGGAACTCCAGGCGCTCTTAGATTTTTTGCACTCATTAAATTAACTGCTGCCGAAAAGACCTCACGTGTTGGATTTGCAGTTCCTTACCCTGGGGCCAGACAACTTTTTAACCGCGTTGTTACAGTCTTCTTTCATCTATGCGAAATGGTGGTTATGGTACCGGGCAAGAAATTTCTGCCCACGGGAGGTCTAAAGCCTTGGGCATCTTCAACCGTCGGAGTTTTCGAGTCGATATCTTAACTGCGTTTGGCACCCTGTTGCTCATCACTTTTCTGGCGGTAATCGTCTATAATTACCGGAGCACCTCCCGGATCGTATTGATGCTCTGCGATGACCTCATGAAACAAACCACCCAGACCGTCATCGGCCAAACTGTGAGTTTTTTAAATCCCCCCGCCAAACTGACCGAATTAAGCGCCCGGCTCGCCGCCTCCGGCATACTGCCCTTTGGTGACCTGGCCAAGCTGGAACGGTTTGCCATCGAAGGTTTGAGCTCCCAATCCCAGATCGCCATGTTCCTTATCGGTGATCGGGCGGGGAATTTTCTGTTGGCTAAACCTGAGGTGGATGGCAGTATCGCTACTAAATTCATAAACCGCAAGGTAAAACCGCCGCTGACCACCTGGAAGTATTGGGATAAAGGATTACAGGTGATCAGGATCGAAACCCTGAATACCACGGACACCTATGATCCCCGCTCACGTCCCTGGTATCAAGGGGCGGAGGAAAAAAAGGGACTCCATTGGACGGACCTGTATATTTTTTATACGGGCAAGAAACCTGGGGATTACCGTTTCCTATCCGGTCATTGGACTCCCAGGGATCAGGTGGCAGGAGTTATCGGATGTGACATCGAACTGGTCCAGCTTTCCGATTTTTTACAATCTCTGAAAATTGGCAAACATGGTCTTGCCTTTATCATTAACGAAAAACAGGAACTGGTGGCCTACCCCGATCTGGCCCAGGTCATGGTTGACCCAGGTGAAACCGGATCCTACGCCCGTTTCGGGTCGATTCCGTGGATAACCGCGGCATTGTGGCGGCATACCGGGAATATACCAAGACGGGCGAGGCGGAATTTGCTGTGGAGGCGGCGTGGTGAACGATATCGGGCTTCATTTACCGATTTTCCTCCCTCTTTTGGAAAACCTTGGAAAGTCGGCATGGTGATCCCCGAAAATGATTTTATCGGGGAGGTCAAAGAGTTAACCCGTCGCGTGCTCGTCATCTGTTCTTTTTTCTATCATTATCAGTTTTAATGGCAGTTCTGCTGGCCCGCCGGATTTCTCGGCCGATCTTGCGGTTGGCAGAAGAAACTGACCATATCCGAAATTTTCAACTTGATGCACCTCTGGATCTTAAATCGCATATTACTGAAATTCAGATTCTGAGTGAAGCCATCAACCGGATGAAGGTAAGCCTCCGTTCTTTCATGCGCTTTGCCCCCCAACAACTGGTCCAGGAAGTGGTCCTGGAAGGCAAAGAGCTGATGCTGGGAGGTGATCGGCGGGAAGTGACCCTCCTCTTCAGTGATTTACGCGGTTTCACCCAATTTGCCGAGCGGACACGTCCGGAAGAAGTGGTTCAGATTCTCAATGTGCATTTCGACGCCATGGTCAGGATCATCTCCGACCACGGCGGTTATGTGGTGGATTTTTTAGGTGATAGTCTGTTTGCCGTCTTTGGCGCCCCCCAAAGCGACCCGAACCACGCCTTCCAAGCCATCAAGTGCGCTCTCACCATGCAACTGACCCGGCAAAGGCTGAATGACGAGCTGGCGGCCCCGTATCTCCCCCGGCTGGAAATGGGGATCGGCATCAACAGCGGTTCCTGCGTTGTCGGGAATATGGGTTCCCAGGTGCGGATTAAATATGGCGTGGTGGGACATGCGGTCAATCTGGCGGCCCGGATCGAAACCTTTACCGTGGGTGGCCAGGTGCTGATTTCCGAAGCCTCGCGGTTGCTGGTGGAGAACCTGGTCTCGGTCAGCGGCCCATTCGAAGCCTATGGCAAGGGTGTGGAAGGCGTTATGCAGATCTGGGAAGTGAGAGGTTTACGCCACGACCCCGATTTGACTCTGCCGCCCACCGTGCCCGGACTCACACCGCTCTCCCAACCGACGCCGATGCACTTTCGCCTCATCACCGGAAAACAGATTGCTCCCGAACTCTATCAGGCGCACGATAACGAAACTTTCAGAAGCCGGTGCTGCCTTGGTAACCGATCTCAGCCTGGATGATTTTACCGCCATCCAAATACAACTCCCAGGTCCGCTAGCAGAGACGATCCCCCTTGACGGCAAGGTTATAGGCGCCGGTGAGGCCAGGAAGTATTATATCGTCAGATTTTCCCCGCTGGATAAGACGGGCACCGCCGCCGTCTCCCGCATTTTGGCAGAAAACTCGGCGGCGATGCGGGAAAAATAAGCTTGTTAATCTGAGGGAGCCCAGCGACCGAAGAATTGAGATCCGGCGCTAGGCTCAAGAGGACAAATTTGGTTTTAGCAGAGATCAACCTGGCATGAATCGAAGACGGAAATTCTAGGACCGCCCCAACCGCTCCTGCAATTTTTCCACCAGCTCATAGCTCACACGTTGGTTAGGCCCAACCAGGCCGATCTTGACCTCCGGCTTGATGACCCCGTGATAATCGGACCCCCCGGTCGTTAACAGTCCTAATTCCTGGGCCAGTTTTTTATACTGTGCCTGTCTTTCCGGAGAATGTTCCGGGTAGTAAACCTCTAAGGCAGTCAGGCCCCACTCCCGGAGTTGTTGCAGGATCATTTTCAGATGCTGCGTGGAAGAATATTCCAGGGTGAAGGGATGGGCCAGGGCTGCCGCTCCTCCGGCCGCAGTAATCATAGCGATAGCGTCCTTAGGGGCGAAGCGGAATTTATTGACGTAGGCGGGACCGTGATTACCGATATATTTTTCAAAGGCCTCCTGAAAATTTGCCACATAGCCCTTGCGCACCAAAACCTGGGCGATGTGCGGCCGGCCGACCTGGCCGCCGCCCGCAACCTCCATGACCTCGGCCAAAGTAATGGCCAGGCCTAATTTCTGAAGTTTAGCGATGATCTGGGGGTTACGGTCAGCCCTGGCCTGCTTCAGGACCTGGAGCTGGTTGTCCAACCGCCGGTCCCGGTGATCGATAAAATAGCCCAATATATGCATACTGCCGGGGTTATGGTCGGCGCTGATCTCAACACCCGGGATGACTTCCAGACCCAGCTCCGCTCCGGCCGCCAAAGCCTCCTCCAGACCCTCTATGGTATCATGGTCGGTCAAGGCGATGGCCCGCAATCCCCGGGCTTTCGCCTCAGCCACCACCTCCCGGGGAGAAGAGGAACCGTCCGAAGCGGTGGAGTGGACATGCAGATCCACGTAGTCCATGCAAGAACCTCGATAACTTGCTAATTTTTTTAGGATATCAGATGAGGTAGGGGTTGTCGAGTTTAAATATGATTAAAAAACCGGAGACGACCCAGGGCCGCCTCCGGTGAAGGTTTAGGGTTAGACTAAATCATCTTGAATTTGTTTTTATAATCAGGATAACTCTTCCGCATCTCTTTCTTGATCATCTTGCCGGTGGGAGTGCGGGGAATGGCATCCATGAACACCACTTCCCGGGGCAGTTTGTATTTGGCCAACAGGTCGCTGGTGGAGTTGATGATCTCTTTGCCTAATTCCAGGGACGGGGTATGGCCGGGCTCCAGTTCCACATAAGCCACGACTTTCTGACCCAGGATCTCATCGGGGATACCGACGACCGCGGTGTCCCGGACCTTGGGATTGCGGAGGATGGCGTCTTCGATTTCGGCGGGAGCCAGCCGGAAGCCGGAAGACTTGATCATATCGTCTTCACGGGCCTGGAAGAAGATAAAGCCGTCTTTATCCATCATGACCGCGTCGCCCATCATGTTATAGCCGTCTTTGATACCCTTCTTCTGGCTCTTCAGGAGTTTCTGATCCTGGACTAAAGGCTTCCAGTAAACCGTGCCGGTGGGGCCTTTGACCAGCATGGAGCCTACTTCGCCCGGGCCGGCCAGGGTGCCGTCTTCTTTGATAACCTTGACCTCAAAACCCGGGAGGGCCTTGCCGATGGAGTCGGGCATGGGCACATCACCCATGGTGTTCGAGGTTACCAGGTGAACCATTTCGGTGCCGCCCAGACCTTCCCAGATGGGCTTGCCGGTTTTGGCCTGCCACAGGGCCAGGGTTTTGCCGGTGAGGGCGTCGCCGCCGGAGGTGTACATCCGCACGGTGCTGATGTCATAGTCCTTGAAGTTGGGCATTTCCAGCAACTTCCGGTAAGCGGTGGGCAGACCGGTAACGACGTTGACTTTATGCTTGACGATGGTGCCCATCATGTCATCGGGAGTGAACTTGGGCAGCAGGGAGATGGTCGCGCCCACAGCAAAAGGAACGATACAGAAAGTACCGTAGCCGGCGGCAAAGGAAACCGGGGCGGAGCCGCCCAGCACTTCGCCGGGTTTGAGTTTCCACACGTATTTGTTAACCACGTGGGCTTCGAGAATGACCTCTTTGACAAAGTGGACGCAGCCTTTGGGCTGGCCAGTGGTGCCGGAGGTGTACAGGATGACGCCGATGTCATCAGGATTCAGTTTGACGTTCGTGAAGGTATCAGCAGCCTTGGCCATCAGTTCGGCGAAGTCAGAGTCGCCTTTGGCCTTGACCTCATCAGGTTTGCCGCCCACGACGATAATCTTGGTTTTGAACTGGAAGTCGTGTTTGCCGGCTTCCACCGCGGGCATCAGGGGGGCGCTGACGAAAAAGGCGGCAAATTCAGCGTTGTTCAGGGTAAACTCGATCTCTTCCTTGGCCCACAAGGGAGAAATCGGCACCGGGATGGCGCCTAACTTCTGGATACCGAAGTTGATGGCGACGGAATCGGGAGTGTTGGTCAACCGGATGCCCACCCGATCCTGGGATTCTATACCCAAGCTCTTCAAAAGGTTAGCGACCTTGTTGGCCGTCTTCATGAGTTGTTCGAAGGTGATGGTCTTGTCGCCGAACAGGATGGCGGGGTCATTGGCTTTGCCGGCTTTGACCCATTTGTCCAGTAATTCCTCGGCGATGTTCAGCGGACCGGCTACTAAACTTTTGAACTCGTCCGGCACGATGTGCTCGGGCCAAAACTCTTTGGGGGGTAGATAATCAGCGGGGATTTTGCCCATACTAACAGTTCCTCCTGCAACGTATTTATTGGTTGGTCTTTACTGCTGTAAAGATTATACGCGATGGTAATCTTGCCCTGGGTCCTTGTGAATGGTATAACAATCTCCCCTCAGTTGTCAAGATATTTGCGCGCTCCGGCTTGACTTATTGCCGGCTAGGGAACAGAAACGGCAAGGCCGGCCAATTTCTTTAGAAAAATTTTCCCAAGAATATCTGGTTCCGGTGGAATAGCGGGGTTCCAGGTGACTGAATCAGGGGGAGCTGAACTAAACCGAGGCCGAAAAATGTCGTTCCCAAGCCGGGGCTTGGGAACGAGGGCAAGGATACCAGGAGAGCCTAGTGCATTTCCAAGTATTTGCGAGAAACTCGGAGCAGCCTTGACAATTTTGGACGGTAGGTACCAACGAACCGCCGGGATGGCCGGGTTACCGGGCCTTATCCCGGAGATGCCCAGGCATGAAACTCTCCTTTTCTTATTATCGACACTTAACTTGAAAACTTTAATTTTTCGGTGCGTCCTCGTAGCCTCAATAAAAAACCGGTGCTTTAGGCAGCCTCTAGTCCGGTTGCCCTCCCCTCCAGTTGGCAACCTGAGATGACCACCCGGTTCCGTCCGTTCCTTTTCGCCTGATATAAGGCCGCGTCAGCCGCCTGGAGGAGGGTCTCGCCATCTGCCCCGTGTTGCGGAAAATATGACAGACCCAAAGAAATTGTCACTCCCCCCAACAGCTTGCCTTGATAGAGAACCTCCAGATCCTTGGCCCCTTCTCTGATAGTGTCGGCCCGCTCCAAAAGCACCTCGGGAGAAATATCCGGTAAGATAAGGGTAAACTCTTCCCCGCCATAACGGCAGGCAATATCTTCCGTCCGGACGGCACCTTTCAAATAGCGTCCCAAAACAGCCAGCAGCCGGTCCCCGGCCTCATGTCCATAGGTATCATTGAAAACTTTAAAATGATCCACGTCCAGCATAACCACCCCCAAGGTAGTACTTTGACGCTGGGCCCGATGAATCTCTCGATCCAGGGTTTCCTGCAAATACCGCCGGTTAAATAGTCCGGTGAGGGCATCTCGAATAGCCTGATGTCGCAGGCTTTCCCTGAGCTTCAGGTTGGCCAGCGACAACGAAATGTGTTCTGCCAGAGTCCTGGCCAGCTTTTGCTGCGGTTTGGTTAAGCCAGGTACGGTCCCCGACTCAGCTCCTGGGGCCTCCTCTTCCTTAGAAGTCAATTTCTCTAAGTATAGCAGGCCCATAGTCTCACCCTGGGCCGTGAGCGGCATACAGAGATGGCAGCCTTTAACCTCAGTGGTGAGATGATGGCATTTAGGATTTATGGCCGCCGCTGAAGTCGTGCCGCAGAGGTACGGCCGGCCCTGGCGTAAAGCCCAGCAGTCCGTCGGACTAAAAATCTGCTCCCCAGCCAGAGCTTGCCCCCATTGGCTGGCCGAAGTCAAGAGATTATTGGAGGCATTCAATAAATACAGGGCGCCGGAAATTCCTGGAAACAATTCCTGCGCGTATTGCCCGATAATGGGAAAGGCCTCATCCGGAGTCTGGCAAATTTGCAATAATTCAACCATCTTACCAATGAGATTTATTTCTTTGTTGGTCTGGTTGACCTCATTAATTACGGCCTGGAGTCTTGCATTGGCCTTAGTTAGGGCCAATTCCGCCTGCCGCTGATCGCTTAAATCAACAAAACTCACCAACAAATAATGCATTTCGCCTATTTGAATGGGCGCTACTGTCTTCCATATCGGCACGAGAGTGCCGTCACTCCTTACCAGTTTCCCCTCCGAGCGGTTTCCCTGCCCCCCTGGTCTTGCTGGGGATCGTCCCTGCTCCTGGGGGCAACTAAAAAATCGCCGGCGCTCCTGACCGATTATCTGTCCTCGGGAGTATCCCACCATGGCCATGGCCTGGGGGTTGACCTCGGTAACCCGTCCGTTTACTTTGTCTATGACCATCAGGCCCACACCCACCGCCTCCAGCAGGGTTTTCCAGAATCGCTCGCTTTCTTTGAGAGAACGTTCCATCTCTTTTTGGAGGGAGATGTCAAAAACCACCCCGCTGACAAATTCGATCTTACCTTTGGCATCACAGACAATCTGGCTTCTCTCTGCGACCCAGATGATCTCCTCGTCCTTCCTCCTGATCCGATATTCCCGGCGATAGGAAAGATCGGTTTTTAGAGCTTTGATAAAAATCTGTTTGCTGGCCGCCTGGTCTTCCGGGAGAATAATTTCCGGCCACTTGATTTGGCCTGAGGAAAACTGCTCCTGGGGGTAACCCGTCAGTTTTTCCACTTTATCATCCACAAAATCCACCCGACCGTCCGCATAGCCGCGATAGACCAAAGCCGGAATATTTTTAACCAACAACCGGAATTTTCCCTCGCTCTGACGCAGGGCCGTTTCGATGTCCTGCTTGGCTTGAATCTTCTTTTGGAGTTGTCTGGCCCCAAAAGCCAGACCCAATAGACCCACCAGCCAGAGAAAGCCATGCGTCATGAAGGTGGCCAACTTGCTCCTTTGCCACGCCCCCACTACGGATGCCATGGGCAAGGTGATACTGATACCTCCGGCCACCTTGCCTGGAGTATAGTCCTCCTGAGAATGGCAACTCAAACATTTCTCCGTAGCCTTTAACGGTTGCATGAGGCGAAAAAAGAGTTCGCCATTTTTATTGACAACTTCACTTACCTCTTTTTCACCCTCGGTCAATTGCCTGAGAGCCTGTTGTTCCCAGGAATCAGGGGCATTTTGCGGCCGCAACGGCTTCAAGCTGGTAAAATGGCCGTGATAGGATAACTTTTTTTCTGCCAGTTCGTATATCTGCCGGATCATGAGGGAAGAATTAATGGCTGTGAGGGTTTTGCCTGAAGGTGTCTCAATGTCTCTTTCCGGCATCTTCAAGTGGGGGTTGGGTTGGTGATCGGGTGTTACCGGGGCATAGACAAAGCCGTGTTTTATATTCCAATCCCGAATAATTAGGTCTTTTTCCAGATGCGACCGGGCTATTTCCCGAGCCAGATGAGACTTGGAATGAGTTTCTTGATCGATTCGCCACATGCAGGAAAGCAGCACCACGATAGTCCAACTGCCGATCAGTAGGATGGCATAGAATCTTAGTCCAAATTCTTTTTCCCGCCCCAGCCAGATTTTTTCCATAGTCATCTGTCCCTGGTAGTAATTACAATTTACTAATACCTATTCGGAAACATCGGAAATTAAATTAAATCTGTGGGAATTTTTTGGTAGGGATCAGGATAGCGCTTTGGCTTAAAAGTTGTCGGCTGCAAGCCTAATAAACTAAGGCTGTTGTCTGTTATGCTTCTTTAACCTGAGATCAAAGGAGCTAACGCCTATTCCAAAAATAATTATCTATCCGGCTGGTGCAAAAAGAGGTTTTTTATCATTTTGCCTGAGGAGAAGGATTTAGATCTTGGCTAGGCCGATTGTCCCTGTCCCTGGACTTCTAATTTGTAGGTGGGTTCGCCTTCAAATTTATAATTGCCGGCCAGGAAGGCCTCGGCATACCAGTCCACGATGGCATCGTCGGCCATGAGCATGTCCCGCTGCCGGGCGCAGCCCATGAGGCGGCCCAGGAGGTCCAATTTTTCCTCCAGCAATTCCCTGGGGTACTTCCACAATCGCCCCACCACCAGATCGCCGGTTACTTCCACGTCGAAATCCATTTTCTCCAGTACGGCCCCTAAAAACCGCACCCGCCGGCCCCGGCGTACTTCATCGGCGGCGCCGCCCTTAAAGCGAAAGGTGATATAATTGTCGTTGCGGGTGTCGCCGACGTAGGCGTCGATGGTGGCGAAGTGGTAGCCCAGTCTGGAGCTGTAATTCAGATAGTTGTGGGAGATAATGGCAAAGGTGCGGGACCAGAAGTCGGAATGGTCCGCGGTCGCGGTCAGCGACCGGGAGACCACGGAGTACAATCCCTTCATATCAATGGGAATGGGCCCGGCCCAGGAAATGTCCGGATGGCTGATGCCCTTCCACAAGGCCTGCATGGGGATGGAGGTGATGGCTTCCGGGGGTACGAACTTGGCCCGCCGGTGGGCTTCGATGCCGCCGCCCAAATCGATGATGTGCAGGTTGAAGGGGATATGTGTCTTCAACCTGACCGAGTGGACATCCTGCTGGCTGGCTTTCTCCGCCAGCTCAAACATTTCCTTGATGCCCAACTGGTGGGCAAACCGGGTGATGTCATGCAGGGTTTTACAGTTGTCCGGGGTCAAATCACTTAATTTGGGGTCAACCAGATTGAGTGGCGTAATCCAACGCAGCACCCGGCGCAATTTGGCGTAGATGGGCGTCTCGATGATAGTTGAAGCTTGTTTTTGGCGGGTTTTGTTCAGCAACTCCGCCACCTCGCCCTGGTAGACCCGCATATGGGTGGCGTCCACGGTAATTATCTGGCCGGGCTGCAGGATTTCGGTGGCCTTGCCGGTGTCCACCAGGGCCGGCACCTTGAATTCTCGAGCTAAAATGGCCAGATGCGACGTGGCGCTACCGATGTCAATGACCATCCCCTGGGCCTTGTGCAGCACCATGCCATACCTGGCGCTGGTATGCCGGGCCACCAGGATCGACCCCTCCGGGAAATCGGCCAGATCCTCGTCCTTGCGAATGATAAAAACCGGTCCGGCGGCCACCCCGAAACAGGCGACCGTGCCATGCTCAATGAGCACTCCCTGCCTTTCCTCCGCAGGCAACGGCCGAGTTTCTTCCTGGTGCAACGCCACCACCGTCAAAGGCCGGGCCTGCATGAGCAGCACCTTCCCCTGGGGATCAACGGCAAACTCAATGTCCTGGGGGTCCCCGAAATGGTCTTCTAACTGCACCCCGTACTGCCCCAAAGTCAGGAGCTGTTCCCGGGTTAAAGCCGGCTGCGTTCTTTTGTCCCCGGCCACAGGCACTGTGGTCAATCCCGAAACAGTAGCCGGGCCCTCCAACAATATCGACTTATCGCTCAGGCGCTGCTCCAGTAAGCCGACTTCAGGTTTTTTGGCCAGCACAAACTGGTCCGGGGTTACTGTGCCGTCCACCACCGCCGGCCCCAATCCCCAGGACGCGTCCAGAAGCATGACATCATTTTGGCGGCCCATGGGGTCCACGGTAAACAGGACGCCGCTGGCCGCCGCCGGCACCATGGCCAGGCAGCCGACGCTCATGGCCTGTTCCCGATGCGCCAGCCTTTTCTGGCACAAATAGACTAAGGCGCGGCGGTTGAACTGGCTGGCCAGAACTTCCAGATACGCTGGGAAAAATTCCGCAAATGGCACATTCAACCTGGTAAGAAACTGGCCGGCAAAGGAAAATTCCTGATCTTCGTAAATGCCGCTGCTCCGTAAAGCCAGGCTGGGCTGATATCCCAGGGTATCGGTCAACTTTTGGTAGTGCCAGGCAACTTCTTCCCGCAACTTGGCCGGGATTTCGGCTCGGCGGATGGCTGCCTTGATGGCATCGCTCTGGGCCGCCAATTCATCCAAGTTCTCAGGATTGAGACTTTGTAAAAAGGTGCTGATCCGCTCCGCCAACAGATTCTCCGCTACCACCAGCCGGTAAGCCTCGATGGTGATGACAAAACCATCGGGAGTCGGCAGACCCAGTCGGTTTTTTATTTCCCCCAGATTGGCGTTTTTACCGCCCACCTGGTTCAAATAACGACGGTCTATCTGGGCTAGGGGCAGCACGAGGGGAACGATGTCTGACGGCATGGCCGTGGCAATTTCGTGCCGGATTTTGGCCTGCAGTGCCTCATATATCCCGCCGATGGCCTCGTAGCGATTGTCCCCCAGGATATTGAGCTCTTCCACCAGAATGTTGACTTTGTTCAGGATGGCGGTGCTACGGGAGCGGATAAACTGCATATCAAAAATGAAATCGCCTTCGGCCACCGACTCTAGACGAGCCATAAGTTCCAGGGTGTCATTGTTGGCGTCCAACAATTTTTTAAAACTCTCGTACTTCTTCTTGAAAGCCTCCATGCCCTTTTCCGGGGCCGACTTTCCTGTGCGTTTGAACCAACTGAAAATACTCAATAATTTTTCCCTGCTTATCTGCGGCGGCAGTTTATACCAACTTCAGTTTGTCAGGCAATATTCGAAATCCGAAAACGGCGTTAGCCCCCCGCCAGCATTGCCTGGCGTTTATCCAGAGCCTTGTTGATGGTCATCAGGATCTGCTCTTTGCGAAAGGGTTTGGTAATGTAGTCGAAAGCCCCTTTACGCATGGCCTCCACCGCGGATTCGATGGTGCCATAAGCAGTCATGATAATAAAAGGGATGGTCTCATCCTGCTCTTTGAGGAGCTTCAAAAGCTCGATACCCTCCATTTGGGGCATCCGTAAATCGCTGATCAAGACATCGGCGCGGTGCTCCCGGCACCAATTCAGGGCCTCCTTGGGGTCGGTGGTAGTCAGGATGTTATAATCCGTCTTTTCCGTCAGAATTAATTTCAGCAGATCCAACAGATCCGTTTCATCATCAATAATTATAATCGTATAAGGCATGAACCAAACTCCTGGCTTTGAAAAGAGGACTAAAAAAATAATAACCTCCATAGTATTATTATTCAAAGAGTTTGGCAAGACCTGGAAACAGGGAAAAATTAAGGCCTGCCCAGTTGCTGGTCTTCACCTGACAGGTTTAGGCGGCTCATAATTATGGTAGGGATTTTACCTTTCCCCTTTTTCCTTTTCGCTTTTTACTGCTTTTGCGACATCTGTCCCACCTGTTCTGTCATTATCCGGTAATTTCATATATACCTGATTCCAAAACGTATTTTTAACCTTTGGCGGAACGCTGACCGCTGCCTGCTGACAGCCTTTTAAAATTTTTTACCGAAAACTGAAAACCGAAAACTGTCTTCTAAATCCGGAGTTCATATGAAATGCCACACCTGCTCTCATCCCCAACGCCAGGCCATCGACCTCGCCCTCTTGGCCGACAACGCCACCTTTGCGGACCTCAGCCACCAATACGGCCTCAGCATCTCGTCGCTGTTCCGGCATAAAAAACACCTGCAGCTAAGAATGGCCCAGACCCAGGAAAATCTGCAAAACAGCCTGCGCCAGGGCCTCCTCTTTCAATTCAACGAATATTCGGAATCGGCCCGGCAGTTTGTCCGCACCGCCGGCGCCGACGGCAATACCCGTCAGGCCCTCCAGGCCATGCAGCAGGGCGTCCGGATTCTTAACTCCATCTCTAAACTGGAGGTCAAACTCAACGATGACACGGTCTACCGCGTCCTGGCCTCTCCCCAGTGGACCACCCAGGACAGCCTCCTGCCCATCGATCCCAACATCATCACCGGCAGCCACCAGACCCTGGCCCAGGACCTTTTCTTCCCCTGCCCGGAGATTCCTGCCATCCCGGCTCAGGAGCTTGCCTGGGATAAAGCTGACGTCGCCGCCGCCGATAAAGCCAAAACCTCACCTCTCGAAACTCCAGACCCGGAACTCCCGACTTTGGGCCTGGACCTCCAAAAAGTCCTCCCCCAACTGTTCGCCTCGCCATCCGCCCCCCGAAAAACCACACCGAAAATTAAGCGCGAAAAAAGCGCGAAATTACCGCGAAATTCGCGCCCTTCCAAAGACAATAACCAACAATATCAAAAAGATAAGTCAAGCGAAAAAATCACCGCGAAAAATCCCCCTGTGGGGCGGGACCCGCAGGGCGGCGCAAGCCAAAGCGCCGCGCCTCCCGCCAATTATCTGGCCAACAGCGCCGCGCCCCCCGCTAATAAGCCGTCCCACCCCCACCCTGGCGCGCCTCCAGCCCGGGCCAAGGCCAAACGGCCTCCTAAAGCCACACACCCACCACTCGAAACTCCTGATCCGAAACTCGAAACTCCCCAACACGAATCCATCTTTGAGCGCCTGCGCCGCAAATGGGCTAAAACTCCTCCCCCCGCCGCCAAATACTCCTGCGATTCCGAGAAGCTCTATGAGGCATATCTCCAGGAAGAAGCCGTGCTCCTGGCCGAGTTGGCCCCGCCTTCTAACCCGGACCCGGTGTCCCTTCCGGAAACCGGAAACCAGAAATCAGAAACCGTTGTTACGGCAACCGCAACTCCCCAGCCCGAAACTCCCAAAACCCTGGAGCCCCTGTGCCCCAAAAAAAACCTTGGCGACTACCTCTTCGCCCTGGCCCACGGCTACCGCCGGGATAACCCCCCCAAACACATCCCCGACCGCCGCTGGGAGGAAGATTTCGGCAACCCCAGGAATTTCTGGTGATTTCCATATCGCCCTGAAAACACCATACCCGGTGGGGCGGGCCTCCGTGCCCGCCCAGAACACCTTTTCATCTTTAGCTGACCGCTGACAGCCTTTTTTTCATCTGGTTCCCAAGCTCCAGCTGTCATCTGGTTCCCAAGTTGTACTTGGGAACCCAATTTTTCTGCGCAGCTCTGCTTCGCAACCATTTCCGTTGACCGCTGACCGCCTTTTTAAAGCTTTTAACCAAAAACTGAAAATCATCTTTCCACTTTCTTACTACCGGCTCATGGTCAGCGGCCGCACAAAGGTCGCGACCAGGAGAAAGGCATTGGCCAGGGCCACGGTGATGAGCATGGGCACGAAACAGGCCTTGATATAGCCTAAAAAGGTAATATGATAGCCGGCCTTTTCGGCCAGACCCACGGTAACCACGTTGGCGCTGGCCCCGATCATGGTGCCATTGCCGCCCAGGCAGGCCCCCAGGGCCAAACTCCACCACAGGATACCGGACTCGGCGCCGGGGATAGTGGTGTTCAAAAAGGCCACAATGGGCAGCATCGTCGCCGTAAATGGGATATTGTCAATGAAGGCCGAGGCGATGGCGCTGACCCACAGGACCATGATCACCGCCATGGTCAGATTGCCCCGGGAGACGTCCCGGACCCATTCGGCAATGATTTGAATCAGGCCGGTCTCCTCGGCCCCGGCGATGACCATAAACAAGGCGATGAAGAAGATCAGGGTGGGCCACTCCACCTCATGTTCCAGCATCTCCACGATGTCCACCCGGGAAATGACCAGCAGGAACATGGCCCCGGTGAGCGCCGCAATTGACGGTTCCATGTGCAGCACGCCGTGGATGATAAACAAAAAGATGGTAAAGGCCAGCAGGGCCAACCCCATCACCGTCAGTTTCATATCTTTGATGCGGTATTCCGCTTTCATAAATTCAATGGTCCGCTCCACGTCTTTGACTTCAGCCTGCTGGTAATCCTTTTTATACCAGTAAACGTAATAAACCAGGGTAATGACCAGGCAGATGCTACAGATGAGGGTCAGATTTACCACAAAGTCCAGGAAAGTCAGGTTAGCAAAAGAACCGATGAGGATATTGGGCGGGTCGCCGATGAGGGTGGCGGTGCCGCCGACATTGGAGGCGAAGACCTCGGGGATCAATAGGGTAATGGGGTTGACCTTCAGGGTGACGGCGATTTCGATGGTCACCGGAATCATCAGCAGCATGGTGGTGACATTGTCCAGAAAGGCGGAACACACTGCGGTCACCACCATGAGAATAGCGGACAGGATGAAGATATTGCCCTTGGCCAGGGCATAGGCTTTGTAGGCCAGCCACTGGAACATGCCGGTCTTTTTCAGGACCCCGACAATGATCATCATGCCCATGAGCAGGAAGATGACGTTCATGTCGATGGCGGCCATGGCATCTTCAAAAGACAGGATAAAGTAATTTTTGTCAAAAGTTCCGGCCGTATAGCTGATGAACAACACCAGGGCCGCGCCTAACAGGGCCGCCAGAGTCCGGTGCATCAGTTCCGCCGCAATGATGACATAGACCAGCAGTAAAATTGCCGTGGCAATCCAGAAAGCCGGAGTGATGGTTCTGGCCAGGCCAAACTCGCCCTGGGCCTGGAACAGCTTATTGCCGTCTTTATCAACCCCCGTTTCGATTACCTCCACCGTCTGTCGGAGCAAGCTTCTTCCAGGAGGGTTTGCAGGCCGCCACCTCCACTTGGCCCCGGGCAGCGTCCCGGCCGGGAGGATAAATTTAGCCAGGAAGCTCCCGGATTTGCCGGTGGCAATCGCTTCGTTAGTGGCGGTCTTAACCTGCTGGCCGTTTATCAGCACTTCCACTTTCACCTCTGGGACACCCCGCCCTTGGGGATTTTGCATCACCCCTGCCACACTCAGCCGGTCCCCGGTTTGTGAGGCCGCCGCCAGGACCTCCAATGAGCTGGCGAAGACAATCAGGAAACCAACCAGCAAGGTCACGACCGCCGGATATCTTGGCCTTTTCATGTAATTTACTCCTTATTTCATTGAGTTATACAATATCGTCAAAAAATAAAAAAGGCCTCCCAGGTGACAGACTCCTCCTGGAAGGCCTTCCAACCCGGGCCTCTTGATGAACTGAACTCTTCTTGCTTCCTTTCCTTTTAGCCCTGTTATTCCAGGCTTAAGATGAGGCTCCGCACCTACTGCGGGTTATTTATAAAACAGCAGCAGATAGAACATGCTGATGGTGACGGTGATCATCATGGGCCACCAGCAGCGGCGCATGTATTCCACAAAACCGATATGGTAGCCGGCCTTCTCCGCCATGCCCACGGTGACTACGTTGGCCGACGCCCCGATCATGGTGCCGTTGCCGCCCAGGCAGGCCCCCAAGGCCAGACTCCACCACAGCACGTTGTCCTTGGGCAGACCGAAGCTATCGCTCAGGAAGAGCACGATGGGCAGCATCGTCGCCGTAAAGGGAATGTTGTCAATGAAGGCCGAGGCGATGGCGCTCACCCAGAGGATCAGGATGATGGCCAGCCACAGCTTTCCCTGGGAGAAATAGAGCACGGCGTTGGCAATCTGCTGAATGAGGCCGGTCTCCTCAGCGGCGGCGATGACCATAAAGAGGCCCACGAAGAACATCAGGGAGGGCCATTCCACTTCGTGTTCCAGCATCTCCACGATGTCCACCTTTGATATAGCCAGCAGCAACAACGAGCCGATGAGGGCCGCCACCGATACCTGCATGTGCAGGAAGCCATGGAAGGCGAAAAGCAAAATGGTGCAGCCCAGGAGGATGAGTCCCTGGATCATCAGCTTCTTGTCGGTGATTTTGTACTCTTCCCGCAGGTACGCTATGGTTCGGTCCACATCCTTGACCTCGGCCTGGAGATAATCTTTCTTGTGCCACCACAGGTAGTAGAAACAGGAGATAATCAGGCAGACCAGGCAGACCAGGGTGAGGTTCACCACAAAGGCGCCGAAGGTCAGGCCGGTATAGGAGCCGATGAGGATGTTGGGCGGATCGCCGATGAGGGTGGCAGTGCCCCCCACGTTACTGGCAAAGGCCTGGGGGATAAGGAAGTTCAAGGGGTGCACCTTGAGGGTCACGGCGATCTCGATAGTCACCGGGATCACCAGGAGCATGGTGGTGACGTTGTCCAAAAAAGCCGAGATCACTGCAGTGATGAACTGGAGTACAAAGGACAGGACGAAGACGTTCCCCCTGGCCCAAGAGTAAGCCTTGTAGGCCAGAAACTGGAACATCCCCGTCTTCTTCAGCACTCCTACGAAGATCATCATCCCCAACAGCAGGAAGATGACGTTCAGGTCAATGGCCCCGATGGCGTCCCCGAAAGACAAGATATAGTAAGACTTGTCAAAGGACCCGAAGGTATAGGAGATGAACAGGACCAGGACCGCGCCCAGCAATGCCGCCAGGGTGCGGTGCATCCATTCGAAACTGATGATGAGGTAAACCGCCAAGAGGATGAGGGTGGCGATCCAGAAGGCAGGAGTGATCAGACGCTTCAGGTTGAAATTGGCCTGGGCCTGAAACAACCTGTTGCCGTCCTTATCCACCCCGGCTTCCACTACGTTCACGGGCGTGGGAGCCAATGGCTCCCAATTAGGCTTGAATCCCTTCACCTCCACCTTGGCCCCGGGCAACGATCCGGCCGGTAGGATGAACTCCGACACGAAGCTGCCAGTACTGCCGGTGGCAATGTGGGCGTCTTTCCCCACCGGTCTGACGTGCTGGCCGTTTACCAATACCTCTATGTCCACTTCCTTGACGGCCTTGCCCTGGGGGTTCTTCATTACCCCCGCCACGCTCAGGCGGTCGCCTGCTTGAGGCGCCGGCGCGGCCAGGGCAAAGGTTGGAGCCAACAGCCCCGCCAGAAACACCAGGGATAGCATGATGATAGGAATTTTTATGTTTTTCAGCATGTGCAGTGGTCCTTGGTCGATTGAATGATAATAGTCTTGTTGGGGCGGTTCGCGCACCGCCCCAACGGGATCTAGTTTACTTGGCCAACACCGGCATGCCCTGGAGGGGCCAGATAATATAGCAGAACACTGCCAGCGCCGCCATCAGCACCAGGGACGGAATCCAGCCATAGGTGAAGAATTCCCCCGTCGTAAACTGCTTGGATTCATAGGCGATGGCATTGGGGGCGGCGCCGATGAGCAGGTTGAAAGGCATACCCGCCGTCGCCAGGGAGGCGAACAGGATGACATAAGGCCCCACCCCCAGATAGGGGGCGATGACCAGGGACACCGGCAGGGAAATGGCAATGGCGGCCACGTTCATGATGAAGTTGGTCATCACCAACACGAAAAAGGCGATGCCCAGGACGAAGACCAGCCAGGGGGCATTGAGGAACATCGTCAGCCAGTGGATGGCGATCCATTCCGCTGCCTTGGTATTCCACAGGCAGAAGCCGATGGACATAGCCCCGCCGAAGAGCAGGAGGATGTTCCAGGGAATGGTTTCCAGGTCCTCCACCGTTAGGGTGTTACTCATGAAGAAGGCCACCGTGCCCACCAGCATGATCCCGGCCCGGTCCATATCCCGGAAGGCCGCCACCGGCAAGAAGGCCTTGAGCATGAACAAGACGATGATGGTCACCACCGTGGCCAGCACGAACTTTTCTTTGGGATTCAACGGCCCCAGCTCTTTGGTGAGCTCCGCCGCCTTTTCCCGCAAACCGGTGATCTCGGCCCGCTCCGGCTTGAAGAAGGTAATGATGATCACCCAGATGGCGAAGATCATGAAAAGACCTAATGGCGCCATGTACCAGATTAACTCGAAAAAGCCGATGTCCTGGCCGGTAAACTGCTTGAACATCCCAGCCGCGGCCACGCCCCGGGCCGCGCCCAGAAAGGTGATCACCGAACCCGCCCCCGCGGCCCAGGCCATGCCGATGAACAGACCCTTGCCGAATTTGGTGGGTTGGTCCGATTCGCTGTACAAGGCGTTGATGGCCATCAGCAGGGGGAAGGTGGCCGCCGCCACCGCGGTGTGCGCCATAATCAGGGTCATGGCTCCCACCACCAGGAAGGTTCCCAGGAGGATGTAGTTGGTCTTTTCCCCCACGATAGTCAGCATCTTGTAGGCCATGCGCTTGGTGAGGCCCGAGGCGGTGAAGGCCGTGCCGATGACCACGGAGCCGAAGATGAACCACACCGAGGGGTCGAAGAAATCCCGCAGCGCGTCATTGGCCGGTCGGATCATGAACAGCACCTGGAACAAACCGATGGCGATCGCGGTGATGCCGATGGGCATCACCTCAAAGATCCACCACACCCCAGCCATCAAAAACAGCCCAATGGACATCTTGCCGGCCCAGGTAAGCGTGAAAACTTTCCCCGCCGGGTCCTTGGCATCCGGCAGGCCGGGTATCATATAAAACAGGAAGAAAATGCCTAACCCCAGGAGAATAAAGAAGATGCGCTTCCAATCAATAACTTTTTTGGGAGGCGCCAGAATAATCTCTTCCGGCATCTCCGGCAGGCCGGCGCTCATGGGAACTTTTTTGGTTTCATCTGCCATATCGGTTAACTCCCTAACAATATCTCTGCAAGTCCAGAATGAGGTTTAGTCGCCCAGGACGACATCGGAAATCTCTTTAAAGAGCTCGTTCATGCGCACCATGCCCACGACTTTCTTGTCCAGCAGCACCGGCATCATGCCCACGTTCTCCTTGATCATCAGGAACAAGGCCTTGGTGATGGGGTCATCACCGTTGACCGTCACTTTGATGGGACTCATCACTTCGCTCACCGGCTTCTGGGAGGCTTCCTTCATGTTCGAACCGAACATATCGCCCAGGAGCACTGCCAGGCTGGGGTCAGCTTTGATGAGGCCGCTGTCCTGGGCAAACTTGGGCTCCAACCCGCGCACGACGTCCCGCAGGGTCAGCATGCCCATGAGCTGATATTTTTCGTCAAACACCAGAACCGCCCGGGGTTCGAAACTTCCTTCGAACTTGATGGCCGCTTCCCGGACAATGGCCATGGCCTGACGCAGAGTGAACCAGTATGGAATGTGAGGATAATCTTCCAGGGGGATCATGAGATCCTTGACTTTTTTACTGTACGGCATAATGACCTCCATTTTTTGGGAGTAGTTTTTTCCACGGGCAAAAAAATCTGTCGTTGTCTGGCCGGACTCGGTTCCCTCGAGTCCAGGGCTGAGATAGCTCCCCTGGTCCATCACCTGGTTGACCGCCGCCAGCAACTCCTCATGGGCCAGATACTTCAACAAATAACCGGCCGCACCAGCTTTTAAGGTTTCCCGGACAAAACGTTTATCCGAGTGGATTGCCAAGGCCATGACCTTGACGGTGGGGAGTTCCGCATGGAACCGCCGGAGCATCTCCAAGCTGGGCAGACCCGGCATTTCCATGTCAAAAAGGATGAGATCGGGAGATAACTGGCGGGCAAGATCGATGATCATGAACTCATCGGTGGCTTCGCCGACAATATCCAGGCCCTCCTGGCCGGTTAGTATCGAGCGCAAACTTTGTCGCATACTTTCATGCTGCACGGCGAGGAGAATTTGTATGGCCACGCTGCTCTCGCTTCTGTGAGGGTGATTGCCGGCATCGAGGGGTCGATTTCCCTCTCCAGGGATGACCAGCATCCATGGGTTATCCGGCCTTCCAATTTAAGGTGACTTAATCTTAAGGGAAATAAAGAAACCGGGCTATTAGCAAATCCCTAATATTTTGCTTCGCAATCCCTAGTTTTTTATTTCGCAAATGGAAGGATGGAGAGTGAAGTTTGTTTTAAAGCGGGAGATTGGCTACGAGTAGGAAATGGCGCCCAGGCGCCCTCGCTTGGGCTAGAAGCCGAGGGGAAGTTTCCTGCTTATTTATCAATGGAGGTCAGCCCTTCCCGGATGGCGTATTTGACCAGTTCCGCCAAATTTTGCAGACCCAATTTATCCATCATCTGCTTGCGATGCACCTCGATGGTCTTGACACTGACATGCAGGGCATCGGCAATCTGGCGGGTCGAACGGCCCTCGGCCAATAACTGCAACACCTCCCGTTCCCGGGGGGTGAGGGCCTGGAAGGCTGAAGAATCGGTATCGGCCAGCTTCTGGACATAGTCCTCCACCACGATGCCGGTAATATCGTGGCTCAGATAGACCCGGTTGGCCATGACCATTTGAATGGCGGCAATCAACTCTTCGGAAGCACAATATTTCAGCAAATATCCGGAAGCCCCGGCCTTCAACATGCCTTTAACAAAACGCTTGTCGGAATGCATCGACAAGGCAATGACTTTGATGCCGGGATTCTCGGCCACGATCTGCCGGGTGGCTTCGATGCCGTTGAGTTCGGGCATGCCGATGTCAATAATGACTACCTCCGGATGCAGTTCCGCGGCCAGCTGCACGGCCTGACGGCCGTCTTCGGCCTCGCCGACCACCTGCATGTGGGGATGTTTCTGCAACAAGGCGATGAGGCCTTCCCGGACGATTTTATGGTCATCGGCGACCAGAATGTGGACGGGCATAGCGGTTTACCGTTTTTGTAAGGGTGCACTTAACGTAATTGTGGTGCCATACGAATTTGATGTAACATCTAAATTACCGCCAAAGGCCTTGAGGCGCTCCCGAATGCTGAACAGGCCGAAGCCGCCATCCTTGCGGCCCCAGCGGGAGCTCATTTCCGTGACGTTGAAGCCCACTCCATCGTCATGAATGCCGATGTGCATCTGGCCATTGTCCCGCCACATCGAGACCTGGACATGTCGGGCCCGGGCATGTTTGACGACATTGAGCAAAAGTTCGTTCACTGCCTGGAACACCAGCACGCGCAGGTCTTCATCTAAAGGCTTGAGTTGATTGTCGTCCTCAAAATACGTGGGGATGCCGTGCTGATTCTGGAGCTCTTCCGTGAGCCACTCCACGGCGGCCTCCAGACCCAGCTCATAGAGTATGGGTGAACTAATCTTAAAAGTGAGGGACTTGGTGTCCTGGATGATCTGCTTCAACAATAGGCGGATTTCGTTGAGACCCGCCACCAGGGGTTCGCTTTCGGCGGCCAGGGCGGCATCCTTGAGCTGTCCCAGCTTAATGGAAGATATGGCCAGCTTTTGCCCGATATTATCGTGCAGATACACGGCAATGCGGCGCCGTTCCCGTTCCTCCGCCAGGGAAAGTTGCGAGGTCAGGGAGCGCAGCCTCTCCTGGAATTCGCTCAGCTGTTCTTCCGCCGACTTGCGTTGGGTTATCTCTCGACAAAATAAGGTTAACAGTACCAACAGGACAAGCGGGCTACAAACCAGGGTGAAGACCAGCAGGACGAACCAGACTCCCTGAACAGGAAGCCCTTCGGTTCCAGCCAGTCTCTGTTGGACAGCATAGATCAGGAGCAGCAGGGACATAACAAAGACGATGGCCCCGAAGCCTCCCGCGGCTATGACCTTTTTTTCCCTGATCTGCTCCCAACACTGCCAGTTCATGTTATTTGGTTTCTGGTTTCCGGTTAAAAGATTCTATCTTAAAGGTTAAGTTTGCTGGATTTAACCAGGAAATTATTGTTAGCTGTAATCCAAGTCAACTTGCTCTTGTCAATCTGTAAAATAATATTTTATTTTAACCTAGTTATTGAGAAATGGTAGGGGCAGCCCGGATAATATGGCTCAAGGCCCGAAGTAATGATATAATAATTTAGCCGCTTAATTCTGTTTTCTTTTAGAGTTAGTTTTGCTATACCAAGGCAATATCGCTGTTATCAGCCCTAAGCATGGCTTGGTTATAAACTGCCTCAGTATCTCGACTCGTAGGGGAGGAAAGAAAATTGGTCGCGCCAAAAAAGTCAACCTGTCCCCGAGCCAAAGTGGCGATGGAAAATCTCCTGGCCGGCAATCAAAGATTTGTCAGGGGCGAGCGCGCCCCCCGAGCTTTTGACCTGCGCCGGGAAAAATTGGTGACCGGACAAAAACCCCTGGCCATCGTCCTGGGGTGTTCCGATTCACGCGTCTCCCCTGCCACTCTCTTTGACCAGAATTTGGGAGAAATCTTCGTGGTTCGAACCGCGGGTCAGGTTTTAGGACCTACCGTCATTGCCAGTATAGAATATGCCGTGGATCATCTGCAGTCGCCGTTGTTGATGATTTTAGGGCACGAGAAATGCGGTGCCGTGACTGCGGCCATTGCCCATGAGGGTCAGGCCCCTGGTAACATCGGCCGGCTTCTCGGTAAGATTCAGCCTGCCATTGACAGAGCCCGGCAGTTGAACACCACCCCGGAGGATATGGTAGAAAGGGTGACTGACCTGCATTTAGAAGAATTGGCCAGGGAAGTTCTCCAGATAAGTGAAATTATCACCAAAGCCGTGGCCGAGGGCCGACTTCGCCTGGTCACCGCCAAATATCAGATCTCCTCAGGCCAAGTGCAAATCCACATCCCGGATTTCCAGGGCTAAAGGCAATTAAATAAATACCGAGGAGTTATGATCGCTCAGCCCTTGGCTGGAACCCGAACCCGGAAACCGGAAACCGATTCAATGCGTCTAACCTCAAATAAAATCTATCTCATCATTGCCCTGGTCACCCTGCTGGTGCTGGCAGCCGCCTTTGTTCTGGGCCTGATGTCCTCCAACAAGATGCGGGAGGTGATCAGTGAGCAATTCAACCAGCAGCAGCTCATCATCGCTAAATCAGTAGCCTCAGACCTTGAGGAAAAATTCGCTTTCATTAAAAATGAATTGCATACCCTGAATCTTTCCCCGGCCATTCAGTATCTGGAAGTCTCCTGGCCCAACCGCATGCAGATCACTATGGAGAATGTCAAGCCCTACGGCGTGGTGGAAATCGGTCTGGTAGAGGCTGAGGGCCAGGAGGCAAAAATCTACCGGCTGGACAGCCAGGGGAAACCGCGCATTACCCGGGCCGATATCGCCCAGTTACCGTTTTTCCAATGGGCTCAAGATCCCAGCCACAAGAATCAGGTTTTTATCAAAAGCACTACTTTAGATTTTCATGACGATCCCCAAACGCCTTACCTTCTGGTGGCCATGCCCACTTATAAAGTCTCCGTGGATCAAAGCCATCCCCAGGCCCAGGGCAGTTTTTCCGGCGTCTGTATTTCCTGGTGGATCCAAACTTCCTGGCCCAAAAATACGCCCAAAATGTTCGCTCTGGCCAGACCGGCTATGCCTGGGTAATCGATGCCCAAGAGCATTTTTTATATCATCCGGAACAGGATTTTATCGGCAAGAACGCCTTCGAGGTCCGGGAAAAGAAGGCTGCCAGAGTCTCCTTTGATGAAATCAATAAGATTCAGCGAGAAAAAATGCTGGCCGGGCAGGATGGCGTCTCGTATTACTGGAGTGGCTGGCACCGGGGTATCCACGAAAAAATAAAGAAGTTTATTGCCTATGCTCCTATTATCATTGCCGGGGCTAACCAAAAATTGACCTGGTCGGTAGCGGTGGTGGCGCCGCAAACGGAAGTTGAGGGGGCCGTTCATGAGGTCTATATCCGGCAGTTTCTGCTCCAGGGTTTGGTCATCTCCATTATCATGCTGGCGGGCGGCGCCGGGATGTTTTACGAATCCCGCTGGGCTTCCTCTCTGGAAAAAGAAGTACAGCGCAAAACCGAGGCCTTAAAAAGATCCAATGAAGAATTGACCATATCTGAAAAGCGCTACAAATCTCTGGTGGAATCGGCCGAGGACTCCATTCTCACCGTGGACTCCCATGGCGAGATCCTTTCCGTCAACCGCTACGGGGCCCAATTCCTGGAGTATACCGTGCACGGTCTGGTGGGGAAAACCCTTGGGGCCATTTTCTCCGGCAAAGCCGGCGAAATTCTCCAAGGGCAGCTCGAAAGGATTTTCCTGGAAAAAACCGGTTTCCGGACCACCCAGGATGTGGTGCTGGGCAACAAGGAATATACCCTCAATTTCAATCTGACGCCGGTGCGTGATGAAGAAGAACAGGTGCAGAGCGTCCTGATCATCGCCCATGATGTCACAACCAGCAAAAGGATGGAGGAGCAGCTCTACCACACGGAAAAATTGGCCTCCCTGGGACAACTGGCGGCCGGAGTGGCCCATGAAATCAATAATCCCATGGCCATCATTCTGGGGTACGCCGACATGCTCCTGGAAAAAACCGAGGAAAGCTCTAAAGAATATAAGATTCTGAAAACCATCGAGCGCCAGGGCAATAACTGCAAGAGGATAGTGGAAAACCTTATGAGTTTTGCCCGCATGCCCGAGGGCGTGCAATACGACACCGACGTCAATCGCAACATCGAATTGGTCCTGGAAGTGGTGCAGAATACCTTGCTCACCAGAAAAATTGTCTATGAACTCGGACTGTCAGAAAACCTCCCCCGGGTGCGGGGCGATGCCGGGCAGTTGCAGCAGGTGTTCATGAATCTGGTGACCAATGCCGTCAAGGCCATGCCCCAAGGGGGGAAATTAAGTATTACCAGCCGTCTGAATCAGGCGGGCAATAAGGTGGAAGTTCTGATCACTGACACCGGGGAAGGTATCAAGAGAGAAAACCTCTCTAAGATCTTTGATCCCTTTTTTACCACCCGCAAGGTTGGGGAAGGCACCGGCTTGGGTCTGTCGGTAAGTTATGCCATTGTCGCCAAATTTGGCGGCAACATTTTCTGTACCAGTAAGTCTAAAGAAGAATACGGCGAGTCACAAAGCGGTTCGACCTTCACCGTTTCCTTGCCGGTCATTAATTCAACTGGGGGGGGGAATGAACAACCAGAAAAAGCCTAGTCCCGGAAAAATCCTCATCGTCGATGATGAACCCGATATGCTGGAAATGCTGGATATGATTATCACGGATAAAACCAGCCATCAGGTGGTGACGACCAATAATCCCCTGGAAGTAGGTGAAATTCTTGCTAAAGGGCAATATAATCTGGTAATCACCGACTTGAAGATGCCGGTCATGGATGGCATGGATGTCATCGCCGCAGTGAAAAGTCGGAATGCGGATATCCCGGTGGTGGTGATCACCGCCTTTGGCACCATTGAGTCGGCCGAGGAGGCCGTCCGTCGCGGCGCCTATGATTTCATCACCAAGCCTTTCCGCAAGGAGCAGATCCTGGTAACCATCGAGCGAGCCATGGATTGGCAGCGTCTTATGCGGGAGAATCGCGAGCTCAAACGGCACATGAAAAATTCAACCCCGTGACATATACCAACTGCAAAAAGTGCTCATGCTTTTTTAAAGAAATATTTGGTGGCCTAGGCATCTTGCCTGTGCCCAAGTGCATGCGCCGAAAACCTGAAACCAGAAAACGTGATAGTCACCGAAAACTGGTAACCGAAAACTCCAATCCATGAATTATTTCCGTAAAACCTGGCAACGGCTTACCGGCGCCGCCGCCGTAGACCAGGCCAAAACTGGTCTAGAGGAGAGATACGCCCATTTTCAGCAGCTCCTCCACGCCAACAACCAGGTGTTGGCCCTCATGGCGGATATGGAAGAGAAACTTTCCGGGGATTACCTCTTTGATTTCGAATATATCCGGGCCACGGTGCAAAAACTAATCCAGGAAACCTCGGCCCTGGTGAACGCTCTCAATGGCCTGGGGGGCGATCGTTATCAGGATCTGGTGCAGGCCTGCGGTAGAATCGGTGAGGATATTGATAATGTTTTAAATAGTCGCCGGGAAATACCTCAAGCCCCCCCCGTGATATTTTTTGAGGACCTGGATGCCGGTAAAGTTGAACTGGTGGGAGGGAAGAATGCCAATCTGGGCGAGATGCGCACCCGGGTGGAGGTGCCGGTGCCCAACGGTTTTGCCATCACCAGCTATGCTTACAAGATTTTTCTGGATTACAACAATCTCACCCGACGCATCACCGCCATGCTGGGTTCCTGGCGCATGGATGACCTGGATAGCCTGGGCCGGGTGAGTGAGGAATTAAAAGAGATCATCTATGCGGCTCAGATGCCGCCGGAACTCGAAACCGCCCTGCGGGCCGCCTATGAACGTCTGGCCGCCCTGGAGAAAGGTCAGCCCTTCCTGGCCGTGCGCTCCAGCGCCATCGGCGAAGATCTGAGTTTTACCTTTGCCGGGCAATATGCCACCTATCTGAATGTGCCGGGCACCCAACTCGTTGAGAGTTACAAGAAAATCGTTGCCAGTCTTTTTACCGCCCGGGCTCTATATTATTATAAGAACAAGGGATTTAAAGAAGAAGAAATGGCCATGGGGGTGGTGGTCATGCCCATGATTACCGCCCGGGCCAGCGGGGTGCTCTTTAGCCGCCATCCCGAAGGCGATCAAAGAAATACCGCTCTGATCAACGCCGTCTGGGGCCTGGGGAAATATGCCGTGGCCGGCACTATCGAACCTGATCAGTATGTCGTGTCCCGTCAGCCTTTAGGGCAGGTGTTGGAACAGCAGATTCCCGTCAAACCTGTTATGCTCCGCTGCCGGCCCCAGGGTGGCGTCGAAGAAATACCCGTACCCGAGGCTATGCAAGCCCAGCCGTGTTTGCAGGACACACCAGCTTATCCAGCTTATGCACCATGCCCAAACCTTGGAGAATCACTTTCGCAAGCCCCAGGATATCGAATGGGCCCTGGACGATCAGGACCGGATCTGGATCCTGCAATCCCGCCTCCTGAAAATTCCCACCAGAAAAACTACCACCCCTCGCCCTCGGACCGTAAGCGGTCATCGCATCCTCCTGGATAAAGGTTCGGTGGCCTTCCGGGGCGTGGGCGCCGGACCGGTGGTCCTGGTGCGCCGGGAGGAAGACTTAAAAGACTTCCCCGCCGGCGGCGTCCTGGTCTCCCGCCACACCTCGCCCAACTTTGTTACGGTCATGCATCTGGCCGCCGCCATTGTCACCGATGCCGGCAGCCCCACCGGCCATATGGCTCTTCTCGCCCGGGAGTTTCAGGTTCCCACCATCCTCAACACCGGTATCGCCACCCAGGTCCTGGCCCCCGGCCAGGAGGTTACTGTGGATGCCGATTATAAAAATGTCTATGAGGGGATCGTTCCCGAGCTTTTGGAGGATAAAGCCACTGATGCCGACGAATTAGCGGACACCCCGGTTTTTAGAACGTTAAAATCCGTCCTGCAAAAAATTGTGCCCCTCAACCTCCTGGATCCCAAGGCCCAAACCTTTGCCCCGGCCCATTGCCGCACCATTCATGATATTGTGCGCTATGCCCATGAACACTCCATGCAGGAGATGTTCAAGATGCGGGAGCACGGCGCGGCCGGCGATAGCATTCTGCTTGATTCCGATTTGCCCTTCAAGGTAAACATGGTGGATCTGGGCGGCGGCTTAAAACCGGGATTGCGGCGAAAAGCCCGTCCTGATCAGATCGTGTCCATTCCCTTCAAGGCTTTTTGGAAAGGCGTCTCGGCCATGCGCTGGCCCCAGGCCAAGCCGGATAATGTCCAAAGCATCAGTTCCGTATTTGTCAAGACCGACGAACAGGTGGCCCAGGGTGAAGATCCGTATCGTGATGAAAGTTATGTTCTCATTTCCGAGAATTACATGAATTTCAGTATTCATCTGGGCTACCATTTTTCCAACGTTGAAGCCTATGTCAGTGACCAGGTGAACGATAATTACCTCACCTTTCACTTTCACGGCGGCGGTTCCACCCCCGAGCGCCGGGAGCGCCGGGTCCGCCTCATCGAAGCCATTATTGACCGCATCGACCTGCACCATCAACGCCATGGCGATATTATCGAAGCCAGAATTTCAAAATACCCTGCCGCCGAAATGCTCAAACGCCTGACCGTCATGGGTAAATTAACCACCTACACCAAACAGCTCGACATGGTCCTCTTCTCCGAAGGCATCGTCGACTGGTACATCAAAGATTTCTTAAGGGAACACGTGGATAATAAATAAGAAGCTCTGAAAAATTGGCACAACCGTCATTCTGCGGGAGCACAGCGACCGAAGAATCTATCCTTTTTAATTAGATATAGATCCTTCACCGCATTCAGGATGACAAAAAGTGCCATGTTGCCAGAGTCGCAATGAGCTGGTTCATTCTTGTTCCCAAGCTCCAGCTTCGCCTTCGAATAACCGCTTCGCCCCCAAAACCTCCTTTTCACTGTAAGACCCATTTATTGATAATAAAAGTATTTTCAGCCATTATCCCAACCAAATATATATCAATAATGACATGTTTATTTCTTGATTGACAACTCGTCTCCGGCTAAGTAATTTACATAATTAAGGGAACCGTTCTTGAATAATGATTCCAACCGGTTCACTAAAGTTCTTTCCGGCCAGGTTTCCCAGCCCTCTCCTTCCCCCATCGAGGGGAGGGCGGGACATATTATGATTATTAATTCATCTACTCAGTATTTATCCTCAGCACTCCAAAGGAGGCCTCCATGTCCAAAATACTACGCCTGAATATGACCACGAAAACCTCCCAGTGGCAGGAGGTCCCCCCCGCCTACCAGGCCCTGGGCGGCCGGGCCCTGACCTCCAGGATTATCCGGGACGAAGTGCCGCCCACCTGCCATCCCCTGGGAGCCGCCAATAAACTGGTCGTTGCTCCAGGCCTGCTCACCGGCACCAATGCCGCCAATTCCGGCCGCATCTCCGTGGGCGGCAAATCGCCCCTCACCGGCGGTATTAAAGAAAGTAACTCCGGGGGGATTTTATCCCAAAAACTGGCCCGCCTGGATGTCAAGGCAGTGGTGCTGGAAGGCCAGCCCGAGCCGGGGGAGTTCTGTATCATCAAAATTTCTCGGGATAATGTGGAGTTTCTCCCGGCCGCGGACTACGTCGGACTGGGAACCTATGACACCACCGCCCGCTTGTGGGAGCGGTTTGGTGAAAAAACCGGCGTCATGGTTATCGGCCCGGCCGGCGAAAAACGCCTCACCGCTGCCAGTATCCAGTTCGCCGATCCCGCCGGCCGACCGGCCCGGGCCGCAGGCCGGGGCGGTTTGGGCGCGCTCATGGGCTCCAAAGGCGTCAAAGCCATCGTCGTGGATGACCGGGGCACCGATCCTAAGCTTCCCCTAACCGATGCCGAAAAGTTCAAAGCAGCCTCCCAGAAATGGGCCAAAATGCTCACCTCCCACCCCATCAGCGGCCAGGCCCTGCCCGCCTACGGCACCGCCGTCTTGATCAATATCGTCAACGAAGCCGGGGCCCTGCCCACCCAAAATTTCCGGCGCGGCCGCTTTGAATTTGCCGAAGAGATCAGCGGCGAGCGCATGGCCGAACTCATCAAACAACGGGGCGGCAAGACCAAAGAAGGCTGCCATCCCGGGCTGCGTCATCCAGTGCTCCCAGACATACCATGGGCCGGATGGCCAGTACCTCACCTCCGGCTTCGAATACGAGACCATCTGGGCCCTGGCCGCCCACACCACCATCAAGGACCTGGACTAGATCGCCCAGATGGACCGCCTCTGCGACGACCTGGGTCTGGACACCATCGAAACCGGCGTTACCCTGGGAATCTTTATGGAGGGCGGCGTCATCCCCTGGGGTGACGGGCCGGCCGCCATCGAGCTGTTGAAAAAGGTCTACAGCGACGATCCCTGGGGCCGGATCCTGGGCAACGGCGCGGCCTTTACCGGTCAGGCCCTGGGCGTTTCCCGGGTGCCGGTGGTCAAACGCCAGGCCTTCCCGGCCTACGACCCCCGGGCCGAAAAAGGCATGGGCCTCACCTACGCCACCAGCCCCATGGGCGCGGACCACACCTCCGGCTATACCGTGGCCGTCAACATTGCCAAATGTGCCGGCGGCCAGCGACCCTTTGAACAAGGACGGCCAGATCGAGCTGTCCCGCAATCTCCAGGTCGCCACGGCGGCCATTGACTGCCACCGGCCTGTGCCTGTTCATGGCCTTTCGCCATTCTGGACGACCCCGAAGCCCTGCCTGCCATCGTGGACATGATCAACGCCCGCTACGGCCTGGCCCTGACCCCGGACGACGTCACCAAACTGGGCGAGCAGATCCTCAGAGATGAACGCAGCTTCAACCGGGACGCCGGTTTCACCACGGCCCACGACCGGCTGCCGGACTTCTTCCAGGAAAAAATCGAAGCCGCACCAGGTCAGCTTCGACTTCACCGACGCCGAAATCGACCAGGTCCTGGCCGGCTTCTAACCCTCAGACCTTAAAACTTTTCTCCGGCGCCCTTGCTTGGGGCGCCGGAAAAATGTACCACGCCTCTGCTATGGCTGGCGGCGCGACAAGAAGAGAAAGCATTAAGAGATGTGCTGAGCCGCCAAGAATAGAGGCTGATGGAACGGTTGAGGCCGTAAGGCAGATTTCTCCCAAAAAAAATTAAATCACTTTCAGCTCATCCCGCAAGCTATTGGCGCGACAATTTCTTGACAGGGCCTTTAGTTCTGATTTATTCTTTAGGTACTCGCCTTTATAATCATTTAGGAATATTTAATTATGGCCCAGGGTAGTATTCTGGTGGTCGATGATTCCAGCGCCGTCAGGGAAAATCTCTGCGAATTGTTGACTGCCGAGGGGTATGAAGTTGATAGCTGTGCCAATGGCAAGCAGGCGCTGCAGTTTTTGCAGGAGCGGACATATGAATTGGTCCTTACCGATCTCTCCATGCCCGATGTGGATGGCATGGCGGTGCTGACCTATTTAGTCAACCATTTCCCTGAAACCAGCTGTATTATCATTACCGGGTTCGGCACCATCCAGACGGCCGTTGACGCCATGCGCATGGGAGCCTATGATTATCTCTGCAAGCCGGTGGAATCCCAGGAAATCCTGATGGTCATCGCCAGGGCCCTGGAGCACCAGCGCCTGCGGCGGGAGAATATCCGTTTAAAGAAGCAACTGCGCGAAAAATTCGGCTTTGACAATATCATCGGCACCAGCGAACCTATGTGTCAGGTATTCGATATTATCCGCAAGGTGGCGGATACCGACAGCACCGTGCTGATTCTGGGTGAATCGGGGACCGGCAAGGAACTGGTGGCCCGGGCGATTCATTACAATGGTTACCGGCAGGCAAACCCGCTCATTCCGGTAAATTGTGGCGCTATTCCCGAAGATTTATTGGAGAGCGAACTTTTCGGACATGAAAAGGGGGCCTTTACCCACGCCATCCGAACCCGCCTCGGCCGGTTTGAACAGGCCCATGGGGGGACAATTTTTCTGGATGAAATAGGGGACATGAGTCCCAACCTGCAGGTTAAAATCCTGCGGGTGCTCCAGGACCACCAGTTCGAACGCATTGGCGGGCAAAAAACCCTGAAGGTAAATATCCGGGTCGTCGCGGCCACCAACCGGGACCTCAAAGAATTGGTGCAATCAGGCAAATTTCGTGAGGATTTGTATTATCGGCTCAATGTTATCCCCATCCGAATCCCGCCGCTGCGTGAGCGCCGGAGTGATATCCCCATTCTGGTAACCCATTTCACCCAGGAATTTGGCCGCAAAAAGAAAAAACCCGCCTGCCGGGTCTCAGCCGAGGCCATGCGCCTGCTCCTCGACTATGACTGGCCGGGCAACGTCCGAGAATTGGAAAACCTCATTGAACGAATGGTGATTCTGTCTGAAGGAGAAGTTTTAGATGTCCAGGACCTGCCAGAACACTTCCATCACAGCCCTCAAGAAACTATTCGATTAAATTCAGATATTCCGGCGGATGGCGTGCCTCTCCAAAAAATGCTTTCTGACCTGGAACGACAGTTAATCATCAAGGCTTTGGATCAGGCCGGTTGGGTTAAAAATCAGGCTGCGCAACTGCTCCAACTCAATCGCACAACCTTGGTGGAGAAGATAAAAAAACAAAAAATTACCCGGTTAGCCAATTAGAGGTTTAGACCAGACCTAGCTTGCCGGTTAGGATTATCTGCTGTCAATCAGCTACCCCTCGGAAAAATTCATTTCAATGAGGTGCATGTGCCCCGACAAGAAGCCCGTTTAGCCGCAATACACTCCCTGAGTCAAGGGGTCTTAAAGGTGTTGGCGCCCGACCAGAACCTCACGTTTGAACAGGATTTTGGCCTCTGGGCGGCCAATCCGGCCAGATTGGCGGCCAGAGAACACGTTGGCGGGGAAGAATTGGTTTTTTCTCTGGGGGACCGGACCCCTAAAACCCGGGAAAGGCGCTTGTCAGCCGGCGCGCCGCAAGGGATAGACACCACTCTGGTGGCGGGCATGTTTTTTCAGGTCATACTGGAGGCAGAGCATTTGCCAGGTAATACCCTCGAGCGGACCAGTTTTGTCAAGCAGGCGGTGAAAAATTTCCTGGTCCAGCGTTTAGCCGGACAGATCACCTTATCCCAATTCTTCCGGCTGGTTCAGATCATCGAACATGAGGTGACCTATTATTTTCACCGCTTACAGGGCGAATGGGTCTCACCCGAAGCTGCTCCCCCTCCCAAGTCTCCTGTATTCGGAACCGGGTGCCCGGTAGCTCCTGCTCCACCTATCCAAACGTATGACTTGAGACTGGCTCTCAGCCGCTTGCCTCTGCCGCACCAGGCCAACCGGAAACTGTCACCCGAGGGATTGTTCGATTTTTTAATAAAATCAGAAGGACGTTGGTTTCGGCTGTTGGATTTTGAATCGCATTTCCGTTTAAATAAAAAAACGGCCTGGACCTACCTGGCACTTTTACTCCATCATGATATACTGAGGCATAATGAGGAAAAAGCCAACAAGGTGCGTTATGCCCTGTCCCTTAAATTTATGGCGCCTGAAAACGCTTCCCTACGTTAAACCATTTCTGCCGGGACTGTTAATCTCAATCCGAGGCTGCCCTCAAACCATGGATACAGAAGGAATCCTATCTTAACCCCCAAAAATGACGGCTGAGGCAACTTATGGCATTTGAATTTAAATTTCCGGACGTGGGAGAGGGTCTAACCGAAGGGGAATTATTGGCCTGGCTGGTCAACGAGGGCGACCTGGTGAAGGAAGGGCAGCCTTTGGCCCGTGTTGAAACTGATAAGGCCGTGGTGGAAATTCCTGCTCCCAGGGACGGGCTGATCGTGCAATTGAAGTTTTCGGAAGGGGCAGTCATTCACGTTGGGGAAGTGTTTGTGATTTTAGGAGAACCGGAAGACAAGCCAGCCGCCGCCCCCCAGATTGGCGTTGGCGTAGTGGGGGTTTTGGAAGAAGCCCCACCCGAATCGACGCCGGCGGCCGCCCGTCCCGTCCTGGCAACGCCAATGGTGCGTAAGCTGGCCAAGGACCTGGGCCTTGATTTAACCAAGGTACCCGGCAGCGGCCCGGAAGGGCGCATTCTGGAGAGCGATGTGCGACAGGCGGGGTCTGCGGCCCAGCCGGCCGAGGTTCCGGAAATCCGCCCGCATGAGCCTACTCCGGAAAAGCCGGCTGCGGCCGAAGCCAAACCAAGTGCCCGCAAAATCAAGAAATACGATTTTTACGGATATATCGAACATGTTCCCTTCAAAGGTCTCCGCAAAACCATCGCCCGTAATGTCAGCCGCTCCCACCAGGCCACCGTCACCGTCACCGCCACCGACGAAGCGGACATTACCGAACTGCAGGGGCTTAAAGAGCGGACGCAATCCAAGGCCCGGTCCCACGAGGTACATCTGACGCTGCTGCCCTTTATTATCCGGGCGGCGGTGGCGGCTTTACAAGACCATCCCTATCTCAACGCCACTCTGGACGATGAAGCCGAAGACATTATCCTGAAAAAATATTACAATATCGGTATTGCCACCGATACCCCTGAAGGTTTGATGGTGCCGGTCATCAAGAATGCCGGGGATAAGAGCATCCTGGAACTGGCTCTGGAGATTCAAGACCTGGCCACCAAAGCCAGGGACCGCAGCATTGATCTGGCCGACATGCAGGGCGGCTCCTTTACCATTACCAATTATGGCGCCATCCGGGGCATTTTCGGCACTCCGGTGCTCAATTACCCGGAGGTAGCCATCTTAGGCACCGGCCGGCGGCAGGAACTGCCCCGGGTGCGGTCCGGAAACATCGAGATCCGGCAGATTTTGCCCATTTCTTTAAGCTTTGACCACCGGGTTATCGACGGCGGCCAGGCAGCCCGTTTTCTCCAGCAGTTCATCGCCTATGTAGAAGATCCGGCTCTGATCCTGGTGGGGACGTGATTTTTTGGCTCATGGGTTTGAATTTAAATTGGCCTGTGGCAAGCAACTCCAGAGAAACTTGCAAAGCTGGTGTTTATGATCAGAACTTCCTGTTCAATCTAACTGCACTTCTCACCAATCTTTCCTGAAGTAACAAACCAGGTTACAGGGATGAATGATTTTACCAATTAGCGGTGAACTATGATGTGCCGCTTAAAAAGATATTTAATTCTATGTCCACACAGCATATCTTGATCAAAGGCGCCCGGGAGCACAACCTAAAGAACATTGATCTGACGCTCCCCCGCAACAGTCTTATCGTCATTACCGGAGTCAGCGGTTCGGGGAAGTCAACCCTGGCTTTCGATACCATCTACGCCGAAGGACAGCGCCGCTATGTAGAGTCCTTATCGGCCTATGCCCGCCAGTTTTTGGAACTGATGGACAAACCGGACGTGGACTTCATCGAAGGCCTATCCCCGGCCATCGCCATCGAGCAGCGCAAGGCCAGCCAGAATCCCCGGTCCACCGTGGCCACCTCCACCGAAATTTATGATTACCTGCGGCTGCTTTTTGCCCGCCTGGGCACCCCGTATTGTTATCAATGCGGCCAGCCCATAGCTTCACAGAGCGTGCCGCAGATGGTGGAGCAGATTATGATTTTGCCGGAAGGTTCCCGGCTCAGCGTTCTGGCGCCGGTGATTGTCAACAAGAAAGGGGAGCATCAGAAACTGTTGCAACGGCTGCGGCAAGAGGGTTATACCCGCATCCGGATAAATGGCGAATTGCAGGATCTGGATGAGCCGATAACCCTGGACAAGAACAAACGGCATACCATAGAAGTGCTGGTTGACCGGTTGGTGGTGAAATCCGGACTGGAGTCCCGGTTGACTGATTCCTTGGAACTGGCCGTGGGATTATCGGATGGCGTGGTGAAAATTGCCGTTCTGGACGGCGAGGAGTTGCTGTTCAGCGAGCGTTTTGCCTGCGAATCCTGCGGCATCAGCTATCCGGAGCTGACCCCCCAGATGTTTTCCTTCAACAGCCCCCAGGGGGCCTGCGCCACGTGCAGCGGTTTGGGCACGCAACTGGTGCTGGACCCGGAACTGGTGGCGCCCGACCCGGATCTCAGTATCCGGGAAGGAGCCATTCTGCCCTGGGCCAACCGGCAATCCATGTATCACCAACAGATGCTGGAGGCTTTGGAACAGCATTATGATTTCTCGATTCGGACACCTTTCCGGGACCTCTCTGACGAGGTGCAGCACATCTTGCTCTACGGTTCCGGGAGGGAGACGGTCGGGTTTCAGTATGAACGGAATGGTCGCCGTACGGTGGAGCAGCGGATTTTTGAAGGGGTCATACCCAACCTGCAACGGCGCTACCGGGAAACGGATTCAGGGCTGATCCGAGAAGAGATTGAGCGCTTCATGACCCGGCAACCCTGCCCGGACTGCCAAGGCGGCCGACTGCGCCGGGAGGCGTTGGCGGTGCGGGTAGATGGCCGCAATATTAGCGAGATCACCCAGTTGACGGTGGGTCAGTCCCAGAGCTGGTTCGAAAGCCTGGCCTTGACGCCGCAACAGATGGCCATCGGCCGGCGGGTGCTGAAGGAAATCACTGAACGCCTTGCCTTTTTGCTGGATGTCGGGTTGGACTATCTGACCCTGAATCGCACGACTGCCACCCTTTCCGGCGGCGAAGGACAGCGTATCCGTCTGGCGACGCAAATCGGTTCAAAGCTCATGGGAGTGCTCTATGTCCTGGATGAGCCCAGTATCGGTTTGCACCAGCGAGATAATTTGCAGCTCTTGCGGACGCTAAAAACTTTGCGCGACTTAGGCAACACCGTTATCGTGGTGGAGCATGACCCCGAAACCATCAGCAGCGCCGATTTTGTGGTGGATATGGGGCCAGGGGCGGGAAACCAAGGTGGTGAGGTGGTTTTCAGCGGCACGGCGGGGGAGTTGCAGGAATTCCCGGAATCGTTGACCGGGATGTATCTATCGGGCCGGCGGACCATCCCGGTGCCGGCGCCGAGGCGCAGCCCCAAGGATTTTCTTATTCTGGAAGGCGCCCACGGCCACAACCTGCAAGACATCACCCTGCGGTTGCCCCTGGGAATGCTGACCTGTGTCACCGGAGTATCAGGCTCGGGCAAGAGCACCTTGATTATGGATACTCTCTATAAATGCCTGTGCCAAAAACTCTACCGGGCCAAAGACCGGCCGGAGCCCTATACGCAATTGCTTGGCCTGGAAAAAATCGACAAGGTGATCAACATTGATCAAAGTCCCATAGGCCGGACGCCCCGGTCCAACCCTGCCACCTATACCGGTTTATTCACCCTGGTGCGGGAACTGTTTGCCAAGGTCCCGGAGGCTCGAGCCCGAGGCTATAAACCGGGACGTTTTAGTTTTAATGTTAAGGGGGGACGCTGTCAGAATTGTGAGGGCGATGGGATTATAAAAATTGCCATGCATTTTTTACCTGATGTCTATGTCAAATGCGAAGTGTGCCAGGGCAAGCGTTTCAATCCCAGCACTCTGGAAGTAAAGTTTAAAGGAAAAAACATCGCCGATGTCCTGGAGATGACAGTGGATCAGGCCCAGGATTTTTTCCAGGACATCCCGGGGTTGCGGACCAAGTTCGATACCCTGGTGGAGGTGGGGTTGGGCTATATTCAACTGGGGCAACCGGCGACGACGCTTTCCGGTGGTGAGGCCCAACGCATCAAGCTATCCCGGGAACTGAGCAAACGGGCCACCGGCAGGACGTTATACATCCTGGATGAGCCTACGACTGGCCTGCATTTGGCCGACATTGAAAAACTGCTGGTGGTTTTGGATAAACTGGTGGCTACGGGGAATACCGTGGTAGTTATCGAACACAATCTAGAAGTTATTAAGACTGCGGATTACTTGATTGATTTGGGACCGGAGGGTGGGGATCGGGGCGGACGGTTAGTAGCTTGCGGCACCCCTGAAGAGGTGGCCCAGTCGGCAGGTTCGTATACCGGGCAGTTCCTGCAAGAAATCTTGACCTAGATGGCTTCCATGGTGAGGTGATACGCCAGATTGTCCAGTTTGACCGTAAAGTCCACGTTTTCCACAATAAACCCCTCGGGCATTTGAATCTGCAAAGGGGCAAAATTGAGGATGGCTTTGATCCCGACATCGATGAGGCGGCGGGCGGTCGATTGGGCCTGCACTGCCGGGGTGGCGATAACGCCGATTTCAATATTTTTGTCCTTAATGACCGTTTCCAGGTCATCAATAGCATGAATCATTTGGCCGCTGGGCAAGCGGCGTCCCACTTTTTTCGGATCGACGTCAAAAACGGCAACAAATTCATAGCCTTGTTTAACGAAATTTTCGTGGGCCACCAGAGCCAGCCCCAAATTGCCGATCCCGACCAAGGCCATGCGCCAACGGCGGTTGAGCCCCAGTATCTTCTTAATTTCAAACAATAATTCTTTAACAAAATATCCCACGCCCCGCACGCCGAATTCACCGAAGTAAGCCAGGTCCTTACGCACCTGGGCCGGATTAACGCCGCATTTTTGGGCCAGTTTGTCAGAGGCGATGATGTTGACATGATCGTGCATCAATTCTTCGAGGGCGCGAGAATAGAGAGATAAGCGGGTAATCGTGGCAGAAGGTATTTTTGAGAATTTCATGGTATTTTCTAAAGTTAGAAGATTAATACCGCGATCTTACATGTGATTGTTTGCACAAATAAGTTTTAAAAAAGAGGGGCCGCAGTCGGCCCCTCCGCGAGTTAAAGAGAGTATTTGTTTACTTCAGGCCGAGGGCAGTGGCGATGGGTTTTGCCATCGGGTAAGCGTAAAGAATGATCAACGCCACGACCAAAGCGTAAATACAAAGAGATTCGATCAGGGCCAAGCCGATAAGCATGGTCACGGTGATTTTACCGGAAGCTTCGGGGTTGCGGGCAATGCCTTCCACAGCGCTGCGGACGGCCAGGCCCTGGCCGATGCCAGTACCGAAAGCGGCGATGCCGATACCAAAACCGGCAGCGGTTACAGAAGCGGCAAAGAAGCCGCCCAGACCGGCGGTGCCGCCAGCGGCTTCAGCAGCCATGGCCAGCGTAGCAAGTCCCAAAGTGAACAACAGGGTCATTCCGGCAATCATCAGTTTTTTCATCGAAAAAACCTCCTTAAAATGTGGGTATATATTGAAGTGGCCTTCTTCCAAAATTAATGAGCATGTTCCATGGAGCCGGTAAAATACATAATGGAAAGCAGGGCAAAAATAAATGCCTGGACGACGCTGGTAAAGACCGCCAGGAACATCATCGGCAAGGGGGCCAAAAAGCTGCCGGCCAACATCAGCAGAATGGCCAAGACCAAATCTTCACCCATGATATTTCCGAAAAGACGTAAAGTCAGGGACAATATCCGAGCCAGGTGGCCGATGATTTCGATGGGCAGAAACAGGGGCGCCAGGGCCGGAACGGGTCCCAAGAAGTGTTTGATATATTTGACGCCGTGATATTTGACGCCCAAATAATGCGTAAAGGTAAAAGAACACAGGGCCATGGACAACGTCGTATTGACGTTGGCCGTGGGAGAGAAGAATCCCGGTAGCAGGCCGAGGAGGTTACAGACCAGGATATAAACGAAGAGCGTGGCGATGAAAGGGAAGAACGCCCGGCCTTCTTCACCGGTGATATCCACCATGAATTCTTCCAACCCGCCGATTAGCAATTCAAAAAAGTTCTGCCCCCCGGCCGGAACGATAGCCCGGGGTTTGGCGGCCAGATAGCCCAGTCCCACCAAAAGGGCCATAACCAGCCAGGAGTAGGTGACGTGCGGGGGGATGTGGAGTCCCAGCATCCCGGTCAGGACATCAAGGAAGAGAATTGGATGTTCCATGAACTAATAGCGCCTCCTTAAAAAAATTCTTCCGAAACTCTACAAAAAAAAATCTTCCGAGACTCTAAAATACCTAAAACCATCAAGGTGAGCACCACTGTGGATAAGCCCACCACGAGACCAAAGATATTAACCCAGCCGGTTGTTACCAGAAAGAAAATGATGACGGCCAGGACGGTGAAACGCAAAACGTATTTTAAGGTCATGAAGGAAACGGCCTGCCGCCCGGCGGTCTGCCATTCTTCCTGCGAGCCCCAACCACGGTTGAGGGTTGAATTGAGGATATAGGCCATAAAGTGAAAATTCAACACGGCTAAAAGCCCTCCCACCAGAATGCCGATGGCCATTTCCTGGCCAAACCACAACCAGCCTGCTACGGCCAGGACGGCCAGGACGATCCAACTGGTGGTTTTCATGGTATGAGGGGTTAAGAAGTCTGAACTCATATTACAATTTGGTGCGTTTGGCAATGATATAGATATTGCGAAAACCGGCGATGATCCCAATGATAAGGCCGAGATAAAAAAAGAGCATATTATTAAAGACCTGGGAGAGCCAATAGCCCAAGCCGCCGCCGATGATGATGGCGAAAACCAACGCCATGCCAATGGTGCTGGCCTTAAAACCGCCAGCGAATAATTCTTTGAGAAATTGTTTGGTATCTTCCCTCAAGGTCTTTTCCTTGGGCGCCAACCGGGACGCCTCGTGCAAAAACTCACAAATGGAATTATCACACTGCTACAGTGAAGTCAATCTTTTTTTCAGGTTATAATCCTCACCCGGTTTTAGGGCCGGATGCCACTGTGCACGGCTTCAAAACCGGAGCCTTCACCGGTACGAGTTTCAAGCCGCAATTAGGTTTAACCGGGGGGCCAGCCTTCATTTGATTGCTTGGAACTATTATGGCTCCGGCAGTTTCGTGACCGGCAGTTCGATGACGAAGGTGGCGCCAACGGGGGCGGTGGCATCGGCGTAGATGCGGCCCCGGTGTTGTTTGATGATGCCGTAACTGACGGAGAGGCCCAGGCCGACGCCCCGGCCCACTTCTTTAGTGGAGAAGAACGGGTCAAAGAGGCGGGGCAGATGGTCGGAGTGGATGCCGGGGCCGGTGTCGCTGACGCGGATTTCCACGGCGCCCATAGTGTTGTGACTGGTGGTGACTGTAAGCACGCCATGGCCGGCCATGGCTTCGCCCGCATTCATGAAGAGGTTGAGAAAGACCTGTTCAAGTTTGCTTTTATCCCCTTGTACCGGGGGCAGATCAGGGGCCAGGTCTTTCTGCAGGCCGACATTCTGAAAACTCAGATGGTTTTCCACGAGCCCCAACAATTCGGTCACCAGGGCATTGATATCAATGGGCTTCAAACGGGAGGGGAGTTGCCGGGAGAAGTCCAGCAGGCCTTTGATAATCTCCTTGCACCGGGTGGCTTCCCGGATGATTTTTTCCACCTGGAAACGTTCCGGGTGATTAGGGGGGAGATCTTCCAGCATCAGGTAGCTGTACACCAGGATGCCTCCCAGGGGATTGTTGATTTCATGAGCCACGCCGGCGGCCAACTGCCCCACGGCGGCCAGTTTTTCGGAGCGGGCCAGTTGGTCTTCCAAGCGCTTTTTGTCGGTTACGTCTCGGACGTGAGTTTGAAAGACGGATTTCCCCTCGAAGGTGGCGGGTAAGGAGCCTACTTCAATATCGAATTCACTACCATCTTTTTTCAGACCCTTGATTTCGAAGATGCGGGGCCGATGGAACTGCCGGGTAATTTCCCGGAGATGACGCAGGAGCGGGGAGTGAAAAATGGGGCTGATGAGGGACAGGAGGGCAACGCCGGCCAGTTCTTCGGGCCGGGCATAGCCGAACATTTTGAGAAAAGCGGAATTGGCGAACAAGACCCGGTCCCGGGTATGCAAGGCAATGCCATCCAGGGAGGTCTCCACCAGCAGACGATATTTTTTTTCAGACTCCTTGAGGTCTTGGGCCAGGCGCTCCCGTTCGGTGATATCCAGCATAGCCTGGACCGCGCCGATGATTTGACCCTGATCGCTGAAGATGGGGGAGGCCACCAGAAAGAGATGGCTTTCTATGGCGTCCAGTTTCGGAAAGTGTACAGTGGCTTCAAAAGCCCCGGGAAAGTGGGAGGATTTGCGCAGCTTCTGTTCCTGATAATATTGCTTCAGGGCTTTGACATTCTGGTCCACCACCAGGTCGGCCAGGGTCGGACGTTCCTGGGCATAAAAGGGCAGCCATTGTCTTTTGCTGCCGACCATTTGCTGCCGGGTAAAGCCGGTCAATTCTTCACAGGCCTGGTTCCAATAGGTAATGCGGTGCTGGCGGTCGATGACGAAGGCGGGAACCGGCAATCCTTCCAGAATGCCTTCGGTGGTTTTTTTCTCCTGCAAGATTTCCTGTTCGATGCGCTTGCGTTCGGTGATATTTTTGGCAATGACATCAAAACCGGTAAGCCGGCCGGCGCGACTCTTCCGGGCAATACCGCTGAGCAGGACCTGAACTTTGCCGCCGTCACGCTTGGACAAACTGACCTCCCAGTCCTGGACGGAACCGTGCCTTTCAAGGTAGTGCCGGAAGCGTTCCCAATCGCGCCGGGGATCAAAACAATCCTGGAAGAGCACGGTTTTCAGGGCCTGGGATTTGGTGGCAAAACCCAGCAGCGCGATACCGGCGGGATTGATATCCAGGAGGCGGTCATCGGGACTGACCACCAGGATCATATCATTGGAACCTTCAAAAATGCGGCGATAACGCCTTTCAGAAAGCCGCAAGGCCTGGTTCAGCCGGGCATTTTGGATGGCCATGCCGATCTGGTTACCCAAAATGGCAAAAAAGCTTTTGCGTTCCCGGGAAAAAGGCGCCGGGGAGGTGTGGGCCAGATTCAAAAAGCCGATCAACTGCCGCCGGTGGCGGAGGGGAATGCTCACCAGGGAGCGAAATGGTGAGGCATCCCGGATGAGTTCCGAAAAAGTGGACGTGGCCAGGCGCTGATCCGTGGCCGCATCATGGATAATCAGGGGTTTATTGGCGGTCATGAGATAAGGGCCGGCAACCTCGGCAAGTTGGGTCGAATCAATCTTGGACAGATACCCGGCTGGGAAGCCTTTGGCCGCGGCATGGGACAGTCGGCCACTTTTGGAGTCCCAGAGGAGCAGCATACCCGCGGCAACTCCCAGGAACTTGATGATATGGCGCAAAATCAGGTCCAACACCTCCGGCACATCCAGGTTGCGGCCGCTGAGGGTGGCAATTTCATTGAACAACAGCAGTTCCCGGAGTGGGGGGAAGCCGCCGGTTGACTGGCTGGCGCCAATGCTTTATTTGAGGTATCATTACTATGATCATTCATTTGCCTGACCTGAGTTAATGTCGTTTGCGGTTTTCGGCCAAAGGGATGATGAAAAACCAAAAAACTCTTCGGACGCTGGCCGCACCTCGACATAATACAATAAATATAATGAAATCACAACGCCTTAGGGCCTGGCAAGGATTCCAGGACAGCCCGGGCCACCTGTTCCTGGGTGAGCCCCCGGCAGTCGATGGTCAAGTCGGCATAGCGGCGGTAAAGAGGGAGACGTTCGGCGTACAGGTCGGTCAGGGATTGGCGGGGACGGCGGACCAAACCCCGGGTGTCCAGGTCAGTGAGGCGGGGCAGGAGTTCCTCGAGGGGGACTTCCAGAAAAATAATGCGGCCCAGGAAGCGCAAGTGCTGCATGGCAAGCTCACTATAAACGACACTGCCGCCGGTGGCAATAACATGGTTCTGGCAGTTCAGAGACCGGATGAGACGTTCTTCAGCGGCCCGCATGCCCAGATAGCCGTCCTGGTCCACGATCTGCTGCAGGGAGCGGCCTTCCCGGGCCTCAAGGAGGAGATCGGTGTCCAGGAAGCCGAGATGAGCGTACTTTGCCACCAACACCCCAACGGTGCTCTTACCGGCCCCGGGCATCCCGACGAGAATGAGGGTGGGCAATTTTAGTCGGCTCCCATATTAATTTGATGTCAAACCAGAAGTAATTGATTTCTGTATTGGTGGGGCGGGCCTCCGTGCCCGCCCCTGGAGACGTATCATAACGTTTAGCAAAAGGATGGTCTTGTTAATTTAGTTATCCACCTCCCTGAAGCTGCGTTTGCTTCAGATGGCCTTTAAAAACCGGTCAACAAAAAATCCAGGGCGGCAATAATGTCGTCACGTCGGTCCTTCAACGAGGCAACCTTTTTGCCCAAAGAGCGGATCGGAACACCGGCCAACTCTGCGGTGGACATGAATACGGCGGTCTGTCCAACGAGGAACTGCGGGTTAAGATGTTTAATGGCTTTGTCCGAGGCAGCCACACGCACGAGAGGGACCACGACGCGTGTCGCCAGGCTAGCCAGCAGGTCGGCCTGGACGTCCAGGAGATAAGGGAATGGCCTGATTTGTTTCCGTATTCGGATTCTCATAGAGATCAAACTGCCCCATCAAAATCTCCGTAAGCCTTCACTAAACACGCCGCTGGCTTCGATGCGGCGATTGTAGTCGGCGATGGCCTCCCGGTTCTCATCCCGCCACTGCCGGCGTTTTTCCTCGAGCACTAGCTCCACCAGACGCTGCTCCAGGGCTTTGGAAAGATTGATGTGATATTCTCTGGCTTGCCGCAGCAGATCACTGTTGATGCTAAGATTGGTGGATTTCTTCGGGGCCTTGGTATCAAAAAGGTTCGCTGGCATTATAGACCTCGTATGCGCATTTATAATGCGCATATTTTAACAAAAATAATGCGCCTTTGCAAGTCTCTTAAGGCTCACGCCATTGTTCGGTCTTTGCCATGTGATTGGCCAATAATTTCCTGATAGGAAAATTCCTGGAGCCTGGCGTTGCTGCGGGCGTGCTCGATGGTCATGCTCACCAAATTGCCGTCCCTGTCGAAATCTATAAATATATTCTCGCCAACCCCCTTGGTTTCCACCACCTCATTATCGGTGAACTCGACAAGTGCCGTATCGGTATCGGAGAAGTATTTGACCTTCATTGCTTGTTCTGCCTTGTATGATCTATCTAAGCATCGCATAATGGACCGATGTCCTCCGTCGTTTCCAATCAAATAACCCGACGGACTTTTCCTAGTTGAGGCGTCCAGGCCCATGGTCGAATTCTCCCGTATGATTGAACCTAAGTCTAATTCGGCAAGAGCCGGACCAAGTCGGATTATCCAATGATGTGATGTATCCCAAATGCCGGTTGATGTCTCTGCCGTATAATGGTTGAAAGGATCAACTCGGTATCCTTCAAGGCTAGGGCACTGGAACTCCCTCAAACGTAACGGCACGAGGATGTCGTGGCCACACACGCCAGAGCAGAATCAATATGCCGGCACCTGGGGCTGATACGGCGACATACGGCCTGTCGCGTGGTTTTCCATAATCAGGATGGCGCCAAATGGCCTCGACTGATTCCAAACAACAGTCTTTCTGTCCCCAATTGGACGATTGCATTCCGGATCTGCAGTCCCTCCTTGCAGGATAAGGAGAGCTATTGTTTCCTCGAATGACCGTCCAAGGCAAAAGCGGCTAGGTTTCCAAGATTGTCGACCACAAATACCTTCATCAGTCAAGCCTGCGGTGAATGTCATTCTCCTCTCAGGATAGGAATCTGAACCGGATTCCCTGTTTCAGCAAACCGGCAGCTTTCATGCCTCAACTGCTTACAAGCCGCAATCCTTCCTTCCGCCAATCTCACATACGCCGGGTCAACGTCATAGCCGACGTACTTCTTCCCGCCTGCAGGGCGGCGATGGCGGTGGTGCCGCTGCCCATAAAGGGATCAAGGATGATATCTCCCTTAAAGGAGTAGAGTTGCATGAGGCGATAGGGCAGTTCGATGGGGAACGGAGCCGGGTGCCCCACTTTTTTGGCGGATTCCGGGTTCATGGTCCACACTGATTTGGTCCATTCCAGAAATTGCTCTTTGGAAATGGTATTTTCTTTGCCATCAACTTTTTTCCGGCTGAAAGGACCCTTGGAAAACACCAGAATGTATTCATGCACATCCCGCAACACCGGGTTGGCGGCCGATTGCCAGCTCCCCCAGGCCATGGAGACACCCGCGCCGGCCCCCTTGTGCCAGATAATCTCCCCCCGCATCTGGAAGCCGATCTCCAGCATCAGGTTGGAGATAAAGTCGGAGAGGGGCAGATACGGCCGCCGGCCCAGGTTGGCGACGTTGACGCAGGCCCGGCCGCCGTTGACCAACACCCGATAAGTTTCGAAAAATACCTTTTGGAGTAAGTTTAGATATTCCTGGAGCGATAAATCCTCGTCGTATTCTTTGGTGACGTTGTAAGGCGGGGAAGTGACCATCAGGTGCACGGAATTATCGGGTATGGCCGGCATCCTCTCCGAACTGCCCAGGATGATGGTGTTCTCATGGGCTGCCGGGAAGTCATTGTCGGAGAGGGCCTCGTTCTCATTCCTAAGGGGTAATTCGGCATAGAGCCGCGAACCATAATAGGTTGAAGAGTCGTGACTAATTCTGGCGGTCGTGCCAAATCTACTGGTTTTGGAGCCTTTTTTCATACCGCGTAAGCTCTCCCTGTTCTAAGGAAAGATTCCTTGGTAAATACCTTGGACCGCAGGATAGTATCTGAGAACGGTTTTAATAATGGCGGCTGCCGAGGTTTCTTTCATGGCGCAGACTTTATCCTTTACATCCCATTGATGCCACGATAGCACAAATTTCCGGGCTGTAAAAGATATTTAAAATTCACTTAACTATCCCCCAACCCGTCAATTTTAACCAATGGATTTGTGACATTTGTCCCATCTGTTCTGTCCCTCCCCACCTGCCCCGTGATACAAGCTCAAATACGATGCCTCTTTACTCAGAACTCAGAAGGAGATCACCATGTCCTGCACCATCTGTCAACACCCGAAACGTCAAGATATCGACCAGGCCTTAATCGCCGGGTCCGCCACCCTTACCGCCCTCAGCCAGGAGTACGGCCTCAGTACCTCCGCCCTGCACCGTCACAAAGCGCACCTGCAAACCAAAGTCAACCGGGCCAAAGACCGGCTTCAGGATAATCTGCGCCAGGGTTGCCTCTTTTGGCTCAGCCAGGCCCTGGAAATGGCCATGCAGACCGCTAAGGCCGCCCAGGCCGAAGGCAACGGCAAGGTAGTGCTCCAGGCTCTCCAGCAAGGGACCCGCCTCCTCACTATCATCCTGAAACAGGATATCCACTTGGACGATAGGGTTGTCTATGAGATCCTGGCCTCTCCCCAATGGACCACCCAGGCCAGTCTCCTGCCCCACGACCCCCGGATTCTTGCCGCCTGCCACCAGTCCCTGACCGGGGAACTCTCCTCTCCCTGTCCGGAAACCGATGCCCTACCCTCTTTCCCGGCGTCTTCGGGTGACCTGGACCTAAACGTGCTCCAGGCGATGTTCCCCACTCTGGCCCAACCACTGTCCTCCCAACCAAAAACGGCCAACCGAAAACTAAAAACCCAAAAAAAACCTTTTCAGCCGCGGGAAAAAAGCGGGAAATTACCGGAAAAAATCCCCTTAAAGATAATAATAGCTTATCATATCAAGAAGTTAATCAAGATGAAAAAACTGCCGGGAAAATATCCCAATTATCCCAGCCCCGAGTCTGGCTCGAGGACTTGGCAGCCGGCCGGCTCGATGTTGCCTCTCTGAATGCCATTGGCGCTGGCAGGATTCTTCCTAAAACCGTCTTTTAAGGCTATAAAGTTGGGTTTCCAAATCGGTCTATGATACAATGGAAAGGTAATTTCCTCTATCCAAAAACCAGAAACTGGAAACCAAATACCTGAATACTCCATACGCGGAACTCGAAACTCGCAACTCGAAACTCGAACTGCTGGCCCCGGCGGGCAGTATCGAAACCTTCTTTGCCGCCCTGGACCACGGCGCTGATGCCGTCTATGTGGGTTTAAAGGCCTTTAGCGCCCGGGCCTATGCCGCCAACTTCAGCCTGGCGGAGGTCTCTTCGCTGGTCCAGGTCTGCCGCCAGCGGGGCCGGAAACTCTACGTCGCCCTCAATGCCCTGGTCAAGGAGGGGGAGCGGCGGGAACTCGTCGAGACCTTAGCCGCCCTCAACCAGATCGGCCCGGATGCCTTGATCATCCAGGACCTGGGTGTCTATCATCTGGCCCGGCGCCATTTTCCCGACCTACCCCTGCATGCCAGCACGCTGATGACCACGCACAACTCTCCGGGGGTGGCCCAGGCTGCCGCCATGGGCTTCAAACGGGTAGTGCTGGCCCGGGAGTTGACCCTCACCGAATTGGCCGTCATCTGCCGCCAGGCCCGGGTGGAGTTGGAGGTCTTTGTCCATGGGGCCTTGTGCTTCTGCTTTTCCGGTATGTGCCTGTTCAGCAGTTTTTTGGGAGGGCGGGCGGCCACCCGAGGCCGCTGCACCCAACCCTGCCGCCGTTTGTATCAGTACGGCCAGGAATCCGGCTATGTCCTGTCGCCCAGTGACCTGTCGGGGCTGGAACTCATTCCCCAATTAGAGGCCCTGGGAATTACCGCGGTGAAGATAGAAGGCCGCATGAAGAGTGGAGAATATGTGGAACGGGTGGTGCAGGCCTACCGCCTGGTTCTGGATACGGCGCCGGCTGACAGGCAACGGGCAGTGGCCGAGGCTAAAGAGTTGCTGGCCCGGACCTACAGCCGCCGCACCACCGCCGGATTTTTCCTGGGGGCCCGGCCCCAAGAGCTGCTGGCTCCCCAGGACACCGGCAATATCGGCCTCTTTTTGGGCAAGTTGACCGGGGCGGAACAGTCCCGGGGCGTGCTCAGATTACTGGAGCCTCTGGCCACCGGCGACCGCCTGCGCCTGCATGTGGAAGCCACCGGCGAGCGCCAGGCCTTCACCCTGAAGGAACTGTTCTGGCAGGGGAAACAACTGCCGGTCGCCGACGCCGGCGATATCGTCGAAATAGGCCTGCCGGAGCCGGCTCAGCCAGGTGACCTGGCTCAACCCGGTGACCGGCTCTATAAAGTGGGGGAAACCACCCCAGGTGGCAGCCGTTCCGAGAAAAAATGGCGGGAAACTTTATTTAATCTGGCCAAACCCACCCTGGAAGCTCCTCCCCCGGTCAAAAATCTGGGCGACCTCCTCAAGCTGGGCCGGTTTCCCGCCCCGGGAAGAACCCGACCTGGTCCTCCCCAGGCCTACGTGCGGGTGCGCTCGGTAACGGAAGCCCTGGAGGTGCAGCGCCAGGGTCTCTGGCATCTGCTGGTGGAGCTCTCTGAGGAAAATTTCAACGATTATCTCAGCCACCAGCGCCTGGCCAAGCGGCTCAAAGGTCTGATCTGGCACCTGCCGGCCATTATCTTCGAGGGTAGTTTAGCCTTTTACCGTCAGGCCCTGGTTACTTTGTTAGACGGCGGTTGGCGCCATTTTATGGTGAGCAATCTGGGCCACCTGCAACTGCTCCGGGAAGCCCAGGCCGCTCTAAACCAGCCAGGCTGGAAAAAACGCCGTCAGGCCGGCCCCGCCGAAGGTGCGGGCGATGCCGGCGCCGCCAGAGAAAATCCGGCGCCCCCGCAGAGATTGACCCTGTACAGCGACTATACCCTGCACTGTTTGAATTCCCTGGCTTTTCAGGCCTTGCAGGATTTAGGCGTTGACTATCTGACCCTCTCGGTGGAGGCCGATAAAGAGACCTTGAGGTTGTTGTTCCAGAACTTGCCAGGCTCCAGGTTACTGGCCTATATTTACGGCCATCTGCCTTTAATGATTTCCCGGGCGCCCTTGCCGTCAGGTAAAAAGGCCCTGCGTCTCACCAGCCCCCGAGGCGAGCAGTTCCGGCTTCTCAGCCAGGGCGAGCTGACCTACCTGATTGCCAAGTTCCCGTATCTGTTGCAAAAACCTTTGGGCGAATTGCTGCCCCAGGGATTGGCCCGGGTCATCGTTGATGTCAATAATAGCGGTCTGCCTGCCTCTGAGATAGGGAGCGTCGTCCACCGTCTGCTGTCGGGACCCCAAATCACCGGCGGCCTGCCCCTGAATTATTTCCGGGGTCTGGAGTAACGCTGTATAATAATTTTGAGGGGAATAGAATTATGCCTAAAAAAGGACTCCATTATCAGATACAATTCGACTATAAGAGTGACCGGGGTCTGTTCAGCGCCACCATCCCTGCTCTCGGAGGCTTGACGGTCACCGGGGAGACCTTTGCCGAGGTCGAGTCCGGCATCAAGGCCGCCGCCCTGCAATACGTGGAAAAATTGCATTTGGACAACGAAACCTTGCCGTTGGACGAAAGGGATCTCAAAGAAGGGATTTACATCCGCATACCGCGGGAATGATCTAGGTTCTACTAGGATGGTAGTAAAAGATAGTTCGTCTAGGATCTTTTAAGCCGAAAGCTGACCGCTGAACGCCTTTTCCAAAAGAAAGGAGAACCCCTTGCCGCGGATTGACGACTACCTGGCCTCCCGGGCTCTGGCAGTGGCGCATTTACAACGAGAAGACCCGAAAATCGTGGCTAACCGCAGCCAGGCGGTGTTTGAGGTCCGCCAGGGCGTCGCCGGCCTGATTCTTCCTTACTTCGGTCGCCCGCACTGGATCAGTTGGCCGGCGGTGGCGGTGACCTATTTGGCAGGCGAAGGCGAGGTTCCCATCCAGGAACAGATTTTGATGCTGCATTATCTGGAAACCACCAAAGGAGACCCCCTCACCGGCCAGAGCATCGATTTCCGGCAGGTTCCTTCCGGTCAATTCTATCATGCCGCCTTTGTCAGCCGGGCCAAGGCCCCTTTGCTTAAGATGTTCGGCCACGATTTGGATTTGTATAGCCGGGTTGCTGTGCAGATGGGGGGGGAACTGGCGCCCCTGGGCGATATCGCCGCTACCTACCTGGCCCTGCCCCTGGTGCCCATAACCCATGTCATCTGGAGGGGCGATGCCGAATTTGAGCCGGAAGGCAATATTTTATTTGATCAAAGCATTGCGCACCATTTACCCACCGAGGACATCGCCGCCATCTCTGGCATGTCCGTCTACCGCCTCTTGGGTCTGGCCTATAAACTCAAGGGCTCCTGAGCGAAACCGGCGTTGAGTCCCATTTAATCATGCTGGCGGAACTGCGCATCAAAAACCTGGCCATCCTGGACCGGGTGGAACTGCTTCTGGAACCGGGTTTCAACGTCTTTACCGGGGAAACCGGGGCCGGGCAAGTCCATGATCGTCCAGGCCGTGCATCTCCTGCAGGGGGCTCGGGCCAGCGAGGATCTTATCCGCACCGGTGCGGCTGAAGCCGAGATTGAGGCCCGGTTCGAGACTGAGTCCCGGGAGCCCTGGGGGGCTTGGCTGGCGGAGCGGGAGGTTCCTTTTGCCGGCGAGCTGCTTCTGCGCCGGGTCGTGTCCCGAGGCGGCCGCAGCCGCAGTTACCTCAATGAACAGGCCGTAACCCTGAAATTTATGACGGCTGCCGTGCAGGAACTATTGCATCTGTCCGGTCAGCACGAGTACCAAACCTTTCTGGCTCCGGAAAATCACCTTAACATTCTGGATATTTTTGCCGGGCTGGCCGAGGAGGTGCAGGACTTTCGAGCTGACTACGGCCGCTGGCGCCAGGTGCAGCAGCAGTGGCAGGAACTCCAACAACGCCGGGCTGATCTGGCAAATTCCCGGGATTTCTTGGTCTTTCAGATCCAGGAGATTGAGAAAGCCAAGATCCGACCGGATGAAGAGGAGGACCTGGACCGGGAGCAGGAGCGGTTGCGCCATGCCACCCAGCTTTGGGAGGCGGCCCGCTCGGGCTATAACCGCCTGTACGGGGACAAGGATGCCATTCTCACCGGATTGGCCGAAGTACAAGAAGTCCCTGGAACTTATAGCCCGCTTTGACCCGGAGTGGTTGGCCCGCGGCGACAGCTTGGCCCAGGTCTCTCTGGAACTCGAGGACCTGGCTTTCTCATTGCGGGATTATTTTAGCAGGGTGCACCCCGACCCCGGTCGCCTGGAAGAAATTGACCAACGACTGCATCTGCTGCAGCGCCTGAAGCGCAAATATGGCTCTAGCCTGGCGGAGGTACTGGCCTTTTGGGACAGAGCCCGCCAGGAATTAGCCGGGCTGGACACCATAGACGACCAGGAGGCCGAACTGAACAGGCAACTGGAAAGCGTCGGGCGTCTGGTAAAGGACAAAGCCCTCGCCTTATCTCAACGCCGCCAGGCCGCCGCACCCCAGTTAGCGGCCGCAGTGGAGTCCGAAATTCATGGCCTGGCCATGCCCCGGGCCAGATTCTTGGTGAAATTCCTGGAGGCCGGTGGACCTGCGTCCGGTCTTGAAATCGAGGGGCGGCCAATTTCTTCGGGCGGCTGCGATCAGGTGGAATTCTTCCTGGCCCCCAACCCCGGAGAGGACCCCAAACCCTTGAGCCGCATTGCCTCCGGGGGGGAATTATCCCGTCTGGTCCTGGGTTTGAAAAATATCCTGGCCGCTGAAGCCGGGGTCAACACCAGCATCTTCGACGAAGTGGATGCGGGTATCGGCGGGGCCACGGCCACGGTGGTGGGTCAAAAATTGCAGCGACTGTCACAAAAAAACCAGATTATCTGCATCACCCATCTACCCCAGATAGCCTGCTTCGCCGACACCCACTTCCGGGTGGAAAAAAAGATCATGGGTTCCCGGACGGTCACGGTAGTCAACAAGCTCGACTCCGAGGCCCGCCTACAGGAACTGGCCCGCATGTTGGGCGGGGCCCTGATCACCGAAACCACCCTGGCCCATGCCCGGGAAATGCTGGCCGCCGCCGGGCAGGGGGCGCTGTTGCCTGAGACGTCAGTCTCATGAAAAGTTGATCAGCGGTAAGGCTCTTGCAAAAGGCATAAAAGGTCTTACAATATATAATTGGGGAAACGAAAAATATAATTATGGCACCCGAACTTGCAAAAAGGAAAAAAGGTCTTATAATATTAATATAAAGGGGGCGAAACGGTTTCGACGTGGGTATGAAACTACGAGTCGCATGCCGAGGTCCTGTCCGCTCGTAAAACGGGTAGGAAAACCATAAGTGCTGATAACTACAGCTACGCTTTAGCCGCTTAAGGCTAACGTCTGACTGACTTTGCTGGAAGAGTCAGCTCGGGCGCCGATTATTCCGGCTAGGAAGGCGGGTTGGCTGACGACTCGCTGACTGAAACCTTAGTCAGCTTGCCTAGGTGGGATTGTGCCGGTGGAAGACCATTGGGGCGAGAAACAAAACACCGGCTATGCATGTAGAAGCTTTTAGGGAGTATTTGCGGACAGCGGGTTCGACTCCCGCCGCCTCCACCAAGATGATTTAATAATATCAGTTAGTTACATTCTTTAAAGTGTTCGAAAATCAGGGTCAGTCGACCTCTTCTTCACCTATACGCCAACGGTAGACAACCAAGACAATCCCGTACCAGCCGTCACCGACCCGACGACGCTCACGGAAGAGGTGCGGCTGGTCAACCTCGCGGAGCCTCTCAACTTCAACCTGATCACCACGGAATCCATGATCGGGATGATCATGGGGTTGGGGACGGCGCTCCAGGAGATCGCCGACTCCGGGATTTTCTCCGGCTACGACATCCCCTTCGCCAAGGCCTCCCTGGCGGACCTGTTCAACTTCACGGACGCGGACCGGGTCCGGTTCTCCGGCCTCATCGACACCGCCCTGATCTATGAAACGGGCGGGGACGGCGTGAACGGACTGGGAGACGCGGACAAGCTGCTGCGGTCGTTTTACGACACCGAATCCGAAACGTGGATCCTCCTGCCCACCTTCTACACGGCCCAGGAGTTGGCCTCTCGTCTCGATACTATCCTGCCCAACATGAATCTGACCGATACCGGCCTGATCCCGGGCATCGATGCAAATTACGACACAGCCACCGATGAGCTCACCTACCGGCTGGAGCTCCTCTTCGGGGGACCGCGCCTCCGTTGGCCTTCCTGACGCAGATCCCTCCACACCGGCGGTCATCGATCCCTCCTTCACCGTGCCCTTCGAATACGATGTGGACCTCTCCCCCTTCGCCAAGCTGACGATTGACGCAGTTGCGCCGGAGGAGCGAGAAGAACGAGGTCGCCCTGCAGGCCCGCACCGCCCTAAGCATGACCTTCGGCATCGACCTCTCCCTGCCAGGGAATCTCGTCTACCCGGATAGCACAACGCTCGGGGAATTGAACGGTGGCGCCGGTATCGACATCAAGGCCGCAGCGGCGTTAACAGGGAACCCGCAGTGTCCGCGCGGGGGTATTGAGCACGGACGCTCATTTTGATGTCGAGCTTGCCTATGGGGTACTCGACAGAACGATGATCACGCTCAGCGCTTCCGAGACGACGGACAACTTCAGCTACGCGGACTTGGTGGAAGACATCAATAATGCGATCAGCGAGACCGACGCGAATGGCTTGGTGCATGCTGAGTGGGATGTCCGGGCGGACCGGCTGAAGCTGGTGGCCCCCGGGCAGACGCTGCGGGTAAAAGTCTGGTCCTACGCTGAGCTCGGTTATTACGATACAGCCTTCACCGAATTGGGGTTTGCGATGGGATATTCCGGCCCGGGGGAGACCGTCTATGCTCAGAGGAGCCCGGCCATCGGAAAGTTAACCGGGGACGCGCTCTTCTCGGTCTCCATGGATGAGGGCGAATCGTGGGTATTTGTCCGCATCGCGGCGAGCGCCACAACTTCCAATTACGCAATTACAGACCTGGTCAAGGACGTGGATGATGCGCTTGCGGCGGGCGGCGGGTCTGGGGGACCAAATCAAGGCGGGGTTCAACCGATCTGAAACCGAGGGAATCCGGCTGGTTCTGAATGCGGTCGATCCGGCCGCAGATTTGAGTACGAGGACCAGAACAATGAAGCATGGCTGGACCTCGGTCTTCCTCCGGCAGCCACGGACTCCAACCGGTGGGATTTTGGAGTATTGACAGCAACGGGGACGCGTACAATGTCGTTCTTGACGGATTGACGGACGATTCGACCGTTCAGGAACTCATCGATCGAATTAACGACGCCGCAACCACCCATGTGCGGGCGGAACTCAACGCAGCCCACAACGGTCTGCGGCTTATTGAGACAAACGATCCAAAGGGCGCGCATACATTCCGGGTCGAGAAGATCAACGGCACCGGGGTCCTCCTCCAGCTCGGCCTGACCAGCTCGGGCAATCAGGTGACACAGAACACCCTGGGCGAAGGGGACAAGTACCGGATCGACGGCGGGGCCATCGGGTTGACCCGCCTCGACAACCGGTTCTTCGTCCGGGACGCCGAGATCCGGCTTGAAGCCCTCAAACTCCAGACGCCGGAACTGACCATGGAATACCCCGCCGGCGTCCCGGGGACGGCGCTGTTCGGCATTGTCGGCCTGCAGACGAGCCTCTCCGGGTCGCTCCGCGCCGAGGTGAGCGCCGAACTGAGGGATCCCACGCAATTGGATTTCAGACCACAGCATCCCCAGAACGCGGTGACCCTGGGAGGCTTCTTCGAAGGGGGAAAACCGGGACGTCTCAGCTCCGACGCCGCGTTTAGTGTCGATATCGGTAGCGGCCCTGTTGAGGTCACTGTTCCGATGATCAGAACAACCACCGGGGCCGACATCAACAACTCCATCGAGAACCTTGTGGTTGACGTGAATGAGGCGCTGGCAGACGTGGACCTCGACGGGAAGATCATCGCGATGGCGAGCGGCCCGAGGCTGGTGTTCCAGGCGGTCAAAGGCAGCGGGATAACATCATTCACCATCACGGCCGGCGGTACCGCGGTGACCGAGCTCGGCCTTCGGGGGTCGCAGGACTCCGTCCTCGCAAAGGGCGGCGTGCCGACAATCGAGGCGCGGGCTGCCTCCCGCTATGCCGTGGACGAACCGGTGGTCGAGACGGCGAGAGAACTCTCCTATTATACAGGAGCTGCTCCGGCCACCACCGTTACTCCATTCACTGGCGGATTCACGGCCGGCCAGGTTCTCATAGGGTACAATGCTACAGCGGTGTACGTGGACGTGAACAGCACATCACCCTCGTCGGCTATAATTTGACGGAAACGGGCAGGGCGAAAGTACTAGAAAATCAGTATGATGCTGCGACGGCGACCGGCGTCCTGACGCTGACCCACGTCGAGGGGATCTTCTACACCGCGGAATGGCTCCAGGCCGAGGGCACGGCCCTCTATGCCTATCATTCGCCGGGAGAGGCTGCCCCGGCTGAGAGCTTCGGCGACTTCAACTTCCATGTGACCGTCCAGCCGGGATTGGCCAAATTGGATGGTGGCATTCCTACGGGCTTCGGCGACGGGTTCTCTGCGATCGACGGGTTATCGTACGACGTGCCCATCGAGCTGACCGGGTTTGGCAACCCCTTCGACCCGCTGGCGCCCGCGGCGGCGCTCAACCTGACCGGGCTCGCCGACCTGGCCGCCTTCGAGCACCTCACCTACGATGACATCTACAATGCGCTGGTAGGTCTGTTGGGGGTAGTGCAGGATATCACCGCCAACTTCGAGCTGCTGAACACCAAGCTGCCCGCCATCGACAGAGCGTCGGCGACCTTTTCATCCTCGAGAGCGGTTTCACCCGCGCGGTGGAGAACGCCGCCGTAGTCTTCGGCAGGGCTGAGGATGCCCTATCGCCCGAAGGCGTGGACCTCCCCCGCCCTGCGGCTGCAGGACATCGCGAAGGCGCTGAGGGGGGCGTTCGGCCTCCCCGACGGGGTTAATCCGGAGACAGACGGCGCAGTCGACTTTGTGAAGCCTTCGACTTCGTGGGCAACATGTTGATGATCGACCTTTCCATTCACGAGAGCATCAGCACCAAGCTCGGCCTCGACATAGACATCCCGAACCCGGGTTCCGGTGAAGAGGACATCCCGAACATAACGAGCGGCGGGGTGCTGAAGGCCACGGGCTCCCTGGACGCGCGGCTGAACTTTGGGATCGACCTTGCTTCGCCCGAAGACGCCTACCTTTACGATACGAGTCGGATCGACGCGGAGCTGACGGTCGAGGGTCAGGGCAGGAGGGTATGGGGCTGGTCTTCCGGGCCTCCCTCGGACCCTTGGCAATCTTCGTCATCGGCGGCGATGCGCTCATCGAGGCGGAGTTTTCCCTCCCGGGGATGAACCTTCCGGGCGGCCGCAAGCTTATTGGGGATGTCGTTTTCACAGATTTCATTACTTCTGACCCTACCAAGGAGAACGTGGAAGTGGTCCTGCCCATGTTCTACGGCGGCGAGGGCCCGGATAATTACCTCGGAAGGGATTTTTGGAGAAAGGCACCATCGGCGACATGGAAGTCGAGTACCCCGACTTCAGCGCCGTTGTGGACGACATCAACAGCGGAAACAATGTCCTGGCATTCGATCCCTTCGAGAACATCCTCCTCGGGATCGACACCGTCGATTTCTATCTGGAGGCGCTGCAGGACATCGTGTCCGGAGACATCCTCGGGATCACGCTGCCCTTCGTCGGCGACCGGATGGCGGACGTCCTCTTCATCGAGGAGTTCCGCAATATTCTCGTCCGCACGCTAAAGAACGGGGTGGAGAACGCGATCGATCCGGAGCCGGCGTTGATCGATGAGCTCCTGAACGGCCTGTTCCTCGGCGGCGGGCCGTTGTCAAAATACCTCAAGAGCGACATTGACCCGGATACTAACTGGGGGACCGATGTCGCGGGCCTTGGCACCACTGAAGACCCGCTCCCTGACGGCGAGGTAGACTTCAACAACCTGTGGTACTGGTTCCGCCAGTGGAACTTCACCCTGGGCGATACCCTGGATTTCCAGGTCGAGGACTTCGACCTGGGGATGCCCGAACCTTGGCTTCGACCTCGACGCGCCGGTCCAAGTGAAATTAACCTGGGCGCTCGATTTTGGCTTCCGGGGTGGACTTCGCACAGGGCGCCTATATCGACGTTTCGGATTACGATGGGGATGGTGTCGACCTTTCCCTCCAACTGGAGCTGTCGGTCCCGGGCACGAACATGGATGGGTGGCTCGGATTCCTGGAGCTTGAGGTTGACGATTGGGGCAGCGGCGTGAAGCTCGACTTCAACGTCGATGTGCAGAAGGGGGAGACGGACGAACCGCTGCTCGGCTTCTCCGATCTGGGGAACATCGTCGCCGACACCATGGTCTGGGGGGACAAGCTGAACCCCGCGGGCCACGCGGGGTACTGGGACCTGAGTCCACCATCGGAGGGGTGAGCGCGCTCCCGAGGATGTATACCGATCTTTTGATCGACTGGTCCATCAAGACTACTGCGACCGATGATAATCCCCTCGGAGCTATCCCGCTGGAGAACCTCAGCGGGAACGCCGTGAAGGCGTGGGTCGATCGGATCGAATTCGTGAGCATGAAACTCGACGGCGGCGCGATCGTCACCGACTTCCTTGTCCCATCCTCGGCGAGATCAATGACATCATCCAGCCCTTCATGCCCGTGGTCGTCGTCATCTCGGCGCCGATCCCGGTTCTCTCCGACCTCGCCGGCGAGCCGTTCACCATCCTCGACCTCGCGGAGATCTTCGGCTCTGTGGACGCTCGGAATTCATCGAGACGATCGCCGACATCCTCACCCTGATCGACAAGATCAGCGATCCCGTCAATTTCGAGCCGCTCGCCGCTCGGAGACCTGACGTTGTTCGTAAAGGGGGGCGTCGACCTGTTCAGTCCCACCGCGCTCCCCGGCGCTTCGAATTACCGGTTGTCGGACATCGACCTCGATTCCCTGGCCGGCGGCGTGCTCGCTCCGAATATCGCGGCATTCGACGCGGCCGTCGAAGGGAACACCCTGCTCCGGGAGCTGAAGCACCAGGAGTGGGCCGATGGCCTCACCTTCCCGATCCTCACGAACGCCCTCGACGGGATCGGCCTGCTGCTCGACCAGGACGCGGTGCTGGTGGACTACATCCTCCCGCCCCTCGGCGTCACGTTCGAGTACCTGCAGGTCTTCCCGATCTGGGGACCGCTGGCGGTGTCGATCGAGATCAGCTTCGGGTTCACCATCGACCTGCACTCCGTCGGCTTCGACACCTTCGGCCTGCACCGGTACGCCGACGGCGGCGTCCGCAACCCGGCGGTGATCTTCGACGGGTTCTACCTGAACGACCTGGACGCCGAGGGGGTGGACGCCCCCGAGGTGACCTTCGAGTTCGGCCTGGTCGGCGCGGCCGAGCTGAACCTGGGGATCGCCCGGGCCGGCGTGGGCGGCGGCATCAAGGCGAAGATCTTCTTCGACTGGAACGACCCGATCGCCGACGGGCGGGTGCACATCAGCGAGATGGTCGGAAACCTGCTGGCCGCCCCGGAGGCGGGGCCCCTGGCGATCTTCGATCTCGGGGGCGCGCTGACCTTCCAGCTCTTCGCCTTCCTCGAGATCAGCATCATCGGCTTCGAGCAGGAGTTCCCCATCACGCCGGAGACGGAGCTGTTCAGCTTCGAGGTGGAGATCCCGAAACCCCCGGTGCTGGCGACGAAGGTCGGCGACACGCTGATCCTGAACATCGGTCCGAACGCCAAGGACCGGGTCCACGGCGACACCTCGGACGGCCACGAACAGATCTCGCTGACGTACAACGAAGGCGAGATCACGGTCTCGGGTTCGGCTCGGACGGAGATTCGGTCAACAAGTTCACCGGCATCCACCACATCGTCGGCATCGGCGGCCAGGGGAACGACATGATCGAGCTCTACGACTTCGACGGCTCCGGCATCACGGCCGAGTTCGACGGCGGGGACGGCGACGACCGGATCGAATACATGGACAGCGCGGACTCCGGTCGATCCCCGGCGCGCATCCTCGGCGGGACCGGAAACGACACCCTGACCGGCGGCGAGGGGAACGACACCATCATCGGCGGCGAGGGGAACGACACGATCAAGGGCGGAGGCGGATACGACGTCCTCTTCGGCGACCAGGGGCGGATCGGATCGATCCCCGTCGACGGGAAGTACCTCATCAGCACGCGGATCCGGATCCAGGACGGCGACGACACGATCGAGGGCGGCGCCGGCGACGACGTCGTCTTCGGCAGCGGCGGGAACGACCTCCTCAAGGGGGACGCCGGGGACGACCTGATCATCGGCGACGGCGGGCGGTTCCTGTTCGCGTATACGTCCGACAAGGATGACGGACACATCGATCTCGCGTCCATGCGACCGGTCGCCTACGTCCTCCAGGGATCGCCGACTATGATCGCGACCCCGAAGAGATCAGCGACGGGATCGACGACATCTACGACGCCGTGGTCGATGCGTTCCGCGCCACGGACCTCGGGTTCGGCGGCAACGACGAGATCCACGGCGGTGCGGACAACGACATCGTGCTCGCCGGCAGCGGCGACGACATGATCCACGGCGACGCGGGCGACGACATCCTCCTCGGCGGCAAGGGGTTCGACGAGATCAACGGCGGCGCCGACGCCGACACGATCTTCGGCGGCGACCAGGCCGACACGATCGAGGGGAACGCCGGCGACGACGTGATCTCGGGCGACGCCGGCAACGACTTCATGCACGGCAACGAAGGCAACGACGTGATGAAGGGCGACAGCGGCGCCGACGTGATGTTCGGCGACGAGAATGACGACATCGTGTTCGGCCAGACCGACCCCGACATGCTGTTCGGCGGCATCGACAACGACCTCGTGGTCGGCGGCACCAGCAACGACATCATGTTCGGCGACGACGGGCTGGTGGCCAAGCTCGACCCGGAGGACGGCACCGGCGACAAGGTGATCGGTCGGCTCCCGGCGCTGCTTGGGGTCGGCGAATTCCACGACGACGACATCCGCACGTTCGACCTGATCGTCACGACCGTGGTCGACGGGGACGGCAACGACATCCTGTCCGGCGACGCCGGCGACGACTACATGCTGGGCGGCGGCGGGAACGACCCGATGGGCGGGGACGTCGATCCGCGGTTGCCGACCGCAGGCACGGATCCCACGGAGATCAGCGAGGACGTGCTGATCGGCGACGGCGGGAAGATCGTCTTCGACCAGCGGCGGCACAGCGCATCGAGACCATCTTCCAGGACGATCAACGGGGATATCGACGACACCGGCGCGCCCGTTCGACGACGTCATCTACGGCGACAACGGCAACGACTACATCTTCGGCGGCCGGGGGAGCGACTTCCTCTTCGGCGGCCACGGCAAGGTCGTCACGGGGGTCAATGCGGGTGAAGGCGCCGTCGGCGGGTTCCGGGGCGCCACGGACGCGATCGCCGACGACAACGACATCATCATCGGGGACAACGGCGCGATCCTGTTCGCCGACGATACCCACGGAACCCAGTTCGGGGATATAGAAATCATCTTCACGACGGACGAACAGAACGAAACCGGCGGTCACGAGTACGCGGAAGGGGAGCTCGGGAACGACGTCATCTTCGGCGGGGTGAACGGAAGCGTCGACGTGCTCTTCGGAGACGCAGGGGACGACGTGGTCCTCGGCGACAACGGGCTGCTGCACTTCGACTACGACTGGGCCCTGGATTCCGACCTCACCGATGAAACCTATACCCCCGGCGACGGGGATATGGACACCCTCGACCTGATCCGGTCCTACCGCGACGGCCTGGGCGGCATCGACATCGTCTCCGGCAGCGCCGGGAACGATGTGCTGATCGGCGGCACGGACGGCGACACGATGTACGGGGACGACGAAACAGCGTCCAACGGATCGGCGGATGGCGAGGACATCATGCTCGGCGACAACGCCGACATCCGGCTGGCCGGCCTCGTCGGTCGCCTCAAGGTCCAGGTCGCGGACATGACCGCGGCCACGGCGATCGATCTGATCACCACGACCGACGACATCGACGCGGCGCACATTACCCGTGCGGCTGCGAGGAGTGCGGCGGTCCCGACACCATGTCGGGCAACGCGGGAAACGACATCCTGCTGGGCGGCGTGAACAACGACGACGGCAACTTCTGAACGGCATCGAAAAAGACGTGCTGTACGGCGACCGTGCGGTTCCGGACGCGACCACGATCGCCGATGACGGCGACGACATCCTGCTCGGCGACAACGGACTGCTCGATTTCACTTATTTGGCGGACGCGGACCGCGACACCCTCGACCTGATCCGCTCGATCGAGGACGGGCTCGGCGGGAAGGACGTGATCTCCGGCGGCAAGGGTTGGACGTGGCCATCGGCGGGACGAACGGCGACACGATCTACGGGGACGATGTCGATGCCCACGCCGCTGATGACGACCTCGCGGACCTGCTGCTCGGCGACAACGCGGATATCTTCCTGGTGGCCGCCCGCGCTGCCGGATCCGGCTTCGACCTTAAGCTGGTGCTCGATGCGGCAGTCAAGACGATCCGTACGACGGACGAGGAGAATCCGGAGTACGGCGGCTCGGACACGATTTCCGGCAATGCCAGGGGAGACATCATCGCCGGCGGCGTGTATGGCGACACGATCTACGGCGACCGGGAAACGCCGAATCTGACAACCGAGGACGATGAGGGCGACGACATCATCCTTGGCGACAACGGCGCGTTCGAGTGGCTGTCCACCGGGCGGCTGGACGAAGTCACCGGGATCGATATCCAGGCAAACAATCCGGACCTGTACGATTGGTTTACGAATGCGTTCCCGGAGGCGATGAAGACCTCACCACCCTCGACCTGGTCACCACCGAGCAGCCCACAAACGGCGGCCGCGACACGATCTATGGTGACGAGGGAAGGGATATGGTCTTCGGCGGCACCGACGCCGACACGATCTACGGGGACGACGGCAACATGGACGAGGTTGCGGACAGCGCGAACAACGACCTGCTGTTCGGTGACCACGGACGGCTCTACCCGCAGTTCAGCACGCTCGGGGCCGAAGGGCAGGATTGGCGCCTTGCCTTCAATTCCCGCAACTTCTTCGCTATCGACATCGGTGATATCGCCGGCGGCGAGGGCGACCGGATGTGGGGCGAGGAAGGCGACGACACGATGCTCGGCCAGCAGGGCGACGACCGGATGTGGGGCGGCAGCGGCGACGACGACATGACCGGCGGCCACAACGTGTCCGGCGGCTATGACGAACGGACCGCTCCGGCGATCGCCGCGACCCTGGCGGACCCGATCGTCTTCCCGCTGCCGCGAAGTGGGCCGTGAACGACCTGATGGACGGCGGAACCGGCGACGACTCGATGGCTGGCGACAATGCCATCATCTGGCGGCGCGGCGACGACCTGAGCCCGCGGTTCAGGTACCTGACCGAAGATGCGATCTACACGACGACCGGCGGCAGCATCACGGCGAACGTGACGGGTGCCGGTACGGGCAGAGCGACCCGGCCGACGCGGTCGGACGGGACATCGAACTGGTCGATCATTCCGACGACGTGCAAGCGGATCCGATGGGCCGGTTCGGCAACGATGTGATGGCCGGCGGCGCCGACAGCGACACGATGTTCGGGGAGCTGGCCAGCGACCTGATGCAGGGCGACGGCTCGATCGGAGTGACGGCGGTAGAGGCGCCCTTCCTGAGCCACGCAGTCGGTGTGGACAGATGCGGATTCGGCATCCCGACACGGATCAGACGCTGTACTTCAACATCCCCGAACTCGCGAGCGATGCCGACGACTACCTCGAGGGCAACGGCGACGACGACCTGATGTATCGGCGGGCTCGGCCAGGACGACATGATCGGCGGCAGCTCGGCCCTGTTCGGCCTGACGACCGAGGACGAGCGCCCGGACGGCTCGGACGCGATCTTCGGCGGCGTCGGCCTCGATACGGACCGCAACGACATCGGGGATACGGAACGGCGGAGGACTCCGTACTTCTTGCCTCGATCGACTCGGGGGGCAATATCACGACGGCGCCGGCGGGCACGCCCGGGACGGCGATTACATCATGGGCGACAACGCCAACGTATTCCGATTGGTGCAGGGCGGGGCGGCGGCGATCGATCCGGAGGATCCGTAGGATCTCTTCCTGATCTTCAACTACGACATTAAGTACTACGACGCCAGGGGCGGTTACGCCCGGATCATCCCGCGCGGTGGAACGGCTTCGACTACACCCTCGGCGGTGCGGATTACGGGGCGGCACCTACGACGCGAACGGCGCGGCCGATCTCCGGCCCCCTGCCGACAATGGCACGGCCGACCTGGTCCACGGCGAATCCGGCGACGACATCATCTTTG
>CAWAEI010000020.1:0-122134 GCA_963780995.1 uncultured delta proteobacterium
GCCTGGCCTACAAAATCGAAAAATTTGCGCCAGGACTGTTTTGGCGGATTTTGCCAGTATGCCGGCAGGGGTGGCGGAACTGGAACGAAACCTCAAGATTGACGACGCGTCATTCGCTTCCTGTCTGTCAAAACCGGCGAAAACGTCAATGTGGAAGCCTTGCTGGGCTTTGTGGAAATCGCCGCCAAGACCAAACCGCCAGTAGAAGCCGCGGCTGCACCCGAGCCAGAAGTCGAAGAAGCCAGTCCCCAACCTGTCAGCTGAAGCCCCAGCGCGGGCCGAGGAGCCTGCTGGCGGTGGAACCTGACAACTTCGAGGAATAACGTATGGCCATCATCCCGAAAAGAAAACGCCGCCCTATTTTTCACCGGCGGAAAGTCTGCCGTTTCTGTGTCGACAATAAACTTGGCATCAATGACAAGGACGTCAATACCTTGCGGCATTTTATTACTGAACGCGGGAAAATAGTGCCCGCCGGATTAGGCCAATCTGCGCCATCAACGCAAAATCACCACTGCCATCAAGCGGGCCCGGCACTTGGCGCTAATGCCATTGCGCAGACCATCGTGATCCAGGGATAGGATAGATCGCAGCGGACTGGAGGCGAAAGAATTCGCGGCTAAACGGGTCGCCGATTGTGATGACGAACAGTCACGCTCCTGCTGTTTTATTACGCCTCTATCCGGGTTCCCGTTGCCGGCCTGGTGATCAGAGGCATGATGTGCATTGCCATCATCCTGACCATTCGACGGGCGGGCTCGCGGGCTTGCTGCTGGTGGCCACGGGGGTCGGCATGATGTATTATGTGGAGCATTTTCCGGCATCAAAGCCGAAGTGCTCCCTTTTGTTGCACATGGCGGTCATCGGCTTTGCCGTGTGATTTTCGGCTTCCGTGGATATCTCCCTGGAAGGTATCGTGGGGGGCACGGTAGTCGTGGCGGCGTTATTACAGGTCGGCGTTTTTCTGATCCTGGCGGGGCAGCAAGGCCTGACTCCCCTGGCATATCTGCAGCGCCCAGTGAGGAAGTTGGACTGCTTGACTTGTAAAAAGACAATTGCTGAACAATTCCGCCACTACAGTGTCAGCCTAGCCGAGGTCACCACCACTGTCGCCCAATTAACCCCGGCTTTGCTGTTGATCAACAATACGTCGTCGTGTTGCTGAAACTACATGTAAGTGGTCCCCTGGGGGGGGCAACGAGCTGGGAAGCCCAGAGCTCCATTGGCTTGTTGGGAAACTCCTGGTTGGTTGATTTCCATGCTCATCGGCGCCGGCTTTTTCTTGCTGGTGCCGAGCCAGGCTGTGCGAATGACCGGAGTGAATGTGCTCCTGGTGTGCGGTCTGCTTTCCAGGGGCTGGCTATCCTGGCCTTTAGTTTCAGGCGTTTTCAGGTACAGATTTGGCTGGACCACTTCTGATTCTGGTGCTGGTAAAGCGGCCGTGCTTGTGGTCATACTCATGGGATTGATCGATTTCTGGCTCGATTTTCGTCGCCTGCCGCCAGCCTATTCCTCCGAGGTATGATCTGAAGGCTTTCAATTTTTAGAAAGCCTGGCATTTTATGACAACGAGGTATCACGCCGCTGTGAAAATTATCTTAAATTGAAGAAATTCCCAGTCTGGGCACTTTAGGCTCTGTGGTTGAAGTCGCCTCCGGCTACGGCCGCAATTATCTTATTCCCCAAGGCAAGGCCCTGGAAGCCACCAAAGGCAACATCGCCCGTTTTGAACAGCAGCAGATGCATGCTCATGCAGCAGTATGCCAAAGAAAAGGATGTGGCCCAGGCATTTGCCGACCGCCTGGGGGGCATAATCCTCACTATTCCCCAACACGTGGGAGAGTCCGACCGGCTCTACGGCTCCGTCACCAACGTCCATATCGCCGAGGCCCTCGCCGAGAGTGATCCGCCGAAAAGATTGAGTATGCCCGAACCCATCAAGACGTTGGGCGCTCACGAGGCAGTGATCAAGCTCCACACGGATGTGAAGGCCATCATCAAAATCGAGGTTGTCCCTGAAAGCGCCTAAAAGATAAAAATTTAAAATTTAAGATTTAAAGTGACTACAGTTGAGACAGGAGCATCACCCTGTCTCCTCCTCAAAATCTCTTCGCCCATTCCTACTTAGATGCGCATAAGGCGCAACCATGAAAAACCTCCCTCCTTTTACTGTACGGGAAAGTCCTAAAGCCAAAAGGGTCATCCTGAAGATCTCGGTCCGGCATCAGTTGAAGTGGTATTCCCCAGGGCTTTAGCCACAACAATCCCCAGATTATTCGGCAAAAACAGGATTGGCTGGAACGAACCTTTCGAAAAATCCTGCCCGGCAGGCTGCATTATTCAGACCAACATCGGGAATTACCGGATACTATCTATTTTGCCGCCGTAAACCTTGATTTTGCCCGTCAGAATATGTCCCGGTCGCCATGCCTGTTCTTCATTTCCATCACCTTGACCCCGTTCCAGTCTTAAAATCAATGGTGATATAAGTAAATCCCCAGGCCGCTGCCGGGATCTCCTGAAACGCTGGCTGGGCGTTCAGGCCAAATTCCTGCTCTGATTGCCTGGTTGGCCAAAGTGAGTTCCGAGTCCAGTCCGCTAAACTACCAAAAGGTCCAGATTCGCGGCCAAAAAAGTCGTTGGGGGAGTTGTTCCAGTCAGGGAACCATCAGCCTGAATTACAATCTCCTGTTTCTCCGTCCGGAACTGGTGCGTAGCCTTATCATCCATGAACTCTGCCATATCGTGCACCTTAATCATTCGGCCAGTTTTTATCAATTTTGGGCGCAATTTGTCCCGAATTACCAGGAACTACGGGCAGAAATGCAAACAGGCCCGGGATCAGGTGCCGGGGTGGGTGGTATGAGCTGAAGGAAAGGATATGTTGAGTCCGGAAGGGAGGGGGTCTCATGAAGATTAAAGTGCTTCCTGATGTCCAGGCGGTGGCCCGGGAGGCCGCGATTGGCATTGCCGAAATGGCCAGAGCGGCGGTCAGGGAGCACGGCCGGTTTATCATGGCCGTCAGCGGCGGCCACACCCCCTGGCAAATGCTCCGGTTCCTGGCAGACCAGGAGATCCCCTGGGAAGGCGTGCATGTGGTGCAGGTGGACGAGCGCCTGGCCCCCGTCGGGGGATCCGGACCGCAACCTCACCCATTTACAGGAAAGTCTGTTGGCCCAGGTCACGTTGCCACCCGGCCGGATATATGCCATGCCGGTGGAGGCAGATGATCCGGCCAAGGCTGTGGCCCACTACGCCCAGACTCTCCGGGAGATTGCCGGCACACCGCCGCCGTGATCGATCTGGTCCATTTGGGTCTGGGTCCCGATGGCCACACCGCCTCTCTGGTGCCCGGAGATCAGGTCCTGAATATCACCGACCAGGATGTGGCCCTGACTGGGGTCTATAAGGGGAGGCGCCGGATGACCTGACCTATCCATCCTCAATCGGTCCGCGCCGCCTACTGTGGCTGGTGACCGGAAAAGAGAAGGCCGGGATGCTCGTGCGCCTGCGCGACGGCGATCAGTCCATTCCCGCCGGGCGAGTTCGCCGGGGACCGGGCCCTGGTGCTCGCCGACCGGGAAGCGGCAAGTCAGTTAGTTCTCATCCGGAAACTATCATGGAGAATAATGTAGTTTCTGATCTGGAAATGAGATATTTTCTGCAAGATCAAGGAAATCAAAGGCTTGTGCGGAGGCGAACATTCGTTCGCCGCCCCAATAAGCCTGCCGATTGACGCCGCTATTGTGAAAAATAGCCGTTTCCGGACAGAAACCAGTTAGGCTCGGCCTGAGCAAATCTATCATTTATATGAGAATGCCTCTCCTTGATAACGGCAAGATTTTCCCGTAGCGGGACCCGCAGGGCGGCGCAAGCCAAAGCGCCGCGCCTCCCGCCTTTTGTCTTCACCTGAGGGATAAGCATTCTCTTGCTTCGTTGTGATGTCTTACCTCATGAAAATTTGTGACATTTGTCTCATCTGTTCTGTCTCCCCTCTCCCTCTTTTGATATAGCTGATTACAATAGATTTTTTATCCTTTAGCTGATAGCTGAAAGCCTTATATACCGGTTCTCAATAATAATTTCTTTTCGTAGGGGCACGGCGTGCCGTGCCCATTTAGGCACATAGGAAAAAACTTTTGAGAACTGCTATAAAAATTTTACCGAAAACCGAAAACTGGAGGGAAAAATGTGCACCATTTGTCAACATCCCAAGCGCCCTGATATCGACCAGGCCTTGTCGCCGGGTCCGCTACCCTGGCCGCGCTGAGCCAGGAGTACGGCCTAGGGCACTCCGCCCTGCACCGCCACAAGGCCCACCTGCAGGCCAAAGTCAGCCGGGCCCAGGACCGGCTCCAGGATAATCTGCGCCAGGGCTGCCTCTTTTGGCTCAGCCAGGCCGTGGAAATGGCCACGCAGACGGCCCAGGCCGCCCAGGCCGAAGGCAACGGCAAGTTCAGTTCTCCAGGCCATCTCGCTAGGCACCCGCCTCCTCAATATCATGCTAAAACAGGATATCCACTTCGACGCTAGGGTCGTCTACCAGATCCTGGCCTCTCCCCAGTGGACCACCCAGGCCAGTCTCCTGCCCCACGACCCCCAAATCCTGGCCGCCGGTCGCCAGGCCCTGGCCGGGGCGCTTTTATCCCCCTGCCCGGATGCTTCGGCCCAACCCTCTTCCCCTGCCTCCCTGGAGGACCTGGACCATCTCACCGAGAATCTCCTGAACCTGGCCCAGCCGGCTGCCCTTCCTCAAACCGAAAACCGTCTCTTTAAGAAGTGGGAAAAAAGCGGGAAATTACCGGGAAAAGCAGACCTTGACAGGAAAAATACCAAGGAAAATCATAAATATAGCTTACGAAATAAAAATTCCGGGAAAGACGTCCAATCTTGCCAGGCCGGTGCCTGGCTCGATGACTTAGCCGCTGGCCGGCTCAATATTGATTATCTCAATGCCATCGGCTCTGGCCGATTGGCTCCCGAAACCCTGGAACCTGTTCAACGCTAATTTATCCTTTTCGGTTCCTGGGGCGGCGGGATCTGATCTTAAGCGGCTCGGCTATTTCCCTAAAGGTTTTCGGAGGAGGGTATGCCAGCCTCTCATAGAGCACGGGAGCCGCGTCCCCGGTTGGGCTAGGTAAGCCTGTCATCGGCAACCGGTTCTACATGGAATACTTCCGCTGGTCTTTGAACATGCTGTATTGGACCGCAAAGCCTAAAGAGCCCAGGATAATCATGGCCACGACTGCCAGGAAGTTGGCTTGGCCGAGTCCAATGGCCAGGGCTCCGTGGACCAGGCCCAGGCCGTAGATCACCTGCGCGGCGCCGTTATAGGCGGTGGCCACAATCACAAAGAGGTCCCGGGCGCGAAAGAATAAAAATCCCAGTATGACCGCGCCCAGAAAACCCATCAGAATCACCCCTGTCTCGGGAAAGTTCAGTATTAGGCCGAGTTCCCCGAAAATCATAAAACCCAAAGCCGCCCCGACTGCAATGACCCCGAAACTCCAGAGCGGATAGGCCAGGATGGCCAAAACTACGGCGACAACGACGCCGACCAGGACCGGACATTATGGGATGGCTGGCGGCATAAAAAGCCTGGCCGTAAAGATAGCCATAAAACAAGCCGGACAGGACTAAGAAAATGCGGAAAAGGGGATAGCCATAAAAACAGCTGGCCAAACCGATGATGATGGCGGTGATTCGAATCCAGGGATCTACCAGGGTGAAGTCCATGAAAATTCTCCTTTGCGGGCTGGATTGGGCAGGCCTTTATTGTATCATCTTTTTTACTCGTTAAAGTTCTTAGTAGAGAACGGCGGCAGGCTTTCCCTAATCTTGATGAAATTAAAGTTTCGCGAAGTGCTCCAGATACAGGCATTCCACCTGCTGCGCCATGCTGGGGGCGGCGAATCGCTGCCGGACCTTGGCCAGGGCATTCTGTGCCAAACGCCGGGCCAAAGGCTGATCCTGGAGCAAGGCCCCGAGCCGCGGCCCAAAGTCCTGGTGCTGCTCCAGCGGCACGAGCAAGGCATCAATGTTATCAGTTAAAATTTCGGCCGTACCATCGATTTGAGACGCTACTACCGGCAATCCGGAGGCCATGGCTTCCAGGACGGCCATGGGAGTGCCTTCAAAAAGAGAAGGAAAAAATAAGACATCGCTGGCCAGGTAGAGTTCCCGCATGTGAGCCACATATCCCAGAAATCGGACCCGGTTGGCCAGACCCAGCCTGTCTGCCAGATTCTCCAGGCTGGTAAGGTCTGGGCCATCGCCGGCGATGACAAAACAGGCCTCCGGCAGACGCTGGCTCAGGGAGGCGGCCACCTCCAGGAAGCCGGTGAAATTTTTTTGGGAGTGCAATCTGCCGACACCCAGTACTACTGGGGCATTTTCGGAAAGGCCAAACTTTTGGCGGCATACCTGGCGCAGTTCTGGTGAGCCGGGAAAAAATCGCTCCAGATCCACCGAGTTGTATATCAGGGCAACCTTTTGGGGTGGAACTTTTTCCATCTGCAGGAGAAAATTCCGGGTCGAGTTTGACACCGCAATGATTTGATCCGTGCACAGGTTAGTCAGGCGGTCCAGCCACAAGCGCCATTTTTGCCGATACCGCAACACATCATTACATTGATCATGGTTAAAGAGGACAGGAACACGGCAGAGGGCTGCCACAGGTTTGGCGATAAGGTTGGCAGCGATGAGATGGCAATGCACCAGATCAAATCGACCCCGATGCAACAATCGAATCAGGTTGCTTAGATAAAGGGGGATGAATTTCTGCGGGGAAAGTGAATGGACTGGAACCTGCATTTGACCTAAGAGGTCCCAATAGACTCCGAAGCCGTGCATGGCGGCCACCTCGAGATGGAACCGGCGCCGGTCAGCGTATTTAACAAGGTTAAGCAGAGCTTCCTGGGCGCCACCAGGGCCCAGGTGATCGATAATATGGAGGATGCGATATGGTTTTTCCAATGGCTATCCTGGCGTTAATCCTGGGTCGATTTGTAGCTCCTTTGGAGGTGTGGTTCCGGACCGGTCATGTCCCCGAAAACTAAGGTTGCTGGCCCCGTGGAAGATGAAAGTTGTGAAATAGTTACGCCTTCCACAGGGCCGGTTTTGACCAGCCAATTCAGGAAGGCCCGGATTTTGTCGGTCAAGCGGGTTACTGCCGCTTCAGTCCTGAAATTTGGCGTGGCGCCGGGGTGGAGTTCGGAAGAATGCAAAAACATATTCAGTACCTGACCGCCCCGGCGGCGATGCCAGAGAGCCGCCAGACGCATGGAAGGCAGAGGGAACCAGGTCGGGTGGATCCCGGCGGCGCCGAAAAATCGGAAACGCGCCAGCAGCCTCTCGCCCCAAGGCGGCGCCAAGGTCTTGGAAAGGCGATATGTTAGGCGAGCCAAGCTCGTTGAAACCGGGACCATGGTCAAGGGGACTTCCAGCAGCGGTTGCGGCGGTTGGCCCACCATGAGCCGGAATGGCTCAGTCGGTGTCTGGAATTGATCAACTTTGCCGATATACTGCGCCAAAGGAACCATACTGCTGTCAACTCTCAGGCCGACCCCGGGTAAAAGCTCCAGGATAAAGGGCCACCAATCAAAGCGCCCCATACGGAAAGCACTGGGGACACAGTCAAAATTATTGCCGATGGTAGTCACCAGGGTGTGTAATTTGGCTTGCAGCAGGGAACGGGGAAGTTTGTGGGTGGCCAAAGGCTCCGGGTTGGTTTCGTGACTAAAAGGCGGGGTGTTCCAATGGTGCAGATGCGCCCCGATTTCGGCCTGGTGGCGATGTTGCCACTGCTGTATGAGTATCCGGGCCTCGCCATCGATGGCAACATGATAACTCAACAGCAGAGTAAGAGGGAAACCGAATTCCCGGGGAATAAAATCCAGGCGGTTCAGGGCCGAGACATTCTTGACCCCTGACGGCCAGCGGGGATACCGGCCGGAAAATAAGCCCTCCTCCTCCACGTCCAGGCTGATTACCAACTTCACGACGGTTTCCTGATAGATATTCTTCATGTTGGTAACTTTATGGCCACTTTGACGCTTTGCGAGCTGGCTTTGTCCATGGCCGTCTGGAAGGCCTGACGGTATTCCGGCAGGGGATAAATATGGGTCAAAAGGCCATCCGCCGGATAGGTCCCAGATGCTAAAAAATCCACGGCCAGGGTATAGGTGTCGGACCTGACGACCCTGAAACGGCCCGTAAGCATACATGGAAGAGCCGGTGAGGCGCAGTTCCCGGAACCATAGGGATGAAAGATCCAAGCCTTTGACGTTTCCGGTGGTGGCCATCAGAACGTAGGTTCCCTGGCTGCGCAAAACCACCAAACCCTCTTGTAAAGCCTTTTGCCCGCCGGCGCAATCAAAGAAGAAGTCCGCCCCGCCCTCAAAATTCCCGCCGCCCAGGGTGGTGGGCAGCCACCGGGCCTGGACAGCTTCGCCTAATTGACGGCGGCCGGGCTTTATCAAGACGACATCGGCGCCTCCGGCTTGAGCTAAGGCTTGTTGAAAGGGGTGACGGGCCACGGCAATGATCTTGGCTTTGGAGTTGAGGAGACGTAACAGCCTGATAACATGCTGGCCGATAATCCCCGCCCCGTACACCACTACCAGGGCGTCATCCGGGGGGAGGTGCTCCAGAACGGGCTGCAGAGCTGAGGCCAGAGAATCGGTTAAGACGGCTTTTTCATCGGGAAGTTCATCCGGCAGGCGAATGAGCTGGCTGGGATGAGCCATCATGAATTCAGCCAAACCACCGCCAGCATCGCGATTTAAACCCAGAATCACTCCCGGGGCCATCGGGCCCTGGGTAAAGGATTCGCACAGATTATACTTCCCCTGGGCACAGAAGCGGCAGGGCGGCAGTCCCCGAACCTGGCAGCACAGGACCGGTTCAATGGCGACTCGATCAGCCTTTTGCCACGGGGAGTCAGGGGGCGCCCATTCTATCTCGGCCACTACTTCATGTCCCAGGATGGCGGGAAAGGAAGCATATGGCTCCAGGAGGAAGGACTCGGCGCCTCGGAGAAGATTCAAGTCCGAACCGCAGAGCCCGCACAGACGATTCCGTACAATAACCCAACCAGCCTTGGGAGGAGCCAGAGGAACCTGTTTTAAAGCTAATGGCGCCAGGGAGGGGAAAAACCGCTGGGGCCAGATTCTGGCTAGGGCTTTGGCAGCCAGGTACCTGGGAACGGAGCGGTGGTAAACCAGGGCCTGCATGTGACGGGGAGTGCTGGGCATGGGCAAAAATGCACCTTGAAAATTGGGCTTTAGGATCTTCCGAAAATCATTAAAAATTCGCTTAACTTTGACATATCCCTTGATTCCCGGTCAATAGGTTGAGCTTAAAAAATTAGTTTATTATCTTATTATGGTATATAATAGGGCGCATTAATCCCTCCAGTCAGCAGGAAAAACTCCGAGGTGGCAAGGAGCTTCGTTTCTTCTTGCCGACAATCGGCTCTTCCTATCCAACCAAGGGAAATAACAGGAGAATATTAATGTCTTCCCGTAGTGCCGTCTCTTTAGGCATTATAGTGAAAAATTTTTTACGGCTGGCCAAACATCCTTGGATAGGTTTAAAACTGGCGTCCTTAGAAGCCGAAAAGCGTTTTTATAATGTCCTCTATCCCCAAAGCCGCAACGGCTTGGCGCACAAGATCCGACAGGCCAGTTTCCGCATCACGGACCGCTGCAATCTGCGCTGCCACACCTGCGGTCAATGGGGAGATCAGGGTTTCTTGCATAACCAGGATCTGAAGGTCTTGAAACAGAATGAGGTGCCGGTTTCCCGATATCAGGAAGTCCTGGCTGATATGGTGGAGCATGGCCACCGACCGCTGGTGTATTTTTGGGGCGGGGAACCGATGCTCTATGATGGGACCCTGGAGCTTATTGAGACGGCGACCCAGATGGGTTTACCGTGCTCCATCGCCACGAACGGGACACGGATGGCTAAATGTGCCGAACGGCTGGTCAAGGCGCCCTTGTTCCTCCTTACAAGTATCCATTGATGGCCATAACGCCTTGCTCCATAATACGGTGCGGCCGGGGGCGGTAGGCGGCAACAATTTTGCCGACATCCAATCCGGTTTGCAGGCGGTGCGACAGGCCCGACAGGAGTTTAAGCAGAACCTGCCTCTGTTGGCTTCGCTCACGGTCATTTCCCGGGACAACTATCGACATCTCCTGGATATCTATGAAGCCTTTCGGGAGCAGGTGGATCTTTTTGTCTTTTATCTTTCCTGGTGGATAGACCCCCCCCGGCTGCAGAGCCATATTCAAGACTTTCAGCGCCGTTTTGGGTTTCCGCCCAGCCGTCCCCAGGGTTGGCTGAGTGATTGGCGGCCGGATGATATCGGGGAACTTGACCGTCAGATGCAGAGCCTGAAAGTTAGGTCGCAAGCCTGGTCAGCTCCACCGGTGACGTTTATTCCGGATATCAGCGGTATCGCTGATCTGGGGCGTTACTATACCGACCATGGGGCGTATTTCGGTTTTAACCAGTGTATTTCCATTTTCCAGGCGGTGGAGGTCAACAGTAATGGGGATCTGTCCCCGTGCCGGGATTACCATGATTATGTGGTGGGCAATATTAAAGATGCCACGATCACTCAGTTATGGAATGCCCCCGCGTATCAAAAATTCCGCCGCAGCCTGGCCACCGACGGCCTTATGCCGGTCTGCAGCCGCTGCTGCGGCTTGATGGGGTATTGAGGTCGGGTCAGTTGGCACACCTTCCTTGCCAGCCACAAGGTAAACCCTCACCCGCCAGGGTGGTCTTCCTGTTGGAAGAGTTAAACTTCGGTGGCACCCAGCGCCAGACTCTGGAATTAGCCCGGCGGTTGGATCGTGAGAAGTTTCGAGGTGAGATCTGGCTGTTGCGGGCCGGGGAAGGTCTGGCCCCCCTGGCCCGGAGTTGGCAGATACCGCTCTATCGGCTGTCCCGGAGGTCAAAAGTCGGGCCGGTGAGTCTGGTCAATCTGTGGCGACGCTTAAGACAGGAAAAGATTGACATATGCTTGCCTCTGACCGCTATCCCCAACATCTGGGGCCGGCTTTTGGGCAAATTAGCCGGGCTGCCGTGCATCATCGGGAACGTTCGGAGTAACACTGCCCACCGTCAACATGAAAAGTGGCTCTGGCCTCTGACGAATCACTTGATCTGCAATAATAAAAAACTAGAGAGACTTACTGGTCAGAGATTATAAAATTCCATCCGAACGCCTAACTTTGATCCCCAATGGGGTGGATACGGATTTTTTTAAGCCACCTTTAAAAGCCAGGATAACCGGTGACCTCAAAGTATTAAGCATCGGCCGATTGGTGCCGGACAAAGATCAGGAAACCCTCATTCGGGCTTTTAGCATGGTGCTGCAAGACATTCCTGCCGCTGAGCTCTGGCTGGTGGGAGATGGTCCCCAACTGCAGCCTCTGCAAAAAATCGCCCAGGAGACCTTACCAGCCGCTAGGGTGTCCTTTATACCGGGTCAATTAGACCTACGCCCATTTTTTCAGGCAGCCACCCTTTTTGTCATGAGTTCCGTCACTGAAGCCCTGCCCAACGTCGTGCTGGAAGCCATGGCCACGGGTTTGCCCGTGGTGGCCACGAATGTCGGGGGCTTGCCGGAAGTAGTGAGTTCGGGACGAACAGGCTGGCTGGTGCCTCCCCAAGAGCCGGCGACTCTGGCCCAGGCGGTGAGACAATTATTGGCCGATGAGAAACTGCGGCGGACTTTTGGCCAGGCGGGACGGGAGCGGGTGGAAAGGGATTTCTCTCTAAAACAGATGGTGAGCAGATATGAGGCCTTGTTTGATGATCTGTTAGCTCGAAAAGACGGGAAGATTTTAATGGCAGGTAGGTCTAAACCTAAGGTGGCATATATCGTGCTCTGGCTGCCGGAGCCGTCCCAGACCTTTGTTTTGGATGAGGTCAATATACTCTCCCAGTTGGGGCTGGATCTGGAAGTTTTTACTCTCTATGGTCCTCGCGCTCCACGCCGGGTGGCAGGGTTACCGGGGGTGAAGCCTCCGGTGACCAGATTCGGCAGCCGCTATCTGCCTCAGTTTCTAAAAAATCTGGCTCAACTGCACTCACATTGTGGTCCCGGGGCCGGAAAATTCCTGGCCACCGTGATGCTGCGCCGCTGGCGCAGCCTGGAGACCGCCGGGGAAGCCTTGTGGGCCACCCTGGCGGGGGTGCATTTGGCCCGCCTGTTTCCCGAGCGCCACATCCAGCATATCCATGCTTCCTGGGCCAACGGTCCGGCCACGGCGGCCTGGGTGGCTTCCCGACTGACTGGTATTCCTTTCAGTTTCTGCGCCCGGGCCCATGACATCTATCCTCCGGACGGCGCCCTCCTGGAGAAACTGGCGGCCGCAGCCTTGGTGCGCACTGAAAACGACGCCAATCTTCACTATCTGGCCGGCCTGTTGCCCTCTGCCGCTTCAAAACTTCAAACCATCTACAACGGCGTGCCCTTAAGTGTCAACCAAACTGCCCGGCCGGCCGGATCACCGCCCTATAAAATCCTGGCCCTGGGCCGGTTTGTGGCCAAGAAAGGCTTTGCCGATCTCCTGAAAGCCTGCCGTTTGTTGGCCCAAAATTCGTTGGATTTTCAGTTGACGCTGGCCGGTGACGGTCCGGAAAGAGTCCATCTCCAAAAATTGGTCCAAAGCTACCATCTCGGCTCTCGGGTGAATATGCCCGGCTTCGTTGATCACAATCAGGTAACCAGGCTCCTGGCCGAGGCACATCTGTTTGTCATGCCCAGCATAGTTGCTCCCGGTGGTGATCGGGATGGCACCCCCACCGTCATTGCTGAGGCCCTCTTGCATGAGGTTCCAGTGGTGGCCACCCAGGTCTGTGGTATTCCGGAAATGGTGCGTCCTGGTGATACCGGCTGGCTGGTGCCGCCAGCAGACCCTCAGGCCCTGGCCCAGGCAATCAGGCAGGCCCTGGCCGATCCCGCCGAGGCTCGCCGCCGGGCCCGCCATGGTAGTCAGTTGATGCGGGAACAATTTGACTCCTGGAAAAATTATCGCCGCTTAATGGCTCGTTTCGAGAGTCTGGTGGAATGCCGGTAACGTGTGATGTTTGATGAAATAGCTCATTAAATCAAAGATTTCTTGATTGCCGCAGAAGTGTCCCAGGCTGATATTTTTTTGAAAATGCTCTAGATTGGTCTCAAAAGCAGGAATAATTGCCGGAGATGGTTTTTGGTTGAGTAGTTTTCGTGCCAAATCCCAGGCGTTCCAGATAAAAAGCGTTGAGATATTGCTCAAAGGCACTTTTAATGGGAAAAGACAGTACCGGTTTACCCAGATACAAGGCCTCGGAGAGGAGGGTGTGGCTGCCGCCGCAGATTAGATAACTGCAGCTGGCCAGATCGTGCAGGAAGCCGGTTTCGGAATTCTTTTTAAAGTGGAGATTACCCTGCCGGCCCTCCTGGTTAAAGCCGTATACCATAACAGGCCGCGGTATGGTTTGCAGGAGCGGGAAAAAGTGTTGAAAGGTCTCATACCCCTGGTAAGCCACGACGTGCGAGCCAACTTCCCTTTGACAGGCGATGACCCGGTCCCGCAATAAGGGAGGCACTACCCGCACTTTGGCGGCTATCGGCTCCGGCGGGCGGAAAAAAGATGTGGCCAGGAAGGCGTCGGCTTCACTGAAAAGAAGATCGATGATGCCTTTGGTCAGGAGATAATCGGCAACCTGCCGCCAGGGCACCGGATGACGGCCGGCGGAGATGACGTGTTGATGGTCCAACGACAGGCAGGGCAGCCCGAGCCGCCTGGAAACTCGGGGCAGGAAAAAGTCGTAATCGGTCAGGGCCAGGTCCGGTTGGAACCGGTCTATAATTTCCCGCAGCCGGCGGCCAATAGAATGACTTTGCTGAAATACCAGAATATTCTGATAAGCAGTGGCCATCGCCTCAACTTTATGCCGCCGCACCACGGTCACCAGACAGGGGGATTCGAGCACCGGGAATTCGGGGCGCAGGAGAGCCGCGCCGGCGCCATGGCTGAGAAATAAAAACTCGTGCTCGACAAAATGGCGGGCGATGGTCAGGGCCCGGATGGCATGCCCATGGCCGGTGCCATGGACGCCATAAATAATTCTGGCCATGGAGTATCCTTTTTAGTGTCCCCTGGAGTAAACTAGATTACTATATTTACCAGTATCGACAAAAAAATCCCCCTAAAAAATTTGTAAGAGCAGGATGGTGTTAGAAGGCTTCCTTTCAGGCATTGTAGCTCTAACCTTAATAGTTATCGGTGGTTTATACTGCCGGGGCCGCCGTTATATATACCAGGGAGAGGCGCCAGGTTATCGACGCTCCCCAGGTCCGTGGCCCCAGGTGGCAATGATCATCCCGGTGGCCGGGGTGTATCCGGGGTTAAAGGCAAACTTGCGTTCCCGCCTGACTCAGGATTATCCTCGGTATCAGGTGATTTTTGCCACTCGCAGTGAGGACGACCCTGCCACCGGCGTTATTAAGTCCTTACTCCCGGATTTTTCCCATGCTCGCCTGGTGGTTACCGGTCCCGCCGCCGACTGCGGCCAAAAAAACCACAATTTACTGGTCGGGTTAAAAGCTGTTGAGCCTGAGGTGGAAGTTTTGGTATTCAGCGATGCCAATCAGTCGGCTCCGTCCCATTGGCTGCAAGCCCTGGTGCAACCCCTGGTCCAGGGTGGAGCGGTGGTCTCCAGCAGCTTTCACCATATCATCCCGCAAGATAACTGCCTGGCCACGTTAGGCCGCAGCTTCTCCGTTTTCATGATATACCTGGGTAAAGGCATCTCTAGTTGGGATCAACCCTGGGGCGGGTCCACAGCTATCCGGCGGGAGGTCTTCCAAGAATTGAATGTGAACCTCCTCTGGTCCCGGACAGTGGTGGACGATGTGACTCTAGCCAAAAAGCTCCACGAGGCCGGGGTCAGGGTAGCGGCGGCAACGGGGGCGGTACTGGCCACGCCCGCCAAAGAAACCATGGCCAGTTGGGAGGATTGGTTTACTCGCCAACTGCTGTATTTGAAGTTTTATTTTCCCTTACCATGGGCGATGGCTGGGGTGGGAATTTTTTTCCTCCTCAGTCTTGTCCTATTATCCACAGGACAACTGGTGCTGGCGGGTATGGGAGGTGTCTCCTGGGGAGTTGCCGGCCTGAGTGGAATTTTTCTCCTTACTCTGACTACCCTGGCAGCCTCCTTAAGATCGCTCCACCCCCGCCCCGGACCCTGGCTTTTATATCTCACGGCCGGATATCTGACCCTGGCCATGGCTGCCTGGTGCCATACTAAAACCTGGTTTACCCGAGAAATCCGCTGGCGGAGTTTGGTATATCGGGTGGATGGGCAGGGATTAGTAACTGGAATCCAGGAAGAATCATCGGTCCTCTAACCCAGTTATTATCCCTTTTCCCTTGAAGTGAGATAATGCGGCTGAACGTGCTAAAAAATTATTTCTTGCAGATAAAATAGGTTAAGGAGATAGAATTTTCTTTAGCTGACTTGGTCCAGCCCAATTTTTGTCCTTCCGGGCGTTTAATCTCGTTTCCCTTTAAGTTCTACAAATGAGTTATAGCTTTCCTCGGGTCTTTGGTTAAAGGGAACCTGGAGGTGTTCCAAGCCGGGAATGACATAAGACTCGGCGTGCTGCCTCTGGATGTGGGAGCTTTCCTGGTCGAAACCCAAGCGGCAAGAGCAATATTGGCAATAAGGAAAGAAAGGGTTGGGAGAGTCCAAGGTTTCGCGCAGCTTTTGGTAATTCTCACCCCGCCAAAGTCTTTTAAAATCATTGGAGAAAAAGCCGATTCTCTGCCGCCAAGAGTGGTAGCAAAACCGGATAGAGCCGTCGGTATCGATTTGACAAAATTCCCAGGGCCAAAGACATTTTTTCGGACCTTTACTTCGACCCAGCAATTCCGGCAGTTCTAACTGGATACCATATTCATAGGCCCGGCGGCGGGATTCGGCAAAAACCTTTTCCACCAAGTCCGGATGATAAAAAAGCGACTCTTTAGTGGCTAGGTTGCCGGTCACATTAACGTAAGAAACCTTAACCCGGTACAAGCCGTATTGCCGGCACAGTTTAAAAATTTCCGGCAGCTCCTCCACATTTGATCTCATGATAGCATAATGAAACGATAATCGGGGATAGAGTGCACGGCGCTCCTGCTTCAATGACGTGAGATATTCCAGGTTAGCCAGGATTTTATCGTAGTTGGCCCCACGTCGTATGTTCTCCAGAGTTTTTTTGCTGCTCCCATCAAAAGAAATGACCAGTTCATGGAGGCTCTGGTCATGCACCAGCCACCGGGCAACATCCTGATCCAGGAGGGTTCCATTGCTGACCATCACTGTCATGGTCCGGTATTTTCGCGCCAGTTTTAATGCCTCCCGGACCCGGGGATAAAGCAGGGGCTCTCCACCGGAGCAGAAAAATACCGTATGGGCCGAGGGAAATAATTGGCGGGCGATGTTCTCGTATAAGCCAAAGTCCATCCAGCGTTCGCCTTTTAAAGAACCGTAAGAAATACAAAAGGTGCATCGCAGATTACAGGCCTTTGTCAGGACTATATCCAGCTTCCAAGGGTAGCTAAGGGGTTTAGAAACTCGAAGAAATCCTTCGATATATCCTAACAGGGCATTGCCATATGCTTTTATATTAACGTTGGGCGCATCAGCCAACACTTTGCCGAGGTCAAGGTTCATAACGCTCATTTGCCAGCCAGCTTCCTTTTAAGTAAAGCAGGATAGATGGGGGGAGACAGAAATTATTTTTAGCAACAAGTATAAATCAAGGTCGTTCTTTAATCACGATATTTTGTCGCTTCCAATACCAACCAAGGACCGCGAGAGGCGCCAGAGTGAGAAGTTCAGTGGCTTCCCGGGGAGGAAAGGTTTACTACTGAAGTATAAGCCTGCACTCAGGAAAATCGCCGCCGCCGTATGTTGTAAGTCGTCAATGGTGATAAAGGGTATACGGTATTGACAGTACGATATCGTCAAGAAAGCCACCAATCCCTTGGTCAGTATTATGGCTAAGGCGGCTCCCGTTAAAGGGTGGATGGGCAAGACCAGGGAGCACCAGGCCAGATTAAAAGTCAGGCCAATGAGATAAAAACTGAGCAGCATCTTTTCCTTTCCCATGCTCAGGAGTAAAAAGCCGGCCAGATTATGCCAGAAAACGATGATGATTGTCACCACCAGATACTCTTGCAGCCATATAGCTTGGGTATAATGGGGACCGTAGATCAAAGGGATAATCCGGTCGCTCTCCACCCACAGCAAAAACATCAACGGCAAGGCCAGAGCCAGCAGCCAGCGGGCCGAAGTGTGAGCCAGCCGGGCGACCGCAGGTCTATCTTGTTTCCAGAGTTGGCAAAATAAGGGATATAAGACGTTTTGGAGAACCAGGTTGGCAACTATACCCGAAAGCCCGTCCACCACCTGCCAGGCGGCGCTGTACTGAGCCACAGCCTCCGCACCGTCATGTTTTTGCAGAAAGAAAAGGTTGGCTTTGTTGTAAATACTGGCCGTTATTTCCATTAGGGCAAAGATGAGACCGAGGTGGACAAGGGCCCGTAACTTCTCCAGGGTCGGCCAAAGCCACTGAAAGTTGCGCCGCCCAACCAACAGCCAGACCCCTCCCAGCAGCTTTATACCGCTGTCGATGGGTTTGAAAAAGGCAATAACCAGCGGCGCCGCTCCGAAAAACAGGGCCAGCAGACCGTAGCCAAAACCCAGAGCTGTCCCTGCGGTTCGAATCTTGGCTTCCAGATCCTGGCGGCCCTCAACCTGAAGAGCCACGAAGAAAGTGCTAGCCAGGGCCTCCAAAGCAACGCCGGTGCCAATCAACTAAAAGGATCTGCCGCAATGGCGGCGAATAGTCCTGCCAAACGATAAAGACCAAGGCTCCGGTCAACGCCAGGATAAAAAAACCCGCCTTCAAGACCAGTGCCTGGCTGAGGATATCGCTAATCTTACCCTGGGAGCCAACCGCCAAACCCACAAAAGGCAGGTTGAGGCCAAACTCCGCCACCATGAGGAGGATGCTGCCCAATCCCAGGGCCATCATGAATTCACCATAGGTGGCGGTGCTAACCCGGGCCAGGTAGATAAAAAATATCGTCTGCAGGGCTTCTTGAAACCAGCGGGCACCCAGTAAATAGGATATCTTCGCAAGATTTTAAGTTTAACCGGCGGTGGGGAGGGTTGCACCTCGGCTGGCGGGATGTACTGGCATCATGTGAGACTGCTGGTGACTCCGGAGAAGATCAAGGTCTGCTCCGACGCTTTTCCAGGACCTGAGCCATCTGCTGGGCCACCATCTTCCGGCCCGCATCCAGTAAATGGACACCATCAGCCTGATATACGGGTTCGGAGCGAGACGTCAGAATATTGCGAAAGTCGATAAAATAGGATTTGTTCTGCAGCCGTGCCGCCAAGGCTTGATTGATCACGGTAATATTGTCCCGGAAGGAGGCAAAGCGCTGGCTCTTGCAGGATAAAACTGACGTTTTCCCGCTCCCGCACCGCCGGGGAAATCGCTGACGTTTCCACCCACCACAAGGGCTGCCAGAACAGGAGAAATTCGGCGCCGTAACACGCCGCAATTTTGTTAACATGGTCGTATCTCCTTTCGCAGGCGTCCACAAACTCCTGCACCAGGGGCGAATCTGCCTTCAAAGGCTCGGCCACTCCCCGGAATTTTTCGGCCAACTCTCGGCTGAAGGAGGCGTTCCAGGCAGCATTGAGCGGTTTGAACAGCCCCAGCAGGCTTTGATGATAGCTTTCGATCAAGGCTCGCAGCCGCCGATAGCCCAGGTGCGCCCCCGGCGTCCGATATTGGACGAAATAGGTGCAGTCATTGGCGCCGTCGTAAAAAATTATCCGTGTGGGCGAATGCTTCTGTTCGATCAACAATTTCTGCAGGTATTTGGTTTCCAATAAGGAATTAAAGGAATTTTCGCCAAAGTTGACGAGATACGAGTCAGGCTTTGTCACGGTTGAGGATAGCCGCTAAATAACTGGGGATGGTTTTGGCGTCATCATCTGTCGCCCCCCGCATGGTGGAACCTCCCAGGAGCCAGAGGATGTTCGGGAGATCGGCCAGGGGGGGATTGTGCGCGGTCGGGCGGACCCCCTCCACGTTCAGATAGAGGGCGTAAGGATCGTAAAGCACCCGACTGCCCTCCCGAATTTTGCCGAAAATAATGTAGTTCGAGGCTGTAACAATTAAAAAGCTGCCGATTTCGATGCAGACCAAACCGACGATGATCCATTTCAGCAGTCGCATTGACAGCTTAAATATATTTTTTAAAAGAAACATCCCATATCTTTCTTGCTAGCTTTGACTGCAAGACGTTATCCGAAGGGCTATGGTCACCTGTCCAGAAGAGGTGGGTTTTTTTAATCAACTGGGTTTATTGAGCTTGCAACTCCACAGGAAAAACCGCGTTGGACCCTTTCTCTCAAGGCAAAGACATTCTCACCCAAGGAGCACAGCACCAGGTATTTGTATCAACCTGCTGGGATTGCGGCGCCGGATGTCCCACAATTGTCGCCAAAACTGCCGCCGATATGGGGCTTTGATTCCCTGACGCCAGAAAAGCTTGGCCGCGCCTCTCAGATCTCGCCACAGTGCCTTGCGATCCAACTCCTTATTGTTGCCCACGCTCGGCCGGGTTTTCTGCCCCGCCTGGAAGCTGCGGGTCGGCCGCATGCCCAAAATGATACCGATACGCTCTGGCCAAATAGTTTTCCGGTTTGTTTAAGTGTATGATCGCCCGCTGCCATTCCGCCAGGATGTCTGCTTCGGGGCGTTTGGGGATAAAATTCATGGAGCATCCGGAGGCATCGGGATTGGGGACAACCTGTTTGAGCCGCCCTTCTCGGTTCAGACGCTCCCACAGATCCGGTGCCGGGCAAGGCCTCCAGGATACCTACCATAGCCTGAGGCAGGTCACAATCCTCGACAATTTGACAGATCCGGGCATCGACTCCGGGTTTTTCGCCATCGAAGCCAATAATAAAACTGGCAACGATATTTAAACCATTGGCCTTGATGGCATTGTATCCAGGTCCTGAGATCATCGGCTTTATTGTGGTGTTTGCCGGTTTGCGCCAGGACCTCGGCCTCAGTTGATTCCACCCCGATAAAAACCGTGTTGAAATTGGCCGCGGTGAGAAGATCGATTAATTCCAGATCCTGTCCCAGATTGACTGAGGTTTGCGTCCAAAAATAAAAAGGCTCGCCGTGCTGTTGCATCCAGGGTATGAGGTTGTCTAAAATTGCCCGGGCATGGTTTTTATTACCGATGAAATTGTCATCCGAGAATAACTATCGGCCCCCGCCAGCCCAGGTTAAACAGCCTCTCCAGTTCAGCCAAGACCTGTTCCGGGGCCTTATAACGCGGCTGGCGGCCGAAGAGCTTGATCACATCACAGAATTCACAACCATACGGACATCCCCGGGAAGTCTGAACATTCATGATGACATAATCATCAAAATTGATCAGGTCATATCGGGGTATGGGAGAAAGCCCCATCTCTGGTCGTTCTCTCTGGTTTCAAGCACTACTCCCGCGACACCTTCGGCAATAGCCTGAATCAATGGCTGGTATGATACTTTCCGCCTCTCCCTGAACCACAAGATCAGCCCCGGCTGCCAGTACTTCCTGGGGCCAGGTCGTGGGATAGGGGCCACCAACCACGACGGTTTTACCTCTTTTTTTAGCCTGTTGCACCAGTTCCAATAATGCGGTTCTCTGAATCAGCATACCGCTGAGCAATAACCAGACTCGGCCCATTGCCAATCGGCTTCCGAGAGTGCTCGGGTGTTTAAATCCGCCAGCCGCAACTCCCAGGTAGCGGGCAACAACGCCGCCACGGTGAGCAGACCTAATGGCGGCGCCAGCGTTTTTACTCCTGTAAGCTGGCACGTGCTTTCCAGGGTCCAGAAAGAATAGGGCATTTGGGGATTGATTAACAGGGTTCGCATAATGACACAGTCCTCAAGAGGCAAATACCATAAGTATCATAGCCATGTTGGAGGGTTGTTTGATTATCCTCTCCCGAAGCGAGAAGTAGTGTTCTCCCCTGACGCAAAGTCCTAAGTATTTCTTCATCCGGCTGGGATTACGGCGGTAAACCCCCCACAACTGACGCCAAAACTGCCGTCGATAGTCAGCCACCACGCCTTGATGCCAGATAAGCTGCATCAGGGTGAATAATTCCTGGAGCACCATTCTCCTGGAGCGTGCAGCCGGCTTGATTGCGGGTAAGGTCCGACCTTGCTGTTTGGCCAGGGTTTGTCGGGTCGGCCTGATTCTCAGAATAAAGCGATAAGCCCGAGCCAGATACTGTTTCGGTTCGTAAAGGAGTTCTATAGCTTGCCGCCACTCTGCGAGGATCTCTGTTTCCGGACGAGTGGGGATGAAATTAAGCTCCTGGTCCGGCCAGGTGATGAAGTTCACATCGGGCCGCAACCGCCCGGCTTTTTCCAAACGGTCCCAGAGGCGGGTGCCCGGCGGCGCCTGCAAAACATTCAACATCACCAGGGGAAGGTCATTTTCTTCCACAAACCGGCAGATCTGTTCACCCGTGCCCGGGTGTTCCTGGTCAAACCCGATAATGAAACTGGCCATGACGCCCAGGCCGTTGGCCTGAATAGTGTGCAGCCACTGAGACATCAGATTGGCTTTATTATGATTTTTGCCGCTAAAGTCAAGCACTTCTGCTTCAGTTGACTCCACCCCGACAAAGACGTCGCTGAAATTGGCCTCTGTCATCAGGTCGATCATTTCTCGATCCTGCCCGAGATTGACCGAGGTCTGGGTCCAAAAACCGAAAGGTTCACCATGCTGTTTCATCCAGGGAATGAGTCTGTGCAGGATTGCCAGGGCATGCGTGCGTTGGCCGATAAAATTATCATCACAGATGAAGACATTTTCTCGCCATCCCAACCGATACAACAATTGCAGCTCGTCCAGGACTTGATCCGGAGGCTTGTAGCGCGGTTTTCGCCCGTAAAATTTGACCACATCACAGAATTCACAATCATAAGGACAGCCCCGGGAGGTCTGGATACTCATATTGCCATAATGATCCAGCTTGAGAAGATCAAACCGGGGCCGGGGTGATTGGGTCAATGCCGGCCGGCTGTTCAATTCCAGAATTACCCCAGTGGCACCATTCTCCAAAGCTGCCTGCACTTGGGGCATGATTCCTTCCGCCTCCCCCTGCACCACAACATCGGCGCCGGCCGCTATTACCTCCTCCGGCTGCGGCGGAGGGATAACAGCCTCCCACCACAATCTTTTTATTTCGCTTGTTTTGCTTCCCGGATAAGATCTAGCAGATTATCACGCTGAATAAACATGCCCGTCAACATGACCAAGTCCGCCCACTGCCAGTCTACTTCGGCGAGCGGTTCGGCATTTAAATCCACCAGACGGATTTCCCAGGTATCCGGCAGCAGAGCGGCCACGGTAATCAGTCCCAAAGGAGGGAACAGGGTTTTACAGCCGACCATTTCGCAAACCCGGGTATAGCTCCAGTAGGAGTAGGGGAATTTTGGGATTGATCAGGAGGACTCGCATCTCTGGAATTCCTACCTTAGTGCCATTAGTTCAGATATCCAGTTGTCGGCTGAGTCGGCGGGTCCTGAGGACATTATAGATATTGGTCAGAAAGGCCTTAGCCGCGGCCCGCAGAAAAGGGATGGTCTGGTGTCGCAGATAACGGTTCGCGGCAATCTGGGAAGGAGTTAAAAAGGCATTTGACGCTTTCGGTTTTCAAGATGCGATAGAGATTTTTCTGATCCAGATGGTGGGTCCGGATGTTGCAAGAAAAACCGTCATAGGTCCGGAAATCATCTGTATTAACTACCAGACCGGCTTCTAACAACTCTTGTCGCACTATGGTTTTAGGATAGGGTGTCATGAACTGTGGATAAATGAGATCGGGTTTTAATTTTTTCAGGAGTCGGAAATTATTGATGACTGATTCCCGGGTGTCTTCCGGATAGCCCACGATTAATCCGGCAATAATCGCGATGCCGTGCTGCCGCAGCAGCGCTGCCGCCCGCTGATTAATCTCCGGATTAGTGGGCTTCTTCATCTTCTTTAAATAGGCCGGGTCCATGGACTCAAAGCCCACAAAAACGCTATGGAAATTAGCTCGGGCCATAGCCGCGACCAAATCCGGGTTCTGGGCAATGCCCACTGCGGTCACCTGGGTGGTATAAGTATAGATCATTCAAGCCGTGATCCACAATTGCCTGGCAAACCTGGTGAAAATGGCCGATGTCAAAGGTGATATTATCGTCCACCAAAAAAACGGCCTGACCGCCATGCCGGCGCACGGCTTGCAGATCGGCTATTATCCGGTCAAGCGGAAAAGGCCGGAAAGTGTGGCCATACATATGGGTGATAGAGCAAAACTTACAATTATACGGGCAGCCCCGAGAAGTTTCCACCACATCGATGGTTTTGTCCAAAAAATAGAAATTGCTCATCAGACGGGCGCCCCGATTCGGCAGAGGCAACTGGGACAGGTCCAACAAGGGCCGCAGAGGGTTGTGGACCCAGACATCTCCTTGTCTGTAACTCAAACCGGCTAGCGGCTGGAAAGTTTGGCAAGGGTTTGGCCAGTTCGGCCACCAATTCTTTTAGTGTGGCTTCCCCTTCACCCCGAATGAGAAAATCCAGGGGCAGGTCTTCACCGCTACTGGTGATTTCCTCGGCCATGAGGGTGGCGTGGTAGCCGCCGGCGACCAGTTTAACCGTGGGGTGGGTGAGACGCAGGTATTTGGCCACCCGCACCAGCGTGTCAAACTGGAAGGTCATGGCGCTTAAGCCAATTAAATCCGGCTTAAAATCACGCAGCACCTTCTCCAGCGCCTGACGAATTTTGGGCTTGCAGACCACTAAATCCAGAACCTTGACCTCATGTTCGGGCAGGCTGCCGGCCAGCGAGACGACGGCCAGATTTGGCATGAGGGTATAATAATCAAAAACATCGGCCGTATCTGGCATTGCCAGCAATAGAATTTTCAATTTATCCTTCCGTTTTCGGATACTGTCGACCCGATCAAGATGAAAATAAAATGGGCGCAGTTCGCTGCCAATTCCGTTTTATGATGAGTTGTCTTGGGTCGGAGTTAAGAGCTATTCTATGTTATTATCTGGTAGAGCCACTGTAACATGGCCTAGAAAAAAAATAAACTTAGATCTCTCTTTTTAAAACCCGAAAGGTCTTATAATGGCGGGCTCCATAAAATTCTAATGCCTTGATATAAGGTCCCAAGTTCTCCGGAATTAGGGATAGGTCACACACCTGGCAAGGAGTCCGTTTGACGATATTTACATAGGTTCGGATTATCAGGGCATGGTGTAAGCGCCGGTTTTGATACGGTTGCAGGACTCCCAAAACCAATCCCCGGGCTTTTTTAAAAGGCCGAAATCTCGCTTCATACCATAGCTGCAGTTTTCCCCACCAGGTCAGTCGGCCGTTTAGTTTTTTTATTAATGGATTAATGTCAGGGATGGCAATATTAAAGGCCACCAGATGGTCACCATCTAACATGAGGTTGACTAATTCGGGGCGCAGCAGCGGTTTGAGCTCGTGGAAGAATGTCTTATACTGGCGGTCAGTCAAGGGCACATGACCCCAATTACGCTGCCAGGCTTCGTTAAAGAGCGCGTATACTTCCTTGGCCCGTCTCTTTAAATCTCGAGGCCGGAAGGTGGTGAAAGTCAAACTTTGCCCCTGCAAGACCTTTTGTAAGCGTTTTTCCAGGCGCGGCACGTCTATATCCCGCTGATTAATCCGCAAGGCGTACCAATCCAGGACTTTGCTAAATCCCAGGTCGGTGAGCAGTTCTAAATAATACGACGGGTTATAGGTCTGAAAGACAGCCGGCATGGTGTCAAAACCCTCCACCAACAGGCCCATCTCATCGTAAATGCAGAAATTCAAGGGGCCAATAAGCCGTTTTTTACCCCGTTGGCTCAGCCAGGCTGCCGCGGCTTCAAACAGAGCCGCCGCCACTCTTAGGTCAGGAACGCATTCAAAAAATCCGAAAAATCCGTCCCCTGGATCATGATACTGGTTATGCAGTCGATTGATGTGAGCCGAAATTCGGCCCGCCGGCTGACCCTCACTGATAGGCCAAAAAGTATTGGGCCTCCCCAAACTCGAAAAAGGGGCCGGTGCGCTGGTCCAAAAAATCCCTCTGGTAGGCTAAAATGGGCGGCACCCAATGCGGGTCATGCTGATAGAGACGCCAGGGCAGGCGAAGAAAGGCTTCCAGCTCCTTTTTATCTTGAACAGCGACAACTTTGAGTTCTAGATTAGAATCCTTCACGCTTTTGACCAGTTCTCAATTTACCAGATAAAAAAATCGGTGGTGCCCCTGCCTTGGCTTTGCCAGGGTTTGAGAACGAGATGGGGTCAGCCAATTTGTGGTAAGGTAAAAAAATTTCTAAGGGCCGGCAAATATAAAATTTTCATACTGTGCCGTAACGCTTTCCGTGCCACCCCAGGCCTTAGCAAATCCATGATCCAACCAAAGAGCTTTATCACAAGAAGATCTGACCTGTTCCAGGGAATGGGAGACGAATAGGATGGTAGCACCGCCCTTCCTGAAGGTCTCGATCCGGTTAAGACATTTTTTTTGAAAACTGAGATCGCCGACACCCAGGATTTCGTCTAAAATTAATATAGTCGGAGAAACCTCGGTGGCAATGGCAAAGCCAAGTCTGGCAACCATGCCGGAAGAATATGTCCGCACCGGGCTTTCCAAGAAATCACCAAGTTCGCTAAACTCTGCAATACTTGGATATTTCTGGGCCATCTCCTTTTTGTTCATGCCTAAAATGGAGCCGTTCAAATAGACATTCTCGCGCCCGGTTAGTTCCGTGTCAAAGCCAGTGCCCAATTCGATCAGGGGGGCGACCTTACCATGAATCGTGAGGCTACCGGAAGTAGGTTTCATAACTTTTGCCACCAGCTTTAGCAAGGTGCTTTTGCCGGCGCCGTTGCGCCCTACGATGCCAACCATTTCTCCCGGATTTAGTTGCAGACTGACATTTTTTAAGGCCCAAAAATCTTCATATTCGATCTGCCTTTTGAGGGATTTGATGAAAAATTCCTTAAAGGTCCTGACCCGATCTTTGGGCAACCGATACCTCACTGATACATCTTTGATGTCAATTACCGGGTCCATTTTCATTCCGTAACCTAACTGTTACACATAAAAAATAAAATCATCCGCGAGACGGATGAAAACCTTATAGCCCAGCAATAATGAAATGCCGCTCAAGACTACAGCCCCCACTAGAATTTCCCAACTCGGGAGGTGACCGCCAAACAGCGGGGCCCGAAAACACTCCACAAAGTAATACATGGGATTTAACTTGATAAGCGGCAAATACTTGGGCGGAATGATGTCCAAAGGATAAATGATGGGGGTTAAATACATCCAAGGCAGCAGCAGAATTTGATAACTCTCTATAATGTCATAAAAAAAAACGGAACCGGCCGATAACAGGAAAGCAACCCCTAAGGTGAACATTACTATGAGCAGAATCGGTACCGGCAGAAAGAGCAGAGATAGCGGCAAGGCTTGTCGGACAATGATCATAAGGAGGAAGAGTGGTATCAGCGCAAAGGCAAAATTTACCAATTCGGAACAGATTATGGAAAAGACAAAAATACTCTTGGGAACATAAATCTTCTTATAGATCGCGGCGCCTCCCAAAAGACAACGTGACGCGAGTACTGTGCTTTGGGCGAAAAAATTCCACAGCAAATAACCGGAGAGAAAATATATAATAAAATCTTTGACTTGAAAACGAAATATTGTGGAAAAGACTATTGTTAACACGATAGTATTAATTAAAGGATTTATCATCGTCCAGATAAATCCGATGACTGATCGCTTATACCGGACCGTTAGATCACGAGCCACCAGGTTTCTTAGTAAGTCGCGGTATCGATAAATTTCGATCAAATCCTGGCAAATCACTAATTCTCTGTTAAAAAATTTACCTAATATAGAATGAATGGGTATCATGAAATTAATTATTTCTCTTCTTGCTATTTTGGGCTAGCCTATCATGTATCATAAATCTAAGATTTTGATGAATTACCTGACTGGTTAAACGTGAACCACGTGAGGTTAGATGGACGGTATCGTACAGATAGGTTTTTTCCTGGGGAATTTTGTCGGCTAAATCGATAACCAAGACGTTGTTAGCCTTTCCTACAACTCTGATCTGTTCATTAAAAAGATCAAATATCTCTTTAAATTCTTGGTAGCTAATGCCGTGTCCAACTTCAATTCTTCGCATCAATGCGGCAATAAATTCATCAGGATCTTCTTTAAATCTATTGGCCATGGTCATTAAGACCGGAACTATGTGCCGATGCCGACAAATATCTATGAATATCTGTAAGTTAGCCTTAAAATCCTGCAGGAGCTGGGAACTCTGAATCGTAACTTTTTGTCCCTGGATGGCTGGAAACTCCGTTTTCCGCTCTTTCAAAAAAAACTGTTCATATAACCCCACAATGGCCCTCGCTAAGTTGGGGACAAAATAATCTCTCATAATGATAAATGACTGCCCTAAATTTTTCCCAATCGATGGTTTGAACTCAACTATGGGTGACTTCATCCTGTTATTGTTCCAATAAGATTCTTCGAAAAGAAGAATTATCAGATCATTGATGTTATGCATCATGACAACAATATCTGGATTAATAAACATTACTTTATTTAACAAAATATTGATAGAGTGAAGTGAGTTATTGCCAGCTTTGCCAGAGTTGAATGAATTAACTTTAAGATTTAAGTCTTTTTCAATGAGACGCCCTACTTGATAAGGAAATCTTGCTTCTTCGTCCATATAAAGGCATTCAGTTGTCGATCCTCCTAAAAAGACTATGGTCAAATCTGCTTTTGGGTGAATTTGCGCAGGCATAATGTAGCCATGTGCATCGACTCGAAGCAGATATTTTTTTCGTTCTAAAAATTCTGCATTTCGCAAGTCTTCATCAGTAGGATAAATATAGTCAGAAAAAAGCGGTTTATGTTCTCTGAGATTAATGAATCTTTGATCACCAAACCCCGAGGTAGTGAATCCCTTTTTTAATAGCTGCTCGCTACCAATCATACAAATGAGGAGAAAAAGTGTTAGAAAAATGCCAATTGTCTTTCTGGGATTTTTTTCAAACCAATTCGAGGTTGATTGATTACCTATAGCCTTGTCAGGCTGACGAGGGTTCATGAATTCGGAGTTTTCGGCAGGACCAGTTGTACTTTTAGTCCATCTTTCAAGATATGCTCTGGATTAGGAACGGTGAATTCCACTTCAAAATAGGAAGGTTGATCTGCCGCAGCAGTCAGGGAACTCCAAGAAATGCGGCTCACCTGGGCGGTAAATTTTTTTTCGGGAAGAGAAACTACCTGAACCTCGGCTTGGTCCCCAAGCTGAAGCCGCATGGCCTCTAATTCATGTACCTGGGCTCTGATAATCATGGTATCCATATTGCCAATGACAAAAGCCGGTTCCCCTGGTTTAAATTCCGCACCTACCCGCAGATCAGGGTGGACCCAAACGATATTGCCAGCCAGAGGGGCAGACAACCTGCCTTCTGACGGAATATTCTTGTTGCCCACTGGAATCCCTAGTTGTTTTTGCAGCACAACTAAATCGTCCTGATGGAGTTGCCGGGCCCAACCGAGACGCTCGCCGACGGCGGTCTTCTCCTTGCAGGCAAGGGTTAATTCCTTTTCGAGGTGATCCAAACTTTGCTGCGAGGTTAGGTTTTTCTGGGCCAACTGGTGCAAGCCCGCCTTTTGTTTGGCTAATTGGCTTATTTGGGCAGCTAATTTTTCCTGGGTCAGTTCCAATTCTTTTAATTGAGTGGGAAAAAGTCGGCTCCGAATTTGAGCTACGGACTCCGGTTGTAAACGGTAGCGGGCCAAAATTTCCCCTGAAGTTACTCTCTGGCCGGCCTGAACCGGTAACGCCGTTATGACGCCAAGAAATGGCATGATGACTGACCTTTTCAGAGAACAGGCCAACTTCCCGGATAAAATAATATCAACTGGTGCTGACTGGGAGGGAGCTTTAGGCTGTTGGGCCATGGTTTCAGACTGCCAACCAATCCAGGTCAGTAAGAGGGAAACAGTTAGAATTACACTGAGATTATTTTTTTTCTTCAGAGCGCTTGGGAAGGGAATTTTCATCCACATATTGTGATACCAGTTCGTTGGCCAGGTGACGTAGAACTAATTTGGCCAGATCATATTCCAGGGTTTTTATAGTGATATTTTTCTGGGCCTCAAAAACCCCTTTCTCTCCTTCCAGATAGATGGAAAAGGGTTCACCCAAGCTATGGTAGCGCACTTCATGCTGCTTTGCTTTTAAACTGGCGAGCTCTAACTGGCTCTGGCTCATCTTAAGTTGAGTCGCGGCCTCAGCTACATTTTCCTGAGCTACTCGCCATTTCTCCTGAACATCAAGTTCTTTTTCATTCGTCTCGGCATCATATTGCTTCAGAATAGTTTTTTGACGTGATACATTTCGCAGTCGCTTGAATCCATCCCAAACCGGAATATTGGCCCCCACAAAAAAAAATAAACTTCTGGATTGCACCAATGTTAACGGGTCTGGGGTTTGAGCGCCCATAAACAGAGTAGGCAGCAACTTGGTTTTGGCCAAAGTAATATTATATTGCTGGAGTTCTTTCCTGATAGCTTGAATTTTAAGATCGAACGATGCACTCGGTTTTGCTTCCCCAGATTGTGATAAGGTTTCGATATTACCTAAGATCTGATGTCTAGAAGGTGGAAGATTAAATTTTAGTTCCTGGTTAGCTGGCCAAGCCAGATACGATCTTATACTTTCTTTAATTTTTCTCTGGTCTTCCAAGAGATGCCTTTGATTCAATTTAGCCACTTCCAGTTCCTGGGCTGCTACTTTTATTTCTAAGGAGGTTCCTTGGCCGGTTTTTTGTCGTTCTTGCGTGTAGGTGAGATTTTGCTCCGCAAGTTGTATTAACTTTGTTTCTATCTGGGCCACCTGGGCCATCGCGTCCATTTTTAAAAACATCCCGCCCAAACGTTGTAAGCCTTCGGCGATGACCTTGAGATGATTGAGGATGGCAATCCTGGTGATTAGTTTGCGGACTTGCAACGAGAAATAGGCTTCCACCGGACTATAAGGATCGGAGATAAATTCCAGGGAATAGGGGGAGGTACCCGATCCAGCTTGAGAAAGATCACTGAGGTAATAGCGGGTCCGAAAATTGAGCGATGGAAAAAAATCGGCCTTGCTGTCAGATTCGTCCAAACGGCGAACCTGAATTTCCAAATCGCTCCTGGTTAAAAAAGGAGACTGGCGGATGGCTAACCGGGCGCAGGCATCGAAGTCCACGGTCTCGCCAGAGGACAGGTCCCTAGCGCCTGAACCCTTTTCAGGGAAAGCCCCACCTGCCGGCGTGAGAAAAATTCCTCCCAGCAGGATCAGGGTCCACAAACTAACCAGGACGAGGTTATTCACCACGCCCCTAAAAAGTTTCATTGCCGTCCATACCTCGGGTTGCCAGAGCAGAGCAGACATCAGTGGAAACAGCCGTCCGTTAAGACATACGTTCGATGGCAACGACCACCGATTTCCGGGTCGTGCGTGACGATCACCACTGCATTTTGGCCCCCCGCCACAAATTCCTCGAAATGCTTGATAACCATCCTGCCGTTCGCCCGATCCAGGTGTCCGGTGGGTTCGTCCGCCAGGATAATCCGAGGCTGATTGACCAGGGCCCGGGCTACCGCCACCCGTTGCTGCTCTCCGCCGGAAAGCCGATTAGTTCGATGATAGATGCGATGTCCCAGATTAACCCTTTTCAGGGCCGCGGCAATCAAGTCTGGCCGTTGTTTCCTCTCGACCCCGGCATAGATCAAGGGAAACTCCAGGTTTTCATAAACCGTTGAACTCTCAATCAGATCACAGCTTTGGAAAACGAATCCCAGGCATTGGCGGCGATAGGCAGACTGGCGGGAGCGATCAAATCGCAGCACATCCTCCCCCAACAAATAATACGCCCCCCGGCTTGGTTTTAACAGCAAACCGAGGATGAAGAGCAGGGTCGATTTACCGGATCCCGAGGGTCCCATAATGGCCAATATTTCTCCCGCAGTCACCTCCAGGTTGATCTCTTTGAGTATGTTAAGAACGGTGCCGCCATCAGGATAATCCTGGCCCAACTTCCTTAACCTGGATTAAATGACCATTGACCGGGACCGAAAATTTCAGGTCATTCATAACGGGTTGCAGTCGCGACCTCCATCCGACTTGCCTGTAAAGACGGATAAAGGCCAGCACTTACTCCCAAGAGGATTGCAAAGATAAAACTAAGACCCAAGTAGATGAAAAATAAGTCTTCAGAAACCTGATGACCAATGAGCCAGCCAATGATGCCGATGGTTATACGCGCCAGTATGCCGCCTAGAAAAGCTGCCCCCAGACTTAGCCACAAGGATTCCATGAGAAATTGCGCCAAAATATCCCGATCTTCCGCCCCGAAAGCCTTTTTCAGGCCTATTTCCCGGGTGCGGGACCGAACTGCGGCCGTCATGATATTGCAGATGCCAACTCCACCCAAAAGTAAAGTGGCAGATAACGACAGATAGACGAAAAACTCCACCCACCAAGCCACCTGCCGCACGTGTTTTAAAACTGCCCAGGCGACTTCAACTTTTAACTGTTCCGCAGGTTGATGTCTGGCGACAACAGCCGGAATCGACTCAGCCACCGGCGCCACGTCATCCCAAGTTTGGCAACGCACATAAATCCTATCCACCACAACATATTTTAAGAAACGGTCCTGCAGAGTGGTGAGCGGAAAATAAGCTTTAGAAGCAAGGTCTGGATCGCTCAGTCCGCCTAAAACCCCGATCACCAGGTAAAGATCGTTTTCCAGTTTCAACACCTGTCCCACTGCTGCGTCCTGTCGAAACAGCCTCTGGGCCAGATTCTCCCCTAAAACGACCACTTTTTGTCGGTCTTTGATCTCTTGGACCCCGAAAAGTCTACCCGCCAAAGGCCAAAGATTGCGCACCTCCCAAAAATATTCATCCACCCCCACCGCAGGGAAATCACACCATTGGTCAAACTTATACACCCTGGTGGTATTAAACGCCAGGCTGGTTACGTGTGCCACTCCCGGGAGATTTCTTAGGGCTTGCAAGGTGGTGGGCCGAAACCATTGAGGCACAGAGGCAAGCTGATTATCAAAAAAGCTCCGAATAACGGTGGCGCCGCCGATGAGATCCAAATCCTGATTAATATTTTTCTTAACATCCTGCCCCAAGGTGAAAATCGTGATCAAACCGGCGGTTCCCAGGGTGATGGCCAAGACCACTCCCCAATAACGGCGTCGTTGCCGGAAAACCTGGCGGGCGCTAATGCGTAAAAGATCACTAAGGAACAAGGCGGCCAGTTATTAATGAGGTGGTTTTTATGAATGAGTTAATCGGCGTCTGAACACCAGGACTCCCCACCCGCAGACTCAAGGTACCTGTATTTGGGCTAAGTGCTTTTGGGGAAACACAGTTGTCTCAGCTTCTTGGTCAAAAGCCCGGATTCTATATTTTTTTGCCAATTTTTGCAGTAACTTCCAAAACATATTCGATCTGCCGGTCTTGGTGGGTGCTCATAAAGGCAGTGCGGATGAGAGCCTGACCTTTGGGAACGGCCGGGTAAAGGGCCGGTAAGGCAAAAATTCCCTTGTCAAAAAGGTCCTTGGAAAAGAGCACAGCTTTCATATCATCGCCTATATGTATGGGCATAATATGGGTTGGCTGGTGATTGACCCGCAGTCCAATTTCCTTGTAGCCGTGCATAGACTCTTTGGCTTATGGCTTTTAAACGATCTATCCTTTCCGGTTCCTGGGCAATAATGTCCAAAGTGGCTAATACTGCGGCAGTGTTGCTGGACGCCAAAGCGGCGGAAAAGATTAAGGTCTTGGAATGATGGCGGAGATATTCCAACACAACCTCATCGTCACCGGCGATGAACCCGCCGATGGAGGCCAAGGCCTTGCTGAAGGTACCCATGATAAAATCTATCTGCTCCGTCAGGCCGAAGTGATTGGCTGTGCCCCTCCCTTGGTGGCCCATTACCCCCAATCCATGGGCGTCATCCAGGTAAAAGAGCAGATCGGGATAACGGTTTTTTAAACGGACGAGTTCCGGCAGGGCGGCGACATCACCGGACATGCTGAAAATCCCTTCAGTAACTAACATTTTGATGCCGGAACAGGGTTTATTAGAGAGTTCGGCTAGTTTTCGAGAGGCGGCCAGGGCATTGTTGTGGGCGAAAGTTACGAGACGAGACCTTGAGGCCTGCCATCCCTGGAGGATGCTGGCATGGTTTTCACGATCCCCCAGAAGAATATCCTGGGGCGTCAACAGGCAGGCCAGAGCCCCAAGATTGGCGCTAAACCCGGTGACATGGACAACGGCTTTTTTTTTGCCGACAAAATCTGCCAGACGCTCTTCCAACTCTTCCAGCAAAGTAGTATTGCCGCTGAGGAATCGGGAGCCACCCGGACCGGTGCCCCAGTGGCGCACAGCTTTCTCGGCGGCTTCCTGAACCCGGCGATCATGGCTCAGACCCAGATAATCATTGGACCCAATCATGATCAGCCTCTGGCCTTTAACCTCAACTTCGGTTCCCCAGGAACGGGCAACAGGCTTGAAATAGGGATAAATCCCTTGGTTTTTGGCCAGAGTGATGTAATCAGCGAAAGGCATACAACGATCAGCCAGCAATGAACTTTTCATAACTTTACTAAAGATATGATAATGGATTGGATTTTTAAAATAAAATGCCTATCTCTAGGTAACGATTGCATAATAGCAAAGTTTTCACCACATGGCAATATTTCTTCTTTGCAGGATTAATTTTTATTGAAAATCCCTTTTTCGTCTCCCTGCATAATTGCAATTGCCCAAAGTGCTATTTTTATTTCCTTAAACCCTTGAGGAGATTCTAAAAAATAGTGATCTGGTATTACCAGTTACAAAGGTATTATCTTTGTTTCCGGGTAGCCATCACGCTCACTTCCATTATGTTTTCTAAACGCCGGGCGATGTTGGCAAGGTCAAAATTGTGGGCTATTTGCCGACTGGACAGCTTCATGCCGGCCAGGACCTCGTGGTCCAGCATGAACTGCAGTCGGTCGGCAAAGGCCTGGGAATCATTGACCGGGACCAGGTAGCCGTTTTGTCCCGTTTGCACCACATCACTAATACCGCCGACCTGGCTGCCCAGGATGGCCAGGCCAGCCGCCAGGGCCTGCACTCCCACCAACGGGAGGCCTTCGGACAGAGATGGTAGCACGAGGATATCGCTGGTTTGCATGGTTGCCAGCACCTGCTCCGGGGTCACCCAACCGTGAAAAAAAACCTTAGAGGCGAGACCTAACTCAATTACCAGGTTTTCAGCTGCGGGCTTTAAAGGGCCATCTCCCAGGACATTCAGGCGCCAGGGCAAGTCTTTCACCCGGGACAGAGATTCCAGGAGGAAAAGGGGATTTTTCTGGTGACTGAGGCGGCCGGCAAACACCAGGCGGACAGGCGCAGACGGCGGGGACGGTAAGGTCGCCACTGCTGTTAAATCAAAGCCGTTGGGAATGACTTCAATGGGAACGTCATAATGTTGCCGAGCCAGACATTGAATGTGTGTGGCCGGAGCGGTAATTGCCGCTGCTGCCTGCCATATGGGGCGAGTTAACGGTTTAATCCACCTGAAAAGGTGATCTGTCTGTTCCGGCACCCCTCCCGGGACATCCCCTAAATGCACGCTCAACAGATAGGGAATACCCGTAAGCCGATGCATTATCCAACCGATCACGCCGGTGGGTACAGCAAAATGCACATGTAAAACGTCTGGCTTCCAGCTGCGAACGTGTTTGAGGGTAGGCGCCAGGGTCAGGACGAGATAAGCGGCCATTTCCGGCACGGTGCAGGTGTGAAGTTGTCGCCGGAGAGCGAAGCTGCGAATTACGGTATAGCCATCCCTGACCTCCCGGGCGGGCAGAGACGGATGCCAAGAGGTGTGAACCTGCAACTCATGACCAAACCCGGCCAAATGGCGGCAAAAGTCCGCGGCAATACGGCCGCCTCCCCCTCCCATCGGCGGGAATTCATAATTTAATACCAGGATGCGCATGGCAATCGAGTTCTCCGCACGGCGAAAAGCAACATGTTAATAAGCATAGCCATCAAATAATCGACTTAAATTCTGATTATAATAAGGATCATGTTCAAGGTACTGGGGCCATTTTGCTTCAAAATATTTCTGCTCCCGACATAAGCGTTCAAGATCTCCCACCTTGAGGTTTTTACCTCGACTGGCCGACTCGTAATGGTAGAGTTTGGCGTACGGGGTCCAGACGATCAAATATCCCTTTTCCCGTAACTTAAGGCAAAGGTCTACGTCATTATAGCAGATTGGTAGATTGACTTCATCAAATCCCCCTACAGCCTGAAAGAGATTCTTTTTGGTCAACAGGCAGGCACCCGTCACGGCGCTGCAATTTCTGATCACCTGGGAGAGGCCATGCGCCACCGCAGCCGCCTCTGGCGTGCCCCGGAAGAAATCGCCACACAGCAAACCTCCTCCCCCTAAAGCCAATCCTCCATGCTGGATGGTGTGGTCCGGGAAAAGGAGCTTGGCACCCACAGCCCCAACCTCGTTTCTTTGGATGTGTTCGAGCATCGCCCGCAGCCAATCCGGGGAGATCACCTCGGTGTCGTTATTCAGGAATAATATATACTGATAACGCGCCTGTTCCACTGCCCGGTTATTCATGGCGGCATAATTAAACGGCTTGGCGAAATCCATCAGGCGAATCTGCGGCGTATTGGCCAACTGTTCCAAATATTCATAGGTGGCATGTTCCTGGCTTTGATTGTTCACCAGGATGATCTCAAAAAATGGGTAGTCAGTTTTCTGAAAAATACTGTTAACGCATTGCGACAGCAGCGGCAGGTTGTCTTTAAAAGGAATTATGATGGAAACACCTTTAGTATCTTTCAGTTCTCTGATCAATCGATACGTGCCTGGATAACTACCTGCCAGAACATCCCCGGCCTGAGAAGTCCGTTGCAGGTGATCCCTTAAAGCTTGTCTCGACGCCGGCGCTACTACGCTCTTCTTGATCAGGTCCAGTTCTAGGCGGCTCCAATCTCTGGTGATACAGGATCCTGGGAATATGATAGATTTTTTCCGGAGCGGTCTGTTCCAGTCATCCGCAGGAGCAAATCATAATGAGCCGCCGGCCCAAATTTTGCCCGCACGCCTCCCAGAGCCCTGCACCAGCGACGAGCGGTAAACCGTAAATCGACCGGTGTATGGGAGGGATAACGCCAGGTCAGGGGACCAGTCAGGCTTAAAAAAGGGATCGCTCCTCCTCCCGGCAAAGTCAATGGTGTCCTCGTCGGCATAAATGATATCAGCTTCCGGATGCAGATTGAGGAGCTTAATTACATCAAATAGTGCAGTCGGCGCCAAAAGATCCTGACCGCCCGGGAAGACCACGAATTCTCCGGTAATCGTTGCCAAACTCTTGTTTATTGTCTCTTCCGGATAGGTATATCCTCTATTATTGATGAGCTGAATTCTCGGGTCTCTTCCTGGGGGCCAGGACCCCAGCCCGTCTCGGATTATCTCCGGCGCCGATCCGAGGCCGAAGAGATGCACCTCCCAATGGGGATACCATTGGTTAATTATTGACTGCAAGCAGGGTTGCAGCCAAAGGAAATCATTATCGCCTGCAGTAACTAACAAGGAGATTGTTGGAGTATAATGAAGTTGCTGTAATTGTTGGTTCACTGCGGTGCGATCATACCAATCTTTTCTCAGCAGCCATTTTAGATAATAATCTGGATGGAGATGTTGACGCCGGACATAATCCCGGCCATATTTCAGGGTGACCAGGCAAAGCTCAACCAGGGTTTTCAGACCCTCTCGGGTGATCAGGATGCCGACGGCTTCCAAGAGTTCAACCAGACTGATTAATTGAGGCAGGCGCGCTCTCAGACAGGCCTTTTTCAGATTGGTAAAGGTAGATTTTCTGATGATTTTATGTAAGGCTTTTCGGTTTTCTTCAGGATGCATGCTACTATGGTTAACTCCAATAGCTCTCTTCTAAATGGTGAAGACCAGGTGCCGGTCAATAAGGATCGCTAGCTTTTCTCTCCCCCCAGAACCGACAGAACAAGCTTCACCTGACCATCTACCACCATTTTAATATAGTAATCCCGGGCTATACAGCCTTGCTACATTGTTATCGAATCTCGGTGGGCCGAACGCAGCCGCCAACGAAAAGAATTTCATTATTTCATCTACGAAATCTATGCTATACTGCTCTGCAGCAAACAAGGCGTCCAGAAACTGGATTTTTCTGGGATGCCGCCGAACCCAGGATTATAAGCATCCCTATAGACAGCCTTAGTCTTCCTTATACACCGGGTTACGGCTGGGATGTGGCACCATCCGAAAATTCAATTCAATGGCGATAGATTAGTGCCGCTTGGCACAGGGTTTCCAGCCTGTGTCCTAAAGTCTGTTTTAAGAGTAACTCCTTTAAATATTGGTATTATAATGGATTATACAAAAATCCTTGAAAAAAAGCTGCCTCATCCGGTAATTCCTAAAACTCTATGTCATAATTTTTAGATAATGATTGAATGAGGAATGCCATGTCTCCTAATCCCCTCAAAATTGATAAGAAAATTTCTGTTGTAATACCTGTATATAATGGAGAAAAATATATCGCCAAAGCAATTCAAAGTGTTGTTGACCAGACACTTCCCCCCTATGAAATAATAATTGTTAATGATGGCTCAACCGATGATTCTGCCCTGATTCTTGTTGATTTGGCCAAAAAATATCCTATACAATATTACCAAAAGAAAAATGGGGGGCAATCAGCAGCCAGGAATTATGGTGTCCAGGTCTCTCATGGAGATTTAATTGCCTTCCTGGATCAGGATGACATTTGGTATCCCCATCACCTGGAAGAATTAGTAAAGCCTTTTTTAGAAAACTCTTATCCCGAACTCGGCTGGGTATATAGTTACCGTAGATGATATAGGTGAAAATGGTGAATTATATCGTCTCGACGTTTTATCTTCTTTATGATTCTATTCACCCGAAACGATCAATCGCCCAATGCTTATCCACGGAAATGTTTGTGATACCATCGGTCACTCTTGTCTCGACAAAGGCATTTAATGATGTGGGTGGTTTTGATGAACGGCTCTCGGGATATGAGGATGACGATTTATTTGTGCGTATCTTTTCGAAGGGCTATGGTAATGTCTTCATCAATAAATCATTGGCACAATGGCGTATCCATGGTGGAAGTTGCTCTTGGGAGCGACCCATGGCTACCAGTCGCGTTTCTTATGCAAAGAAACTCTTGGGAATCATATAAAGATGACTACATGAGAAATGTTAGATATCAAACTGATTTAATACTTCCAAGATTTGCCCATATTATCATTGCAGAATATAAAAGAGCGATTTTATTTAATAATATAAGTTATGCTAAACGGATGTTGATGATCTCCATGAACTATATCCATATATGAAGTACCATCTTTAAAAATTAAATGTAATATCATATTATTTATGCTAAAATACCAACCTTTTAAATCATTTTCAAATCCTTTGACCAAGATTTATTGGCGAATACAAAGAGTTATTGAGAATTAAGCCAATATGCCTGCTGAATTGTTTATTTCAGAGGAAAAACGATGTTGCTTATCCCAAAAATGATCCCGACAATTTATAATGACTCAGCCAGCTGCTTTGTCGGAGATTTAAAAACACCGAGATTAAGAAATAAAATCGTCATTGTTATCCATTTTCTTACCTCTGCTTTTTCTTGGTTTATAACGAGTTTGCGGCGTCTGCTGCCAACGGGGAAAGAAATCCCTGTGCCTAAATCTGAGATTGAAAATTGCCCGCCTCCCCACATATCCCCGTCCACAGGAGTTAAAATCGACTTGGGATGTGGTCCCTATAAGAAATCTGGTTTTATTGGCATCGATAACTTCTGCGGAGAAGTGGCATGGGGGGATAGTCGGGGAGCATCCCAGATATCACCTGTGATCTCTCCCGAGGCATACCTTTTCTGAATTCAACCATAGATGAAATTTTTGCCGCTCATTTTCTCGAACATGTTGATCTCAGCGCCATGTTTCGGAAGAGGTCCATCGGGTCGGCAACCGGGGGCGGCATGTGCGCTTCATCGTTCCTTATGCCAATAGTGCAGAAGGCATGTACCCGGGTCATGTGGTGTTCCTGACTGAGAAATTTTTCCAACAAAATATTTTGTTCAACAAACTTTTCGACAATGTGTCGTTTGAATTTTCCCCGTCAGACGAGTGGAAAAGTGGTAATTACCCAAATGTGTATCGATACCTTTCGGATCTTGACCGGGTGCATTTTTATAATGTATGTTGGCAAATGACCATTAAATGCCGAGTCAAAAAGTCATGAAGAAGGTAGCTTTTATCTCCCAACCGGAATATTTCAGGTTCACGTATGAGAGAGATCTCGATGACCTCTTTGCGTCAGGGAATTCCCTTTTCATTACAGTATGACCGATGCTGATTTTAACGACCTTTTAGACTTCCAGGCGGATTACAATTTTTTCTTCCGCGGTGAATTTTTTCCCGAAAACACCTTAAGGAAAATCAAAGGGATTAAAATCGCTTTATCAAGTGAACCCTTTCCCCGCAAGATCAATGGTAAGTGGGAATACACCCTGGATTCCTTAAAAAGGTATTTGGTGTTTCGCAGAATCAGGGATAAAGCCTTTGATTACATTTTCCATTACAGCCAATCCGAGCTCCCTCTCTTCGCCAAAGATGGACTCGGGGTTTCTGGGGAATTTTATTTTCCCGTAGCTTTAGGGACCTATAAACCACAAGACGTGGAGAAAAAATGGGATCTTTTTTTCATCGGCCGCTCTACCCCCCACCGGGAAAATTTTATGCTGCCCCTCAAGCACCACTACCATTTCTTGCACATTGCCCATGGCGTCTGGGGAAAAGATTTAGTGGAATATATCAATCGCAGCAAGATTTGCCTTAACCTCCATGCCGAGCCTGAGGTTTCCTGGGAACCACGCGTGCAAATGCTTCTGGCATGCGGGGCCTTGGTGCTAAGTGAGCCCATAACCCCCAATACCTTTCTCCGGTCAGGAATGGATTACCTGGAATTTTCCACTCCGGCAAAACTTCACCAGCTGGTAAGTGAAGTGCTCTCCAGTGAACAGGAACGTGAAAGGGTTATCCGAAACGCCAGGGAGAGGATTCCCGTATATTTTGATACGCGCCAAAAATTTCTTGATCTAATAGAAAAAGTTTCAAAGGGAGATTGTCCGCCAGCGAAAAAAATTCATAATGGTCATCCTTTGTTAAATTGTTTATCAAAGGTGCTGGCTGTCTAATCCTGGGAGGATGTGAAGAAGAATGACTCAGAGGCAAGGTTCAGCCAAACACCGGTGGAATGTCAAAGATTTTCTGGCCGATGACGTTCATCGGGACCTCGGCTTGGAGATTCTAAATCTCTATGAGAATGACTCAGGAATTGGCTTATCTCCTCAGTTTCAGACAGGCTTGCAGGAAAAAATATCGCTCAGTCTTATCATTCCCTACATCAAACATGAGCCAACCTTGGGTCGGGCAGCCATTGCCTCTCTCCTGAAGCAGAATTACTTGGATTATGAAATCATCCTGGTGGCATCCGGATTCAGCTATGAGATTCCGGAAGAACTAGCAGAGCTGTTAACTCAGAGCAGAATAAAGTTTTTCTACTATCCGGGCAGCTTATCGTTGACACGATTGGTCGATAAGGGCTGGAAAGAAGCTCGGGGGGAACAGGTCTTGGTTGTGACCACTGATCAAGTTTTTCAGCCTGATTTTTTAAGGCAGGCCCAAGAAAATGGGCACACTACCCCCCGGCTCACCACCGAGAAAGACCGATTACCCCTCAAAATAGCTTATCTGGTTTTAAATCTCTGCCTATCTGGTGGCATCGCCGTTGTTCTCCAACATGCCCATCGGCTGCTCAATTTGGGGTATGACGTGTCTTTGTTAGACCTTGGGGTCCAAGGTGCCGCCTCTTGGAACTCCCTCAGTGTACCCATTTACCCTTACCACACTAAGTTTCCCTATACTCTGGACCATATAGACATTGTCATTGCTACTCACTGGTCTACTGCCTTTTTTTTACAGGCTCTTCCGGCGCAAAGGAAAATTTATTTTGTTCAATCCGATGAAAGAAGATTTTTTCCTGATGAAATGAACGTGAAGCTGGTCGACTCCACCTATCGCCGGGATTATGAATTTATGACCGAGGCCATATGGATTCAGCGGTGGCTTCAAGAGGAGTTTCAACATGAGGCGTATTATGTGCCCAATGGTTTGGACGGCCAACTTTTTCATCGTTCCGAACCTCTCTTGCCCAAAAGGAAAAGGCCAAAGGTTCTCTTAGAGGGAGCGATCGATTATTGGTACAAGGGGATGGAGGAGGCTTACGCTGCGGTGAGTAATCTGGAGGCCGACCTATGGATCGTCAGTTCTCAAGGTGCTCCTAAGCAGAGTTGGCATTACGATGCTTTTTTCCAAAGAGTGCCGATAAATGAAATGAAAAGGATCTATTCGTCGTGTGATATTCTTCTTAAAATGAGCCGGGTGGAAGGTTTTTTTGGGCCACCCCTCGAGGCCATGGCCTGCGGTTGCGCCGTGGTGGTGGGGAAGGTCACGGGCTACGACGAATACATTCAAGATGGCTACAATGCCTTGGTTGTGGAAAAAGGAGACATCGCCGGGGCTCGGGCGGCTGTCCAAAGATTGGTAATGGATGAGAAACTTCGCGCCCGACTCGTCCAAAATGGCCTGAAAACTGCCGCAGAATGGAACTGGGACCGCTCGCTTGTGCATCTGGAACATGTTGTTCAGCACCATCCGGTGAAAAGGTTTTATAGCGACACGTTTCCAGACCGCTATGATTATATAAATGAACTTCAATTAATTAAAGAACACTATCAAAACTATCTCAATCAAAAAACCAAAGTGCAAAAAATTCGAGAATTTCTGTCAGTTATAAAAACAGATTTGGGCCAACTCGTTCGCGGTAAATCAAAATCGGAAAGTTTTCTTGATTATGCCAGATTCATACTCCTCAAATCAAAGGAAAGGCTGCTCGCGCTCCAAGGGATAATCTGCCCGACTGGCAAATCTTCATAATTGGGTCCGATCTGCTCCTTAAAACGGATTTTTGGTATTTGTCTTGCCAAGTTAAAAGTAAGGAATGGCTTTTAAATGGTTGAATTTTCTCAAGGTCGGCAATATCTCATATCCCCGATGGTGTTCAGGGAACCGGAATTGCTGACCGGTTCGGCATGGCTCGGCCATATACCCTTCGCCTTCTGGATCGTGGAAGCTTTGCGCCCCAAGATGATCGTAGAACTGGGCACTCACACCGGTTGCTCCTATTGCGCCTTCTGCCAGGCAGTCCATGAACTGGAGATGTCCACCTCTTGCTACGCCGTGGATACCTGGGAGGGTGACATCCATAGTGGTCTCTACGGCGAAGAAGTTTTCCAGACCCTGTCAGCTTACCATGAGCCGAGATACTCGGCCTTCTCGCGCTTGATCCGGTCCACTTTTGACCAGGCATTAGAGCACTTCCCCGAGGGCAGCATCGACCTCCTGCACATTGATGGCCTGCACACCTACGAGGCTGTGAAACATGATTTTACTAGTTGGCAGCCCAAACTCAGCGAACGCGGCGTGGTCCTCCTGCATGACACCAATGTTCGGGATGGGGATTTTGGGGTTTGGCGCTTTTGGGAAGAAATTAGCCAACCATACCCTACTTTCGAGTTCTTGCACTGCTATGGTTTAGGGGTGCTTGCGGTCGGAAAGCAACTTCCTGATCCCTTAGAATGGCTCGTTCAGGTCACCACCCAGGCCCCGGAACAGGTTGCAGTTATCCGAGATTTCTTCGCTCGCCTTGGAGAGATGATTGAAGATCATTGGTTGAACCAAGAACTTAAAGCCCTTGTGGCCTCCCGGGAGAGGGAACTCCAATCACTGCAGGGAGAATTTCACTCGTTGCAGGGCGAATTTCACTCGTTGCAGGGAGAATTTCACTCATTGCAAGCCGAAGTCGCTGCCAAAGATGCCAGGATCGCCAATATTTATCAATCCCTCTCCTGGAAGCTTACCTTTCCCTTGCGGGCAGTGGACCGCTGGCTGAAGATCCGGCAATAGGTTGCTGGGGGCAGGGTGCAAAAAATTAGTGATAGTCAGATTAGTTGTAACCGTTTAAGCTACTGTAGCCGATCTGACCCGTATTCATCGGACCTCTCCTCTATGCAGTCCCTCTGCCTTAGTGCAGTTGGAAAAAGCACCGAAGAGCCGGAATCGTCTAAGACACTGATTTTTTTCTGGTTCAAAGGCGGCGGGAGCATTGTCTGGGGATTAAAGGACACGGTTATTTCTGGCGCGCCGGTCTCCCGGGGCTTCGCTTTCAGCGTGGCCCGCTGCGCCCACGGCCAGTTGTGGGCCTCTTCCCCGAATACCAGGCCACTGATCTGATAGTTTGACGCCCCGGCCGGAAATTCCAGGCGAAAGCGCCGGGCCCCCGCCATTTGAGCGAGATCCACGGTTAGCCAGCCGGTCCAGTGAGCCGGAACGGTGGTGGAGAGTTGCTGTTGCCGGAGCAGTTCCCCCTTGGGGGATATGGGCGCCACGGTCAGGGCCGATTTTTCTCCCGGGTTAATGACCCGGATTTTAAGAACTCTCGGAAAATCTGGCTGGTTTACCTCGATTTCCAGCCATTGGTAGCTCTTGGTGGCAATTTTGCCTTCCTGGGCCAGCGGACCGTAGCGCCGCGCTTGGTCCAGGGGCGAATAATGAAAATTAGGGTTGGTGATCCACCAGCGAGGCTCGTCCACTCCCTGCAAAAGAGGGATGGTAGACCGTCGGATTATAGGTGACGGCAAAACGCAATTCGGGTTTTCGGAGCCATTCCTCCAGAACCGGGCTGCCTTGGAGGACCGGATTATAATAAACTGCTCCCAAGCGCATGGTCCCGTGAATAAAAAAATACGGCATGATGATGAGACTGTTATAAAACACCCGGTCACCAGGTTGGGCCCGGGAGAGCAGCAGTTCGGGTTGCTCCGGGGCAAAGACCAGAGGTTGGCGTTTTCTTAAAAAATCGACATACGAATATAGCTGTTCCCCTCCCGTGGCCAGCATCTGCATGGCATAACCCACGAGAACGGCCAGGAGTAACAACGGGAGGCCGTTAACCAAGTTAAACGGTTCAGTCTTCTTAGTTTTCGGTTTTTTGGCGAAGTTACCGCTCAGACGTCCTACATAACAGAACGCCTGCCCCACCAATCCGAACAAGATTACCACCAGAGGAATCCACAGCCGCAAGATGACATCTCCGGGATGGCTGGAGACGTAGAAGAGCATACCAAACAGCAATAAACCGTTGAGAACCAGGATAGTGACGTTCAATCGGCGTTTATCCGCTGGGAGCGTCATCAAGCCTAGGACCACGGCGGCCAGAAACAGGGGGGCGGCGCCAAACAGCCCACCCTCGCTCCGGATAATCTCTACGATGACAGTTTGCACATTCTGCAGGGCCCCGCTAACCATATAGGTAACCGGGTTAGGCACCGGGGGGACCACGGTAAACTGCACCAGGGAAATCCCCTTTACCCAGGCTGAGATAAAAAAGATGGAGCTGATGACCAGGACCATGAAACCTGCCACGAGCAGGACTTTCTTCCGGATGTGGGCTTTGGCCAGAATAATCGCCAATCCTGCGCTGACGCCGGTATACAGGATGCCCACCGGGTGCATGGCTGGGAGCAGCAGGGAGCTGAGGCTCAAGGTCCAGGGGGCCCAGCCCTGACGCGAGATGATTCTGGCCCATACTACCACAGCGCCGGCCATGGTCAGATTAGAAGGCACCAGATGGTGCAAACCAGTGTCCGGAAAGACCTTGAAGGCGAGCAGGGCCAAAGCGATGCCGGCCGCCGCGGGTTTGGTTAATTGTGTCAATAAATACGCAAAAGCCAGCCCGAAAAACAGGGGACTGAACCGCCAGAGCCATTGATAGGCTGACATGAGGTCCAACCCGGTTTTCGTTAAGCCCAGTAAAATAATAGAAAAAAGAGGGTGATAGACCGGAAAGAGCCTTGATCTGGCCAAGTCAAGTTGATGCGCCGCGGCCGGATCCGACGCCGGCGCGCTTAGTTGTTGCCGCAAATCATCCAGCGCCGGACAGTTCTGAAACAAACATTCCTGCATCTGCCTGGTCTTTAAGACATAGGTTAAAGAGTCATCTAGTTCCGGCGTCAACGACCAGTTAGCCAACGGCAGGTTCATCAGGGCGCCCTGAACCAGCAAAAAAATCACCAAACCGCCCAGGCAGATCAGCCGGCCGATGGTTTGTGGTCCGTTTTTCATGCCAGCCATGCGTCGTACCACAGTTCAAAAGCCAAAAGGGTCCAAAGAAGCTTGCGATGATCCCGGCATCGGGTCAGGTGTTCCTGCAATAAAGTCTGGACGTACTCGGCGTTAAAAAGTCCATGGCGCTTGAGTCGGGTTGGGGCCAACATATCTGTGGCCAAAGGTTTGAGAGGACCGGTCAGCCATTTGGCCACCGGCATATTAAACCCTTTTTTCCGGCGCTTCAAAATATCCGGCGGCAACAGATCTTTCATGGCCCGGCGCAACAGATATTTGGTGGTCAACCAGCCCACCTTAAAATCATGGGCCAAATTGGCTGACAAGTCCAACAGTTTTGGATTTAAGAGTGGTACCCGCACCTCCAATGAGTTGGCCATACTGGCCCGGTCAACTTTGGCCAGGATATCCCCTTCCAAATAAAGTTTTAGATCGCAATAAAAAACCTTGTTGAGGAGATCTTTCGCCGGGCAGGCCTGCCAGTGCCGGTATATCGGGTCTAAATCTTCGCTATCCGAACTAGTGAGCGGTGAGTTCAATAAAAGGGATTTTTGTTGGGGGGTAAAAGAACCCATCCAAAGTTGGTGCCGGCTGTACGGTGGGAGGTTTTGACCCTGTAAAAATCGCCGTATTTTAAAATCAAAACTGATGTTATTAAAGGAAACCGGTAGATTATCTAATAGCCAGGGGGCCAACCGCTGCCGCAGGTTGGCCGGCAGGAAACGTTGATACACCCCCATCCAGAGATGCGCCGGCAGCGTCGGATAGCCTCCCAGCAATTCATCGCCGCCATCACCGCCCAGCGCCACCTTGACATGTTGGCGGGTGAATTGGCTCAAGAGGAAGGTCGGGATAAAAGAAGAATCTCCTAAAGGTTCATCCAGCAGTTCTCCTAACCGGGGAACCAGCTCTAACATCGCCTGCGAGGTCAGGGTGATCTCATGATGTTCGCTGCCCAACCGCTGGGCCACCAACCGGGCATAGGCAGATTCATCAAAAGAGGGATCTTCAAAACCCACCGCAAAACTTTTTATTTGAGGGCCGTTCGTAGCCGTGAGCATGGCCGCAATAGTACTGGAATCCAGGCCGCCGCTTAGCAGAACGCCCACCGGCACATCAGCGATCAATTCTAGATTAACTGCTTCCTTTAAGGTATGTCGAAGTTCCGAGAGACAAACCTCCAGACTCCGGCCATTGTTGGCTTCACTACGATCTAAGTCAAAATCCCAGTAACAATTAAGAGCTACGCGAGGTCCCTGTGAGAGTCAAGGTATGCCCGGGGGGAAGTTTCTTGACGCCCTGAAAAATACTTTGAGGAGAAGGGACGTATTCGTACGAGAGATACTGACTTAAGGCCTGGCGGTCCAGGTTGCGGGGCACCTTGGGGTGCGCCAGAATAGATTTCAATTCCGAGGCAAAAACAAAGCATTCCGGCAGGGGAGCGTAATAGAGCGGTTTGATCCCCACCCGATCTCGGGCCAGAAAGAGATGATTTTGGGGTTGGTCCCAAATGGCAAAAGCGAACATCCCATTGAAATGCTCCACACAACGGGCGCCATACTCTTCATAGGCGTGCAGAATTACTTCAGCGTCGCTCCTGGTCCGGAAGACGTGCCCGGCCTGAGCCAATTGCCGGCGCAGATCAAGAAAATTATAGATTTCCCCATTAAATACCAGCCAGAGGGATTTATCCTCATTGGTCATGGGCTGTTGACCGGTTTCCAGATCAATGATGGACAACCGGCGGTGTCCCAGCCCCAGCCGGCCATTCAGATAATAACCCTGGGCGTCAGGACCGCGATGACGCATGGCCTCGTTCATACCGGTGAGGATTGCTCTGTCCACCGGCTGACCGGGGTTAGAATTGACGATACCGCAGATGCCGCACATGAATCAAGCTATCGGAGTTATTTCGGGTTCGCCGCATAACCACCTTCAGGTTTTGCCTCGGGACTATCTGAGGTAATAATCCGACGAATGATATACGTGGGTTTGCCTTGGGATTCATGGTACGTCCTAATCAGCAGTTCGGCGGATAAGCCCATTAAGATGGACTGGAATCCCAGGATAAAAAGCAGGGCGGAAAGCAGTAACAGCGGAGTTTGGATAAAGGATTGGTCATAGACAAACTTTTGCATGACCATGATCAAGCCGGTGATCAGGCTCAAGCCGATCAACAATAGACCCGAACCGCCAAAAAGATTGATGGGGCGGGAAGAGAAACTGCCTAAAAATTTGACGGTGAGCAAGTCGAGCAGCACCGTGAACATGCGACCCAGGCCATATTTCGATTTGCCATACCTCCGGGGCCTGTGGTTCACGGGAATTTCAGCAATCTTGGCGCCCACCAGGACGGCTAAGGCGGGAATGAAACGGTGCATCTGGCCGTAAAGATGGATGTGATGGAGCAGGTCGTGTCGATATGCCTTTAACGTGCAGCCATAATCATGTAATTTCACATCAGTGATCAGAGATATCAGCCGATTGGCCACGACAGACACCATGTTGCGGCTGAGCCAGTGATCCTGACGCTTCTTCCTCCAGCCGCTGACCAGATCGTAGCCTTCTGCCATTTTTTGTAGCAGCCGTGGAATATCATCGGGATCATTTTGTAGATCAGCATCCAGGCAAACCACAATCTTTCCCCGGGAATAATCCAGGCCGGCTGAGATCGCTGCAGTTTGCCCAAAATTGCGCCTCAGCTCAATTACCCTGACATTGCCATCAGCTCGGGCAATATCTTGCAATGCCGACAGACTGCCGTCGGTGCTGCCATCATCCACGTAGATTATTTCATACGAAGTCATGAGGGTCAGCAACGTGGGTGCCAATTGCTGATGTAGGATCGGCAAGTTTTCTGCTTCGTTGTAAACCGGAATCACCACCGAAAGGGCATACTCACCAGAGTCGGCCAGAGATTCTGCCTGATTCTTAACAGTGCTTGCCATATGGGGCAATGAGCCAATATGAACAGCCTGACTAGGTGAATCAAAGGATTTCATAATGTTAACAAATCAATCCTGAAATAATCGCTGCACTGACCGTTACGAACATACAATAAGCCTCTAAGGCCAACGCCTGGCAAATGCTCGAGGAAATTAAATGAACCGTTTGTTCCGAGATTCCAGAAGGAGCAATGAAAGCCAACCCATTGATATTATTGGTGCCCCCGGCCCGACTCGAACGGGCGGCACACGGATTAGGAATCCTTCGACAAACAATTTTATTAATTAGATGGAATCATATCTTATTGATTGTAAAGGATTATCCATGCATACTATTCAAGTGTATAGCTATAAAAAACCTACCCCATAGAGGATTAATGGGAAACTTTTGGGACACTTTTGCTTCGGCCAGAGGCTTTTAATTGAGCCCAATTTCCTCGCCTTCAGGTCGTCTCGTCATCCTTAACAGCGACTCGAGTAATTATAGCAAAAAGCCTTTTATTTGCCTATCCAAGATTTTTCGGTATGGGAATCAGGCTAAAATGCCAACCTCCTGCTCCCAAGGCAACCAGGATAGCAGGAATATGATCAAAAAAGCCAGTAATTTAAATATACTAATTTGGACAGAGTGGTATCAAAACGGCTTGTTTTTGCTGCAACCTACTCCGCCACCTACTCCACCTACTCCGCTGTTTTGGCCCCCGATATTACGATAGATAAAGGAATTTTTGGAATTTGTTCTCCGCCCCGGGAATGGGAGAGGTTGTCTGAACGCTTTTGAACCCGACGTCAATAAATTCTCCTCAGCCAGGCAGCGAGGTTTCGATACTGAGGAGCTTAGGACCCTGGGCCAGGCGAAACTGGCCGTCCACCGTCTCCCAAATCCAGCCCGAATAGCCGTACCCTCCTCTCTAGGCTCTCCCACTAGGAGCCAGTTGACGCAAGTTCGTGATGTCGCGGAAGGGCGGCGCGCCGAACAAGCGGCTGTACTCGCGGCTGAACTGGGAAGAACTCTCGTAGCCGACCTGGAACGCCGCACTCGCCGCATCCAGACGTTCGGTGAGCATCAACCGCCGGGCTTCGTTCAAACGCAACCATTTTTGGTACTGCAGTGGGCTCATGGCCGTCAAGGCTCGGAAATGATGGTGGAAGGTCGAGGTACTCATATTGACTTGCACTGCCAGGTCATCGATACGCAACGGCCGGGTGAAGTTACCCTTCAGCCAATCGATGGCCCGGGCGATCTGATGACTCTGACTTCCCGCCGACGCCATCTGGCGCAGACGCGCCCCTTGATCGCCCACAAGTAAACGGTAAGATATTTCCCGCTGGATGATCGGCGCCAGGATCGGAATGTCCTTCGGTTCAGCCAGCAAGTCGAGCAACCGTTGAAAGGCGGTGAGCAGCGGCAACGTGACCTCGCCGGTCGCCATGCCACGGCTCGACTGCTGCGCCCGCGGCGGAGGAAGATGGCTGTCCACCATCAGTTGCGAAATCTCGCGCTGATCAAGTTTCAACACGAGCCCCAGGCAAGGCTTCTCCCGGCTCGCTTCGATAATCTGCCAAACCGTGGGGAGATCCACGGACGTGATCAAAAAATGGTGCGCGTCATACACATACGTGTCGTCTCCGAGCAGCACGCGTTTGGCCCCTTGGGCGATCAAGCAAATGCTCGGCTCGTACATGCCGCTCGTCGGCTGGGTCGGCTCAATCCGCCGCCAAAGTGCCAAGCCCGGGATGGCGGTCTCGATATGATCGCCCTGGTCGGTCCATCGGGCAATGCTCTCGCCCAATGCTTCCAGCGCCACTTCCAGGCTGTTATTCTCAAACGCCTGCTCGACTGCCTGTTTTCGCATCGCTTATCTCCTATCTAATACTACTATATACCATACCTCACTTAGCACTACAACCCATTTATCGAAGCGCTCGGACGATTAGGCAAGAAATGAGCAGGATTGGTCTACCTGCCTTTGATTTTCAGGACTACAATATGATCATCAACAAGGCGGCAAATAGAGGTGCGCAAAGTCTACGAAGTAGTTCTAAAGTGAGGAGAAACAATGCAAAAACGTCAATTGGGAAAAAGCGGCCTGGAAGTTTCGGCTCTCGGGCTCGGCTGCATGGGCATGAGCTTTGGCTACGGTCCGGCTGCAGACAAGCAGGAGATGATCTCTCTGCTCCGGGCAGCCGTCGAACGCGGCATCACCTTTTTCGATACCGCCGAGGTCTACGGCCCGTTCACCAACGAGGAACTCGTCGGGCGAGGCGCTCTCTCCCCTTCGCGATCAGGTGGTGATTGCCACCAAGTTCGGTTTCGATACCACGGTCGACCCCAGGGGGACGAAGGGTGCGCCAGCCCTTAATAGTCGGCCGGAGCACATCAAGCAGGTCGCCGAGAGCTCCCTCAAGCGGCTCAAGATCGAGGCCATCGATCTGTTCTATCAGCACCGGGTTGACCCGGACGTGCCCATCGAAGACGTGGCGGGGGCGGTGAAGGACCTGATTCAGGCAGGCAAGGTTAAGCACTTCGGCCTTTCTGAAGCAGGAGTGCAGACGATCCGTCGCGCCCACGCCGTCCAGCCGGTCACTGCGGTCCAGAGCGAATACTCGCTGTGGTGGCGACGCCCGGAAGCGGAAGTGTTACCGACACTCCAGGAGCTCGGGATCGGCTTCGTTCCCTATAGCCCTCTGGGCAAGGGCTTCCTGACGGGAAAAGTCAACGAAAACACTACGTACGACAGTTCCGATTTCCGCAACATTCTCCCTCGCTTTACGCCGGAGGCTCGGAAAGCGAATCAGGCCCTGGTTGATCTGCTTGGCAAGATCGCAGCCCGGAAGCAGGCGACACCGGCTCAGATTGCGCTGGCTTGGCTGCTGGCCCAGAAGCCGTGGATTGTTCCCATCCCCGGCACCACTAAGCTGCATCGCCTGGACGAGAACCTCGGCGCAGTTGCAGTCGAACTGACGTCCGACGATCTCCGTGAGATCGATAGCGCCGCCGCCAAGATCACGGTGCAAGGGGCACGGTACCCCGAAGAGCTGGAGCGCCTGACCGGTCTGTAAGCGGCCGTCAGAGCACGTAAGAGTAAAAATTATGAGCAATAACATCGAAGGGAAAGTCGTCACAGGATCCAGTCAGGCGGCCGCCGAATTACTCATACCCAGGGGATCTAGCCCGGTTCGTGCGAGACCGCTGGAGGGACGTGCCGGAGCCACCTGGCGGGATCGACCTGTTGCCCGACGCCGCGACGCTGGAGGACTTCTTCTCTGCCTGTTACCACGCCAGCCTGCTGCGCGAGGAGGAGCGCCCGGTCACCTTCCGCGCCATCCTCGCCGCGCCCGGAGCTGTTTCGCATCCGACGGGAGACCGCCCGAGGGTCTGCAGCGGCTCGAATTCTCAGGCTCGCTGCCCTTCGATCCGAGGGAACTCAGGCAGCTCTCGGTAACTGCTGACCCACGGCGGACGCTGATCGGGGTACGGCGGGAAGGAGAGAGAGGCCTGCGCATATGGGGTGTGATCAATTCGGGTACCCGGTGGTTGAGGGACATCCAGGGCGGCAGACGGGCCGCGGCCCCCCTGCCGCTGGCACCGGTCATTCTCGTTGACGCGCCGGGGAGCCTGGAGGCTGTACAAGGGCTACGAGCTCGTCGGCAAGCTCCAGGGGGGAAGGCTCTCGGGGGTTCGGGTGGACCTCTTCGGATCGAAATGGCTGCCGGACCAGTTCTCCCGGTTGCGGGAGGAGCTCATGAAGCGGCACGAGGTCGCCCGGAACCGCGCCTGCGAGCTCTCCGGCGAAAGCTGGGCGCCGCTGGAGCCGACGCTGCCGCGCCGGATTTCCGAGCGCATGATGAAGCGCGTCATATCCATGCTGCGCGACGCACGCCATGGTGGCACAATCATTTTCGTCCCCGAGGAGAATGCCGGAGACCTCTCCGCCAAGGATCCTTACATCGACCTCAAATATCGGTTCGCGGACGGCCGCCAGCAACTTTCGTTTCCTGATCTCGTCGTCGACATCCTCAACCGGTTCGCCCAACTCTACGGGGCCTCCGATCAGCATAGGCGAGGACCGGTCGGTTGGCGAGAGTTCGAGGCGACGACCGACGACGAGATAGCCACGCTTGATGAAGCGCTCTTCGAAACCGCACATCTGATCGCCGGACTAGCGGCGGCCGACGGCGCGGTAGTCTTTAGCAAGCACCACCACAAGCTCCTGGGCTTCGGCGGCATGATCTCCGGCAGGCTCCCAGCCGTCAGGAGCGTCGCCAGGGCGCTGGACCTCGAAGGCGAGAAGGTCGCCGCAGAGGAGACCGGAAACGTGGGGGCTCGCCACCGGTCGGCCTACCGACTGGCCGGGGCGCTGCCCGGAGCGGTGGCGATCGTGATCTCCCAGGACGGGGGCGTGCGCTTCATAGGCAAAAAAGACGGGCGCGTTACCTACTGGGAGCAAGAGTGAACCGACCCTTGACGCCGGACGCGATCCAAACCGTAATTTTGCATCATTATCAACCAAAAGGAGACCATCATGAAAGCTATAGCCATAAACGGAAGCCCCAGGCCAGGCGGCAATACGGAGATCATGCTCAAGAAGGTGCTCGAACCTCTGGAAGCCGCCGGCTGGAGCACGGAGTACCTGCGGATTGGCGGAAAACCCGTGCGGGGTTGCATGGCCTGCTTGAAGTGCTTCGAGAAGCGGAACGGACGGTGCAGTCGTCGAGAAGGACGATATGAACGATTACCTGGAACAGATCTACGCGGCTGATGCAGTTATCCTCGGCTCCCCAACCTACTTCGCTGATGTAACCCCCGAGTTGAAGGCTCTGATCGATCGAGCCGGCTTCGTCGCCCTGGCCAACGGCGGGGCGCTCAGGGGAAAGATCGGGGCCGCAGTCGTGGCAGTCCGACGCGGCGGCGCGACCCACGTTTTCGACACCATCAATCACATGTTCCTCATGTCTTCTATGATTGTGCCCGGATCCATCTACTGGAACCTGGGCATGGGCCTCGACAAAGGGCAGGTGCTTGGCGACGATGAGGCCATGCGGAATATGAACCATCTCGGGCAAACTATTGCATGGCTCGGAAAGGCCATAGCCTCAGTCCCCGATGCCTTCCCCATCCCTCCGTATAATGTGGAGTCGCATTAGCTGCGAGAAGAGGGTGCAACAAGAGCAATACCGCAGGTGATCTAACGTCTTTAAAAAGGCCATTTACTGAAAGGAGGAAAACATGGAAAAGCAAATTTCACGTCGCAATTTTCTGAAGATAAGCGCCCTGGCGCTGGGTACTGTGGCCGTAAGCGATTTTAAAGTTATAGGCAGTGCTTTTGCCGCACCACAGGACAAATCCCAAGTTTTTTTTACGAAGGATATCAGTGTAAAGGGTTTGCGGAAAATCTATACCAAAATCAATCAAGGAATGACGGGCAAAATCGGCGTCAAGTTGCACAGCGGCGAGCCGCAGGGGCCGAACCTGTTGCCTCTAGAGCTCATCAAGGGCTTGCAGCCGCATATTCCGAACAGCACTATCGTGGAAACCAACGTTCTCTATCCAAGTCCGAGGCAAACCACCAAAGGGCATCTGGAAACGCTGAAAATCAACGGGTTCGATTTTTGCCCGGTCGACATACTGGACGCGGACGGCGATGTCACGCTTCCCATACCGGGAATGCGGGAGTTCTTTGATGCGTGGTCGGATTTCACTTTAAAGCAGCGCCCTTTCACTCCGGGGGTGCATCTCACCGAGGTCGCGGTGGGCAAAAATCTTTTGAACTACGATTCCCTTTTGGTCTACACACACTTCAAGGGCCATGCGATGGGCGGTTTTGGCGGCTCGCTCAAAAATATCGCCATCGGCTGCGCCTCGGGGCAGGTGGGCAAACGGCAGATCCACGGCGAAGGTTGGCCTACTGGGCCGCTCTTTCTGGAGCGCATGGTGGAAGCGGGCAAGGGGATCACCGCGCATTTCGGCCCGCGTATCACGTATATCAATGTCCTGAAGAACATCTCCGTGGACTGTGACTGCGATGCGCATGGAGCAAAACCTACCTGCGGCAATATCGGCATACTCGGTTCCACGGATATTTTGGCCATAGATCAGGCTTCGGTCGATTTGGTGTATGCGCTGCCGGGGGAACAACGCCGCGATATTGTGGAGCGCATCGAGTCCCGCAGCGGGCTGCACCAGCTTGAATACATGAAGACCCTGCATATGGGCAACAATCATTATGAGTTGATCACCATTTAGGAGGATAATTCCATGTACAACGCCAAAGCTTACTCTGCTGCCAGTGCGACCTCGCGGCTTGCCCCCTTCATGATCGGCGGCGCGATCCAACCGCACACGACGTTCAGATCGACATCCTGTTCTGCGGTATCTGCCACTCCGATCTTCACCATGTCCGTGACGAGTTTGGCAGCCTCATGCCGACCGTCTACCCCATCGTCCCCGGTCACGAGATCGTCGGCCGCGTCACCAAGGTCGGCTCCGCAGTAACCGAGTTCAAGCCCGGCGACGTTGTCGCGGTCGGCTGCATGGTGGACTCGGACGGCACCTGCCCCGAGTGCCAGGCCGGCCTGGAGCAGTTCTGCCCGAACATGATCCTCACCTTCAATTCCCCGGACAAGCACCTCGGAGGGGTCACCTATGGAGGCTACTCCGAGAGCATTGTAGTCGATGAACGTTTTGTCCTGCGCGTCCCTGCCAACCTCGATCTCGCCGGGGCGGCACCTCTTCAATGCGCCGGAATTACCACCTACTCGCCCATGCGCCGCTGGGGCGTCACCAAGGGCAAAAAAGTTGGTGTGGTGGGTCTCGGTGGTCTGGGTCACATGGGCGTGAAGTTTGCGAAGGCATTTGGAGCTCACGTTGTCGTCTTCACCACCTCCCCCGGCAAACAGGATGACGCGCTCCGCCTCGGCGCCGATGAAGCCGTCGTCTCCCGCCATGCCGACGAGATGCAAAAGCACACCGGCAGCTTCGACTTCATCCTCGACACCATCTCCGCCGATCACGACATCAACGCCTACATCAACCTGCTCCGCCTGGATGGTAATCTCACCCTTGTCGGCGCGCCGGCGAAGCCTCTCGCCGTCGCCGCCTTCGGTCTGCTGTTCGGACGCCGCAGCCTCTCCGGCTCGCTCATCGGCGGCATCGCCGAGACCCAGGAAATGCTGAATTTCTGTGGCGAACATGGCATCACTGCCGATGTCGAAGTGATTAAGATTCAGGATATCAATGAAGCGTATGAACGCATGCTGAAAAGTGAGGTGAAATACCGCTTTGTGATTGATATGGCATCGCTGCAAGGCCTGATAACGAAACCTGCCGGTGCCTTGCACAAAAGCCCGCGATTAACTATTGAAAGTCATGGTATTCCTCGGTTTTAGTGCTCATTTAAGCAGCTCTTCCAGCTGCTCCACATTGAAAGAGGTCTCGTAAGCCTGGGACATCCACCTGGCACATCGATTGGCGTTCAAAGGAATGCCGACGGGCGGGATGCCTGAACGGAGGCACAACCTCATGCCCATGGCCAGCTCCGGGATACAGGCGATTCCCAGCGCCCCGATGCTCGGGTGCTCTTGCTTGAGTTTTTTAAAAAGCCTTTCCTGGTCCATTTCCACCGAAATATAAGGTTTGATGCCGTATTTCTCCAGGAGCACACTCCCCAGGTGAATCAAGCAGTCCTCGGTGCATCCCTGGCACACCGCCTCGATATCACCCTTGACCGAGCGGCATGCCGGCCTGAAGTCTCGCAGGCAATGGGCCAGGAGGGCAAACTTGTATTCGGCGCGTTTGAACTCTTCCCGGTAAATTCTGTTGACTAATTCAATCTCCAGCATGTACAGGTGGTATTGCTCCTCCGTCGTGGTCAGCGTAGGGTCAGTCCTTTTGGTCAAGGGCAAGCTTCGCAAGTGGTCCGAAACGTTCCGGGTATAGATGGACAACGACTTCCTGAGAGTCTCTCTGATGAATTGGAGGGTCTGCCTATCAGTTTTAGTGGTTGTTAAGCCCGAAAGGTAGGGTCTCTTTCCCGCCTTCTGGATCAGGCCCAACAGCCTTTTTGCATCCGGGCAGCGCTGGAGGAATGCATCTGCCAGGCGCTTTATTTCGGCGAAGTAACCTTCGCTGTCATCACCCTCGGCAAAGAGTGAGTAGGTTTTCCCTTGGACTGGCGTATATAGGGTTGGGTGATTTGACAATGTCTTAGAACTCCGCCCAATTGCAACAGACCAATATTATCGGTCAGAGGCCAAAACCTCTCAGCCAAATTCTGGGCTATCATCGGTGCATTGCCACCGGCCCGGTTATTGATAATGAGATAAACCAGGGCATCCTGTGCCAAGAAATTCTTCGAACCAGAGTGACAGCCTCCTCATGCGGCAGCCATATTGGTCAGAAGTATAAATCTGGCCTAACCAGCCGGCATATCTATCACAGGCAGTGCCAAGGAAAACCTGGGGATGGAGGTCTCGGAATCATGAACTGCTGCTGATGTTGGTCAGCTTTCTGATCCATGACTTCGTCTTTAAAGTTAATTTTTATCAAGGCTAATATTCTTATATAATATTTTCTGATTTTGTTAAATTAAAAGAATCTTGCCAAAATTAGGAAGCAAGATATGGAATAACTATAGTTGGAAAAACACCAAAAGGACGATTACCATGGCTGACATTATTTGAAGGCACTTCTATCAATGGGATGAGCCTGGCCAACCGGTTCGTGCGGTCCGCAACCTGGGAGGGTCTGGCAGACGAGGACGGCGCCGTTACCCCCAGACTCATTGACATGATGGTCGAGCTGGCTAGAGGGGAAGTTGGCTTAATCATCAGCAGTTACGCCTTCGTCAGTCCCGAGGGCCAATCCAGTCCCAGACAGCTGGCTGCCTATAATGGGAGTTTCCTACCCGGCCTGCGGGATATGGTCCGGGAAGTGCACGCGGTTGGCGGCAAGATCGCTCTCCAGCTGGTTCACGCGGGATGTCAGGCGAATGCTGAACTGAGCGGCTTGGAGCCTATCGGGCCGTCAGAAGTCGAGAAGGACGGCCGGCCAATCTGCCGTATGGCGGGTAAGGAGGATTTGAAGAGCATTATTTCTGCCTTCGCTCAAGCCGCCGACCTGGCGAAACAGGCCGGCTTCGACGCGGTCCAGATTCATGCGGCCCATGGCTTTCTGCTCAGCCAGTTCCTCTCCCCCGCCTTCAATAAGAGAACAGACGAATATGGCGGCGAACTCGCAAACCGGGCCCGGCTTCTGCTCCAGGTAGTCCGGAGCATGCGGGAGACGGTGGGACCCGAGTATCCGATTCTGATCAAAATCAACTCCGAGGATTTCCTGGCAGGTGGTATGTCACGCCCAGAGGCCGTGGAGGTTTCAGGTTGGCTGGAGCAGGCCTCCATCGATGCCATCGAGTTCTCCGGCGGGACGGTGCTTTCCCCGGAAAAGTTCTCACCAGTGCGCCCGGGCAGGCTCAAGACCCCGGAGCAGGAGGTCTACTACCGGGAAGCTGCCAGGCTCTATAAGCAGCAGGTCACCATCCCGCTCATTCTGGTGGGCGGCATCCGTTCCTATGAGGTGGCCGAGGAGTTGGTCAGGGAGAAAACGGCTGACTACATTTCCCTGAGCCGTCCGCTCATTTGCGAGCCCGGGCTGGTCAAGCGCTGGCGGGAGGGTGACCGCCGCCAGGCGGAATGTGTTTCGGACAATGCCTGCTTTGCCCCGGCCATGGATGGCAGGGGCCTGTACTGCGTGACGATGGCCAAGAAGCGGAACCGGACCGAGCCAGTGAGTCGGTAATTCGGATTAATATGGCAGTCCTATCAAGCTCGCGGGCTAATGGAGGGAAAGTTTATGAAGGTCATGGCAATTAACGGCAGTCCCAGAAAAACCTGGAATACAGCCACCCTGTTGAAGAAAGCCCTGAAAGGCGCCGCGTCCCAGGGGGCTGAAACCGAACTTATCCATTTGTATGATCTGAAATTTACCGGCTGCACGAGTTGCTTTGCCTGTAAAACCAAAGGCGGCAAAAGCTATGGCCGGTGTGCCGTCAAGGATGGTCTGGCGCCGATTCTGAAAAAGGTGGAGGCCGTGGATGCCCTCATTTTGGGCTCCCCCATCTATTTCGGCAACGTCTCCGGGGAGATGCGCTCTTTTCTGGAGCGGTTGCTGTTTCCCTATTTCACCTATACCGACCCGCCCCAGTCGCTTTTCCCCAAAAAAATTCCCACGGGCTTTCATTTACACCATGAATGTCCCCGAAGAGATGATGCGGGAATGGGGTTACGAGCAGGTCTTTGGCCAGCTGCAATGGTTGTTGCAGATGGTCTTCGGGGCCTCGGAGTTCCTCTATAGTTGTGATACGTTGCAATTTAAGGATTATGCCAAGGTGGTGGCGGACCGGTTTGATCCGGAGAAGAAGGCCAGAAGGCGCCAGGAAATCTTTCCCCAGGATTGTGAGCAGGCCATGGCCATGGGGGCCAGATTTGCCCGGACTCAGGGATAGATAAAGATGTTCTGGACAATTTAAGGTTTTTCAGGAGTTCTTTCCCTTTCGTAGATACCATCACAGGTGGGGGGAACCGAGGCCACGCTGGTGGCGGAAAGAAAATGCCAACGTTAGGCCATCATTACTGGCCTGATAACAGACTAGATACGGAGGAAAAGAGATGAAACTCGTACAGTTCGATTTTGCTTACCAAGGTCCTTTTGGCAAGGAGATGACCGAAGCGATGGCTGGCTTGGCTCAGTCCATTTCCCAGGAGTCAGGGTTCATTTGGAAAATCTGGACCGAAAACGAAACCACACAGGAAGCAGGCGGGATCTACCTTTTCGAAAATGAACCAGCAGCGCTGGCCTATATCAAAAAGCATTCGGAAAGACTGCAGATGTTTGGTATCAGTCAGGTGAATGTCAAGATCTTTGATGTTAATACACCTCTTACTGCCATCACCAAAGGACCCCTAAGAAATCAATAGAGCAGAGATTTGAAGTTCAGCAGAAAATATCCGTCATAATGAACAAGAACATCATTATTACCGGACTGCCAGGGGTGGGAAAAACAACTCTGATCAAAGGCGTTCTTCAGGAGGTTCGAAGCCTTAATCCCATAGGCTTCTATACGGAAGAGATCCGCGAACAAGGTATCCGCACAGGATTTTCCCTGATCAGCGTCACTGGCGAGAAAAGCATCTTGGCTGCTGAAAATATCCCAAGCCGCTTCAGAGTAGGAAAATACGGAGTTGATCTGGTCAACTTTGAAAATTTTATCGGCAATATTCCCTTCCGAGATCCGGCCAAAAACCTCATCATAATTGATGAGATTGGCAAGATGGAATGCTTTTCAAAGATGTTCACGGACTTGGTCATTGAACTGCTCTCTTCAAACAAACTGGTTGTTGCCACGGTAGCCCTTAAAGGAACGGGCTTGATTGCCCATGTTAAAAGCCGACATGATATTGAATTAATTGAAATAACCAAGGACAACCGAAACTATCTCCTTGCCGATATTCTGAGCCGTATTGCCATGAACCGCCAAATATCAATTCGCTGACTGTCTAATAAACTGAGAGGGATTAGATTTTATCTTTCATTCGCTAAAAAATTTCATTCTTCCTGGCACTCCCCTCAGAACTGCAAATTATAGTTTTTGCCTTAAAAGTATAATTTCTAGATAGGAATGTTTACCTTAGTAAGATTCTAAAAAAACCCCGCTCAATTTATTTTGGAAGGTTGAAAAGAAGTATTAACTTATTGAATATAACTGGTCGGGACGGGCGGATTCGAACCGCCGGCCTCCTGCTCCCAAGGCAGGCGCGCTAACCAGGCTGCGCTACGTCCCGATGCTTGTGACAGGTTGAAAGAGCGAGGGTTCCCGGCGAAGGAGACCGGCCAGGGTTGATCGTAATTGTTTCAGGGCTTGGGCCCGGTGGCTGATACGGTTTTTAATTTCTAACCCCACTTCAGCCATGGTGCAATTATACTGGGGCAACCAGAAGACCGGATCGTAGCCGAAGCCGCCGGCTCCCTGGGGAGCGAGATTAATCAGGCCCTCGCAGACGCCCCGGGCCACCGCCGTACGCCCCCCGGGAAAGGCCACGACGATGCAACAGACAAACCGGGCCCGGCGCTGCTCCCAGGGGATGTCAGACATTTCTTCCAGTAATTTCAAATAATTGTCCGCATCCGTGGGCCGCGCCGTCGCGCTGCGGTCCCCGGCGTAGCGGGCCGAGAACACCCCGGGGCGGCCGCCTAACGCGTCCACCTCCAGGCCGGAGTCGTCGGCCAGGGCCGGCAACCCGGTACAGGCCACCACCACCCCGGCCTTCTTGCCCGCATTAGCTGCAAAAGTGTCGCCGTCTTCGGCGACTTCCGGGCAGTCCGGAAAATCCGCCAGGGTTTTCAAAGATAGTCCCAGGTCAGCTAACAAGGCGCTGAATTCCCGGATTTTCCCGGCATTACCGGTGGCGATCACCAGGGCAGGGGCATCCATGCGCCTAACGCCTCCTCCTGGGCCTGACGCAGACGCTGCAGGGACCCTTGGGCCCGGTCCAGCATCGCCAGCACCAGGGCGGGTGGGAAAGAGCCTTTTTCGCCGGTGGCCTGTACCTCCACCAGCTCACCCCGGCCGGTGACCACGAAATTGGCATCCACCTCGGCCCGGGAATCTTCCGAGTAATCCAGGTCAACCAATATTTTATCATTCACCCGGCCGACGCTCACCGCCGCCACCTGGTCCAGAACCGGTATGGCCTCGATAATTTTCTGGCGCTGGAGACCGGCCAAGGCCTGACAAAGGGCCACAAAGGCGCCGGTAATGGCCGCGGTCCGGGTGCCGCCGTCTGCCTGGAGCACGTCGCAGTCCACAATGATGCTGCGCTCGCCCAGGGCGGTAAGATCCACCACGGCCCTGAGGGACCTGCCGATGAGCCGCTGAATTTCCTGGGTGCGGCCGCTCATCCGGCCGGTGGTGGCCGCCCGGGACCGCCGGGTGTGAGTAGCCCGGGGCAGCATGTCATACTCGGCGGTGACCCACCCCTGGCCGGAATTTTGGAGAAAGGGCGGCACCCTGTCCTCGACGCTGGCGGTGCAGATCACCCAGGTGCGGCCCAGACTGATCAGGGCTGAACCCTCGGCCTGGATCAGGTAATTGGGCGTAATCTTCAAGGGCCGCAGTTCATCGGGCCGCCTGCCTTCAAAACGGGTCATGGTCAAAAGGCTTCAGCTCAGGATTTTAGGGACTGTCGAACCGTGTCGTTCACCAGTTTAAAGGTATCTTCGAAATTAGTGGTGGAAATGCGGCCGATCTCAATAAACTTGACCATAATCTCTTTGGTCACTTTTAAAATAAGCTCCTCCTGACCGGAGAGCACGACTTCTTTGGATTTGCCCCCTCCCATTGTTCCTCCTTCCCATTTGCACGACAATTCTGATATACTACGAGAAAGATACACCGCGGTGGCAAATGAAACCCGCCGGTCTGAAGAAGGCCGCAACAGGACCGGCGGGCCGGTTAAGAAGAACCGGGTCACAGCCCTCCTTGGAGAATTATTGTAGAGGATTTCGATGTATAAGGCAAGGGCATTTCCATGAACCGGATCGGTATTTTACCTCCCGAGGTGGCCAGCAAGATCGCAGCCGGTGAAGTCATCACCCGGCCGGCTTCGGTGATCAAGGAGTTGGTGGAAAACGCTCTGGATGCCGGCGCCCGCACCATTAGCGTGGAGATTGCCGAAGGCGGCTGCCGCCAGATCCGGGTGACTGATGATGGCTGCGGCATGTGGCCGGCAGAGGCGCCCTTAAGTCTGCTGCGCCACGCCACCAGCAAACTCAGGCAGGATGGGGACCTGCTGTTTCTCAAGACCATGGGGTTTCGGGGTGAGGCCTTGCCCAGCATTGCCGCTATCTCCCGGCTGGAGTTGTGCACCCGCTCTCCCGAGCTGGAACTGGGCTGCCGCCTCTATGTCGAAGGAGGCGAGGTCCGGGAAAATTCTCCCTGGGCCGGACCCGCCGGGACCCAGGTAACCGCGGCCGACCTGTTTTACAATACCCCGGCCCGGCGGAAATTTTTACGCTCTCAGGCTGCGGAGCAAGGCCAGATCCTGGAACTGCTGCGCCATCTTGCCCTGGGCTACCCGGAAATTCATTTCCAGGTCCAGGCCCAGGGCAAGACCTTATTCCAAACTCCGGCCCATGCCGACCTGCGGGAGCGGCTGGCCGCACTCCTGGGGCTGGAATGGGCCGACAAGATGCTGACCTTGGATCTGCCCGGACCGGGACTGCGGGTGACAGGTCTCATCTCCAGCCCGGATCAGAACCTCGCCAGCCCTAAGTATCAGTTTCTCCTGGTGAACCGCCGGATCGTCTCCGACCGGTTGCTGGCCGGAGCACTAAAACAGGCCTATCAGGGACTGCTGCCCCGGGGACGCCATCCCGTCTTTATCATGCACCTGGAAACTGCTCCCGAGCAGGTGGATATCAACGTCCACCCGGCCAAGGCCGAAGTGCGTTTCAAAGACAGTGGCCGGGTCTACGCCCTGGTCCTGACCGCGGTCCGCCAGGCCCTGGAACCCACCCAAAAGCCGGGCCGGCAGGAGTTTTCCTCCCAGTGGCTTTCCCCTCCGGCCTTGCCGGTTCAGGAATCCAGGCCCACGGAGTTATTCACCGATCTGCCGCCGCTGCCCCCGGGGCTGGTCCCCACCCCGACGCCCCCCACCGCAACCCCGGCCCCTCCCGCCCCGGAAGCGCCGGCTCCCGACACGAGCTGGCGTTTCGCCGACCTGACCGTTTTGGGGCAGTTGCAGGAAACCTACATTCTGGCCCAAGCCCCGGAAGGGTTGCTCATCATCGATCAGCATGCCGCCCATGAACGGGTGTTGTTCGAGATGCTCACCAGTTCCCCAGGTCAAGCCGGCGGCCCCCGGCAAACGCTCCTGTTCCCCCTGGCCGTGGAGCTGGACCCGGAGAGCGTCGCCTGGGTGGAAGCCCATCTGGCCGAACTGCGGGACGCCGGCCTGGAACTGGAACCGTTCGGCGGCAGCACCTTTCTGGTGCGGGCCGTGCCGGCCTGCCTGGCCGCCCAGGATCTCCAGTCCCTGGTCCCGGAAATGGTTGCCGATCTGGCCCTGTGGCCGCGCCGCCCGGACGACAATCAACTACGGCACCGGCTGCACCTGACCATGGCCTGCCGGGGCGCCATCAAGGCCGGGCACCGGTTGAGCCCAGAGGAAATGCACCATCTCTTAACCCAGTTGGACGCCTTGGCCGTCTCCTCCCACTGCCCCCACGGCCGGCCCCTGTGGCGGCTGCTGACCATGCCGGAAATCCGCCAGAACTTCCGGCGCCCCCGACACTAAACCCACGTTCCCCTGCTAGGGCAACGTCATCTTTAAATCTCCGGCAGTTTTTTACTATCAATTTGAAACTTGAAACTTCCAAAGAACCAGCTAGAAGAGATCAAGGTAGGCAATGAGGGGGAGGTTGTCGCGTCCTGGCAAAGGCTGCTCCGGCCCGAGACCAACTCGGCAGTCCAGGCGGCGGTCGGCCACGTGGTAGGCAAAGTCCAGGACCGGACCGGCCAAAAGAACCGCGCCCCGGCGGTTGGTATGGTACTCTATCAGGAAGGGGAGCAGAAACTGGGCCAAATCAGGCGCCTCCTCATGTTCTGCCTGGCCGGCCAGAACCCCCAGGATCAGCCGCGGTTGTTTGATGAGCTCCCGGGCCCACAGGGCCAAATGATACTGCCTGACCGGCAGTTCCCCGGGATAGCGGGGCAAATACTCCGTCAGGGTTAACTGCTCTAAAAGAGAGTGCTGCTGCTCCGCCACCTCGGCGGCTGTTTGCGCCGTGTTCAGGGTCTGGGACAGGGTGACATTTTCCAGGACGGTCAGACGGGGCAGGAGGGCTTGAAACGGGGAGACAAAGGCCAGCTGCCGCCGCCAGGGATAGAGGGCCCGGCGACTCAGAGAAAACAGATCTCGGCCCCAGTGGAAAATCCGGCCCGCGGCCGGGCGGCGCAGCGTCGCGGCCAGCCGCAGCAGCAGATCAGCTTCCCGGGCGCCCAGACCCTCCAACAGGACGACCTCCCGCAGGCCGACAGCCAGGGAGACCGGACTGGGCCAAAACTCCGCCAATTCCGGCGCCGCCACCCCTTCCAGCAGCAAACTGGTCTGCAGGGTGTTGCGGGTCAGGTTCGCGGTAGGGCCGGCCTCAGGCCCGGGCCTGACTTTTAGCTTCCCAAACATGATATCTCGTCAAAGTGACTACTGATCGGCTAGTTTAGTGAGTTCTCATCCGGAAACTATCATGAGAACTTATGTAGTTTCTGATCTGGAAACGAGATATTTTCTGCAAGATCAAGGAAATCAAAGGCTTGTGCGGAGGCGAACATTCGTTCGCCGCACAAATAAGCCTGCAGATTGACGCCGATATTGTGAAAAATAGCCGTTTCCGGACAGAAACTAGTGAGTGACGCCATTAAAAAACCTCTTGGCATCGCCGCGCCATCTGCGGCTATAATATCATAAGAACTATACCGGTTCTCGAAAATAATATCTTTTCCTAGGGACACGGCGTGCCATGCCCTTTAATACCAGTTCTCCTCAGTCCTCATCACTCAAAACGTGTGGGGGCTGAACAAGCCAGTACTTTTGGTCAACCCAATGACGGATGGAGACCGAAACCATGTGGACGGCAGTAATCCAGATGCAGAGCACCGGAGATGTGGAGGCCAACTGTGAACGGGCCCACCGGTTGATCGCCACCGCAGCCGGCCGGGGCGCCAGACTGGTGGCCCTGCCGGAGTATTTTCTCTGTTTGGGGCCGCCGGCCGCCATCGTCGCCCAGGCCCAGGCCCTGGACGGGCCGCTGCTGCAGGCCTTTCAACAGCAGGCCCGGCAACTGCACATCTATCTCTTGTTAGGCTCCATCCCGGAACGGACCCCGGAACCTGGCAAGGTCTACAACACCTCGGTGCTTCTGGGCCCGGAGGGAGAGATCCTGGGCCGCTACCGCAAGCTGCACCTTTTTGATATCGACATCCCCGGCAAGGTCAGTTTCCGGGAATCGGCTTATATTCTGCCCGGCGCTGACCTCGTGGCCCTGACGTTGCCGGCGGAGCCCTGGACGGTGGGGCTGACCATCTGCTACGATCTCAGGTTCCCGGAGTTGTTCCGGGCCCTGGTAAACCGGGGCGCCGAAATCATCCTGGTGCCGGCCGCCTTCTCCCAGGTTACCGGTAAAGATCACTGGGAGACGCTGCTCCGGGCCCGGGCCATCGAAAATCAGGTGTATATCCTGGCTCCGGCCCAGTATCCCCACCCGGACCAGACCATCAAAACCTACGGTCGTTCCCTGATCATCGACCCCTGGGGACTGCCTTTGGCCATGGCCGCCGACCGGGAAGACATCATCTATGCCCGCCTGGATCGGCAGTACCTGCACAAATTGCGGGCTGAACTCCCCTGCTTGGCCAACCGGCGGCTCTAAAACACTTTGGGATCAAAATATTTACCAGAACCCTGACCAGCTCTTTTTGTCCCTACCTAACGCCCTCTTGAGTGTTTCCTCGATCTCATTATTAAACATAATCTGATTGCGTTGCGCGAACCATTCGGAGACTGGATAAAAGGAGGATTAATATCCTTTAATGATCTCCTGGTCCAAGTGCTCCAGAAAGAATTCCTTGACAAGGGATTTAAAGTGAATTATATTTCCTATTAAATTAATCTATATTAAATTAATAATAGAGGTGTCGTATGAAGTTCATGGATCACTGCCCTGCTGATGCCACTGCCGACTTGGTCTACCGGGTTTGCCCCATGCATCTTTTAGAGCCCTCGGAATTTCTGAGGGAATTGCGACAGGGCCAGGTCCTGGAAATTCTTACCGATTACGACGGCGCCCTGGATGACATCCCAGCCTGGTGCGCCAAGCATGGGCAGGAATTTGTCGGTATCTGTGAAGATGAAGAAGAAGGGTGCTACAAACTTTACATCAAGAAACTCCATTGAGGAGACTGAAATGAAACGTATATATCTCGATCACGCTGGCGCCACGCCAGTACGATCTGAAGTTCTGGAGGCGATGCTGCCCTTTTTTACCGAGCGTTTCGGCAATCCCTCGGCGGTCTATGATCTGGGATCCGAAGTAAAAGACATCCTGGAGGAACAGCGGGCTAAGGTAGCCGCTTTGATTGGTGGAGAAGCCAAAGAGATCGTGTTCACCTCATCCGGGGCTGAGGCCAACAACCTGGCTATCAAAGGAGCCGCTCTGGCACATCTCAAAAAAGGCCGACACCTGATCGTCTCCGGGATCGAACATCATTCGGTGCTCAATGCCGCCCGCTATCTGGAAAAGTTTCATGACTTCGAAGTCACTTTCCTACCGGTGGATAATTATGGTTTGGTGAACCCTGAGCGTTTACAAAAAGCACTCACCCCGGCCACGGCGTTGGTATCCATCCAGCATGGCAGCAATGAGATCGGCACGATTCAGCCCATCCCCCAACTAGCGGCCATCTGCCGAGAGGCGGGGGTTTTGTTTCATACCGACGCCGTCGCCACCGCCGGCAATATTCCCATTGATGTAAAAGAACTGCAGGTGGACCTGTTGAGCCTCAATGGTCCGGGCCTGGCGGGCCCCAAAGGTATCGGCGCGATGTTTTTCCGGCGGACAGTACGGTTGGTGCCTCAGATTCATGGAGGCATTCAGGAAAACGGCCGACGGGGCGGCACCGAGAATCTACCCGGCATTGTCGGGTTAGGAGCGGCGGCGGAGTTGGCCCAGAAAGAACTGGAGGCTCGAGCCCTGCACCTCATTAGGTTGCGTGACCGTTTAGTGGCCGGAATTCAGGAGCGGATTGCCAGTGTCGTTTACACCGGCCACCCGGAGAAGCGTCTGCCAGGCCATGCTAGTTTTTGTATTGAAGGATTGGAGGGAGAAGCGCTGCTGTTTATGTTGAACCGTCAGGGAATTTATGCCAATACCGGTTCGGCTTGCGCCTCCAAAGCCTTGAAAGTGTCGCCGGTGTTGTGCGCTATCGGCATCCCTCCCGATCTGGCCCAGGGATCGGTGGTTTTTACCTTCGGTGCCGACAACCGAGAAGACGAAGTTGATTATGTGGTGGCGGAACTCCCTGAAGCGGTGGAAAAACTGCGATCATTTTCCCCGGTCTGGCGGAAAAAGCTGGCAGCGGTGGCGGCGGCATAACCATGAAGCTATCCACCAAGAGCCGCTACGGCACCAGGCTATTAGTCGACATGGCCCAACACATCGGGTAACGGGCCGCTGCACCTGTCGGATATCGCCCAGCGTCAGGGGATATCGGTGAAATATCTGGAGCAGATCATCATCCCCTTGCGGAAAGCGGGATATATCGAAGGGGTACGCGGTCCTCAGGGAGGACATACCCTGGCCAAACCGCCGGGGGAGATCCGAATCGGTGAAGTGGTAGCGCTGTTGGAAGAGGGTGATGTCTTGGTGGAGTGTGTCGCCGATGCCTCAGTGTGTGATCGAGTCGACACCTGCATAACCCGTTTCCTCTGGAAAGAAGCGGCCCAGGCCATGTATGCGAAGTTGAATTCCTACACCTTAGCCGACCTGGCAGCCATGTCAAGGCCGGAGAATGACATAAGGAAATAAGCCATGTATTCCGAAATCGTCATGGATCATTTTACCAATCCCCGCAATGCCGGGGTTATCGAAGAGGCTGATGGCGTCGGGGAAGTGGGCAATCCCGTCTGCGGTGACATGATGACCTTCTACATCAAGGTCAAAGACGAAGTCTTAGAAGACGTCAAATTTCAAACCTTCGGCTGCGTGGCGGCTATTGCTGTCTCCAGTATCGTCAGTGAAATGGCCAAAGGCAAGGACCTGGAGGAAGCCAAAAAAATTACCAAAAAAGCCGTGGCTGAAGCCCTGGGCGGCCTACCGCAAAACAAGATGCACTGCTCCAATCTGGGAGCGGAGGCTCTGGGGCTGGCTATTGAAGATTATGAAGCAAAACATCGGTAACTAGTTCTATCCGGAAACTATCATGAGAACTAATGTAGTTTCTGATCTGGAATGAGATATTTTCTGCAAGATCAAGAAAATCAAAGGCTTGCGCGGAGGCGAACATTCGTTCGCCGCACAAATAAGCCTGCAGATTGACGCCGATATTGTGAAAAATAGCCGTTTCCGGACAGAAACTAACCATAATCATTTACGGTTGGACTATGAGACGATGGCCCTGAGGGACAGCCACATAAAAGAGATTTTTCACAAAGGCAAGAAATTCATTGAATTACATAATTACATTTAATATTATAAAGTCATGACTCTTCCTAGTGCACCTATTAGCCAAAATGCTTGTCTTAATCAGCCCAAGCTCTGCGAGCGGCCGTTCATCTCTCCTGAGGAGGCTAAGGAACTTTCTGCTTTATTTAAAATTTTCGCCAATGATAACCGTTTGCGGCTCTTGCACGCCATGGCCCGGGCCGGCGAGATCCGGGTGGTGGATCTGGCGGCCGCCCTGGAAATGAAAGTCCAGGCCGTCTCGAATCAGCTGCAGCGCCTGGCCGACCAGGGTTTCGTCGAGGCCAAGCGGGAGGGACAGAATATTTTCTACCATATTAAAAACCCATGCTTACCCGGCATCTTGGAATATGGGCTGTGTTTACTGGAAGCCACTCAAAAAGCAGTCCGCTTAAGGTCACTCTAATCCACTGAGACAGGCAGACTGGGATTCATAGGAAGAAAGGTAAGTTTAAATGAATCAGGTGATATTCTGCCATTGAACCAAAAAATTGCCGCATCTAATTGACTCCACCTTAAGGAGGCCGCCCATGGGCCGAGACCTGCCCGCCGAAGACCCGTTGGTCCGCATGCAGAAAGACCTGAAGCGGGCCCTGCAGAAAAAACCCGAAGAGATCAAGTGGGGCATGGTCATTGACATTGCCAAATGCATCGGCTGCCATGCCTGCACCATCGCCTGTGTGGCGGAGAATAAACTGCCCCCCGGCGTGGTGTATCGGGTGGTGCTGGAGGAAGAAATCGGCACCTATCCCAACGTCCGCCGGCGTTTTGTGCCCCGCCCCTGTGTCCACTGTCAAAACCCTCCCTGCACCAAGGTCTGTCCGGTCACTGCCACCTGGAAGAATGAACAGGGGGCGGTGATCGTCGACTACAACCTGTGCATCGGCTGCCGCTACTGTCTGGTTGCCTGCCCGTATGCAGCCCGGACTTCGGATTTTGGGGAGTGGTATACCGCCGGGACTCCCAACGCCCCGGACAAACTGGTGGGCCGGAAAGGCGCCGCCAATGGCTACGAAGTCCGACCGGCCGCCGAATATGGCCAGAAATGGCCCGACCGGGGCAACGGCTCTCCCATCGGCAACGCCCGCAAATGCCACTTCTGCCTGCATCGCCTCAAGGCGGGTATGCTCCCGGCCTGTGTCACCTCCTGCGTGGGACGAGCCACTATTTTTGGCGACCGCACCGACCAGAACAGCCTCTTGGCCGAGATGTTGGGCTCACCCCGCATCTTTCGGCTCAAAGAAGAACTGGGAACCCAACCTGCGGTTTATTATCTCAAGTAAGGGGAAGCCGCTATGAACGAGCACCGTTTTTATAAGATATTGCTGACCCTGGCCATTGCCGGCCTGGTAGTGGGTTCCTGGGGGGTGATCACCACCTTAATCTATGGCAAAAATGCCACGGCCTTAGGTTCCTATGTCCCCTGGGGCTTATGGGTGGCGGTTTATCTGCTCTTTCTGGGTCTGACCGCCGGGGCTTTTTTGATTACCATTCTAACGTATGTCTTTCGGGTCAAGATTTTCGCGCCCGTCGGACCACTGGCGGCTTTTACCGTGCTCGTGGTCATTATCTGCGAGATGATCATCATCAGCTTTGATCTGGGCCATGTCTTCAGGGCCTACCGTCTCATCACCTCTCCCGGCTTCACCTCCATGATCTTTTGGATGGTGGTTTTCACCATGGCCATGTTGATCATTTATCTCCTGGAATGCTACTACCTCCTGCGGGAAAAACTCATTGACTGGTCCCAGGAGGATGGCAGGCCCGGACAAAGCCTCTATCGGTTCCTGACTTTCGGGAAGTCTGACTATACGGAGGCGGATCGGGAGGCTGACCATCGCTGGGTGCGCCGACTTTCCATCCTCAGTCTGCCGGTGGGCCTGATCTTCTATGGCGTCAACGGGGCCATTTTTGCCATTCTGCTGAACCGCCCCCTCTGGAACGGCGCCTTGACGCCGCTGTTGTTTATCATCACGGCCCTGCTGTCGGGCGGCGCCTTGATTACCTTTCTTAATCTATATCTTTAAGATTGATGACGCCCTGGTCCATTACTTGGGTCATGTTATCCGTTTCCTCCTGGTGACCTTCCTTTTTCTGCAATTACTGCAGTTTTTCGTGGGGTATAAAACCGGAGTGATTATTGACAGAGCCAGTTTGGATATCATTGCCTTCGGGCCCTACTGGTGGGTTTTCTGGATTGTCCATCTGTTGTTTGGCAGTCTTTTGCCCTTGTATCTGTTAATCGTCTATCATGAAGACGCCCAAAAAGTGGCCTGGGCCTGCGCTCTCATTATTGTCTGCTTTATCGCCGTGCGGTTGAACTTTGTGATCCCGGATCAGGCCGTCTATAAATTGGAAGGCTTGGAAAACACCTTTTATCACTGGCGGTTGCGAACAGTGGAATATTTCCCCAATCTTACCGAATGGCTGGTCAGCCTCTGGGTGTTTTCCCTGGGTCTGTTGGCCTTCCTGCTGGGTTCGCGCTGGCTGCCGCTCATTGCTGCGGGGAAAGGAGAAGAGGAACATGTCTAAAAACCAGTTTCAAGGTTTAGTGGAATTGTTCAACCATAAGGTTGACCGGCGGGAATTCCTCAAGTGCTCCGCCCTGCTGGGCGGTTCCCTGGCGGCCTCCACCTGCCTGGCCCGGGCTGGCCGCGGCCATGACCCCGGAGGATTGGCAGCGCCTGAATATCGGCGACATGTATATCCAACGCCTGCCGGAGAATCAGATTTACTCCGTCTGCCAGCAGTGCAACACCAACTGCGGCATCAAAGTGAAGTTCGTGGACGGCCTGGTGGCCAAAATTGACGGCAATCCCTACAGCCCCTGGACCCTGACGCCGAATATCTCTTATGCCACCCCTATAAACGAAGCCGCCACCGTGGAAGGGGCGCTGTGCCCCAAAGGCCAGGCGGGTATTCAGACCCTGTACGATCCCTACCGCATCGTCAAGGTCTTGAAGCGGGCCGGCAAGCGGGGCGAAAATAAATGGCAGACCATTCCCTTTGATCAGGCCTTGACGGAAATCGTCAATGGCGGCGATCTGTTCGGCGAGGGCAAGGTGGAAGGCCTGAAGGATATCTGCGCCCTGCGGGACCCCAAGATATCCGCGGCGCTGGCCGAAGATGCGGCCCAGGTGGCGGCCAAAAAGATGACGTTGGAGGATTTTAAGCAAAAACACGCCGATAATCTCAAATACCTCATCGATCCGGAACATCCGGATTTAGGACCCAAGAACAATCAGTTCTGCCTGAACTGGGGCCGGTTGAAGGCCGGACGGGCGGAAATGTTGAAACGGTTGGTCGGCACCGGCTTGGGTTCCACCAATACCCACGGACATACCACCGTCTGCCAGGGTTCCCTGTATTTCACCTGCAAGGCCATGAGCGACCAGTTCGAGGAGGGCAAATTCTCCGGGGGCAGCAAATTTTACTGGCAAGGGGATCTGGGCAACGCCGAATTTATCCTCTTTGTGGGCTCCAGTCCCTATGAGGCCAACTATGGGCCACCCTGGCGCGCCTCCAAAGTATCCCAGGGCATCGTCGATAGCGGCCTCAAGATAGCCGTGGTGGACCCCCGCTGCTCCAAGACCGCGGCCCGGGCCTGGAAATGGCTGCCGGTGCGGCCCAATGGCGTGGCTGCCGTGGGCTGGGGCATGATCCGCTGGATTATCGAGAATCAGCGCTATGACGCCCGCTATCTGGCCAACGCCAATAAGGCCGCGGCCAAAGCCGATAACGAGCCCACCTGGACCCAGACTGCCTGGCTGGTGAAGCTCAAAGACGGCAAACCTGCCACCTTTCTGCGGGGCTCCGATTTGGGGCTGCCCCTGCAAAAACGTCCTAAAAAGAAGGGTGACGGCGACTGGGAGTTCGACCCTTTCATCGTCCTCAATGGCGGCCTGCCCAAGCCTTTCGACCCCAATGACGAGACCACGGCCGTGGAGGGAGACCTGCTGGTGGACACCGAAATAAACGGCATCAAGGTTAAGAGTGTCCTGCAGATTTACAAGGAAACCGCGGCAGCCAAAAGCATGGCCGATTGGGCCAAACTGGCCGGGGTCAGAGAATCGGACCTGGTTGAATTAGCCCGGGAATTCACCAATTACGGCAAAAAGGCGGTGGCCGATATTCACCGGGGCGTCTCCCAGCACACCTCGGGGTTTTATAATGTTGTGACCTATATGTTTTTGAACATCCTCATCGGCAACCACGACTGGATGGGCGGCTTATCCAAGGCCACGACCTACGATATCGTCGGCAACAAAGAAGGCAAGCCATTCAATACCGAGACCCAGGGGGGTAAGTTCAAGCCCTGGGGCATTTCCATCATCCGGCATGAAGTCCCGTACGATAAAACCACCCTTTTTAAAGGGTTCCCAGCCCAACGGGTCTGGTATCCCTTTGCCAGCGATATTTATCAGGAGGTGATCCCCAGCCTGGGAGACGCCTATCCGTATCCCATCAAAGCCATTCTCTTCTATATGGCAACGCCGGTGTATGCCCTGCCGGGGGGTCATAAACTGATTGAAATCCTCTCCGACCCCAAGAAAATTCCCCTGATCATCTCTTCCGACATTACCATCGGTGAAACCAGCATGTACTCGGATTACATCTTTCCCGGACCTGACCTATCTGGAACGCTGGGAGTTTTCCGGGTCGCATCCCTCGGTCACTCCCAAGGTGGCGCCCTTCCGGCAGCCAGCCTCGGCGCCGTTGACCGACACCGTTACCGTCTACGGGGAGCAGATGCCCCTGTCCATGGAATCTCTGATCCTGGGTCTGGCGGAAAAACTCAAGGTGCCGGGGTTTGGGGAAAATGCCTTTGGTCCGGGTCTCCATTTGAAACGGGACGAGGATATGTACGTGCGCATGGTGGCCAACATTGCCATGGGTGACAAGCCGGACGGCTCCGAGAAGGTCCCGGCGGCCTCTGCCGAGGAGATCAAAATCTTTGAGCAGTCCCGGCGGCATCTGCCGGCCACGGTCTTTGACGCCAATCGCTGGCAGGCAGTCGTGGGACCGGAGTGGTGGCCCCACGTGGTCACGGTGTTAAATCGGGGCGGCCGTTTCCAGGACTACAAAAAGGCCTACAAAGACGGCCAGATGGCCAACAAATACGGCAAGATGCTGGGGATTTACTTCGACAAGCTTGTCTCCACCAAAAATTCCATGACCGGCAAACCGTATTTGGGCCATGCCGACTATATTGAGGGCCCCCAGGACTGCACCGGCAAACTGATCAACGATGAGGCCCAGGGCTACGATTTTACCCTCATTACCTATAAGACGATATCGCAGACCAAATCCCGGACCATCGGCAATTACTGGCTGGATGCCCTGTTGCCGGAGAATTTCATTGAAATTTCCGCGGCCGATGCCCAACGGTTGGGTCTCCATACCGGGGATCAGGTCAAGGTGGTGTCAGCCTCCAATGAAGACGGCCTCTGGGACCTGGGCCAGGGCCAGAAAAAACCCATGATCGGCAAGGTCCGCGTGTCTAGCAGGGCCTCAGGCCCGGAGTGGCGGCTTTTTCTTTGGGATTTGGGCATTGGGCCAACGGCGCCGGGCCGATGGTCATTGACGGCGTGTCCATTCCCGGCGATACCCGCCGGGCCACCGGCATCCATGCCAATGCCGCCATGCGTCTCGATCCAGTCCTGAAAAACACCGGCCTGGTGGACCCGGTGGGTGGCAGCGCGGTGTTTTATCAGAGCCAGGTGAAGCTGGTAAAGGTGTAAGTGTCACAGGGCCCCTCAGACGATAGCAGTTGCTGAGGGGCCGAGCACATCGCTCTATTTTGGCTCTTTAAATATGTTAAAAATAACTTTTTAACCTGAAATTTGTTCAGGATAGATTCGGAAAAGGAAAGCGGTCATGCAGGTGGAATCAAAACAGTTACGCCAGACCACGAGTTTTTCGAGAAGCTCCTGGCCTCGTCCGTGGCCGCCCACGGCCACCTCTGTCCGGGGCAGGTGGTGGGAGTGCGTTTGGCTTTGGTGGGGCTGCGTCTCTTGAACTTTGCGATTCCCCCTACCCTGCCGCAGCTCAAACGTCTCCTGGTCTATGTGGAAATGGACCGTTGCACCGGGGACGCGGTGGCGCATACCACCGGGGTGAAATTGGGACGCCGTTCCCTGAAATTCGTGGACTACGGCATCATGGCCGCCACCTTTGTGGATGTGGAAACTTCCCAGGCCTTCCGGGTCATTTCCACCGAAGCAGTCCCGGGATCTGGCGGCAGTCTATGCCCCTCTGGAACCCGATAAAGTCCGGCAACAGGTGCAGGCCTATAAAATCATGCCGGACAGCGTCATGTTTCGGGTTCAGGAAGTGCAGGTGGAGTTGACTCCCTTTGATTTGCCGGGCCCCACCCGCCGCAAAGTCACCTGTAGCCCAGTGCGGCCAGGTGGTGCGGGACCACCGGGAGGTGGAACGGGATGGGCGGATACTGTGCAAGCCCTGCGCCGGGGGGGCCTATTTTACCGAGGCCCGAGAAATTACCTTCCCGGAGATGAACTGGTCGCCTTATACCAGTAACCCTGAGGCACCCGACACCATGAGCGCTAAACCTTTCCCGGCAACCGCTGAGGGGAGGGAAATGAGGAAAGCGCCATGATCAAAACCGTCAAGGTGGAAGATGCGGTGGGGTTGAAGCTGGCCCATGATATTACCGAAATCCGTCCCGGCGAGTTCAAGGGTGCCGCTTTCCGTCAGGGTCACACTGTCTGTGGCGAGGATGTCTGCCGCCTGCAGCGTCTGGGCAAAAACCATCTCTATGTCATCGAATTGGCAGAAGATGAAATCCACGAAAATGAAGCTGCAGCCATTTTGGCCGGCGCCCTGGCGGGAGAGGGCATCGTTTGGGAGGACAATCCCCAAGAAGGGAAGATCAACCTGTACGCGGCCAGGGATGGACTGTTAACCGTTAATGTCACGACCCTGGCGGCCTTCAACCTGGTGGACGAAGTCATGTGCGCCACCCTCCACAACCATACCCTGGTGAAACAGGGGGAAAAGGTGGCGGCGACCCGGGCCATCCCCCTCATTATGAAACGGGCGGCCATTGAACGGGCCGCAGCCATTGCCCACAGCCAGGGGGCGGTGGTGGCAGTCAAGGCCCTGGCCCCCACCCCCGTGGGGATCATCATCACCGGCAACGAAGTCTATCACGGCCTCATCGAGGACCGGTTTGCTCCTATTCTGTCCCGGAAAGTGGCTGCTCTGGGTTCAGAAACGGTGGCGTTAGATTTTGCCCCGGATGACGCCGAGATGATTGCGCAACGAATATGCGCCCATCTGGACCGGGGTTGCCGTCTGCTCCTGCTCAGCGGCGGCATGAGCGTCGATCCCGATGACGTCACCCGCCATGCCATCCGCCGGGCCGGGGCCACCGAAATATATTACGGGGCCGCAGTCCTGCCGGGGGCCATGTTCCTGGCGGCCTATTTAGGCGAGGTGCCGCTGCTGGGGGTCCCGGCCTGCGCCCTGCATCACCGGATCACCGCCCTTGATCTGCTGCTTCCCCGGGTCTTGGCCGGTGAACGAATCGGCAAAAAAGATTTGGCTCTCCTGGGCCATGGCGGCCTTTGCCGTGACTGCCCGGAATGTAGTTACCCTCACTGCTCTTTTGGGAAAGGCCCCTAGCCTCTCGCCCCTCGCTTGCTTTTGCGACATCTGCCCCAGGTGTTCTGTCTTTTTCCGCCCACGTCAGGTATGCTCTCGATGTCATCTGGGGTGGACTTTCACGCCGGGCCGTCTTCGGGGACGAGGTGCCGCAAAGAAGTTATACTAACTGCCAAAAGTTTCTTCCTTTATTTTCCCCTCTCCCCGTGAGGGGAGAGGGTCAGGGTGAGGGGTGAATCAGACAAAACTTTTGGCAACGACTATAATCTCCCCCCCGGCCTCCCTGAAACTAAAATATCGGCGGTCAGAGAAATTCAGGGTTATGATGCCGTGGACCTGGTTGAAATGCCGGCCTAGTAGAGACCTCGGAGCCGCCGTCTACCATACCAAACCAGGTGCTGGAGCATTTCCTCCAGGAGCGTCTTGCCGGGTGCCAACCCTTTGACGGGGTAAGTGCCAAGATCAACCGACTTAATAACCAAGAGGGGCAGGCGCAGTTTCTTCAGCTTTTGCAGGACGATCAGCTTATGCAGCAGCTTATGCGCCGGTGGGACGACCGGGACCTGATTTTCAGGTTTGTCAAAGGAAAACTCAAGGCTACCCGACGAAGTCTCCTCCCTGCCGAGTACAAATTCTACTGAAAAGCAGCAGCGGTATCAGTAGAATTGGCTATTAGGAGATTGCCGACTCATACTAATGAGCAATCAAATGGGCACTTTATCCTTAATCCCCTCTCCCACCGCTGGCAGCGGTGGGAGAGGGTTAGGGTGAGGGGGGGATTAATAGTACTTTGATTGCAACGTGGTATCAGGCCTGGTAATGTGACTTATGGCACTGCCATAATAACCCGGCGATCAAGTGGACTTGGTTAGGAACCGGCCTCTCATTTTTGACGTTGATTGGTGCTATCCCCCGAAACTTAACAAAGAATCAGAAACTTACAATATCTAGAACATATACGGCACTATTACTGCTTAGAAGGTGTGTTTCGGACATGGCAAGATATGTGGCAACAATTCCATCCCTCTGACTGTAATCAATTTATGATCTTTTACTCTTTCCCAGAAATAAATTCCTCGAATAATTTAATTCGCTCCTAATAACAGCTTGACAAGTTCATAATGATGATTTATAAATTAAATAAGATGAGTGAGTGTTCACTATGGCAAGAGATGGCAGTCAAACCAAAAAACTGATCGACCAAACCGCTCTCCGCCTCTTTGTGGAAAAAGGCGTTACCGCCACCACTATTAAAGATATTGCCGGCACCGCCAAGATTGCCGAAGGCACCATTTACCGCCACTATCCCAGCAAACAGCAGCTAGCCTGGGAACTCTTTGCCAAAAACATCGTGGCCCTGGCCCAAGCGTTGGACCGCAGCCAGCAGCCGCACCAGACCCTGAAAGAAAAGTTGACCGCCATCATCAACTATGTCTGCTCCTTCCATGATTCCGACCCCATCCTCTTCCGCTACCTCCTCCTCGATCATCACGGCCACATCCGCAAAATGACCCCCGACATGCCCAGCCCAGTTAGAGTGCTCAAGCATACCATCACCCAAAGGATGGCTGCCGGTGAAATCCTCCAGGGAGACGGCGACCTCATGACCGCCATGATTCTTGGCCTGATTCTCCAGGTCTCGGTTTTCAAGGTCTACGGCGTCATTGACCAGAGCCTCTCCTCTCTGGCCCCTACCTTGGTGGAAAAATCCTGTCAGCTTTTAGGCGTGTAATTTTTTTTAATTTTAATTGAGAGTGATTACTCACTCAATAACACAGGAGGAAAACAATCCGGAAAAATTAGCAGCCATTATGGCCTTTAGCGAGTAATTTTTTTTATCTTCTATTGTGAGTGATTAATTACTCATGTTTTACGGAGAAAAAAATGAATACCTGGAATACCCGCTTTCAGCCCCCTCCAAGCTCCTTGCCAGAGAGCATCCCCGGCCAGCTGTCCCGAAGGGTCCCGTTGCTGACCGTGCTGCCTGGCAGTCGCCCCAAACTCAGGAAGAAAAAAGTTCTTATTGTTAATTGTTACTTTGATGAACTCCGTCTGCCCGTGCGCCGCTCCCACAAAATCCCCCAGGCCATGGCTCCCGCCTATCTCGCCGGCGCTTTTTCGCCAGATCTCTGTGAAGTCAGGCTCTATAGCGAACTTGCCAGCGGGCCCCTGACCGACCCGGTCTGGTTCGCCTGGCCGGATATGCTTGTCCTCACCGGCCTCACCACTGCTTTTGATCGTATGCGACATCTGGCCGCCTATGTTCGTACTAAAAATCCCAAGGTCATCGTAGTGGCTGGCGGGCCCCCTGTCCGAGTCCTGCCTGATTTCTCTCGTCGGTTTTTTGATTACTGCTGCACGGGCGATGTCGAACAGCTGCAGGACGTTGTCGCCGATGCCTTCGGCCCTGATTATCTGGCCGCCGAAATGTTGCCGCGCTTTGACCTGACCCCTTGGCTTGGCCGGAATGTTGGCTACGCCGAAACCACCCGCAACTGCAATTTCCGCTGTTCTTTCTGTTCCTTAACCGGAGAAGGTCACAAGTACGAGAAATATTCCCTCGATTATCTTCAGAAACAGATTCTTGCCGCCGGCCAAAAGAAACTCTTAATTTTTTTGGACAACAATTTTTATGGGAATGACCGGAAAAATTTCCAGGCTCGTCTGGACCTCATCGGGAGCTTATGGCAGCAAGGTTTCTGCCAAGGGTGGACTGCCCTGGTTACGAATGATTTTTTCCTGCACCATAAAAACCTGCAGCAGGCTCGCCGATCCGGTTGCCTGGGCCTCTTCACCGGCCTGGAATCTTTCGATACGGCATGGTTGCGCCGGTACAACAAGGCTCAAAACACCCTGATCCCACCCCTGGACATGATCCGCTCCTGTCACGAAGCCGGATTACTCTTCTTCTACGGCATGATGCTCGATCCGTTTACCCGCTCGCTGACCGATTTGCGCCAGGAGCTTAAATCTTTAATCGACGCCATCGAAGTCCCCTTGCCCTATTACCTTTCCATCCCTATCCCCTTTCCAGGCACTCCATTTTTTTACGACTGTGTGGATCAAAGGGCCCTGCTGCCTTTGACGAAACTCCGGGACCTGGACAGCACCACCATCACCCTCAGGCCTTTGGATTCCCTCAGCGACGTAGCTGCCTTTGTTAAAGAAATACAGTCACCCCAGGGCTATCGCCACCATGCCGTCCGTCACTGTTCCTGGTTTTTACGACGCTATGGTTCCAAATTAAATTATCACCAAATGCTTGTCACTCTTGGCAGTGCCGCCTATTTCTCAGATCCTGTTTGGGTTACCGCGCCTAAAAGTGCCCTGTTGTCTGGCAAACGTCAGCGTACCTATATCAGTACCACGGATTTCCTGGATGATAGTTATACTCCGGTCATTCCGGTGGCCGCGAAGTATGCCTCATACTTTAGACCTGCCATGTTGACGGACCACGAGGGCAACCTGACCGATGACATGCAGGAACTATTGGATCGAAGACCGTCATCTCGGAAAAATTCGAGTGTTGCAAACCTTAACTGAACCGGTCTTTATCAGTCATTCGCCCGGTCATGCTTTGCCCAAAATGGCCAAATTAAAAAGGCCAGATGAGGAGAACCCAAAAATGACAAGTCCCGACAATACCATCCCATCACGGGCCCGGAGTCTGCCGGCCGTATTTCTGCTCTGCGCGCATATAATCGTTTATTCCGGCTGCACTTTTGGCCCCAATAAAAATGGCTCAATTGATCCGACCTTAAGGCGTATTTCCGGTAACGCCGAGATAGAAAGAATCCCCCACCAGATATTCGATTTAAAGTCCATCCTCCCCACAGGCCAGCAACCCCGGGTCGAAGTCCGCCTGGCCAAGCCTGGAGAAATTTCCAAGGCCTGGCCTGCGAGTCTTTTTGAGGGATTGGCCACCGGTTCGGCCATCGCTGCTGCCGGCGTCGGCGTCGCCATGCTCGTCCCCATGGCTCAAAGCTCCGCGGTGGTGGGCGGAGCCATTGTCCTGCCATCGTTTACGGCCCTGGGGATCATGAACCACCGCCAGCGCTCGGTCCTGGTACGGTCTATGGACCGAGCCGATTTCCCTAATAAACTTACCAACCTGCTCCAGACCGAAATTACCCGCCGCTTTCCCGGCAAAGAGACGAACAGCCCGGAAGTCCTGGTCCTGATCCTGGGCTACGGGTTGTTGGGCCCCGCGGAGCAGGAAGAATTATGTTTCTATTGCGACGCTCAGCTCCTAGTGCAAAAAGCCGGCAAGATACTGTTTGAGGATTCGATAATCTGGCACGCCCAGAAAAGGAGCGATGATCTGCCGCCGCCGCGCTTCGCCAGATTGTCTCAATTTGCCGAACGCGACGGCAAACTTGCCCGTGACACCTTCATGGAGGCCAGTGAAGTGATGGCCGCCATCATTGCCAAAAGATTGGGAGGTCGATCATGAAATCCCTCGTTGCCCTGATAACTTTATTGGTTTTAGTGGTTAATCCTGCCTGCTCTCCTACGATTACCCAAACCCGGGAGCAAATCACGCCTGCGAGCTATCAGGATTATCAAAGCGATGTCCCGCGTTCTATGGGTCTGTTACGCCGTCTGGTTATTTTGCCCCCGCAATTTGTCTACGTGCACAATTATAAAAGACAGCCTGACAAGGAAGCTCAATGCGGCGCCGAGATGCTGACCCAAGCCTCGGCTTTTCTCCGTGATTGGAAAGGTTATGAAATCATATTGTATTATGAAAATCAGACGCCCGGCAGAACTGAAATCTCTCAGGTTCCGGGCCAGCCTGATCCGTCCCTGCAGCCCTTGTTTGAATGGACCAAAATCTCCAAAAGTTCTGAGTAGCACTCCAGCCGATGTGAAAATGTTGGTTGCAAACATTTGTCGGCCGGTGGGAGCAGATGGCTTGTTGGTGCTCCAGGGTTACAAAAGGCCATTCAGCACTTATAATTTCGCCCTTTGCCTTCTTACAGCCTCCCTGACCTGGCCGCTCTTGTTTGTCGAGGAAAAGGAAGAACTACAGGCTCATATTTTTGAGGCAGCTACTGGAAACCTTGTATGGAGCTGTCGGCAAAAATATTGCGATGCAGAACTATTATTTAGTTCTTTGGAAAATGCCGTCCCTGCAGCGCTGATTAAAAGATAGTAAGTGGCTGTTAAAATTGCCCGGCTTAAAAAGGGCCAGATGAGCTCATCTAACCTGAATTCTAAAGATACCGTTATTCCGAACTCATTCAATCTCTTTGGGCTGAACCTGCCTTTGTCAACCGAGCAACTTTATTTGTTAGGGCCGTGAGGGGGGAGGGGTTTTACTCTCCCACCCTCCGGCCAACTATAATTGCTACAAGATTACTAAATAATTATTTAATAAGAATCGCCCGCTGCCAACTCACTGCTATGTATACGCCCAATCGGATTTTAAAAAGACATTCTGATAACAATTTCATATCGCCATGGAAAAAAGTCTATCATGGCGGGTAGTGCCAGCGCCCTACACAAAATTCCTCTCTCGCCCCTCGCCTGCTTTTTTTGCGACATCTGCCCCAGGTGTTCTGTCTTTTTCCGCCCACGTCAGGTATGCTCCCGATGTCATCTGGGGTGGATTTTCACGATGGGCAGTCTTCGAGGGCGAGGTGTCCGGAAGTTAATCTCGCCCCGGGCCTCCCTGAAACTAAAATATCGGCGGCCAGAGAAATTCAAGGTTATGATTCCGTGGACCAGGTTGAGCTTATTCTAGCAAGAAGGTTGCCCGCGAAACTTCCGCGAAATTACCGCGAAATGAGCGCGAAAATTGCCATCACAATATGAATATTAACAACAATATCAATATGTTTTTAAATATTAAAAAATTCCCGCTCCACCAGCGCGAAATGTTTCCCCTGCCAGTGGGAAATTACCGGGAAATCAGCGCAAAAAAGGCACTGCAATATAAATATTATTTATAATATCAATATGTTGAACAATGAAAAAATTTTCGCGCCGTTCCAGCGCGACCTGGCTCGCCTCCTCGGGGCTCCAGTCCTGTTCTTTTTAGACGGCCCCGGCCCGCCCGGTGGTTTTTTCTTTGCTCCGCCATATCCTCACTCGTTCCCAAGCTCCTGCTTGGGAACGCAAATTTACCGCGCCGCTCCCGCTGCGCCACCATTAATATTTTCATTAGTTACGGGTGGGCCGCCATCCCATGAGGACCTGCCATCTTCTTTTTTCCCGCAAGTGACCCTCTCGGCCCGATTCACAACTTCGCCGTGGCCCCAAACCCAACCGGAAATCCGCTGGCGCCGGCCCGAAAATCAGACGCGCCTCAAGCGCGAAACTTCCGCGAAATTACCGCGAAATGAGCGCGAAAATTGCCATCACAATATAAATATTAACAACAATATCAATATGTTTTTAAATGTTAAAAAATTCCCGCTCCACAAGCGCGAAAATTTCCCGTCCCAAGTGGGAAATTGCCGGGAAATCCGGGAAATAGCGCGAAAAAAATATAATTTATAATAATATCAATCAGATGAGAAAAACAAAAAAATTCCGCAAAATCGGTCCCCGGCCACCGCAGCCGAGAACCTGTATCTGGTCCCTGACAAAAAAAGCCAGGGATGCCCATGTCGGCATTCCCTGGCTGAGGTTACCTTGAACCGCGGCTGCTTATTCAGGTATCGTCCTTCTTTTTCTTTTTGCTCTTGGAATTTTCGGTGGGCTTCCGGGCGATGCTCGGGGAATCCTTTTTGGCTTTTTTAGAGCTGCTCAGTCCAGGCAGCATGCTGGCCGTCATCGGGGCCTCCATTTTCTCACTCCGGCGAGCGACTTCTTTGCTGCTGGCCCGAGAGGCTTCCTTGAGGGAGCGCGGGGCTTGGGAGGCCACCAGAACTTCCTTCTGGTTTTTGGCCTTGCCGCGCTTGGCGGTCTTATTAACTGAGGCTATATTGTCTCGGGAACTGTTGGCTTTTCTGCCAAGGTTGGGGAGATCGTCGTAGACTTTGGCACGTTCGCGCAGCTCTGGTTTGGCTTTGGGTTGGCTTTCGGCATAGTCTCTGGATCTGGCGGCGGACGCCTTCCGGGACGAACTATACCGGTAAGAACTGGCATACTCCCGATAAGATCTGGAGCTGCGGCGGGGAGGAGAGTAGTATTCCACCGCCTCGCCGGAATCTTGTTGGGAGGCATAGGCGCGACCGCCCCCGGCCGGGAATTGGGCCATGGCCATAACAATATTCTTGCCAAAGGTCTCTTTTTTCCCCGGCGGGATCTTGAGCAGATAGGCGCCGTAACCCGGCGTGGCCTCCCGCAGCAATTCCGGGTTCAGGGCACTGATTTCCTCAAAGTTGGTGGTCGCCGCCACGGCCGCCGCCTGGAAGGAGGTGGGTTCAGTTACTTTCACGACGTCATATTTCAGGGGCTGTTGATAGGGAATATTTTTAAAACCGTATTTTCCCGGATTCTTGGCGATAATAGTCGCCGCAATCATCTGGGGGACGTAGTTTTTGGTTTCATTGGGCAGACATTGATTATTGGAAAGCTCCCAGTAATTTTTCAAGTCGCTGTTGCGGTTGATTTCTTTCTGGACGCGTCCTTCCCCGCAGTTGTAGCTGGCCGCGGCCAGGTACCAGGAACCGAACTGTTTATACAGGTCCAAAAGATATTTGGCCGCCGCATGGGTTGCTTTTTCGGGGTCCCGGCGTTCATCGATGCTGCCGTCGATTTGGAGGCCGTAACGGAGGCCGGTGCCTTTGATGAACTGCCACATGCCCACCGCGTTGGCGTGGGAACGGGCCTTATTGGTATAACCGCTTTCAATCATCGCCAGGTAGGCCAGATCTTCGGGCAGGCCGTATTCGGCAAAGACCTTCTTGATCATGGGCAGGTAGCGGGTTGAGCGGCTCAGATAGCGGCCGAAGAGATCCTTGCGATCCGTAGAAAAATAATAAATATAATTCCGCACCTCTTTGTTGACCTGGATGGGCATATCAAAGGTTTTTTGCAGTTCCCATTTTTTCACTTCCTGGTCCAGATTTTCATCCAAACCGGGAACGGCAGCTTTGCTGTACATCTCCTCCAGCCTTTGGGAACTCACGGCGCCGACCAGAGGTTCTTCTTTTTCGTCTTCCAGGTCCAGGGCTAACTGTTCCTCTGTCTTGACCGGTCCCATATTTTCAGGTTGTGAAACCACCTGTTTTTTACCGCCGCAGGTGGGCAGCAGCCACAGCAGGGCAATAAGTAATATGCCAAACCTTTTCATGATTTCCCCATAGTTAAGGTTAATGCAGACTCCCGATAGGCTAAATCAGATAGAGGGTGGGAAATTATGTCGCCTCCCCCCGAGACAGACATAATGAGAGTATAATGGTATATTCTACCATATAGTTCAGGTTGATCACGTTTAGCACAAATTACCTGAAAAAGCAAGACAAAATGGTGGGATTGCGGATAACTAATATAAATTGCTATACTATTAATGCCGTAAAGAACGACTTGCGGCTGTCTGGCGGACCGGAAAAAATATTCTCTCGTTCCCAAGCTCCAGCTTGGGAACGCAGATTTTCTGCGAAGCTCCTGCTTCGCCACCTCAATCTTTTCATTACTTATGTGCCAAAGAAAATCTAAACCCATGAGAAAAGAGCGTCTCATGACCTATCGGAGTTTTCTATCCCGGCTGACGGGTATGATGGGTGGCGGCTTGTTTCTAACCGCGCTCTGGGGCTTAAACCAGGATGTGGAGCCCTTCGCCACCTGGTTTTACTCCTTTGCCTGGTGGTCCTACATCCTTTTGGCCGATGCCGTCATTTTTGCCTGGCAGGGGGAATCCCTGCTGATGCATCGCCTCCCGGAGCTGCCCAAACTGGCCATGGCCTCGGTTACCTGCTGGCTGATTTTTGAGTTAGTGAACTTCTCTCTGGGCAACTGGCATTACCTCGGCCTCCCCCGGGCGCTGCCCTGGCGCTGGCTGGGCTACCTTCTCAGCTTTGCCACGGTCTTGCCGGGACTATTCCAAACCCGGGACCTCTTGGCCGCGGGTGGCCTCTGGGCCCGGGTGCGGGGGCCGGTCCGAGATCCGGGGACAGGCTGGATGGCGCCGACCACCATTGCCGGTCTGGTCATGCTCATGCTCCCCTTCCTGTGGCCGCGCTATTTCTTCCCATTACCCTGGCTGGCCTTCATTTTCCTCCTGGAGCCCTTCTGTTATCTGGGAGGAGGAAAATCGCTGTGGCTTGCCTGGCGCCGGGGCCGGCCCCGGGAAATCTATCTCTTACTTCTGGCCGGTCTGATCTGCGGCTTTTTTTGGGAGCTTTGGAATTTTTGGGCCAAAGCCAAATGGATCTACACCCTGCCCTTTTTCCAGGCCGGCAAGATTTTTGAGATGCCGGTCCTGGGCTATCTCGGCTTCCCGCCTTTTGCCCTGGAGTGCGCCGTCATGTACAATTTCTTGACGATGCTGGAAGACCGCTGGCTGATAACCCCCCGGGCCAAACAACGGTGGCTGGCCGGCCAGGTGGTCTTCTGGGTGCTCATGTTTATCGCCTTGGACCGCTGGACGGTCCTTGATTTTCCCCTCGCCCCATGAGCTGCGAGGGCAATATCAAGGAAAAATTCTGGCAGCTAATTATACCGATTAGCAATCAAATGACAACTCTCATCCTTAGTCCCCTCGCCACCCGCTCGCGGGGGGAGAGGGTTAGGGTGAGGGGGGTAAATAACCCATTGACTGCACCTTGGTATTAGTTCTCATCCGGAAACTATCATGCGAACTAATGTAGTTTCTGATCTGGAAACGAACCATGATGACAACGTACCTTTTTAGTCTCAAAGCGGGTTTACGACGCTTGGGGCAATGCGGTGGGATTTGTTGGGCTGTGAACCCTGGGGAAAAATTGTGGGTCAGATAATCGTCTTGTTCAGAAAATGAAACATAGGTTCAAGATTTTGAACCAGAACGCCAGCAGTCAAATAGTCAACAACTTGATATTATTATATTTTATGATTGGCACGAAATGTGAAGTAGTAGAGTTCTAAACAACGTTGGCTGTTACCAACGCGCCTGGATCTTCAGATGAAAACCAATAAAATATCTCCTTCTGGAAACGATATGCCCTCTGCCGAAACAACTCGCCAGGCGAAAGTGGACGCCATTAAGCAGGCCGTCGAAGCGGGAACCTACCGGGTGGATGACCGTGCCCTGGCCGCTAGTCTCCTGAGCGATCTTCTCTGGGAACAGTGGGAAAGAATCCGATTTTTTAAGCCCTAGTCCGGTTAAACTGTCGTCCCGACCTCTCCCAGGGTTTGAAAATAAATGCGGCGGATCAAACCCGGCCGCGCTTTAATCATCAGGCCAAGCTGCATACACACATTGTAAAACAGGGTGGGGGTAAAATTCACCGGCAGCGCCTGCCGGTAGGTGGCCAGCAACTGGCCCAACTCCTGTTGCGCTTCCTTGGCCTTTTGCCGGACATTTTCCAGTCCCGCCCAAATAGGGAGCAGAATAATATCTGTTTTTTCCTGGAGACGGGCGATCTCGGACATTAACTGGTCTGTCGGATTCATTGCCGCCGGGGCTTCCGCCGTCCCGGACTCATGCCCTTCCTGCACAATCTCCACGCCCAGCTTTTCCAAAAATCTGAGGAGAAATTCCCGGGGGCCGCTCTCCCAGGCTGTCAGACTCCAAATATCCTCCGGAATTCCAACTTTTCGGATGCGGCGGTGTGGCAGTAATTGGCGCTTCTGCTTCGCCTTGCTGAAAAGCTGTTCCTTGAGTTGCTGAAAATAACCCTGCTTGACCTCTTTGAAGGAACGTCGCAGATGCAGACGGCCGTGTGCCTTCAGCTTGGCATAAAACCAATCCCGCCGCCAGAGCCTTGTCAACACCGACGACCAGGTATAGAATTTACGCATGGCCCGCAAGGTCTCCATCTGCAGTTCGACAGGCGTCAAGTAACGGGGCACAAAGACGGCATGATGCCCGTCGTAATACTGCCAATCGTTATGTAAAAGCCGATTTTGGCTGAGCAACTCCTCATAGATAGGCGTCCCTGGAATGGGCGTCAAAATGAGATATTGCAGGGAGTCTATGTCGATCTCATGGGAAAAGTCCACCGTCTCCCGCAAGACCGGCACGGTATCTTCCTCGGAGCCGAAGATAAACATGCCATGCACTCCGATCCCATAACGATGGAAAATTTTTACCGATTCCCGGATATCCTCAACAGTCTGGGCCTTCTTGAAGGACTTGAGCGTCGCCGGATTGATGGATTCCAAACCGATGAAGACCATGAAACAGCCGCTGCGGGCCATGAGGTCCAAAAGTTCCGGGTCTCTGGCTGCCTCTACCCTCACCTGGGCGCTCCATTCCACTTTGAGCCCTTCGGCGATAATCCGTTCCATCAACTGCTTGCTACGTTTCAAATCCGCGGTAAAATTATCGTCACAGAAAAAGATATGCTGGGCCTGGGAGCCGTTCTGCCGGATTTCGTCGATCACCCGGTCAATGGAGTTATACCGGAATTGTCGGCCAAACAAGAGAATTACCGAGCAGAAGCGGCAGCCGAAGGGGCAGCCCCGGGAGGTGGCAATGGAAATGACAGCTTGTTTTCCCGGGCGCCAGCCGTGGATGAGGCTATAATCTGGTATGGGCAGGGTGTCTAAATCTTTAAAGAAAGGCCGCCAGGGATTCTTTCGGATGGCCCCGTTTTTATGGTAACAGAGGTTGCCGATGCCTTCGAACCTTCTGTCGCCATTGAGGGCTTCGATTAACTCGGGCAGGGCTGCATCGCCTTCTCCACAGACCACAAAATCAGCATGTTCCAGACTTTCCTCCGGCAAAAAGCTGGGATGCGGCCCTCCCATGACCACCTGGATGCCTTGCTGCCGATAATAATCTCCCAATTGCAGGGCTCGGGGGGTGGTGGGGGTAAGGGATGAAATACACACCAGGTCGGGATGAAAATCTAAGGAGTTGAGATGGGGCTGGTTAATCTCTTCCACGACGACTTTGACTTCAAGTCCCCGGTTCCGCAAAATCGTCGCCAATAAAACACTGCCAAGGCGGGGAATAGCCACCCGTGAGAAAATGTGGGGACGGGGGTTCCTGGGTTCAATAAACAATACCTTACGGATCGATCGGCCCATTCTAATCCCTCCCTGCCGCGGCCTTCGTTCCAAATAACCGCGTTCTAGGATTGATTAGTTTAAACTTAATTTCCCTAAAATGTCAAAATATTTTGAAAAAGTTTAGTATGGAGAGTTCGTTGAAGGATTGACCGGCAGGAATGAGTAAAAATTTTGAAGCAGATTCCTCCCTTGGCAGGGCGGGAATCTGCTTCAAAAATTGATTGGGGGAGCCGACAGGGTGTAAGGAGAGTTTCCCGAAACCGAGTTCAGCCCTGCCCTTGGGTTCGTATTAGACGCAACCGGTGGGCTTGGCAAGGCCGGCCATCTTACAGGCGCCTTTCCCAGGTCCTGATGGGAAAAGCTCGTAGATGTATTTCAGTTTAAAACCGGTAACTTTGGAAAGAATCCGCACCATGGGGGCGATGCCGTTCTTTTTGTAATAGTCCTGGAGCATGTTGATTACTTTCCAATGGTCATCGTTCAGTTCCTTGATGCCTTCAGATTCTTTGACGTAATCAACCCATTCCATACTCCATTGATCCAGATTTTCCAGGAAGCCGTCTTCATCTACCTCAAAGGTTTTTCCTTTGAATTCTACCGTGGCCATAAATATCCTCCTTACTTATTTTTAATCGATACGATTTTTGATCAGGCCCATGTGATTTTTTGTACTATAGGTTGCAATCCTTGTCAACAAGGAAAATCGCCAACAAACCCTAGATGGCTTAATATTTCAAAGTATTCCTAAGACTTAAAAAGCCTCCGATAGTATTTCCAAAAAATGACGCACCGGCAAATCACCAGGAGCCAAACTGGTCAGCTGCGCCAGACAACCGCTGCAAGCCGTCCCCACCATGCTAGCCCCGGTCTGCCGGTAGGTCTTCAAGGCATTCTTGCCGATTGTTCCGGACATCTCCGGATGGCAGAGACCAAAAATGCCGCCTTGGCCACAACAACCCGGGGTCCCCTCCGGTTCCAGCAAGTCCAGTCCCGGCACCGCGGCCAGCAAGCGGCGGGGCTGCTCGATGATTTGCTGTCCCCGGCGCAAATGGCAGGGATCATGAAAAACCAGGGGCTGCGAGGGGGCTGCACTCAGGTAGCGAAGTGAAGTAAGTTTTGCCGTATCTGCCAGATATTCGCTGGCTTCCCTGATCTTGGTCGACAACCGGGCCGCAGTTTCTGTCTCCCGGCTGTCCGGAAAAAGCTTGTGAACTTGTTTAAGGTGATAACTGCACGAGGCGCAGGCCGTAACAATATGATCCACTGCCAGGGATTCGAATTGCTTGAGAAAACGCCGGGCCAGGTTTTGAGCCGCGTCCACGTCCCCGGCGCTGGTTGCTAACAGCCCGCAACACCCCTGCCGGCCAGGAATAATCACTTCAATATCCAACCGCTGACAGATTTTTAAAAAGGCCAACCCCGCCTGGGGAAAAAGCGCCTCCAGGCCACAGCCCACAAAAAAAGCAATGGTGTGCTTGCCCCGGCCCGGAACCAGCTGCGGCGCTGCCTGGGAAAAAGGCTGCACCGCAGCTTGGGGTAATCGTCCCACCAGACCCGTCAAAGAAGGCCACAACCGGTACAACAGGCCGCTTTGCCCACCGAGCCAAGCCCTTAAACGGTGCAGGAGAGGACCGGATGCAGCTAAGGCCGGCAGTACCTGATCGGTGTGCACACTCAGGAAGGCCAGGGCCAGAGCCGGACTCCACTGCCGTCCCAAACGCGCCTGCATGGCGGCCCGCCCGGCTTTTACCAGATCAGGAGTATTAACGTTGGCCGTACACTTTTCAGCGCAGGCGCCGCACAGCAGGCAATATTCCAGGATCTCGTTTAGACGTCGGCTGGGAGGCAAATTATTGGCCGTCAGCGCCTGCAGGAGACTGAGTTTGCCCCGGGCCACCATGGCTTCTTTCCCTGACAACTGATAGAGCGGACAGACCTCCATGCAAGCTCCGCAGCGGATGCAGGCCTGGGCCTCGGCAAGATGCTGGCTAAAATCAAGGCTCATGGACTTTAGGCGGTGGCGGGTGCGGCCGGGGGAGAGAAAATCTTGCCGGGGTTCATGATATTGTTGGGGTCGAACGCTTTTTTCAGGCGTAGACTCAGGGCGATGGCGGCTGGCGATAACTCCATACCGATGAAAGGAGATTTGGTGATGCCGATGCCGTGTTCGCCGGACAGGGTCCCGCCCAACTCCCGCACCACGGAAAAAATTTCTTTGACCGCGCGCTCCGCGGCCTGGATTTCCCTAGCCTCCTCCCGATTGTACATCACATTAACATGGATGTTGCCGTCTCCGGCATGGCCGAAGCACAGAATCGGCAAGTCAACTTCACGGCCGATGGTTTCAATACGGTTGACCAGATCGGGAATGAGAGTGATGGGCACCACTACATCTTCGCTTAGCTTGTGCGGTTTCAGTTTAAACGCGGCCGGCGACAGAAGTTTCCGGGCCTTCCAGAGTTTCTCCGTTTCCAGGTCAGAACCTGCCGTCAGCACAAAAGCAGCCTGTTGCGCCCGGCAGAAAGCCTCAACGGCTGCCGCCCGGTCCTGGACATCGTGGGGGTGGCCGTCCACTTCGATGAGCAGGAGGGCCTGGGTCGAGTCCGGAATGTTGAAGGGCAACAATTCCCGGACACACGTGAGCGAAGCCCGGTCCAGGAACTCCAGGGCGCTGGGCGCCAGACGGGCCTGGAGGATACGGCCCACGGTCCGGGTGGCGAGGCTAAGATCGGTGAATCCGGCCAGCAGCGTTTGCCTCGCTGCCGGCAGCGTCACCAGACGCAGGATGATCCGGGTGATGATGCCCAGGGTGCCCTCGGAACCCACCAGGAGGCGGGTAAGATCATAACCCACCACCCCCTTGGCCGTTCTCACCCCCGTGTCGATGATTTCCCCGGTGGGGAGGACCACCCTGAGACCCAAAACGTATTCCCGGGTAACCCCATATTTCACGGCCGCACTGCCGCCGGCGTTTTCTGCCACGTTGCCGCCAATGGTACAAAAATTGGCACTGGAGGGGTCAGGAGGATAATACAGGCCGAATTTCGCCGCCTCAGCTTTCAAATGCCCGGTAATGACTCCGGGTTCCACCACGGCGATGAAGTTGTCCGGATCGATCTCCAGGATCCGGTTCAAGCGGGAGGTGACCACGACCAGGCCCCCCTGCACCGGCAGGGCGCCGCCGGTAGTGCCGGTGCCGGCCCCCCGGGGGACCACCGGGAAATGATCTGCGTTGGCCAGGCGGAGTATCTGGGAGATTTCCTCGTCGTTGTCCGGAAAAGCCACGGCCTCGGGGGCATAGATGAGGTTGGCGGCGTCATAGGCATAGCACTGCCGGTCTTCCTGGGCGGTCAGGAGGTTGCCGGCCCCGACAACGGTCTGGAGCTTCTGGAGCACCTGAGTCGTAATCATACTAATAATTTATCTCTTCCCGGGCTAAAAGACAAGGGAGGCTGGCGGCCAGCAGTGAGAGAAAAATGCCTTTAGTTTGAATCTGGCTCCGCCGGGCCACGGTGCCCCGTGGCCCGGCGGAGCCTGGCAAAAACCATTTACAGACGCCGCAGACGTAAGGAATTGCTCACTACGGTCACCGAGCTCAGGGCCATGGTGATGGCGGCCAGGGCCGGGCTCAGCAACCAGCCGGTGACCGGATAAAGCAGCCCGGCGGCCACAGGAATGGCCACCACGTTATAAAAAAAGGCCCAAAAGAGATTCTGTCTGATAACCCGCATCATAGTGCGGGCCAGGGACACGGCCTGGGGAATCAGGGTCAGATCGTCCCGGATCAAGGTGATATCCGCCGCGGCCAGGGCCACGTCAGTCCCGGTTCCCAAAGCAATACCCACATCGGCCTGGGCCAGGGCCGGGGCGTCGTTGATGCCGTCGCCCACCATGGCCACCACCCGTCCCTGCTGCTGCAGATCAGCCACCTTGGCTGCCTTATCCGCGGGCATGACTTCGGCCAGCACTTCCTTAATCTGCAACTGCTCGGCCACGGCCATGGCGGTGCGGGCATTGTCGCCGCTGAGCATCCAGACCTGCAACCCCATGTTCTTTAGGGTCTGTACCGTTTCCAAGGCTTGGGGTTTAATGGTGTCCGCCACGCCGATGACCCCGGCCAGATGGCCGTCCACCGCCAGGAGGATAACCGAACGGCCGGCCTGGGTCAGCCTCTGCAGCGCGGGTTGGGCATAGAATATGGGGATTTGGGCCTGCTCTAAAAACCGGGTGTTACCCACCAAGACCTGTTTGCCTTCTACCTGGGCCTTGACCCCAAGCCCGGGCACCGCCTCAAACTCAGCCACCTCGGGCCAGGCCGTCTCATAAGCCTCGGCCTTTTTGACAATGGCAGCCGCCAGGGGATGTTCCGAGCGTTTTTCCAGGGCCGCCACCTGGGTGAGGACCTCAGGTTCGGTCCAGGGATTAAAAGCCACGACCTCGGTAACTTCAGGTTTGCCCCGGGTAAGAGTGCCGGTTTTATCAAACACGATGTCCGTCAAGGCATAGGCCCTTTCCAGGGGTTCGCCCCCGCGGATGAGAACGCCCATTTCCGCGCCCCGGCCGGTGCCCACCATAACCGCTGTAGGGGTTGCCAAACCCAGGGCGCAAGGGCAGGCGATAATGAGTACGGCCACCATGCTCATGATGGCCCGGGTAAGGGCGGGGGCTGGGCCGGCCAGATACCAGACGGTAAAAGTCAAGGCCGCGATGGCCAGGACGATGGGGACAAAGATGGAAGCCACCTTGTCGGCCAGGCGTTGGATGGGGGCTTTGGAGCCCTGGGCCTCCCGGACCAGACGGATGATCTGGGACAACACCATGTCCCGCCCCACCCGGGTGGCCCGAAAGACCAGGGAACCGGTGGTGTTTAAAGTTGCACCCCAGACTTCATCGTCAGGCGCCTTGGCCACGGGCAGACTTTCCCCGGTGAGCATGGATTCATCCAAGGTGCTGGCGCCTTCCGTGACTATCCCGTCCACCGCGATCTTCTCTCCGGGGCGCACCACAATGAGATCCCCTTCCCGGACCTGCTGCAGCGGTATGTCCTGCTCCGCGCCGTCGCGCCGGACCCGGGCCGTGGGCGGCGCCAACGCCATGAGACGTTGAATGGCTTCCGAAGCCCGCCCCCGGGCTTTGGCCTCCAGCCAGCGGCCCAACAAAATAAAAGTGATAATCATGGCGCTGGTGTCATAGTAGACCTCCGCCCCCATATGGTGTGCTGCGAAAACCTGGGGCCAGATGGTGGCGGCCAGCGAATACACATACGCCGCGGCCGTCCCCAGGGCGATGAGGGTGTTCATATCCGCGGTTTGATGTCGGGCTGCTTTCCAGGCCCCGCTAAAGAACGGCGCCCCGCCATAAAACATCACCGGCGTGGTCAATAACAACAGGATGTTGTTGAGGGCCTGGGGCGAGAGGCCCAGCCAGTGGGGCAGGGGATGCACCATGGACAATAAGAAAATGGGGATATTTAAGCTGAGGGCCACCAGAAAGCGGTTTCGAAAGGCTCGGACCTCGGGGTCGACCCGGGTCTCGCCGCCGGGAGTTTCCAACTCCACCATACCTTCGTAAGTATAACCCGCCTCCTCCAGCACCCGGGCAAATTGGGTGTTGTCGGTTTTCGCAGGGTCGAATTTGAGTTGGGCCTCCCGGGTGGCCAGATTGACCACTGCCTCCTGGACCCCGGGAACTGCCTGCAGGGTCTTTTCCACCCGGACGACACAGGCGGCGCAGTGCATGCCCCCCACGTGAATGATGGCTTCCTCTGGAGGCGCCGCGGCTTTTTCAGTATCAGTCTGAGCAGCCATCAAAAATTAGCACCTTCATAGGTATATCCTGCTTCGGTGATGGCTTGTTGCAACAATTCGGGAGTTATTTCGCCGGTAACATAAGTAACCTTGGCCTGGCGGGTCTCCAGTGAAACCTCGGCTTCTTGAACGCCTGGAATGGCCTTGAGGGCTTTGACGACCCGGGCGGAACAGGCAGGGCAGTGCATACCGCCGATAGTCAGAGTGGCGACGGCGACTTTGCCTTCTTGGGGAGAGAGTTGTTCAGTCATAATGTGGCCTTTCATTTCATAAAATCCAGTAGGGTCGCTCGCAAGTGCTCTTAAGTGAAGAGGCAAATGAGGTAGTATTGGCCTGCTAATCTATACTTACAATGTATAACTTAAGACTCTGCTTATAAGACTGCAATTGCCCGCGGCAATTTTTGCAAATGAAGTCTCTGGATCACTTCCTCTGCCTAATTTTCTCTAATAGCTGTATCTGGAGGTTGAACCACTTCTCGTCTTCGCTTGCCGGAGAACTCGTTCCGCCACCGGCACCAGGTCCCTGAGGATCTGTTCCCCCTGGGCATCCTCCACTATCCCCACCAGAATGTAGCGACGCCAGCCCTCCCCCCAAACCAGGACCGAGTCGCAGTGTGTGGTCCCGAAGGTCCCGTTTTTCCGGAAAATCCGGTCCGGCGAGATGGACTGTTCCAGGACGCTGACAAACTTGTCGTGCAAACCCGGATTTGACAGCACCTGCAGCATTTGGGTAGAGCGTTGGGTATTTATCAGCCTGCCATAGGCGAGCTGATAATAAAACCGACATACCTGGGTGGCCGTAGCCGCCTGGAGCAAGTCTTTCAGGGGGTCCGGATGGCGCTCCCCAGATGAGGCGAAGGTGCTTCCCACCCAAATACCGCCTCCCTGTCTGAAGTCGTAAAACCGATAGCGGGGGTTGAACAGCAGGGATTGAATTTTGCTCAGGCCGATCCGGTGTATCATAATGGCTGCGGCAGAATTGCTCGACTCCCGGATCATGTCGTTAAGGTCCAGCATCACTTGGGGGGTCTGAAGCAACGTCCTCTCCTCAAAACCCTGAAAAGCCGCCAACAGGACGGCGATCTTGGGCAGGCTGGCGGCATACATCATAGTGTTGCCGTTCACCTGGGCAAAACGCGGCGCCTGGGGGTTGGACAGATCCACCAAGCCCACTGCCATTTTATCTGCAGCGATGAGGCAATTCCATAAACTGTGCTGCTTCAAGTTCCTGGCCAAAGTAGCCTGCAGTTCCGGGTCTTGACGCTGCCCCAGGGGCTGCCACTGTCCCTGGGGCAAAGAAATGGGCAGACCCGGTACTGCCATTACTTTCGCCGCGGGATAAAAAACCAGGCAGAGCAATACCAGACCGGAAAATCCCCATGGCCAGAGGCGGCGTTGTCTCACTTGGCCACCTCCTCCGCCACTACTGTTTTTCGTGAGGCAAGCATCAGGTTCGAAGAATTCCGGCGGTGATGGTAGCCGATGCCAAAAGGCAAGGGTTGAGCGGTCTGGCCATTCTGATAGATTTTTGCCAACTCAGACTGAAAGCAGTTGTTAAATAGCTGGATGGGACAGGCATATTTTCCATAAAAGCGGCGCTCCCACTTTTCGGGATCGAAGTATTTTAAGGGAATCCCTTCGTCGGTCTGTAACACCAACTGGCTCTGCTCCAGAATGAACTGTCGAACGTCTCCAAATTTGGGCTTGAACATGAGATACGAGGCCGCTTTCACAAAGGTCCGAAAGGGAGCGAAGTCTTTGAGGAATTTCACAAAATGCGGGTGGCTCTGCCAGGAGGCATTCAGGAGATTAAAGCGGAAATAGTAGAGGGTCTGTTCAGGTTCACCCTCCCGCCGCTGGAAAACGATTTTTACCCCTGGGATGCCTTCACCGGTCAGTTTTTCTCCACCCTTGACCGGCTTTTCGGTTATGCTCCCGTCCGACTGCATCAGCCAGTATTTGACATCCACAAGCCGAACCTGCTCCCGCCCCAAAAAGAACAGTAATACCGGCAAAACCCCGTCCAACTCCTTTTTAACCAGGGCGGTTTCCATTCTTTTGGTGAAGAAAAAATTGAAATACAACATTTCGTCCAGTGATTGTTCCAGGCCGCTAAAGAACGGCTCATTGGCGCCGGGCTTAAAAACCGGCAGAGTGCCCAACGGCTCCAGGGCAATCAATAAATAGGTTTTGGCCTGTGGGAAAAAGGCAAACATGTTAACCACATCCGGTCCGCTGAAAGGATACAACACCGTTCCCTCAACCTTCTGGGAGGGGCCAAGCTCCTGAGTTGCCCAGGCCCGCATGGGTTTGAGACTCTTTTGTTCGAAACGGTTCCAAGCTTGCTCCATGTCTTGGGCATTCTGCCGCCACCCCTCTGGGATCACGCATTTCGCCAGGATATTTGCCTCCATTTTGTTGCCGGCAATCAAGTTGGCATAGTCCTGATAGGTGAGCTGGACTTCTCCGTTCAGCCCCGGGGAGGGGCTACAGGCTTCCGGGCCCTTGTCGGTCTGCGCAGCCAGATTGGCGACCCAGGCAAGACAATTATAGGAAATAACAAACAAAAATATTAGACCACACCATAGAAAGCTTTTCCCCCGCGGCATTTCTCTCCCCCTGATTTTTAAATATCATTACTTGATAATTACTACCATTATCTCCCCCCAAATACAATTTCCAGTTAGACATTTTTAGTGGCTAAAAGGCAACTTTATATTTATTTTTTCCTGTGAATACCCTCACCAGTCAAAAAAGTATTTTCAGACATGGTTAGCCCGTACTAGTTTCCCTCAGACATTGCCAAAACCCTGGCAAGCCCTTACAATGATTATACTATGATTATTGAAAACCACACCGGCGCCTATTTGGGTCCTGGGCCGGGGCTTCGGTCCCACTACCTACTGACAGACACGAATCCTCATTTTGATGTTTTGGAAAATGAGGCCAGCCGATTAATTTTGGCGAAGTGCTCCCGCCTGCCCGATGACGAAGACCCGGCCGCCGGCCGCTATGGTATTGATTTCCACCGGGCTCTGCCGCCGTTTGCCGGGGATTCCGGTTTTACCTGCGATTGGGGGGACGGCCCCATCCCGGTTAACGCCCTGAACTTTGCCAGATTTCTACCCCGCACCATCAGATTTCGGCAATTCACCGCCAATCTGGCCTTTGCCGCCCCGACGGCCGCGGCCTACGAGGCCAAGCGTCTGGTGTATGAGGATTTTTACCGGCAGGTATATGGCGCCTTTCAGCCTTTGGTAGTAGCCACACCGCATTCCGGGCCGGTGTACCGCCCGCCGGATGATTACCATCCCTTTCCGGAATCCGAAATTGACGCCTGGACCGCCGGCGTGGCCGTGCGGCTCGGCCGCTCGCAGTTACGAAAAAACCGGCGTCTCCTCCTGTCTTTGCACAGTACCGATTATTTCAGCGCCCTGGTGGATATCGGCGATTTCGGGTTGGCGCCCAATGCCCTTTTACCAGAGATAATAGCACACTTGAATGTCGACTTCGCTGACGACTTGGCCCAGGTGCAGCCGGCCTATCGGGACCATATTTTGGCCTACACCCAGCGCCGGCTGCAGTGGAAGCAAAATCGTTGGGGCACCTTGAACCCGGAGCAGTTAGCCAATATCTCCACTGCTTCCCGCTTCGAAGTCATGATGCTGGATAAACTTACCGGCGAGTTTATCAAGCCGGAGGAACGATTTACCTACGACGGCTTGCGGCGAGGGCTGGAGGCCTACTGGTCCGGGGGCGGCCGGGCGCAGATCTCCCTCAACCGCGTCTTTTCCGGCCGCAAGACGGCCCGGCTCTTGAATCTGGCCGAGAACCTGTCTGGCGCCGGGTTTCACACCGCAGTTCAAGTGGAATGTTCCCGCTTCCTGGCCCGGCATTATCCCGAGTTCGCGGCGAGAATAATTACCAAGTTGATTGAATTGATCTCCGAGAGACTGCCATGATCACTATTCGTCCGGAACGCTCCGAGGATATGCCCAGCCTGTTTCAGGTCTATCAAGAAGCCTTTGGCCAGGACCAGGAAGCTGTCCTGGTAAATTCCCTGCGGGAAAACCACGGCTTGCTCCTTTCCCTGGTGGCCATCAGCGAGGACAGACTGGTGGGTGGGGTGGCTTTTTCATCTTTAACCCTGGAGCCGACAGTCAGCCGCCTGCACCTGGCCGGGCTGGCTCCCCTGGCCGTGCTGCCGGCCTATCAGAGGCAGGGTAAAGGAGGTTCGGGATCGCCATTCCAATTGGATCTTTTAACGGGGCTGCCGGTCTTGAGGATTTAGGTCGGGACTCTTAAGGCCGTTGCTGCAGATTTAGCATAAGTTAAGTTATAGAGATTAGTTAGTTCTCATCCGGAAACTATCATGAGAACTTATGTAGTTTCTGATTCGGAAATGCGATAATTCCCGCCAGGGCAAGGAAATCAAGGGCTGGTGCGGAGGCGAACATTTGTTCGCCTCCGCACCAGCAAGGCCACAGATTGACGCAGCAATTGCGGGAATTAGCCGTTTCCGGAAACCGTAGGGAGGGGCCCTGGGCCCCTCCCTTTTTTTGGCTCTCGCTAGCCTTTCCATCTTTGGGCCATCTCCCGCCTCACGGCTGCTTTTGGTTGTCTGGCTTCTTGGCGCGCTGTGGCGGCGGGGCTTGCTGCGGGGGTGGGGGCGGCGCCTGCCGGACCACCTGTTGTTGCTGTTGGGCCCGCTGCATTTCCGCCTGGCGCTGCTGCTGTTGCATCTGCTGTTGCTGCTGCATCTGCTGGGCCCGCTGCATCTCAGCCTGACGCTGTTGTTGCATCTGTTGCTGACGTTGCATTTCGGCCTGACGCTGCTGTTGCAGTTGCTGGTGCTGCTGCTGCATCTGTTGCTGGCGCTGCAGGTCAGCCTGTCGCCGTTGTTGCTCCTCCTGCAGGCGCTGTTGGCTGCTAGCCTGCTGTTGTTGCTGTTCCTGGCGAATCCGGGTCTGTTGCTGCTGCTGACGCTCCATTTCCAGCCGCTGCTGCTGGCGCCTTCCTAGTTCCTGCTCCGCCCGTTGTTGTTCCGGCTGCAACCGCTGATCCTGCTGGCGTCTCAGCTGATTATCTTGGACTACCTGTTGTTCGTCCCGCTGCTGTCCCCGGTAAGGTTCTACCTGGCGTTGCGGTGGCGCCAATGGGGGGGTTGGTTTCCTGACCTCCGCTGCCGAAGTCCCGGTTGGGGCAGCGGGATTCGCCAAAGACGGGTCAGGTATTCTGCCCCCCGTCCCAGGAGTGTTCGTGTTGGTTATGACCAACCGGGAAGAGTCCGTCCCCCGGGTCCTAACCGGCTCAGGCGATTGAGTTGCCTGGTTATCTCCGGCTGGACGCCTCCAGCCGTTGGGTTCGGCCACCCTATTAGGAGGCTGCTGAGGGCTGGTCGAGAGCGCCGGATTGATGGGCGGCCTGGTGGAACCAGGTCCAGGTCCGCCGTTCCGGGTCGTGGCCTCAGCCGGCTGGCGCTTCAGGGAAACTGGAGCCGGGATGGCGTCCGGCCGGTTTAATCCCTTTGCTGCCGTTCTGAGATCAGGCACCGACCTGATATGCCCCTGTCGGGTCGCCCCCTCGACTGGCATTATCTCCCGCCAGGCCGGATGCCGGTGGGCCAGGTTGGCAGGCGGCATCACATTGCGCAAGCGGGCCATACGGTGATTTTTAAAATTGTGGTCGCTGTCAATATTTTTGATATTCGTCACCTTGGTGATGTAGGTCACCGGCGGCCCCCAGTTGTAACAGGCCCTCGGGGCATAACTCGGGTAGACGTAATTATTGACGTACACGGTCCGTTCATAGATTGTTGGGATATATTGGGGTGCCGCCAACACTCCGGCGTAGGCATAGGAATATGAAGAGGCGTAAGGCTGGCCATAGCCCAGAAGAAAATCAGAAGCCTGGGTAAAGATCCACGAGGTGGGTGAAATTCCGTTCATGGAACTGCCATAAGCATTCAGGCCCGTCGGCGCCTCGTACCCTCCGTCAGGATACCCCCCGGCGTAATAATTATCTGAGCCCGTATATTCGGGCGGTGGTACCGGCGCCCAGCCCACATTTTGGTCACTGGTGCGCCAGTTCACGGTGTGGGGGTACCAGGTGCGGCCGGGAGCCCACACCCAGCCGTGTTCGTTGGTGGGGATCCAGTTGCCATAGTGATAGGTGGCCCACCCCCAGGGTTCATCGGTTTCGAAAACATAGCCTTCCTGTGTGGGGACCCAACGGCCGTTGGTGTAAGGCCGCCAGTTTCGGTCAACCTGCCTGGGACGCCAAACCGATCCGTGTTGGCCATAGTTCAGCCATTGGCCCAGCCCGGACAAGGCGTCCTGAAACAAGGCCACATCCTCCTGTGCCGCAGACACCGGGGTGGCTCCCGGCGGCGCGGTACCCAGGGCCAGGGTGCAGATCACCAGGATGACGAGAAAAGCGACGGTCGGCTTAGGGAACATGATGCATCTCCTTCCTAAAGGAAATGGCAACCTTCCGGGAAAGGCGGCGCCTGACCTTGCCACGGAAATCGCCAAGACAATTATATGTGTGCTCCGGGGGTCCTGCAGGCTACCCGGGACTTGTCAATTACCTTATGCAAAAGCATTGCCAACTCGAAATATTTTTAACAATATAAAATTATTGATAATTTTAGAGTCGTTGCCGCGAAGGCCTCCAGAATGGCCAGTATTTTATCGGGAAGGGAAAAAACGAAATTTGCCCTGAGGAATGTCTCTCAATTTGACAAATCTCCCCGCCGGGAACAACCGGGACGGAAAACCAAGGGCAGTTAAAGCAGGAATAACCAGGGGAAACCTGGTTTGGGGTCAGGTTCAAAAATTAGGAAGCTTGCGGTCTCAGACTGGCAGACAAGGCAACCAGGGGCACTCCCTGGCCTCGTATGAGAGGGGAGGCCAGGGGCTGGTAAGGCTCGAACTAGTTAGTTCTCATCCGGAAACTATCATGAGAACTAATGTCGTTTCTGCTCTGGAAACGAGATATTTTCTGCAAGATCAAGGAAATCAAAGGCTTTTGCGGAGGCGAACATTTGTTCGCCGCACAAATAAGCCTGCCGATTGACGCCGCTATTGTGAAAAATAGCCGTTTCCGGACAGAAACTAGTTAGCTTTTACTGTATAGCCCATCTCCAACTTCTTATTGGTGGCGGTTTTGCTGACTTCCACCGGCAAGGTCAGCACCGCTTCTTTCAGAAAACACAGGCCTAATTTTTCATCACAAAAATTAAGGCGAAAAGTTGCCTGAAGGGTGGTTTGGCCTTCTTTCACCGGCACCGTCAGGCACAGGGGGAGGTTGGCCACCGGCAGGTTTTGGGCATATTTTTTGTCCAAAGCCACGATCTTTTTATCACCCGATTTGACGCCCACGGTGGAGGGGGCCTCCTGGTTTAATTTGTAGCCGGCCGGCAGTTCCAGATTTACCGTCAGGGTGGCCTCTCCCGGAGCTACAGCCTGTGGGGGCAAGGCCACAGTTTCGGCCGCCTCGGCTGTCGAAAAACCAACGTGCATGGCTAGGCCAAGAGCAATAACCAGGATCAGGCCAAGGGCTTTCGGGGTTCTTAGTTTTTTATTACTAAAAATGAGCATATTTTTCTCCACAGTAATTTTTCCTTGCAGATGTTAATATTAAAACCAAGCGGTTTTACCCTTACTAAGATAAATAAAATTATAACCCTGAGACCTTTCTGTCAAGCAACTCAGAGAAGAAATGCGTCTTTCGGGTTCGCCGGGCGGACCTGACCCGGAGTAAGGTCCGGGAATCCCCGGCGTTCTGATTCTCGGCTTCTCCATTGATATACTCGGTTGCGGCGCCCTGGGCAGATATGTTAGCCTTAACAATTAATTTAACCAGAGGCACTTTGTGACTCCCCAAGAAGAACCACTCAACCTGCAATCATTGCGACTGGACCGCGGTGACCGCGCCCTGCAGTATAGCCGCTCCCGCCGGCGCCGCACCCTGATCATATTTTCACTTATCTTTATCGTTGCCGGTTTGGCCCTGTGGTGGTTTTTTACCGGGTCGCTCTGGGGTCCGAAGGTCCAGGTGGCTCCGGTGATTAAAATTTATCCTTCCCAGGCCGTGACCCTGCTCAATGCCAGCGGCTACGTGGTGGCCCAACGCAAGGCCTCGGTGTCTTCCAAGAGCACCGGTCGCCTCTCATATTTAGGAGTAGAGGAAGGCAGCCGGGTGAAAAAGGGTGAGATTATCGCCCGTTTGGAAAATGAAGACCTGGCCGCGGTCCGGGACCGGGCCGCCGCCAACCTCAACGCGGCCAGGGCCACGTTAGGTCAGGCCCAGGCCGAGTTGACCGATGCCCGACTGAATTACCAGCGTCTGCAACAATTGCTGGCCCAGAACCTGATTTCCCGCCAGGATCACGATGCGGCCGCGGCCCGCTACCAGAAAGCGGTGGCAGGGGTGGCCAACGCTCGAGCTAATATCAACTCAGCGGCTGCGGCTTTAGACGAGGCCCAGACCGCCGTGGAATATTCTCTGATCCGGGCCCCTTTCGACGGCGTCGTCCTGACGAAAAATGCCGAAGTGGGAGAGGTGGTGGCCCCCTTTGGAGCTGCGGTCAACGCCCGGGCCGCCGTGGCCACCATGGCCGATATGAGCTCCCTCATGGTGGAAGCCGATGTGGCCGAATCCAACATTAACCTGGTAAAATTAGGCCAACCCTGCGAAATCCTCTTAGACGCCCTGCCGGGAGTGCGTTTTCCCGGCAAAGTCCACATGATCGTGCCCACCGCCGACCGGAGTAAAGCGACCATCATGGTCAAAGTCGTCTTCGACTCCCTGGAGCCCCGCATCCTGCCCGAAATGAGTGCCAAAGTGGCCTTTCTCTCCCGCCCCCTGAAGTCCAACGAGGCCCAGCCCCGGCTGGTGGTCAATCCCAAGGCCCTGCTGCCCAAAAACGGCAAGCTTCTGGCCTTTGTCCTCAAAGATCAAAAAGTTCAGGAAGTACCGGTGGAAGTGGGTCCTAAGTTAGGCGACCTGGTGGAAGTCCTGGGCGGCTTGCAGGAGGGGGACAAAGTCGTGCTGCAACCCCCCGCCAGTCTCCGGAGCGGTGATCGGGTGCAGGTCAAAGAAGGCTGAGATGACGCCTGATGCCAACCCCCCGGTCATTGTCGAGATCAACAACCTGAGTAAGTCCTACCGCCGGGGCTCCCAAATCATTCCAGTGCTCCAGCACGTCTGTCTCAATATCCTGGCCGGGGAATTCCTGGCCCTGATGGGTCCCTCCGGGTCCGGCAAAACCACCCTCTTGAACCTCATTGCCGGCATTGATCAACCCGATGAGGGCGTCTTGCGCATCGCCGGGGTCGATATCTCCCAGCTGTCGGAGTCGGAACTGGCCGTCTGGCGCCATCGCAATGTCGGCTTTATCTTCCAATTCTACAATCTGGTGCCGGTGCTCACCGCCCTGGAAAACGTCGAACTGCCTTTGCTGCTGTCCGAAATAACCCGGGCCGAGCGCCGCCAGCACGCCGAACTGGCTCTGCAGCTGGTGGGCGTCTCTGACCGCCAGGACCACTATCCCCGGCAGCTTTCCGGTGGTCAGCAGCAGCGTGTGGCCATCGCCCGGGCCATCGTCACCGACCCGTTCATCATCGCCGCCGACGAACCCACCGGCGACCTGGACAAGGTCTCCGCCGAAGAAGTGCTCAATCTCATGACCCGCCTCAACCAGGAAATGGGCAAGACCATCATCATGGTCACCCACGACCCCCGGGCCGCCGAGCGGGCCAGCCGCCTGCAGCATCTGGACAAGGGGGTGCTCAATGCCTGCGCCGGGTGATGGATGTTCAAACTAATCCTCCGCAACACCCTGCGCCACCGCCTGCGCACCACCCTCACCATCCTGGGGATGGCCATCGCCATTCTCTCCTTCGGCCTGCTGCGCACCGTGGTGGACGCCTGGTATGCCGGGGTGGAGGGCGCCGCCGCCGACCGCCTGGTCACCCGCAACGCCATTTCGCTGATCTTCCGCCTGCCCCTGGCCTATCTCCACAAAATCAAAGCCATTCCCGGCGTTAAACGGGTGGCCTATGGTTACTGGTTCGGCGGCGTCTACATCGACGAGAAAAACTTCTTCCCGCAATTCGCCGTGGACGTGCCCAATTACCTGGATATTTACTCCGAATTTATCATCCCCCCGGAGCAGCGGCTGGTTCTTCTCAAAGAGCGCAACGCCTGCGTCGCCGGCCGCAAACTGGCCCAGCGCTTCGGCTGGAAGCTGGGCGATATCATCAATTTAAGAGGCACCATTTTTTCCGGCAACTGGGAATTGGTGCTCCGGGCCATCTACCAGGGCGTCGAAGAGACCACCGATGAAACCCGGTTTTTCTTTCATTGGGATTATGTCAACGAAACCATGATCAAGAAATTCCCGGCAATGGCCAACCAGGTGGGTTGGTTTATCTCCCAGGTTAATGATATCGACCAGGCCCCGGCCATTGCCAGCCAGATAGACGCCACCTTTAAAAATTCCCTGGCCGAAACCCTGACGGAAAGCGAAAAGGCCTTCCAGATGGGCTTTGTCTCCATGACCAAGGCCATTATCATGGCCATTCAGGTGGTGTCCTACGTGGTCATTGCCATTATCTTGATCGTGCTGGCCAACACCATGGCCATGACCGCCCGGGAGCGCCAGGAGGAGCACGCCGTGCTCAAAACCCTGGGCTTCCAGGGCCGCCACCTGGTAGTCCTCATCGCCGGCGAGTCCGTCGCCATTGCCTTGCTGGGGGGGCTAACCGGATTGATCGCCATCTTCCCCGCGGCCCATTTTTTCCGCACCGCCCTGGGCAATTATTTCCGGATCTTCAACGTCTCGGACGAAACCCTGATCACCTGCCTGACCATTGCCGTTATCATCGGCGCCCTGGCCGCCATTTTCCCGGCCTGGCGCGCCGCCCGGGTCCCCATCGCCGAGGGCCTGCGGCGCATCGGCTAAAAAAGGGTTTTCGGTTTTCAGTTTACGGTTAAAAAAATATTCTGCTTGATAAATGACTTTCGCAGGCGATTAACACTATGATCAAGAAATCAATTTCATATCGAGATCTGATGGTTTGGCAAATCGCTATTGGCTTCGTTAAAGATATCTATAAAATGACTGCGCCATTCCCCGCTTCGGAAATCTACGGCCTCACCAATCAGATCAGGAGAGCAGCCATCTCCATTCCTTCCAATATTGCCGAAGGCCAGGGGCGAAACTCATCGAAAGAATTTCGGCAATTCCTTTCCATAGCCTTGGGCTCGTTAGCGGAAATAGAAACCCAGCTCATTATTGCCAAAGAAATCGGCTACCTTTCAGAGACCATCTTGCCCGATTTATTAAAGACAACCGACCGAATCCGCAAAATGGTCCGATCATTGTCCAACAGTTTGAAATCAACAACCGAAAACTGAAAACCGAAAACCGAAAAAAATTTCCCAAAGGACGAGTGAAACAAAACCGTCTAATAAATCAGGATCGAATTGAAAATCCCCCTCTCCTACAGCTACCGCAACCTGGTAACCCGCCGCCTCACCACCGCCCTCACCGCCGGGGGCATGGCCTTGGTGGTCTTTGTCTTTGCCGCGGTCCTGATGCTGGCCGAGGGCCTGCGCCAGACCCTGGTGGCCACCGGCTCCCCTGATAATGCCGTCGTTTTACGGGCTTCGGCGGAGTCGGAAGTCCAGAGCCTCCTGGATAGGGAACAGGCTGCCATTGTTACCTCCCAGCCCGAAATCGCCCTCAATCAAGAGGGCAAGCATTTGGTGGACCGGGAACTGATCGTACTGTTCAACCTGCGCAAGCGGGGGACCAACAATCCTGCCAATGTCACCATCCGGGGGGTGTCGCCCATCGCCCTGGAACTGCGCCCCGAGGTCAAGCTGGCCGCCGGCCGCATGTTCCGCCCGGGGTCCTCCGAGATCGTCACCGGCCAGGGCATCGCCGACCGCTTTGCCGGGGCCGGCTTAGGTGAAACCTTGCGCTTCGCCATGCGTGACTGGACCGTGGTGGGGGTCTTGGATGCCGGCAACACCGCCTTCAACTCGGAAATTTGGGGAGACATCGACCAGATGCAGCAGGCCTTCCGCCGGCCCATCTTCTCCACCGTCATCTTGCGCCTGCGCTCGCCCGGGGATTTTGACCGCCTGAAAGCGCGCCTCGAGAGCGACCCCCGGCTGCCGGTGCAGGTGAAGCGGGAAATCGTCTTTTATGAGGACCAGTCCAAGCGCATGGCCGACTTCATCCGGCTGCTGGGGCTGGTGCTCACCATCATCTTCAGCCTCGGCGCCATCCTGGGGGCCATGATCACCATGTACGCGGCGGTGGCCACCCGCACCGTCGAGATCGGCACCCTCCGGGCCTTGGGCTTCAGCCGGGGCAACATCCTCACGGCCATCCTGCTGGAATCCCTGCTCATCGGCCTCCTGGGCGGTCTGGCCGGCCTGGGGGCCGCCTCCCTCATGCAATTCTTTACCATCTCCACCATGAACTTCCAGACCTTCTCGGAAGTAGCCTTCAACTTTTCCCTCACCCCGGATATTGCCACCAAAAGCCTCCTCTTCGGCCTGGGCATGGGCCTGGTGGGCGGCTTCCTCCCCGCCGTGCAGGCCGCCCGCATGAACATCGTGGAATCCCTGCGGGCGCTGTAAGCACGACGCTACCGACTGCCGGCAGTTTTGTCCTTATTTTCCTTTTCTCCCCTCGAGGGGAGAGGGTCAGGGTGAGGGGTGAACCAGCCCCCGACCTCCTTTGGAAGTCAGCGTCATCAGAAATTATTTCTTTGCAGTCAACCTCAGAAAAGGGATTTCTGACATCGAATTTTAAAACCCTATAAACCATTCAATGGCCAGCACCATGGCCGCAAGCTGGCTGCACCAGCAGATCCTGTCCGACCTCTGGAAGGCGGCACCACACCGGGGCAATCTCCAGGTCAAACATCTCCTTGCGACTTCGTGATCTGTTAGTATCGTGAAGATATTTTGAATATTCTTGGCAAGCTGGTAGATTAAGATAGTGGCAAGCTAATCGAACCAACAAGCATTTTGTAATAAATGAAGTCCTATGAAATTATCTTTTTATTTTTTAAATCTATGAAATAATAATGAGTATGAGGTCGAATGGAACTGGAGGTTGAGCGATTGTGCCACGGTAAAGGGGATCCCTGGTCCCTAACCAATAAGAAGGGAAGGAACCCATGAATCTCAATTTAGAAGAAATGACAACTGAGGAAAAACTGCAGACAATGGAAATATTGTGGGATGACATATGCCGGATTGCTCCAGATTTCTCTTCTCCTTCTTGGCATGAAGATGTCTTGAAAGATAGAGAACAGCGAATACTGGATGGCAAGGACAAGTTTGTTGACTGGGATAAGGCCAAGAAAGATATTCGGGATTCGATTTCTTGAAGATAAAGATCCTTGAATCGGCGAAGCAGGATTTGAGCGAGGGATTCGGTTTCTATGAATCACAAAAAAAGGGCCTGGGCAGCTATTTCCTGGAATCGCTCTTTTCTGATATCGAGTCGCTGCGCTTGTTTGCCGGCGTACATGGTGTCCATTTTGGGCGATACCACCGTCTTCTTTCAAAGAGGTTTCCCTTCGCCGTCTATTATCGCATGGAGGACAATGAGGTAAGAGTCTACGCTGTTCTGGACTGCCGCAGAGATCCTGCCTGGGCAAGAAAACGACTCCAATAAGCTGAAATAAGCGAACATCTTGGTGTATTGGTCGAGCTCGAAAGCGCCCGCCGTTGCCCTCGTCCTTCACCTTCCCCCTCTCTTCGATTCACCATCACGGCATCTTCATGTTTCTCAAATGAGTAATCACCAGTAAAATGAATATCTGCTGTTGATGTCCTCCAAAAAATTATTCTTGCTGGTTTCAATATGCAGACCTTATCTTCAACTAATTGGAATCTTGAAGAAGATTTGATCATGGCAAGTGATATGGCACTAAGTAAGGCTTCCTCGAGTTGATCGAAAGAGTTTAAGAAGAGAGACTCAAAACCAGTTATAGAAAGGCAGGTGGTGGGAGATACTCCTGCGTTACCAGACTCGAGCATTTTGCTTTTTGGTCTCTGAGCAGCAGAGGTTACACGATCTTAGCTTAACTACAGTGCTAAGCGGCCAAAGAGCCTGTTAGGTGGCACCGAGATATTTGGGCCTCGTATTTGTGGATCCGCCTTCAGCCATTCGTTAGCCAACAGGAGATCTCGGGCGAGAGTCCCGATTATCCAGCACGAAGTAGACCCTATTGTGTTGTGGCACGAGCTGGGTCCATCCATCTTCTACTAAGGCAGACCCAAGGGCCTCGTTTCGGGCATCCTCATAGCGGACCAATCTTTCCCATGTGAGTTCCGCGCCGTATATCTGGTAGCGCGCGATGATAGAGGCCAAAGAACACGGGAACTTCTCATCGACGACTATGGCGTAGACATGGCGTCCGTGACCTGGCCAGACACCGAAAAGTCGGACAATGCTCCCGGACGGAAAGGTGCGGACACCAGATACCGGGACTTCCTCTCCATGGGGCCCCTCAGTGAGACTCTCCTCGGGCAAATTTCTCAAGCGGGAGCCGAGGTGAACCTTTGCCATTGGATCATCAGCCAGCCCTCGTAAACATCGGCGTGGATAGCGCGGCATCAAGTCATCCTCATAGTAGCTGTCCGAGCGCTTAACATGATTCTCAATTTGCGTGTGAATCGCTTGGCAGAGCGAGCCGCAACCGACGCCTCAGTGGGTGCGACGGTTCGGACGTCCTTCGTTGCGGCCCACTTCGCCGGCGACTCTCGCGGGTCGGTGCCGAGCGAAACCGCGGCCTACATCCGGTGGCTCGTTTGCGGTGTCAACACTATAGAAATGATCAGTGCGAAGAGTAGACGGGAGCTGGATAGCGAGTTGCGCCAACCGCCTTACCGTCAGTATCGAATTTAGTAACTTGGAGCTTCAGCCGATCGATCTCCGCCGCTAAGCTGTGGCCTGGCGCCCGAGGCGACTCGAGATACCCACCCCGCCCCGCTCCAGGATCCGCTCGATTCTGTCGATCGCAGCCACGATCTCGAGAGCGTTGTATCATCGTGGATCGGAGTTGCGCCAGCCGCTGTACCGTGTCAAGGGTGTCCCGAAGAGAAGCTACCATCGCTGGTAGGTGAATCTCAGAGTCCATTCTTGTGAATACTGCGCGACGAGAGCACTAATCTCAACCATCCGCTTGATCTCCCTGTCGCTATCTGACAGATTCGTTCGCTCAAGATCATGTGCGGGCGGACCAAGCTTCTGAAGGAGAAGATTGTAGACCTTATCCTCACCAAGAGCCGAGAGACCTACGTATCCTACAACAGCCGGTAAGCCCGGAAGCGAGGTTTCGTCTGTTCGGAGGCACAGAATGTAGTCCGAACGGTCTTTCATGAAGCGAGCGATTGCGTTCTGGCGCTCCAGATTCGTCCACGCCTTATTTACATAGGCTGCAGACACGATAACGAGGCAGGACCGTGCCTGGTTCTCGTAGATATCTCCGAGAGTCTGAGACAAATCGCGGCCCCACAATCGGCTTGGGTGTACTCATCGTAGAAGATGGAGTAGCCCGAAGCATCGAGTCGTCGAGCAAAGAACTCGGCAAGCTGACGTTGCTCTCCTGCGAAGGAAATAGCGAGATCGTACTTAGCCATGGGACCTCCTATCAGTTGGTTGTGATCTTGCGAACCATAACCTAGTGTTTTTGAGCGGGAAAGAGTGTTTTTGTCATTTATTATATGAACATAATCTACGGCTTTTTGTCAATTCATTCTACCTACTTTCAGACAAAACCCCGGTAGATACCTTATACCGGATAAAGGAGTTCGGCAACCCAATCAAACTCGGATCATAAGTTATGTCAATCAGGGTTTATGCTGGCTCAACCCAGTGCAATATCACTGCTGAGGCTGTCGAAAAAGTCCCCTGCCAATCGCTTTCCTATAAATCCCAGTATCCCTAAATCTACGCGAAAATCTCCCATAATATATTATAATCTTTAATAAATAGTCGTTTTGTGCTAATCTGGTCAGTAACTTTTCTGGAACGGATAAGCCATGGCCAAGTATAAACCTTACGACTATCGACAAAGTGTTCTCTTACCGGTTTCTTTGGAAGATCAGCTAATGCCGGGCACTTTGGAGTTTGCTATTCATACTTTGGTGGAAAAGCGGCTGGATATGTCCGTTTTCCATGGTAAATACCAGAATGACGACACCGGTCGAGCCGCTTATGATCCCAAGATACTGTTGAAGATGGTGTTACTGGCCTATTCCCGGGGGATGATTTCTTCTCGGAAGATTGAACAAGCCTGCCGGGAGAATATCGTTTTTCTAGCCTTAGCCTGTGGTCAGCAGCCTGATCATAGCACCATTGCCGCCTTTGTTTCCTCCATGAAGGATGAAATTCTGCCACTCTTTAGAGATGTGCTGCTGGTCTGTGAGGAAATGAACCTGCTGGGTGGGACCATGTTTGCTTTGGATGGCTGCAAACTACCTTCCAACGCCTCCAAGGAGTGGAGCGGCACCGTGGCCGAGTTGCGGAAGAAAAAGGCCAAGATCGAGACCAAGGTGGCCCAGTTGCTGGACGAGCAAATCCACAATGATCGAGGGCAGGATGATTCTCCCGTTCCCAGGGCTTCAGGGGCGAGCAGACAGCAGACTGGTGGAGAAGTTGCAAAAGAAGGCAGAGTTGATCGATAAATGGCTGACCGAGAACCAACCCAAGCTGGGTGCGGCTGGTCGAGAAAAACGGAGTAATATTACGGACAATGACTCGGCCACGATGATGACCTCCCACGGCGCCGTCCAGGGATATAATAGCCAGGCCCTTATTGATGCCAAACACCAAGTCATCGTTCATGGAGAGGCCTTTGGCAACGGCCAAGACCATGGTCATGTCCCCCCGATGCTGAACGGCGCCCTGGCGAATTTCCAGAGCCTCGGCCATGCACCAGACTACTTTGAGGGGAAAATTCTTACTGCTGACAGCAATTACCATTCTCAGGTCAACTTAAAGAAGTGCCAGGAGTTGGGGGTGGACGCCTATATTCCCGATAGAAAGTTCCGCAACCGGGACAAGAGGTTCGCCTCTCAAAAACGATCGCAGGCCAGAAGATTTACTCTCCAGGATTTTAACTATCAAGAGGCCTCAGATCACTATCTCTGTCCGCAGGGGAAGGTTCTGAGGCGGATATCGAAACGAACTTTCAATCGCGGTCATATCTACCGTAGATATCGTGCTCAGGAACAAGATTGCCAGATCTGCCCCCTCAGATCCCGTTGTCTTTATGGTGACAGGTCCAAACGCAAGGACCTGTCAGTTCCCATCGATAGTAGTCTTTCCAAACAGATGGTGGATAGAATCGAAACTCCCCTGGGCCGTAAAATTTACCCACTACGTCTGGCCATCGCCGAGCCGGTATTTGCCAATATTCGTTCAAACAAGAAGTTGGACAGGTTTACTCTCCGAGGAAAAGACAAGGTGAATATCCAGTGGCTGATCTACTGCCTGGTCCACAATATAGAAAAGATCAGGAATTACGGTAATGCTTAGAAGAGTGATTGAATCGAGGGCAGGCGAGATGTAGAGAAAACCATCAATATCAGGAAATCTGTCAGATAGATCAAAAAATTTGGGCTACCATGTTCCTTAAAAAGTTCTTGTGAAAATCTCAGACCTCTTTTTCGACAGCCTCGCTATCTTATCCTGCCTATTCTACTTTTAAAATAACCTTCTGATAAAGCTTATTTCATATCATCACAAGGAAACTCATCACTGGGCGGGCAGTGCCCGCCCCACGCAAAATTCGCATTTCCCCCTTACCAGCCCCGTCCACCTCTCGCCCTCGCCCCTCGCCTAATTTCACGACATCTGCTTCAGGTGTGCTGTCATTTTCCCGCGTGGTTCGATATGATCTTTTTATAGTCAGTACCAAAATTTCCGTCCCATTGACATTGGTTATCCTAGAGGCGGGTCTAAGACCCGCCTCTACAAGCAGGACAAATTTTTTGGCAAAGACTATTACCATCCGGACTGTCGAACTTTCCCGCAGGGCGCTCTTGAGGACGCGCCCCTTGAGATCTGTCCGGGTTGCCACCATCTCAGAATCAGTCCGGCCCTTGCGCCTGGCCGGCGCTGCCGGGACGAAACGAAATAAAATCCACACGATTCAGCGCGAAATTACCGCGAAATTAGCGCGAAAAAACACGCGAAAAATATAATATATGTTTAATATCAATTAGTTGCCAAATGTTAAAAAAATATGCGCGAAAATTTTTCATCCTTTACTTTTCCCAATGGCCGCCACCCTTGCTGCCGCGGGAAAAAAGCGGGAAATTACCGGAAAAATGCACTCACAACTATTTTTATCTAATAATATAAATATGTTACCTGATAATAACTTTTTTCCCATTTTTCCCGGTATTAATGCCTGCTGCCATCGACGCGCCACCGGACTGGCGCCCGCCAGACCCCTTGCCCCCGCCGGCACGCCCCGGCGCCCTGGGAATGGCCGCGTCAAATCCGAAAATTCAGCGCGAAATTACCGCGAAATTCGGCGCGAAAAACAGACTGATAAATCTAATAGTAGTGTTATTTAAGTGAGTTGCGAAATAATAAAAAAGTTGCCGAAAAATCTGCTTCGGGTCCTCTTACCGATTGCCGGAAATTTTATCCCTTCTGAGGCTTAGGCCTGTCCAAAATTCAGCAAAAAATTATTTTTTCAGGGAACTCTATGGTAAATTGTCCTCAACCGTGGACCGGCGGGCGTTCTCATACCATTGTGCAACCAAGAGGATGTTATTATGATGAAAGTGCTGGTAATCGTTGCGCACCCCAATAAGGCCAGTTTCAATCATGCCATCGCCTTGACCTGTTCTAAAACGTTATCTGACCATGGTCACGAGGTCATTGCTCACGACCTGTACCGACGAACATTTCGATCCCATACTCCCGTTCGGCGAGTTCCCTAGAGAGGCCGCCTTGCCGCCAGCAGTCCAACGGCATTGTGACGAGGTTTCCCAGGCTGACGGTATTGTCATCGTGCATCCGAATTGGTGGGGGCAGCCCCCGGCCATATTGAAAGGCTGGGTGGACCGGGTAATCAGACCTGGAGTGGCATACGAGTTTCTGGAAGGAGACACGGGTGAAGGCGTTCCCCGAGGTCTCCTCAAGGCCGAACCGCGCTCGTATTCAATACTTCGAATACCGGGACAACGAGAGAGAAGACCGTATTCGGCGACCCACTCCAATTAATATGGCAGGATTGCGTTTTTGGCCTCTGTGGCGTTCCGAAATTTCATCGACGCATGTTCAATATTGTCGTTACGAGTACAGCAGCCCAGAGAAGGGCCTGGCTGTCCGAAGTCGTGGCGACCGTCAAGCGCTTCTTCCCCAAGGGAGCACCTTAACCAGGCAATGCCGCCGACCAGCGGCCCCGAGCCAATCTCCCCAATGTTGCTTAAAAAAGGTTTTCAGAAAATAATCTTCTATTCCTTAAGAAATTATTTTCTCTTTTGATCTTCTTCAGGTTAGTTTCAGCCATAACCTCTTGCATCCGTTAAATTGAAGAGTTAAGTTTATTCTAAAAGTTGATCTGGAACCCAGGCCTGGAATTAATGAAAACTGCGGGCTTCCCATGAACCCTCTTGAAGTGGTTAACCTCACCTCAGTTATGGCCTTAACGTCGGGTCGGCCCGAAATTGTCATTGGCTTGATCGACGGACCGGTGGCCATGGACCATCCGGATTTGACCAAGGCAAATCTGCGTGAGGTATCAGGGCGGGAAAGTAAATGTCATCAAAAGTACGAGCGCGGCCTGTCTCCATGGGACCTACATCGCCGGCATTCTCTGCGCCGCGAGGCCTTCTCCCCGCCCCGGGCCTTGCCCCGATTGCACCGTCGTGGTGCGGCCCATCTTCGCCGCGTCGGCCGCCGGCCTGGACCAGATGCCCAGCGCCACGCCGGAGGAACTGGCGGCCGCGATCGTCCAATGATCGCCGCCGGCGCCCGCCTGCTGAACTTGAGTGTGGCCCTGTCCCATCCTTCGGGGCGCGGCGAGCGCCGGTTAGAAGAAGCCCTGGATTATGCCGCCGAAGGGGGTGATTCCCGTGGCCGTGGCCGGGAATCAGGGTACTCTCGGCAGTTCGGCCATCACCCGCCATCCTTGGGTCATACCGGTATTCTTATGATTCCCAAGGGCGGCCGCAAAGTTTTTCCAACCTGGAAAATCTATCGGCACCAGGGGTTTGGCGCGCCGGGGCATAACATTACCAGCCTGAACGTGGCGGGCCAACCCCTGAGCTTGAGCGGCACCAGTGTCGCCGTGCCTTTCGTGACCGGGGCCCTGGCGCTGTTATGGTCGGAGTTTCCCGCCGCTTCGGCCGCGGAACTGCAGTTAGCCATCCGTCAGGCCAAAGGGCCCCGGCGGCCGGCCGCGGTGCCCCCGTTAATGGATGCGTGGGCCGCCTATGAAGCCTTGCGGCTGTCTTAGCCCGGTTAGCCCTTTGGAACGGAAAATATTCTCAAGGAGGAACGTCTATGGATCGGAATGCTGTTCTAGCACCATAGTGAAGGAGTAGGCCAGCCTGCACCTTCCGAAAGCAATTCGCACCCGGCGGTTGCAGAGGTTACCGCCTCTGGTTGTGGGGCTCCGGTCGGAGGGTCGGCTCCTGCTGATAGCCCGGCCAATCTGTCGGCCCCGGCCGGCGCCGCCCCCCCCTCCTATGTCTATGCCTTAGGGCATGTCGAACCTCGCTTCCCGCGCGGGGGTGGAAAAGGAGTTTGCCCAGGCCACCGGACGGGCCGCCACCGCCGGTCTCACCGACCGGGAGGCCCTTTACGCGGTGTTGTCCAAGCCCGAGAATCGCTATCTGTCACGGCAACTTTGCTGGGTTTTCACCGTCGGCGGCTTGGAGACCTACATCCTCCACCCCACGTGCTTTGGCGATTTCAATTTATTAGTGGAAGCTGTCCGGCCTGGTCCCCGCCCCACCGATGTGGATGTCGTCATCGGCGTCAGGGGGCCTTTGGCGCCGCCGGAGCTGTGCAACGGCTTGGTGGTTCCCCTCGTGGTGTTTGATCAGATCTATTCCTTTGATATCGATTCCCTCATTGCCACCATCCCGCGGCCGGAGACCAAGGAAGGCGAAAGATTCGATGCCGCGGCCGAAGAATCGCTTTGGCGCATCATGCAGATGGCCGACAACGCCGGAGCCACGGATGAGCACCGGGCCTTGAATTATCTGGTGGTGCGCTATCCCGGCATCTTTGCCAAGGCGGCCGAAGAATTCGGCCGGGATTTTTCCTTGACCGTGGTGGAGACCCGCCCTTACACCTTTGAGCAGCAGCTCCGCAATCACGCAGGTTATTTTGGCTTTCACCAACCGCGAGACATCTGCAGCGAATTATCGAGAAATTCTTTGTCCGGGTGGATGTCACCGAGGAGTGGCCCTTCCTGGTTACCAAGATGTCGCCGTACTATGATCGGTAAGGTCGAAAATTCCAAGCCAGGAGGTAATTGCCATGCGTAAAATGAAGTTACCAGGATTTACCGCCGCCGCAGCCTTGCTCGTGGTCGGAGATCACTACCAGACGGTCTCCAATTACGAAGGCCTGGAAGGGGCGGACCGATTCCGCCCCGTTGCCGGTGACGCCCTGCCACCGCGACCCGAACTATATTTGCCGGTATATCTGTTGCACCGTCACAACAAAAAAAGTCGGTCCATACGATTTACCGATTATAACCTGCACCGTAGATTGGATTTGCGGTCATCGGCTGTGACTAAGAACGCGCGGGGCTCGTTTTCGAATTCTAGTCATGCACGCGCAGCGACTCCCTGGGAGGTGAGAGCGTCGGTCGCTGGACGACAACCGTTAAGGCCGAAAACTTCAAGGAAAGGAGTTTAAACATGAACATGCCAGGATTCACCGCCGAAGCGGCAATCTACCAAAACACCGGTGTCTATCGCCAAAGCCTGGGAGGCACTCTTCCTGCTGACGGGTTAATACCGCAAATCATTGGGACTGGCGGCGGTGGCGGCGGAGGCGGCGGCACGTATTGTACCTGCCTGTTGCCCTTGCCTTTTCGATGTCACCCCCGCCTTATCTGTAGCAAGACCTTGGGGTGCATTATTGAATGGGTCTGCGGCGACTCGGGGTGCTGGATCTGGATATGCCCCTGATGGAGCCCAGTCCCCAGTCTGGGCGCCGCCGCGGGGTCTTCTCCTGTTTAGGCGATTTGTTTCATTTCATCCTTGCTGCCTAACCGGGAGAAGAACGTGCCGGGCAGTACCAAGGAGGGCTAGGTATCCGCCTGCCCAGTGCCGCAGGTAAGAGGATTGTTTTGACTTCGGTTGCCCAGGTCACCCCCTGGCAGTCGGCGGCCTTACGGTGCCGTTCCTTCTGCGCGGGCCAGCCAGGATTTCTCCTACCATCCCCACACCGCCGCCACCACCGCCAGGGACCTCAAGTTCACCGCCCCACCGGCGTCTCTTCAGCCAACGAAACGCCGAAAATAACCTTTTGGCCACGGCTTCAATTAATAACTTCCCCGGGAATTCCCGGCTTGGCCCACTTATAAAAAAGATAACGGGCATGCAGGGGAAACACCCGGATACAGCCGTGGGAGGCGGCATATCCAGGAACTATGCCTTCATGAATGAAATAATTACTGCCGATATTCAGGGCCAGATCCATCTGCGCATTGTCAAATAGACTGGAGTTATGAAATTCATCCATATGGTTTATCGCGAATTTTTTAAAGGGCAGCGATTTCGAGGTTCCGGAAGAAATCGGATAACAGTGTTTCAATTTTCCTTTTTCATAAAGGCCGAGATATTGCTGGCGGATATCTATCAGAATGAACTTTTCATGCTCGGCCGCCCCGGACCAAAATTCCGGCAGAATTTTCGGCTCGATGGCATAGTCCAGGGGCACGAAGATTTTGTTCTTAACGGTGCTCATGTTATCGGACTCGGGCCCATCCATATTCAATAGATAGTGGGTTTTGTTAATAAGAGCAATTCTGTCCTCAGCAATAATAGATATTTTCTTTAAAGAAGGTATGGAATGGATAAATTTCTTTATGGTTTCACCACTCTTCAGCATAATTTCTACGCACGGCACGCCATAAACATCAGTTATCTCTCCTGTCGTCATCTTTCCCTGTTCAGCCAATTCCTTATAGATAGGATTATTTTTTTCCATGCCTTGAGCTAAAACTGCTGAACTCCAAAGGAACAATGAAATTACTGCACCACTCAACAAAAGTTTTACTTTCATAAATTTCCCCTTATTTTGTATTGGTGCTAATATGCTTAGCCCTGGCCACATCTAATTCGGGATGATAATACAGAGCGACCAGAGTCAGCATGGAAAAATCCCAGGAAGGTGCGGGCCAATTAAAAAATTTACGGTTCAGATTGGTTTCAAGAAACTCTTTTAGTTTGGGTTATTTATCGTGCGGCTTTCATTAAAAGTTTAATGTGATGTGCTCCGGCGACAGGGGCCGCGGCTCAATCCTGGCACCAGCCGCCACAGCAGCAATAAGCATGAATGCCAGGGATGTTGTCTCCCAAACCTTTTGCATAATACTATAAATAATATAAGAATAGACGGGCGCCGGCGCAACCTTGGCCGGAGGGAATAATCTCAACGGCAGATGGCTTTCTTTTAGAGCCTCAACGAAACCTCAAAATGGAAACTAACTGTTATGGCTGCGCTCCCGCAGATCGTCTTGCAGGGTTTCACTATGCCGACCATACCTGGAAGTATTCGTTATACTAATTCTCGAAAATAATTTCTTTTCGTAGAGGCACGGCGTGCCGTGCCCATTTTGGACCATGGAAAAGACTTTCGAGAATCGCTATATTTTATAGAAATTACTGTTTCGCCAAGTAACTTGCTATACGATGAGTAACAAAAAGGCAGGGCCATGGCTGACCCTGCCTTAGATTATCGTTAAGAGGAAATAGCTGGTTAATTCTTCCTAAACCTCCTCCAGCCAACCAGTCCCAGGAGGCTAGGGCCCAGCAGCATTACAGTGGAAGGCAGCGGCGTCGCCACGAAATCATAACCGATGAGATCCATGGCCCGCACATCCGCTCCGGCCACGTCTTCGATCACCCCATAGCTCAGGGTGGGATCCATGAGCCCGATAAGGGTGCCCGTGATATCATCGTCTTTCCAGTGACTGGCCTGACGACCGTCGCCGGTGAAAAAGCCGGTGGAAAAAGGGTAGACATTAGCAGTGTCGCTGAAATTAGACGCCCCGCCGGTTAGCAGCGACCTGGGATTTAGTAGTGAATTGGGCCGGGGTCGTCGGATTATCAATCGGGCGAAAGCGGAAGAGATCCAGAGGCTGAAGGTTTACAATAGCTGTTTGTCCCTGAGACAAATAATAATCCACGTCATCGACCGCAGAGACAAAGCCCAAAGCATGTCCGATTTCATGGGCGGCCACGGTCTCAAAATCCATCGTACCCGCGGTGACGCCATTGCTGTTGTCATAATCAAAACTAAAACCGGAGTTGGCCATCGGTGTCCTTGGCCCCGAAGGCGGCATCCAGGCCGGGGAAGCCCATGGCCTTCAAATCGGCTTTGGTGGCAAACATGGTCGCAGAAATACCAAACCCCGAGGGGAACAAAGGCAGAAAATTGTGCCACGGTGGGCAGACTGGCCACAATGCTGTTATTGAGATAGGGAGCGGCATCAGCCACCATTTGATTACGGATTAAATTGTAGCCTCCGGCTAAAAACACCGCGGAAGTCGAACCGATAATAGTGGGGCTGCCCATGTCTAAGAGGTCGGCAGCGATGGTGACGGTGATGGGATCGTTGAAATATTGGCTCCACTGGGCCGCCCCGCGATTAAAGGCCGCCAGGGCCGCGGTATTACCCGCCAGCTCGACTTGCATTAATATTAATCACCAGAGCGTTAGCCGTTGGCAAGGAGATAGAAAGCCCCATTACCAAAACCAGAAACAGCATGTTCATTTTTCGAAACATCGACTCCTCCTCCTTTTTAGTTGATTACGCCAATTGCTGCCTAAATTATTGGTGACGCCTTCCTTATCTCTCCTTTATTGTAAAATTTGGGCAATTTTCTATTTAAGATTTATACCCAAGAATCGTGCCAATAACCTATATTTCCATTACTTCTTGATATAATTTATATTTTCTTTTTTTTAATCAAAAAATATCGGGTTTTTGTTTAAATAACTGATCATCGTGTTTAAAAAATAAGACATTCTTACATTATGAAAATTGTCGAATAGAACTTTGCGGCCGTAGATGATTCATCTTCGCCTCATGCTCTAAGACAAGTAGGAAACAGCGATTTCGTTTTGGTCCAGCCTCTTTCCCCATCATAATTATTTTAATCCGACATAATATATTGCAATTTTCGTGCAAATTATAACTAATTGAATTAATTACTCATCAATAAGAAAAAACGGGCTTTAGTGTTAAGTAAATGAAACGTTTGTTTCAATGTTTGGACATTGCAGGCAGTTTCCCTTCTGTCCTATAAATTTTGATAAGTTTACATAAATATTGTAAATTAAAAATCTCCCGTGGCATATCACTACTTATATACACCCAATAAGTTTCTAAAAAGACCTTTAACGATCTCATATCATCATGGTAAAAAATCTATCCCGGCGGGCCGTGCCGCCTACCTTAAAATTTCCCCCTAATCCTCTGGCCCCATGCCCCTCGCCTCATTTTGCGACATCTGTCTCACCTGTTCTGTCAATTTTTCCACTTATTTAGTATACCCGATCCCAGTACTATTCTTCCTTTTTCGGCTCCTTTTGGCTATGAGCTGAAAGCTGACAGCCTTTTTAAAGCTTTTAACCGAAAACCGAAAACTGTTTTTTGAAACTGAAAACCGGAGTCCCATATGAAATGCACCACCTGCGCCCACCCCCAACGTCAGGCCATCGACCAGGCCCTCCTGGCCGGCGACGCCACCTACGAGGCCTTGAGCCATCAATACGGCCCCAGTATCTCGGCCCTGGACCCGGCATAAAAAACACCTCGAGGCCAAAACTCGCCGGGATCCGGGCCAGGTTGCGGGACAACCTGAGCCTAAGTTTCTTCGTCAAGCTCAACAATTTCCTGGCCCAGATCCAGAACACCGCCCAGACCGCCGACGCCGAGGGGGACGCTGCCGTTGTCCTCAAGGCCGCCACCGCCGGGACCCGGATAATTACCTCCCTCGCCAAACAGGAACTGCCCTTGGAGTCGGACATGGTCTACCGCTTTCTGGCCTCGCCCCAGTGGGCCACCCAGGACAGCCTCCTGCCCACCGACCCGCAGCTCCTCACCGACAGCCACCGGGCCATCGCCGCCGGCCTCTTCTTCCCCTGCCCGGAGCTTACTCTCCCCGATCTGGATGCTGCCGACGCAGACGGCTCTGCCGAGGCTGCTGCTGAACCTGACGACCGTGCTGCCAAAGCCGGCGTGGCCGAGGAACTCTCCCGCCTGCTGTCCAGACTCGACCTTGACCCGACCCTGGCCTCACCCTCTATTCTCGCCACTCCCGGTTTGAACCGACGCTTCCCCAGCCGCAAACCGGCAAAAGGCCGCCGAAATTCATTCGCGGATTAAGCGAAAAAAGCGCGAAATTAGCGCGAAAAATCGCCGCCCTGCTAAACAAATTAACCAACAAAATAAATCATCTAAGTCAATCAAAAAAACTAGGCCAAAAACCCCCCTGTCAGGCGGAAAACCGAACCCCATCACGCCTACCCCCCACTCGAAACTCGGAACTCGGAACTCGAAACTCCCACCGCTCCCTTCTCCGGCACCCGCTCCTGACCCGTTTCTCCAAGCCTTTCCCTTTCTTCGCCCAACGCTCAACCCGGCAATTGACCGCGAAAAAGTGCGAAATTACCGCGAAAATTCTCGTGCCGTTCTATAGACAATAACGAACAATATCAAGAATATAAGGTAAGCGAAAAAACTAGCGAAAAATCCCTGTATCGGGCGGGACCCGCAGGGTGGCGCCAGCCAAAGCGAAGCGCCTCCCGCCGATCAGATGGAAAGCAACGCCGCGCTCGTCACCCTCCCGCCGTCCTGCGCCCTGCCCGCGCCCTCCAGCCCGGAGCCCTTGGAAAATCGGCCCACCCCCACCGGCAACACTGGCCGCCAAACTCAAAACCTTTTTCCGGCCCCGGCCCCAACCGATTTCCACCCAAAACTGCCCACCGAAAACGCCAAACCGCCCCTTGCCCAACCCCATCGCTGGACTGCGCTCCTGGTTCAAGCAACGAACCAGTAAACGCCCCCCTGCCCCCCCGCCTGTGGTCTACGAGCCGGGCTGGAATATTGTCCCCATCAAAACCGAACGCTATCGCCGGGGCATTTATTAACCCCATACATTTGATTTTCTCAGCCACCGGCAAACTATTACTGCCGGTAAATCATTCAACTTAAACGCTTAAAAACCGATAAACGAATCAGATGCTTACCCTAATTGCTAAAAATTCGATCATGTTTCTGCTCTTGCCTTCCCCCGTGCGGGGGTCTCTAAGCCAGGAACCTGGTCAATACGTTTGGCGCCAAATATCATAAAAATAGTTTTTTAATTGAAAAGATATCTATTACAATTTAGGAGATTTTTGGTGGCATTCGGGGGAGTGCCGCTGGGGGGGGTGCCATGCTTTATAAATGCATCTGGCAGGGGTGTCATAAAGTCTGGGGGGAACCTGAGCCCG